>NZ_CP036266.1:2465747-3746580 GCF_007744075.1 Gimesia chilikensis | reverse complement strand
ATTCACGTGGGGAATACCCTGTTTGGGAATGTAGACCGTGATACAGGGAAAGTCCTGCGCGCCGAGTTCCATGGTCCAGTCGAGATTGCGTGTCTGGTAAAGGTGACCATCTTTCGTCGCTGCGCCCCAGGCAGCGATGCCGCTGCAGGAATAATCCATGACGACTGGTAACGCGTGTGCCCGCTGCAGCGTTTTCAGAGGAAGGCCAGTCCCTTCAGCGAAGCCACGGAGTTCTTCTTTGAAGCGGACATCGGTATGCGGTGCGATCGCGTTCCAGGCGGCATCCAGATGGGCATCGGAGGCACGTTCCGGTCCGGCGGTCTGTACTTTCTGCAGCAGTGAGTTGATCATCTGCGTGGCTTCTTCCCGGATCAGTTTTCCCTGTTGCAGACCCATTTCATAGGGAGTGCCTGAGACCACGATGACGGGAATGCGATCGGCGCCGGTTCCAATGGAGGTTCGATAGCCTTCTGCCTGCAGATGACCGGCACGAGTAAAGCAGGCGAGAGCCAGCACGATCAAAACCAGGAAGCAGCGGCGCATGATATCGTTCCCCGAGTAAGAAGTGTCAAAGCATGAGGGATCAGCTGACGTAGAAGTACGTTGTCCCGTTTATTGTAATCGCTACCGGCAGTGATGCCAGCATTGTCTGGCTGCGCGGGTCAAAAATGTACCGCCCCGGAACGTTCCAGGTTCGTCCTAATCTCTCACCTGAAAGAGGATCCGGGGCGGTATCCCGCTGCCACACATTGGCTTCAACTACTCCTGCCTGTCGCATCAGGAGTTACGCAAAGAGTTACTCATGAAATTCGAAGAGGGATCACTCAGCGAGCGGAGGATGCTGAACCGGGGGGACCAGGTTTTTCCGGGAGCGAGATTTTCTGCCTCGAAAGCGACAGAAGCCCCGTTGTGTGTCCACCTGGAAGAATTCCACGAACTGGCGTCCCAGATCGGTCAGAGCCAGTTCTTGAGCCAGTTCAAGGGAGCGTGAGTGGGACATTCCTGAACGACAGATAACTCGAAACAGGTTTTTCAGATCCTGCTGCTCTGCGTTTGAAATCCCCCGCCGGGCCAGGCCGACGGCATTCAGGCCGATGATTTCGCCCTGGTGGTCTGTCATCGTGAAGGGGGGAACATCGCGGCTGATCATGGCGACGCCTCCCAGCATGGCGAGTTGTCCGACGCGTACAAACTGATGAATGCCGACATTGCCGGAAATGATTGCCTGGGATCCGATCTGCACGTGACCGCCGAGCAGGGCACCGCTGACAAGTGTGACTTCATCCGCGAGGATGCAGTCGTGGGCCACGTGGGAACAGGTCATCAGGTGGCACTCGTTGCCGATGATTGTCGTCGCCTGTTCGATACTGGCCCGGTGGATGGTGACCGACTCACGAATCACACAGCCTTGGCCAATGCGACAGTAGCTGATCGCCCCGGTATACTTTCGGTCCTGGGGAACATCGCCGATGACGGCGTGGGCATGTATTTCACATTCGGGGCCGATGTCGGTATTCCCCATGACGACCACGGAGGGTCCCAGGTGACAGTGAGCGCCGATGCGGACCGGGCCCTCAATGACGACATGGGGGCCGATGTCACACGAAGGGTGGACGATGGCATCGGGATGGATGTAAGCGGTAGGATGGACGCGCATTGGAATCCTCATTACAGGCTGACAGCGCACCACATCAGGCTGTCAGGAAAAACGGTATTGAGCTAAACACGAAATGCGGTTCATTGCTTAACAATGAAAATGCGCATTTCCGCTCTGGCTCAGTTTTCCAAATGAGAAATTCAGAAAGGGGAGACAGGAGGAACGATCCGCGGTACGGGCCAGACAGGCGATGCTGCGTTCCGGGGGCATACAGAACAGC
The DNA here is from genome assembly GCF_007744075.1 of Gimesia chilikensis. Lineage (NCBI taxonomy): Bacteria > Pseudomonadati > Planctomycetota > Planctomycetia > Planctomycetales > Planctomycetaceae > Gimesia > Gimesia chilikensis. Next base: position 3,744,703 of record NZ_CP036266.1, on the reverse strand, counting down.
GTGCCCCAGGCATCCGCTGGATTCCAGAGACACAGTTTAAGCGGTTGTCCCTGTGACGTATAGGGCGAACCAAAGACTGAACTGGAGCCCTCTTCCGGATCCACATCGAGAGGACCGTCGTCGTAATCATCCGGCAGATCGCAGCCGAGCAGGATGAAATCGAGATCGAATGAGTGGTTGAGCACCTCAAAATGGAGGGACGCGGTCTGTCCACTGGCAAGGTTGTCACCGTCGCAGACCGGGAACGGGGCATGTACCGTGGTTGCCACCATCCAGATCATCGCGAAATTACGCAGCCAGTTCATTGAGACATTTTCCTTCCAGGAATCAGCATGAACTATCTTGGAGGGAGTCCCCTTTGTCAAGGCTGGAGGCCGGAAGGAGGCCTGTTTCAGAGCAGGGCACTACGAATAAGCCACCAGGTGTAGCCAATGTAGCAGGCCAGGAGCAGCGCACCTTCATAACGATTGATGCGTCCCGGGCCACCCCAGCCGCGTCCCAGAATGAACAGGGAGAAGGTCAACGCCAGCATGACCATCACGTCGCGGGAAAAGACTTCTCCATTCACGGAAATCGGGTGAATTACTCCGGCGAGGCCGACCACAGCCAATGTGTTGAACATGTTGGAGCCGATCACATTGCCGACGGCGATATCAAATTCCCCTTTGCGGGTGGCGATGATCGAAGAAGCCAGTTCGGGCAGCGAAGTGCCTGCGGCCACGATGGTCAGGCCGATAACCAGATCGCTCACGCCAAAGTAGCGGGCCAGGAAAACAGCTCCCCAGACCAGCATGCGGGAACTGACAACCAGCAGTACCAGACCGACGAGCAGCCAGATTACGGCGCGTTTAATGGGCATGGTATGACTGGAGAGTTCGCGTTCCATTTCGGCTTCGAGTTCGTCGGTCGGATTACGGACGGCCTGCCAGATAGTCCAGCCCATCAGGAAGGCAAAGACCGACAAGAGGACAATTGCATCCAGACGACTGATGTGTCCATCCCAGATCTGCCAGGCAGAGAGCAGGGTACAACCCCCGAGAACGGGTAATTCTTTGCGGAGGATCTTGGACTGCACCGTCAGTGGATTAATGAGCGCTGTCAGACCAAGGATCAGGGCGATATTGGTAATATTCGATCCGTAAGCATTCCCGAGCGCAACGCCGGCGTTCCCTTCGGAGGCGGAGATGACCGAGACCACCATTTCCGGCAGTGAAGTACCAAAGCCGACGACGACCATGCCGATCAACAGGGGTGACATACCGAAATAGCGTGACGTCACTGCAGCACCATCGATGAAGCGGTCTGTACTCCAGATCAATAATGCGAGTCCGGCGATGATCGCGATAAAGGCAAGCAACATGATCGGGCCTGTATAAATCCTTAGCTCTTGACTGTGGTATTAGAGGGGTCGGGAGTCTGGTTCTAACCAATCTGCCGTGGATTTTCCAGAGGATGTGGCGTTCAGAAAAAAATAATGGAAAATATGTGAGGATCGCGCGGGGCACATTTGCGAAAGCATGCGGGAAACGGACAATAGGGGGAATGTTTTTCAACAAGTGCTCAGCGAGTGTGAAAAACAGCATGTGCAATCAACTTTGAGTTTATCTGCTGCGAAAGTCCAGGACACCCCTCGGGTGTATTGACAGTGATCACAAAAAAATCAACCCGGCCGGACGGTTCTTCAGTCTCCCGGTATCAAGGGTCAGGCGTGCGTCACGCTCTGACTCCCAATCGGTGGCTGGCCCCCGCGGAACTCTTTCTCAGTTCCTTTATCGCACTCATCATCCTGGGATCCCTCGGGCTGAAATTCCTGCCGGGCATCTACCAGGGAGAGCCCCTGAACTGGACCGATGCAATCTTTACGTCCACCAGTGCCGTCTGTGTGACGGGACTGATTGTCGTCGATACGGCTACGTACTTCACCCTGCGGGGCCAGGCGCTGATCCTGCTGCTGATTCAGCTGGGTGGTCTGGGGATGCTGATTCTGACCAGTGTGATCATCACCGCGCTGGGGAGAAAAATCTCGCTGAACCTGGAATCGGTGACCGCGGATTCCCGCAAACTGATCCCGCAGGTCTCAGCGCGGCTGCTGATCACTAACATTCTGAAATTTACTTTTCTGATTGAAGCTGCCGGAGCATTCTTTCTGTATTGTATGTGGGTGCCCCGCCTGGGCTGGAAGGGGGCTGCCTGGCCTGCAGTGTTCCATTCCGTGAGTGCCTTCTGTAATGCGGGCTTCTCGACGAACAGCAATTCGCTGATCAACTATCAGGATTCTCCCGGAACACTGCTGGTGATTTCGGTCCTGATCATTCTGGGCGGGCTGGGCTTCGTAACAATGCAGGAACTGAACCTGCGGTTTGCCCAACGTCAGCAGTCGCTGCCCCGGATCAAGCGCCTGTCCGTGCACAGTCAGCTGGTCTTGTGGACCTCCTTCATTCTGATACTCGGCGGCTGGCTGTTGTTTGCCGGCTTTGAATGGAACGGTCTGCTGGCCGAGATGTCACTGTCAGATAAGCTGACCAACTCTCTGTTTCTGAGCGTCACGCCCCGGACAGCGGGGTTCAACTCAATCGACTACGAGCAGGCGACCGACAGTACGAACCTGTTGACGATGATCCTGATGATGATTGGCGGCTCCCCCAGTTCGACGGCCGGTGGGTTGAAAACGACCACCTTCGCGCTGCTGGGACTGCTGGCGTGGTCCAAACTGCGTTCGCAGACGACAACCACATTCGCCAGTCGCTCGATTCCGGATGAAACCATTCAGCGGGGCACCGGCTTATTTGTGATCTCCACATCGGTGGTCGTGACGGGGGTCTTCCTGATGTCGTCGATTGGTGATTTCCATGGATACGAGCAGCGGTTCCTGGTGCGGCTGTTTGAAACGATCAGTGCGTTCAATACCGTGGGGCTTTCGATGGGTTTGACTGATTCGCTGTCGTTACCTTCGCGGTGGGTGCTGATATTTTTAATGTTTGCGGGGCGCACCGGGCCTCTGGTGATCGCATCCGCGTTGATTGTGCGCCTGGCACATCGCAGTAAATTCCGACTGGCCTACGAAGATGTCATCGTGGGTTAGTGATCGTATCTCATTTGTGAACTGAATATAAAGAGCAGGGTTTTGCCATGAAACGTTTTGTGGTCATCGGACTGGGTAACTTCGGATTCTCCGTGGCACGCACCCTCTATGAAGGGGGGCATGACGTGATCGCCATCGATCTCAATGAAACGCTGGTCGACCGGCTGGCGTCGCTGATTTCGCACGCGGTGGTCGGCGATGGAACCGACTTCGATACGCTGGTGCGCATCAGTGCCAAAGAGGCGGACGCGGCGATCGTGTCGACCGGAGATGACATTACCGCCAGCATCCTGGCCACGATGGCGCTGCACGATCTGAAAATCAAGGACATCTATGTTAAAGTCGTGTCGAATGATCATGCCCGCGTGATGGACCGCATCGGCGTGACCGATATCGTCTTTCCGGAACGTGATTCCGCGATCAGCCTGGCAACCCGCATGACCGGCTCCGCACTTCTGAACTACGTCAAACTGGGGAAAGGCTTCAGCCTGCAGGAGATGGGTGTGCCCAACGACTGGATGGGGAAATCGATCCGTGAACTCAAGCTGCGGCAGGAATACGATATTACCATCGTCGCCGTCCACGATATTCTGACGGATAAGATCATCGCCTCGCCCGACCCGGACAAGCTGTTGAATGACACGGATACGCTGCTGGTCGCCGGCGAAGACAAAATTCTGGATCAGATCGCTAATATTTCCTGATCCGTAGCGTGTTCCCCTGATGGGTCGGGATACCGGAACCACGTAGCGATCATTGGGCGCAGGTACGGCTGCTTCCTGAGAGTCCCCTCGGAAACCCTGTTGCGACAACATTTGTCTTGACAACTATTGTTGGAACGCGCATTATTTCAGATTATGAATCCACGAGCCACCCAAACCGAATCGCAGCGTGTGAGCTTTGACTCACCGGAACAAGAAGTCTTCCTGCAGCTCTGGCGGACCTATGACTGCCTGAAGGTGCTGGAAGAGTCGCTGTTTGTCCAATTTGAACTTTCACCGCAGCAGTACAACGTTTTGCGGCTGTTACAGATGGCAGCCCCCGAAACAGTACAGACCATGGAGCTGGGCCGCCGGCTGATCTCACGCTGTCCGGATACCACCCGCATGCTGGACCGCCTTGAGAAACGGGGCCTGGTGCAGCGCAGCCGGTTACCCGAGAACCGCCGCGTGGTGGAGGTAGCCATTACGGAGGAGGGCGAAGCATTGCTCAAACGGATGGAGAAAGCGGTGGTGCAGATGCACGGGCAACAGCTGGGGCACCTGAGTGACAGCGAACAGCAACGGCTGATTCGGCTGCTCCAGAAAGCACGTGCGCCGCATGAGGATGCCAGTTGCGACTGGCTGGATTCACTGTAGTATTACCTGCCGGCTGGGGCCTGCCAGTCAGATCAAGTTTGTATGAGACAGCCAGATGAAAGGTCAGAGTTCCGCTTCTCCGTTACGCCAACTGTGGCCGTTCTGTTTGTGGCTGGTCCTGTTTTATGCAGTCTGGCTGACGGTTGTTCTGCTGACTGATGGCTGGGATACGCTGCGTGCTCACTGGCCGATCGCCGTTTCCATGGCACTGGGTTCTTATATCGCCGGTTCGACCCCGATGGGGGGCGGCACTGTCGGTTTTCCGGTACTGGTCCTGTTTTTTGATATGCCCGGTTCCCTGGGACGCAACTTTGGTCTGGCTGTCCAGTCGGTGGGGATGGTTTCGGCCAGCATTTATATTCTCTCGGCGCGACGGCCGCTCGACTGGGGACTGCTGAAACCGGCGCTGGCAGGTGCCCTGGTGGGAACACCCCTGGGTGCTGCTTTGATCGCCCCCTTTGTTCCGGACCTGTGGGTCAAGCTGACGTTCGCGGTGGTCTGGTGCAGTTTCGGGATTATGCACCTGGTGAAGCTGAAGGAACTGGTAGCCGCCGAGGGAGTCAGTGACCGCTGGCGGTGCTACGATACTCAACTGGGACTGACCGTCGGTTTTACAGGCGGCATCGTCGCCTCGATTACCGGCGTGGGGATTGACATGATGGTCTATGCGACGCTGGTGCTGCTGTACCGGGCCGATCTTAAGGTGGCGATTCCGACCTCGGTGCTGCTCATGGCGTTTACGTCGGTTGTGGGTATCTTTTCGAACCTGCTGCTGTCACGGTTCCACCCCGGTCTGTATCACATGGATCCGGAAGTGTATGCCAACTGGCTGGCCGCAGCCCCGATTGTCGCCCTGGGAGCACCCTTTGGTGCACTGGTGGTGAACCTGATTTCCCGCACGCCGACGCTGCTGCTGGTGTCGTTGCTGTGTATCGTGCAGTTCGTGTGGACGATCATGCATGAACGGGTGACCGGAGTGGCCCTGCTGGCGGCACTGGGGAGCGTCCTGGCAATGAATGCCCTGTTTCATGTTCTGTACCGGTGCGGTCGCGGGGAGTCATCCCTGGATCATCCGGGCCTGGCTGCGGGATTGCCGCCGGTGGAACTGGTGGGGGATGAGCGGGGGGAGTGAACTGGCTGCATAACTGATGAGCCAGGCTTTGCCGAGACTGAAATAATCTTTGTAATCACTTTGAAAGATCAATCAGATATATTGTCGCCGATCAGCGATAAACGAAATACCGACATGGCCCCAATGACAATCATTCTCTAACATCCATGACGGATCATCCTGCCAACGCCCCGAAAAACAAACGTCTCAAGGAGCCCAGAGAGATGGTGGAATCCAAAAAAGTGCTGGTGGCCTTTGATCCCCAGTTCCCCCAGCAAAGATCGAGTGATTTTTTAGTCCCCATCCCGACTACAGAAGCGGATTTTGAATTACTGGGGATCAAATCGGGAAAGATCAGGCGATACGGAATGGTGGTGCTGACAAGTCAACTCGTGAATGAGAATGATCTGTTTGCAAAGCTGGTCGACGCGGGGCAGCCTGTCTCGGATGTCGAACAGTGCCTGGAACATCTGGCAAGATTTATTGAAGAAATCAAAGCCGTCCGAATCGGCAACATAGTAGAGCTGTCTACAGCAAAGGGGCTATTAAAACTGAACATCAAAGCCAAGACTCCCAACGGTTTTTCACAGCATGAGTGCGAATGAGAGTCTTTCCCAAAACGCCTGACCGGGGCTAACACCCTGCGGCTAATTTGGCTTTGCTGCTCTCTATGCCCCTACACCAGGGGACAGTTCAGTGCTGCCCGGTTTTTATCTGGTGTGGCTCGCGCCGCTGCTTACGATTCATTGCTATTGTCGTGGTTCCTTGCTGCGCGGTGGTTTTCTGGACGGCAGTTTTCTCCTGACCGTTTCCTGCTCGCGTTGCTCGCCCCGAATTGCATTCGGGGTTACCCGATGATTTGTGTGAGATGCTGCTGGCAGGTTCGTAGATCGTATATCTAATAACTGGAGTTGTTGTTTGTCATGGCTTCGTATTTTGTGGAAGGGCGTGGGGAGGTCAAGGGGTTTTGACTTTTGAAATGACTATCAAACCTGCTGAATGTGCAGTGAGTGTGCCGCGAGTTGCTTTGAATATGCTCCGAAATGATTTGAAATTTGACGAGACAACGGGAACCGGTGGCGGATGTTCCGGTGCAGAGGGGGTGAAAATCGACGGCGATTCAGGTGCTGATGAGTCGCTTGTTCCGGTTTTCCAGTGCACGCATTGTCCGCCTCGCGCGCGAAGCACAATTGCGATACTTTACGATTCGGAAAGCGGGGATCAAGGTCAGTCTATGCAGTCCTGTGCACTGAACGAGACAGGTAAAAACAGGGAAGTAGAGATATTTTTTACAGGGAAACAACGGGAAGGTGTCTGTGAATGCGGCGCATAATAAAAGAGAGTGAACCTGAGATACGGTCCACTCTCTGTGAGCATATTGTCGGGGCGGGCTCAGCCTTCCCAGCGGGTCTTCATGAATTCGAGGCCCTTGGTTGCCAGATGTTCTTCGGTGGGGAACATCTTCCGCCAGATGCGGGTGGCAGCGGCCAAGTCGGGCAGAGCCAGACCGAAGGCTTCGATGGTGAACCAGCCGTCGTAGTTGATTTCTTTGAGTGCAGCGAAGGTTTCATCCCAGTTGACGCCCCCCTCGCCGGGGGTGGAGCGATCGTTTTCGGAGATGTGCACGTGGACCATCTGATCGGCACAGACTTTGACGGCTTCGGTGATACTTTTCTCTTCGATGTTGGCATGGAAGGAGTCATACATCATCTTCAGGTTCGGATGATTGACTTCACGGGTGAACTGAGAACAGTCTTCCGCCGTATTGAGGAAGTAACATTCAAAGCGGTTGAGGTATTCACAGACCAGGATTACGTTGTTGGCCTGGGCGTGGTCGGCGGCCTGGGCGAGGATTTCCTGGCCGTACTTCCATTCGTCAGGTGTGCGACCGGAGCCCGAGAATTCGCCGAGTGCAGAGTGAATGGGGCCACAGAGGTGAGTGGCACCGGAAGCGGCACACATATCGATCATGCGTTTGAGACGATTCAGGCCAGCTTCGCGGATGGCGGGATCGCTGGAGATCGGGTTCTCATCCGGCGTGCAGACGGTGACAGCGGTGCGGCCCAGACCGAGTTCTTCCAGTTTGTTTCCGACCTGAGCGAATTTTTTCTCATCCGCCTCAAAGACAGGCAGCTCGACGCCATCATAGCCCCAGCCTTTGATCTGCTCGAGCAGTCCGAAATGGGACTCATTCACATCGGAGGTCCACAGCAGCATGTTTAAGCCGTACTTCATTGTTGTTATCTTTCAATCACTGGAGATTAAAAATGCTCAGGCGGCAATAAATCGTCGAGACGCTTTTCTACGATTTCCCGACCTGTTTTGAGAACTGAGATCGTACCTTCCGGTAACGGTTGTAGTTTGACCCGTTTCATGACCTGATTCAAGCGTAAGTGCATTCTTTGTGGATCCGGGTAATCTCTTAAGAAAGCTTCTTTATGGAACAGCACCAGCCAGGCCCGGAGTTGATCGGTTTCGCGGGTTGTCATGCGATTCGTGGCCTGTTGTGTCACGAAGGGATCGATCTCCAGAAACGCATCGTAGTAGCGGTCGATCAGGCCGGGGTTCTGCTCGATGAGGACAGCATCGAGCAGGAGTTCGGTAGTAATGTGACCGAGGAAACCGACGCGAGCGGAATCGTCATTTTGAAAGAGTTCGCGGAACAGCAGCGAGAGATCGGTGGTGATTTCGAGGAAGCCCTGCGTGGAGTGAAACCAGTGGTCGTCGTCGAGATGCTGCTTGATGCCAGAGGCGAGTTCGGCCTGGATGCTGTCAGTCTCTGCGACAAACGGGGCGACGTTTTTCATCCGCAGACGGACGCGACGATCCACCACGGAGAGGAGATCGGGCAGGGCGGTTCCTGCCAGGAAATAGGGGCGATCGACGAATCGCATTCCATGGGCAAAGTAGTTCATGATACTCTGAATTTTGCTAACGGTCTCTGTTCGGTTCGAATGCTCAATCGTAGCGGATTGGCCGGAAGATTCACAGTTGCCACAGGGGGATTTAGGGGAACCTGTCCCGGGAAGGGAGGTGTGACATTGGATACGAGCTACCTTAAGCGTATAATGCCTGACACATCGCTGAGTTTAACCAACGCTGAATTTGTGCCGAAAGTAAAATATGTCTGAGTCTCCATTAAATTTGATGTTCCTCCTGCGGGATCAAAGCGCACACATTCAGACGGCCTGGGATCAGATCCACGCATACCTGCAATCCCAGTCTTCGGTCTATGTCTCAGCGGTCTCCGTGATCGAAGATTTCACTCCCGATGATTCCGAAGCTGACCTGGTGGTGGTTCTGGGGGGCGACGGTGCGATCCTGCGAGCGTGTCGCCAGATGGGACTGAATCAGCTGCCGATGATTGGTGTGAACCTGGGTCGGCTGGGATTTCTGGCAGACCTGACTCCGGACGGGTTCTGCAAGAACTTTGCCCAGATCGTGGAGCGCAAGTATCGGATCGTCGAGCACCTGATGTTCGAATGCAAGCACTATCTGGCGGATGGATCGGTGAATACCTACCTGGGACTCAACGAGGTGGTGATCAGTTCCGCCGGGGCGATGTCGATGATTGATGTCGAATTGACTGTGAATAACGAGCTGGTGACGACTTACAGTGGTGACGGGCTGATCATCAGTACGCCCGTGGGTTCGACCGCGCATAGTCTTTCGGCGGGTGGCCCGATTTTGAAACAGGACCTGCAGGCGTTTGTGATCACTCCGATCTGTCCGCATACACCAACCAACCGACCACTGGTGGACAATGCAAACGCGCTGTACTCGCTGTCTTCCCCGAATGCACCAGAGGGAGCGATGCTGGTGATTGATGGTCAGATCAAGGTTCCCTATGCCTCTGGTGACCGCCTGGAACTGAAGCGGGCTCCGGTGGCATTCAAACTGGCCCGGATTCCGGGCTTCAACTACTATACGCGTCTGAATCGCAAGCTGGGCTGGGGAGGCCAACCGAAATATGGAGCAGAATAGTTAAATACCTGAAAAAACTGCGGTTCCGGTCCCAAATTGATCTCCCCACGCAGATTCAGATCTGCTATTTTCAGCGCAGTTTATGGAGAAACCACCAACTTTTCCGGGAAGGAGTCCCTGATGCGGTCTACTGTGTTCTGTCTACTGACCCTCATGCTGAGCCAGTTTTCAGCACCACTGTCTGTCACCTCTGCTGCGGATGAAGACGCGAAGAGCTACTCGCTCCGCTATAAATTCACTCCGAACGAGTTTGTCCATTACCGGGTTGAAACCGAGAACAAGATTACGGTTCAGCTCAACCAGGACACTCAGACCTCCGCTAACTCTTCGAACACGTTGAAGCATTATCGTGTGATTTCCGTGAATGAAGAAGGCAATGGGACACTGGAAACCCGTATCGACCGCGTCAAAATGAAGGTTCAGTTCGACGATGCGACTCCCGCGACATTCGACAGTGAACAAAATCCCGAGAAGGATCTGGAGCAGTTTAAACCGATCCGGGCGAACATCAGCAAGCCGTCACGTATTGTCTATTCACCGCTGGGTAAAGTGATTTCCATCCAGGAACTGAAAGTCGATGGCGAAGGGGCGAAATTCGAAGAAGCCCAGGCGCCAGGCAAGCTGGACCAGGAAAAATCGCGTCGTCTGGGCTTCCTGATTCCGTTGCCTGAAGAAGAGGTCAAAGTCGGAAGCACCTGGGACGACGAACTGGATGTGGAAGTGGCCCTCAGCAAGACTCTGCGCAAAAAAGTGCCTGTACGGCGTACTTTTACGCTGGAATCGGTAGAAGACGGCCTGGCTGTGATCACCTTCAAAACCAAAATCATGACCCGACTCAACGACCCGAAGTTGAGCATGCAGCTGATTCAGAAAACACCTTCCGGAACCATTAAGCTGGATATCGAACGGGGTGTGATTATTTCCCAGGATGTCTCACTGGATAAAGCCCAGGTAGGCGTATTTGACGGAAAAGGAGCGATGCGGGCGGTCTCGACCCGACTGGAAACGCTGGTCGATCCGACCGAAGTCGCTCAGAAAGAACAGACTACCGAAGCCCAGTAATTGATCAGCAGAAGCCGATATTTGGGCCCGGCCGACAGGCGATCTGTCGACAACACTCAAAAGTCAGTGCTTGTCTCACTTTTTTTAAGGGGAGACAAGCACTTATGTGTTGACGCTGACAGCAATTATTTTACACTTAGAATTCGCCGCTAAGGTACGCAAGCCCCTGCAGTCATCCATTTCGCGTAGCCAACTGGCCACACCACACCGATGTGAACAGAAACTGAACACCCTCGATTTCCTGCTCTCTTCGTGTCGTCGATGCTGCAGTCTCTGTTGAGCTCATGGTTGTCTACCTGAACTGGCACGATCGCGATCCACACTGAGTATTCACTGCCACTGCTTCTATCGAGACCGGAAATGAAACGGGTTGACTTATCCCCACAATTAACGAGCTTATTAAAAGCAGCTAAACGATTAGCCAGTGATTGTGAGATTGATGTCGTCTTCCTGTTAGCAGATATTCCTTATGACTTCCTGGAGATCAGCAAATCTCTCGGGAAATTAAGGCTGGTAGTCTCTTCCGATAAACCGGACGTTCAACGCGCCGCCCAGGAAGACGGGATTGCCCTGGTTCCGCTGATCCACGAACCCCAGACGCGTCAGGTACAGATCAGCCAGGCCATTTTGGAAGCAATTGCCGACGAGATTCTCGCATCGGGCGACCGGATTATCGCGCTGTATGCCGGCTTTGAACGGGAGCACGCGGATTCACTGAGCATCGTCAGCCTGGCAGATCACCTGGCCAAGCTGACCTCTCGCGATCTGCAGCGTCTGGAGACCAAGGTTCCTCTGCAGACTCTGCGAGCCGTGGTGGACCTGGCAGTGGAGATCGGACGCGAAGGACGCGAAGGGAAGCCGGTTGGTGCTTTATTTGTAGTGGGGAACCACCGCAAAGTCCTGTCGCTTTCACACGAACAGGTTCACGACCCGTTCAAAGGCTACTCCCAGAAGGACCGCATGGTCAACAACCCGCGTGTCAAGGAGAGCATGAAGGAACTGGCCCAGATCGACGGTGCCTTTATTATCAGCTCAGACGGAGTCGTCCAGTCGGCAGGGCGGATTCTGAATGCATCTGCGGAAGGCCTGACGCTCTCTAAGGGACTGGGATCCCGGCATTGGGCTGCTGCAGCGATTTCCAAGGAAACCGGCGCGATTGCCATCGCGGTTTCTGAATCTACCGGTACTGTGCGGATTTTCCAGGACGGCTATGTCGTTCTGCGAATTGAACCAATGAGTAGTGCCATGAAATGGTTCGATTTTGATACCGAACCACCGCAGTCCGAGTAATATTCAAAATTTTTGCGGTCTGGTATCGCTGCTGTATCGTGGCTTTTTACAAGCAGATACGTAAATTTTTCTGAATATTCTCTTCCCTCAAATTGTAATTTTTGCTATGAAACCCACGCAACATGTGGTGCAAGGTGTTTTTACAGCCACAAAACCGTGTTGCCCGGCAGAGAAATCGAGTCTCTGTGGAGAGGACAGATTCACTTAATCTGACGATCGTGATTGGTTTAATCTGTTTTATTTAAGAGCTTCTTCAGCGGGAAGGGAGTCCCATGTCGAATGTAGCGATCAAACTCGTCGCCGTGACCGGAGTCGTTGGTCTCGGGGTACTGATGTTTCTTCAGGCTCAAAAAGGCATTCAGTCCACCAGCAACGAGAACCAGATCGAGCAGCATGCGTTGCTGGAAGGGGAAACGGTTTCTGTCACAGAAGCAGAACCGGAGTCTGGTACCATTCCTTCAGGCCAGGTCCCTGCAGAACTCTCCGAACTGGCAGCCCTTAATGCACAACCGTTGAAGGTTGATGAAAAGAAACAGCCGGAGCTCCCCTTTGCTCCCAACATCAAAACGCCGCGCCCCAAAATTAAACTGACTGCGGGCAACGAAACCGCGGGTAGCGATACAGGGGAAAATGAAAACGCTGTTTTCGAGGCTCCGAATGCGACTCCCAGTGAATTCGAACCGGACAATCAGGCAGCGTTGATGCCTGCCAGCAAGGGACTGGACTTCCGCGAAACTCCCGCAGAAGCGACGCCTGAACCAGGCTTGAATCCATTTTCCCGAACTCCCCAGCCCGAACCAGCTGCTTCAGTTGAAAAGCAACCAACACCGAAACCTGTGGCGGAGCTCGATTTCAACGCGGGTCCTCAATTCGGCCCCGCGATGCCCAGCCCCGCACCAGTGGAAGAGAAAGCTCCCAAAACCGAAGTCCCCCCGCGCGAAACACTCGTGACCGAGTTAGACTCTTCCAATCCGTTTGATGCCGTTCCCGCACAATCCAAACCGGAAATGACACCTGAACCGGCGGCTGCAGAACCGCAACCCGAACCATTTGGTCTGGGCCCCGTTCCGGAACCAGCCGCACAGCAGAAACCGCTGCCCGCCGACGAATCGCCGGCGATGAAACTGGAAACCAATGCGTCTCCATTCGAATTGAAAACAGAGCCGCCCCCGGAAACTCCCGCCGTCGATTCTAATCCATTCATGACTACACCCGAGGCTAAGCAGACGAATGAGCCCGCACCACAGCCGGTCAAACCTGCTACCATTCCGGAAACTCCCAAAGTAGAGACGGATTTCAATCCATTCGGTAACGAACCTCAAATGAAAGCTCCCGAGCCTCAGCCGGAACTGAAAACGGCCGGAGAGGAGCCCACCAAACCAGAATTTGAACTGCAACCAGTCAAAGAACCCGAGCCTGCTCCCGCCGAGCCGGCATTCAGTATCAATCCGTCTCCACAGATGAAGCCGAAGGCACTCGAGGAACCAGCGCGTCCTGCTGTTCAGGAACCGACGGAACCCGATGTTGTTGTCATCAAAAAACGTCAGCCGGAAGATAATCCACAGGAACCATCACTGTTTGCTCCTGAAGGAAATCCGACGGAGAAAATGGAAGCTGCCACTCCGCAGCCGATCGAAATCGCTCCTGCATCAGGTGCCAAGCCACTCAACCTGGTCGAAGGCAGTCAGCCGCAGCCAGAGGAACCGGCCAAGCTGAACATGCAGCAGAAGATTCAGTCTCCCAAAATGACGATTCAAAAGGTCGCTCCACCAGAGGCTGTTCTGGGGCAACCGTTTATCTACCACGTGCTGGTCAAAAACAGCGGTACGACTTCTGCCCGGGAAGTCGTTGTCGAAGATAAGATTCCTGCGGGAGCGAAATTGACCGGCACCATTCCCCGAGCAGAGCAGATCAATGATCGTATTATCTGGCGACTGGGGGCAATGGGCCCTGGTGAAGAGAAAAAGATCTCAATCCGGGTCATTCCCGAGCAGCCCGGCCAGATCGGCAGTGTCGCGACCGTGAACTTCGTCACCGAAGTCGCTTCGGAAACCAAGATTACTTCTCCCCAGTTGAGCATCAAATCCGATCAACCCTCGGCAGTCAAACCAGGTGAAATCACCGTCGTCAATTACACGATTACGAACACCGGTTCCGGAGATGCCAAGAATGTGTATGTCCGCAGCCTTATTCCCCCTCAGTTCTCCCATCCGGGAGGCGACGACCTGGAATACCACGTAGGATTGATTCCTGCTGGCGAGACGAGAGAAGTCCAGTTGCAACTGAAAGCGATTAAACCGGGAGCCGGTAAGAACATCTCGAGTGTCGTTGGCGACGGCAATCTCAAGGCGGAGACTGCGGTTCCCCTTAAAGTGATCGGAACCAGCGAAGAGTTTCTGATTACCCGTAAGGGGCCGAAAAACCGCTATCTCGGACGTTCCGGTGCCTATGAAAACGCAATTACGAATAATACCGAGCAGACGATCAAGAACATTTCGATCTTTGAATCAATTCCTCCGGGGATGAAGTTTGTCTCCGCGTCCGGCAATGGTAAGTTTGATCCTGTCCGCAGAGTCGTCCAGTGGGACATTGCTGAGCTGGCAGGGGGTATGCAGCAGGTTCTGAATATTGAACTTGAACCGACCGAGGTTGGTAAGAAAGTCAGTACCGTGCAGGTTGTGACTGGAAACAACAGTAAGTTCTCGGCGAATCTGCAATCCGAAGTAAATGTGATTGGTCAGCCTCTGCTCAAAGTGGAAACGAGCGAACTGAAAGGGCCCCTGGAAGTCGGCGAGAAAATGTCGCTGCAGGTACAGTTGGTGAATCAGGGGAGTGCCCCGGCCAACAACGTTGAATTCCGCGTGAAAATCCCTCGAGAGATGGTTTTCGTGTCTGCGAAAGGTCCTGCACGTTACAAGCAGGCTGGTTCTTTCGTAATCTTCGAAAGTGCCCAGGTACTCGCACCGCAGCAGTCACTTGATTTCGAACTGACACTGGCAGCCAGAAACAAAGGGGATGCCCGTGTACTGGTGACGGTTCAGTCTCAGCAGATGGAAAAACCGCTGAACCAGGAAGAAGCGATTCCGATTCTGGACAAGCTGCAGTAACGAAAAAAGTGCTCCTGATACCAGATCAGGAGCACTCATTTAACAAGCTATCGTTCCAGCTCGACATTCCAGTAGTTCTCGCTGATAAAGCGAGACCAGCTGTCGACCTGAATATTCTGCAGTGCATAGAACGGTTTCCACTTGGGACGAACCGGTTCTTTCAGCAGCTGCATGTTCGCCTGCCCTGGAGTACGAGCCGCTTTGTGTGAGTTGCACTCAACACAGGCCAGCACGCAGTTCTCCCAAGACGTTTCGCCCCCCTGAGAGCGTGGGAGAACGTGGTCGATCGTCAGCTCTTCGCTACCGGGCTGACAACCGCAATACTGACAGGTAAACCGGTCACGCTTGAAGACGTTCCGCCGACTGAAGGTCACCACGTTCCGGGGAACACGGTCATACTTCAGCAGCGTAATCACTTCAGGAACGCGGAATCGATCATGACTGCTGTGAATTACCAGTTCATCCTCAGCTGGTCGGAGCGCTGCCCAATCAGCCCAGGAATAAGTCTGGTAATCTGCAGGGTCAACCACGCGGGCTGTCTCATTCCAGATTTTGACCACAGCCCGGGCTACCGTCGTAATGCCGACAGGCTGCCAGTTTCGGTTCAGGATCAGCGTAGGCCGCTGCAGCGTTGAGGACACCATGATTCTAATTCCTGCATTTAACAGTCGTGAGAAGGGTGTTCGAGGGGAGTCGAACCCACCACCTTAACATTCACAGTGTTACGTGCAAACCATTACACTACGAACACCATATCGGATTTCAGTCCAAAGCGGAAGGCATGGGATTCGAACCCACACGCCTGGCAGGCACACGCATTAGCAGTGCGGTCCGGCAAACCGTATCCGGCTACCTTCCGTTTTCCAGTTTGTGTCGATGCACGAACGTTTTACCGACTCGGCGGAGACGTTCGGCATCTCTTAAATTTCGAGCGGAAGCCGTGGGACTCGAACCCACAAATGCCACAAGACACCACCTGTTTTCAAGACAGGGCCCTCATCCAGCCGGATGACTTCCTGGTTATTCTGTTTTTGAAATACCCCGTGCGGGAATTGAACCCAGCGTCTCCGACATGAGAGATCGGTATCCTGGCCATTAGACGAACGGGGCGTAATTGTAACTCTGTTAAGTGGATCGGGAGGTGCTCGAATCCTCGTCTGCGATTCTTCAGATCGCCGCTAAACCATCTCAGCTACCGATCCCTGTAAAAAAAGACCTGAGTTCCGTTGAACACCAGGTCTTAGATGATTTAAATCGATGCAGACAGATCCTCTGGTGTCAGGTACGTAACGGGAGACTGGTTTCGGAATCGCTTCCCGAAATCCCATGATGGTCTTTCCGTTCTGTAAGTGAGGTCTGTTCTGAAAAATTCACATCGATACCTGTAGTCAAGTTTTAAGGAATGTCCTTCTGTTGTGTTCTACTAACTACAAAGACGTCTGATCAGCAGAAAAGTTCGCTTATTTCAGCGAGAATTTTGAAGAATTGAAAAGAGAGTCTGCTTCCTATCAGGGCAGGCTGGCAAACAGAGAGTCGAGATGGAAGCTACTTAGCCGCTTCGCGTTCCTGCACCAGCGTTTCTACCAGGGAGGCGGTCTGACGAATGTGCTGTTCCATTTTTTCCGCCGCCAGATCACAATCGTTGGCCTGCAGTGCGGCGATGATCTCTTCGTGATCGGTTAAGGCAATTTCCTGCGCCTGGCTCTCATTATCGACCACTTCACGGATCGCCTGAACCAGGGTGTTATAGCGGCGTAGTTCATCCTGTAAGCGGGTACTGCCACAACGTTCTGCTATCAGGGAATGCAGTCGGATATCCAGCGACATCGCTTTCTGAGACCAGTTATTATCCCGCTTCTCCTTCGCGATCGCAGCGAACTGTTCTGCCAGTTCAGCGAGCTGTCTGGGTTCAATATTCCCGCAGGCGGTCCGAACGGCTTCGACTTCCAGAATACGACGCAGCTGATAGATTTCCCGGATCTGCGTAACGCCGAATTCCCGCATCACGGCACCCCGGTTGGGAAGATTTTCCACGATACCGATCGAAGCGAGCTCAACGAGGGCTTCCCGGACGGGGGTTGCACTGACGCCAAACTGTTCTGCCAAACTCTGGATTACCATCCGGTGACCGACAGGGAATTCGCCTCGAATGACGGCAGCCAGAATTCTCTGGACGACCACTTCGCGAATATTACCCCGAGGCACCATGGAGAAGGAACCCGGCAGATTGGACGTCGACATAATAAATCCTTGAGCAGCCTGTCACAGACTGGAAAATGAGAACCAAAGACGTGATGAGATATTATATATGATTGTGACAGGAGAGAAAAGCGGCAGCCGCGCTATCTACGGAAATAGATAGCGTACATGCATTTACAGACGTTGATCCAGGAATCAGCAAGATCAGGCGATGATATTCTGTACCACTTCGCCGGCAACATCGGTCAGGCGGAAGTTGCGACCGGAATAGTGATAGGTCAGTCGCTCATGGTCGATGCCCATCAGGTGCAGAATCGTGGCATGGAGGTCATGAACGTGGACTTTATCCTGCATCGCGCGGAATCCGAAATCATCGGATTCACCATGAATGGTGCCTCCTTTGATCCCGCCTCCCGCCAGCCACATGCAGAAGCCGTACGGATTATGATCGCGACCGTTGATGCCACCCTGGGCGGTTGGGGTTCGACCGAATTCACCGCCCCAGACGATTAGGGTTTCATCGAGCAGACCACGCTGTTTCAAATCGGTCATGAGCTGAGCGACCGGCTGATCAATGTCCTTACAGAGTCGCTCATTGCTCTTATCGTGATTGCTGTGCGTATCCCAGGGCTGCCGGTTTCCATAATAAACCTGCACGAATCGAACGCCTCGTTCACTCAAACGCCGCGCCAGCAGACAGGCTTTGGAGAATTCACTCTTCCCGTAAGCTTCCTGCAGTTTTTCCGGTTCCCGGGAAATATCGAAAGCATCGGTGGCTGCGAACTGCATCCGGTACGCCATCTCCATTGATTTGATGCGTGTCTCCAGTTCGTTATCGCCGGCCCGTGGCTGCAGATGCTGTTTGTTGATTGCCTGGACCAGATCAAGCTGACGCTTCTGCTCATTGGATGAAAGGACATCGTTCTTCAGAAACGGAATCATTTTCTCCGGAGTCAGATCTTTATTGTTGATGTGTGTCGCCTGGTGCTTACCCGGCAGAAACGCGCTTCCCCACAGTTTGGGGCCGACCACCGGTTTACCCGGGCAGAGAGCGATGAATCCCGGCAGATTTTGATTTTCAGATCCGAGTCCATAAGTCAGCCAGGATCCAAGACTGGGACGCGTCGGGGTCAATGTTCCCAAGTTCATCATACAGAGGGCTGGCGCATGGTTGGGGAAGTCTGTATGCATCGAACGGATAATCGCCATATCGTCGATGTGTTCCGCCGTCTTGGAAAGATGTTCGGCAACCGGAATACCCGACTTACCGGCCTTGAAGAATTTCACGGGAGAGGGCAATAGTCCCATGGTTTTCGAAGCCGTTCTGATGTCGGCCTCTTTAGGTCGCTGCCCCGCAAACTTCTGCAGCATTGGCTTGGGGTCAAAGGTATCGACCTGCGAAGGACCGCCGCTCATAAACAGAAAGATAACCCGTTTGGCCTTTGGCTTGAAGTGGGGCGTCTGTGCCAGCACGCTGGAAGGAGCCGCATCGGCAGCAGAGAGCATTCCAGCCAGACTCAGCATCCCGAACCCGCCTCCCACTTTCTGGAGGATATCGCGGCGGGACATATGGTTCAGATTATCGGAAGGAATCATATCTTCAATCTCTCAGACAGTTGTGTTGATCACTCTGTTTTGTTGGAAACCAAGGCTCAGTCGACGTACATCATCTCGTTGCTGCAGAGCAGGGCCTGACAGTACCGTTGCCAGGGAGTCAACTGAGCGGGATCCAGGTCATCACGGCCCTCATAGGTGCCATTGTTTTTATGTACGGTAATATCAGCGGCCTGGGCCAGGTTGGGGTTATCGGTCCGTAATGGCCAGCAGGAGAGGGGATCCGACTCCAGCAGCGAGGCGACATATTCCGCATGGGCCAGCTTGTCCTGTTTGAGTTGCGCGGCCTCAAAGTGAGTCTTGACTTCTTCTGGTTTTAAAACCCGGTTAAACAAAGCGACTGCTCCGAGCTGCCCCTCAAAGTTGGAGAAATTGTCATTGCGTCCCGCCAGGATGATTTCAGAAACCCCTTTGTCATAACCGGGAGCAGCCTCGCCAGTAATCTCCGGTTCCGGATTCCCGTTCAGATAAACCCGAATCTGGTTCTGATCACGGCACAGGACCACATGGTTCCAGGTTCCCGGCTGAATGACTGTCGTCCCAAACAATGACTGGCGTTTCTGGTCGCCATTATAGAAGAACAGACGACCCGCTTTGTTTGGGCGGTACTTGCCGGCGATTCCCAGATGGTCACCGGGTGCTTTAACTGCGCCGTCTTTACCTCGTGAGAAGAAGTAACCGGTGATAATCCGCTTTTCATTGGGAACCTGATTCTTCAGCCAGAGCGCGACAGAATATTGATCGCCGAGCTGTTTCACATCGGCTTTCATTCGCTTCCCGGCGAACGTTGGAATCTGTTCCTGTGCTGGTGACGGTGTGGTCCCATTCGCAGCCTGTTCAATAAACTGCAGGCCGATCTGTACCTCATTCGAAGTCGGAGCCCGTGAAAAGAGCGTCCGGTAAACCGCGTCAATCCGCTGCTCGGAGGATTCCACTTCATACCGTTTCGCCAGCAGTTGGGCCTGCTGTCTGACGAAGGGGGAGTTTAAAACAAACAGCTGCTGCAGGGGCGTCGTGGTTTTCGAACGCCGGGCCGCATGGATCGCAGGATCAGGAAAATCGTATGACTGCAGAAATGTACTCAGCTTATGCCGGGAGACTGTTGCATAAACTCCCCGACGCTGGAAACTTGCATCGTCAATATCCCCCGAGGGCCCCGCCTGGGCAGGGTCAAGGTTATTGCCGGCCGCCAGCAGAGAGTCCCGGTAGACTTCCGCTTCCAGTCGTCTGCGATTGAAGTGCGTCAGCAGACGATTGTTCGGATCCTCCTTTTTCTGTGCCTCTGTTGGCTCCACATTGGAAGCCTGCTGATAGGTCGCAGACAGCAGAATCAGCCGATGCAGTTTCTTAATCGACCAGCCCTGGTCCATAAACCAGACGGCCAGATCATCCAGCAGTTCCGGATGACTGGGTCGGGAACCGGTACTGCCAAAGTTGCTCGGCGTATCGACGAGGCCTTCACCGAAGTGATGCTGCCAGACTCGGTTTACCATAACCCTTGCCGTCAGTGGATTATCGCGACTGGCGATCTGCTGTGCCAGTTCCAGTCGGCCACTGCCGTTCTGGAAAGGTTCCGGTTTCCCGTCCGACAGAACCCGGACAAAGCGTCGAGGGACCAGCTTCCCGAGATTGGCCGCGTTGCCACGAATGAATACATTCAAGTCCCGAGGTTTTTCGGGATAGTAAACAATCTTCATCCGGTCTTTCGAGATTTCTTCAACCCGTACCTGCTCTTCAGTCAGGGCATCTGCCAGCGGCAAATCAAAGCCAGGCGTGTTCTTTTTGATCTCTTCGATCTTTGCTTTGTTCGCTTTGATGGACTGGTTGTGCTGTGTGACCAGTTCCGTATTCTGCTTTAATTCGACCGGCGGAATGGGAAATTTCACGGTCGTCTGTTTCTTCACATCGGGACGGGGTGCGATCAGTGCAAATTCCGTTTTACCGGCTTTTTTGATCTGTTCCTTGAGCAGGGCATTCCGTTTATTTAAGTCACGAACCTTGTCGGTCAGGCCCTTATTCTCTTCAGTCAGCTTGTCAACCTGGTCGCGGGCCGGCTGTGTTTTCGCAACTTCCTTTTCGGGAATGATCGGACGCGTTGTCTGTCGAACCGAAGCAAAGACCCCTGCGATCCCGTAATAGTCTTCCACGGTCAGCGGATCGTATTTGTGATCGTGACAACGGGCACAGGCCATCGTCAGCCCCAATAACCCACGACAGAGACTGTCGACCCGGTCTTCCCAGTCGTCAGCATAGCGGTTTTCCAGCGTGACCTGTGATAACGCGACCTCTTTGTGATAAGAGGGTCCCAGTCCCATATAGCCGAGAGCAGGGTAATCTTCAGGGCCGGTTTCAGGCAGGAAATCAGTTGCCAGCTGACGGATCACGAACTCGTTATAGGGCATATCTTCGTTAAACGCTTTAATGACCCAGTCACGATAGCGATACGCGTGAGGATAGGGACCATTGTGAGGCCCCATGTTTGTATTGTCTTCTGCATAACGGGCGACATCCAGCCAGTGACGTCCCCAGCGTTCGCCATAGTGCGGAGACTGTAATAAACGGTCAATCAGGCGGGAATACGCTTCGGGCGATTCGTCTTTGACGAACTGTTCCACTTCCTGCGGTGTCGGAGGCAGACCGATCAGATCAAAGTAGACCCGGCGGATCAATGTCCGTTTATCAGCTTTTGGGGCTGGTGAAAAGCCTTTAGCTTCCTGAGCCGCGAGGATGAAGTGATCGATCTGGTTGCGTGGCCAGTCCGCCTGCTTTACCTGGGGAGCAGGGTAGTGTTTCGGCGGCTGAAACGACCAGAACTCGCGGGCCTTATCAAAATCAATCCCGGCATGCTTGGCCGATGTGGCGTCTCCCTTGCGTGGGTCAGGCGCCCCCATTTTGATCCATTTTTCAAAATCGGCAATCACAGAGTCAGGCAGTTTGCCCTTGGGAGGCATCTGGTAACTGTCTTCACTATAGTGCAATGTCTCCAGCACCAGACTTTCGTCGGGTTTTCCAGGCACCAGGGCCGTTCCTGAATCTCCGCCGGTAATTAATCCCTCGCGAGTGTCCAGCAATAGACTGCCTTTGAGGTTCTTAGACTCGGCTGAATGACACTCGTAACAGTGTTTGATCAGCACGGGACGAATCTTTTTCTCGAAGAAATCCAGGCCGGCCTGATCGGAATCAGCATCAGCGGCGGATAGAGCAAGAGGCAGAGCGAGAAACAGGTTCGTGAATACGATGACGACTGTCACTTTTCGCAAAGTTTTCATAGTCATGTCTACGATGTTTAGAGGCAGGTGGGATTAAGCCAGTTGGCTGAGGATGTCACTTGTGTATCTCGTTGAGGCGCAATCAGATACATCAAGCGTGCTTTATATCGTATCGGGAAAAACCGGGAATAACAATATAATATTTAAAAAAGCCTGCTGAATCCTCCGTTTTCGCCTGCTCCTCTGGGGAATAGCCCCGATTTTTCGTATTTTCAAGCTGTGATTTCCCCCATCTTCGACCACTGAAATTGCTTAAACAGCCATCCCGTCCCACAAAAAGTTGCAGTCCCGATCCGTCCCGGTTAGTCTGAACAGTTGTTAAACAGTCAGCCCTGGTCGGTTATCCTCATTGAGTCAACCGCTCCCACCATTCTTGAGCAGCAGGAATTCTCACATGTTACTGAAGTCTCGCGACGTCCTGAAATGGATTCTCTCCTCCGTGCTGCTACTCAACTACGTCAGCGGTTTCAGTCAGGCGCAGGAACCAGAGCCAACTAAACAGCAGCCGGGCTTCACGATTCCCTATCTGGATCTCACCGCGGACAGCGATCGCCAGATTGTCGTCGATCGCGAAGAAGGACAATACCTGGGACACCCCACCACAGTTCTGCTGGAAGACAATCAAACCATGCTCTGTGTCTATCCCAAGGGGCACGGCAAGGGAGGCATTGTTTACAAACGCTCGCTCGATGGAGGGATAACCTGGAGCGAGCGACTGCCCACTCCCGCTTCCTGGGTCACTTCACGCGAAGTTCCGACGCTGCACCGCGTGATCGATGCAGCGGGCAAAAAACGTATCATCATGTTCTCCGGTCTCTATCCCACCCGCATGGCGATTACCAAAGATGATGGCCAGACCTGGAGTGAGCTGCGGCAGGTAGGTGACTGGGGTGGCATCGTCGTCATGGGGTGTGTCGAACCACTTAAGACCGGTAAAGGTCATTACATGGCGCTGTTCCACGATGACGGCCGCTTCATTGCCCGGGATTCAAAGCAGGAATCGCCCATCGCGTTCACGCTGTTTAAAAGTCTCTCTACCGATGGCGGTCAGACCTGGTCAGCCCCGATGGCCATTCACAAGTCTTCCGATTACCACATCTGCGAACCCGGCATCATTCGCTCTCCCGATGGAAAACAACTGGCGGTCTTACTGCGGGAAAACAGTCGCCGTCATAATTCTCAGATCATCTTTTCCAACGACGAAGGCCAAAACTGGACTGAACCCCGGGACCTCCCCGGCGCACTGAATGGTGATCGTCACACCGGTAAATATGATCCCATCAGCGGACGCCTGCTGATCTCCTTCCGCAGCAACACACCCCGCGGACACAAGGCGCCCACCGAAGGTGACTGGGTGGCCTGGGTCGGCACGTACGAAGATCTGGTTAAAGGGAGTGAGGGACAGTATCACGTGCGTCTCAAAGACAATACCCGCGGCGCAGATTGTGCCTATCCAGGAGTGGAAGTGCTCCCCGACGGGACCTATGTGCTGACGACCTACGGCCATTGGGAGAAAGGGAAAGCCCCCTACATCCTCAGCGTACGACTCAAACTGGCTGAGCTGGATGCGCTCGCCGACAGCAATTCCCAAAGCAGGTAAGCCAGGCTGGTCTCACCGTCCGCCACACTGACGATTTCCTATGACTCAGGTGTCTCGGTCTCCGTTTCTTCTTCACTGGTCTCCACAACCAGTGTCTGTGCTGGATCAACCCAGAGCGAAGCCACGCCGGCGATCAGAAATGCGAACGCACAGGTAATGAAGGCATTGTTCCAGTGATGGTCTAAACCGATCACAGCAATCATCAGCACGGGAGCGACAGCCGCCCCCAGGTTCCCCCACATATTGCCCCATCCCAGTACTGACCCCACGTGTTTTCCTGCAATGTCCTGGTTAAAAGCCCACATCGCAGGAGAACCAAAGTCCGTAGAGAAGGCGACAATCGAAAACATGGCTACCGCCGTCCAGGGGGAGATATCCAGCATACAGACCAGGTAAGCAGCCATCGCGGTAAAACGCGAGAGTGCGATCGGCAGCACGCGGCTCCAGCGGAGACTGATGCGGCGCATCAACCAGTCGGTCACTTTACCACCCGACAGGGTTCCAAACCAGCCGACCGCCAGTGCAAACGTCACCATTTTGCCTCTTGTCTCCAGTGGAACCCGGTAGGTTTCATCCAGGTATCGTGGCAGCCAGGTGACCAGGAACAACCAGCCCACGTTCGTACAAAATTGCGACAGCGAAAGCAACCAGAGACTCTTGTTCATCGCGATGGCTTTAAATGGAATTCCGCCGATCTGTTTGGAATGATCTTTGTCTTCCTCCAGGCGTCCATGTTCGATCAACTCCAGTTCCTGCTCGGAACAGGAGGGGTGGGCCCGGGGATAATCGCGAATGATCCACCAGAATATTGCTGCAATGAAAATGCCGATAACACCGTAGGTCATCATCATTTTTCGCCAGCCCTGTCCCTGCACCTTGCGAACGTCATTATAATAGCGGGCTTCAAACAGCAGTCGATTTAAACGCGATTTCTCTTCCGGAGTCATGTCGGCGGAGTTGATCGTCAGCAGTTGTTCGGCCTGCTGATTCAGTTTCATCCCTTCGTACTCCTGCGGATTATACAGGGACGCGTTCTGCAGAATCTGATTCAGATCGTTAATGAATTTATCTTCCTCTGCCGATCCCGGCAGTATCTCAGGATCAGCGGCCGCCGATTTCAGAAACTCCTGATCGGCGGGGGGAAGCTGGGCATAGACTTCGGATTCAAAAGTCTGTTTCTCATCAACTCGCTTCAGAAACGTACTGGCCAACTGATGCGGTTGCAGGAGGGCCCCCGGTTTCAAATCAGACGATTCCGAGATAGGCACGAACAGGATAATCAGAAAGGCGGTCAACACGGGTGCCAGAGCGCCTCCGATCCGTCCCCCCACGGTCACCATACTGCTGGCAAAACCCCGTTCTGTTAAAGGCATCCATTTGCTGACGATATTCGCGCTTGTGGGATAAGCGCCCGCCTGACTCAGGCCGAATCCCAACCGGAAAATCAACAACATGATGAAACCGGTCGCAAAGCCTGTCAGTGCTGTAAACAGAGACCACATGAGGATATAAAGCGTCAGCATCTTCCTGGCGCCAAACCGGTCACTGAACCATCCGGAAGGAACCTGGCATAACGCATAGGAAACGAAAAACGAGCCCAGCAGAATCCCGATCTGATGATCGGTCAGACCCAGTTCGTCCTTGATGAACACCTCTGCAAAGGAAATACAGAACCGGTCCAGGTACAACAACACCGCCATAAGCATGCAGGCAAAGATCACACGATAACGGACATACGATCGGGACGATTCCACACTGGACATGTTGTTTCAGCTTTCCATCAGGGTTGGTGAGCAAAGAAGTTGCAGCAGTATAACAGCATACTTTGACCAAAACGAGCATGTTCTGTCAAACATGGTGAAACCTGCATCCGTGCAGTCTCTCCGCCTGAAATCAATCCGCTCTGGTCGCTCAACGGAAGATGTTCTATATTAGGCGCGCGACGAAATGGACTTTTGTCACTCGAATAGAAAGGCCCCAGGCATGGATCGCTGCTGTCTCACACTTCTCATTCTGAGCCAACTCATCTTCTGTGTGGGCACCTGTTTCACGACCGATGCTGCAGAAACTGAGCCTCTCACGATCAAGGAGATCAACCAGATCTGGCAACACCGCCGGGAACGTCTGCAAGCCATGCAGGTCGAGCTGTCTCAGGAAACGACTTCCAGTAAGCTCCGATATATGAAGTCAACTATCGATGATGAAGATGTGCCACTTACAGCTGAAGAAACCCGTCGCTACCTGCATGAGCAGGTTGAATACAACACGCAGTACTCGCTCCTGCTGGATTCTCCACGATTTCGCTTCCGCTCTTGGGGTCGTCATCCCTACTTGCAGTTAAAAGAGATGTACAATCATGATATGACTGTGACGACCGATGGCCAGACTGCAGCACTCTCCTATCAATTCAGAGAAACAACCAATATCACGATTTATAAAGAACCTGTAGAGCCCAGGATCTTAAACTGTATCAACCTGAGCCCTTTGTACTGGTCTCTGCTGGCAGGCGATCCCTGCACGGAAACGTCGCTGGATGGTTTCTCTCCCCAAAAACAAATCAAACAGATCCAGGGGTTGGATTGCACCGTTCTGGAAAAAACAGACAAATCAGGCGTCAGTCGTCTGTGGGTTGCTCCCCGTGATTATGAATGTGTCGTCATGCAATATGAGCGCATAAAATCTGGAAGAAAATACTTTACGTACCAGTTCCAATATTCCAACAATATGGAATCAGGACCTCTACCCACAACCTGGGAAGTGAAGCAGTATCAATTTTATGAGAACCAAAACTATTTGACATACGCCTCGAGGTTCAAAGTCGACTCCATTAAATCCAATGTTACGATACACATTGAGAAGTTTAAGATGAAACTCCCCCCGGGAGCACACGTCTCTGATCTACGCAATCCAAATCCTCAGGGAGGCGAGCTGAATTATATCGTCCAAGAGGATTCAGAATAAAAATCGAATAGCAAAAGGATACCCGGGACATGCACACTCGCGCCGCTGTGTTGTATGAAATGGAGAAGCCGACTCCCTATGCCGAGTCGAAACCGCTGGTGATTGAAGAGCTGCAACTGGACGACCCCGGTCCGGGGGAAGTGCTCGTAAAACTGGCGGGCGCCGGTCTCTGTCATTCCGATCTCTCCACCATCGACGGCTCGCGGCCCCGGGTCATGCCGATGGTGATGGGGCATGAAGCCAGCGGTATCGTTCGCGAAGTCGGTCCCGGCGTACACGACCTGCAGCCCGATGATCATGTGGTCTTTTCTTTTGTCCCGTTGTGCGGTCACTGTATTCCCTGCGCCACCGGTCGCCCCGCGTTGTGTGAACCTGGTGCGAAAGCCAATACCGCCGGCACTCTGCTGTCAGGACACCGTCCTTTTCGCAACGCTGCGGGAGAAGAGATCTATCACCATCTGGGCGTGGCCGCCTTTTCTGAATACACGGTCGTCGCCCAGGAATCATTGATCAAAATCGATTCACAACTCCCCTTGAGTACCGCCGCCCTGTTTGGCTGCGCGGTCATGACCGGCGTAGGCGCAGTGGTCAACACGGCCAAAGTGGAACCAGGTTCCAGCGTGGCCGTCTTTGGTCTGGGAGGCGTAGGATTGAGTACGATCATGGGAGCCCGTGCCGCAGGCGCCGAATCGATCTTTGCCGTAGATCTGCTCCCCGAAAAACTCGAACTGGCAGCCCAGGTCGGTGCAACACATCTGATCAATGCCGGCGAGGAAGACCCCGTCATGCTGCTCAAAGATCTCATGCAGGGGGTTGATTACACTTTCGAAAGCGTGGGCAACGAACAGGTCCTGCAGCAGGCCTATGCTGCCACAAAGCGGGGAGGCACCACGGTCACCATCGGCCTCCCCCATCCAGCGAAAATGTTTTCCATTCCCGCAGTCAGCCTCGTAGCAGAGGAACGCACCATTAAAGGCTCTTATATGGGTTCGGCAGTTCCAAGACGGGATCTACCACGTTTCATCGCCATGTATCAGGCGGGCCTGCTCCCCGTCGACAAGCTGCTCTCGCGCACGATTCAACTGGATGAAATCAACTCCGCCTTCGATGACCTCGCCACCGGAGCCGCAGTTCGGCAGGTGATTACGTTTGAGAAGTAAGCGATGACGGGGTCACTCAGTCTGATAAGCTGGCCCCACGATCTCCCAAACCTCATCCGCCATCTGTTGGTGCCCCGCCTGGGAAAGGTGGATACTGTCCAGAGTCGCCCCTCCGCCTGCCAGGACAGATAAGAAGACCCGTTTCGGCACCAGTTTGACTTCATATCTTGAAGCGAGTTTTCGCTGAATCAGGCCAAATCTGTTATAAAAGGGAGGCAGCGGTAGTTCCAGCATCACCAGTTGGCGCCCCGGGGCAGCCAGTTCCGCTAATAGTTGTTCCAGACCGGTTTCGAATTCCGCTGTCGTGGCCGATCCCAGAATATCGTTTCCACCGATCTCCAGCAGGACTAGAGGTGATTTAATCCGGGTCTCCGCGACTTGCTTTCGCGCCGAGGAGACAGTCGCCCCCACTCGTGACAAATCCTGCACAGTCACCCCGTGTTCGTGGTTCAGAAGTACCGGCCAGGTTCTCGTCTGCTCATCCCCCAGGCCAGCAGTCACCGAATCACCAATCACTGTCAAACTCCGGTCTTCCACCGGATCGACACGCGGCAGCAGGTGAAACGGAAGTTCCCACCCCACTGCAGCCAGCCAGACAACGATCACCACATACGATAGTCTCCGCTGCTTCGGCTTCCGAAACTGTACCAGCAGCCAGATCAGGGTCACAATACCCAATACGCCATACAACCACCAGGGCAGGGGAGTTGACGAGACAACCACCGCGATCACTCCCAACAGGAATGCAAGGCCCATCCCGCGTCGGGCCAGCTTTGATTGACTCAGTGACAGGAGAGCTGCCAGTATAATCAGTGTGCAGCCAGTGAAGAATGCCTGGCCCGAGGCAATGTGAAAGACAATCGGATTCACGGATCCACTCCGGCACGCTGTTCCGAAAGATTGATCGTTGTCGCGCGCTGTCTTTTCTTTCTGAAATCGAGTAGCCACCACAGGGCAATCAAGAAATTGATCAGACCGATCAGTAGAAAATGAACTCCGCGTCCGGACCACCAGGCATAACCGAATACACAAGCGAAGATCAGCAACAGGATCATAAACACAACACTCTCCGGTCGGGGAGGCTGCTCTGTCGTCTCAAAGATCGCGGCATTAAATTTCTGGTACTTTTCCCAGCCGGACTGCAGATCAAGATCAATCTCCCGTCGCAGGCGTTCTGTAATCTCAATCTGTTCCGCTTTCTGGAAATTATCGATATGAAATTTAAACCGTTTCTCCGGAGCCTCCACGACTATCGCTCCCGTCAGAGAGTACCATTGCAGATGGGTTACCTCATCAAAGAGGATTTCGGTGATGTGGAAGACATCCCGCTTCACCAGCCTGATCCCGGAAATTTCCAGTCGCTCCCGACTCCAGGCCAGGATACACCAGATTCCCAGTAATGTGCAGAGCAGAAAGAACCCACCGAACAGCAAGGCGGAAAAGACCGGATAGCGAAAAGAGCCATCCAGATTATAGAAAGCAGCCAGCGTAGAACCGATGCCGACCAGCGAAAACAGGCTCGTCCCGGCAATTCCCAGATAGAGATAAAAGCGACGGAGCCGATAAAAGATGACGGGTTGAGATGCATGCATCGTTTGAAGATCCCTCTTCTAGACTGACCCGCAGTAGATAATAAGATCGTCATTCATGGGAAATCACCTTCATCAAAAGTTGCCCCAACAGCTTATTTTCCCCGATAACTACTGATCATCAGCCCCAGAAATCCAGTACCTGCCAATCAGAATCCCGGTTACAGGTCCGAACAAAAACGCAGCCGGAATCCCATACCCCCGTGCCGCAGAGATCCAGTTTTGTTCCGATCCTTTATAGTGATTAAAAGGAAATTCTCCCTCAATCCAGGCTCCCAACAGAGCAATTCCCACAACCAGAGCTACACCTCCCAGCAGACCATACATCGCCTGCCGCACCCAGGGGCCGAATGTATGGAAGGCGAAGAAGGGACCGACCAGGATGAAGACAGTGACAAAACTGAGGATCAGGGTCCAGCGATAGCGCACTTCAGCAGTTTCAAAGAGGGTCGGATGGATGTAATCAGATCGCTGAATCACGTATGCCATCGTGAGCTGCACGATAACTACTCCCACTAACAGGCCGGTAAAAGCACCGCCGATCAATCCCTTAAGTAGATTCGCAAGCCGCTGCCCCCACATACCCGCGCCTTTAACTATAATTGAATACAGAACTCTGACTTTAGTTTACCAGTTCCCCACAACAGAATCAAAAATCGTCGGTCTGTTGATGACCATCATAATCACGACGTCGAATCAGATTAGTGCTCAAGAACTCTTCAACATCTACCTGAGAAATGACATCCTTCATTCCTGGAGGAACGGAAGCAATTAAAGTCGAATTGATCACGCGGCGTTTTGACGTATCCGGATTCTTGATCGTCGCTGTATGCAGGGTCCCCAGCCAGGTTGAATGATCTGCGGAGCAGGGAACAGAAGAATTATTGATACAGATGATCTGATAATCCAGGCAGGAAAAACAGGGGACCTGAGTCGCAAAAGCCTGTAGCATTTCATAGCCCGACTGAAACATCGGGTTGTGCTGAGCAAGAAATGTAGCAGGGGTCAGACCCAGTTCATGTGCGCAGAGTGCATAGTCGGATATCTCCAGAGTGCTTTCCACCTCGGTTGGCTCATATCCCAGCATGAGGAAACACTCCTCCGGCCCATTGTCGCGATGAGGTTTTGTCGAATTTTGTTGATCAAAGCGTCCCAGCGAAACATACTGCAGTGTTTCTCCTCGCGTGGTTTCATGAATCGTCGCCAGTTCCTGCTTAAGAGCAACCATTGTATTACGCAAGCCCTTCGAACCAAGGTCTGCTCCCAGGTTGATTAGACAGAAGCCAGGCTCGCTGAAATCCGTACGGCAGGTCCTTTGATAAACGATCTGTGCCAGTTCAGGTATCGTCAGGTTATCAGGACGAAGGCATATCGCGTCGAGGGGCCACGGCGGTAAGTCGGATCTCATCAGGTTCGCTCTCACAAGTTTGGGCACAAGAGGGGATGTTTAATTTTAGATCGCTCAATGAAAGTAAAGTCACACTTTTCTATGCAGCAGGACTATAATCATTGGAGACAGGTTCTTCTCCGATTCCATTTTCTTCTCAGAAACAGGCAGAAACATGGTTCGTCTCTTCATTTTCTATCTCTCCCTCTTCGGATTCCTCATTCTCCCCGCCAGCGAATCGATAGTTGTTTCACAGACTGGACAGTTTAAAAATTCCAGACAGACATTTGCTGCCTGGCCGTGGCCCGTCGCACTCCCCTCAGACAGTAGCCCCGAAATTAAAACAGCTGCAGATCGATTGAACAAAGCACTCAAAAACCCACTTAATGCCATCCAGACCGATCAGAATCCGGTCTGTGCTCTCTGGCTGGAGGTTGGTTTATGGAAGCCCAATCCATCGACGCCAGGCTATGTCATCCTGATTCAACCTGGCGGAGGGCAGATCATCGCCTCTGATCTGAAACAATTAGAAAAAGCCATCAGCCGGTTGAATCAACTGAAACGGATTCGTAATGGAAAGACCGAACTCCCCATCGGCGTCATCAC
Source organism: Gimesia chilikensis (assembly GCF_007744075.1). Lineage (NCBI taxonomy): Bacteria > Pseudomonadati > Planctomycetota > Planctomycetia > Planctomycetales > Planctomycetaceae > Gimesia > Gimesia chilikensis. The sequence continues at coordinate 3,713,324 of NZ_CP036266.1, read as the reverse complement.
CAGTTATCCCACCATTTCTGAATCCTGATTTCTCCGGATCCGCAAGTGACAATCCAAGCGGAGCCTGCTAATATTTAATTTAGTTTATATATTGCCCGCCCCATTTAATTTCAGGATTGCCCAGATTCGATCCATGCATAATTCATTACGGATAGCTTTAATGCCCCTGATCATCTCTCTCTGGGGAGTATCACTGCTTCACGCAGCAGAGGAGAGCGAACCTGGACAAATCGAGTTCAATCGTGACATCCGGCCGATCCTTTCTGAGAAATGCCTGCACTGTCACGGGCCCGATGCGGCGACCCGAGAAGCCGATCTCCGTCTGGATGACCAGGAAAACACAATTCGCCCCCGTGATGGCTACCGCATTATTGATCGTCAGCATCCCCATCAGAGTGAGTTAGTCAAACGGTTGATTACCACAGATGATTCTCTCAAAATGCCCCCCATTGATTCCGGTAAGGAACTATCATCCAGAGAGATTGATTTGCTCAAACGCTGGATCGCAACGGGAGCCGCCTATCAGCAGCACTGGTCTTTCATTCCGCCCCGACGTCCCAATCTGCCTGAGTTTGAAGAGCAGGCCTGGGTACAAAACCCGATCGACCGTTTTGTGCTGGCTCGTCTGCAACAGGAAAGGCTCAAGCCGTCTCCTCGGGCCGACAAAGCGACACTCTGTCGGCGGCTTTCACTTGATCTGATCGGCCTGCCTCCCACGCTGGAGGAACTGAACGCCTTCCTGCAGGACGACTCACCACAGGCCCTGGAAAACCTGATCGACCGCCTGCTCAGCTCGCCGCATTATGGCGAGCATCGTGCTCGCTACTGGCTCGACGCTGCCCGCTACGCAGATACCAGCGGTTATTTCACTGATGAAGAATGGGAGATGTGGCACTGGCGGGACTGGGTTATCGACGCTTTCAACCGGAACCTGCCTTTCGATCAGTTTACGATCGAGCAGCTGGCTGGAGACCTGCTCCCCGATCCGACTCAAAAACAGCTGATCGCCACCGGCTTCCATCGCAATCATATGACGACCCGCGAGACAGGAATCATCGATGAAGAGTACCGCGTGGAATACATCGTCGACCGCCTCGATACGACGTCCACGGTCTGGATGGGGCTCACCATGGGCTGCGCCCGCTGTCACGATCACAAATACGACCCCATTTCGCAGAAAGAGTTCTACCAGCTCTTTGCCTTCTTCAACAATACCCCCGAGACAGGCAACACCCGCACTGCAGGTAACGCCCAGCCGGTTCTGCAGATCCCGTCCCTAGACTACAAGGACAAAGAACTGAAACTGCAGAACGAGCTGCAAACCCTCGAACAGCAGCATCAGCAGAACGAAACGAAGCTCGCTCGACTTCAAACGGAATGGGAACAACAGATTGCTGCGACGCTAAAATCGCCTCCGACCGAGAAACTGATCCTCCATGATCCCCTGGATGATCTGAACCATAACCAGACCTTCAAGGCCATCGGCAACGTCGAAAACAACGCCGGCTTTCTGGGAGCGGGTGCGCACTTTGACGGAACTACCTTGCTGGAGAGTCATCAGCAACTCCCCCTCGATCGGCACACGCCCTTTTCCATCGCTGCCTGGATCAAACCCGCTTCGGGGGGCCCGATCTGCATTCTTTCCCAGAATGACGATCGTCAACAACTCCGGGGCTTCGACATCATGCTCCGTAAAGGAAAGCTCTGCGTCCACCTGATCCACGCCTGGAACAGCAATGCGATTCAGGTGGTGACCGACGGCAGCATCAGTACCGGTCGCTGGCAGCATCTACTCGTCACCTATGATGGCTCGTCGACGGCAGCAGGGATACGCATCTATCTGAATGGTGCTTTGCAAAGTACCTCTGCCCCCTACGACAGCCTTACCGGCAGTATTACAACCGACGAACCCTTTCGCCTCGGACGACGCTCGACCAGCGCCTTTTATAAAGGCGACCTCGATGATTTGCGAATCTACAGCCGCACGTTAAGTGCAGAGGAAGCCAGGCAACTCGCCGATTCGCAATTCCTGACCGCCACTCTCGCGGTCCCCAGGGAGAAACGCACGCAACAACAGCAGGAGGCACTACGAACCTACTTCCTCAACACGGCAGCTCCTGAGGCATTCCGTGGTAAGGAACAGGCTCTGCAAAAGAAACGCGATCAACTCGCACGCTTGCGTAAGCAGATCCCCTCAACGATGGTGATGCAGGAAAACAAGGAACCACGGGAGACCTTTATCCTGGAGCGGGGCGTTTACAATCATCCGGACGAAAAAGTGAGCGCCAGGGTCCCCGACGTCCTGCCAGGCTTCCGTGATCAATTCCCGACGAACCGGCTCGGACTGGCCCGCTGGCTCACCAGCCCTGAACACCCATTAACAGCTCGCGTCTATGTGAACCGGCTCTGGCAACAGATGTTTGGAGTCGGCCTGGTCAAAACAGTCGAAGACTTCGGCTCGCAGGGAGAATGGCCCAGTCATCCGGAACTGCTCGACTGGCTGGCCGTCGAATTTCGTGAAAGCGGCTGGGATGTCAAGCACCTGATCAAGCTCATCGCGCTTTCAGCGACTTATCAGCAGTCTTCTCGCGGTACCAGCGAACTCTATGAGCGCGATCCCGAAAACCGGCTGCTCTCACGCGGCCCCCGTTTCCGACTCGATGCAGAAACAGTCCGCGACAACGCACTGCACATCAGCGGTCTGCTCGTAGCGAAGCAGGGGGGACCAAGCGTCAAACCTTATCAACCGGCAGGACTCTGGGAAGCGGTCTCCTATGATGGCGATGTCACCTATCAACAGGATTCGGGAGATGGGCTGTACCGTCGCAGCCTCTATACTTACTGGAAACGACAGAGTCCTCCTCCCGGGCTGATGGCCTTCGATGCTCCGACGCGCGAAACTTGTACCGTTCGCCGCCCCCGTACCAACACACCGCTCCAGGCTCTGGTATTGATGAATGATCCAACTTACCTCGAAGCGGCCCGGGTACTGGCAACACGCACCTTAAAACAGGAGGGAACGGATTCGGAACGTATCGCTTTCCTGTTCCGTTCTGCCACCAGCCGTAGTCCCGATAAGCGGGAACAGCAGATTCTGACACGCCTGCTCCAGAAGCAGAAGAAGATCTATCACTCCGATCCCGGTACAGCACAACAGTTAATTCAGGTTGGTGAAATGCCCGTTGAGGCAACGATTCCTCCCTCGGAACTGGCAGCCTGGACCATGCTTGCCAGCACGATTCTCAACATGGACGAGACCGTCACGAAACACTAATTCGACAGGATCCCCGATGCAGCACGAACTTAACCTGCTCCAACAGGAAGTCACCCGCCGGCAGTTTTTCCGCCGCAACGCCACAGGCATTGGTGCGGCTGCCCTGGGATCACTGCTCAATCCGGATCTCGATGCTGGTCCTGCTGACTCGGTGCAACCCTCCCATTTTCCGGGGAAAGCGAAACGTGTGATCTACCTGTTCATGCATGGCGGCCCCTCACAGATGGAACTCTTCGACTATAAACCACGTCTCAAAGACTTAAACGCGAGTCCGCTCCCCGACTCGGTCCGCGGTGATCAACGGCTGACCGGCATGACATCCAATCAGAAATCGTTCCCGGTCGCAGCGCCGAACCAGTTCCGTTTCCAACGGCATGGAGAGAGCGGTACCTGGGTCAGCGATGCACTGCCGCACATGGCGAAGGTGATCGATGATGTTTGCGTGATCAAATCAATGCACACCGAAGCGATCAACCACGATCCGGCAGTCACACTGATGCAGACCGGACACCAGCAACCGGGACGTCCCAGCTTTGGAGCGTGGTCCAGTTACGGACTGGGCAGTGAGAACCAGAACCTGCCCGCGTTTGTGGTATTGATCTCCGACGGCAGCGCGTCCCGTCCCGCGGATCCCCTGTATGCCCGCCTGTGGGGCACCGGATTTCTCCCTTCCAGTCACCAGGGAGTCAACTTCCGGAAGAACGGCGATCCGGTACTCTATCTCTCCAATCCGTCAGGTCTCACTGACGCCAGCAGACGGAGTATGCTGGACAGCCTGGCGCTGCTGAATCAAAGGCAGTTTGAAGCCTATCGCGATCCGGAAATCCAGACCCGCATCGCGCAATACGAGATGGCTTACCGCATGCAGACCTCCGTCCCTGACCTGACCGACTTTTCGAATGAAAGTGAGCAGACATTCGACCTCTATGGTGAGGCTTCCCGTAAACCGGGAACTTACGCCGCCAACTGCCTGCTGGCCCGGCGAATGGCAGAGCGGGGTGTGCGGTTCATTCAACTCTATCACCGGGGCTGGGACCAGCATTACAATCTGCCCAGCGACCTGCGCCTGCAGTGCGGCGACATCGACCAGCCGACTGCGGGGCTGCTCACCGATCTCAAACAGCGTGGACTGCTGGACGACACACTGATCATCTGGGGAGGCGAATTCGGCCGCACGATTTACAGTCAGGGTACACTCACCAGCACCGATTACGGCAGAGATCATCACGGCCGCTGCTTCACCATGTGGCTGGCCGGCGGCGGCATTAAGCCGGGCATGTCTTACGGTGCGACCGACGACTTCTGCTATAACATCGCCGAGAACCCGGTCCACGTTCACGACCTGAACGCCACGCTTTTACATTGCATGGGCCTGAACCATGAACGGCTGACCTTTAAGCATCAGGGCAGAGATTACCGTCTGACCGATGTACATGGGACGGTGATTAATGAAATTCTGTCATAAACAAAAAGAATCGGACGGGATCATTTCCGATCTGAGTTGAGTCCCTGTCTGAGTACATCGCGAACCTGTTCCAGGATCATCCCCAGACGATTCAAACCGGTCCCGTCCTGTCCGCAACCCCAGAAATAGTCACTTGGGGCGTTTTCCACAATTGCCTCATCACCCGTGGAGAGTAAAAGTGCTTTTAATTCGAGGTGCGTCTGAAATTTCTTGAGTACGGCTGCCGACATGATCTCCTCTTTCACTGTTTCCCAGTCGTCGCGGAGTTTGACCTTGCGGCTGCGTCCCAGCAGGGCCGCCTGTTTCGAATTATGGGCTGTTCTGATCCGTTCCCGGTATTCCGGATCACTGAACTTCTGCGCCTGAAAATAGTGTTCAACGCTCGGCCACCAGAGCCCATCCATCTCGACCCCATGCGGCGAGAAGTTCGAAAACGCACCGTACTCGTCGTTGCGGGTGTAGAAGTAATTCGCCATGTGAACAACTCTGTTTATTACCGGGAAAACCTGGATTGAATAAAAGCACCAATTTCCCTTACCAGATCTTCCGCTGACTCCGTTTTCGCCACCACGATATACCCCGACCAGGGATCCCACTCCAGCCCCACGATCTGTCTCTCACACTGATAATCCTGGAACATTTCATCCAGACCAATGGTCAGTTCACCCGCCGGTTCCAATTGAAACAGTCTGACCACGGATTTTGTGATTGTGGGATAACGGAGGGAATCGATGTCGTAAAAGTCGATTATCAACCGCCGGCTAGCGTCGCGAGATTCCTGCATGGCGTTCACTGGCTTTGAAAATGAGGAAGCGGAATATATTCTTAATTAAAGAGACACCTGAGTTGGGGAGTAGGTTCCTTACTATTGCTCTGACTTCATGGACTGTTCTGCTTCCTCAACTGCTTTTGGCGGAAAGCGAATCATATTTATGTACTTGCGCATCATAGCAGGCAACTCAGTCATTTCTTCCGAAATTAGAAAATGGACATTCCACCACTCACCATGCCTGTTGATATAGAGCTCATAATCGGATCTGGCAGGATCATCAAACGAATCTTTCCGGACAACGACCATCCTTTCATAGGCTGGAAATCCCTGAAATTTGACGCATTTAAATTGCTCCAGATCATTCCGGTCAGGTAGCCTGTCTTCGTGGTTATAAGCCCCCACTTTGCCAATTATGAGAACCGCAAGATCACGCCTTTTACTGCTACCGCGAGGAGCGATGCGAAGCCAGTGTTTTTCAGGCCCCAGATCCCTGATTTGCCCCCAGTTGGGCGGAGGAATAAAAGAAATCCCAGATGCGTGAGCGACACGATTTTTTTCGTCTGGCGTCGTCACTGGAATCATTTTTCCGACGGGGCCATCTGGATTAGGAGGCTTTATTGCAGGATAAAGCAGAGCGATCAGTATGACATTGATGAAAATTATCACCAGGAATTCCATCTTCGTAAAGCCGGAGCGTCTGGGCTCATTTCTCATATTGATCACGCGCTTGCTGGTTTCACTTGCTCGCGGATGGTTTGATTTCCGTCGAACAGGAAACGACGCTGTCAATCACCGCGAACACGCCCGTCGCGATTTCGTTCTTGTTATCATTCACAGGCAGCCATTTTCTAACGAAGGATTGACCGTTTCTCAGTTTGAAGGTGGTTCGCAGATCGCTGACCTTATGATTTCCCAGAGGAACTGTGATGACAACGATCAGGTGCTGTTTGGTGCGGGTATCCGCATCGAGCGTATCGATGGCACTGGTCGGGAGCGTCTCAAAGACATCCAGTAATTTGACGCCTCGATAGAGCCTGTGTTCCGCACCGTTATTTTCGATCACCGCGGAAGGTTCAATTGGTGGCGCCGGTTTGTCGTTTTTTGAATTCCGGTTGGATCGCACGAATGCAATAATCAGAACCACAACCAGCAACTTCGCCACAACTCGCATGATTTTCTCTCTTTAACTTACTTTCCAGAAATCTTCAGTGATGTATTTACTAAGTGTATTCAATCAGAATTTCGCAGCGCCGTTCGTGACTGAAACAGTCGCGACCAGCAAAAAGGAAGGAGCCAGGCTAATCCCAGCGCCAGGGAAGCATGAATTGCCAAGACGATCAGTTTGACAGGATGAAAGTTCGATTGAACATATAGAGAAACGATCGTCCATTGAGGCCAGTTCTGATTCAACTCAACATGTAAACTTCCCTTTTCCGGTACAACCTGGATCAGGGAACCCAGACTGAATATCAACAAAAACCAGAGCCAGAAGCGGGAGAGTTTTTTGCTTCCATAGAAGACCGTGAAAACGGCAAACCCGCAAGCGAGACCGAAAGTGAGCCAGAGTATGAATGACTGCCGCTTCTCTTCAGGCCAGGTCAAATCAGTATCAATCAGTAACAGCCCCAGAAACATAAACATGTAGGCGAGAAAAATATAAGAGCCAACAAAGCCAACCAACGCCTGCATACTTTTCTGCAGATAATTTTCTGCTCGTCGGTCCAGATCCGTCATCGAATTTCCTCTTACTCAATTCTCGCACTCACATTACTTGGGTCTATCATGCCAATCTATTCACTTGAACACAAGCGAAGATCAGGATTGGTGGTGATCGGAAAAATACTGAGATTGAAAAACCTCATGATCTATAATCCGGCCAGATAGCGGGCAAAATACCTGCTATCAAATATCCAATCCGCCACTGGTGGCACATCCAATCAGATTCTGATGTGTATGTTTTGGCTCTGGCTCAGCTTCCATTCTCGACGCGCCACCGGCGTTCTTTGGGAGGCACTGCTTTGTAGAGTACCTTAAAAGCCACCAGCATGAATAACAGCGCCGGCATCAGCACAATTCCGGCCAGCAGTTTGGGAAAACGATCTCCGAGTACCAGGATACAGGTCAGATCGCTGAGTGAAATGAGCAGTCCCATCCAGACCAGGATTTTAAACCGAGTCAACACAGCTGGACTGACGGGGGGAGAAGTAGTTTTCATCGCGCGACTCCCTTTCATATCTGAGAAATGAATTGTGCTTTTCATTTTATCATCTAGTCACATGAACACAAGTATTTTCTCTCGCGCCATATATTTACATTGTCGCCAATAACAATTACAATTCGCTCAATAGACACCAGCTGAGGAGCGCCCATGCAGATTCTGACTCTCACCAAATACATCAAAGCCGACCTGATCGCCCGGCTGTCGCGGGATGAACTGTCTCCCGATGCGCTAACACTGGCGGCACTCTCAGACCATTATCAGGTGAGTGTTACCCCAATCTATCATGCGATCAATGAACTGATTGAAGAAGGGTATCTCTATCGGGAAAAGAATCGGCGGCTGTGCGTCAATCAGGAGAAAATGAGCGATGCCCAGACCGCGGCTAAGTCCCCCCAACCAGCGCCCCCCGAAGATCATTTCAAACGTATTACCGATGACCTGCTCACGATGAGCCTGAATGGTGAATCCGTGTTTCTGCGGGAAATGGCGTCGGCGAAAAAGTATGACATCAGCCGCACCAGTCTGCGGAATATCTTCAATCGGCTGGCCGGTGACGGAATGCTGGAGCATGTCCCTCGCAGAGGCTGGAAGCTGCGTTCATTCAATCAACACGATCTCGATGCCTTCATCGAAGTTCGCGTGGTCCTCGAACTCAAGGCACTGGATCTGGCGAAAGAGAGCCTCGATAAAGGGGTGCTGCAGAAAATACTGGACGGCAACCAGGTTCCCGGGACTGATGAGGAACCGCTGCAGATCGACAACAGCCTGCACGAATATCTGATCAAACAGTCGGACAACTATTACATTATCAGCTTTTTTGATCGACACGGTCGCTATTTCGACCTGCTGTTCCTCTGGGAATCCAACGACCGCGACGCAGCCATCCAGGAGATCCAGCAACATCAGCGAATCTTGACCGCACTCATCAATGAAGACTGGACGACCGCCCGCGAAGAGCTGGAATTGCACCTCCGCAGCAATCACCCGGTCCTCTCGCAGCTCAAACGCTGACGCTTACTCTCCGCTACCTGCTTTGTGGTGTGACACGGTGATGGTACTGCTGATCCCGCCCCGGGGAGTAAATTCTGCTCGCAGTTCGAGCCAACGCGGATCAGTGACTGCAACCAGGTCATCCATAATGCGGTTGGTCACGTCTTCGTAGAAGGCACCTACGTTGCGATAGCTCTGCAGGTAAAGCTTGAGTGATTTCAGTTCGAAACAGACCTGATCGGGGATATAAGTGATGATCAGTGTGCCGAAGTCAGGCTGACCGGTTTTGGGGCAGACCGAGGTGAATTCGGGACAGACCGTTTCCATGACATAGTCACGGTTGGGGTAGGGATTTTCGAACGTTTCCAGCAGGCTGCGTGGGGAATCGGCTTCACTCATGGTCGTATGTTTCTCTATCGGTGGATTCGGTATGACGTATCACAAATGTGACCGTGTTCTATAGCGATTCTCCGAGGCGTGCAAGCAAATCACACGCATTTTCACGCAAATCGGTTCAAATCTTGATAAAGATCCGCTGTAGATACATCCACAGGCAGATCAGCCACAATACAAACAGAACCGTCGCAGATACAGCGATCGGGGCGTAGGGACAATCTGAGCTGAACAGTGAACCGGCCACAGACCAGCCGGTCATTTTATCGACCGTGGTCAGATGCATCTCGAGCGACTTTTGAATCCAGGGACGAATCAACTGCGCCATGATGTACATGGCAATTGAATTCATGCCAACGACAACAAAGGGGAAGGCCCACTTTTTATAACCTTTGACGTCGATAATCCAATAGAATACCGCCAGAAACCAGAAGGCCCAGCCGGCACTGAATATTGCCCAGCCGGGGGACCAGATCCGTTTGACGATCGGAACCAGGTGCCACTCCCATTGCTCGATATTGACCGGCCAGATTGAAGTATCCAGCAACATCGATATCACGAAACAGATCAAGCCCGCCTGCAATAGCCATTTCACTTTCATTTTATCCAGGCGGTTGGACATCAACAGTTGTCCGGACATCAGGCCAAACAACATGGTCGCGATGGACGGAATAAAATTGAGCGTCTGATAGCCCCCGTGGTTTACCCAGAACTTCTGCTCCTGATAGGGCTCTTCGTAGCGGGGGAACTGGTTCAGCAACTGACGATCTACAGAAGCAGCCGCATTTGTGTGTTTATTCCACGGTTCTCCAAAGCCGGAAAACTGAGTCCACTCCGATTCGTCCAAATGTTTGACTTCAGTCAGGTAGTTCTTGACCGCAGTCAACTCTGCCTCTGCAGGCATGTATTGATAGAAAAAGAACCAGTAACCTCCCAGAATGGTGACGACGCCAATCAGCTGCGTCACAAAAGACCGGTTTACATAAAAGAAGACCACCAGATAACCCAGGCCAATCTGGCAGAGAACATTCGCAAAAGTGAAATTGGTGTGAGGGCCCGAGCGAGAAGAGAGAAAGACTCCCAGAGCCACAAGAAGCACCGATCGAAAAATGGCATGCCCCCAGATGCGGAGCGTGGAATCCCCCTTCTGTTTCCGCTTGCGTACCGAAAAGGGCATCGAAACGCCAACCATGAACATGAAGGACGGCTGAATCAGGTCCCAGAAACCGGCACCAGTCCACTCTACATGACTTAACTGGTAGGAGAGTGTCTGCCAGAGATGCTTCCACGAGGATTCCCACTGGGTACCATCATACTGCTGCAGAATTTCAGGTGAGTTCCGCACCGCGTTGGCGATGTAGAGTCCTCCGGAGGCCATCGCCAGCATGACAAATCCACGATAGGCATCCAGAGACGTCAGACGCTGACTGACCGGAGGTGTATTTCCCTGCTTCTGTTCCTGCTGTTCTTTTTCAGCGGTTTCAGGAGGAATCGCCGGTGGTGTGACAGACTCTGTTTCCGGAGTTTTCTGCAGAGGAATGGTTTCCGGCTCATGTGACTCTGAATTCGGAGTATTTTGTGTCATCTGATTTACCGATGAAGAAAGAAAAGCTAAGGTATGACTACAGTCAATCTACTGGTTCTGCCAGGGCCTGAAAGACTGCTTTTATCGTACCGTGTCTGGCTGGCAGTGTAAAACATCAAACAAAGTCGATCTTTCCTTATTTTAAGCAGAGTTTCATGACCATCCTGGTGACCGGCGGTGCCGGCTATATTGGCTCGCATTGTGTCCGGCAGTTAATTCAGTCCGGCAAAAAAGTCTGCGTGATAGACAATCTATCACGGGGACATCGTGCAGCAGTCCCTGCTGAAGCCTCTTTCTTTCAGTTGGATCTGCTGGAGACCGAGCCACTCACGGAAATCATGAAATCCCAGCGGATTGAAAAGGTCATTCATTTTGCAGCCCTGGCCTATGTTGGGGAATCGGTTGCGGATCCTTTGCCCTATTATACCAACAATACTGCAGGTACGCTCTCGCTGTTACGGGCCATGCGTCAGGCACGTGTCAGTCAGCTTGTTTTCAGTTCGTCCTGTGCAACCTACGGCATTCCGGATCAACTTCCCATAACAGAAGATAGCCCTCAACGCCCCATTAACCCTTACGGCTGGTCGAAATTGTTTGTCGAACAGATCCTGAAAGACTGCGCCAGCAGTTATCCCAACTTCGGTTTTATCGGCTTGCGTTACTTTAACGTGGCAGGCTGCTCGAAAGATGGTGCGGTAGGGGAAGATCACAATCCGGAAACACACCTGATCCCCAACTGTCTTCGTACCGCCCTGGGACAGCAATCGCATATCACAGTGCTGGGGAACGATTATCCGACTCCAGATGGAACCTGCATTCGCGACTATATTCACGTGGAAGATATCTGTTCTGCCCACCTGCTGGCCCTGAATGCATTGACCACGCAATCCAGCCGTTTTTATAACGTTGGTCTGGGGCAGGGCTTCTCGGTTCAGGAAGTGATCAGCACATCGGAAAAAGTGACAGGCTGTCCCATTCCCGTTGATATCCAGCCACGACGCCCCGGTGACCCCCCCATGCTCTCCGCTTCTCACGAACGGATTTCGAGCGAACTGGGCTGGTCTCCGAAATACAGGAGTCTGGAAGAGATCATTCAGACAGCCTGGGACTGGTTCCGGACTCATCCCGCCGGTTATCGGACGGATAATCCATAGTGACGATTGATTTCCCGGAAGTCCGTTTTCGTGGCACACTCAGGCCATCGCAGGCTGAGGCGATTTCGGTAATTGAACAGCAGTTGAACTCCGGCAAAAAACGACTGCACATCGTCGCACCTCCCGGCTCCGGCAAAACGGTGCTCGGTCTTTATCTCTGGGCGCAGCACGTCAGACGTCCCGCCCTGGTCCTGTCTCCCAATTCGGCGATTCAATCTCAATGGGCGGCTCGTACCGATCTGTTTCATTCGCCCGTCGACACCCGGCAGTTTGTCACGACAGACTCGGAACAGAATGCACTTTTGACTTCACTGACCTATCAGTCAGTGACTCTCCCACGACAGGGAGACTCCGAAATTGAAGAAGCAGCGCTGGAATACTGGATCGAATTACTGATCGCCCGAGAGCAGGCCCAGGATCCTCTGGAAGCGTTCACCTGGATTGCGGATCTCAAACAGCACAATCCCGATTATTACGAGAAGCGGTTCCGTACCTACCGTAAAACGGTACGTGACCAACTGGTGCTGAGCGGGAATGCACTCGATCTACTGCATACTTCGTCTCAGGAAACGCTCACACAGCTCAAGAGCAGGGGAGTCGGCCTGATTATCTTCGACGAATGTCACCACCTGATGGGGCACTGGGGGCGCGTACTCGCGGATGCACACGACTTTCTGGAACAACCCGTCATCATCGGCCTGACCGCCACGCCTCCTGACGAAAAAGGGAAACTTCAGGAGGACATTGATCGCTATCACAACTTTTTCGGACCGATTGATTACGAAGTGCCGATTCCCGCGGTGGTCAAGGACGGCTATCTGGCTCCATATCAGGACCTGGCTTATTTTGTGCGTCCTGCGACGGAAGAACTGACTTATATCGCAAATACCGATGACCAGTTGCAGCAGATCATGGAAACCCTGTGCAGCGAGAAAGAAGCGACTCCTCTGATCTCTGATGGCGACGACCCCACTGACACGTCTCTCGTGCCACAGGAGCGGGTTGAGCCACTCCCAGAATGGCTATTGTCTCGCCTGCAGAATCTGGAACTGCCTTCCGGCAAAGTGGATGACTGGACGACCTTTGAACGCCGCGATCCTTCACTGGCAGACGCGGCCCGTCTGTTTCTGCAACAACGCGGACTGGAACTTCCGTCACACGTACCACCGCTGGACATCACCAACATCGATGAAGAGATCCCCCGACTGAATTACTGGGGGCCTGTACTGGATCGCTACATCCGACATCGCCTCCGGCGTTCCCCCGCGTCAGAAGATCAGGAGCTGGCGACACAAACCGTCGATCAGTTGCGGCTGTTGGGACTGCAAATCACGGAAACCGGTTCACAGCCCTGTGCGTCCCCGGTAGGACGCGTGATTGCGTATTCGCGGAGCAAAATCCAGGCACTGATCCCTGTCCTCCGAGCCGAGATGCAGAATCTGGGAGCCACGATACGCGCCGTGGTGATAGCTGACTTTGAAAAGACTTCAGCCACCTCAGCGGAAGTGGAGCATCTGCTCGATGAAGAAGCGGGAGGCGCCATTGCTGCTTTCAAAGAACTGGTCAGAGACCCGGAAACCGATAAATTAAATCCCGTGCTGCTCACCGGTTCCAGCGTGCTCATTGATGATGATATCGGTGAGCTTCTGCAGACTGCAGCCGAACAATGGCTGGCTGACCGAAAGATTGAGGTCACGCTCAGCCTGCAGCCTTACGATGGATTCCATGTCCTCAATGGCAGCGGTGCACAGTGGTCTCCTCGGGTGTATGTAGAGATGATTACGGACCTCTTTCAACAGGGACTCACCTGCTGCCTGGTGGGAACCCGGGGGCTGTTGGGGGAAGGTTGGGACGCGAATAAAGTCAATGTTTTGGTAGATCTGACAACTGTGACGACATCAATGACGGTCAACCAGCTTCGAGGCCGTTCTTTTCGCCTGGATCCGGACATGCCCACTAAAGTTGCGAACAACTGGGACATTGTCTGTATTGCGCCGGAATTCACCAAAGGACTCGACGACTACGAACGCTTTATCAAAAAGCACAAACGCCTGTTCGGCGTTACCGATGACGGCCTGATCGAAAAAGGCGTCGGTCATGTCCATGCTGCTTTTACCGAAATCAAGCCGGAAGGTCTCGAAGGTTCGGTGCAGCTACTAAATAGTGACATGTTGACACGTGCTTCCAAACGAGACGACTCACGTGCCTTGTGGAGAATCGGAGAACCCTATCAGGGGCTACCGCTCAAAACGATTGAATTGAATAACGGTAGCCGAGTAGGGGGAAGTAGTGGCTTCCCCCCTTTCAGCGGAATTCGTCAGCCCTGGTCGTCCCATTCACTAACGAAAGCTGTCAGCCAGGCAGTACTGGCAGCGTTGCAGGAAACGAACCTGATCTCCAGTAACTCCCGAATGCAGGTCGGGGAACGTTCCGGAAACTACATTCGTGTGTTTCTGGACCAGGCCCCCGAAGACGACTGCGATCGCTTTCTCGAAGCCGTACAACAAGTATTCGGTCCACTTCAGGGAGCACGATATGTAATCCCCCGTGTGGTGCACGAGATTGAGGACACCTGGATTTCCAGTCTGCTGCCTGATCTGCTGGGGCGATACTTTCGCAAACGTCAGGAACAACTGGCGATGGTACATGCGGTCCCTTCCGAACTGGCCCGCAACAAACAGCTCGTCTCTGTATTTGAGAAGCACTGGAATCAGTATGTCAGTCCGGGCGAGGCCTGCTTCGCTTATCGAGGTAAAGGAGCAGAGCTGCTCGAACACGCGCAGCGCAGTGGACTGTCACCGCATGCGAAAATTCATCGCAAAGAAATATTCGTCTAAGAATAAACCGGTAGGCCACACTTGAGTATGGCCTACCGGCGTCCTTCGATTCAGACCGCTGTAGTCGATCGTTCCTTCTTGCGACCAGGCAAAGACTTTTCAGCCACGGGTTTTCCCGCAAACGTGGCAGTCTGCTCCCGGTTCGAATCATCAGACTGTTTCCTGGCAAAACGGACCACGACCTGCTGTCCCTCGAATGAGAGTTCGAGTGTAGTCCCTTTTTCCAATGATTGAGAGTTAATCACATCCGCAATCACGGGGGTGACATAACGCTCAATCGTCCGTCTTAAAAAACGGGCACCGAAGTAAGGGTCGTACCCTTTCAATGCCAGCCAGTCCAGAATTGACCGATCCGGCTGAATGGAAATCCGGTGCCGCTTCAAACCAATGCGATCCTGTAACAGACCCAGCTCGCAAGCGGCAATTGCCCGTATATGACCCGCATTCAACGCGTGGAAATACACGATTTCGTCAAAACGATTCAAAAATTCGAAACGGAAATGTTCCATCAGCCGCCGCTGCATAGCCTGTTCCATCTCTAATTGAGATGACACTCCGTCTGCAAAACCGATCAGACTCTTACGATAAAGCTCAGCTCCCGCGTTCGTGGTGGCAATAATCACAGTCGAACGGCAGGAAACCGTCTCGCCCGTTCCATTAATGAAACAGCCTTCATCGATTAACTGCATAAAGCGGTCCAGGACAGGCGGCGCACACTTCTCAAATTCATCCAGTAACAGCACCGTGAATGACTGCCCCTGCAGACGCTGGGTCAGTAGTCCCTGGCGTTTGGATAACGCATACGCCTCCGGATCACCGAACAAAGTCAAGGCAGATACTTCCGTCTGGAAATCTGCCATATTCAACCGAACCATGCTGTCCGGCCGTCCCAGCAGATATTCAGACAGTTTCTGTGCGATATGCGTTTTACCCACTCCCGTCGGTCCCGCGAACAGGAACGCTCCCAGTGGACGACGTATATCACTCAAACCCGCCTTAATCGTACCGATCATCCGCACAACCGCATCCACAGCCTGATCCTGCCCCAGGACAGACTCAGCAAAGTGTGCTCGTACCTGTTGCAGTTCGAGCTTGATTGCGGGATCAATCAGGGACAACGGAACCTTGTGTACCTGGTGAAACCTATCAATGACATCCCGTCCATTGACTTTTCGGGCCTTTTTCCGCACGACCTTGACCTGGTTCAACAGATCCAGCACCTTCCGAGGCATATTCAGCCGGGAGAGAAAACGGTGCGATAACAGCAATGCTTCTTCCTGTGCGGTCTCCGTAATCCGAACCCGATCCGTCTTTTGCTGATATTCAGACCAGTGGCTTACAATCTGTCGGGCCGTTGACAAGTCCGGCTCATCAACTTTCAGAGCGACAAAGTGGCTCTCCAGATCCGGATAGTTTTCAAACATCGCTTCCACGCTGGTCCGATCTCCTTCGGCCAGCAGGGGACGCTGAGTCTGATAGGCGTAAGACTGTAATAACGGCTGCAGATAATAGTCGTTCAGGATCTCCATGTCAGAGAAAAACGGAACGATATTCTCATCTGTTTCCAGTAACAGATCGAGCAGTTTCTGAAATTCACCGCGCAGCTGATCTTCTTTTTTGAGACTGGCCAGGGCTCGTCGAAACGAGAGTTTGAGAATCCGCGTTCCCTGCAATGCTTCCGGCCCCTGTCCAGCTGCTGAAAGTGCTACCAGCTTGTGGATGACCGAAGATTTTCCCACACCACTCCCGCCATACAAAATAGGGAAGCGGTCTGCATTGATGATATCGGTCACATCGCAAACCAGGTCATCCATCAGAAACACCGGAGAGAGTTTCCCCGTATCTGCTTCTTTTGTCAGATCACGCTCGAGCCATTTATTCAGCACTGTTTGCAGATTGTTTGTCTGTTTTGACATCAGAGTATTCCATCAGTCTGATTTCCAGAAAGGTCAACAACGCATTCTTCAGCCCGGAAACCAGTTTGCCGAAGAATCTCTAACAGGAAGACCATCAGGCCCCATCAGGGGTTCGCAGCCCCATGCATGTTTCTGCATGAAAGAGTGCTGCTGACCTGCTTTTATTCAGACAAAACCTGAAATATCAGTGATAACAGAGAATCAGACGCCCAAGACTGACAAAGCGTCTGAACGCTGATACAATAATAAGCATTATTAACGAACCCTGACTCCCTCCAATCCCGCCCTCAACCATCGACAGGATTAACCATGGCTCACACATCCTTCCGACGAACTTGTCTCGTTTTGACCCTGGCCGGACTCTTCCTGCAATCCACCATGACGCTGGCAGCAGACAAAGTACAGGACCGCCGTAAAGTGCTCGGTCCCTCCCAGGCAGATCAAAACCTGAGCGACTACTTCAAGCTTCATGCAGTGCGTCTCGCTGATCGCAGTCTGGCTGACATCAAAGACCTCAAGACCTGGGAACAAAAGCGAAAGCAATATCGAGAGCAGCTGTTCGAAATGCTGGGACTTTCGCCGCTTCCCCCCAAAACAGATCTGAAACCAGAAATCACAGGTAAGATCGAGAGCGACGGATTCATCGTTGAAAACATCACGTTTCAGTCGCGTCCCGGGTTGTACGTTACCGGCAATCTCTATCGACCTCTCAAACAGGAAGGTAAGGTTCCCGCGATTCTGTATGTATGTGGGCACGGGGGCGTCAAAAAGAATGGCATCAGTTACGGAAACAAAGTGCATTACCAGCATCATGGCGAGTGGTTTGCCCGCAATGGTTATGTCTGCCTGACGATTGACACTCTGCAACTGGGTGAAATCGAAGGGCTGCACCATGGTACCTACAGGGAAGGCATGTGGTGGTGGCTCTCCCGGGGATACACGCCCGCTGGAGTAGAAGCCTGGAACTGTATTCGCGCTCTGGACTACCTGCAATCGCGTCCCGAAGTTGATGGAGATAAGCTCGGGGTCACTGGACGTTCCGGTGGGGGCGCTTACAGCTGGTGGATCGCAGCCCTGGACGAGCGCATCAAAGCAGCTGTTCCGGTAGCAGGCATTACGAATCTAAAGAATTATGTCATTGACGGGGCAGTCGAAGGACACTGCGACTGCATGTTCATGGTCAATACTTACCAGTGGGACTACGCCCAGGTCGCCGCCCTGGTGGCTCCCCGGCCCCTGTTGATTTCCAACACCGACAAAGACAGTATCTTCCCCCTGGATGGCGTGGTTGACGTCTATAACTCTACCATGAAGATTTATGAACTGTACGGTGTCCCGGAGCATCTCGGGCTGCAGATCACAGAAGGACCTCATAAGGATACCCAGGAACTGCGAATTCATGCGTTTCGCTGGTTCAACCATTATCTGAAAGGGGATGACTCCTTGATTGAGATGGCTGCCACGAAGTTTCACAGTCCTGAAGAATTACGTGTCTTCAAGAAACTGCCCGCAGATCAGAAAAATGCGAAAATCCAGGAATCGTTCGTCGCCACAGCCAAACCAGAGGTCCCGCAGGACTCGGCGGAATGGCACCAGATGACGGAAAATTGGAAAAACCTGCTGCTCAAAAAAACCTTCCGCGCCTGGCCGGAAAAGGTCGATTCGAACGTCAAGGTAGAAACCAGCCATCGTGATGGTCTTACTCTGAAAACTATTTCGTTTGAGAGTCAGAAACATGTCCCCCTGAAACTGTTCATCGTTCTGCCGGACTATTCAAAAACCGTCTCTGAAGTCACTCTGAATGTCTTAAATCAGGCAGAGTGGGAACAATTCCAGTCTGCACTCGCTCCCCTCTTTTCTACAAAAGAGGACGCAAAGCAGTCACCCGAGAAAGCTTCCTCACTCTATAAAGAGATGCAGCAGCGTGTGCAGCAGGATCAGACGGCCCTGGTTTTCTTCACTCCACGAGGCGTGGGACTGGATCAGTGGAATCAGGATCCACGTAAACAGGTTCAGATCCGCCGCCGCTTCTATCTGCTGGGGCAGTCACTCGAAGGGATGCAGATCTGGGATATCCGCCAGGCGATTCAGCAACTGAAGGCACAGCCGGAATTCAAAAAGGCAAATCTGACATTGAAGGCCAGCGGAGAAGCTGCTGCCCTCAGTCTGTATGCGTCACTGTTCGAACAAGGAATCAGTCAGCTGGAACTGTCCGGCATGCCGGCATCGCATCAGCAGGGGCCTGCACTCCTGAACATTCTACGATTCCTGGACCTGCCACAGGCTCTGAGCATGGCCGCCAGTCGCACGCCGGTCATACTCAAACAGGTTGATCCACAGGACTGGAAATATGCAATTCAGGTTGGCAAACAGATGGGCTGGCAGGAAAAACAGCTGCGAATCGAAAAATAAAAGTCGCGATTTCTGGATACAGGCAATCACCAGACGCGCTCAGCGTTTGCTCAGAGCGTGCGCGCCGTTATAATCAACTTACTCTGCCTGAGACGAAAAAAGTACGTTTCTGGCAGGCTACAATAATGAGACAGAAATAGAGTTTCCAAGCTTAAAGGTTTTTCGACGTGAATCGTCCTCCCCATACATCTGCTCCACTTCCTGATCCGACAGCAAACATGACGGAAGGCTGGCACTGCCTGCATCTTTATTACCGTGTCGATCAGGGAATCCTTAATCAGCTTGATCAGTCCACTCGCGACAGCGGTCGTCGGGAACTGGCAGCCATCCTGGACCCCGATCAGGAAGACGCTCCTGTACGGATTCAAACGTCTGTCGTTACCGGCCATAAAGCTGATCTGCAGGTATTGATCATGGATCCGGATCCGATCAAGATCGATGGCATTAAACATGCCATTCGATCCTGTGGGGTGGGTCCCGCGCTCATTCCCACCTATTCTTTTGTGTCGCTCACGGAGATCTCCGAATACGTTCCTACACTGGAACAGTATGCGGACAAACTCAAGCAGGAGGGAACTGATCCTGACAGCCCGGCATTCCAGGCGAAGCTCAAGGCTTACGAAGGACGTCTGCCAGCTATGAATCAACAGCGGGTGTATCCCGAATTTCCCGACTTCCCCGTCTGCACTTTCTACCCGATGAATAAATCACGGGTTCCCGGGGCGAACTGGTACATGGAGCCCTTCAGTAGCCGTTATCACATGATGGCAGAACACGGTCTGAGCGGCATGAAGTTCGCGGGGCGGGTCGTCCAGGTGATTACAGCGTCTACCGGCTTTGACGACTGGGAATGGGGGGTCACGCTGTGGGGCAGGGCACCAGAACCGATTAAAGAAATCGTGTACACGATGCGGTTCGACAAGGCCTCTGCCAAGTACGCCGAGTTCGGGCCCTTCTATCTCAGCTATATCATGCCCCCGGAAGAAGCAATCGCCCATCTCAAGCTCTGACAAGAGCTCAAGACAGGCGATTATGCTCGACTCATCTATTCGAAACGTTTCCGCTTAGCGGCGGAAGCGATAATCAGAGTTGGATTCGCTGAAATCAGCTGTTGCCAGCTCTGATTTCAGATTGATATCAGTAAATGAATAGGACTCAATCAGGGTCTGTTCATCCAGTTCTTCGGGAGAGGCAGAAGCTATTTCTTCCCGTGGCCAGCCAAATCCACGAACGAATACAGGCAGGCAGGATTCCTGATCAATATAAATCACTGACTTACGATAGGTCGGTGATTCTTTTGCATTCGCAAAGTGAGCGATAAAGCAGTAGCAATCTTTACCATCAAATTTCTGGTTACTGAGCATCACACATTCGGTATTCAGATTCTCAGCGAGGTCTTTCTTACGAAAGCCAATGATTTCTTCGGCCAATGCTCGGATACCGGCCTTGGTAATAGGATAACGTGATTCCTGCATAGCCAGCGATCCGTGGGGATCCAGTTTCAGCGTAGGCATCAGACGACCTTTCAGACCGCCCATCTTGACCAGCATTTTCTGATCATTTTCACCATCAACGTAAAGCAGCTCCTGGCCTTTGTCTCCCACAACCCACTTCATATAAACGCTGAAGGGTTTGTGGCGACATTTCAGGTTAATAACCTGGTTCTCGGTGAGGGCACCGCCCACGTATTCCTGCTTTGAGAAAGTGGTTGTGTAATCTGAGACGGAATCCAACAGACGGCAGCCTTTTTCCAGCAACAACTGATTCATCAGTAGAGCCATCCGTCCGGTTAACGTACCTGGCTGCTGCTGAGTCTGTGCCTGACCATCCTGTTTAATTTCCTGATTGGATTCTGAAAATTCCGTTGGTTTATAAGCAATCACCGGAACTGGAATCGGTCGGGCAGCGACCACAGCCATATCGTTGGGATCGGCGTCAGCCGGAGATGGATCGTAACTGAAATACAACACACCAATCGCAGCAGACAGAATGGCGGAAGCCAGCATGTTCGGGAGTTGTTGTTTGGACCTGTGTTTAAGCATGCGCATCATGCGGTACCGTTCCTTTTCATTAAGAAACTGCAAGGCACCGTCTTGTCTGAACTGAATCCTTGATCCGGGATCCACTCATCCGTGAAAAGACGTCGCTCGGGCTTGCCCGTCGTGGTGATGTGATCTAGCCAGCACACGGTATTCCCTTTGTGCGTCTGACGGATGTTTGTTCCCATAAAAGTATGTGCTCTCATCAATTTGAAATCGGAGCGTTCATCGACAAAACGGCCCTGTTTCAAAACCGGAGAACATTACGCAATCTGCGTATTCCCGATCCTGATAGTCTCTGAATCTGCCACAACCTCACTGTTGTGGGTGGACATTGATCATTTCGGGGGTGGTTATAAAAGAAAAATCGACATCCTTCCCGGGGCATTATTAACAAAACTCGCCCCTTGCATTGAATCCTGCATGTTCTGACGGACCACAGGGTTCAGATCAGATCAAACTGACACTTTCAACCAGAAGCCCCCATATTAACAGGTTGGATTAACGTCTGAATTCGGATGACAACTCCGTCAGAGCACCAAAATACATCAAACACATTTTATTTTTCTAAGAGGCTCATCTAGAATGAGTTATATTCATACAGTTCACAAAACACTCCACAGGGATTCCCTGTCTTTGCCTTCGAAAGGGACAACAAGATGCTATTTTCCCGGCGCTCATTCCTCCAGACAGCCACTGCCACTCTGTTCACGGGGGCTTTTTCTCAAAGTGCTTCAAGTGCACTTAGTACAAAATCAGAACCCCGTTTAATGAAACTTGACCTCTCCTGCGGGCGGATTGGAGTGAAAGCAGATCAGAGACAGGCCATTGATTATGCACACAAATATGGCTTTGAAGCCGTCGTACCTGATGCCGGGTATCTGGGAAAACTCACCGACAGTCAACTGGACGAATTAAATTCAGAACTCAAGAGCAAAAAACTGGTTTTCAGTGCCGCGGGGATGCCCGTCGATTTTCGCAACGATGAGTCTAAATTCCAGCAGGGATTACAGGCGCTTCCCGCCTACGCATCCTCACTTCAACGGGCTGGTGTCACTCGCACAGGCACCTGGCTGATGCCTACGCATGCAGAACTGACCTATAACGCCAACTTCAAACGTCACGCCAAACGCCTGAAAGCGGTCACACAGATTCTGGCAGACCATGGCCTCCGATTCGGGCTGGAATATGTTGGCCCGAAAACTCTCTGGTCCAGTAAAAAATACCCGTTCATTCACTCCCTGCCCGAAACCCAGGAACTGATTGCCGCGATTGACGTCAAAGGGGCAGGACTGATTCTGGACAGTTGGCACTGGTACACGGCACATGAAACGCAGGATGATATCCTGGCACTGACCAACGACCAGATCGTTGCCGTTGATCTGAACGACGCTCCGAAAGGGCTTGAAATCGATGAGCAGATTGATCAGAAACGTGAATTGCCCATGGCGACCGGCGTGATCGATCTGGCCACATTCCTCAATTCCCTGAACGAAATTCGCTACGATGGCCCTGTGAGAGCAGAACCTTTCAACGCAGCACTCCGCGCAATGCCCGGCGATCAGGCCGTCGCCACTACAGCTAAGGCGATGAAGAAAGCTTTTGCTCTAATCAGCTGATTTCTCTTTAGCGGGCTTCTTCTCCTGGGCAATCGAAATTTCAATTGTCACAGGAGTCCCCCGCGGTGGGATCTTGGCCTTATTCGCCTCAAACAGCAGATTTCCTTCACCAGAGGCAGAGCTTTCAATACTGACATCAATAGTGGCGGTCGGAAAATTGGCAACACAGATCAGGTCACCACTCTCTGCGTGATAGTATTTTTCACCGGTCATCTCATCGACGGAGAAACCGCTGCCAGCGAAAACCCAGTCAGCCTCCATCAACCGCGGACGGGTCTTTTCGTAGAAATCTTTGATCGCTGCCTGATATGTCTTGTTATCTGATTTCGCCAGGAACTGGTCCCGTTCTTCTTTGGTCATCTCACCGAACCAGATCAATTCTTTGTATTTGTCGTCGTACCGTAGTTCGGTTTTTCTGTCGATGACCACACCAGGAGGTAATTGATCCAGTTTCGCCGTGAAGTAACGGGAAGTCGAAGTACGTACCCACTTCTGTGCCTCTTCGCGATGCGTTTTGCCTGCTTTGTCTTTCCATTCCAGAATCAGATTCAGTTTCTGCCCGGTCGGAGGTTTAAACTTGGGAGTGAACTGGACCGGAGTCCCTGCCTTCGCACCAATCGCCAACAGTCCAGCGTGTATCGCTTTTGCAGGAGAATCGATGGATAAAATAGACTCGTGTTCTTTGGTCTGTTTCTTACAACAGAGCATCTCCAATACGCCTTCGACCAGACAGACGTGTGTTTTCAAGAACAATTTCTTGTGTTCCAGATCCAGCAACACTGTCTTCTGGGGATTCAGAGGAACCAGTTTCTCCTCGGAATCCTTTGGGACCTGTTTCACGGGTTTCGCAGTCTTGGAATCAGTCGCTGTTTCCTGAACCGGTTCCGCGGCGCGTGAAGAAATATTCCCAATGAGAATCGGCAACACCAATAACATAGGGAAGAGTTTTTTAAACGAATACTTCATTAAATCATTCCACAAAGTGAAGACATAAACAGGCCCGTCGGAAATCTAGTGTCATTTTAGATACTCATTGTCAAAAGTCTGCCCCGATTCGGTGGGAAATCTCAGATCTCACCAGAAGAACAGATTTCTGCCAGCCAGTCAGCGTAATCTGCCACAATCTGCTCGCGCTGCGGCTCAAATTCGAGAGTATGACGTGCAGCAGGATAGGAAATATATCGCTTCTCCACCGATCTGACACGGTCCAGCCAGACTTCGGTAGCCCTGTTATCGATGATCTGATCCTGTCCCGCCAATTGACAGAACACCGGACATTCAATCTGCTCCGCGGCCTGGTCTGCCAGTCGATCCAGTTCCCGGTTAGCCAGTAAAAACGAAACGGTGACCTTATGCAGTGCCAGAGGATCATGACGAATAAAATTCTGCCAGCCGACGTCTCCCGTAAACAATGCCGGATCACTAAGCGGAATCGCGACCCGCTTCTGCCTCACTCCCAACTTGTCAGCCAGATTCAGCTGAAACTTCTGGAAGGGATTCGGGCGGACGCGTGCTTTAATCCCCGGATAGAGTAAAGCCAGTCCATCTATCAGGTCAGGTCGTCGAGTCGCCACGACCGCCGCCAGTTTTGCCCCCCAGCTCATCGCCTGCAAAATCACAGGCGCAGCTTTCCCTGACGAGGACTGCTGGAATCGAACCTGTGATAAAATCTGTACGGTATCCTGCACCAGTCGTTGCCAGTGAAGGGTATCGCCACGCTGTTCTCGATTCAGCCCCGATCCACGGCGATCAAAAAAATAGATCTGATAACCACTCTCACAAAGCTGTTGACAGGAGGCTTCATACCAGCCGGAATGACTCTGGATTCCGTGGAGTACGACTATAGCCCCTTTGATGTCCTCCGCCTCGGGGCTCCAGACGCGCCCCTGCAGCCGGTAATTATCAGAGGCAACAAATTCCTGAATGAAGGGTTCTATCATAAGGCTCAGACAAGCATGGTTTCTAAAACCCGGGCATAGCCACCAAACGTCCCCTGATCAAAGAGAACAAATTTCACCAACTCCAGTTGACTGGTCGCTTCCAGACGCGTTGCTACCGTCCGTAGTGCCGTTTCTGCCGCTAGATCAACGGGATAGCCATAAACTCCGGTACTGATAGAAGGAAACGCCAGGCTCCGACACTGCAGTTTTTCCCCCAGGGAAAGACAGGTCTGATAGGCAGACTCCAGTAGATCCTTCTCCTGATTTCCACCTCCCCGCCAGATGGGGCCTACCGCATGAAAAATGTATTTTGCCCGCAGGTTTCCAGCGGACGTCCCAACGGCACTTCCCGTCGGGCATCCATCCGGGTAACGACGCTTGAGCTCATTCATTACTTCCGGCCCAGAAGCATCATGGATTGCTCCATCCACGCCTCCGCCCCCCGCCAACATCGCATTTGCGGCATTGACGATCGCATCCACGCGCTGTGTCGTAATATCTCCCAGAACCAGCTCAATCCGGGCAGATCCAAACTGTACGATCATCGACTTTCATTCTATGATACGAACAACCTGCTGGGTATAGATCAGATATTGATCTCCGCCTGCAGTATAAAATACGATAGGCGTCTTTCAAAGCGCGAACCCGGAAACAATTCTCAGCAACGAATGCGAACCCTTTCACCGTGATAAAAGTCAGCCTTCTCATTCCGACTCTTGATCAGTCCGGTGCCGAAAAGCAGCTCACTCTGCTGGCGACGTCTTTACCCCGTGATGAGTTTGATGTGCAGGTCATTGCGCTGACCCGGGGAGGCCCTTATGCAGAGGTACTCCAGCAGCATGATATTCCGGTGACGATCCTCAAGAAACGATTCAAATTCGACCCGCTGGCATACCGAGCGTTAAAGAAAACTCTGCAACAGCAGCAACCCGACATTCTGCATACCTGGCTTTTTGCAGCCAACTCTTATGGCAGGATGGCAGTCAAACGCCTGTCGTCTTCACAAAAAACACCCAGGGTCATCGTCTCTGAGCGCTGTGTGGATTCATGGAAAAGTAACTGGCAGCATAACGTCGATCGGCGTCTGTTACCGCAAACTTCGCTGCTGGTTGGTAATTCTCAGGGTGTGGTCGACTTTTACAGGGAAAAAGGTGTACCGGATTCAATACTGCGAGTCGTTCCTAACGGCATCGTTCTACCGGACACGACGGTCAATGAAGCAGTTCGTTCCCAGCTCTACCAGGAACATGATATTCCCCCGAATGCGCGCCTGATTGCCTTCGTGGGACGTCTGGCCCGCCAGAAACGTGTCGAAGAACTGCTCTGGGCCCTGCAGCTGATTCGTCAGATGAATGGGGATATCGTACTGCTCGTAATTGGCGATGGCCCCGAACGAGCAAAGCTGGAGCAGTTGGCTCACAAATATACGGTCACTCCCAACGTACGGTTCCTGGGCCACCGCACCGATGTCGATCAGCTATTTCCTCTTTTTGAAGTCTTTCAACTGGCCAGCGATTTTGAAGGACAATCGAACAGCATTATGGAAGCCATGTCATACGGCATTCCCGTCGTCGCCAGTGATATTCCCCCCAACAGGGAACTGGTCGTGCATGGCGAAACTGGCTTTCTGACTTCAGTGGGTGACAGTACAGGTTTCGCACAATTTGCAGAACGAATCCTGGCAGACCCGCAACTCGCAAATGATTTAGGAAACGCCGCTCGAAAAAGGATGCAAGAGGAATTCAGTGTCGATAAGATGGTAGAAGGTTATGCCAGACTCTATCGTGAAGTCCTCCAGTAACCGATGTTGCTGACCAGAGCACGTCTCCTGTCCCCCAGCTTTTAGAATTCAGATCATGTGCGGAATCACCGGAACCTCGTGGACCACACGGGACAAGAATATCTCCCCACTGGTGCTCCGCAGTATGACCAGTGTCATCGCTCATCGAGGCCCCGATGATGCGGGAGGCTATCATTCCGACCTGGAATCCAGGTCATTTCTGTTCGCTGATGAAAACCAATGGTCCGACTTCACTCCGAACTCTGAAACCGGTGCCGCCCTAGGACACCGCCGCCTGTCGATCATCGACCTGGGAACCGGGCATCAGCCACTCTGCAATGAAGACGGCACTGTCTGGATCGTCTTTAACGGCGAAATCTACAACTACCAGGAGCTCAGAACAGAACTGGTAGGACAGGGGCACCAGTTCAAAACGGAATCCGACACGGAAGTCATCGTCCATCTTTATGAAGAGCAGGGGGCTGCCTGCGTGGAACATCTGAGGGGGATGTTTGCGTTTGCCATCTGGGATGAACGTCGCCAGCGTCTCTTTCTGGCACGCGACCGCATGGGACAGAAGCCCCTGTTTTATCGGGAAGAACCAAGTCGGTTAAGCTTTGCCAGTGAACTCAAATCGCTCCTGCAGCTGCCTGGTGCCAGCCGGGAAGTTGATCCCCACGCCATCGAGCTGTTTCTCGCCTATCAATATGTGCCACACCCCTGGTCAATTCTGAAAGGCTACCAGAAGTTGCCCCCGGCACACCGCGCAATCTACGAGCAGGGACAACTCACCGTTGAGCGCTACTGGACGCCCCCTTATCAGCATCCTGAATTACGAACAGACCTGAAGTTCCAGACACCTCAGGAGTGGTCAAAGGCCCTTCGCCAGACATTAACGGAATCCGTTCGAATCCGCATGCGGAGTGATGTCCCTCTGGGAGCGTTTCTCTCCGGGGGAATCGATTCGACAATCATCGCAGGGCTGATGCAGAGCATGTCCGAACGACCGGTTCATACCTTTTCGATCGGCTTTCCGGTGAAACAGTTTGACGAGACCAGCTATGCCCGCGAAGCGGCTGCCATGCTGGGGACTGAACATCACGAGTATGTGGTCGAACCCGAAGCCCTCGAAATGCTGCCCCGTCTGGCCTGGCACTATGATGAACCCTTTGCCGACAGTAGCGCTATCCCGACGATGTACCTTTCACAAGTCACCCGGCAGGAAGTCACCGTTTCTCTTTCCGGAGACGGAGGCGATGAACTGTTTGCAGGCTACGACCGCTATCGAGCCGTGGCGCTATCACAGTTGTTTGATCGACTGCCGGGGTTCGTCAGAAAAATGATGACTGCTTCCATCTGGCAGAAACTCCCCGCATCTGTGGAACAGAAATCATTTCGCCGCCGCGTCAAGCGATTCCTGGCAGGACTCGCGGTTCCTCCGGAACGTCGCTACCTCAAATGGGTCGGCATCTTTGATACAGAACGTCGACTGGAGATGTATACTCCCGAATTCAGAGAGCAAATCCAGAACTTCGATGCAGATCAGTTCCTGCTTGACGCTTACCAGCTCTGTCCTGACCGCGACTTTGTGACCCGCACGACTGCGACTGATGTGCTGACTTATCTCCCCTGTGACATTCTGACCAAGGTAGACATTGCCAGCATGGCGCACAGTCTGGAATGTCGCAGCCCGTTCCTGGATCATCATGTGGCGGAACTGGCAGCAGTTATGCCCCTGGATCTAAAAATGCACAAAGGCCGCGGCAAACAGATTCTCGTCGACACCTTTGCTGATCTCCTTCCCGAATCGATCCAGACACGCAAGAAAATGGGATTCGGTGTGCCCCTCAATCACTGGTTCCGTCATGAATTGAAACCATTACTCTACGATGTTCTACTCGATCAGCGGGCCATTGATCGTCAGATCTTTGATCGGAAAGCTGTGGAACAGCTGATCAACGAACACCAGAATCAGCAATGGGATCACAGCGCTCGGCTCTGGTCACTGCTGGTTCTGGAAATGTGGTTTCGAACCTTTATGGATCCTGCAAGCATTCCCGATCACTTTCCGGAAGCTGCACTGGTATGACCGTTTTTGGCTCCGCCCCTTGAGCTTTATCTGCGAATCAGAGAAAATATTGAGAGCCGTTGATACTTCAACCTGCCTTCCTGATTCCCGCCAACAACGAGACGACCATGCGTGTTTTCGCTTTAAACTCACTGCTCATGCTGTTCTGCCTGATCTCACTGAAACCTGCTGTTACAGAGACTCCCAATTTAACCCGAGCAAACCCACGAGCGACCTGGGAGGAATGGCCGCAGTGGCGAGGACCGCGCGGTGATGGCACCTGGAATGGTCCTCCACTCAAAACAACCTGGCCTGAATCGGGGTTGAAAAAACTCTGGTCCCACGAGTTGGGAGGAGGCTACGGGGGGATTTCTGTCGCGAATCGAAAACTCTATGTCATGGATCGGCCTGTAGCCTCGTCTGAAGATCAGCAAAAAGCTGCTGGCATCCACAGCCATCGAGTCGCGCGGCAGAAGATTGAACGGGTGCTCTGCTTTGATGCCCAGACGGGGCAACAGATCTGGGCGCATACCTATCCCTGCGATTATCGCGATCTCGATTATGGCAATGGCCCTCGCGCGGCCCCCACGATCATCGATGATCTGGTCTACACGCTGGGAACGATGGGCGATGTTTACTGTCTGTCTGCGAAAACCGGGAAGGTGATCTGGAAGAAGCACCTCGTCGAAGACTTCGGGGGGAAAGTACCACAGTGGGGGTATGCCGCTGCTCCTTATGTACTGGGAGACATGGTCATCCTGCTACCCGGAGGCAAAGAGCAGGGGACCGCGGTCGTTGCCCTGGACCGTAAGACCGGCGTCGAACGCTGGCGATCACTCTCCGATACTGCCGGCTATGCGACACCGCTTTTGATCAAACATCAGGGCCGGTCACAATTAATCATCTGGTCACCCAATCACATTCACAGTGTCGATCCACAGTCAGGGAATCATTTCTGGTCGGTCCCTTACAAAATCACTTACGGTGTCGCGATCGCCAATCCAATTGCGCATGAGGGGCTGGTTTTTGTGGCAGGTTATTGGGATGGATCCAAAGCCATCCAGCTGGGCACTCAGCCAGAAGAGGCAGAACTGAAATGGGAAGACCGACGCACACTGAGAGGTTTGATGTCACAACCGCTTTACCGAGATGGCTACGCGTATCTACTCGATAAAAAATTTGGTCTGACCTGTTTTGAATTCGCCACGGGGAAAAAAATCTGGGACGACAAAAACCAGATGACCCCCGGTAATACTCGTAATCCACAGGCAACCCTGATCTGGCTCAAGCAGCAAGAGCCCCGAGCCCTGATTCTAAACTCAGACGGGGATCTGATTCTGGCTGAACTGGATCCATCCGGGTACAGGGAACTGGCCCGGACCAACCTGATTGGAGAGACCTGGGCCCATCCCGCTTATGCGGAAAATCGGATTTTTGTACGCAGCAATACCCGGATTATTGCCTACGAACTGCCCGTCCTGGAATCGATTGACGAATCCCCATAAAAGCCACAGAGCTGCACTGTAAACTTCCCAGTCCAGTCGATAGAATGCCTGTGAGCAGTCCCGGGGAGTGCTCTGTGCTGTTGTGCGCTGATAATTGACACATTGTTTATTCAAAGATCCTGAAGCCAATATGAATTCGACTTCGGAACCTCAATCCGAGAATACCGGGCCAGGTACGGAGCTGCTGGGGCCTGAAATCTGGAACCTGCCCAACCTGATCACCGTCAGTCGACTGGTGCTCTCATTGATCCTGTTCGTGATCATCTATCTCGAAGGCTGGTGGAAAACCTCTGCCTGCCTGTTCATCGTGGCAGCGGCTACAGATTTTCTGGACGGTTATTTCGCTCGAAAATACAATCAGGTCACAACGCTGGGCAGGATCATGGACCCCTTTGTGGATAAATTCATCATCTGTGGTGCATTTATCTTCCTCCTGGAACGAGGTTCTGCTTCCGGCATCAATGCCTGGTTCGTCCTGATCATCATCGGTCGGGAAATGTTTATCACCAGTCTCCGTGGCTTCCTCGAAAAAAGAGGACGCGATTTTTCCGCCAGCTGGAGTGGGAAAATTAAAATGGGCGTACAGTGTGTCGCCGTTGTGGTCAGCCTGCTCTCACTGAGCCCTGAAGCCCCGTATAATACCCCTGGTTTCCTGATGTTTCGCGATGTCACCATCTGGGCAACGGCTCTGATTACACTGTACAGTGGCATTGATTACGTGCTCCGTGCCTCCCGGATGCTGAAACGTAACCCACTGTAATCTGAGATATTCCAGACACATCTTCGCAATATTCTATCAGACGAATCGAATAACAAATTCGAGAATTCAGCAAAATCACAGCTCATCTAGCTGCTGTCAGCGGTATAAAATGGATTGAACTACTAATTTTATCAGCTCTTGAATTTGAATAGATGCATGAATGACGTAAACCAGCCACGGCCTCCTTCTGATCAGATCATTGAGGTTAAGCCCGGTGACTATCAGACCGAGGTCAAGGACTATTCACCCCGGCAACCTGTCTACAACAGGCCACCCGCTCCCACGCGGAGCAAGGTCCCGTTGATTCTCTTCATTCTGACCTGCCTGAGCACGTTGATCGTCGGCGGTACACATAGCCCTTTTATCCCGACTCCCGGGCAGTTCCAGTTGTTGTTCTCGAAAATCCAGGCCATGGGCTGGACGACGTTTTTCAGCAACGGCTTTTCATATGCCGGGCCGGTGATGTTGATTCTGCTCTCCCATGAAATGGGACATTATCTCCAATCGCGACGTTACCACATCCCAGCGACCCGTCCGATTTTTATCCCCATGCCGATGAGCCCCTTTGGTACCATGGGAGCAGTCATTCTCCAGAGAGGGGGAGTTGCCGATCGCAAGCAGATGTTTGATATCGCGGTCTCCGGTCCTCTGGCAGGGCTGGTGTTTGCAATTCCCTTCGTTTACTGGGGGCTGCTCAATTCAACCGTGGAAACGATCGTTCCCGGCTCTGGAGTCGTCAGTTTCGGCGAACCACTGATTCTGAAATGGATGATTACACTCGTACACGGTCCCCTGGCTGAAAACCAGGAAATCGCCATGAACTCAATGCTGTTTGCAGGCTGGGTTGGCATCTTCATCACTGCCCTGAACCTGATCCCTATTGGACAGCTGGATGGAGGACACATCCTGTATACCCTGATCGGCAAACGCGCCAATGTTGTCGCTCAGCTGGTTCTGCTCGGTGCGATTGGATATATGGCGTATTCCAATGAATTTTCCTATTCGCTGCTGATTCTGCTGCTCATCTTCTTCGGAGTCACACATCCTCCTACTGCCGACGATACCGTTGAATTGGGCCCCATGCGAACATTTATTGGGTGGGCAACACTCGCGTTCTTCATCATCGGCTTTACTCTGACCCCGATCACGATTCATTAATCGCCAGGTAGCGAGATCTGAAGCAGCAGATTATTTGATCTTTTCCAGTAGTTGTTCTGAGCGAAACACGATCTCCAGATCTTTATTTTTCGTGGCCTGCTGTAACTGTTTTTGGGCTGCCCGACCATACTCCGCCAGTTCCTGCTGAGCCTCTTCCCGCTTAGCCCAGACCGGATCACCAAGCTGCGCGATTAACAAATCTATGTGCTTCTGCAATGCAGGATCCACGTCAACCAGAATCACCAGTGCAATCCGACGTAGCACATCAGGATGGGGTGTCAGTTCCAGCGGGATACTTTTGTCAAGCACTCCTTCATCCATGCAATAAATCACCGTTGCCTGATCTTCTCGAAAACCATATTCATTCAGAATGCGCTGCACATACTCAATCTCAGATTTTCCCAGCCCTCGCTTACTCAGATAGTCTCCCCAGAAACTCAGGATCTGTTCACGCGAAACCGGCTGCTTTTCTACATAAGGTATTTTGACGGGATCCACTTTAGTTTCCGTCTTCGCAGGTGTTGCAGGCTTCTTTGAATCAGCAGCTTTACCAGATAACAACTGTGGTAGCGCACCTACGTTCCGCAGTTGATCCCCCAGAACTTTCAACTTCGCTGCTTCTTCTGCTGCCGCCTCGGCTTTGAGTTTTTTATCAGAGAGCGGATCGACCTTGGATGCTTTCGTTTTATCTTCTGTCCCGGACTGCGGTTTCGACTTCTGGTTTGACAATCCAGGAACCCGATCAACGGCTGCCAGTTTCCATTGCTTTGGATTGGCTGTCGGTTGAATAACCGTCAGATGTTGTAGCATCCCGGGCTCTCGATTCTGAATCTGGAACCCGTCTGCTGAGTGGGTCATGGATATCTGGGGCGTATGATTGACTTCAACATCATACAGAATGAAGCGATCACTTTTGTTGTTCGTATTTACAAACAGGCGATCAGCCTGCTGCAGGGGGCTCAGCCAGTGAGAACCCGGGATCTGAAAACTTGCCGAACCTGATTTCGTGAGTTGGCAGGCGCGCCAGTAAATCCGCCGAGACTGGATCCGCGCTGTGGGCCAGTGAGAAAGGAATCGTCCTGAGGGGAATTCCACCAGAACATCGATATCTTTAACTTCTGGTCCGGCAAATGTAATCAGCCCCAGAGGAGTCGGTTTATCGCTTCCCTCACTATCAGCACTCAACCGCCGCGACTGCATAAAGCCTGGCAGTGTGGACCGGAACATACCAGAATCATTCATTTTTTTTCCGTGAGCAGAGACCAGGTAAACTCCCACATCACGGACAATCAGCTTCGATCCGCCTTGAGTTGGAATACCTTCTGCCAGGCAGTCAGTTCCCAGTATCGGCGCGCATAGGACTGCCATGAGCAAACCAGTACAAAGCAGTTTGCTAAGAGAATGAGTTTGAAACTCCAGTTCTCTGCTCTTAGAAATACATTTATCCCGGGTATTCATGATGATATCTACCATTACTTCATCCAAATCTGATCTATTTCTTACTGACAGCCAGGCCCTGGGGAGATGCCCGGATCAACTGAGGTACTCCCCAGACGAATCGGTCTCCCACATTCTGCTGTTGACCAAAATCAACTGTCAGAGTCAGTTGTTGACAACCGCTCACGTCTAAGTTGAGCGGTCCCTGCTGCGTCTGACTGGTAAATGCCTGGTTTTCAAACAGGGTTTTCCCATCTACCGAGACAGTCACAGCGACATTGCCGGAATCGCCGGTCCCATGCTGCAGTCCTGGGGTCACAGTGAATTTCTCGAACTGCCGGTCGAGGCGATAAACCAGGATCGTTTTCGCATGCACACACAAGCCTTTTGAAAATAACTGCTTGCCGATCTGCAGCTCTTTTCCGTTAAATGAACGGTTGATTTGGTAAGGAAAGACCTGATTAAAAAACGGCACTTCTGTTACAGTCTCAGGAATGATTTCCGTCAATGAGACAGAGCGGGCATTGATCGTTTTTACAGATTCCAGATCTTCGTTGGAAACAGACAGTTTTGCCCCGCCAGGCAGGTCAATTGTCAGCTGAGAGGGATCGGTAGATGAGACCACCCCTGGCAGTTGAGAACCACCGACCAGTCGAATCAGACTGATCAGCTTAAGGCTGTTTTTTTTCTCAGTTCGTTTTTTGTGCAGCACGAGCCCTACAACGCGATCCTGTTTGACTTCACGTTCCTCTCCCTGGTAGAGGAACCGCAGGCTCTGACTATCCATACTCACAACTTCGCCTGTCACCCGGTGAACTTTCCCATCACTGGTTCGAATGTAAGCAGTATCTTCAGTCTTCGATTCACCTTTTCGTTCAGAACTTCCTGGCTGACTGATTCCTTCTGCCTGATGCCAGACTTCCTGAATCACATCAGGCTGCAATTGAACATCAACGTCCTGAGATGCGAGTGGCAGCGTCATGACAACTCCGTTTGCATCCCACTGTTTTAGTTTACCCGTCAGCTTTCCGTCCTGATCAAAGGCCAGTTTCCAGCTGGATTCTTTTTTACCCTGCGATTTGCGATACAGTTCACGAGGAAACGCTCCGAGATAAAACTGTGCCTTACTGTTTTTGTCTGTATCAATCGAAAATGTGTATTCGCCATCCTGCGGAATCTTGATAAGTCCCTCGTAAATAATTCCAAAATGAATCGCACTGCGTTTGGTCAACAGTGCCAGTCGCGGACTGGCACCATATTTCTTCACAGACAGGTAACGCAGATCCAGAATCGATTTTACTGCCGCCGGATCAGTCCATTCCATCAGTCGGTAGGCGACATACCGTTCCGGCTGTTTCACTTCTACTGGCAAACGGAAACCAGCCTGATCGACCTGATACTCACGCGTGGCTATTTTCCTTACCTGATCCGTGACCCGGGAAAGCATCTCCCGGGGTACTTCTGCATTTTTGATCCCGGGCCCCGACATTTTGATCTCCAGCTTCGCCACCCCCAGCGTATGATAATAGGGCAGAGTAAATCGGTGATACCCTTTCCGCAGCTTGATTTTCGCGGTGCGTGGCCCACTGGTATAGCTGGGTTTCTCACCATCAATTAATAACTGACTGACGTTTTGTGGCAGGGCAGGTTCGACAAATTTGTATGATGTCACATCAAACAGGTTCACCTTCTGCTGCTGTTTTCCAACATCTACAGTCAATGAGTCAGCGGTGATACTCCGAATCTGACCGCTGATTTTTTTCCCGTCATAAAGCATTATCTCATCAGCCTGAACATGCTCCTCCAGGCCGGACAACAGCGCAGAGATCCAGGCAAGGCTCAATCCGATTGATACCAGCATTCGATTCATGATTTTACTCTTGTTTATCAGTCGTCTCATTTTTCTTCAGATCCTTGTTCCGCGCCAGTCGCCGAAAGTAATCTGCGAGTATGTCTTCATAGCCGGGAGGGAAGCCCTCCGTTCGTGACTGCAGAATTTTCTCGCGCTGTTTAGGCGTCAAGTCGGCCCAGTTGCGTCCTTTTTTGTCGGGTGCTCTGAGGTCTCCCTGACCACCAGGACCTTTTCCCAGTGTCGAAGCATTTGCCGGGCGTGATGGATTCGCACCTGCGCCACCGCCCCCTTTCTTGCATGATTTCTCAAGCATCTCAATCAGGGTGTCCAAACGGGAAATAATGCGTGGCTGCGTTGTCCTGGCTGGTTTCTTCGTCTGGCCCTGATCGAAATCATTAATCACCGATTTGACATCGGTCTGGATATTCTTAAACGGATCTTTTAACCAGGCATCATCGCGCATCAGGGACATGACATCCTGCTGTCCAGGAAGAGCACCTGGCGAGATTTTTCCCGGAACTGGTTTAGCGGCCTCGACTGCCTTATCAGTTCTCTCCGGTCGATCTATGTCAGCAGGCTGTGCCGTCTCCAGCCAGAGCGTTACACAACAGACTGTCACTGCCAGGTATACATGGCTGTGTTTTAAGCGAATTTGCATGCGTCGCATCATTCACCTCCCAGACAATGAGGACAGGTCATACTGTGTAAGCGACCGGTAACCGTGTCGATCTCTTTCTGACGTACCGTCAGTAACTCGATGCGGTCTTTCAGCGAATCGCCCGTGATTTTTTTATCTGCAATCTGTCGATCGAGGTTTTCCGTCCGCTGGTGCACGGACTGCTGCATCCAGCGGAGCATTTTGACTTCCGCCAGCAACTTATTCCGATTCCCCTGGCACCCTTTACATTGACCACCACCATTCTTACTGACCGGACGCGAAGCTTCCTGCATCGCATCGAGCAGTGTCTGGAGGTCTTTTTCGATCTGCTGCTGATCTGCGATGATTTCCTGATCGGCCTGTCCCTGTTCCAAACCTTCGCTGACGAATTCCATCTGTTCACGAATCGCGCCCAGCGCAACAGGCAGGACCAGGCTGAAACGGGTCAATTCGCAGAGCTCAATCGCCCCTGAACAGAGACTGATTATCTTCTCTTCAGAATTCGACAGTCGCCTGACTGCCGCCAGGGCCTGTTTCTGCTTCTGCGCCACGCGGTCCTGCAGCTTGGTTGTAACTTCGCGAATCTGTTTCTGTTGCACAATCATATCCTGCAACTGATCCATCACACGTTGACGAACAAGTGACTCGACTTCTTTCCGCAGTTGTTCTTCCAGTTTCTGTGTTTCCTGATCCGCATGGCTCAATTGCTCTATTGCTTTTTTCTGCTCTTGTGAAGCCGGTTTAGGTTTAGACTCTCCCAGTTTTTTACAGGCGCCTCCCATGCATTTGCCGGCTCCTGACAGTGAATTACAGATTCCCTTAGATGCAGCTCCGTATTCACGCAGTTGTTGCTGCAGATTTTCTGCGGACTTCTGATTGCGACGTTCACTGGTTTCCAGGGCCTTGAATTTCTCAGAATCGGTCTTTTGTGTTTTTTGCTGCTCCAGTGTGTGAGAAAGCTGTAGCTCCTCTTTTTTGATGAGTTTGTTCAAGGTTTCTCGAGAATCAATCAATTTACGCAACTGTTCCAGTTTCAGCTCCAGCCCGATATCTGCTGTCAGCAGCAGTTTTTTGAGTTCTTCCAGCAGCACCAGAATTTCCTTCTGCTCCTGGCTGGCTTGATTCAACTTCAGGTCATCCAGCATTCGGGAAGCTTCTCCCATCCGATCCAGAATCAGCTGTTCGCGAGCTTTACGTAATCCCAGCAGTAGTCTGGCGGCGTCCTCGGGCTGCGCCTCCTGAATCAGGCGGGAGAGTCGAAACATCCGCTCCTCCAACTCTTGCATGTGAGCCTTGGCTTTGTCCTGCTCGAACTGGATCCGTTTCTGAGGCGTAACTTTCTCATTTGAGCTGACTGCAGAATTGGATACGGTCTCTGTTTTGTCTTTAGCCTGGAGCGCTCCCAGCTGAATCGTCAGTACGACCAGCCAGATCATCCCGTATTTTCTTGCCTTGTGTTTGTTTCGCATGTCCCACACCTCCATCACAGGGGGAATCAGAGTGACGCGATCGTCACGACCTTTACTTATCGAAAATGGAATCGGTCTGCTTCTTTTTGAGTTCTTCTGTTTTATCTCTTACAACCTGTTCCAGTTTAATTACAGCGTTCAACTGATTGACGACGTCGATGAAACTGTCCCATTGGGCCATATTCTTCAGGATCTGGTCTATCGTCTTTAGAATCTGGTCCTGCTGATCGGTCAGTTGCGACAGCGGTTCCGGAGTCTGACTCCGAAGTGACTCCAACGACTGCCGTTGCTGTTCCATCTCACGATCGTGTAGACCTTGCAATGGTTTGAGCACCGTCTGCTCGATTAACTGCCAGGTCTCCGCACCTCCCAGCTGATTCAGTTTCATCTCTTCCACAGAACTGTTTAAAGCATGGCCGACCTGTCCGACTTCCCGTCGAATCAACTGATGTTCTCGAATCCAGGCCGCTGCTTCTTCTGAATTCTGAGCCAATTTCAATTTATCACGTAACTGTTCTGCCTGATCACGTGCCTTTCGGAGCCGTGCTCTCAATTGCTGCTGTCGCAACAGAATTTCGCGGAACAGTTCCTCAGGCTTAACCACTCGAAACACTAACTGTCGTGAGTTGGTTTTCTGACGCCCCGTGAAACAGTTGTCTTCTGCAAAACTTTGAAAGGTAATCACCGCTCCCGGATTCAGTTTCATCTCGGCAATGGAAACCCGTTGTTCATGCTCGACAACGGTCTCTCTCGCAGGATCCTCCGGACCATAAACAGGGTAATTCTGCTCATGCTTCATATTTTTCGGAGTCGATGTATCCGATAATTCTTCAGGTTCAATTGCTGATTTTTCTGAAGTTGTAATCCCGGTCAAAGGAACTTCTGATGTCATCCCCACCTGCCGTATTCCAAAATCATCCCGAGCTAAGATCGAAAAGGGGATCCTTGCCTGAGGAGTAATTCGCTGCCGCAGCCCTGAATAACGAAAACTAAGCCGCGGGCTGCGATCGGGTTGCACACCAATGGATACCGGACGGGGATGGGAACTGATTTCGTGCTCTGCAGAATGTAATGTCAGCCTGAAATTAACAGGCTTCTCATGCGTCCATTCTGTCTGAAAATGCTTACCATCCGTACTTTTCCATTGTAGCGAGATCTCCTCAGAATCAACGTCAATTTTCCGGACCTTCACATTCGTGGTCAGCTCCAATCTTACTTTTGACTGAGGCAGTAATCGGACATTTCCTTCCGAAGCGGAAAAATGAGAGACAAATGGTTCCGAAAGACGGGGATGTGAAGCACGAATTGATAAATCGGTAATTCGGGGACGATCGATGGGAACGATTTCAAAAGGTTCTGTCTGGCCATCACCTCCCCAGGCCTGTGCCTGAATCGGAAGTTGAACAGGGGGCAGTTCATAGCGAAAATCTCCTGCCTGAAAGCGATTCATGGTAATTGTTTCACTCTCACCATTTGCATCCTCCAGAGAGAGCCAGACACTCTCCGTCGGCTTGTCTCCATCTTCCACCTGAATCTGTAAGGTCGCTGCTTCCCCCCGTGGAAGCACCCACTGTCCTTCTTGCAGACCAACGACAATTAATCGGGTATCGCGAGGCCAGGGCTGACTGGAACCGAGTAACCAGCGTGCTCCCCATAATTGTGCCGTTGCTGGCAGAACCATCAGAAAACAGACGGGGATCAGAATAGCTGCGAAAAGTCCCAGCAGACAGGCCTGGGTGTGCTTATGGTTGATTGTTTTCTCGTAAGGATAATTGCTGAGACATTGATAATTCTCCTGAACCGCGTGTGCGATCATCTCATCAGACTGCTCTGCTTCATGCTGATGACCGGGCAACTGTAACAGGCTTGCCACCCGAGGCGCCAGTGCCTGCTGATCATTGACCCGCCGCGCGCGGTCGATCAGATTAGCGACTTCAATGGGCGAAAGAGAGACCTGGAACGGAATGTAGATATACCGCCACACCAGGTAACCGATGATCGCAAAACCCGCCAGCAGGCACCCGATACGGGTTACCAGACTCAATTCCAGCCACCAGTCAAACAGGAGTGAAAACGCAGCCAGAAACAGCAAAGCCAGACCG
Source organism: Gimesia chilikensis (assembly GCF_007744075.1). NCBI lineage: Bacteria > Pseudomonadati > Planctomycetota > Planctomycetia > Planctomycetales > Planctomycetaceae > Gimesia > Gimesia chilikensis. The sequence goes on along the minus strand of NZ_CP036266.1, from coordinate 3,673,918 downwards.
ATTCGTGCCGCCGCTTCCAGCAGAATATGCCGGCGCAGCGCACGTCCCACACGATCCAGTTTTCTGGAAATCATGTTTTGCAGCTCTGCATATTTATGCGACTTTAGTTCGGACATCTACCGCTGACTCCTGTTGTGACATACCATCTTTTAAATCAGACGGGACCACTTTCGCAAAATCCATTCGGTAACCAGTAAACCAAAGATTAAAATATAGAAAATTGGTGCATCCCAGATTTCCTGTCGTTCTTCCAGAAAACGGGAGACCTCTTTAATTTTGAAAGCACCTACAATGTCGTTCATTTCTGACAACTGATAGACCCGACCTCCCGTCGAACTCGACATGGTCTCCAGGTACGCTTCGTTCAGAGTCGGATTTTGCAGTTCCTGATTTGGAAATTCGACTTTTATCGGCATGGTAGCCGCTTTCACACTCGCCCCGGCTGCTTCATCTCCCATCCAGACACGGACAAAATACGTCCCAGGTGACGGTACCGGAAAGTTCGTAGAGAATTCACCTCTTTGATTTCCTTCTGTCAACGTCAGTGGAATCGGCTGTTCATCACCGCGCTCCACTTCACCGTATAAACGCTGTAGACCAGGCTCGATCTGGCTCTCATCCAGAAAACGGGCAATCACCTTAGCCTGTTCGCCGGGTTGGTACTGTGCCTGTGGCGTCGAAAGCCGGAAAGGGTAATTTCCTCCCAGTTGTTTGCTCCTGCCGGCCCGATCCACGACTCGTGCCCAGAATCCGTCAAACAACTGCTCATTCAGATACCGCCAGCGATAGGTACTGTCAAAACCAATAAAAATCGACCAGCCGGGCCCCACGCGTTGCGAGGCGATCAGAACCTCCTGACCGTATTCATTTCGCATGCGGGGATCCGCGTGAACTGCGAGCACCGTCGCCCCCGGTTTCGCTTTGGTCACCGGAAAGTGCCAGAACATACCGGGTAAATTTTTCAGAAGCTGTTCATTTGCCTGTCGATCACTGGCAAAGTTGAAAATGGGATCCTGAACTCCCTGAGTAGTCACATCCAGTTTCCAGGGTGAGCGAGCACTCAACCGAATTTGAACTTGAGAGCGAAAGAGTCCCGGCTCTCGAATAACAGGCAATAAGTTCAACCATTCCAGGGTAGGATCAGACTGATGATCGAACATACTCGCGGTCTGCATTTCTCCGGCAATATAAACCAGTCCGCCTCCTGCTTTGGTCACAAAATTCGTAAGCAACTCCGGGAAATTAACGGGCCAGCCATTGGGGTCAGGATCGTACAATATCACACAGTCATAATCGTTGAGTTCTTCCTGAGTGACCGGCAGCCGACGAATTGGCAGATCGCCCGGATGTTCATAGGTTTTATCAGCCGCCATGAGCCAGGTCGAAAGATTAATCTGGCGGTCCCGTAAAAATGAATTTCGCAGAAACTGAACTTCGGGAAAGGTCGATCCTGCAATAAACAGGACATTCAACCGCTGTCGAATCACGCGTACTTCGGCGGAGGCCAGATTATCATCCTGCGAGATTTCCGGCCCCGCATCGATAATATTCGCTCGAAATTCAACCTTACCGGTTTTTGTTTCAGTGAACTGATACGTCCGCGGTTGTAACTGACCTTCGAGGTTAAGCACGACTTCCTCGCGGATAAATTCCTGCCAGGGCCCGCCATTGCGTCGCTGTTCAATCAGCAGGGTCGCGGATTGAGCCTGCATTCCCCGTGATTCAATATGCACCGTCAGCTGGTTCGCATCCTGCACAAACACTACAGGGCTGACTTCGAGTTCTGTAATCGCGACATTCCGCGGTCCATCAGTTGTCCCCATACCAACCGCAACCAAAGGGATTCCTTCATCAGACAGCATCTGCAAGACTTCCTCCGGGGGTTCTCCAGACGTCGATTGTCCATCGCTGATCAGTAAAACCCCCGAGAGAGGCATCCCGGAATAGGAAAGCAGTGCCTGGCGAAGAGAACTGGCGATAGCAGTCGCATTTCCACCGGCGTGCCATTCCTCAGAGTCTGATAGTGCCTCTGGATTGAACTTATCATTGAACCCATGCAGGTGGACAGTGCGTTTTCCGTCAGCAGACAGGTCTTTCAGGAATGAAGGTGTCACTAATTTCTGCGCGAGTTGCAGGCGGTTCATTCTGCGGAGGGCATCCACGTCTGACGACATCCCCAGACTACGCGCCACTTCCATGGCCCGTTCTTCATCCTGCCAGGCATCCTTCAGCGACATGGACTGCGAAGTATCCAACAGGACCAGCAGATGCGAAGGAATTTTTTCCTCTTTGCTCAATACCAGAATTGGTTCGAGCAGCATGGCAATCACCAGCAGGACCAGAGCGATTCGGATTGAGTACAACAGACAGCGGCGGAGCAGGGGTATCTGCCTTGCATCCCGTTGATACAACCACCAGCCGCCAGCTACCAGTACGACGACTCCCAGAATCAGAAAGAGCATCCGATCTCCTGACGGCAAGCCAACCCACTGCGCGGACCACTGACCACCTTCGGCCCAGGTCGAGGATTGAATACCAAACAGTTTTTCCAGAAATCGGTTCAAGTTCACAACTCTTTCTTTAGCGACGACGACCAATCCAGGCCGCCAGCATACTCTCGGAAATCAGACAACCCAGTAATACGACTGCCAGATATCGCCATAATTCAGTCCCGGCTGTCGATAAGTCCATTTCTTTTCCCTGATAACGAATCAGCTTTAAAGGCATGCGCCCCAGATACTGCTGCAATTCCTGCTCATTCAGCCTTTCCTGCAATGAATCTTCCACATTCGCATTGATGGCAAATTTCTGAGTCTGCCCGCCAGATTGTGTGCCTTGCCACGTTGCTTCCACGACGCCTGAGAAACGAATCGGATCGGAGCTGAGAATTGTTTTCGATTCACCTTCCGTACCAAAACGGACTTCCTGGGGTTTCAGATCACGATCCAGCCAGACCAGTTCTCCAGCCTGAGGTGCGGTGATCGTCTCCAGTTCCAGGTGGATCGGTTCACCGGCAATCAGATTCTCGCCCCGTTGAATTTCTGCCGCGATTTCCTGTGCCGCTAACCGCATTGCCAGAACAAAACTCGCCTCTGCTGGCCAGTCGCTCCAGCTTTTATCTGCTGAAACGGTCCAGAACAGGACGCGACCTTCACCAAAACGCTTTTCCAGAACTGCAGGAGACTGCTGGGGATCATTCCAGCGTGCCAACACGTTAACCTGACGCTGTCCTTCACCTTGCTCCAGAACAACATCCGCAAATCGATGGGGACGCACCCGACTCAACAGTTCCGGAGTCAGGTTCTTCAGTAACTCAATCGGAGAATCAGCGATTGGTTCGATAACCAGCCCTTGCGCCTGCAAATCTCGAATCTGATTGATTTTTGCCGGAAGGAGTCCATTTCCCCCTTTAAAAAGTCGTTCGTTATAAAGTTGCAAGTCACACTGATCGCCGGCAAAAATCATTAAACCGGTTCCCAGCGAGACCAGTTCTTCCAGTTCGGCGACGCGCTCCTTTGACAGCTGATCCACATTTGCCAGGACGATCAGATCCGGGGCTGTCAATAACTGTGACTTCCAGGTTGAACTTTCCGTTTGTGTCACCTGCCAGTTTGAATTTCCGGCTGACAGAGCCAGCGCCAGAAAATCAGTTTCACTCTCGAAGGGATTCAGCCCCGGTTCGCCATCAACGAGAACGACATCGACCATCTGACGAACATTGATCAGTTTGCTGCGAACGTTGTCTTCCATCAAGGAATCTGCAGGAATGGATAGAGTTACGACATGCTGACCCGGTTCATCAAATCGCACACTCACGGGAACGGTCACCGTTTTTTCTGCTGGAATTTCAGGCAGGGTCACTGGAGTAACATTTCCGTCCACGTCTAACAATGCCTGACCTGACTTAAGCGGTTCTGTACTGGAATTCTCGATGACGGCAGTCAATTTAACTTCCTGATCGACCAGTGCAATCCGGCTGTCCTGATCAAGCGAACGTAGTACACGGTTCCCCGTCGGCTCATTTCCGATATCGATAAATCGCAACGTTACTTGTTCGCCCGACCAACGGTCACAAAGATCGCGCACTTCAGAAGTCCAACCGGCCGACCAGAGATCGGTAACAACAATCACTTCTTTAATCGGGAATGTGGCTTCTTTCAGTTGGCGATCTACTTCCTCTAAGGTAGAAATCCAGTGACTGGCCATCTGGCTGGAATTAATCTCATTGATGCGCGCAATCAACTGGTCCCGCTCTTTCTCTGTCAGATGTGCCATCCGCACGAGTGGTTGCTCCGGTTGAGAAGCCAGTACCACCGATACCGAATCCTGTGGTCCCAACTGGTTCAATACCTGTCGAACTGCATTTTGTGCCCGGCTGAAGGCAGACTGTTCGCCGGTCTGATAAGACATACTCAGAGAATCATCCAGAATGATCACGCGGCTTGCCCGACCTTCTACCGCCAGAAATCCGGCCAGATTTGTGCCTGAACTGATGGGACGCGCCACCGCCAGAAACAGAGCCAGAACCGCCAGCGTTCGAATCGCAAGCAAGAGCCACTGTTCCAGCCGTAAGCGCCGACGATTTGTCTTCAAGGTTAACTTCAGATATTCCATGGGCGCCCAGTCCACGCGGATAAACCGTCTGCGGTTTAGCAGGTGAATAATGATCGGTGCGGTTGCCAGAACCGTTCCCGTCAGAAGTAAGGGAGCCAGAAAATGCATTGAAACTATTTACTCACTTTCTGATGGTTGACCTGCTCTGGAATCGAGAGCAGGGGAGTCTAAAGTCTGATTATCTGAACCGGCAGATCCACCGAGAGACGCCATTCGTCCTCGATGTGTTTTCGCACCTCCAAACTGCCGATTGTGTAAATAGCTGCTCAAAACTCTGCTCAAATTGGCGTCAGTAAATATCTGCAGGTAGTCGATGCCACAAAACTGACAGCGCTGGCGTGTCTCCTGAATAAACTCTTCCATGGCTGCCTGATACGCTTTATGAAAGGCCCATGGTTCGGCAAAGATCTCTTCTTCGCCTTCGATATCCTTGAAGATCACAGAATCTTTGAATGGAAGCTCAACCTCATCACGGTGCAGTACGTGCATCACAATCACCTCATGCCCTGCGTACTGCAGTTTACCCAGCGACTCGTAAAATCGATCCAGCGGTGTCAGCAGATCAGACAGGACCACAACGATGCCTCGACGGTGAATCTGATCCGCGACCTGGGCGACAGCCGGGCCAATGTCGGTTTCTCCCTGGAGTTCGGTCTGCTGCAGTACTTCCATGAATTTAGCCAGATGGGAGGCAGTACTCCCTGTCCGCAGATCTTCCTGAACACGATCATTAAGTATCGCCAGTCCGACGGCATCACGCTGTTTCAATAAAACAGATGACAGCGAGACGGCGATTGTTGCTGCACAATCATACTTGGAAAAGTCAGGACCGCCGTACTTCATCGAGGCCGAAGAATCAACAATAAACACCGCGCGTAGATTTGACTCTTCTTCGAAACGTTTAATGTAAAACCGGTCCGAACGGGCATACGCTTTCCAGTCCAGGTTCTTCAAATCATCACCGGGCGTGTAGCTGCGATAGTCGGCAAATTCCGGAGACAGACCGTGCAGGGGACTGCGGTGCAGTCCAGCAATCGAACCCTCAACAGGTTGGCGGGCCTTGAACCCAATCCCGGCCAGACTGCCTGCGATCTCAGGATTTAAGTATGTGTTCAAACTGACCATCCTTTCCGGCAGTGCTTTGGTGCAATGGAGTTTCCGCGATCAGTTTTTCAATTACGGTATCCGGCGTCTGGCCTTCCGACTCGGCGTTGTATGACAGAACAATCCGGTGGCGCAAAACGGCCTTGGCAACCGCCTGCAGATCTTCCACAGAGACTTCAGGGCGACCATACAGAGCAGCCCGGGCCTTGGCTGCCAGAATCAGCGACTGGCCGCCACGTGGCCCCGCTCCCCAGAGTACCCAGCGATTAATGAACTCCGGAGCATCTTCGCTGTCACGGCGTGTCGCCCGGATCAGGTCCATCGTGTAATCCACCAGAAAATCGCTGATAGGAACCCGGCGTACCAGATGCTGGAGTTCCAGAACTTCTTCTCCCGTCAAGGTGGCTTCCGGCTCCGACTGTTCTTCTCCAGTCACTGTTTTATATATCTGTCTTTCTTCATCGCGCGTGGGATACTGGACGATAATCTTCATCAAAAACCGGTCCAGCTGCGCTTCGGGAAGGGGGTAGGTCCCTTCCTGTTCAATCGGGTTCTGGGTTGCAAGCACAAAAAACGGCCGGGGAAGCTGATAATGCTTCGTCCCTGCGGAAATGTTCTTTTCCTGCATCCCCTGCAGTAAAGCCGCCTGTGTTTTGGGCGGTGTCCGGTTAATTTCATCTGCCAGTAACAGATTGGTGAAAATCGGCCCTTCAATAAATCGGAACTCACGCGTTCCAGTCTGTCGATCTTCGTAAATCACATCGGTTCCGGTAATATCGGCGGGCATCAGGTCGGGAGTGAACTGGATACGACCGAAGTCCAGTGACAGACTTTTAGCCAGCGTCGAGACCAGCAACGTCTTCGCCAGGCCCGGGACTCCTTCCAGAATACAGTGTCCCCCTGCAAGAATACTGACCAGCAACTGCTCGACGACATCATCCTGACCAACGACGACCGTGCGAATCTGTTCGCGAATCCGTTCCTGAGCGGCTTTGAGCTTCTCCAAAGCTGCCATATCTGGTGCTGTTTTCATTTCAGACAAGATTCACTCCCTGTTCTACCAGCCTGTCTGCTGGTCACAATACATGTCGATTAACGTTGATATATTGGCAAAAACTTATAAGGCAGTTGTAAAACGATTAAGGCGACGCTGGTTCCAAAAATGGGACCGACGCCATCGCCGTTCCAGCTGCCGTTGGATGCCTGTGATTTGATGAGACTGTCGCGTTGCCCCGGGAAGTAGGCATCCCAATAATCATCGCCTGCCTGGTAAAACGCCTGCGATGCATACAGGTTCAAATAAAAATAATGTCCCGACTGAAATCCACTTTTTCGGTTTTTGAACTGTCCGTAAACATATTCCATACATTCTTCGGCCAGCGGTGATTCATATTCCCCGGCAGAATAGAGACAGGTAATCGCGGCAGCGGATATTGGCAGACGGGTATCATTACCAGAATGATATGAGTAGCGGATTCCTCCCTCAGGCGTCTGACAGAGTTCCAGATACCGGACCGCATTCTGAATCGTCCCCTTGGGTACGGTAAAGCCGGCATTGTGCGCAGCCCGGAGTCCCTGCATCTGGGTGACGGTCACACTGCCTTCATCTCCTCCCCCCGGGGTATAAATCCAGCCTCCTAAAGGGCTCTGTCCCGAAGAGGTCAACTGGATTCCATCCTTGACCACTTTGGCAATCCGGGCGCGGACTTTTGCGTCTGTCTCCATCCCGTATACGCTGGAGAGAAACAGCAACGAGAATCCATGCCCGTACATGGGGCGCCCATTTTCCGCGCCGGCTGCGATCAGTCCATTTTGCTGGGCCTGACTCAGTACGTACTCAGTCGCTTTCCGAACCTGATCGGCGTAAGGCCCCCGGGTCGACGTATTTCCATTTGCCAGAAAGGCGATTCCTGCCAGCGAAGTCATCGAGACAGGATAGGTACTACCATCCTGGGTTGTTTGAAAACTACCACTGGTTGTCTGCTGTTTCGCCAGATAGTCAAGCCCCCGTTGAATTGACTTGACGGTTGCAGGAGTGACGTGCCGGGGCAGAATTTCTTGCGCCGGGATCTGCGTAAAGCTACACAGCAGAAACAGCCCACCGGCAACAATCCTGATGATTACAGAAATACTCATTTGACGCCCGTTTTATTGAGAATTCATTCGAGAGCATAAGTAACGCGAACGACAGCAGAGACAGGGATCGCTTTCATTAGTGCAGAGGACTGCTCCTCGGACTGACCGACCCCCATCCCCAGCACAGCCAGATATTGTGCCAGCATCTGACTGGAACTGTCGCTGCTCTTTTGGTTTGGATCCACCGTATTAATGGCCACAACTTTCCCGAGTTTGCCGCCTGCCAGTTTTGCCAGTGCCTCCGCCTGAGAGCGTGCATCTTCCAGGGCCTTTGCATAAGCTTTGTTTTTCAAGTCTTCCACGTTTTGAATTTTAAAGGCAACCATCGTGTTGCGTGCTTTTGAAGCGTTATATGTTCCCGGCACCATGGGAGTCGTATCATTACCAATCACCACTCCCGCATCTTTGCCGGCATCAACAATCCGAACGATCATTTCCAGCAGTTCTTCGGAGCTCAGCTTATCAACTCCCGTCAGACGTAACTTGAGTGTTTCTGAGACCGATAACTCCTGAGACTGCGTATTATTCACAGCCATGCCCCGCATCATGGCCTGCATCTGACTGGCATTTAAGGACGAGTAGAGTGACATCCCATCCCCCTGAATGACCAGTCCTGGTATCTTCAGATTTTTAAATGCATCTTCGGCCCGGCGTCGATTTCCGTGATACTTGGTAACAGCATCTCCCGCCAGTTGGCCCTGACCGATGACCAGTCCGGTCATTTCGACGACCGTTGGTTTCTGTTCAACAATGCCAGTCCCTACAACGGTAATCCCGGTTTCACCTTCAGCAGCGACCGGTGACAGTTGAGCAAAGCAGGGCAGAGCCAGCGCCAGTAAAAACAAGCTTCGACTTTGTGACAGGAGTAACTTACCACACATATTACATTCCATCTGATTAAGGTTCTGATGTTGGTGTTTCTTTTGACTTCTGTTTTCCAGCGGGAGTGGAGGGGTATGCGGTCACAGCCTGATTGGAGATACAAAGCATTAACCCCTGATTCAGGATGATTGCACCTCCCAACGAACTCAGATCGTGCCCGCGATAAATATCAAGAATATCCCCGTTTGATTTCGAAATTTCGAAGATCCCCCGACTGGTAAATATCCAGGCATGCTGCGGATCAATGACGGCACTCAAGCCTCCTGCCGCGATAGGCAGAGAAACCGCCCAGTTCAGACGGCTCGTTTCGCGACTCAATGCCTCCAGTTCCCTGGAGAGCAGATAGACATTTTGATCATCAATTCCCACCAGTTGAGCAGCCGCTTTGATGGGGCGTTTCCAGACCACTTTTTTGGCAGCCAGATCCAGGGCATAGACCTCGCTGGCCCCCTCTTCTTTAAAATAAAGCAGATTGTTGTCGCAGTACATCTGCCCTCTGGAATGCAGTTGTACTTCCTCTTTGGCAGCTGCATAGTAATAATTGGAAGTCGTCTGATTCACGGGATAGGGATAACGGAATACCCAGTTGATAGACCTGCCAGACAGGGATATATCAAACAGTGCTCCATTATTGGTGAGTACCAGAAGTGACTCTCCATTCAGTTTGAGCACGGGAGAGGGCATGTCTTCCATCCCGTTTGTAGAGCTGCCTGCCACGACAGATCCCAGGGGAATCCCCCACTCCTTCTTTCCCGTCTTCAACGACAGGCAACTCAAATTGAGTTGTTTACTGTTTTGCTGGTGAGAGATTGTGTAAATCTGCTCTCCAACCACCAGAGGCTCACAGATATAGCTTTCGTTATTCGCACTGGTTTGCCAGACTTGTTTGCCCGTCTTTTTCTGATAGGCAACCAGCCGATAACAGGCACGGTAACGGTTCATTTCCTTCTGAGGGATCAGAGTAGCGAGTACATAATCTCCACTCACGGCAATATGATACTGATTCAGATGGCTGGACTGATGAAAACTATAGTTGTTGAAATGATTTCCCAGATCCTTGAACTTAGCGTTCCTCCAGAGCAGCTTCCCGGACTTCAAATCGAGACCAAAACAGACACCATAGTAGTTTATATAGGCATGCTGCTGATCAAAGGCTATGGGAGGAACGTAGGTTGCATACGATTTGCTGCGGCCGTAATAATCTGATTGAGAATTCTGCAGCGCCTGTTCCACACTCTGATCCAGAAAATGCAACTGCCAGTGCGGTTGAGAATCAGAATCGGGTAACTGGAATGACTGAGAGACCGACTTTGGGTCATTGGATTTCAAAGAAGCAACAGAAGACACGTTCTGCTGCGGCAGTAAAGACTTCAGATAAGCTACCGGATCAAGGGCATTGCCTCCCAGTGTCACTTTCTGACCAGGAAACTGTTGAGCGATCACCTCGATTGCTGCAGCAGCCCGTTCTGTTCGTGCGCCTCGGATCAACGCCAGCGCATGTTTCACATTCAAATCCAGTTCTGGCAGGCTGGTATCAGTATGATGCTCGAGAATCGAGCGCCAGTATTCGGCTGCCTGATGAAAATCTCCCCGTTCAAAAGCCTGATTTCCCAGCAGGTCAGCGACTTCATCACCAATCGATGTCAAAAAATACTGGTAATAAATCTCGGTTGCCCGCTTTTCGGCATCAGCGGAATACAACGGATGTTTTTCCGAGAGCTCAGCATACTCCTTGCGGGCCTTGCCGTCATAGAAGAGTCGATATGCTTCTCGCCCTTCTGGTGGAAGTGAAGTCAGGGCTCGAAAGATCCGCTGATTCGCATCGATCAGAAAACCATCCTGAGTCGGGAGCAGGGCGGAACTGGATTGAGAAGCAGACAGATCCTTGATCGTCGTCAATGCTTTTTCCCACATCTGATGACGCACATAGCGTTCAAAGTCATCCAGCAGATTCAGTTTCTTTTCATCGACAGAAATACTGAAACCCGGAATCTTGTGTGGGGACGTCTCGGGGGGCTGCACTGCAGCCTCGGCCACGCCAACTTCGACAGCGACTTGCCCGGGAAGCTCTCTGGGAATCAGCAGCAGAGTTGGCAGTATCAGCCAGCCGATGATGAGCGTGAATCGATCATTTATGAACTGTAAACAGATAATGGGCGCACCTTTATCCAACAAAATCCATCCTGCAAATGAGAATGGGCCTGACGGTCTGGTTAGTCAATTAGTTTTTAATTGGCGCGATCTGTCAGAACATCAAATAGGATCGATGTGGGGTGGATTGAGTTCCCGGTTTGTGAATCAATTTCACGGGTTTCAAAAACCTGCAACTCTGTCCAAGTCAGCCCTGACGTTGTTAAATCATTGTACACCACATTGGGTTCATAAATTCAAGTATAAATTGTCCGGTTTTTCTCTTTTTAAAATCTTTCTCAGGAAATTACCTGGCCTACAGACGATTTCGATTTCGTGTCAGCAGCAGAAATGCCGCGTAGAATTGCGCTCTACTAACAAAAACAGGCCCGCCTCTGAAATACAGAGACAGGCCTGATTGGAGATAAAATTATGTCAGCCGTTTATCCCATCAGTTTGGTAACGGCTTGTGCTTTCACCAGTTCGCGTGGCTGATTCAGGTGATTATAGACGATGGTTTCGGGGTTGATTCCGAACGAATGATAGATCGTTGCCAGCAGTTCCCGTGGATGAACGGGATCCTTACGCGGACTGGAACCGGTCTTATCGGATTCGCCGTGAACATATCCCCGTTTCATCCCGGCCCCTGCCATCAGAGAAGTGTAGCAGTAGGGCCAGTGATCTCGACCGTCGTCACTGTTTGAGTTCCCTGAAGTACTGACACCGCGTTGAGGACTGCGGCCAAATTCACCCACTGCCACAACCAGTGTTTCGTCCAGTGTGCCCCGATCATACAGGTCAGAAATCAGACTGGCGAGTCCCTGGTCAAACATGGGAGCAGACTGGTTCTTCAATCGATTTGTCAATCCTGTATGGACGTCCCACGAATGGTTATTCGAGTTCGCGACTTTTGGCCAGACAACTTCAACCACCCGAGTCCCGGCTTCTACCAGACGACGGGCCAGCAGGAGACTCTGACCAAAGGTGTTCCGACCGTACTTGTCGCGGACGGCATCGGACTCCTGATCCAGGGCAAAAGCATCGCGGGCTCGACCCGAAATGACCAGATCCAGTGCCCGTGAGTAGTACTTATCCAGCTTGTAATCTTCGACAGCCTTGTTCAGCTGAGGCATACCCTGGTTGATGGTATCCCGCAGACTGGCACGACGCTGCAACCGGGAAGTGTAGACATCCGGACGCAACTTCAGATCATCGACGCTGATCCGGTCCATCTTGTTCATATCCATATCGTCTCCCGGCGGATAGAGATAGTACGGATCGTAGGCACGTCCCAGGAATCCGGCTGTCCCGGCTTTCCCGACCACGTTACTCTCCTGCAGAGGTCGTGGAAGCATCACGAACGGCAGCATGGGGACCTGTGGTGGCTGGAGACGAATAATGTTTGACCCAAAGTTCGGGAAGTCTTTGGGACTTGGTGGTTCCAGCTGTCCGGAGGGGCTAACCTTATCTGTGGTATAGCCGGTCAGCATCTGATAGATGGCGGCAGTATGATTAAACAACCCCTTGGGAGTATAACTCATGGAGCGGATCATGGTGAACTTGTCGTTCTGCTGCGCCAGATTCGGCAAGAGTTCGGTGAACTGCACACCAGGCAGCTTTGTCGAAATTGGCTGGAAGACACTCCGCACGTTATCGGGAACGTTTTCCTTGGGATCCCACAGGTCCAGATGACTGGGACCGCCCTGCAGGAAGATCAGAATAACACTTTTGGCTTTCGCCCAGCCGGGGCCGCCACCGCCTTCATTACTGTTGGCCGCAGCTTCCTGTAACTGGAGCATGGTTCCCAGTCCCATACCCATCATACTGGAACCGCCGACCCGCAGCAGATCACGACGGGAAATTTGACTTCGAGACTCGCACGGCTCCTTGCCTGATTGACCTGGAATGATCAGCATTTCTGTGTCTCCTCAGTTTTTGTTAGAGAACTGTTTCAATATTGTATCCATCCGCATTTATTCTGTGCTGCTGTCCTGATGAATCTTAGTGGTTAAACAGGAAGGCAGGACTATTGATTAACGCCCATGTGAGGTCCTGGGCGGCTACCAGTCGATTCTGTTTGACCTGCTCTGCACTCAACTGCACATCATCACGCAGACGTGTCAATTTGCGATCGACGGGACGCACATTCTGCATCGCTGTCAGATGCTGCTGTAATTCGACAAGTTTGGGATCGGTTGGCCGCGGCTGTTTACTGTCCGCAACTGCTTTGATCATCGACTGCAGCCTGCTGTCTGATTTACTGTAATAGTCAAGCAGTTTCTTTTTCTCTGCAGCGTTACGCTTATCAGCCTGTTTCGCCAGAATGTTACGGATATCCTGGGGATGCTGATCGAGCGTAGTTGGTCCTTTACCATTGGTAATAGAGAGCCGGAAACGACCGATAGAATGCGTATTACTGCTAAAGTGCTGTTTCATGACAAAGGTCAAAATGACTCCCTGATCATCAGACGGTAGCGGAGACTGAATGTCGAAACTGGCTTTATGAGGCTTCCCGATCTGTGGTGAGACAGCCCAGCCCTCGCCTGATGGCTTGACTTGACCATCAATGGCGGTCGCAACCAGATACGTATTCTGACTGAAATCAGCCTGGGCGTTAAACAGTTTCAGCTTCTGTTTCTGATCTGGTTTCGATTTAGGAGCCACATAAACCTCGAACTCATTGAGTACGAAGTTTCCGTCCCCAGAACGTCCCGGTCCCTTTTGAGGAAGGGAATCATCGGTGAGTACTTCCAGGCGAACCGCAGAGAGCGCTTTCAGATTTGTATGAGCAACAATCTGATAGTCGCCTTTTCCATTTTTACCTTTGGCCAGGATCGACTGATCCTGCTGTACTTCCAGGGTCGATTCGTTGGTAGCCGATAATGATTCCGGCTTGATGACGACCCAATTGGAACCTTTGGTTTCTTCTTTCTCCCAGGCAGCGATCCGGGATTGCAAGGATTTCTGATACTCCGTTAACTCCTTTTGCAACCGTGCTGTCCTGGCCTGTTGCTCTTTATTCAACCAGGCTTCGCGGGGGGCGATGGCCTGTTGGAACGAAGCAATTTTCTCTTGTGCGTCTTTGATATTCTGAACCCGTTGATTTTCCTGCTGAACGATCTCAGGGGACAGGCTCTTTTCATATTCCGCCAGACGCTGCTTCAGTGACTGGTGTTCATTCTGAATCTGCTGTTGTATCAGTTTAACGCCAGCCTGCTTTTCCTCAGCAGTCGCCGGACGATTTAATACCCGCAGAAAGATTGAATCGACCAGGGAAGAGTCATTATTTTCCTGCTGAACCAGCTTACTCAAGGCATTATTAGGGTCACTGATCGCATTACCTACCGTAGGACCACTGATCAGAGCCATCACCGGCCCCAGTTCAACACTCGAAGATCGTTCGCATTCACAGGGACTTTCGCGCTGAGCACGACCGAACTTCGCCAGGAAGTCGCTCTTCAGTTTGAATCCCACATCGGGAAGTTCTGCTGCCCGAGTCCCTGCAGGAACACCAGGAATATTGGATTCAGACCCGGTCACTCGACAGAGAGCATCGTAAAGCACCTCTGCAGGCAAGCGACGTGCTTTGGCATGCGAATAATTAATCTTATCGTCTTCGTTCCATTCGTTGGATTCGATAGACAGCTGATAGGTACGCGACTGACAGATCACGCGCATCAGATGCCGTACATCAAAATCGTGAGACAGGAAATCCTCGGTCAGCTTCTGCAGCAGTTCTGGATTGGAAGCTGGATTTCCGGCACGAATGTCATCAATCGGTTCGATCAACCCGGTTCCGGTCAGATATCCCCAGACCCGGTTGGCATATGCTTTGGCGAAGTACTGGTTGTCCCGAGAGGTGATCCAGCGGGCCAGTTTTTCACGGCGTGAAAGATCCGCTTTCGGATCGGCTTTGAACTCAGCAGGGTAGGGGAATTTCGGCGGCGTTTTCAAGCCGGTTCGTTCATGAATCATTTCCCCTTCATTTTTGTCGAAGACGACCTCAAACAGGGGTTTACCACTTTCAACGGCCGTACCACCAATATTCCGCCCCTTACTTTCCGGGGCTGCTTTCAGACCAAATTGAGCGAAGAATGCCGAGGTTTCATAGTACTGATCCTGGGTCCAACGTTCGAAGGGATGGTCATGGCATTTGTTGCAGTTGAAGCGAATTGCCAGGAACAAATGCGTCGTATTTTCCATCGTGTCTTCAGGTGTGCGATGGATTTTAAAATAGGATGCAGGGGGATTCGCTTTGTTGGATCCGCTGGCTGACAGAATTTCGTAAGCGAACTTATCGTAAGGCATATTCTCGGAGACTGATTTTTCGATCCAGTCACGGAAATTCTTTGCCCCTTCAACGCCCAGATATTTCCGGTTGACCTGCAATAGATCAGCCCACTTGTTAGTCCAGTGTTCTACAAATTCCGGAGAACCGAGCAGACGATCGATCAGTTCATTTCGTTTGAGGCGTGAATCGCGTTTGTCTGCCAGGAACGTTTTCACATCTTCAATCGTAGGAGGCAGACCAGTCAGATCGATGTAAACCCGCCGGATAAATTCTGCATCGGTACACAATTGAGAGGGCAGGGTTTTTGTCTTTTTCAGTTTCTGATCGACGAGTTGATCAATGTAGTTAAAAACCGGTTGCTGCTTCCAGGCAAATTCAGAGCGATCGCCCATGACAGTAACGGTCGTGGCTGCATACTTCCCTTCGTAGCGGGCCAGCAGTGGCGCTTCGCCTCGACGCAGGACTTCAGCAATTCCGCCATGATGCATTTTGGCAACTTCGATATTACTGCTGTCAATGAAGGCATCACTGGTGACATCCCGTTCTTCTCCATTGGAATAGGTGGCCAGGACACGGAACTGCTGCAGCAGTCCAGCGCGGGGAACAACTGGATTCTCTGGCACGACTTTGATTTGTTCTACCCGGGCAGCTTCCCGGTTCAGGGGCGTCCCCTTATTAATCCAGGAAGAAACAATCTGGTAATGCGCGTCCCCGGGTAAGGCCAGCTGGCCACCCTTGTGAGGCACTTCAGCAATCGCTTTCAAGAGAATCAGACTTTGCTCTGGGGCGGCCAGATTGACACGACGCGATTTCAAGTCATCCGTGAAGGCACGCAGGTCAAACAGATCATCAGTTCCACGGAGAGAAAGTTTAAAGCCGTCTTTCCCCTTGTTGGCTCCGTGACAGAGCCCGGAGTTACATCCCATTTTCGTAAACGCAGGTGCCACATCCCGCCAGTAATCCGGACTGTAATCTGCGGGGAAGGGGGACACGTGAATTTTCGAAGTGACCTGCTGGCCCTGCAGACTGAAATTCACTTCAACAGTTCCAGGCTGCAATGCACGCACCAGTCCAGTTTCGGAAATGTGCAGAATGGGTTTCCCTTTCTGACTGACATTTACCAGACGAGTTAAATCCGCTTTGGCTCCGGATTTCAGATGACCGGTTACGAGAAACTGGACTGTATCAAACTTCTGAGCGATGGTGGCCTGAGCAGGCTGTACTTCCAGTTTTACAATTGGGTCGGCCCCCGAGAATGTCTCCTTCGGCAGTTTCGCCTGATTGAGGTCGATCACAACAAGTTCGTTCTGTTGCGACTCTTGATTCTCAGTCTTGCCTGATCCGGGTTTCGCAGCGATTTGAGGCTGCGTCTGCTTTAATGGGACCGGAACAAATGACTTTTTCAGTTTTCCCGTCGCGGAATCATATAACCGTATCTGGCCATCCTGTCCAGCGGTTGCAATCACGGCCCCCTGAGGATGATAGCAGACGGTATAAAGTCCTGATTCAGGCACCTGGGCTTCACTGACCAGTTTCACATTCTGGGTACGGCTCTCTTCAATCTGTTTCTTTTCGGCAGCACTACGCGAAGCGACGCGTTTGTTTAAGATTGCAACTAGATTATCGGGAAATTTCTCAGCAATATCGAATGAAAAGACTTTCAATTCCCCGGTATGATTCAGACTGCTGACAGCGACCAGTTGTTTGCCGTTGGGATGAATGTCGACACCAAAGATCCTGCCTTTGAGGGCAGGGAAGGTCCGCACCAGATTCGCATCATCGCCAATCACGCGTTTGGACTGACGGAAGACCTGATACAACTTGGGAACCCCGTCTGCACCACCCACCAGCACGGTATCCTGTGTAGGATGGCGATCGATGGCTGCTAACCCACCCGTAAGTGCTTTGGGAGTAATTGATGTAATATTGTCGATGAACCGCTGAGTTTTGAGTTCGGTCAGTTTGGTAGTGCGGTCCCGGCTGACAGAGATCACATGACTTCCATCTTGGGAAAATACGGTATCCAGCACCCAGTCGTAGTGCGCTCCCTGGTAGAGAATTTCTTTACCGGTAGCAACCTCAACCGCACGAAGAGTGTTATCGCTGCAACCAAAGGCCAGCAGCTTTCCATCAGGAGACCAGCTGGCGCCATAGATTGTATCGTAGGTAATGGGAATCGACTTGACGAGTGACTGCTGCGCCACATCCCAGATCTGGATTTCGCCCCGTTCTGCAGGAGTTCCCCCCGTAACAGCCAGGAATTTCCCATCAGGAGAGAAGGTGACCGATTCGATCCGCTGTGATTTGCCAATCAGACGTCCGACAATCTGGTCTCCTTCCGCTTTATGCAAAAGGACCTCATGAAAGCCGGCGACAGCCAGGAGTTTCCCATCGGGAGAATAGTCCAGTGAAGTAATGACAGGCGGTGCTGAATAAGTCGGTGGATTTTCTTTATTAAAGCGATACTCCACTTTTGCCGGCGAGTCATTCACGGCTCCCTGCTGGATCCAGGTACGGATCAGAGTGATCTGTTCCTGAGCCAGAGGCGTTTTCGCCTTGGGCATTTCGGCTTCGTTACCCTCAGGTGTAATCAATTTTACCAGGTAACTTTCATCCGGCTTGCCGGGAACGATGGCAGCCGATTCACTTTCGCCCCCTTTCAGCAGGTCGACGAATTCAGTGACAACATAATCACCTTCCGGATTTCGCGGATGGTGACAGCCGGCACAGTGGGCCTGCAAAACGGGTCGGACCTGCTGATAAAAGCTGACCTTTTGATCCGCATGAGAAGGAGCCGCATTGATGAGTGTCGTAAAGAAAACCGAGCAGAGCGCAAAGCCGGAAAAAGAATAAGCGCGGAACTTGTCGAAGGACATGAACCAGAACCCCCTTTTATCAAACCTAAGTTAAAATAACTCTGGTGGTGAAAAGAGGTAAATCTCTTCTCATTGCCCCTGAATGGTTTTGAAAGGGCTCTCTGAAATAGAGCGTGTTATCAAACAGGGTGAGAGTAGTGGAAGGATAAGTTAAGCCGACAGAAAACTACCGGAAACTTAAATCTCGCATGCAATGATATACATATTCTATTATGAATAGATCCTAATTCTTCGTCGATAAGAATTTCTGCTTTTTCAATAAATTTCTGGAGATTTCTACACTTCCTGTCAGTCAATAAATTGACGCTAAATCCAGAGCCTGAAGGAACTCCAGACTACTGATTACTTTTCAATATTGCGGCTTCACAGCCCAACAAAACGAGAAAAGAGGTGGCCGACTTTCGACCACCTCTTTCTCACTCAGGTAGAAATCAACCCAAGCAGGCATGATTCGACAATTGTTGAGACTCAGAAATCACTTTCCGGATCTGCCAGCAATTTCGCTGGCGGAACATTAGCTGCAATCTTACCAAAGGCGATTAACAGCTGTGATCGCATCTCTTCGATCGTCGCACCACCGGGAGCATCGATGCTGATTCCGTTACAGGCCTTGGCAATGGCCCGCATCAGGTCTCGGTCTGCACCTTCACCCACAGTCATGGTATGCACGGTATACCCCAGGTTGGCCGCTTCCACAGCCTGCCAGAGAGCATATTGCTTATGGCGATCGCCGGTCTGATAATCAGCCTGTCCATCGCCATCGAAATCTGTCACATCATCCCAGTCCCAGCTTCCCGGGAGAGACCAGTTTGAAGGTGAACGATTCGCGTTACCATCGGTCATCACCAGGATCGTCGGACGTGCACCAGCACGACCGTGTGAACTCAGCAATTCTCTGGCATCACGAATCCCGTAACCCATACCGGTGTAGGGGGCATAGTGCGAAGCCTGCTTGTGTCTTTGAATCGTATTAATATCTGTGTAGTTGTTAGTGATGAGTTCATCACCCAGGTTGACCGTTTCCGAAACGCCATCGTCATTCAGGACCGATTCGACTCGGGACGAATCATCATAGGTCACCAGCCCGATGTGGTCACCAAACTCCAGACCACCCAGAAACTGGGTAAACAGTGTCACCCCGTTTTTCATCGCATGGAACGGATAAATCGGAGCCCGCCAAAGATCTTCGGACTGGTCGTTTTTCTTACGCTGACTGATGAGATAGCCCATCAGTGTGCGATAACCATACTTCTTGCGGTAGCCAAAATTACTGACGGTACCATTCGTCCGGACCCAGCGAATGTAACCCTTCCATAAGTTTTTGTTTGTATAGCCTGTAGGCTGACCGTTGAGACTTCCGTAATAATTTTTACCTTCCTGAGGGAAGGGGTATTTCAAATTTCCACTTGAGTCGACTTCATCCAGATCCAATCTCCGGAAGATGTAATCTTCATCGTTGGAACTGATATACTCACCCACTGCGGAATCGATTTTTCCGTAGCCTTCAGGAGGAAATTTGAGTTTTTCCGAATTCGAATAAGTCGCGCCAGAATCAACCAGTGTATTCCAGATATCATCCAGGTTGTCTTCTACTGCCGATTTTCCCAAACGATAAGAGGACATGGCATCAAATTCACTGTCGTAGCTCATCGAGCCGGAGTAGTCGAGCACGAGCACAATATCACGTGCCTCGATGAAGGCGATCGCAGATGTGGTGACTGAGGCCGTCTTTTCTCCCATGATTCCAGCGAAGAACAGTTGCAGCTGCGAGTCTGGCTTACCTTCTTCAGAATTATCACGACGGGCGATGACTTTCACCACGTTATATGGTTTGGCTGTTTCTCCCCAGATCATATGGAAAGTACCTGAGGCGTCCTGGTACCGTTTACCGAATTTGACATCGGTCTCCGGATCCACATACACGCCATTCAGCCCGGCAACTTTCTCCGCCATCGCTTTAGCTGCTTCGACTGCAATCGAGTTCGCGTCCTGCACGCTGCTCGATACGTCACCGCCTTCTGTGATGCCGTCTGCCGTTGTCTGAACGGCATCGGTAATCTGTTGCGCTGCAGCCAGGGCGGCTGCCTCGACTGCATTGCGCATTTTCGTTTTGGTCATGGTGATCACAGCGATATCAATCCCGAACGCCATGAAGCCCATGGTCGCAACGAGGAATGGTACCGCCATCACCATGAACGCACCACGACGACTTTGGTCGCCGGGTAGATTCACGTTCGCTTTTCTGGCTCGTTGATACATTTTCATTTTACCCCCTCTGACTCCCCGAAAAATAAAGTTGTTTTCTCAAAATGCTGCTGATCATAAATGCGTTTTGTCACTAGTTGACAATCTTTGTCGTGCCGTTATTTAATATCAGATCCCATACTGCATCCCCCGTCATGGGTTTCGCCATGGAACCCTCCAGATTCATAATTTCAGTCAGTTTAGAATTCATTGCTCCTTCCGGAATCTCAATCCCAATCCGGAACAGGCGATTGCGGTTGTCTGGATCACTCAAATCGAAAGTGTCTCCAGAACTGGGAGGATTAGGCATGGGATCCAGAGCATTGCCATCTGCGTCATCAGCGCGTGTGATGGTGATCGTCAGATTGCTCTCATCATTTTCGATACCGGAAGCACGCAGAAAGTTACGCACATCCAGGATAATTTTATCATTCAGTGATGTACCCGAGGGTAAATCGAGATCAGCATCCATGGATGCCAGACGTCCTGCCTGGGACAGGGCGGCTTCCATGACAGTCGTGGTGTGCACGGCGCGCCGGACGGCTACCATTCCCAGCACCAGAGCCAGGAACACAGGTGCGATAACGGCAAATTCGACCGCAGCAACACCTCTGCGGTCGGAATCCAGTCGGTTTGTTTTGTTTTTTCTGATATAGTTGATTCTCATGTTTTCTCTTCCCCCTGCAGTGACGTACTACAGGCTGACATGTTTTCCTGGATAATCACTCGTGTCGCCTGACACTGTGTCCGGACAGGACCAGGTTTCTCTCTTTATCAGCTGCCTCAGCTGCTTTTACCGGGTCCACAAAAAATGAATTGAGCAATCGCACATCTTTGTAAGGTACTTCCACACGAACGATAAACAGCTGTGCTTTCTCTGCATTCGCCAGTTCGAGATCGGGTAATTCGGAAAAATTGATTTGTTCTACATCCGCGCCTGGAGTGTCAAACTGGCTGGCGTTTTTGACCATGATTGTGGCCAGATTTGAGTCGAACACGGTGTCAAGCAGATCACGGACTCGTGTTTCGACCTGGGCTGTGGTGACATCTTCGCAGCGTCCCAGCTTAGCCCCTTCCTGGGTTGCTTCCTGAATGATATTCGAAATCATGTAGGCGTAACCAAACTCAAAGATCGCGTAGACGAACACCAGAAAAACTGGCGCCACGAACGCCAGTTCCACGAGTGTGGTTCCGGAACGCTCTTGCTTCGATTTTTGATTCAATGCCCAACGGCTGTGCCGCTTCAACATCGCTTGCCTCATTAACTGTGAAATAAAGTGTGTCTCCCAGGTCAGAACTTCAGATTCTGACAGGCTGGACAAAGCCGGGAGAATAGACCAGAGGAGGGGAGGGATTGGTCCACTACAAACATAGGTCACGGTTAATAGGAAAGCAGATATTTTTCCTGTTTTTTCCATTTATCTGTGTGCTAAGCCGTGTCGTATAATTGCAACATTCACATCAGAAATGACCTTTGTGATTTCGGATTCTGTTGCTTAAAGAACACGTTATTCAGCTGGAATTCCCGTTTTTTGTTAAATTCTCGATTCAACGAGACGGTTCTGGATCGACTTCAATTGAAATTCATGCTGCTTTAGCGATACACTGTTGCCAGTCGTGCCAACAGGTTTCCTGCAAAAAAATATCTCAAAAATGTTTTGGTAGAAATAAATTATGGGTAAAAAGGCGTCGTCAGCTATCAAAGCAGGCTCAATGATTCAGGTTAAAGAGGGAGTCTGTCTGCCTGAGTTTCCAGAAATCAGTTGCGCAGGCTGGACGGGAATGGTCGTCGAAGTTCGTGGTAAGAAAGTTTCCGAACGAACCTACATTCTGGAGTGGGATGAAGCCACGGAAAAGAAAATTCCAGACGCTTACAAGACGCAGTGCGAAGCACAGCAGTTGCTGTATACGATGGCCTGCCTCCCCGGTGATGACCTGACCCTGGCAGACGCTTAGAGCTGGATCTCATCCCGGAGCAGCAGCTGATTTTGAGGGAGCTGCTGTAAGTCACGTGCGATTTCGGACAACGTGGTGTTGAGTCCCGGGACTTCGTAATCCGGGGCGATCTCCGCCAGAGGCACTGCCAGAAACACTCGTGATTCGATCTCGGGGTCCGGGATGATCCGATGTGCGATCCGCAGGGAATCTCTATTAAAGAGAACCAGATCAATATCAATGGTACGCGGACCATTTTTATTCAGAGGATCGCGTACTCGCTTCAATCTGCTTTCAATTTCGGGAACGACCCTTTCGCAGATTGTATCAGCATTATGTTCTGTCTCCAGCAGAACTGCAGCGTTGAGAAAATCCGGCTGGTCCGGATCCCCCACCGGAGCACTCTGCCAGACTGACGATTTTCCTGTAACGGTCCCAAAATCAGCCAGCAGCTGGACTGCCTGAGGCAGATTCTTTTCCGGCTCAATATTACTGCCCAGTGCCAGAAATGCCTGATTGAGCTGGCTCACAGCTGATAATCCTCGCGTCTGCGTACCACACTCACTCCCACAGAGCGGGCAAAACGCAGAGCTCCCGGTTTTTCAATCCGGACTTCAGCGCATGCAACGCGTTCATCTTTCAGACAGATCCGTGCCACCTCATGCGCCATCGCCTCAACCAGCTGGAACTGGGAATTCTCTACCAGGTCAATGATCTCCTTGGTAATCGTACGATAATTGACGGCATCCGCTATCTGATCCGAATGACCGGCTGCTTTCAGATCGACGCCCATCGTGATGTTAATCAGAACATCCTGTTTTTTTTCGCGTTCTTCCTCATTAATACCGATGATGGTTCGTAGTAACAGATCGGCGATATGAATCTGGTCGGGCATAATTTTTAGCGATGTTAAAAATGGGGCAGACTTCAATTAAATCTCAGCTACAATACACTTACAGCTTACTATAGTCACGCAGAACCGGATTGGACAGGTAGGAAACAGTTCCTTCCCGCGGGAATCCCTGATTCTCACTAACAAATCGACACACCTTCAACAGATTACAGAGAACTGATGCAACCGACTCCCGATAATTACACTAGACGTAACTGGCTCAAACAGACTCTGACACATTCCCTGGCTCTGGCAGGAGCTTCTCAGCTGGGAATTTCCCTGCCTTCAACCTGCGCAGCAGACAGCAAACCCGCAGAAAATGCCCCAACACTGCTGCTCCGATCCGGATGGCAGACTGTTAATATCGGCGACATTGGACATTCACCCGGCATTCTGAAACTGCTCGAAGTTTATGCGCCCGATTTTCGGATCATCCTCTGGCCTAACAGTGTTGACCGGGGTGTCGAACCGATGCTGCAAAAGCGATTTCCTCATCTGAAGATCGTCAAAGGTCGCCTCACCCGTGATGGGAAACTGGATTCTCCAGAATTGGAAGAGGCTTTTGAACAGGCCGATTTTTTCCTGCATGGCTCGGGACCAAGCGTGGTTTCCCGCAGGGAACTGGCCCACTGGGACAAAGCCACAGGCAAGCCCTACGGAATTTATGGTGTGACGGTCTCCGAAGTCACCCCCGAACTCCATCGACTGCTCTCAGGGGCTGACTTCATTTATACCAGAGAGACCAGTTCGCTGAAAAACCTGAAAGAGGCCAAGGTGACATCTCTCGAGCAGGACTTCGCCCCGGATGCCACATTTGCCATCGACCTCACCGACGATCCCAAAGCTAAAGCATTCCAGCAACAGCACCAGTTGGAGCCAGGGCAGTATCTCTGTGCGGTTCCCCGACTGCGGTATACCCCGTATCACAAAATCCACAAAGGGTCCCGCTGGTCCAAAGAGAAAATCGCAAAGGTTGAATCGGTAAATAAAGAGTATCAGGAAATTGATCATGCGAAACTACGCGCGGCAATAATCAAGTGGGTCCGCACCAGCGGTCAGAAAGCGGTCGTCTGTCCCGAAATGACTTACCAGACAGAAATCATTCAGCCACTGGTGATCGATCCACTGCCTGAGGATGTAAAAGCAAAAGTGGTCGCCCACGATCAATACTGGCTTCCTGACGAAGCAGGCTCACTCTATCGAGATGCATCAGCGGTGGTCAGCATGGAATGCCACTCGCCCATCATTGCCTGTGCACACGGGACGCCAGGACTCTATGTCCGACAACCCACAGATACCATCAAAGGTCAGATGTGGTACGATATCGGATTAGCGGACTGGACGTTTGAAATTGACGAAGTCAATCAACAACAGATTGCAGACCGTGTGATTGCTGTCTACGAGAACTACGATCAGTCTCTGGAAAAACTCAAAACGGTCATGGAGTCCATCAGCGCCCGTCAAAAGCGAACGATGCAGGTTGTCAGGCAGGCGGTCCTCAAAGCGCACACTTCCTGAATAGGAAGCGGCGGAACGGAACAGTTCGCTCAGGCTCCACCTGTCAACTGTTCGCCGCCGGCCACGGAGATGACTTCACCTGTTACAAATTCGGAGTTCAGCAGATAGAGTACCGTCCGACAGATCTCCTCTGGATTTCCCACCCGTTTCAGCGGAATTCCGCCTGAACGTTGCTCCAGATAGGAACGATCTTCACCCGGAGGAGGGAGTATCGCGCCCGGGGCGATCGCATTGACCTGAATTCCGGGAGCCAGTTCCAGGGCCAGACACTCCGTTAAGGTCACAAGTCCCGCCTTGGAAATCCGGTAGGGCAGGTGACCTATCCCGGCCCGATTGGCTCGCCAATCGACGATATTAATGATGTGTCCTGACCGATCAGAGGGCAGGTGTTCCGCAAATTTCTGACTCAGAAAGAAGGGGGCTTTCAGATTTATATCCAGCTGGGAGTCCCAGTCAGCCTCGGTCGCTCCCTTCAGTTGCTTATTCTCAAAGACTGAGGCACTGTTAACAAGCACATCCGCCCGCCCCAGTTCTGTCATCACCTCTGAAAAAACCGTTTCTGCTGCCGAGACAGGATCAGAGAGATCAGCGGAAACCTGCATCGCCATCCGTCCCCTCTGTTCGATTTCAGCACAGGTATCTCGCGCGGCTTGATCTGACGAGTTATAATGAATACAGATATCAGCGCCTGCATCAGCCAATGCCAGTGCGATTGCCCGTCCGATGCGGACGGCTGAGCCGGTGATGACGGCGACTTTTCCTTCCAGATTCATAATATTCCGCTCACTGTCAATTCAGGTCAGACAATAAAAAAACCCGGCGATCAAACCGGGGAATGAAAGAAGTTCCACTTTGGGAGATCTTTATTTTGTAGTCGCCATGACCTCTTTGACAACCGGTGTTCTTCCCAGAGCGCGTTCTATTTTGCCAATCAGAATCTGCTTTGTGAAGTCCGTCTTCAGAATATAATCGGCTGCACCATGGTTAAATGCCTGAATAATGGCAGTCGTAGAACGATTGGAGGTAACCACCAGAATCTCAACGTTTTCCATGAGTGGAGACTCTTTGATCTGGCGCACAGCCTCCGCCTGATGACCATGGTCCGCATCAATTTCAAGGAGAATCAGAACCGGTTCATTCAAAGCGGCATCCATAAATGCTTCTTCTACTGTCGAAGCCGTCTGAACCTGGTAACGCTCATGCAACAGCCCTTTAAACAGGGCACAGCTCAGCTCATCAGGATCGACAACCAGCAACCGTTTCTTTTCCACTTCCGGACCTTCCTGATCCAGAATTTCTCCCAGCTGTCCCACGAAGCCAAAATAGACGGCAATTTCGCCAATTCCGGTTTGAAATATACCGCACTTGGAACCGGCTTCCGGAGGATAGAGAGTATCGATCTGCTCCGTTTCGATCAGAGTCGGATGTCCCAGTTGGAAGCCCATATGATCGACTGCTTTCTTAGCCTGACCGGCAATCATATTCGATAATTCGCAGGCAAAGTCGGTGAGAACATGCTCATCCTCAGCCAGGGTTTCATCGATTAACAACGTGACAGCGCGAGAAACGAGATCCCGTGGGACGTTGACGACAACGATCCCTTTACCCGGACCATTCACCTCAATCGCAGAGCTCAACAGGTGGCGGGGGGCATCGCTGACATCGATAATCGTTTCCAACTCAGCAGTGGTACCGACAAAATATTTAAAGACATCAATGACCGAATTAATGACTGGATCAGAAAACCGCTTGGTCAAGGTCTCTGTTGTATGTGTGGCAGGAATGAAAGACATAGCAGGAACCCGTCTTGTTATGAACTATCGCTAGATATAATGAAAGGCATTCAAAAAGTGTGGAGAACTCTATCCTCTCCAGACCATCACCCGACGACCGGGTCTAGTTTATAATTTCCATTTCAATGTGGATTGATTAAACTATATGTCAGAAAAATCTTCGGGTAGCGTCAGTTTGTCCTCAGCGCCTCCGGCAGTGCCCCACCACGACACAAAGTCATTAAAACTGATACGACCCATATTCATGTTGATGAAGAATTACTGAATCGCCGGAAACCTTATGTAACGCTAACATCCTGATTTTGCTTGAGATAACCAATCTAAATTCTTACATACCTGTGCAGAGAGCGAGCGCCAGCCTATGAATCCCTCCATTTCAATTTTTCGCACTTTTTTCGCCTTGCTATTCGTGGCCTGTTTTCTGCCTGCTGGATTTGCAGGAGAAGCCTCCTCAAAAACGCCTCAAAACTGGTCAGGCAAACAGGATACGTGGCATGGGTTCAAGCGGGTTCATTTCCCTACCGAAGGGCGAAAATCTTACGTCGTCATTCCGGAGAAGCCCGCCCCCGGCAACCCCTGGGTCTGGCGCGCCCGCTTCCCTGACTTCCATTATGAAATGGATGTGGAACTCCTGAAACAGGGTTTTCATATCGCATACCTGGATGTGTCGGATCTATTTGGTTCCCCCCAGGCCATCGAATACGGAAATAAATTTTACAAGCGACTGACACAGCAGCACGGACTGCAGTCCAAGGTCGCTTTAGAGGGAGTGAGCCGCGGGGGACTCTTCATTTACAACTGGGCCCTGGCCAATCCGGACAAAGTGAGCTGTATCTATGCTGACACTCCTGTCTGCGATTTTAAAAGCTGGCCCGGTGGAAAAGGGAAGAGCGAAGGCTCGCAGGCCCGCTGGAACGCCTGCCTCAAGTCCTATGGTCTGACAGAACAGGAAGCACTGGACTGGCCCAATAACCCGGTAGACCGCATCACAACGATCGCTGAAGCAGAGATCCCGGTGCTGCACATCATTTCGGAAAATGATCAGGTTGTTCCTCCCAATGAAAACACACTGCTCATGTTCAGCCGGGTACCTGAAAAATATCGTAAAAATAACTTTCAGATCATCTCCGTCAAAGAAGGGACTGAAAAATCAAAGGGGCACCACTTCACGCATCCCGAGCCGGATCGGGTCGTTAAATTCATTCGTCAGCACACGCTCCAATCTGGTAACAGGGTCGACTCTTCCTCCACCAACGAGTAAAGAACTCGAGCATTTGGAGCTGGAGGCCGGAAAAATCTGCGGATCAGTAAAAAAATGGTGGTTATTCACTTTTTTTACCCCCAGTAGTTCTGAACAATGGTAATAGCAGGGACGCTTACCATCGAACAGAAACCTCAAGTTCTGATTCAAAGAGTACTTACCGTGACCTCCCACCGCAGCACCTGCCATACTGAATTATTTGCCTCTTTCTCTCTGAGAAGAGTGCTGCGCGGTGTTTGTGTTACCTTGTTCTGCCTGGGTTACCTGATCACGAATACCGCTGTGGTTCCCAGCCTGTCTGTAAGATCTGGCTGTCGGTGTGCCGAGGACCACAAAACGAACTCCCGTTGCTGCTGTGTAAACAAAAGCCGGTCGGTTTCCGAGATGGAACAGGGCACCTGTTGTACAAGACCCATGGCTTCCAACCGAAGCTGCTGTTCTGCCGGTGCAGACAAAGAGTCCCCCGGCGAGAAGTCGAAGCCCACTGTGTGCCAGGTTTCTCGTATTTGTGGCTGTGGCGATTCTCAACTCAAAGGCTGGTATGTCTCAGATCCCCGCCAGTTAAACCTGGCTCCTCGAATCATTTCTGACAATACTCGGCTCGACTCTCTGCTTGTGGCTGATGACACGATCACTTCGCTGTCTCAGCAACCGGAAATCCCTCCCCCCAGGGCGTAGACCCCGCCTTACCAAGCAAGTTTGACAGCAGGCACTCAGAGATTGGAAATGTCCGATCTGCTGCGCTGGCAACTCTTTCCCACCCAACATCCGGTTTACGATTGCGCGACATGCAACGTAACATAAAAGGTAAACCTACCATGAATTTTTCACAGAATCCTCGCCCTCATCGACGTGGCTTCACCCTCATTGAACTGCTGGTGGTCATCGCCATCATCGCAATCCTGATCGCCTTACTCCTGCCTGCTGTCCAGCAGGCCCGGGAAGCGGCTCGCCGCTCCACCTGCAAAAACAGCCTCAAGCAGATCGGCCTGGCGCTTTACAATTACCACGATACGCACGGCACGTATCCTCCGGGCTACATCGCACGAGGTGTCGTCAACAGTGATCCCAGTTCTTCTGAAACCGGCTCCGGTTTTGCCTGGGGCGTCATGTTGCTCCCGTTCCTGGACCAGGCTCCGCTGTATAACCAGCTCAACCTGAATCTGAATGCTACCGTTTCTCCCAATATCGATCTCGCTGACCAGGTTGTACCCATCTTTCGCTGTCCCAGTGACACCAACCAGGGCGTCTTCTCGGTCACCGATGGTTCTAACACCTACCAACTGTCTTCTGCGAACTATGTGGGTGTTTTCGGGTATGGCAGCCTGACGATGACCCCGGGGAATCCCATGCAGAAAGGGATTCTCTACCGCAACAGTAATGTCAGAGTTCGCGATGTCATCGACGGAACGTCGAATACGATTGTCGCCGGGGAACGCTCTCATCAGCATCAGTTCGTGGGTGCGGCCTCAATCATCGAGGCTGATTCCACCTGGTACGCCGCCATCCCCAACGCCACCCGACCGGCAGGGATGATGAGCATGCCTTCCATGACTGAGGGGCCGGCATCCCTGATTCTGGGGCATGTCGGTCAGCCGGCCATGATGAGTATGATGGCCATGCACCATCCCCCCAACACCACGAACCACATTGCCAATTTCTCCAGTAAGCATGAAGGGGGAGCCCACTTCCTGCTAGGCGACGGGGCGGTCCGCTTCCTCAGTGAGAACATGAGCTACGAGACCTTCCAGCGACTCGGAATGATCGCCGACGGCAACCCCATCGGCGAGTTTTAAGCTTCGGTTTCTCAAACCAAAAGTGTCTATACCAGGGCTGAAGTTCAATGCGAGCTTCAGCCCTGTTTCTTAAACTGGCCTGCAATCATCACTTAAAGCTACCCGGGCCTTCGGTTTTCTTGGCTGGCAATCTCCCGACCGACGGGGAGTTAACATAGTGTAGAACTTGCGCATCTCCGTTTACTTTGGCAGGCTGTTTCCGGGGGCGACTGACGCATTTTTAGACAGGCTGGAACCCCCAGCCCCGCCAAGGGTTGGGCCCAGGATTCTGCCCGTCTTCAGACGTGGGAAATACTTGTTTCAATTTTTGTAAATTCCACGCAAAATGATCGATTTATTTCTTGTATTTTCTCCCCCTTTGACATAATAATCTCGAACTTTTAAAAAAGCGTACCGATATAGGCATTACGATTCGAAATCGTCTCGAACAGTTTCATTAAAAATCGGATGCCTGTTTTTTTCTGGCACCTCAGTGGAGGGTTTATGAGTTGCATAAAGGAAGACATCTTCTCATTGATTGTCGTAATGTCTCGCGGGACATTTGTCTAAACGACCAACTGATTCTGGAAGCCATGGCACGTGGAGCTACCCGTGCTGGTGCTACTGTGATCTCACAGGTACGATATCACTTTGGTCATAATTCAGCACCGGGCTTCACCGCGATGTGCCTTCTTGATGAAAGCCACTGCTCAGCCCACTGTTACGCCGACCTGGGCTTAATCGCTCTCGACGTCTTCACCTGCGGCAATACTGATCCGAATGACGTTCTCCGTTACATTCGGGAAGAAGTCGATCTGGGTGACGTCAGCATTCTCGAAATGCCCCGGTTCCCCATTCCAAATGGGCAACCTGCGCTTCAGGAACCAGCCGGTTCCCACTGCGAAGCGGATCAGGTTGTTGCTCTGTAAATTCCCACCTGAAAGTTCCTGACGGGAACCACTCCTGTATCTATTGATTACAGCTGATAAACCGTTCCCACTCTGGAAATCTGAAAGGCGTTGAATTACGGTATAAACATCGCATCATGCCAGGTGCGCTTTGAAGTCTGTATTCAGACAAGGAGCGCACCTGACTGAGCGTTGTTTTCTTTTTTTGCGCCCCGCATCAACTCACGAAGGAAGAGTGAATCATGAGTGGAGATCGAGAGTTCCACGACGGTCGAGGAGACGGCTTAAAACCACTGAAAAGCCTGGACCTGTCGAGTGTCAATTCGTTTGGCGAACTGCTGCAGGCCATGTCTGCAACCGCGTTCTCGGGCAGACGCCTGGGGGATGCCTACGACATTCTGCTGGATATGGCACAAGACTCTGAATGCAAAGTCGTCCTCACTCTTTCCGGTGCCATGACCGTCGCCAAACAGGGCAGCATCATCTGTGACATGATTGACCGTGGCCTCGTGCATGCCGTCGTCGCCACTGGTGCCCTGATTGCCCACGGTCTCACCGAATCGATCGGCCTGGTCCACTACCAGTACAACCCCACGGATTCCGACGAAACACTCTACAAAAAAGGCTACAACCGGATTTACGACACCCTGGAAATGGAGTCGAATCTGAATAACGTCGAAAAGCTGGTCCGCTCGGTCCTGAGGGAATCCCAGCCCGAAGATGGCGTCTGGTCTTCGGCCCGTCTCTGCCGGGCACTCGGTCAGCGGCTCTCCGAAATCAACGACGGACGCGGCATCCTCCGCAGTGCATATGAGCAGAATGTGCCTGTTTTCATCCCCGCCTTCACTGACAGTGAAATCGGCCTCGACGTCTCCACCTGGGCCATGTCCGAACTGATCGCCAAATCAGGCAAGCCTCTGGAAGAGCTCGAACAGGAAGAAATTCTCACCGCACTCCCCAGCTTCAACCCGTTTCTCGACCTGCAGGAATATGCCCGCCTGATGCGGGATGCCGTTACCTTCGGCATCTTTACCATTGGTGGGGGAGTTCCCCGTAACTGGGCACAGCAGGTTGCCCCGTATTACGAAATTGCCAACTACCGCCTGGGCACAGAGTGGAAAGAGCCCCGCTTCCGCTATGGCATTCGTATCTGCCCCGAACCGGTTCACTGGGGAGGTCTCTCTGGATGCACTTATTCTGAAGGAGTCAGTTGGGGCAAATTCCTTTCACCCCAGGATGGCGGTCGGTTCGCGGAAGTCTATTCTGATGCCACCGTCGTACTCCCACTGCTGATGAAAGCCGTGTTCGAAAAACTGGACTCCGCTTCATAAACTGTGGTTTGAGGCTTCCACAGACAGGATGAAACTAAGAGCTAGATAACCTGCTCTGGCTCAATCCAGAGCAGGGGACTGGCGAGGATCCTGTTTCAGATAGCGGGCGATCCCCCGACCCAGTAGTTGTCCCACAGTCATGTAACCCTGCGGGTGACTGTGGGGCGTATTCCAGCAGGTCTCGAGCGTAATTCCCACGACATGTTCGCGGGTGGCACTACGTACCCAGTTACTGGAGATCTCTTTCCAGTGTTTGTCGTACTTTGGTCCCGTCGAGGGTGTACTTCGATCGAGCTTCAGAGGCTCTTGCATCTCCTCGCGACAGACTGCAATAAAAGCATCTTGCAGTGCTTTTCTTCGCTGAGTATTCAGTTCAGGAGGCGCAATATAAAAAAACGGCTGTTTCGAACTGGCACCGGGGTTATGTAGATCGACAAACATCACCAGTCGGTTCTGCTTGTCGAACTGTTTCAGCGCCTTCATGGCTGCCTGCACTGCGTTCCAGCGGGGCATCTCAGACCAGTCACGGTTATGATCGTGGGGGACCTGGTTCTTGCCGCCATTCCCGGTCGCCGCATTGTCGATATCCATAATTGGAACGTAGTAGATAACGACCTTTTCCCGCAAAGCCACCGCCAGAGGATCATCGCTCACAGCCCATTCAATGAAGCCACGCCCAACCCAGCTGCCCCCTGTTTCCCAGGCATGCTGGCGGGCCTGAACCCAGATCACCATGCGATCGTCGGAATGTTTCCCATCCGGGCTCACCGCCAGCGCAGGCACACTGCGCCCAGCGCGGGTTTTGCATAATTCAAATGCCGTCACATAATCATATTTCTGGCTCAGGCGATCAACCAGTGTCTGTGCATCCGAGGGCACAAATGGAGGGCCCCAGGCAAACCAGGCTTGTTCGGCATCTACCTGTTGTGTCCAGCGACTGTGGTCCTTCTCCCTGGTTCCAGAACCAGTCTGTTTCCAGGACTTCCCATCGGGACTAAACGCCGCCCGCTCGGGCAGAGCCCAGTTGGCAGACAGCTTCGAGCCGTTTGCCTGTTTGAGAGTACTCGCATCGACCGAAACAGTCAGCGTTTCACCTGGTTTAACGCCGGAGACTTTGAAATACCACCAGCAGGGCCAGCCAAACTGTGGATCTCCGGCAGGACGCACGGTAATCGAACGCGTACGCTGATCGACTTTCAGAACCTCAGCCGAGCCTCCCGGAAAGTCAGCTGTAACGACCAGCTCACCAGCTTCTACAGGAAGAACCAGTAATAACAGTGACAGAATCAGACTACTCTGACGATAACCAGCTGTTTGCATCGACGCTCCCTGTTGCGCAAGGGGATTACTTGAGGATGCCAGACGCCACCTTTCCCTGACCGGGTTCGACCAGTGCCACTGACTGGGCGTTATGTTCGAAATTCAGGCCTTCATAGTTCAGACCGAACTGATGCAGCAGCGTCGCATGGAAGTCATGCTGGGTCACCACATCTTGAACCGCCCGATGGCCGAAGTCATCTGTCGCTCCATGAATGTGCCCCTCTTTGATGCCGCCACCGGCCATCCAGATACTGAAACCTTCCGTGTTATGGTCGCGTCCCGGTTTCTTGCCTTTACCGCGGTCCTGAATGACAGGCAGACGTCCCATTTCGCCGCCCCACTGGACCATCGTGGAATCCAGCAGTCCCCGATTCTTCAAATCGGTTACCAGGGCTGCACACGGCTTATCACAGGTTTTACAACGGGATTCCAGTGCAGCGAAGATATTCTCGTGCATGTCCCAGGCGTAATTCCAGATCTGCACGAAACGGACGCCACGTTCCACGAATCGACGGGCCAGCATACAGGCATCTGCGAATTCTTTGGTCACCGGATCATCGGCTCCATACATCTGATGGGTGGCTTCAGTCTCTTTAGTCAGATCGAGCGCTTCGGTCGCTGCGGTCTGCATCCGGGCCGCCAGTTCATAGCTGGCAATGCGAGCTGCCAGATCGTCTTCGCCGGGATGACGCTGCTGATGGATCTGGTTCAACTCTTTCAGAAGATCCAACTGATTTGACTGGGGCTTGCCGCGCAGTTCGCGTATCGGATTCAGATTCGCAATCCGCGGCTCTGACTTGCTGACCACGGTTCCCTGGTAAATCGAAGGTAAATGGCGGCTGTCCCAGTACGGTGAGCCGACCGGGTTGCGGGGAATCGTAATCGCTACGAACGCCGGCAGATTCTGTGTCTCGGCTCCCAGACCATAAGTGATCCAGCTCCCCAGCGAAGGCCAGCCTTCTCGCCCTCGACCGGTGGTCATGGCCCGCATGCCGGCCACGTGATTCCGAATATTGGGCAGCTGCATAGAGCGAATCAGCGTGATATCGTCAACAATCTCTCCCAGGTGGGGTAGCAGGGCGGTGTTGATCTCCATCCCCGATTCACCACACTTCTCAAACGTGTTGGGAGAGGGCATGATGATCGAAGTCGCCTGACCGGCGTTATCGTATTTGATTCCGTCGCCGGGAAATCTCTTGCCCGCATACTTGTCGAGTGTCGGCTTTCGATCGAACAGATCCAGGTGACTCGGTCCACCACCGCAGAAAATTGAGATCATCGATTTGGCGCGGGCTGGATGGCTGGTCTGCTTCGGCAGCAGATCGTACGTTTTCTCTTCCAGAGCCGGCTTTTCCGGAGCCGCCAGCAGCTGTTCGTCGTTTAACAGCGAGGCCAGTGCCAGTGAGGAGACGCCAAAGGCACTCTGGGCCAGAAAGTGACGGCGAGAACTGGCGGAGTTTTGATTGATAAATTGAGACACGAGAGACTCCCTCTGGAGATCGATATTTATATTCTGTCAGGAAACGGGCGTCATTTCCCGCTTATTCCACATACAGAAACTGGTTGGTTCCAAACAGCACATGACAGACGGCAGCCAGTGCTTCCTCCCGAGGCTGTTTGGCTTTCTTTGTCTGATATTCTTTCAACTGCAGCGCGAAGTTTTTCTCAAGCGCCTGCAGTTCAGCCGGGGAAGGCTCACTACTTAAAGCCAGCTTCCAGGCTGTCTTGATTAGCTTAGTATCGTCGGCGTCTTTCCCTGCCGTGGTGAGTACTCGCTTAGCAAAGGCCTCAGATTGATTCCGCATGAATTCACTATTGAGCAGCGCCAGTGACTGTGTTGCCACTGTCGAAAAGACCCGTCGCTCGCAGTTAGGCTCCATGCTGGGGGCATCAAAGGCATTCAGCATTGTCACCGGCTGTGTCCGCCGGACCTGCACGTAAATGGAACGTTTCAGTTCCCGGCGATCTTTTGATACTTTACCAGCGCCGACCGTAATAATGCCGCTGTCCGCCAATGCAACCGGTACTGGCTCACCAAACTGCTCTCGGTTCAATTCACCGCTGACCGCCAGGATAGCATCGCGGATCGATTCCGCTTCCAGGCGTTGCATTGTCATGCGCCAGTAGAGACGGTTATCAGAGTCAATCGCGGCTGCTTGTTCGGAGTGGGTCGCAGAGGTCTGCTTATAAGTCCGTGAGGTCATGATCAGGCGATGGATGCGTTTGAGCTGCCAGCCCTGTTCCATAAAGTCAGCCGCCAGCCAGTCCAGCAGTTCGGGATGTGTGGGGACGGAAGACCGGGAACCAAAGTCACCCGTGGAATCGACAATCGCCTGTCCGAAATGATGCATCCAGAACCGGTTCATCAACACACGCGCCACCAGCGGGTGCTTTCCATTGGTCAGATAGCGGGCATACGCCAGTCGACGTCCCGTGGTCGGCAGCTGGGGATCATTCAGCTCAAACGTGTTGTCTGCTTTAGAAGAAATCACAGTCAGACCACCGGGAGCGATCAAATCTTTCTCAGGGGAAGAGATATCCCCCCGATAAAAGACAAACGTCTGAGGCAGGTGCTGTGTGTCTTCGGTCGCGACGCGAATGTATTCCGGCTTGGGAATCTGCGCCCGCAGCTTGTCTGCTTCCGCCTTGATATCCTCATAGCGTTTCTTCAGATCGTTTCCGTCTTTGAAGCGTGCCAAAAACAGGTGCAGGCGTCCCGGCACCAACAGGTCCAGCATCGGGTATTTCTGTTTCAGAAAATCCGCCTGCTCTTTCGAACGTTCTTTAACCGCGGTTTCATAAGCGGTGCGCGCCTGTTCGCGGTCTGCCTTGGGGACTTCCTTCAGCACCCGCTCGGCAATCAGCTGGGTCACTTCCGCTTTGACTTTGTTGTGCTCGGCATCCAGTTCCTTGACCTGCGCTGACATCTTTGCAGCTTTGGCTTTATCTTCTGCTGACATCAGGGCCGCCCGTCGACTGGCAGGCATTCGCCATTTTTGATCGTCATACACGGGAGCAATCACCGCCCGCAGACGATAAAAGTCTTCCTGCGGAATCGGGTCGAAGCGGTGATGATGGCACTCCGCACAACCCACGGTCATGCCCAGCAGTGAAGAAGACATGATCTTCACCGTCTCTGTAATCACCTGGTTGCGTGCGATGGCAGGATCCATGGGACTCGAGCCGGTCCCATCGGGAGCCAGCCGCAGGTAACCGGTCGCGGTCAACTTCTCACAGACCGCGGGATCCTGGTCTACCAGTTTCTGAGCCGTTGCATGCGTGGCTTTGACCATTTCATCGCCGGCGAGCTGCTCGGTGATAAACTGATCCCAGGGCTTGTCTGCATTCAGAGAGCGAATCACATAATCCCGGTAATGCCAGGCATCGGGACGGATAATGTCTTTGTCGTTGTAGCCTTCTGAGTCGGCATAGCCGGCAACATCCAGCCAGTGCCGTGCCCAGCGCTCCCCATAGTGGGGTGATTCCAGCAGCCGATCGATCATCTTTTCGTATGCGTCAGGCGACTTGTCTGCCAAGTAAGTATCGACGTCTTCCGGAGCAGGGGGGAGTCCGGTCAGGTCAAAGGCGGCCCGTCTGATCAACGTCAGTCGATCTGCTTCTTCAGAAAACCAGAGGCCGTTCGCTTTCAGCTTTCGTCCGATAAAAGCATCGACCGGATTGACTGGCTGCTTTCCATTTTCTTTTTGTAACTGGGGCAGTTCGGGCAGAGCAACTTTCTGAATGGGACGAAACGCCCAGTGGGAGCGTTCGTCGCTGGTGATCAGGAAGTCGCCCGGCTTGATGTCCCCTTCGGGTTCCGACCCCTCTGTCTTTGCCCCCTGATCGATCCATTTCGCAATCAGAGCGACTTCTTCTGGTTTGAGTCGCAGTTTCTCATCGGGGGGCATGTCTCCCGATTCAACGTACTGAAACAGCAGGCTCTCTGCATGTTTACCGGGAACGACAGCCTCTCCGGAATCGCCGCCCTTCATAATCAGGCGACGTAACCGCACATCCAGTGCACCGGAAAGTTCTTTCTCCTCGCCATGACAGTGAAAGCAGTACGCCTTAAAAATGGGCCGAATGTCTTTTTCAAAAGTCACTCGCGAATCAGCGGCGGAGCTCGATCCACTCCCGAGGAGACAGGCAGAAACAGCCGTCAGCAGGAAAGCGATGGCGCGGATATACAAGGCAGGATTCCTTTTTCAGAGGAAACACATTCAGGGCGGGAGTTAAATCACATAAAAGCTGTGAAATTAACTGTTTTGGTGAGGTTCTATAGTACCCTATATCGGCAGCCGCGTCAAATTATTTAAGTTTACTTAGAAGAACAACCGTCAACCATGAAGTCATCAATAAAAGGAGTTTTATTCCCGTACCAGCGACTCTTGCATCGGTTCATCGGGAATCAGTTCCTCTTCCTCCATCGCAGGCACCTGCGAACGTTTGGCATAGCGGGCCAGCAGTGCCGGCAGGAAGATGAGATCGCCAAACAGGGCCGAGCCAATCGTCAGGCCACTCATGATGGCGAAGATTCGCTGATCCCGCATGTCGCTGAAGATCACGGTCGAGAAGCCGGCGACCAGGATGACCGTCGTCATGATCAACGCGGTTCCCACCCCTGTAAACGCCTTACGGATCGCTTCGTCATCACTCTCAACCTGGAGCTGTTCTTCGCGGAAGCGGGTCAGGAAGTGAATCGTATCGTCGACGGCAATCCCCAGGCAGACCGTAAACGCACATACGCTGACGATCTCGAGTGCCTGTCCCGTAAAGACCAGGAAGGTCCCCGTTACGGCGAGGGGAAACATGTTGGGAATGATGGAGATCAGCCCCAGTCGCAATGAACGAAACGCGATCGCCAGCACAATCAGGATGATAATCGCGGCACTCCCCAGACTGGACGCCAGATCGACGACAATCTGATACAGGTTCCGCCAGCGCCAGACAGCTGACCCCGTCAACTGAAACTGAAACTCCGGATGCTGGCTTCCGATCTTGGCCAGTCCCTCTTCAATGCGGGTGAAGGTCGGCCCGTATTTAGCAATTCCCAAGTCCTGAACGTGAAAACTGACCGTCGCCTGGTTCCGCTCCGGCGTATAAAACGCCCGTTTCA
Organism: Gimesia chilikensis; assembly: GCF_007744075.1. Lineage (NCBI taxonomy): Bacteria > Pseudomonadati > Planctomycetota > Planctomycetia > Planctomycetales > Planctomycetaceae > Gimesia > Gimesia chilikensis. The sequence goes on along the minus strand of NZ_CP036266.1, from coordinate 3,635,792 downwards.
ACGGTGGAGGCAGCAGGTCGATCATTGACATCCGCTCTTCAGGAGGTCCCTCACCAGGTAGCGCTGAGAGAATATTCGCAATCGATATCGGATGACCAATCAACGCTTCCTGGTTCAGCAGTTGATCCACTTCGCTGATGGCAACCAGAACTTCGGGTGAATCCGATTCGACCTCATCCGACCATTTCACTTCGACCCGCGAATGCTCGAGCCCTCCCATCGCCTGGTCCATATGATTCAAGGCAGTCGCTGCTTCCGAACCATCGGGCAACATATTGGCCCGGCGTTCATCGGGACGCAATGTCAGCGAAATCAGAATCAGTACCGCCGTCAGGCCTATGCCCACCTTGCTGATCCACCCCGCACGCTTCAACACCATTTCGATGATCACGCTGATCCGGTTCAGGTTTTTGTCGATAACTCCCTTACCATAGCCCACGTGAATGGAACGCCCCAGCCCGGTGCGGCAGGCCAGGGGAATCACCGTCACCACCGCAATGAAAGTCAACAGCACGCCGACCACACAGCTGTAACCAAATTCGCGGACCGTCTCATGATGAGCCAGCGAAAGCGAACCGAAGCCGATGGCCGTCGTAACCGAAGTCAGAAAGCAGGCCAGTCCCACTTCCTGAATACCACGCCGGGCAGCATCCCTTCCCGATAGACCAGAAGCCCGATGGCGGCGGATCTGCACCATGAGATGCACGCCGTCGGTTAACCCTACCAGACTCAACAAAACCGGCAAAACCACATCGTTAAACGGGTTGTCCTGGAAATCGAAGAACTGAATGATCCCCATCGTCAGAAACACGCCGAACATCGGTGCCAGAGCGACAATGATCACTGCTGTGATTCCCCGGAACAGAATGATGGCCATCAGCAGAATCATCCCATAGCCGATCACCTGGTATTTGACCTTGTTCGCATTATGCGTACGCACCGCGGTCAGATAGATGGGTACGCGGCCCGTGGTCGTGAAGGAAAACTTCACATCCGGATATTCAGTGACGACTTTTTTCGCGACTTCTTTCAATCCGGTCGTACAGGCATCGTCGTCCGTCACATACATCCATTTGAATTTTACCATCAGCAGAATGGTCTGCGCATCTACTGATAACAGCTGGCCGCCTACCAGCGGATGCTTGATTGCCTTCTCCTTAGCGTCATCGAGTCGTTTCTGGGAGGCCCGCTCATTCGGGAGGATCGGTTCCCGCAGGCCGAAGATATTCAGGTTGGGAATATCCTCCAGCCAGAAAACACTTTCCACGTAATCCAGCGATTCGATTTCGGCAACGATCTCCCGCAGGGCCTTGAGGCCGTCGGCGGTGAAGAATTGATTGGAATCAATCACCAGGATCGTATCAGCGTCGGTCAGGCTGATCGGGTCGACATCAGGCGGTGTTTCCCGAACCTTGCGCGGCTTGTCTGCTTTCTGCTGGTCTACCTGGGGAACCGGTTCGGGCTTTGCTGTGAACCAGTCGCGAACTTCCTCGGGCATGGTGTACCCCAGCAGTGCGATTCCACTCAGCAGCAGAATGAACAAAGTTACCAGCAGGGGATGGTCAACCATCCAGACCGAACAGCGATTGAACGTACGAGACACGCGCGATTCACTTTCTCTCAGCGGTAGAATGTTAAAGGGATCAGGTTGAAGATTACCAGGCGCTGAATCTCAACCAGCTTCAGGTATTAGCGAACCTGCAATCTGAGTTCCTCTCTCTGAATCACACCGTCACCGTTATCATCCCGGATACGCCCATAGCGCTGCGTCGCCAGCGGGACTTCTTCCACATCAACGCGTCCATCGCCATTCTTGTCGAACCGTTTGAAAAAAGCAGCGGCACGCTTATCGAGCTCTTTTTTCAACTCCACCTCCCGCTGTTTCTCCGCTTCCGCTTTGGTCAGTTTTTTCTCTGGCTTCTGTTTCGTTTCCTGAGACTTCTGTTTCCGGGGTTCAGCGACTTCAAAGAAAGCAATCGCCATCTCTTCCCAGGTCTGATCGCCCCAGGTCACATATTCATTGGGATCCGGGTTGAACGGATTGTCTTTTGAATTATCGAATTTGACCGTGAACTCGAGCCCGTCGACCGTATCCAGCGACATCGGCTTGCTCAGTTCATAGATATGCTGCCAGTTGAAATCATAATTGGGCACATCAAGCAGAATCTCTTTCTTCTTGTCCTGCTTTGTAAACAGGCGGAAGGATTTCCCGCGCAGATGCATGTGTGGGGCAATCGCCAGCAGTTCCGCGTGCGGAGGTATGCGACGAACCTTCGCCGACACCGGAAAATCACTGGCGTGCGGCGGGATCTCGAATTCCTGATCGATGCCGATCAGTGTAAAGACTTCGTGGGATATCTCCTCATCTTTGCCGAAAATCAAACCGACTTTCGAAATGTCTTCTGCCACCGATCCCGTCGGTGTGTAGTGCATCTGAAATACCAGTTTCGAGCCGGCGGGAACCTTGCGCGCCCGCCCGGGAGGCAACATATTGATCCGCTGTCCCGGCACATAAGCCGTCAACCAGCCAATCCCACGGAAATCGGCTCCATCAGGGGGACGAATAAAAACAATCGCATGATGCACGACCGACCGATTCCCCGGCAGGACCTGTGCTCCGGTGATCCACTTATCCTCTTTGAAACCGGGATCGACGACGAAATACTGATATTCCACGACGCCCTCTTTGGGAACGACAAAGGGGCGCTTCCGCATTTCATAAACGACATCTGGCACTCGGGGCAGGTGCCAACCTTCGCGGAACCTGGGCAGTTCCGGCAGATCCTTGATATCACCATAAGGCATGCCTCCGGCCACCCATTCCCGCAGAATTTCCTTATCTTTTTCGGGCATGAACCGGGCATTCGCGTAATGACCATATTTCGGACTGGCGTGCCAGGGGGGCATCCGGCCATCTTCAATGGTCTCCAGCATCGTATCCGCCCAGCCCCGAACTTCATCGTAGTCGGTCAGACTGAATGGTGCGATTTCTCCCGTGCGGTGGCATTCCACACAATGACGATGCAAGACCCCCGCGACTTCCTTGCAGAAAGTCAGTTTGGTGGTCACTTCATTCTGTTTCACCCGGCCGATGAAACAGCCATTCGGTTTGGTCTCACTCACTTCAATCGGCTTACCCGCCAGCAGTTGATCCAGTGCGTTCTTCAGATCATGCGTGGTCGTCTCAGCCCGTGAGATGCCTGGCAGGTACTGGTTATCGATCCGCCCACGATACCGGACGGTCAGCTGCTGATCCAGTACAAAAACTTCAGGTGTGCGTACCGCATGAAATCGGTCGGCGACTTCGTTGTTATAGTCCTTCGCCATCGGAAACGAGATCTCGTACCGCTTGACGTACTGCTTTACATCTTCCAGAGAGTCCTGCTGATTGCTGTTCACACCGATGAACTGGACGCCTTGCGCCGCATAAGCAGCCTGCATCTCATTCAGCTTGGGACCATACAGCCGGGCCAGCGGACATTCCGCCCCCAGAAAACAGACTACAGTCGCTTTCGACTCTGGCTCAGCCGTTAACTCGACCACTTTACCCTGAGCGGTTGGCAGCCGAAACGTGTGGGAGGCATCCTGCGACGATTTGGTTTTCGTTTCAGCCAGCAGGGAACTGGTGCCCAGCAATGCGAGCGCACACAGGAATGTGAAATTACGACGAAACATCTACGATCCTTCCTCCAGAACAGGTAACGACGGGTGCGTTCATTCTATCAACCGCCCGGAAACCCCCGCAACCCCCACTGTACAGAATAGAGCCCGGCCAGATTGATTGCTCTCTTTCCTTTGGATATACTCGACGTAACTTATAATGGTTTCAGATTTTGGTAAAAGATTCCTGTTTACCTTCATCCGAAATTCACCTGGTTGGCTGCAGTGTGCTCCTGAGGAACAACATAGGAAGGCATCAAAGTGAAAGCTCCACGAAGCGGCGGCGGTTGGAAGGCGATCAAATACAGTCTGACACTGGCAAACAAGGTCGGCTGGTGGAAGCTCTGGAAATCCATGCGGACCCGCAATGCCTGTAAGACCTGCGCGGTTGGCATGGGGGGACAGAAAGGGGGCATGGTCAACGAAGCCGGTCTGTTCCCCGAAGTCTGCAAAAAATCCTTCCAGGCGATGGCCGCCGACATGCAGCCCGCGGTCGCTAATGACTTCTTCGCGAAAAACAACATCGACCAGCTCCGCGCCATGTCCTCTCGCAAGCTCGAATACAGTGGCCGTCTCACCCAGCCACTGCTGCTCTCGCCCGGTGAAAAACATTACAAGCCGATTTCCTGGGACGAAGCCTTCGACCTGGTCGTCGAGCGACTCAAAGCCGCCGGCCCCGAGCGTACTTTCTATTATGCCAGTGGCCGCTCCTCCAACGAAGCCGGCTTTCTCTTCCAGTTGATGTCCCGCCTGATGGGCACCAACTTCGTGAATAACTGCTCCTTTTACTGTCATCAGGCCAGTGGCGTTGGCCTGGGTTCGAGTATTGGCACCGGAGCCGGCACACTCCGTCTGGAAGATCTGGATCACACCGACCTCTACATCCTGATCGGCGCAAACCCTTCGTCGAATCATCCTCGCCTGATGAAGGCCTTCATGGAAATCCGCAGACGGGGCGGCAAAGTCATCGTCGTCAATCCGGTTAAGGAACTGGGGCTCGTCAATTTCAAGGTTCCCAGTGACGTCCGCAGTCTGCTCTTCGGCTCCAGCATCGCTTCCACCTACGTGCAACCGCACGTCGGCGGTGACATGGCCCTGCTGATCGGCCTCTCGAAAGAGGTCCTGGAACGCAACGCACACGACCAGGCTTTTATCGACGCCCACACCGAAAACTTTGACGCTTTCAAACAGCAGGTCACAGAAACCAGTTGGGACGACATCATCGCCCAGAGCGGCGTCGACAGAGAGACCATTCGCAACATCGCAGACCAGTACCTTTCCGCGAAAAACGTCGTCATCGGCTGGTGCATGGGAATCACGCATCATCTGCACGGGACCAACAGTGTGCAGTCGATCGTCAACTTCTCCTTGCTCCGCGGTATGGTCGGCCGCCGCAAAGCGGGACTCATGCCCATCCGCGGCCATAGCAACGTACAAGGTCTCGGTTCGGTCGGCGTCGTCCCCGGTATGAAACAGGCGATGCTCGAACGCTTTGAGAAACAGCTCGGCATCAAGGTCCCCACCACGCCCGGGTACGACACGATGGCCTGCATGGAAGCTTCCCATCGCGGCGAGATCGACTTCGCGTTCTGCCTCGGAGGCAACCTCTTCGGCAGTAACCCTGATACGAAATACGCACTCGAAGCCATGAGCCGCATCAAAACTGTGCTCTACCTTTCGACCACGCTGAATACCGGTCACGTCTGGGGAACCGGGGAAGAAACCCTGATTCTTCCGGTACTCCCTCGTGACGAAGAACCCGAGCCCACGACTCAGGAGTCCATGTTCAGTTACGTCCGCATGAGTGACGGCGGCAAATCCCGCTTTACCGGCCCTCGCAGCGAAGTCTCGATCCTGGCGGCCATCGGACAGAAACTGTTCGCCGGCGATGACCGCATCGACTGGAAAAAACTGGAGAGTCACAGTGCCATTCAGGAACTGATCGCCGACCTGATACCCGGCTACGAAAACATGAAAGAAACTCTCCAGTCCCATAAGGAATTCCACGTCACCGGGCGCGCCGTTGAGGAATACAATTTCCCCACCGAGAGCGGCAAAGCCAAGTTTCACGCCCTCCCGCTGCCCGATCTCTCCGTTGCTGAAAATGAATTGCGGCTGATCACTATCCGTTCCGAAGGCCAGTTCAACAGTGTCGTCTACGACGAGGAAGACATCTACCGCGGACAGGAACGCCGCGACGTCATCCTGATGAACCGAGCCGACATCGACCGTCTCGGCCTCAAACCCGATCAACGCGTGAAAGTCAAAAGCGAGGCAGGGGAGATGCCGTATATCCTGGTCCGCGAATTCGACATCCGCGCCGGCAGCGCCCTGATGTATTATCCCGAAGCCAACGTCCTCGTCCCACACACCGTCGACCCCCTGTCAAAAACCCCCGGCTTCAAATCGACACGGGTCACCCTGGAAGTGGAAGATGTAATTCCAAACTGATTCAGCTCCCAAGCTAAGGGAACTCACTCGAACAGGAATGGTATCAATCGGCGCAGCTTGTTCAAGTCCAGTCCATACCAGTGCTCATACCTGTTTAGAACGCTCAAGAATCCGCAGACTGGCTGAGGGTGTATAGAGAGCAGCCACAAAGGAAAGAGGGATCAGAAACAGGCTGACGACCAGGGCTACCAGCAGATAGCTCAGCAGAATCGCTGTCGAAAAATGACCTGAATTATATAACCCGAAATTGTAGAACAGGCCCACCAGGTAACTCAGTCCGAAACAACCGAACACAATAGCCGTCAGACAACAGGAGCCGGTTTTCAACCCCAGCCTCGACAAACACCGGCTGCCCGTAACCCACAGGCAGAGCAGCCCCAGCAACACACAATACGACATCACACTCACCACATCAGGTTCCCAGAGAGAAATCAAAACAACATTCAGCCAGTGAAATATCGTGCCTAACGATACGCCACCAGAAAAAACCTGCGAAACGGAAACAACACGTTCCCGTTCTGTTGCAGGGGATAAGCAATCGCAAAACGCTTCAGCAGTTCCGCCTCGAACCGGTTGCGGGTGGCTTCATCGGGTAACGCTTCCAGATAGGGTCGCAGTCCCGTTCCCCGGAACCACTCCAGGATGGCCTCGACACTCTCCAGCACGTGGATATATTCAGTCTCCCAGAGTTCCAGTTGGGAACTCAACGGAGCCAGTAGATCGTAATAGAACGACCGCGATTCGCAGCCCAGAGCCTGTCGTGCAGCAGCGGTCGCATCGTGCCAGTCCGGTAGCTGGGAAAGCTCAACCACACAGCGGTGCAGGGGAGACGCATAATGCGCGGGCAGTTGCACAGCCAGTGCCCCACCGGGTTTGAGAAAACTCATCAGCCGGGGAAAGATCGTTTCATGGTCCGGCACCCACTGCAGGACGGCATTCGAAAACAACAGATCAAATGCCTCATCCGGTTGCCACGTGGTGATATCAGCCTGGAACCAGTGCACGTCAGGCAGAGCCTCCCGCGCGGTCTCCAGCATTTCTGTAGAGCTGTCCAGACCACTCAGCTTTGCCTCGGGAAAACGCTGTGCCAGCACCGCGGTACTGTTCCCGGGACCACAGCCCACATCCACAACACGCTCAGGCGATTCCAGCTGTACCCGTGCTGCCAGATCGATGGCAGGCTGCGTCCGTTCACGCTGATATTTTAAATACTGATCCGCATCCCAGACAGGCATCAAGCTGTATCCCTAGCTAAGTTCTCACACAAACACACGACATCGACAAGACAGCCAGCCAGCCTCACAGGTTCGCGTTCATACCGGCATCTTTGCGACAGTCTCAGACTGGTTATACCTTCTGTTTTGCCCCCTCATCCAGAACCTGTCGGATGACGACCGAAAGTTCTCCCAGGTTCGCTGGCTTCTGAATGACCAGACTGCCCCCAGTCAGCGCGGAAGCCGGGATCTTCTCTGCAATCCCGGATAAATAGACCACCTTCAAGCCGGGACGCATCTCCATTAATCGCTGTGCCAGTTCCACGCCATTGATCTGAGGCATGTTAAAGTCGGTACATAACAACGAGATCGCTTCGGTATGCGTTTCGACAGTTTTCAGCGCCTCCACCGGCCCCAGTGCCCGGAGCACCTTATACCCCAGTCGGCTCAAGAGTGCTGATATCGTCGACAGCACAATCGGTTCGTCATCGCAGACCAGAATTGTTTCCGAACCACCGGCCATCTGCTTATTGTTCGTGGGAGTTTCGGTCTGCCTGGTTTCTCTCGCCTTGATGCGCTGATCCTGCGGTAAATAGACTCGAAATTGAGTCCCTTCTTCCGGCTGGCTTTCTACTGAAATAAATCCGCCATTGTCAGACAGATTACGCTGGACGGTGGACAACCCCAGTCCGGTCCCTTCCGCTGCAGGTTTGGTCGTAAAAAACGGTTCGAAAATTCGCTCCAGAACTTCGGACGTCATCCCACAACCGGTATCCGCCACAGTCAGAAGCGTATAACTTCCAGGCAGACATCCACCCTGATCAGCCATCTGAGCTGCGGTGAGACTCACATTCTGAGTTCCTAAAATAAGCTCGCCGCCTGAGACCATCGCGTCTCGCGCATTGACGACCAGATTCATCAACGCCTGCTCGATCTCGGCTTCATCCGCCCAGACCATCCCAGCCATGGGTGACAGATCCAGGATCAGTTTAACGGAATCTCCCAGGATTCGTTGGATCATGGCACGATGATTCATGATCAGTGCATTTACATCAAACCAGGAAGTATTCGGGGCTTTCTTCCGTCCGAAAGCCAGCAGTTGTTTAACGAGTTCCGCAGCACGTTCGCCTGACTTTTGAATCTCCCGCAAGGGTTCTCGAAAGTCTTCCGGAATCTGCTCCTCAGGTGTCAGTAACAACAGTTCTGCATTCAAATTGATGCCGACGAGAATATTATTAAACTCGTGCGCCACTCCCGCTGCCAGCTGGCCGATCGCTTTAATCTTCTGGCTGTGTTGCAGCTGAATCTGCATCTGCCGATTTTGTTCTTCGGTCTGCCGCTGTTCCGTCAGATCCTTGATCATTAACAGCAACAGCGGTTCATCGTCACTTTCAATAATCCAGGCGGAACAGTCCATGATCCTTTTTTCACCACCATTGATGAGTGCTACTATTTCCTGCTCATAGACGTGCCCGTTTTCACACACACTCTGAATGATCTCTTCCCAGTAACTGGCATCCGGAAAGAACTGCAGTTCATGGATCGTATTCCCAACCACCTCTTCGCGTTGATAACGTGTGGTCGTCAGGAATGATTCGTTGACATCGATCACAGAGCCTGTCGACAGACTCAGAATTCCCTTGGCAATCGGGTTGAGTCGAAAGATTTTGGAAAATCGCTCTTCCGAGATTTGCAGCGCCCGTTCATTCTCCTGTCGCCTGACTTCATTCCGATAATCGGTGAGCAGCGTCCCCGCAGCAGCCAGCAGTGGTTTGATAAACTCAATCAGAGCTGCGTCATAACCAGACGGACAATTTGCGATTCCCGCTACCCCTGAAAGTTCTCCCTGGGAGAAAACGGGGAGCACCAGAAACGATTTAATCACACCGACATCAGATCTACCCGCTGCCGTAGTGTCACCCTCGTAAGCCCTCTGAATATCGTTAACGATCAGCGACTCTTTGTCTGTTATGATCCGTTCAAACAATCCCTGCTGTTCAAAGAATTCCCGGGTTCGATTCTTCTCGACTTCCGCACAATCCCAGTCAGCAGTCAGTGACGCGCGATAACAGCTTGCCCGGGGAATCAGTTCATAGTTCCCTACTTTTGATTGACGGACCTCTCCAAAAAAACCGGACTCACTTTCTGTGATATTTAAAAACGTCTGCAACAGATCGTCAAATACCTTATCCGGATTCGTATCAGAGATGTATTGTGACAACAGCCTGCGGATAGTCTCGATCAGGTGAATCGATTTCCGCAGTTTCTCTTCATACAGCACCTGCTGGGTAATGTCAGTGCGGACTCCGGAAATACCTCCTTCTGCCGTCCTCTGTTCGGAAATCTTTAGCCAGCGCCCATTGCACAATTTCTGGCGAAAACTGCCTGCAGGATTCTGGTGCTGGCATATTCGTTCCTTAATCCATTCCTCTTCCCGGCCGACCGCATCAGCTACCTGTCCCCGGTAGGCTGAAATCCGGATGTGATCCTCGAAACGCTGTCCAGGCACCAGGATATCCCGACTCTCACTATAGATCTCCAGGTACTTCGAATTACACATCACCAGCCGATCATCCGAATCATAAATTACGATACCCTCGGTCAACGATTCGATCGCCTCCTGCAGATGCTGCCGCAGCCGATGAGACTCCTGTTCGCTTTTCTGTAAGTCTGCTTCAATCCGGACATGCTCGATCGCAATCGCTGCCAGGTAAACCGCCTGTTCGATTAGATGCCGGTGATAATCGGTCGGCTCCCCCGGACTGTGATAATAAATCGCAAATGTCCCCAACACCGCTCCCGTGGAAGAACGAATCGGAGTCGACCAGCAGGCGCGCAGATTATGTTTCAAAGCCAGGTCTTTATAGTCTTTCCAGAGAGGGTCCGTCTCAATATCCGTCACCACAACCTGCCTGTTGTGATAGGCAGCCGCACCACACGAACCCACTTCCGGCCCAATCGGAGCCCCATCGGTAAGTCGGACATATTCCTCCGGCAGATGCAGCGTAGCGCCGTTGCGCAGTCGGTTTTCTTCATCCACCAGCAGAATCGAACAGACCATGTCCTCGCACTTCGACTCCAGATATTCGATCAATGTCGTCAAAGTATCTGTAAGTGAGTGCCCTTTGCTGATCAGTTCCAGGATCAAACTGACCTCAGGTAAGGTTTCTGATGACCGCTGCACAAGCACCTCACTCCCAACAGGATCGTGATTAAAACAAACTGGGACACTCTCTGGATGAGAATCAAAATCATCTCATCAGTACGCAACCTCGCACATACTCACAATCGGGGTTCTCACGACAACATTTACTAGGGGACATTTTAATCCGAATTAACAACAGACCAATACCACTTTGGGCTTCAACGGATATTTCGGATCAGATTACTTTTATCACAGCTGCTGACTTCGGCCATGAAAACTCTGTGTAATACGAACAGTGACTTTCACCTGAGCTCAGGCTGCCGGAACCGCGTCAACAGACCGCTCAAACCACGCGAACCAAACACCAGTAAGAAACCCAGCAGCAGTCGGCAGGCGACCGCCACACACTGAGCCTGCAGGGTCGGGGGGATCACGGCATAGTTGCTGGCTTTTTTCAACTGAAACAGTTGATACAGCACGCTCCCCAAATCGGTGATCCCCCAGGTCAACACCAGCAGCCCCACCGCGGAAAACAGCACCGCTTGAATCTGCTCGACAGTTGGTTTGGATGAGGAAGCTTTAGCATCAATCTCCGGCAGCAGATATTTGACAATCGTCCCGGCTCCAAACCAGAGCATACAGGCCACAATCGTATAAAACGTGAACGGCATCAGTTGCAGATAAAACATCGCTGCCTTCGATGCCGGAAACTCAGCCCCCGCTCTGAAGGCCACTAACGTCATGATGAACGATGCCACGGTCTCCAGCGCCTTGATCGCATAGAACAACCCCACCAGTCGACAACCAATATAAGCCACATCTTCTTTTTGCATGAAACTCTCTCCCGCCGAATCGTATCGGCTTCTCAAACATATATTTTCATCCAGTAATTATCATATCAGAACAACACTGCCAAAGTGAGCTCCGCGTCTCATTGGGAATAGAAACCGGTTCATTTTCTGACTTCCCTTTAGCATCAACGCAGTCGGCCCGAATCCGGATTAAATTATCTCGGCAACCACAAACCGCCTGTTCTGTTTCGTCATTCGTTTTTATCACTGAACCTGGCTCACCGGTACATGCTCAGATTGCACTTGATCATCACTCTCCGAATCGTAAAGTGTTGCAATTGTGCTTCGCGCGCGAGGCGGACGATGCGTGCACTGGAACACGACGCTTAAGTGACCCGGCTTCACCTGAATCACCGTCGATTTTTCCAGTTTTTCACCGGAACAACCCGCATCGGTTCTCCCTGTCTCGTACAATTTCAAATCATTTCGGAGCACATTCAACCGATTTCGCAGATAACTCACAGTATACTCACTGCATTTCCCGAAGTACTCAAAGCACAATTCCCTCTTGACGCCCACCCGCAGTTCCACAAAATCATTTCTATCGATCATCATCACTGTCGTTCTCTATCAGAAATCCGCACTACCGAATTGCCAGGTCTGGCAAGGACCAGATAGCCAGAATCAGATGGTATGACAGGTTCCCGACATCGCATAGCTGAAAAACAGACACCGATGCAGTGCAGCAGTGAAAACCAGGAGTCGTTTTAGAGAAATGTTTGAGTTACCCGGATCAGCAGGAACTGAGTCGCAGGGCGTCAGGCCCGTTTGAAACGACTTTGGTATATAACATCCTCTCCAGCTCACTCAGATCGACACGACTACCGGCGCCTTGGCTGCCATCAGTTCCGCCAGATCACGAAAAGTTTTCAGTTCACCAAATTTCAACTGCGTGCCTCCCAGTCGCTGAAGTTCCCAGCGAAACAGCAGATACATCAGGAAAAACACCCCTGGTATTAATAGGAACCAGGGACTGCGCATCCCCAGAGAAAACATCAACGCGAAAGGCAGCGTCCCCGTCATCCAGAGCAGACTCAGATCGGCCCCTCGATACGAATCCCCATTCAGAATCTCAGGTCGGGGGAGAGTCCCCGGCGACAGATTGGCAATTTTATAGAGGAAGGTCCGGCCATACTGATAAGAATACGCACTCAAATCTGTCGAAGGCGAAATCTCAGACACATCCGCGCCAGCTTCCTGTAACAGAGCCTGGATCGTCAGAAACGCCGAGGCAGGGCGACATGGTTTCCCGAAAAACGTCTCTTCACGAATCACGGGGGCAGATGCATGCCGGGCGATCAACTCACACACACCTCCCAGAGTTTTCTCATCCTCGGGCTCCAGCACCTGCTTCCATTCTTCATCCGGCAGATTGATCTCCCAGAGTTCATTCTCGGCCTGGCCCAGAGGCCGCCAGTCAAGCAGGTCCATCTGTTCCCGCCACTCTTCAACCGTTGATTCGAAGGTCAATTCCTCTCGTGGGAGCATATCAAAATCAAGCAGAAAATAGAGTCGATGCTGTTCCCGAAACACCGACAGCACATATTTTGCAGTCACTGGTTCTTTTAATATCAGCAGATCGCCATCCATATCATACTCCCGTTCTGATCCAGCTCAGACCAGTTCCCAGTAGACTCCCAGGTCTTTGTATTGCGTTACTTCATGCCATTCGACAGACGCCTCATTCACCACATAAACCATCAGGGCCGCCGCGATATTGAGAATAACCAGCGATGCGTCTAACGCAATCCCCCAGCGACTGGCCACCAGCAGTTCATCCAGTGTTTCAGCACGCGACATATAGTATGATGTAAAACATCCGACAACATTGCTCAGCACCCACGCAGACCACCAGAACGGTAGTACTTTGCTGTCGCTCGGTCGCTGTCTGAAGGCTTCGTAGATCTCTTTCATAATCAGATAGGGCTTCCACATATTCAACACCGGAATCAAATAAACCCCTGCCGCCCAAACCGGCGAAGCCGTTGGTTTACCGGCTTCCACACAGTGCGCATTACGACACATTCGATAGACCCACATCAGAAACAGTATCCCGAGAACAATGTTGAACCCCAGTTGCGTCACATTGATCAGAAAGAGATGCACCAGAAGGGAACCTGCTTCATCCATCTTCACATCCACACCATTCTTCGCAGACATCAGCAGTTCATACTGCTGATAATTCTTGACAACCGCCACTCCGTCCAGAATCGCTGACAGGAGAATCAAGCTGATCAGAACATCCGTGAATCCGGTGGACTTTTTAAAAATATAATTCGACATCTCAAAGATCATACTCTTTCTTGTGCACCATTCACACTCGAAACACAGCACGCTGGGCAATCAGTTCCGACAGATCTCTAAAGGTTCGCAGGTTCCCGAATCGTACCCGGGCCGGATCACGTTCTTTAGTACCATAGGCAGCAATCACCAGGCATGCCAACAGAAACATACACAACAGATAAGCTGCGGTCCCATACCCAACACTCAGAGGGCACAGGAGGAGATAGAATAAGATAGCCGCGGTTCCAATCCAGTTCGTATCGCACACCGGTCTTTTCACCCGCACCGTAGGTAAGCCCCCCGGGGCCAGTTTGGCGATCGGTCCCAGAAACAGATCCAGGTGTTGCCGTGTCAGTTTCGATAACGAAGTCGAGGGAGCAACGTCCGCGACATCAACACCAGCCTCCTGCAACAGCGAACGAATCGCCAGAAAAGCAGACGCAGGTCGACACGTTCGACCGATAAAAGTCTCCAGTGAAATCACCGGCATTGTCATTCGCACGGCGATCCGTTCACAAAAATCGCGCACTGTGTGCATCTGAGGCCCCGATACCACCTGCGTCCAGTCTGACTCGCTCAACCCCAGCCAGTTTTTAGTAAATATACTAATCAACGCCGAGTCATAGAGTTGGCAGGCCTCAAATAGCGTGTCCAGTGGAGAATCGAGTGTCACCGGGATTTCTTCTTCCTCGGAAATATTTAAACTTTTGCTCCACTCCTGACGCGACTGATCCAGCAGCACCTCCAGCACATACTCCGGCGTCGCCGGCGCTTCGATGAGAGAGGATGATGTTTGTTGCATCGTTTCGACTTTCTTATGGTCCCTGATCTGTCACCAGCCTGCGTCGCCGATTACGGGAAATTCTGAGAACGATCAATAATACCACCGCACCAGCCAGCATGACATAGAGCAGAGCCCTCTGAACCAGTTGGGCAACCGGAAGCCCCGTTTTTGCTTTGAAGCCAGATTGTGCGACTTCCGGATCCGGGGCATAAGGTAACGTTGGATTCTTATAATATTTCAAATTGAATTCATGATCCAGATTTTTCCCGTTTTCAGACCAGCGATGTTCATCCGCTTCAATCCGGGAGTAGTATTCTTCTGCCGTTTTAATATCCTGCTGTAATTCCGTTTCCAGCTCACTCAGTTTTTTTCCAAACTGCATCTGCAGCGCCTCGGCAGCTTTCGTTCGATATTCTTCTTTCGCTTTCGTCTCGGGAGCTTCATAGGAGGCCTTCAAGTACGCCCGTGCAGCCAGCAGCTTGGAATCATCCTGCTGTCCATTCGACAGCAGCAGATCACCCAGCGCTTCCAGCAGGATGGGCGAACGATAATTCCCAAAACGCATCATGCCCAGGACACCTTTCACAGCCTTGCGGATTTCCGCCTGTCTGTCTTCTTCCGGAATCTGTTGCTGTTCGAATACAAACGCAGTAAACCCGTTGTTTCCTCTTTGCTTTAATGGCAGGGTCGCTCCCTGTTCCCTCTGCCGAATCACATATTTCACCAGCAGCTTCTGATAGATCTCACGACCGAAATGGGCTTCCGGGTTGATTTCAATCGCCCGTTGAATATGTTCCAGCCCCTCTTCGTACCGACCGGCGTGAATCAGGAACGTCCCCAGGTTCGCTTCCGACTCATAGCGGCCTTCATCTGGCCAGCTCGCCATTTTTTCCTGAATGACCTCGATCGCCCTGTCATGTTCTCCCAGCTTTTCATACGCCACCGCCAGATCATCAAAATCAGCGAGTGACCGTTCTGCAGATGGTTTCGCACTCCGGTCTTGAACACGCCATTGATAATAAGCCTCGGAATGTCTGAGAAAATGACCGGCAATCAGTTCCTGCGCGTAAGGAAACCGTTGCCGCTCCATCTGCAGGGTATCGTAATCCCAGAAACAGGCGGGCAGGGGAGTCGGCGCCAGCAGCAACAGCACACACACTTGAATAAGTACAATTCCCCGTCGCATCAACAAGTCTCCAAGTCTCACATCCCGGTCTGAAACATCCCCCGGAAGAACTGAACGGCACCAAAAATAATCGCGCCCCAGGCAACTACGTAAGAGCCCCCTTCGGAAGCAGCGGAATACGTCAGTGCGGTAACCACGATCCCGCCGATGCACCACAGGGCGCCAAACATCATGTTTTTCTGACCGGCTTCTTTCGCCTGTTGATCCCGCAGTTCATTCAACTGCGTCACGATGATGCCCGCTGATTCTTCATCGACGCCTTGTTCCATCAGTGCCTTCTGGATCTCCTGATTCGACGCGCCGTCCCGCATCTTCTCTGCAGCGAAGTGATAGACAGCCTGGATCATTTCATCCTGCGACGCCGCTTCTGCGTTACTCATAGCTCATTTCCCCTGAAGTGATGTATTCATTCGTGCTAACGTAGAATGCAGAAGACCACGTCGCGCGCTATTGTGCTTCTGCCGCGCCTGTACTGGAGCCAGCACAGAACACTCACACTTATACCATACTGATCACCAGTTCAAAAACGTTTTCAGAGAGAAACGTAATTAATCTCAGGAATTCCCGCAGTCGTTATCTGACGCCACGATTCTCAGATGTGTGCACATCAATCTTGCGCCTCAGCGCGTGCCAGCACTACGCCACCAGCTCATTCCAGATGCTCGCGCAGCGTTTCGGTGTTCGTGAAAATCGATTCCACACACTCGCTCAAATCCTCGGATGCGATATGCGAGTGCCCGATATTCACCAGTTGCGAATGCACCGATTGATCCTCTTCATTCATAAAACATTCGAACGCCGCTTCGACCAGACCCTGCGCATATTTCGGACCGACTCCCAGTGCCGCCAGTTGTCCCGCCACACTCGCATTGATGTCCTCCACATCCATCAGAAAGATGACACGCCCCACACCAAACGCATAACCATACAGCGTAAAGCCCAGCACCTGCACCAGCAGCTCGTCTTCTAATTCCCACCGTGCGTCAGAGGTCACCGCCTCCATCAACGGATTCGTTTTCTCCTCCAGTCGCTCGTTCATGATTTCTCCTCAAGTCTGATTTCAGTCACAACCCCGTTTTCAGAAACACAGTCCACAATTCCGCGTGCCTCAACAAATCCTTTATTTTTGAGGTAGTAACAAAATTCGATATAGAGTCGACCGTGCTCTTCTCGAACGACCTTCCCGTATAGAAAAACGGTCAGTATCGCCGTCATGCCATCATTGATGGACCTGCCACGCTCCAGCCCGGCAAAGCATTCCGCCAGCACGCGTTCTTCGCACCCTTTCAATTCTTCCCGATACTTTTGAGTGAGATACATCGATCTGAAAAAAGTCAACACGTTTCAATCTTCCCGCATTGCAACCACATGCGACAGGCGGCCGAACAACTCACGCACTGTCCGCGCCTGATTCAATGCCTCATAATCGACTTCTGAACCGACGACATCGACATTGCCTTCCAGCAACATCACCAGTTCGACCAGCGTCAGTGATTCATACTCCAGTTCGCTTAACCGGGTCTCCAGTGTCACAGGGCCGGAGAGCGAGAGTTCGATCGCCGTCCGCTCCCGTTCCCAGAACGCCAGCAGCAGCGAGGCCCCCTCGATCCGACAACCACACACCGGACAGCAGAGCAATTCGGCGTCAGCATCCAGCTTGTATTCCACAGGAGCCGCACACAGCGGACAGTCATTCGGTTGACCGGCCATAACAGAACACCTGCTAAAATATCGTGGCTGACTCTGCGGGCTTTGCTTCCGGCTTCGCTTCTGGTTTGGCTTCCGACTTCAAGAGCGGATCATCACTCGTCTTCCTGATCTCCAGCTCTTTCACTCCCAGGTCCTGGCACAGTTGAATCACCTTGTTCGTGAATTCCATCTCCGCTTTCTGATCTACGGCCAGCGTGACCTGCTTCGGTTTATATTTTTCCAGGTGCGCTTTCAGCTCATCCAGATTCATCTCTCGATACTTGTTCTGATGGCGATGCCCCACAAAGATATGATCTCCCGGCATCACCGTGATGATATTCAGCTGCGCGGGCGTCAATTTCGTCTGCTGCTGTCTGTCCGCATCCTCATCCTTTACTCGGTTCCAGACCCAGAACGCCGGCTCCCGCAGATAGTTGCGGTATTTTTCGCCTGTGAACATCCCCGGCACATCAAAAAAACGATCCCCCTGGATGCGATACAGAAACGAAGCCCCCTGACCCGGTTTTCCGCCGACGGGATAGAACGTAAAGATCTTCAAATCCCCGTCTTTCTGCAGAATGAATTCGACCTGCCATTCACGAGCCAATTTCCCCTGCAGGTTGTAACGCCGCATCGTTTCTATGTTCCCTTCGATCATCTTCACGCTGCGAGTATTGGGTGCTCCTTTGAGTTCATTGCCGTGGTACAGTTCCCATGTCCCCTGCAGCTTTTTCAGGTCCTCTTGCAGTTCTGGATCATTTTCCGAAGTCCGCGGTTCCTCATCTGCCTGCACTGCCAGCGGTGCAACCGTGAACATCGTCAGCCCCAGACAGCAGAACCAGACATTTCGTAGCAAGGTGCGTTGCGCCTGCACCAGATCGTGAACGATCATTGCACACTCCTGTAGATTCGATAGGCATTTTTGTGAAGGGACGGCATGAATACACAGCAGACTGTGAGCGGAAGAAATGCGAACCGCCATCGCGGCTCAGGCAGAGTCTCCCCCTCACACAGTAAAGCTTACTGTGAGAATGTCATGCTTTGATCGAGACTAGTGCCAGCCTCAACGTAGCAATCTAGCCAGCAGACTGCAAGCAGTTTCTCCAGAGCAGGGAACAACTCAATCTCATTATTCTGAATCCAGTTTCGATTCCAGCCGTTCCCACTCAGGAGACACCTCACGTACCACGAAGGTCCGTTCCGCTTTGCGATACAGATACTGGCAACCACAGTGCGGACAGATCGCATCGACCGTGCGAACCAGCCTCAGCCTGGTTCCTGGTTCACTCTTTGCGATAATTTCTTTCACGATCTCATCCCAGCGTTCATCCGCCAGTTGAAGCGCCTCGACCCCGAGCACTTTACCGCATTGCTCACAGACAAACCGACTCGCCAGCTGTCTGCGTCTGCGCTTCTCAACCCGGTCCATTAACAGCGAATAAGGCACAAGAATCGGTAAGAGCAGGATAAAAAACAATACAAGGATACATTCTCTGATGTTCTTAATCATGTTTGTTCTGACGATTCCTCTCTCACGGGGTGCCACCTGTCGGCTTGCCCGACAGTGAATACCAGACAACGCCCATCCGGCTGAAAAAAAGAGCAGCAGGCCACCTTCAGGATTTTCGTTTCACCCAGTCCGCAATCCGCTCATTCTCTTCTAAATGTTCCCGTTCATAATAATAAACGATCCCTTCTCGCAGCCTGACACTTTCAGCAACCACATAAAAAGGAATTTTCTCAAAACTGGCATCACTTTCAGCTTCAATACAAAAAACCGTATGCCTGTCACTGACGGCAATGAATTTTCGAACCACTTCGATTTCGTCATCGGAGGCCAGCCGAAAGAGTGGGTTCGAAAACAGAACTGGCAAGGAAAGATACATAACCTCGTGAAACTCGACTTCGACCTCGTGATAATACGCGAAATCAAAACTTCCGGTAATCAGAAGATCAGCCCCTGTATAAGAATCTATTCTGAAATCATCAATATTCGTTTTCTCAACAATCTCATTGATTCGCTTAAAGACGTCCATCACCTCTCCACCAGTTCTCTTTGAATACATTGCAGTAACGACACTCCTGCCACCATCAGATCATCTTACCACATACATCATACACACCCGGAATATCGACGTCAGGAAGCGAAACAGATTCTCCTGCTGACGCATCATCCCGTCCCCCGATCCGCCGAAGGCGGATGCCCCAGCACCTGCCGATACTGGGCCGAGAACTGAAAGACACTCGCAAAGCCCAACAGGTGCGCGACTTCTCCCACCCGCAGCCCCTCCTGCTGCATCAGCCGCCGTGCGAATTCCATGCGGGTCCGTCTCAGAAACTGCTTGGGACTCTCGCCCACCTGCTCACGAAATAACCGCCTGAGATGCGGCTCCGAGAGCCCCGCAGTCTCCGCCAGCGCGCTGATCCGATGATTCTGATCCGGAGCCGCCTCAATCAGCCGCACCACCTTCCGCAGTCGATCATCCAGCCGTCGCTGTGTGCCTTGATCGCCCTCCGGAAACATCAGCCGCACCGACGCCGCCAAGAGACAGCCCCCCGCATCCGCCTGTTCCGCCTGGATCGTTTTCAACAAACCGATCAGCGCCGATCGCTGCGGATCCTGACCCGGGAAGGGGACCGCGCGCTGTTCGGTCAGCCGCGTTGCCGCCTGAAATTCGACGAACAGATACGACACCGGCTCCCGCCCGAAATACCGGTTCTCCCGCACTCCGGGTGCCAGGAGGCCCAGCCAACCCGCAGTGACCTCAAACGATTCCTCAGCGATCCGATACGCACCGCTGCCCGCTTCCACATACAGAAACCGGTAATGCGAGATCCGTCGGGGCCGCAGATGCAGTTCCTGGTGAAAGCGCACCCGGCTGCTCGCAACATACTGAAAAGGACTTCCCGCCACAGCCACGCCCCATGATCGTTTTTGACATATAAATAACCGATTCTCCTATTCCGCAGCGGCACCGTCAACAGTAGGATGGCCGATTATGTTATCAGTGCTCCTCGCCAATTCGGTTCACTTTCGGCCACTCGATCTGGCCGCGATCCTCGTCTATCTCACGCTCATGGCAGGAATGGGAATCTGGTTTTCCCGCCGCAACCAGTCCACCGAACACTACTTCCTCGGCGATCGAAATTTCCCCGGCTGGGCCATCGGCCTCTCCATGCTGGGCACCTCCATCAGCTCGGTTACGTTCCTCGCCTTCCCGGCGGCTGCCTTCGCCCTCGACTGGCGACAGCTGATCTCCAACCTCACCTTACCCTTCGTCGCGGTACTGGCCATCATCGTCTTCATCCCCTTCTTTCGTCGGGGAAACACCACCAGTGCCTTCGAATACCTGGGCGACCGTTACGGCACCATCCCCCGTCTATACGGCACCCTCAGTTTCATTCTCCTGCAACTGATTCGCCTCGGAAAAGTTCTCTTCCTGGTTTCGATTCCGGTCAGCCTGCTCACCGGCTGGGATATCCGCCTCGTCATCATCGGCGTCGGCATCTTCATCTCCTTCTACACCATCGCCGGAGGAATCGAAGCCGTCATCTGGACCGACGTCATTCAAACCATCGTCCTCTGGCTGGGGGGCATTCTCTGTTTCACGATCATCATCCTGCGTCTGCCCGGCGGACTCGCTCAGGTCTTTGAAGTCGGTTCCGCCCAGGGTAAGTTCGGCATCGGCTCGTTTGACTTCAACCTGACCGAACGCACTTTCTGGACTGTCTCCCTGCTGGGCCTGCTCAACTGGCTGACGATTTACTCCAGCGACCAGAACGTCGTCCAGCGGTTCATCGCCGCCCGCAGCCTCCGCGAAGCCCGCAAGGCGACCACGATTTACTCCGTCCTCGCCGTATTGACCTGGTCCTTCTTCTTCCTCGTCGGCACCTGCGTCTTCGTCTTCTACCGCGTCTTCCCGGAATCCGCAGTCACCAACCTCCAGGCCGACGAAGTTTTCCCCTGGTTCATCCTCACCCAGGTCCCCGCGGGCCTCGCCGGGCTCGTCATCTCGGGAGTCCTCGCGGCTGCCATGTCCAGCCTCGACTCCTCGATCAACTCCATCGCCACAGTCACCACGGTCGATCTGCTCAAACCCTGGCTGGCCCCGGGTAGGGAAGACCGCTTCTACCTGCGGTGCGCCCGCCTGATCGCCGTCCTGGCTTCAGTCGTCATGATCGGCGGTGCCGTCTTCTTCAGTTCCGTCGAAAAGGAAAGCATGAACGACCTCAGCTGGATCATTGCCTCCGTCTTTGGCGGCTGTCTGCTCGGCCTGTTCATGCTCGGCTTTTTCACCCGCCGCGTTGATAACACCGCCGCTGTCATCGGACTGGCCGGAGCAATCCTTGTCAACCTCTATCTCGGCCTGAGCACCGGCGGCTGGCTGCCCGCAGCCTGGTCCCTCCAGATTCACACCTACTGGGTCGGCCTGTTCGTCAACCTGGCCTTTATATCGCTGGCCCTGCTGATCAGCCTCTTCCGCAGCCCCAACAACCGCGATCTCACCGGCCTGACCGTCTGGACGCAGGAGCGACAGACATGAGCAGCACTCTACAGACCGACATCGCCATCCTCGGAGGCACACCCGGCGGCATCGCCGCGGCTATCGCTGCCGCCCGCCTCGGACGCAGCGTGCTGTTGATCGAACCCCAGGCCCATCTCGGCGGTATGTCCACCAGCGGTCTGGGCAAAAGCGACGTCGAACGCCGCCACCTGATTGGCGGCCTGTTTCAGGAATTTACACAGCGGATCCACCAGTACTACCTCGATCGCTACGCCCCCGAATCAGAGGACCTCGCCCTCTGCCAGGACGGCTATTACTTCGAACCCTCGGTCGCCGAAACCGTATTCCACGACATGCTCCAGGCACAACTGCAGATCACAGTCCTCACCAGTCACTCTCTGAACTCCGCGACCACCAGAGAAAACCGACTGACCACAATCGACATTCTCAGCCCTAAGCAACAACGCATCACCGTTCACGCGCAGGTCTTCCTCGACGCCACGTATGAAGGCGATCTCCTGGCTGCTGCAGGTGCCGACTTTCGACTGGGACGCGAATCCCGCGACGAATTCGACGAACCCCATGCCGGTCAGATCTACTTCGATTACCAGCGACAACAGTTTCTCGCCAGCAGCACCGGGGTAGGCGACGACCGACTCCCCGCCTACACGTACCGTCTCTGCCTGACCACCGACCCCGCGAACGCGGCCCCCTTAACAGAGCCGCCTCCCGACTATGATCGCCGCCCCTACGTCGGCTACTTCGACGACCTGGCCACCGGGCGCCTGGCCGGTCCGCTGCAACTCAAACCGGGCCGGGGCTACGAACCGGCGCACTTTAACACGCTGGTCCGCGCCCTCAGCGTTACGCCGCTCCCCAATCACAAAACCGACGTCAACATCAACCCGCGTCCGCTCGGCTTCCCCTTTCCGGAACTGAACCGCGGCTATATCACCGGAGACACCGCCACCCGCACCGCTATCTCCACCCGCATCCGCAATCGGACTCTCGGCCTGCTTTGGTTCCTGCAAAACGACACACAGATCCCAACGCAACATCGCCAGATCGCCCGACAATACCATCTCCCGCAGGACGAATTTGCCGATAACCAACACTTCCCCTGGCAGCTCTACATCCGCGAGGGGCGTCGCCTCCAGGGAGAATTCACGCTCACGGAACGCCACATCACCCATCAGCCGGAGCAGGGGATCGACCAGGCAGAAATCGAAACCTTCGCCGACACCATCGCCATCGGCGAATTCCCCATAGACAGCTTCCCCTGCCAGCCCAGACAACCGGGCGATACCATCGTCCTCGAAGGCTACCTTGGTATGCTGGACCAGATTACCCGCCCCTACGAGATCCCCTATCGGATCATGGTGCCGCAAACCATCGACGGACTCCTCGTCCCGGTGGCTGCCTCGACGACGCATGTCGCCTTTTCTTCGATTAGAATGGAACCGACCTGGATGGCCCTCGGGCAGGCCGCCGGCGTCGCTGCCCACCTGGCGATTGCGCAACAGTGTGCCCCCCGCAACATTCCGATTCACGAACTGCAACAGCAACTGGCCAGCGAAGGTCAGATCCTCAAACATCAACCTGAACTCAACCACGCTTCCACCAGGGAACCCCAGTCATGAAACATCTGATTTATACGCTCACCCTACTAACCTCGATCACCGCAGCACTCGTTACTGCCGTCGCAGCAGAGAAATCAGAATCACCGGTCATCGTCCTGAACCTCCCCGGTTCCGGCACCGATCCGGCTGCCATCGATTACCAAAGTCTCCCGGTCCTCAAAGGCGAACACGCCATCATCAACCCGGCGGCCCTCGGTCCTTACCCGCGGAAATCAGACAAGATCGACCTCCGCGACCTGCGACTGAACCTGCACAACTACCTGATCTATCATGATGGCAAATTCTGGTGCATCTGGAGCGACGGTCCCCGCATCGAAGACGAACCGACCCAGGAAATCAAGTACGCCACCAGCGTCGATGGACTCCACTGGAGCCCAGCAAAATCAGTCACCGGCACTCCCGAAAAGCCCCACGCCTTCATCGCCCGCGGACTCTGGCTCCGCGATGGTCAACTACTGATATTGGCAGCGAAATACCAGGGACACGGCGCGTTCGGCCCTCCGGATAAAAAGCACCTGGAACTGGTCGCCTACCGCTGGGAGCCACAGCAGGATAAGTGGGTCTATGAAGGCAAGCTCTACGACAATGCCATCAACAACTTCCCCCCGCAGAAACTCCCCTCCGACAACTGGATTCTCACCCGCCGCGATTCGCGGTTCAATGTCAGCGTACTGATCGGCGGTGTCAAAGCGCTCGACGACTGGCAGTCCTTTCCCGTCGTGGGCGTCAAACAGGTCTCCGGCTTCCGTCCCGACGAACCGATCTTCTGGGTCCTGCCCGACAACAGCCTGTATGCACTCTTCCGCGATAACGGCAAATCGCAACGGCTCTTCTTCTCGACCTCTCAAGATGAAGGTCGCACCTGGGATACCCCGGTCCTCTCTAACTTCCCCAACGCCAAAAGCAAACTGTTTTCGCTGGCCACCAGCCACGGCTACCGTGTACTCGTTCTCAATGCAAATCCCCAGGTCAACCGCCGCGAACTGCACCTCGCAGTCAGCCCCGATAACAAAACCTTCACCCGCCTGGCGAAGCTGGAAATCCCCTCTCCAGCCGAACTCCCCGCTGAGCTTGCCTCGCTAAACAAGAAATTCAGTGCCGGCATCGCCAGTCTACAATACCCGCACGTCATCGAGCACGACGATTCCCTCTACATCGCCTTCTCACGCAACAAACTGCAGACCGAAGTCTTCCGCGTGAAACTCACCGACATCGATGCTTTGTTGAAAGCAGATCATAACTAGACGGAACACGCGCCGCAGGACTCTAGTGAAATCACTTCAGGCCTGCGGTTTTAATCCGTTTCTGCCAGTCCGTGTGCTGCGCTTTATACCTCTGAAACGCCTCATATTCGCCGGCGACGATCTGTCCGTCGCTGTTCGCATCAATGAACACGAACAGCCATTCATAGGGAGCTTTCTTCTCATTCCATTCCGCCTGGGAGACCGTCCCGTTGTCATCCGCATCGCACTCCCGGAGCAGCCCCTGCATCGTATAGCGGCCCCCTGATTTTCCCATCCCTGAATCGGGTTGATCCGTCGCGGGATCCCACACCAGTTTCTGCCCGGCCCGCTCCAGGGCCCGTCGATAGGCTTTCGCATCGATCTCCTGCACGGCACAGTTTTCCGCCAGTGCCTGGCAGGCCGCGATCCCCGCCGACTCACCGCAGATCATAAACACCGGCTCCATTCGTGCCGAGGCGTATCCCAGATGCGTCGCTGAAAAACAGACTGGCACCAGCAGATTTGTGCATTCGTCCTGCTGAGGTGTGATCGCCCGATAGGCAATCGGGTAGGGCTGATTCGTCGGTCCCTTGGAACCGCCGACAAACATCTTGCCCTCCAGGCCGACCAGGGTCTGTCCCTTCTGCTGTAACCAGATCCGCCGGACCGGGTACACGTCGATCCCGTACTGCGCCAGGCAGATTGGGTCCTCGATCTCTGTCTTGTTATACACATCGTGCGCCGTCACCGTATATCGCCCCGCCAGGCGTCGCGACACACGCACATACAACTGATGCGGCCAGCCGGCTGTCTCGGGATGAGGGCGTCTATCCAACCCGAGTTCAGCCACTTCCTGACGATAAAACTCAGGCACGCGTTCATCGGTACTCATGAAATGATGTAGCCCGCTCAAATAGTCCCGGTGTGCCTGCCAGATCTTCACGTGCGCGGCGACATCACCGTCGGCATAAAACCGGCTGATACCCACCGGCGACATCGAAATCAGCGAACTCCGCTGGTAGTTCCACTCGCCCGAGTTCTTCCAGCCCGGAAAGATCCCGATCAGCCGCTGCCGCAGGTCCTTCTCGCGGGGATGCAGCTGCTTCAGATATTCCACATACCGGCCCACCAGTTCGAAGTCTTCCGCCCGGTAATCCTTAGGCACACCAAACGGAGCCCGGTGTGCGGGATCGCTGGTGGTGTAATACCTAAAATTGTAAGCCTGCGTGTAATCGTCCGCCGACCCCAGCGGCTTCCCATGATCTTTTTCCACACCGCGTAACAGGCCACTCTCCGGATCGCCGGGCGTCTGAAACGGATCCACGGGAGTCAACCCCACCGGGGGCTGCACACCGGCGAATTCCTCGCCAAACTCCTCCGATGATTCCCGCCCGACGCGATAGGACACGCCCGCTTTCGCCAGCAGATCCCCTTCGTAACTGGCATCAATAAAGATCCTCGCCGCGACACGCAACGCTTCGCGGGCTGCGGGTTCCACGACCGGCGTCCCCAGTTCGTTAAAGGGAGCCCGATCGAACAGAGCCGCCTGAATCGCGGTTTTGTCTCCATCCTGTGGTTTACAACCGGCAATGCGATGATCGAAGATCACCCTGATCTTGTGCGCCGCGAGCAGTTTCTGAAAGTCTTCGCGAATCGTTTTCGGGCTGATCTCCGCCAGCACCCGGCGGTTCTCAGTTCGATCTTCGGTCCAGTTCGGCTGCCCCAGGCTTTTCAACAACCCCCGGGTCATCCCCCCGGTTGCTGCATAGTTGGGACAGTCCTGCATCGGCTTAAGCCCCGACCCCAGAATGCCCCCCACCCAGCGGCTGGGCTCCACAATCACCGCCGCCCGCCCCGCACGCTGCACCGCCACCGCCGCCAGGATTCCCGAAGGAGTCGCCCCGTAAATGCAGACATCCGCTTCCACGGTTTCAGGCTGCGCCACAGCAGTATTCGTTCCGGAAAAGGCGACCAGACTCAGGATCGCCAGAAAAGTCCATTGACGCAGGCAGGATAATATCATGATGGCAGACCAGTTTTGCAGGATCAGTTTTCAGCAGGAGTAAACAATCTTTATGGTTTACCGCCGGATGCCAGACGAAGCAACACCATGCTTAACGTTCTTGAGAAATCGAACCGGAGTTAATCCTCATCTCCCTCTGTCTCCTGGAGGTCCTCTTCATCCAGTGCCTCCCATAAAGCCTCATGCAATAACTCAGCATTCCGGACCTCTGTGCTCCAGGCAGGGGACTGATGCAGTCGCTGCTTGGCTTCCGCCAGCGTAAGGCCCCGGCCGGCGCGTAGGGCCTTAATCGCCTCAATCGGCCCCGCACCGGCACGATGCAGCTTCTCAAGAGCCACTTCCGTCGAAGAACTCTCACGCGCAATCTGCTCATACATGATCAGTCTTCCATAATGCGAATCTGGAACCCTACCCGCTCAACAAAACAGACAGTGCCCGCCCAGCAGACAATCAATCCCATCCGTCGCCAGATGCCACAGACAGCCCACCGCCACCGCCCGCCAGCGCCAGGAGGGAATACAGAGTAATGCCGCATACACGGCCGCCGCCCACCAGGTATGCAATGGATGAAACCCCAGGCTGCAGCGATGCGGATCAAAAATCGGATCGGCCAGCAGATGATCCACGTCAATCAGCATCGTCGCCAGCATAATCAACCCCGCCTGCACCCAGTGTTCCTTCCAGAACAGGCGCGCAATCAGAAAGGGAACCAGCAGGTGACAAGCATAATGAATCAGATGCCGCACGACATCCGGAACAGCTTCCATGGAGCAGGGGACCCTTTAACCGAACATTGACTGAATAGAAACTGTCATCATAGATCAGTCAGCGGGCCGCTTCAATCTTCCCTGAGTAACATCCAGCGTGGCACTCGATGTCGGATCGTGAAGATCGAACATCCCTCCCACAAACCCGTCAATATCAACCCAATGATCAGAGTGGGCCATTTATAATATCCTGTCGAGATCCCCCAGATAAGGTGGAGTGGCACCCAGATAATTCCGATCAGAACAGCCGCGACGAGATACCGACTAAGAATAAAATCATAGAGTCCAACAGTCACCTCGGCCACAAACCGGAACGGCAGTAGTAACCACCAGGACAAGGCCCTTGTTTGCCTGTCATTCTCCATATCATTCCTCTACCGACATCACAACGAGAACGGGGAATGTCTCCAATAAATCTTTGAATACGCGTCTGGCATTAATCTGAATAGGAGTAAACCGGATTATTGTCCACAGAATCGATGAAAATCTTGATGGCGTTTTTAAAATCAGTCCCATATCGCTGATATGACTTAATCGCTTCCAGCAATGAATCCAGTTGCGGACGGGGCGACTCACGTCGGATCTCAATGAAGATCAGTAACAGCGGTTGTGTTCCTGCATAATCGTAGCCTCCGTCTTTCAGCATATCAGGAAACAACTCATCCAGGAAATCGAACAGGTCATAACGAATATCCAGATCTGGATTCTCCTTTCTGGAGGGATCAACACTGACTATCAGTTGGTTCATACTCCTCATTCCACCTTTCACAGTCGATGTTGTTTTTGATTCAGATGGCAGGGGTAGAAACCTATAAGTTATTGCTGCCCACAGAAATTCCCACGATCAAAATGATCCGGATCAAATACGGCGATTTCAAAATCATCTGCCAGATCAAACCTCTGGATGATTTCAGTAATCTGCGGATGCTGCAGGGCCTTCGCCAGGCAACGATAGATCACATCTGCGCGCTCTTGAAGTGTCAAATCAGTGTCCGTTACAGTTTTTCCTTCATAATACTTTCTCAGAAGTTCAAGTAGATTGAGACTAATTTCAGTTGCCTCTCCCCAGCGCCAATCGCCAATATCCCATTTACCAGTCTCTTCTTCAGGAAAATCTTCATGATTGGTCAGAAACGCGATCCAGCATTGACCATACCAGGGAAAGCAATCCAGAACGAGCGCCCTGATTTTCTCGAATTGAAGGAGACGTTGCCACACTGGTAAGCTTAATCTCAAAGACTCAACGACATCAGCGGTAAATTTCTCAGGGTGAAATTCCAGAATGGTCGTAGCATCCTCAATCTGTTCTCCTGGTAACGGTAACTGCCAGACTCCCGTTGCAACCTGATCAGCAGTTTTACCTCCGAATGCAGGGAGCACAACTTTCGGGCCATCATCGAACATTCTGATCATCCAGAGGGTGCGGCGATCGGTGACAGTATAGATAAAGACTTTGTAATCCGGCGCCCACGGAACTGTAACCAGGCCCGAGAAAGGCAGGGAATCAGGATGCTTGCAAGGCTGGATATCAATCCGTTGTGTTTTTTCCCCAAATCCTTCTTCAATCAGATTCAGATACCAGTCGTAATCGTGGCTGTTGTATGGATTCCGCCGCTTAAGGTCTAACTCAACATAGGTCTGATCCAGGCCAGCCCGGTCCCCCGCACGAATTAAGTCAATCCGCTTCTGCACAAACTGAAGGATCATCTCTTGAGTTTCAGGATCAATACGGTCTGTCATCTAAATCACTTCGCCTCATATCCGGGCAGAAACTTCACCACGAACACGCCTTTGCCCTGTTCTTCGTGGCTCCAGGCCATGATCTCGGTCATGCATTCCATCAGCCGGTCGTAGTCGCCGACAGCATACGTTGACGTAGAGCCCGGGGTCACGCGGAGACCGGAATAGCTCTGCAGCTTTGCGATGAATTCTTTGATAAGCGGTTTGTATTCTTCCTGCAGGGGATAGAAACTGATTTCGGCAGTGCTGATCATGATGGGGCAGTCCTTTGATAATGAAGCGTCAACGAGCCTTGTTCCTGGGAGAACAGTCTTCTCAAATCGTACCAGACTCAAGGTGACTGTCAACAAACGGCTCGAGCACGGACGAGTAACACAGACGCTAACCGATCCAGTATTCTCGCCGGTTGAGTACCTGCGAAGATTCCACCTCACCTGTAACGCGTCCCAGCACGCCAGAACAGAGTTCCTGTACCATCCACGCTTCCGCGTATTCCGCCGGCAGAGGATGCGGTGCCTGCAAACCTCGCACGCCCGCCGGTTCAAAACCAAACCGCGAATAAAAAGCGGGATCCCCCAGCACAAACACCAGTTCGACTCCCGCATCGCGCAACTGGGAAAGTCCGGCTTCGATCAGCTGTCGCCCCACACCCTGTTTCCGGGCAGAGGGAAGCACCGCCAGGGGTGCCAGAATCCGCGCGGTGACAGACTCAGCCCCGTGAACAACCACGTTCGTGAACAGCACATGCCCCAGCACATTTCCTGCATTTTCAGCCAGGAGAGAGAGCAACGGCGCTGCTGTCGGATCGGGGAACAGTTCATCCAGCAGCGCGACAATGACGGGGCCTTCTTCAGGTCCAAATGCCTCGCGGTGAACCGCTTTGACCGTCTCAAGATCCGTTGACGTCGTTGCTCTGATGTCCATCCTGGTCCTGTTTTCCTGAAGAGTGAGTCGCTAATCGAAGTTCGCGGAGCATCGAACGTTTTTTGGTCTGATGCGCCTGCATCCGTCTTAAAATATCATCCAGCGTCTTGACCGCATGTAATACGTGGGGGCCCTTGTTGAGCATCACGCATTCCGCCCGGTGCCCCATCGCGGCATCGGTGATTTCCGCGCGAGAGGGCATGCCTTCTTTGGCCAGCGTCTCCAGCACCTGCGTCGCCCAGATCACCGGAACGTGGGCAGCTTCACAAATCCAGAGAATCTCTTCCTGCACTTCCGCCATCCGTTCGAAACCGCACTCGACTGCCAGATCGCCGCGGGCAATCATAACTCCACAACAGGGGGAACGCATCGCCGTGAGTAGCATATCCGGCAGATTTTCAAAACCAAGCCGGGTTTCAATTTTCAAGACGATCGCCGGCTGCCGTCCGTCCAGCCGCTGCAGTTCTGACTGCAACTGTTCGATATCACTCGCCCGATTAGCAAACGAGAGTTCCACCACATCCGCATGCTGCGCGACGAACGACAAGTCTTCCAGATCCTGCTGCGTCAGTGCGGGGAGACGGAGTTGACTCTCAGGCAGATTGATCCCTTTGTCGGCCCTGAGCTTCGCCCCCTGTAGACGGGTCTGTGTGATCCGCACCTGCACCTGATCCGATGCAACTTTTTCCACCACGCCGCCAATTTTACCATCATCAAACCAGATCGACTCGCCTGACTGCACATCATTAAAGACACTGGGAATAGAACAACCAATCCGGGCCGGCGTCAGTACCTGTCCGGCACTGTCCCGCACCTCGGGTCGTCCCGGCGTCTGATCCCGGGTGACGATCAACTGATCTCCCGGATGCAGCAGCAGACAGTTTTCGCGGGGCGATACCGCGACGATTTCTGTCGCTCTCAGTTTTTTACCTTTATGACTCCGTAAGCGTAATGTCGTTCCCGGCACCAGGTAGGTTGTCTTGTTCGCTTCGAGCCAGCAACCCTGATCCAGACAATCGACCACTCGCAAACTCCGTCGCGAGTGGCGGGCGTCGATCAGCCTGATTTTATCGCCCACTTCCAGACGCTTCAGCCAGGCCGCCTCGACCGGCAGACAGGCATCCGCGGGGGCAGGGGAGGCCGCTGGTTGCTCAGCCGGGTAAAGCCAGATGCGTGCGGGAGCGATCACCCGGCCATACTCATCACGGCGGGGACGCACCTTGACCACAGCAGCACCCGGCTCTAGCGGACCGGTCCGCAGTTTAGGACCGCCCAGGTCCATCACAACTCGACACCGCTTTCCCAATGCATGCTCGGCCCGGCGGAGATGTGCGATCATCCGCGACCAGGCTTCCACATCATCGTGCGCGCAGTTAATCCGCATGCACTCCATGTCCTGTTGCAACAGGTGATAGATCAACTCGTAATCATCGGCGGCCTCACTGGGCATCGTCACCATAATCCGCACGCCGCGTCCCGGGGCAGCAGGCCCTAACAGCGATTCGGCATGCGCCGCCAGCAATCGTTCCCCCGTGTTGAAATCGATTGATGATTCGCCGGAGTCTGTAACATCTGTGGTCTTATCAAGCAGTCTCTGCAGCATTTCCAGAACGGCATCGATGGTCGCCATGACATGCGATTCCGCCCGTCCCAGGGAAGAGAGTCCCAGCGCCGCCAGTCGTATCTGCAAAGGTCTCAGGTCGCGACGTCTGAGTGCCAGATAGTACAACAGGTTCCGCGCACTTTCGCGATGTTGCACGTGAATCTGATCCAGCAGAGGCTGTGAGCAGACGACCTCTGCCACCAGTCTATCTCGAACGACAACCAGTTCCTCAAAGACCTGTTGATACTCCTGATGACCGGAAAGGTAATCGGAGTCACCTTGTTCTGCCGACAAATGACAACCTCGTGAAAAACCGTTGAGATCTCTGATTCATAAACAACGACTAAGTCGCTGATATTACTCTGAACGATGAACACAGAATCGCAACGGATAGCAACAGGCAGTACGCCTGATTTCACTAAATCTTAACAGGACAGAACAGCGCGAGGCAGCCGCTCAACCCGCTTCGATCATAAATCGCAAAGCAAAGCTGTCAACAGAATCTCGCACCGCGCAACAGAAAAGGTAGATCAACACACTACAGTGGTTAATCTGCCTGAAACAGTCTTTATATCGCTGGGATCAATAAGCGTATTCGGGAATGTATTGGTCGTAATAGCCGGTGCCAATCGGTCCATTGTATCCCCAGTCGCTGTTGGCAGGAATAAACTGATCGTAGTAAGCGGTACCGATCGGACCGTCATATCCCCAGCTGCCATTGGCGGGGATAAACTGATCATAATACGCTTTTCCGATGGGACGGATGGCTCCCCAGCGGGCGTACTCGGGGATGAATTGATCAAAATAGGGTCCCAGCGGATTTCCACCCGGCCGTGGCAACGGCGGGACTGTATAGAAGGTCGGATCAGCCACTTTCCAGGCTCCGTCCTTATGGACCAGCCATTTGCCCTCTTCAGTCTGATACATCCAGTGGCCGTTCATGTATTGATAACGAGCCCGGGTCGCGTCATCCAGATTCAGATGGGCCGTTCCCTCTGCCACAATCGGGTCGAGTTTTACCTCAGAATCTGCAGTCACTTTCTGTGCGGACAGGAGCAGAGGACTGACTCCCAACGCCACCGTTACGGTCATTACTTTCAAACAAAGGCTTTTCATTTGAATTTCGTCCTTTTATCTCCAGAGCAAATAGGCAAACCTGGTTAAACAGGGAATCTTTTATTCACAATACCAACTCTGGACCAAAACGCAAGCTTTTCACTATTTCCGCTGCAAACAGAGCATTTCCGCTCGACAAATCCTGAGGGATAAAGATCGAATCTATCAGTCACGGCCCAAAACCAATTGCGGCACCACCGGAGGAACCGAATCCCCGGCCTCCCGAATATCCACCCGCTCCAGTCC
The DNA here is from genome assembly GCF_007744075.1 of Gimesia chilikensis. Classification (NCBI taxonomy): domain Bacteria; kingdom Pseudomonadati; phylum Planctomycetota; class Planctomycetia; order Planctomycetales; family Planctomycetaceae; genus Gimesia; species Gimesia chilikensis. The sequence continues at coordinate 3,602,742 of NZ_CP036266.1, read as the reverse complement.
CCCAGCGCCCGTTGCTGGAACCGTTGTTCAAACCACGTCCGTAGTAACCGTTTCCGTAATAGCCACGACCGTAGTAGCCGCGTCCGTAAAAGCCATTGCCATAATAACCGCGCCCATAATCTCCCCGGCCGTTATTGTTATAGAAGGGGCGGGTGTAGCTCCCGTCGTAGTAGGTACCATTCCCGTAGTAGTTGCCATAGGCGGGAGAATCGTCGTAGTACCTTGTAGTGCCAGACTGTAACTTAGGTTTAGCACCACCCTGGACGGCGGCTCCCGACGATCCCATCTTCTGCTGCGATTGATGATACCGGGAAGTATCCACATCCTCCCATTTTCCGTTCCTGGAGATCATCCAGTTGCCGTCTCCCAGATAAAACCACCAGTGTCCGTTATAGTAGCTGTAGCGGGAACGTGTCGTTTCATCGATATCCAGATGCGCTGTTCCTTCGCGAACTACCGGATCGATTTTGATCGGTGACAGCTTTGGCTGTTTTCCCTTCGCATCCGATTGCTCGGGAGCATCAGTCGCAGATTCCGTGACCGGCTTCTCGGCAGCGATCGGACCGGCATCGCGATCCACCTCACTCGCCGCATTCACTGCCGGTGTTGAGCAGAGCAGGGGACCGATGCCCCACGCCAGTACCGCAATCGACTTTTTGAAACGGAGGCCTTGCATGGAAAATACTCCTGTTCATTTCAGATCCTGCTGAATGTCAGCGCTCGTTTCAGACCACTTAGATCACAGACAGCGAGCAGCATTGCAGTCTCTCTATCATACCAGAAACAAGCTCCAGACAACACATTTTGAACCGTTCTCCTCATCACAAATCAACAAGATCCTGCACATCCACTTTTTCACCGCGCACGAAAAAAGGCAGATCAGCTTCAGGGCTGGGCTGATCTGCCTTAAACATACTCCTTTATGGAATGATCAAACTCAATTGATCAGATTCCTCCTTGCCGAATTAAGACTAGTCGGCAACTTCAGCACCGATTCCGGCACCAATGGCAGCTCCGGTTCGACCACCGAGTGAACCACCAATTCCAGCACCGATTGCGGCTCCCTGGCGTTGATCTCGTGACCATCCACGGTAACCGGTTCCATAACGACCATTGTTCCAACCCTGGTTCCAACCACGATTGTTGTAACCACGGTTATAGTATCCGTCACCATAGTAGCCACCGTTGTAGTAACCGCGACCATTGTAGAATCGACGTCCACGGTTGTTGTAATAGGGGCTTCCATAGTTACCACTATAGTACGAACCATTGTCGTAGTAGTAACCATTACCGGGTGAGTTGTCGTAGTAGTAAGCACCTGAATCTACATCAACCTGAGCATTTCCATCACTGTCGTTCTGAAATGTCTGTGGCGGTGCCATCTGCTGACGCGGGTTCCGGTAGGTCATAGGATCAAAAGATTCCCAGCTTCCATTATTATCGAACAACCACTGACCATTTTCAGTCTGATACCACCAGTGACCGTTGTGGTAACGATACCGGGCACGGGTTGCTTCGTCGATGTCGAGATGAGCAGTCCCTTCTCGAACCATGGGATCAATGTCTCCATTGACCTGCCCCTGGACGCTTCCTTCAGCATCCATATTAGGACGGTTGGTCCGGCGACGCATAGGACCATCGGCTTTCATGTTTCCCTGGATCCGGGCATCAGCATCGTTCTGCAGGTTGACACCGTCGTTCAGGTCGGCATCTGTCTTATTCTGCAGGTTTGCTTTTCCTCGCAGGTTGGCTTCACCGGGAGTCTGAACATTCGCCTTGCCATCCAGGTTTGATTTACCTTTCAAATCAGCTTCACCGGGTGTCGGAACGTTCGTCTTACCCTTCAGATTTGCATCTGTTTCACTATCTAATTTGGGAGGCGCCTGATCCAGCGCTTTACCGGGTGTCTTTGTGTTTGGCGGCGTAGGAGCGGCATCTCGGTTTGGCGTCTGCACTGCGCCTTTCGCACCGGCATCAGCACCAGCGGCAGCTTTGCTGCCCGCTCCCTGAACAGCCTTGCCGGCTGCTTTGGCCCCTGCGTCGAGTTGTGCACCTGTCTCTAACTGTGCGGACAGAAGCAGGGGACTGATCCCCAGCGCTGTCGCTGCTGTCAATACTCTTAAACTCAGGCCTTTCATTTGAAATCCTTCCTTTCAATTATTGTTATTAGTGGTATTTCCTGGCCACGCTTTTCGACAATCGCAACCGGCATACCAACTTGAGAAAAAGACCTGAAATCACCCCAAAAGCGACAGAATGTCGCGCTTTTGCCACTCACAGACAGATCAGCAGAATTGGGCGGCGAACGATGAGCGGTCATGCCGGTCTGAAATCCGCCAGACTGTTGCCCGTTGTAAGACCAGCCACCCGTTGATCTTGTCCGAACTCTGAACAACGAACCAGTAAGAGTGCTCGGGTGTCGTTCCTTCGTTCGAAAAAACAAATACCAGAATTTTTTCAAACCCGACTCGCATCGAATTTCCTGCAGGGATCGTATCAACCATGACTTCACCAGTCCCTTATACCCGCGCCGAAATCAAGGGCCTTGGAACTCAGTTACCCGCGCGGGGAATCTTCTGCCCCGCCTGCGGTCTCTATATCCCCGAATTCGCAGACATCACTCCAGAAGAGCGGACAGAACTCAAACAGGCCAGCCTTTTTGAAACCATCAAAACCCTGCGCACCAGAACAGGCTGCCGTTTAACGTGGGCCAAAATCTGGGCTCAGCACAAAGACGGTCCCCATCCCCTGGTAACGCCGGACACGGTTCCCTGCCGCTTCTGTGGGGTTCCCCTGCATCCAGAGGCGGGCCAATGCCTGCTCTGTCGCATGGACTGGCACGATCCGCAACATCTGAAACAGCTGGGGCCCTCATTCACAGATCAGATCCTCTCCGCGGCTCCCGGAGCAACGATCTGTCTCCCCAGCCACACATCCTGGATCCTCGCACTCCACTTCGCAGAAATGCATGGCAGACAAAATGAACTGACCATTGAGTTCATCACCAGGGACACAGATTGAATCGCCTGTGAGTATCAGCGCAGCAAAAAAGGCAGATCAGCAACAAGCTACTGGTCTGCCTTAAACACACTCCTGATTGTGATGACCGTCCGAAGATCCTGATGAACGTTTCATCTAAGCGAGTCACTTCGAGCAGTCAGCAGCTCCTGAACTCCGTCAGCTGACCTGATTTCTGGCCTCGCGGCGCTATAGGCCTATCAGGTCAGAGCCGGACAGGATTAAACTCAGTGAGCACTCCAGCCACGATAACCGGTTCCCCAGTGACCAAACTGTGCCCCACCAAAATGGTGGTGACTGAATGGCTTGTGGGCACCAGCCGATGTGTACTGGGTTCCATAGTAGTAATTACCACTCCCCGTGGTCTGGGCGTTACCCGTGTTGTCGTTCTGAGTCGTTTGAGCAGTTGCAGATGAGGACTGAGAAATGTAAGTCATGGGAGAAAATTCTTCCCATTGACCATTCTGTTCCACCAGCCAGCCATTCTGAGCTGTCTTAAACCACCAGTGACCGTCATGGTAGCGATACCGGGCCCGGGTTGCATCGTCCAGATTCAGATGCGCGGTTCCCGCACGAACGACCGGATCAATCTGCAGCTGATCGCCCGAATTCGGTTGTGCATCGGGAGGAGTTTGGACCTGGGCTGACAACAGCAGAGGACAGAGCCCCAACGCTGCAGTCACAGTCAACACTTTTAAACTAAGGCCTTTCATTTGAGCACCTTCCTTTCAAGTGGAGGAAAAATGAATATTCCTGGCCGCGTTGTTAATCTTGAAAAGCAAACCCCATACCGCGTTTTCAAATGCAGGAATTCCCCTGAGTTCCCGCATAGGTATTTTTCCTATCCACCAGTCTCCTGACAGAATCTGACTCTCACTCCTTGAACATGACCGAAGTAAGTCAAATCAATATAGTTGCGATCTTTTTCCCGGGCTGCATACCAGAGCGAGTCTCACGTTAAGAACCTGTATGAATTTGTAGCTGATGTTACATTTTTTCTCTCGGCAATCGTAAAACCAAGGGTATTTTGACCAGACAACCATCTGCAAACTTTTGCTCTCCTCTGCAAATCTCTGCCCGTAGCGGGAATTTCCTCTCTATCATTCATTACCAGGACACTGGAATTTCAGTGTGATAGATCCTGCTTGACTGTCTTTTCACATCTGGTACGCTCTCGCTACTGGAACGTCCTTCTTGCACATTGATTAAGTCGCATTATGTTTGACCATCCTCAGGATCCCGTCCATCTGCTGGACTCGTTAATCGCATTCGTAGACGAATGGCAGGGAATTCGTCCCTGGTACGGGGTGAGCGAAGAGAAACTGCAGGCGGTTACGCTTCCCCAACCACTGGCCCGTCTCTATGGCGCTTTGGGAAATATGCCGGGAGCGGATGGGCGTCCGTTTCCCTTCTGGCATCAGGATTATCTGCTCCCTTTTGAACTGACGCGGAACGAACAGGGGCGTCTGTTGTTTGCCCTGGAAAACCAGGGCTGCTGGAGCGCATTGACTGAGCCCACCGGCGACGATCCTCCCGTCTGGATTATCGCAGAGCCTGATGAACCCGTCCTCGAACACCCCTCGTTGGCAAACTTCCTTGTCACTCTCTGTCTGCAGGAATTGACTCTCGGAGCGCCCTGTCTCTACAGCCAGGATGGGATCAAAACCACACTTGAGCAGGCCGGCTTCCGCGTCAACCCCCTCTGGCTGAACGGACTCTATCCCTGTCTCGATCAACTCCTGGAAACACAGTTCTATCTCGTCGATCACCACGCGCTAGTGTACCAGGACAACTGGATCGGCTTTTCCTCCAGCGAAGCGGCCGAACCTTTTGCCACGTTGCTCACTGAGGCCAACCGTATGCATCCCCCGCAGACAGGAAACCTGGCCGAGTACCTGGCACAACCGAATGCCAACCCAATCGTTAAACGCATCCACTTCGAACGCCTGGCCCGCGAATTTCAGCAGCAGGCAGATTCCCTGCAGGCGAAAGCGGACGAATGTCGGCTTGCAGCAGAACAGGCACTGCAGCAAGGTAGTACTACTCAACCTGACACTGAAACAGACACATAATTTATAGGAATCGCGAGTCTGCATTTGTCAGCTGACTTTAATCTTGTTAAATTCTCAGCCACAGAAATCAAGACATCCCGTCACCATTCACATTCATTACCCAGTACGAGGTTACCGTGGCACTCACATTAAATGATTTGACAATCAATCTGGATCAGGTCGACTGCAAGGTCCTGCTCGACGACTGGACCTGGGCCATGCCCGAATCGATGCAGACCGTACTGGTCACCGCCATGGGGGACGTCTTCGCGCAGGGGGAATCGGGGGCCATCTACTTTGCCGATATGGTCGAAGGCAAGATCTCCCCGGTCGCCGAGGACAGCAGCGAATTTGAAACATTGCTTCAGGATCCCGATTTCGTCACCGACCTGTTCTTTCCCGCCCGCGTGCTGGAACTTCGCGATGCCGGCGTCACCTTGGAACCGGGCCAGGTCTACGGCCACCAGACGCCCCTCGTCCTCAGTGGCGAAGATGAACTCGATAACATCGAACCGATCGACGTCGCCGTGCACGTCAGCGTCCACGGCCAGATCCACGATCAGGTTAAAGACCTCCCCCCGGGTACCGTGATTACTGATATCGAGTTTGAGTAATCGATCCTATCGATCACAGCCTTAAGCTGTCTGGCCATGCCAGCTCATGCTTCATGATATGCATTCATCCTACGCGATATGGAGATGTTTGAGGAAATCATAAGCTGCCCAGAGATACCAGCCAATCAGAGTAAATAGCAGCGGTAAGCCCAGTCGAAATGATTGTGACCGATAGATCATCGAGATCGCAACCAGAAAGGCGGCATCGAATAAAATCACGCAAATTAACAACTCTGAATTCGATACATTTCCAGAGAGCATTGAGAGCAACGGGCCAGCATGCAAGACGCCCCAGAACCCAAGATACTCAAAATCTCCCCATGAAAAGATAAACAGTCCCCAGGAAACGATTAATGGGACCAACCAGAGGAAGATTGAGAGCCCAAGGAAGTGACGTCTCCCCATAAGCGCCGCTTCAGTTTCTGCTGTCCGGTCTGATCCAGCATCCGGCTCCGGTTGACTGGTTCCCAGAGAGGCTGACATTTCTTCTCTCCTAGTGTAAATCAAATCGCTCGGTGCATCAAAACCCGAAACACACTTTTCAGCTACAATTCGTTGCCGCACGGTAAGGTCTAATCGACACTTTCTGTTGACAGGTTGCCTGTGTCTGCTACGATTTCGCGTCGCATACAGTGAACAGAAACGACGCGTAGTTTCATTTCGCAGTAATTTTCAGCCAGGAGAGCTATGATGCAGCCAAATAAATTTCTCTGCTTATTTTCCCTGGTCTGTACTTTCCTGAACTCATCCATCGTAGTATCCCAGGAAATCGAATGGAAGTGGTACCACAAACTGACTCCCGACATCACGCGTTCTCAGCTTCACAAGCTTGCGGGCAAACCGGACTCAGTTAGCGAAACCACAGACATTTACCACCTGCCGGAGGGAGAGTTGAAACTGGATTATCAGAACAGCACGCTTCTGAATTGTGATCTGAAAGCCCCCAATGGAGAAATCAATAACTGTTTTTATACCTGGGGCGGTAAGTTAGCACCGGAACACCTCGCCGAGCGTAAAAAATATCTGACAACCAGATCCTTTACTGTCCTGCCTCAATTTGCAGGCCCCGCCTTCGATTCGGCAGGATTCGAGGGGAAATGCTATCAGGTTGACGATGGCTATCTCGTCGTTGAACCTGTTTTATATTTGATTGGCCGAAGCGGTCATTACAAAGATAAAGCAGCCCAGGTAGTACACGTTCACAACGATGGTACCCAAGAAGTCCTGTATCGCGCCTTTGATCATTGGCAGAAACTCAAGCCTCCAGAATTGAGTGACGCTCTAATACAACAACGGATGCGAAAACTACACACGCTGGGTGGGGGTGCCATCGGGAAACCGCTCCATTCGGTGCTCGGCCCCCCAGACGCCAGCATGGGTTCTGGCAGATGCATCAGGGTTTATTACCTCAGCAACGCACTGGTATTCATTGAGATCGCGACTCCTGCCGCAGCAGAAATGCGAAATAAAAATGAACGCGGCTTCATAGATAAATATCTTCGACAGACGCTCGAGGGCGCAACAGCAAATCAGTATGTTGAGAAAATCGGGAACATTGGTTTCCTGCGTCCCGGCAAAGAAGACATCAGCATGATCCAATGGTTACGGGAAACACAGCCTGCGGATTGGGAGCATCCAGAGAAAGCCGCTGATCAGAAATAGTCATCCCTGGGAGAGTAAATTTACCAGCAACCAGCTAATCGGTCTGCCTCTTAAGAAACGCACTCAGCCGTTCGAGCTGATCCGTGTTAATGTGATCCACATCCGCGGCCACCAGTTCCCGCCAGACGGCTTCTGACTCCGGCGTTGCCCAGAACCGCACCCGCCGCCCCGCGGCATGCGCCTGCTTCACTATCGTCCGCAGTTTGGTGCGTTCCACCTCAGACATGCTTCCTTTGCCGCGATATTTGAAATGCGACGTCCAGCGATCGCTGATCAGCGGCATCAGTTCCGCCGGCTGCTTCGAGCCCAGATCACTCAGCCGCCCGTCAATCCCCATATACCGCGGGTTGGCGTCGGCGATCAGTCTCTTCGGCCGGTCTCCCGAAATCACAATTTGCACCGCCCCGGGAATCGATTTCCCATCCTCAACCCTGCACAACAGCGCGGCATAGTCTTCCAGTTGCTGCCGTAATATGGGGTAAACCGCCGCACCATCCGTTTTAATATCCACCAGCAGAGTGAAGGGGGGCGTTTTCTCCTGACTGGAAAAAGTGCGTTTCTGAAAATATGCCTGCAGCGGATCCAGGTAAAGTTTCCGCAGCGTCCGTTCCGGCGTTACATCAGGCCGATCGTGGGCCACCAGCAGTTCACCATCCACCAGGTAAATGTCCGCCTCCACAGACCAGAACCCATGCTCCAGCGCATCGTGCAATGGTCGGGCATGTTCATAATCATTATGGGCATGCGCCTGAAACAGGGGCGTCTGCGTCTTCTCCTCCGCATTCAATGACGTGAAGCTACAACTGATAACCAGCAGCACAACGAAAAACAATCGACTGAAACCCATTGACACAAACCTTTGAAGAACCTGACTGACAAGAGAAACAAAAGCTTAATCGTCACGCATCCGGGGTTCCAGTCGCGCTCGGGATGCTTCACCGTTTCTTAACAGGCTTTTTGGTTCGGAGATACCAGAGAGATACGCACTGCATGTTGCCGCCGATTGACTGCGTTCACGATGACGGAACAGTGCTCACCTGGTGTGAGTGAAATGTTCTGCTCACATAACATCGCATAAGACCCTGGTATCAGTTCAACCAGATAGCCAGACTGTCCATCGCATCGATCTGCCTGATCGACATGACGCATCACTTTTGACGAAAAAATTGTTCCCACTTCAAACTGATTCGACTCCCAGGGGTCCGGGTACATTCCTTTAATCGTACCAGCAATCCGACCGCCTGCCGCATCAACATGAATGATCTTAACCCGTAATTGATCACCCGGAGATGCAAACTGCACACAAGAATTAAAAGAGGCGATCCAGGAGATCTCCGGGATCAGCACCTGAATCTCCTGCTTGTCAGACGCGCAAAAAACTCCGAAGACCTGCACCGCCAGGACCTCAGCTGCCAAGATATCCCCTGAATTTAACATCGACTTGTGCTCCCTCCTTTTTAGCATGCTTCATGGCAATTATGTCGTGCTTTCTTAAGTCAGCAAGAGATTCTCTGGATTTCATAAATTGCGATTCATCAATTCTTAACGGGAACAAAGGCACATCATTGAGAATCGGAAATTCTATCCCGATTTCATCGAAATCGTTTTATATTTCACTCTGATAAATGGATGCTGGTCTGTTAGAATAGAAGCAAGTATTAATCCTCAGATCCGTCTCCTAACCAAAGGCGCTCACCATGTTCCTCTTCAGCTCACTCCTCCTCGCTCTGACCGGCGCAGTCTCCGACGCCCAGCCCACCACCGCCGAAGTTCGGTCGACCGTAGAGCGCAGCATCCCGTATATTGAAAAACAGGGCCTGTGGTGGATTGAGGAAAAGAAATGTGCGTCCTGCCACCGCGTGGGAACCATGCTCTGGAGTCTGCAGAACGCGAAGCAGCATGGCTTCACCGTCAGCGACCGTCTGCAGGAATGGACCGACTGGGCCAACGATAAGGCACTGGCCAAGAACGACAAAGGCCAGATCGCGGGGACGACTAATAAAGAAGGCGTAGTCCAGCAATTGTTCGCATTTACGCCAGCCAACTCAGATCCGGAAACCCGCAAAAAACTGATCGGTCTGCTGCGTGTCGATCAGAGGCCCGACGGCTCCTGGAAAGCAGGCGGGCAACTTCCCTTTCAGAAGCGTCCCAAACCGGAAACCGATGCCGTAAGTACCATGTGGCTCACGCTCGGTTTGCTGACCGCCGCCGATGATCCTCAAAATCAAAAGACCATCCAGCAGGCCCAGACCTTTATCGACAAGAGTGCACCGGGCAAAAGCACCGAATGGTACGTCATGAAACTCTTGCTCGCGACCAGCCAGAAACAAGACCAGCAGCGCGACCAGATGATCCAGCAATTACAGAGCCTGCAACACGATGATGGTGGCTGGGGCTGGCTCACCAGCGATCCCAGCGATGCCCTCGGCACCGGCATGGCACTGTACGCCCTCCGTAAAGCAGGCGTTGATTTAGAGGCCGACCCAGTCCGACGGGCGGAGCAGTTTCTGATCTCGACTCAGAAAAAAGATGGCTCCTGGCCGGTCAAAGGGACCAAAGCCAAGAAGAAAGATCGCATCGAAGAAACTGCCGTCTACTGGGGCACCACCTGGGCGGTACTCGGCCTTCTGGAATGCCTGCCGCAATAAGCGAACGCCGATTCACATCGTTGCTTCGGAATCTGCTTGATCCCGACTGGAAAACCGTTTATCGTCGGTAAAATCTTAGAAACGACTTCCGCGCGTCCCGTCACCGAAAGCCTGCTGCCGACCTTGTCCGAACCCGAATCGAATCAGACCACCTCTCACACCAGCCACTGGTGTCGCTGGGCCCTCGCCGGGATTGTGATCCTCTTTCTGATCTGGCGGGTCCCCCTCGTACTCCGCGAGGCAGGGGGCCAGGATGAAGAATGGTTCGCCATTCCCGGGTGGACGATTCTCGAGACAGCCATCCCCCGCGTCCCGTATGCTCCACAACGCCAGACTGGCAGCGCCTTCTATCAGGCTGACGAAGCGCTCTTCGCACTTCCGCCGCTTTACTTTTATGTCTCCGCACCGCTGTACGCCTTCCTGCCTCCAACTTACAGCACGACGCGGCTCGTCTCCATCGCGGCTGGGGTCGGAACCCTGATTCTGATGTACCTGCTCGCCGTGCGCGTATTCAAAGACCCACAGGCCGGACTGATCGCCGCGGGGCTCTTCAGCCTCTCCCGGCTCCTTTATTTCCCCGCTGTCATCTCCCGACCCGACATGCTCTGCTGCCTCTGGGGACTGCTGGCAATCCTGATGATGTATCACTGGCATGATAGCGCACGACGCTACCGCGACCTGGGTCTCGTCGGCCTCCTGCTGGGACTGGGCATGCTCACGCATCCCTTTGCGCTGGTCTACTGCATTCAGCTCTGCTGCTGGGCACTGCTCGTCAACGGGACCTGGCAACAACGCCTGTTGCGGGGCACCGTGATCACCGGATGCGCCCTCGCGGTCTTCGCCTTATGGCTCCCTCTGATACTGGCTTACCCCGAACCGTTCCGCTATCAGTTTTTCACCAACGTCCTCGACCGCTCCGGTCCGGGACTGATCTCCCGTCTTCTGTTTCCCTGGCCTTACTTCGCCACGCAGTTTCAGTTGCTCCGCGAACACGCGGGCACGATTCAGCTCTCACTCATGGCCGCAGGATTAGTCATCGGCACCGGGCTGGCCTGGCGCTCCCGGGACCATCGTCAGCGTATCCTGCTGCTGCTCACCTGGTCCTCTATTTACCTGCTCATTGCCTGCCAGGGCCACCACCCGACCAAAGGCTACTGGTCGTATCCCGGCGTGCTCCTGTTCCTCTGCCTGGGCTGGGGGCTGAGCCGCCTCGCTACGCCACTCTGGAACCGCAGCGTCGTCTGGCGTCTTCCGGTACTGGTTGGTGCAGCCTGTTTTGTGCTGGCGATGCTTCCCGGTTCGGGGATCCGCACCTGGGGCGCTCACATTGCGAACTGGTCGAATGTGAATTACAATGCACCTCGATTTATCAGTCGGATCATTCAGGAGTTACCTGCAGACGCCCGTTATACGGTCGATCGCGCCTATGTCTTCAATTTTGCAGCCGCGGGACGTCAGACGCTCCTCGGGGACAACCGCGAATTCGCCTTTGATGCACGTCCTTTTCCCTACGATTACCTCATTGTCAGCCATGACATGCGGGACAGGGAGTTGAGTCAAGAATTCAAAGGGCGTCTCGTGGCAACCTGGGGAGATCCGGATGATCCCTTCAGCTGTTTTGTCGAAGTTTATGTGCCGGAAGACAGCCCGGTACAGAGCCTCGATCAGACCAGTCAGAAATGACAACCATCATCACCAGCACAGGAGTCACCGGTTGAACGCGCAAGAGGGACAGACAGAGACGACACAGGTGCAACATCCTCTCCGCGTGGCCATCATCGGGGGAGGCGGTCATGTGGGACTCCCTTTCGGCCTGGCCTTGTGTGACTGCGGACACACGGTAACGCTCGTCGATCTCAACGAGGCGCAGCTCGATACAATCCGCTCCGGCCAGATGCCGTTCCAGGAAATCAACGCGGACCAGCTTCTACCGCGAGTTCTCGAATCCGGCCGCCTGCATTGTTCCACGAGCTTCACGGCGCTTTCCGAACAGGATGTGATCATCGTCACCATCGGCACCCCGGTTGATGAATATCTCGACCCCAGTCTCAGAGCCTTCGATCAGGTGATGGAAGATGTCTTCCAGCACTGCCGCCCCGGTCAGTTACTTATCATTCGCAGTACGGTCTTCCCCGGAGTCACCCAGCGACTGGGGCGACTCGTCGCCGAACGTGACCTGCAGATCGATGTCTCCTATTGCCCCGAACGGATTGCCCAGGGTCGGGCACTCCTGGAACTGACACAACTCCCCCAGTTAGTCAGCGGCTGTACCCCACAGGCAGCACAGCGGGCGGCCAGTTTCTTCTCCGATTTCGGTCAGGAAGTCATCGAGCTTTCTCCCGTCGAAGCCGAACTGGGTAAGCTGTTTACCAATTCCTATCGCTACATTAACTTCGCGATCTCGAATCAGTTCTACATGCTGGCCCAGCGTTACGAGGCCGACTTCGACCGCATCTATCATGCGATCACCTACAAGTACCCCCGCATGAACGGCTTTGCCCGCGCCGGGTTTGCCGGCGGTCCCTGTCTGCTCAAAGACACCATGCAGCTGGCATCCTTCAATCACAACCTGCTCACCCTCGGTCAGACTGCGATGGCGGTCAACGAGGGACTCCCCGGGTTCATTGTGGAACGACTCAAGAAAAATCACGACCTGACCGGCTTGACGGTCGGGATTCTGGGAATGGGCTTCAAGGGGAATTGCGATGATCCTCGGAGTTCTTTATCGTACAAACTCAGAAAAGTGCTGACGCTGGAATGCCGGCGGGTGCTTTGTACCGATCCCTTCATCGACAGTTCCGATTTCGTTTCGCTCGAAACCATTCAGCAGGAGTCAGACATTCTGATCCTCGGGGCCTGTCACGACGAGTATCGCAGTTTACAGACCACCAAACCCCTGATTGACGTATTTGGATTCACAACAAGGCAGGAGCCATGAAAGTTCTGATTACCGGCGCCGCCGGGTTTATAGGCAGTTATGTTGTCGGAGAACTGCTGGAGGCCGGCTACGATGTCGTCGGTCTGGACAATTTCTCCAAGTACGGCGAATTAAGTCCCGCTCACCAGGGACATCCCCGCTACGAATTCCTGCAGGCCGATGCCAAAGACATCGACCTGCTCAGTCGGCTGCTCAAGGACTGCGATCACTTCATCGCCGGCGCCGCGATGATCGGCGGTATTTCCTACTTCCACAAATTCGCCTACGACCTGCTCGCAGAAAATGAACGCATCACAGCGGCCGCTTTCGACGCGGCTCTCGCCGCCCATCGTGAAGGACAACTGCAGAAAATCACCGTCATTTCCTCGTCGATGGTCTTTGAATGTGCGCAGCAGTTTCCCAGTCAGGAAGGGGACCAGCGCACCTGCCCGCCTCCCGAATCGACCTACGGCTTTCAGAAACTCGCCGTGGAGTATTATGCCCAGGGAGCACATCAGCAATACGGTCTGCCTTACACAATTGCCCGCCCCTTCAACTGCGTCGGCATCGGAGAACGCCGGGCAGTCACCGATGAAGATGTCAAATCGGGTGATATCGAACTCGCTCTCAGCCATGTCGTCCCCGACCTCGTTCAGAAAATCATGAAAGGGCAGGACCCGCTGCAGATTCTCGGCGACGGCTCGCAGGTCCGTCACTACACCTACGGCGGAGACCTCGCCCGGGGCATCCGGCTCTGTGTCGAACATCCCCAGGCCCTCAACGAAGACTTCAACCTCTCCACCCCCCAGGCGACGACGGTCCTCGAACTGGCCGAGACGATCTGGCAGAAAATTCATGGGCCCGATAAGCCTTTCCGCTATCAAAGCGAACAGCCATTCCCACACGATGTGCAGTATCGCTCTCCCGCAGTTGAGAAAGCAAAAGACATGCTCGGCTTCACCGCCGACACCACTCTGGATCAGATGCTGGACGAGGTCATCCCCTGGATTAAAGAACAGATTGCACGCGGAACCATCTGATGGAGCAGGCAGCCACTCCTCTCTCGGTCATCGTCCCCGTCTATAACGAGGACGAAAACTTCCCCCGCCTGATCGATGCCATCGACCAGCGGCTGCCGCAACCTTTCCGCGTCTTGGTTGTCTACGACTTTGACGAAGACACCACGGTTCCGGTGGCCCGCGAACTGGCGACCACGCGTCCCTACCTCTCACTGGTCAAAAACGAACTGGGCAGGGGACCCGCGAATGCCATCCGGGCCGGCTTCCAGGCGGCAGACAACGGACCGGCCCTGGTCATCATGGCCGACCTTTCCGACGACCTCAACGATGTCGCACCCATGCTCGAGCTTTATCATTCTGGATGCCGGATCGTCTGCGCCTCACGTTATATGCAGGGAGGCAGGCAACTCGGCGGTCCGCTGCTCAAACGCACGCTCAGCCGCCTGGCGGGACTCTCACTCTATTACCTGGTCGGCTTCCCCACCCACGACGCGACCAATAATTTCCGTCTGTATGACGCCGCCCTGGTCAATGAACTGCAGATCGAAAGCGAGCAGGGCTTCGAAATCGCCCTGGAGTTGACCGCCAAGGCCTTTGTCCGCGGCGAAAAGATCGGCGAGATTCCCACTACCTGGAAAGACCGCGACGCCGGCGAATCCCGCTTCCAGCTCTTCCGCTGGCTTCCCAAATACTTCCGCTGGTATCGCTACGCCCTCATCGGTCGCTGGTTCGGCAGGAAAAAACAACGTTGATTGAAACTCACTATTTAATCAATGCCCTGCCAGGTGAATTCCACATGCCCGGTATCCTTGTTATAAATCAGCTCTTCCCGTTCGTGCACGAAGTATTCTGAAAACTCGCGATTATAACGTTCCAGAAATCCCATGTCCTCCTGCCGCTGGAGACCACGTTTCAGAATCCGCTGCACCGTCTCACGGCTCCCATTAAACGAGAGCCGGATATGTCCCGCATCCCCCAGGATCCATGTAGAAGACTGCAACTCGCAGACATCAGCTGGTGGGGCAAAGCCAAACTGCCGTTCAAAGACGGCGGCTGGACGTGATAACCCGTATTGCCAGATTCCCAGGGCACTGCAGTAAATCACAAACGCCCCCAGCAGCCACTGCCACTTTCGATTGACACGCAAAAAATATAACGTCCCCATCAAAATCAGCGCAATGATTGCGAATCCGATCATGAATAAGATCAACAGAAAGATGATGTTTGCAAATACAGCCATCCCGCTATCTTAAAAGAGCAGGGGAGCCTGTCAATTGCTGTTTGCTGCAGCGGATCTTTCAACATCTGCTCTATTTCGACCTGTCGATATTCTCCCTGCCTGCTGTGTAGCGTAAAATAAGCCCCAGCGCGAATCCTTCTCTCTGCAGATCAAGCGAACTCATGAACGAAACAGCCCCCAAAACGACCAGTTCTCCCAAAAGTAATCTCAGAATTTATGTAATCATCCTGCTCATCATTCTGGGAGTCGCCGGCTGCGTGCAGTTGAGCCATTACTATGTCAGTCTGCCGAA
Organism: Gimesia chilikensis; assembly: GCF_007744075.1. Classification (NCBI taxonomy): domain Bacteria; kingdom Pseudomonadati; phylum Planctomycetota; class Planctomycetia; order Planctomycetales; family Planctomycetaceae; genus Gimesia; species Gimesia chilikensis. Next base: position 3,587,281 of record NZ_CP036266.1, on the reverse strand, counting down.
AATCGATCGGCTGGGAGCTTCCGGTCATATGAAACAAGAGGCAGAACGGGCAGTCCGGTTAGCGCAAGACGTATTTCAGGTCGACCTGGATTACTCTCCGGAATCTGTTGAGAAGGTAGAACAGATTCTGGCCAAATCGCGGGAACGCTATCTTCAGGATCCAAACGCGGACCGCTCGATCACGCCGTCTGCGCGGAGCTATCTCTGGGGAGCCTATATTGGTGAGGTGATTAAAACAGTCAAGCCGAGTGAATGGAAAATTGATCCCGAAACTAAAGCCGTCACACTTCAACTCACTGAGGAGGCCGGACAGCCTGTGATCAATCCCATGCGCTGGTGTTTTCAGCGCATTACCAGAGGCGAGCCGGAAGATAATGTGTGGTACAACTTCCTGCTGGTCACAGTCGAGCCCGACCCCAGCCAGTTGCGTACCCCACCTCCGCAGCAGGGGGTACCAGGCCAATAGCCTGTCTCTTGCAGCGTCGCCGATTCATTTGGGCACAGTCATACATCCGCCATCATAGTCCGTGCAAACCGGCATTCAAGAACTATTTCCAGCCAGCATCCCTCAGACACGTCCAAACAGCGATAGACAGATTCGCGCTCATCCGACTATGATTCCGGCCAGAAATATTTCAGCATGGAGGATCACTCATTCCGCTCACCCCGTTTCATTTCAGTCCCGGCCTGCTCACCAAAGTCTGCGGTCCCCGTTCATTCTGGCTGACCTCCTTTATGGCGGCCAACGTGCTGATTGATGTGGAAGTGCTCTACTATATGAGCCGCAATGAGCTGCCTCTCCACCGCAGTCTGCATACCTACCTGGGAGGCAGCGCCGCAGGACTCGTGGCTGGTCTGCTGATGTGGGGACTCATACTTTTTCTGGCCCGACTCATGCCCCCAACCTCACGCTGGAAACAGCGTCTCGCGCAAACATCCCGGACACGGCTGCTGCTACAGTCTCTCATCGCCGGTTTGATCGGCGGAGTCTCTCATGTCTTCCTCGACAGCCTGATGCACGCCGACATGCATCCCTTCTGGCCACTCACCACCGGCAATGCGCTCGCAGGTTCGATCAGTGTCGCATCCCTGCATATCGGCCTGGGGCTGCTCGGCCTGTTCTCGATTTTCCTCTGGCTGTTCCTGCGGGATCCGCGGTCTTAATCAGGACTGCACATTCTGATGAACAGGCTACACAAAGCCGTATTATCAGCCGCCGAACTGATCGATGGGCAGCCATTTCATTGCCCCTTCTGCTGGTTTCCCTTCCACCTCCCTTCACCGCATATCATTACACAGTAGCCACTTACAACACGAACGACACTCTGTGGACATGACTGGCATGCCGTTCGCTTTTGGGAGTGGCAAACAGAGAAATTTGTAAGCGCGTCAAAATGATCGCACGTTGATGCAGCGTAATCTGAGAAAAGGACATTCAACGATGAACAGCGATAAGGCTAAGCTGGGTGAAACCAATCGTAATTCAGATGAGGACGATGAACCGAGCAGTTTTCCGATCGTCGGCGTCGGTGCGTCAGCAGGTGGACTGGAATCCCTGGAAGAGCTGTTCGCCAAGGTTCCCGTCGACAGCGGCATCGCATTTGTCGTGGTGCAGCACCTGTCCCCCGATTTCAAAAGCGTCATGGATGAGCTCCTGGCGCGACGGACTGATATCCCCATCCAACAGTCGGAAGATGGACTGCCGATCTCTCCCAATCGGATTTTTCTGATCCCTCCTAAGAAAGAGGCGATCCTCTCCGATGGACGCTTTCGTCTGCGAGATAAAGATCCCAAAGAAACCCTGACGCTGCCCATTGATTATTTTTTCCGCTCACTGGCTCAGGAAGCAGGCTCCCGGTCGATCGCGGTCGTGCTCTCGGGCAGTGGCAGTGATGGTTCGCGTGGCATTCGTGACGTTCACGACGCAGGCGGACTTGTAATCTGTGAGAGTAATGAAACCGCAAAATTTGATGGAATGCCCCAGTCGGCACGAGAAACGGGACTGGTGGATCTGGTCCTGAAACCGCGAGAAATAGCCGGTGCCATTGAAAAGCATGTCACCTTTCACAACAACTCCCTGACATCGAATCAGGTAGAGGAAAAACCACTTGACGAAGGCGTCGAATTGATCTTCGGACTCCTGAACCAGGAATACGGCATCGATTTTTCCCACTACAAGTCCAGTACCGTCGGACGAAGAATCCAGCGCCGTCTGCTGATGCAGCAGGTCGATTCGATTAATGACTACGCAGAGCAGTTGCGGGAGAATTCCCAGGAACTGAATTCGCTCTACATGGATCTGCTGATCGGCGTCACCCGCTTTTTCCGCGATCCAGAAGCATTCTCGATTCTGGAAAAGAAGATTATCCCGAATCTGCTCGACAGCATCCCCCCTGAAGAAGAAATCCGCATCTGGATCGCAGCCTGCGCGACAGGGGAAGAAGCTTATTCCATCGCGATTCTATTTCATGAACAGCTCGAAGAACGCAACCGCCCCATCAACATCAAGATCTTTGCCACCGATGCACATAAAGCCTCACTCGAGTTTGCCAGTGCGGGTAACTATGAAGAAGACGCCTTCAAGGAAGTTTCCGACAGACGTCTGAAACGCTACTTCAATAAAACGCAGAAGGGTTACTCTGTCGATCCGGATCTGCGTAAGATGATCGTCTTCGCACCCCATAACGTGTTGAAAGACGCTCCCTTTACCAAGCTGGATCTCATATCCTGCCGCAACCTGTTGATCTACTTCCAGAACCGCGCGCAGAAACGGGCTCTGTCCCTGTTCCATTTTGGCCTCAAAGCCAACGGCATTCTCATGCTGGGTCCCAGTGAGTCCCCCGGGGAACTGGCCGATGAATTCGAAGTCATTGATGGACACTGGAAGCTGTACCACAAACGTCGTGACATCCGACTGCCCGCGGATATCCGTGGCCCGTTGACCCATACCAGCCTGACCTCGACAAAAGTTGAAGAAACCAGGCAGCCCGCCACCAAGAAACGCGAACTGATGGATATCAGCCTGCTGGGCGCCTACGACTGGGTTCTCGCGCATCACATGCCGGCTGCCGTCCTGATCGACGAATCCCGCGAACTGCTGCACGTATTCGGCGACGCGGAAAAATTCATGAAGATCCGCAAAGGTCGTCCAAGTAAAGACGCGCTCGATCTGTTCACAGACGATCTCCGCACAGCGCTGCTGGCAGCCATGCAGAGCATCAGCAAAGACCAGGTTCCCGTCTGCTATAGCGGCATGCGCGTCGAATCCGGGAGTGCAGAGGGCCTGTATCGTGTCTCCATCGAGCCTGTCGAAAACAAACACGCCTCGCAGCAGCAGTTGTTGATTATGTTTGAAAAGATGGATGATGATGAAGCGGATACCAGCCGCGATTCGAGCTCCCACATGAAAGATTTCAGTTCAGAGCGCATCGCCCGGGAACGTATTAAGACTCTGGAAACCGAACTGCAGCACACCAAGGAAAGTCTGCAGGCCACTGTCGAAGAACTGGAGACATCCAATGAAGAACTGCAGGCAGCGAACGAAGAACTGATCGCCTCTAACGAAGAGTTACAGAGCACAAACGAAGAGCTCCATTCGGTCAACGAAGAACTCTATACCGTTAATGCTGAGTATCAGAACAAGATCAATGACCTGACGGATATGACCTCCGACCTGGACAGTCTGATGGAAAGTACCGATGTCGCGACCGTCTTCCTGGACGAAAACCTCTGCATTCGGAAATTTACGCCTCAGATTGGGCCCATTTTCAAACTGATGTCGCACGACATGGGCCGCTGCATCGACAGCTTCGCCCATCACATTGACCGCCCCGGTTTAATCAAAGAGATTCGAAATGTATTGAATACAGGAGAAGCGATCGAAGAAGAAGTCCAGGATGATGAGGGACGCTGGATGTACCTCCGCGTCCTGCCGTACCGTTCCAAGCGAGATCTGAAGGGCGTGGTACTGACTCTCATAGACATCAACACTCTGAAACGGACACAGGATTCCCTGGCCGCGGCAGTCAAAAACCGCGAGCAGTTCCTGGCCATGCTGTCTCATGAACTGCGCAATCCCATCAGTGCCGTCTTCAGTGCGTCTCGATTATTGAACAACCGCATCAGCGAAACTGAAGAATCGCAGAAAGCGGTTACCGTCATCCAGAGACAGGCCGCTCACATGGCACGCCTGCTGGATGACCTGCTGAATATTTCGCGCATGACCCAGGACAAACTGGAACTCCGCAAGAAGAAATTTGATCTGCATGATCCCCTGCAGGAAGCCATCGATTCGATGCTGCCTTCCATCAAGCAGCAGGACCAGGAACTGGAACTGAATATCACAGACGATCCGCTGAACCTCTACGGCGATGAAGACCGCTTAAGGCAGGTCGTCGTGAATTTACTCGACAATGCAGTAAAATACTCATTTCGGGGCGATGTCATCCGGATGAATGTCCGCAGGGAGTCGGATGGTGCCGTTCTGGAATTAAAAGATAACGGTAAAGGAATCTCGAACGAGATGATGGAAACCATCTTTGAACCGTTCGTCCAGTCGCATCGCACTCACGATGACCAGGATGGCGGCATGGGCGTTGGTCTCTCCCTGGTCAAATTCATCATCGATGGACACGATGGCGACATTCAGGTCAAAAGCAAAGGAATCAATCGGGGTAGTGTCTTCTCGATTCGTCTGCCATTGCTGGAGCAACAGGATCTCAGCCAGATTGATGAATCATCCAATGGAGGAAACGGCAAACCGAAACCCTCAGAGGGGAACGGAAAATCGAGCAGTCACTCTCATCGCGAACAGTCCAGGCAGCAGATCCGCAGCGTTGTGGTCATTGAAGACCAGCAGGACAACCGCGAGATGCTGAATGCCTTACTGGGCATGGAAGGTTTCGACGTGAGTACCGCGGAGAACGGTAAAACAGGTCTCCAGCTCATTCGAAATACCGATCCCGATGCAGCAGTAATCGACCTGGGACTCCCCGAACTCAATGGTAATGAAGTCGCCCGCACACTACGCTCCGAACGCGGTGACGACCTGTTTCTCATCGCCTTGACGGGCTATGGTCAGCCAGAAGACATTCAACGTGCGAAAGAGGCGGGATTCGACGAATACCTGGTCAAACCATTGGACCTCGACCGACTGTTAGCCTTGCTCAAAAAAAGCGGTAATTAGACGGTAGTGATTGAGCCAAACGTTTCCTGGCGAATCTGTCCGATCATACGTGCGGGATCCAGCGGCTTCTTGAACCAGCCATCCACACCTTCTGGACCGATGGCTACGCCGGCTTCACCAGGATCAGCGCCACTGACGCCGAATACTTTCAGGTTTCGCATCCAGGGAGTTTCGCGGATGTGACGTACCGCCAGGGGACCATCGCAGACAGGCATCGCCATATCCAGCAAAACCACATCCGGCAGTTGGTGTTCCTGCAGGTATTCCAGTGCCTCAACGCCATCGCCGGCGGTCTCGACATCATAACCGAACGATTTCAAGCAGGACGCTAAAAGCTCGCGTTCGTTGCGATCATCGTCGACCAGCAAGGCGCGCAACTTCTGTGGCGAGCGTTGCGCGGCCATGATTTTCTCTGCTTCTTTAAAGCCTTCCACTACGGTCTCCAGAGTTTTAGCTGCCTCAGCGTTATCGCCCTGATGAATCTGTAACTGGGCCAGATAGACTGCCAGCCGTGCTGTGTTCAACCGGTTTCGCAAATCATGCTGACTTTTATTGACGAGCATGGAAGGTCGGTCAGCAGATGAGGTCGCAGTTCCTTGATTGGTAGCAACTTCCTCTCGCAAAATCTCCAGTTCACGCGGGGCATCAATGCCAATTTTGGCAACTCCGCCTCGAACTTTGAGCACATTGATCGTGACACCGATGGAGGGAAATACGATCTTCTGATCGGGACGTCTCGATAGTACGAGCATTGTTGGGTTCCTTTCCTGATCGAAATCGAACCGTCGGGTTTCGACTCCGTATCGTTTCTTCGGATCACTGACCTGTGACGAGCGAGGTAAGCGGCGACGTCTTGTCGGCTTTCTCGCTATCAGTGAGCTTGAAGGGAATCCGTTCCGATACACTTACCGCGACTGGAGTTTATGTCTCAGAATTAGATTGTCAATACAGGATCGGTATTATCATCGAGTCACCACATCGATTCTGAGTACGTTTTCACGTGCACTCAAAATGCCGCCTTAACAGACAAATCAAACAGAGGACACATTGAGACTGTCATGACAGCCTGTGTAACGACCACCTCTTAGATAGATCTCGAGTTTTGAAATCAATAAAGCCACACCGCGACATTCTTACGCAGTGATCACTTATTTGATTCCGATTTTTCACCGAGTCCGAGCAACACAGGGAATCGACGCGATGCTGTCTGACAACTTAAGAAATACGCACTCAAGGCAAGCCTGTTGACAACTGAACATTCTACGACCAGAATAGCATTCATTGTCCTTTCTGAATTCCGTCATCTATTCTCAGGCCCAGGCATGAGCGATCCGCAGCAGCCCGTTAACTATCGCCTCTTTATTCCCCTGATGATGATTTTCATGAGCTGCTACCTGTTCATGAAAGGCCCCTCCAGTAATACAGCCCAACTCCTGTTCCGCGTAGGTACTCTGGCCGTGGGGCTGATGCTCCTGCTGTTTCTGAATCTCCCCAAATCAAAATCAAATGAAGATCGTGATGCAGGAGAGTGACATTTTTCTCTCCCACAACGATCTTCACATTCGGTAACAATCGTCACCAATACGGAACCTGAACATGCCTGCTGAGAAAGACTATGGACGTATCTTTTTCCCCGGAAATCCCTGGCCCAAAGGGCACAAGATTATTAAATGTGACTGGTCGGCCCGCATTGAGCGAGCTACAGGACTCTGGTTTGATTTTCATATCGAGAGCGAATCTTATTCTGCGGCAGATAAGAGAAAAGACCTTCCCGATGATGAGGACGAAAACTTGAGCCCGACTGCATCACATACTCTCTGGGATAACTATAACAGTCTGACGCTTTCAACCACTCGATGGGTGGGCACAGCCTATGGATTTCAGGCCGGGGATCGCGATCTTCCCTTCAATTTCAAAAAACTCTCCGGTCAACAGTTCGAAATTGATACCCCACCAGTGACGGAAGGCTATCCGCGTCCCTTTGCCATCTATCGCTGGGGGCATGAGGAGGTTGCTTACCAGACGCTCAAGTTTCGTAAGGAACCTAAAAAGTCAACTTTCTCCATAGACTGGCAAGGCCGCATCGGTGGCTTTATCGATAACAAACCGGATTTCCCGTATCCCTTTCACATGAAACTCAAGGGAGTTGCTTTCCAGGGAATAATTTTCTCTGCAGGTACCGACCGACACCAGGCCTACGATCTGGCGACTCCTTATGTCGAACATGCCTCCCGCTATAAATTTCGCAACCGTAAAGATCACACTGCACTCGTACCCGGTTAAATCACACCCCTTGTCTTCAGACTTTTCCGATGGACAAACTCACCTTCAACGATGAACTCCTCGCACGCCAGCCTGCTCGCGGCATTGATGTCGAAACCACGCTCGCGCACTTCGCCATCATCACCTGTCTGATCGACCCGGCATTACTTCGTCCGTTGATCCATCCCCGCTTCCAACTCGACCTGGTGGAAGTCGATGGACAGGAGAGGGCACTGCTCTCGGTGGTCCCCTTCATGGATCAGGACTTCCGCTTCGTCCGCTTTCCCTGGCTCAAATGGCGCTTCGGTCAGACGAACTATCGGGTTTACGTCACCGACACCCAAACCGGCGAACACGCGGCCTGGTTCATCGGGACGTCCCTGGACTCCTGGACCGTTTCCATCCCCCGACATCTCTGGAAACTTCCCTGGCACCGCGCCAGGATCCATTTTGATTGTAACTACGACGAGACAGCACGCCGTTACACTCGCTATCGCATGCAGACAACTGACAGTTGGGCCGACGCGGAAATCGAACTACAGGATACCGGCCAGCCCCCCACTGAACTCACAGGCTTTGATGACCTGCAAACAGGACTGGTGATCTTAACCCACCCCCGCAAAGGTTTTTACTATCGTCGCGATGGTCGACTGGGGACGTACCAGATCTGGCATGACCGGCTGCAGACTTCCGCCGGGAAAATCGACACTGCTCGCTTCTCACTTCTCGAGGAAATGGGACTGGTCACATCAGGAGTTGAGCCAGCCATCCATAGTGTGCTCCTGCAGCACCAAACTGAGTTCACAATCTATCTGCCTCCCCATTGAATCAGGAGGCTTTTCCCTCCATGCCCACTGAGTGCAAGACTAGCCATTTCAATGACTTAACCACATTAATCAAGACAGAATGTCGCACGTCACTGCTCTGTTCACCTCACTCTTTTTCACCAATAAGGAACTATATTTGTAAATCCACCAAACGTGTCAAATTTCTACTAATTTCCGCCCGAGAAAAATCCGTTCAATATTGTATGAAAACGTGGATAGAGCTAATCTTTTCCACGACTGTGCAAATCATTCCCTGAGCAACTCTCATTGAATATCACGATTCGAAACACAGCAATTTGGAGATTTAATTAGTCAAAATAGTTCAGATTTCCCTCATCAGGACCTCAACATTGAAAGACGAATTGAAATGGAAATTCAACGCCACGTGACCTGATCTGATTGACTGTAAATCTCAGATCTTTTGCCTCCTCCATCTCCGACATTTCTGACATTTACGACTACGAGTACAAAAAGTTTGCCTTTCTGATAGCGTTCAACAAGTATTTCGTATTGAACAGTAAAATCGCATGCTCAATGTCTGCCGGTTACTGTTCCATTTCAGTGGATGACTGACATTGCTTTGCCATTTTGAATGATAAATTTAAAAGCGACTCACGGCACAGCATGAAGCTGTTTGATCAGCCTGCTCACAGTCATGACGACAATCGGAGGATTGAGCAATTAGTTCCTTTCAATATCACGCGCTGATCGTCGATGATGAACCATCTCTACGACAGCTGCTGGCACGTGCGTTGACTCAGGCGGGGTTCCACTGTGATACCACAGGTGAGGCAGGCGTCGCTTTACAAATGTGTGATCGGCATCAATATGATCTGGTCATCTCCGATCTCAAGATGCCTGGCATGAATGGCCATGCGTTTTGTGCACAGCTGATTGGTCGGGGAGACTGTCAACCTCTGGTCTGTGTGCTCACCGGCATCGTCGAACCCCGGATTGAGCAGGATTTAAACAAACGTGGCATCAAACATATCTTCCATAAGCCGATCGATTATAAGCAATTCGCCCAGGAAATGCTTCAGGCCCTGGGTGACCGCCCGTCTGCAAAACCCCTGATCAAAGCACCCGATCAATCACCAGACACGCAGAACTCCGGATCAAAACATAACGTCGTTATCCTGAGTCCCGACACCTCATTCACACACAAAATTGTGCTGGCTGCTGCCGATTCACCCCTGGATGTCGTCATCGCTCTCAGCACCGATCATCTCCTGGAAATTGTAAACGAAAAACGGGTCGACCTGCTGATCATTGATCAGGAAATCTCTGGCTTCCTGCGTGGGAATCAGATTGTCGAACGCCTGCACGCCGACCTCATCAACATCCCCGCCTTCCTCAGGGGAGACAGTGACACGCTGAACCGGATTGACATTGAGAGCTCTCTGGGTGTCGAAAAAACAATTGAAGCCGATACGGATGAAGCCGATATCCTGAACACGGCATACGGCTATCTCTCTCGCCGCTCGCACCACTGCCTGATGATTGATCCGGCAGCCCGTAGGCTCATCACCGAATTCACCGATGTGCCCCCGTTCCCTCATGTGCTAACCCGACTGGCTCAACATGCCGCCCGCTCCACGCTCGAAATTTCAATTCCGCAGCTGGTCAAAGAGATCGAAACTGATTCACGTCTGACCTCTGAACTCATCAAAGTGGGTAACTCTTCGCAGGTCGCATCTTCTTCCAAGCAGAAGGACCTCAAAGGCATCGTCACTCTGCTCGGCCCCCGGCAGGCCATCGCGATCTGCCTCTCTCTCGGTTTGAGAACCGTACGTTCCAAACTCATGAAACCCTGGGCAGAAGACTTCCGAAACTGGTACCTGAAACGAACCTCCCTGATCGCCGCCACCGCGGAATCCATCGCCCGTTATTATGATTCGGTCCCGCCCGAAACAGCCTACCTGCTGGGAATCCTGCAGGACATCGGGATCCTGGTGCTCGCAGAGCACTACGGCGAAGTCTATTTTGAACGGGTCATTAAGCGGGTCCGCAGCATCCCGACATTGCAGTTCACCGCTTCAGAAAACATGGTCACCAACACCGACCACGGGATGGTCTCAGCAGCGGTTCTGCAATCATGGGGCTTTCCATTCTCCATCGTACAACCGGTCTATGCCCATCATCAGGACGATGCCGAGCTGAACCTGCCCATCATGACACAGGGGCTCGTCCGCTGCATGCGGGTCGCAGAAGCCTTCGCCGAAATGTGTGACCAGCCAGTTCCCCAACGGATCTTGAAAGTGAATCAACTACTGTCAGACTACTACCAGAAGGGACGCATGGAAGCCCAGGACGTCTTCCTGACCGCGATTGACAAATCAAATCAGATGTCGGAAATCTTAAGAACTCCCCCTTTATCAGCAGAGGAATTAGAAGCCATCGCCACTCAATTCCAGGAAGGCGATGAGCAAGAGGTATGAACCCGCTCCCCAACAAACGGATGGAAAATTCGATTCTTCAACAGGTAATCGAACGCACCGTCAACGGAGTCATTATCACTGACGAGGCAGGATACACTACCTGGATCAATCAGGGTTTTGAACGGATCACTGGTTTCAGCGCAAACGAAATACTGGGACAAAAGCCGGGAGAACTCCTGCAGGGCCCCGACAGTGACGCTCATGTCATTGAAGAAATGCACCTTGCAATCTCCAATGCAGAAACGTTCGATGTGACCATCCTGAATTACAAGAAAAACGGGGAGACATTCTGGAATTACATCGAGTGCCTGCCCTTATTTGAAAACGAGATACACACTGGTTTCCTGGCGATCCAGACCGATGTCACGCCGAGTATCGAATTTCAAAACCGGTTGATCGAAGCCAACAAGCGTGCTCAGGAGAATTCAGAACGGCTGCTGCTCGCCTTTGCCGGCGGGCTTGTCGGCAGCTGGGACTGGAACCCGACCGACGATGATCTCTATTTCCACGAAAGCTGGGAAAATCTGGTCGGTGCCGAACCCGGGACACTCGAGCACAAAATCGAAACCTGGGTCAAGCGAATTCATCCGGATGACGTTGATCGGTTTACTCAACAGCTGGCCCTGGTAACGCGTGATAAACACGACCATTTCGTATCTGAACACCGGATCTTATGCGAACGGGATCAGTATCGCTGGACGATGGCCCGGGGACAGGTGGTTGCCCGTGACCAGCACGGAAACCCCACCCGCATGGTAGGCGTCCACCTGGATATTTCAGAGCAGAAACGAACCCAACAGTTACTCGATGAACAAAATGATCTACTGCAGACGATTCTGGATGTGATTCCGTTCGCAGTCTCCTGGAAAGATGCTGAATCCCGCTACCTGGGTTGCAACGATCTGTTTATCGAACTCACTGGATTAGGTGAACGGGAAAACGTAATCGGGAAAACGGAACGCGAATTCCATCTCACCCCTGAAGAAGCCGAACATATCCTCAGTGAAGACCGTGCCATCGTCGAAAGTGGTCAGCCGCTGATGCACAAAATTGAAAACCGCGTTTCGTCCAACGGCGATCAGAAGATTCTGGACACCAGTAAAGTCCCCCTCAGACTCTATGATGGCACTACGGGACTCTTGAAAATCTCAATCGACATTACCGAACTGGAGATGGCCCGCGAATCGTTACGCCAGAATGAACTGCAACTCAGACATAGCGGCCGTATGCAGGCGGTTGGAAAACTGGCCGGTGGTGTCGCGCATGAGTTTAACAATCTGCTGCAGGCCATCCGTGGTTACGTGACTTTTGCCCTGGATGAAGTCGCCTCCGATTCTATGGCTCATTCCGATCTGACCCAGAGTATCACCGCCATTGATCGTGCCGCAAAACTCACGACACAGTTGCTGCGATTCAGCCGCGTTGAGGAAGTGGAAAAAATCACCTGCGATCCTCAAAATGTGATTGACGATTTGCGCGTGCTGCTTCGTCCCTTGCTCCCCGAAAACATCTCGCTCGAGTATGAACTCTCTCCCCAGTTACCTCAAATTGTGGCGAATCCACTTGTCCTGGGGCAGGCACTGCTCAACCTCTGCATGAACTCGCGCGACGCCATGCCGTCCGGAGGCACCATCACTATCGGCGATCGGTTGATCAGCACATCAGAAGACGCCAGGATCGGCTTCTATGTCAAAGACACCGGTCCAGGCATCCCGGAGAATATCCAGGACCGGATTTTTGATCCCTTCTTCACCACTAAGGAAGTCGGGCAGGGGACCGGTCTGGGGCTGGCGATGGTTTATTCCACCGCTGAAGAACATGGGGGCAGTGTCAACTTCGAATCCCGACCGGGTGAAGGGACCCGCTTTGAAATCATGATCCCTGTCGTCGATGAAAACGATACCCCCACTTCACAACATGTCGTCGATCGCTTTGATATCAAAGCCACCCAGAATCGCTCAAAAACGGTGAAATCGATCCTGGTCGCAGAAGACGATTCGATCGTCATGCGGGTTACCGTCCGCATGCTGGAGAACCTGGGATATCATGTGCTTTCCGCAAATAATGGCAGGGCAGCCGTGGAAGTCTACCGCAGGGAACGGGAAGACATTAAATGTCTTGTTTTCGACATCTCGATGCCACTGATGAACGGTACCGAGGCATACGACGAAATCAGCAGACTGGGCACATCACCGCCGATCGTCTTTTGTACCGGCTACGATTCCAATCAGACCCTCAAAACGGATCTCTGCCAGAAGGGCTATCGCCTCATCAACAAACCGTTCGACCAGACGACCCTCGAAGAGGCCATCAACGACGCCCTGCTCGAAGCCGCTGCAGAGGAATGAGGGGCTCGTTGCCTGAGCAGGATTTTCTTATCGTACTTCTCTCTTGAATTATGCTTCATCACCCCGATCATAAGGGTGCACAGGGTCAATATTTCCCTGAACCAGTCCAAAGAACGGATCGTCCAGTTCTGTCAGTTCGCCATGCAGTAAACGGTGGACTCGAAACACGTTGTCATAATCCATCGATGGATGACGGCCAATAAAACTGCTCTCACGCGTGTCTTCATCGTCGTGACAATAAAACAGGCCATAGCTACCCGGGCCATGTGTCACGATCCAGTCGAGCATCTCCCACACTGCAGACGTCCTGTGATTGCGCGAAACGCACCAGGTCAGCAGGCCTTTTTCATTATTTAACGACTCACACAGCTGCCACTGGATGAAGCTTTCTGCAGACACTTCCATCCATGTTCGAAATTCGTTCCATAATTTCTGATCTGCGGCATCGATTTCCGCATCGACCTGATCAATGTCAGATAGCTTCGCCCCCCTGATGACTTCACGACTGCTGCGCAGATGACACCAGCCAAACCCCAGTAACATGACGACTTCCTTTCATTCTGCTCTACGCGTACAACTCCTGCACATTAAAGAGCTTCAACGGTGTGTCCTCAATCGATGTTCTTCAGCAACCAGGGGACGAAACTAACCGATCACCAATTCCGGAATCGAATCTCGAGGAGCTTGGCTCAGTAGCAGTGAATAGCAATAAATCAAATGAGCAAGCCAGGCAGCTTTGACCTCCGGCTGAAATTCAATCTCTGCCAAATGCTCCTGGTATAACCGCAGTTCTTCCGCCAGTTCGTCCATCATCTCCCAGCCCCAGAAATACACCGGATCAGATTCCCCCAATGTAGCAAGCTGTTTCACTCCGATTCGCTCCCAGACGGGCAGCGACCAGAATTGCAAACTCGTCTGTTGTGTTCCCAACAGGTAATAGGGAGCACTGACCTCGATCGACGTCTTAGGCCCTCCAGGTGATTCCATGTATCCAATGGAAATACTACGACTCATGCCTACTACTCCTCTGAGAGACGTCACGATTATTATATAATAGAACTGACAGTCAACTGCCCAATTTAGTTCGTACATAAGCAACTCAATCCCCCCAGGGGGGACCTGTTTCGAGATTGTCGGAATGAAACACAGGTCAGCGTTGACACTAATACATCAATCGATATCTTGTAACACGTCTGTGTGGCCGCAGCCACCATACGTCTCATTCTATAAGACAAAACCAGCACCGGAGTACTGCAAATCATGTTAACCAGTTATCTGGCTCTGGGAGTGGCAATCGTGCTGGAAGTGATCGGCACGTCTGCACTGCAGGCTTCGCAGCAGTTCACACGCCCGGTCCCCACCACAATCACGGTGGTCACCTATCTGAGCGCCTTCTATTTTCTCTCCCTGGCTTTGAAGATGATCCCCGTCGGTATCGCTTATGCCATCTGGAGCGGCGTGGGCATCGTGCTCATCTCCTGTGTTGGCCTGATTCTCTTCAAGCAGAAACTGGATTTGCCCGCCATTCTGGGACTGGCACTGATTATCGCCGGAGTTCTCGTGATCAATCTGTTCTCCCAGACTGTCTCACATTGAACGCGCAACAGCGACTGGACTAGCCGCTCGCACTTTATGGTTCCTGTTGAACCAGTTCCTCTGGTGCATTGACGTAGCGGGGCTCCCCCAGTTGTGCCAGCAGATCAGCCGGGTATTGTCCCGCATCCGCACCACTGCGGAAAACCGGCGTCGTTTCATCGGAGTAAAACAGCATCACATCACCCAACTGCAGCACTTGAAACAGCCGTTCCAGAAATGCGGGATGCCGGATCGGCCGGGCGACCATGATCCCAGCGACATCGCCGCTTTCAGCCGCTTCTTTCCCACCCAGATAGATATCGACCACATCATCGGGCTCCTGAAACCAGACCCGCAGACAGCCGTACTGATCCAGGGACTCGGTCTGGTCAGTTGAAAGTATTTCGCATACTGTCGCATAATCAAAGCCGATCGGCTCGCCATCACGATAGTTCCAGATGAATGCTTCTATGCTCATTTACAATCCTAACCACATTCAAAGACCGAGATTGTCTCCAGACATTCAAAGCAGAAAAAGACAAAAATCATCCCCACATCGCCAAACATCCATTTCTGATCCTCAGATAAGCTGTCAACACGATGAGGATTCGAATTCCAGTCGTGTTCGACAGAGTCGATCTGTGCCACGAATCGCATCTTGTTCTTACAATGGGGACAGCCCGGCCATTCCTCTTCATTCCCCTGTATCCAGTCAGGACTGCCTCCCAGCTTGGTCCGCTGTCCCTGGTATTCATAATGTGGTATATCTTCCCCCTTCGGATAAGCCTCTTCTCCTTCTTTCACACGCTCCAGAGAGACTCGAAACTCGGGTAATAGATTCGCTTTGTCCATTGGTTATCTCACAGATCAAGGTACATATAAATGCATCTGGAAGTACGCTAAATAATAAACCGACAGTTCCCCCTCAATTAAGTCTGTACCGAATGGGCCATCACCCCCACCAGACTACCGGCCTCAGTCAACCCCACCACAAGCCGCGGGAACACACACCCGAAATTCCTATCACTCATTTTATCGCCATCTCCCACTGCCACGAATACGGGGGAGTGGATCTGTTCCGTGCGTTCACACCAGGCAACCAGTTTCCGCCACTGGGCAAGCCAGGCGGCATCTTCGGCGACAAAACTTTCCCACAGCAGGCTGTATTCCTGCAGCACGGAACTCTGAATTTTAGCCTGGGGATAGATCGCCCCATTGAAAGCGGTGCGAATCAGGGAGGCGGTAATCCGCGTCGGCTTTTCCACTCCGCCATTGATGGTCACAAAAAAGGGATCAAAGGTGCTGGAACCTTCTGAATAATTCACCGACACACCTTTAAGAATGGAAGCCATCGCTGCCGACAGTTTTTCACACAATACGATCTCCTCTGGATCATGTTCGTGCACATTCGGTCTGCCCGGCACAAAGAGACAACCACAGGAGTAAACAGCCAGGTGCGGGTGCAGGGTGCTATGATTCCATTCGTCTCGCGGAAATTCAGGACCACAGCACATCATACAGGGGTCAAACGGCTTGAGACGTTCCGGCACCAGGTGACACCCATTAACGGTTTCCGGGGGCGTTTCCACCTTTTCAGTTGAGCTCAACTCAAGCGCGGCCTCCTGATCAACCGGCTTACAGCCGCTGATCATCGAACCGGCAGCCAGCGCCAGCATCGTCCGTCTGGAAATCAGCATTGTCTCTCTCAGCTTCATGGCCGGTCTTCACTTATCTCAGATAGAAGTCAATCTGCTAACTGTGACTCTGTCGGGCCATTCTACCGCGTCTCTCATCAGGCGGAAACCGAAATCACTTCCCCGAGACAGGTTCGATAAAACCACCGTCCCACTCGATGCGACAGCGGGGCAGCGCAGCCGCCAGTTTGCGGACGCCTCCTTCTGTGACGGGGCAACGCGCGACATCGATTGCGACCAGTTTTTTACAGACATGTAATTCTTCAAGGCCGGCATCGGTAACTCGAGTCCCACTAAGCCCCAGCCAGACCCAGCGAGGCGTCTCAGCCAGTACGCGGCAAGCTGCGTCGTCGATATTCTTGCATTCCTTCAGGAGTACACCGTGATTGCTCAAATAACGCATCTGCTTCAGCCCCTCAGCTGATATCTTCGTCTCAGACAGGATCAATCCAAAGAAATGATCGGTCAGATGCCGTAACTCAGTGACAGCCTGATCGGAAATTGAAGCCCCCTCTGCATTCAAATTTGACAGGTAAGTAATCCCGGGAAAGGACATCAGTCTGGCAAATACCAGATCGTCAACAGAAGCCCCGACAAAGACCGCATTCCGAACCCAGGGAGTATTTCGTAAATTCTCCACATTTTCAGCATTCAGCAAACGGATTCCTTTCAAATCGACTGCATGTAGATAAGTGATGTCTTCAGGCAAAGTACCGCCTGGACCGACTTTAACTCGCTGGTCACCGACAAAAACCGTAACATTCCCTCCATGTAAAACCACCCATTCTAATGACGAGCGTTGTTCTGGTGGAATTTCAATGCGAATATCCGGTGGAGGCATATCTGCACGCACTCGAACCAGACGAAATCCCGCCTTGATCGAAACGAGGCCTGGAGGTTCCTTTCGATAATCAATTGCGCGGCACCGATTCGAACGTTGCTGCCAACTCCCACCACATTGCACATATTCCTGCTGTCCCTCGGGAGTTTTTACTCCCAGGCACCATTCCGATACATTCCCATGCATATCATATAGACCGAGTCGATTTGCCGAATAATATCCCACTTCCTGAGTCCGATTCAGACCGAAATCGATATTGGCTTCTCCCGTTAAGAGTTGATCGACGGGCTTATTCAGATAGAAGTCATGACTGCCGTTTGAATAAGTACCCCGTGGTCCTCCCCGACATGCATATTCCCATTCAAGCCGGGTTGGCAGGCGGTAGATCCATCCCTGATCCACATATTTATCATTCAGTACATCGACAAAATGCTGAATATCGAAACAGGAGACGCTCTCGACAGGTAGATCCCCCTGTTGTTCTACTGAAAGCGACGCAATCGCTGCTTTACCTGCTCCCTCAGCAGAAAAGTGGCTGTGATTCTTACCCACCACAGCCAGCCATTCCCGCTGTGTTACCTCACAAGCTCCCATATAAATATCTTGTGAGAAGCTCACATGCTCCCAACCTGCCAGTCCTCCATTGCCACCAAGATACGCACTCCCGGCCGGGACTTTGATGAAGTTCATTCCAAGCTGATTCTCAAACTGATCGGGAAGTGAAACCTCAGTTGCACTTTTCGTGGTGGGGGCTGCCGATCGTGGCACCTCCCGACTGACACGAACCACTTCGCGCCCATCGCGTGAAACAGTTACCAGCTCTCTCTTCAGAACTTCTCCGTCTTTTGTAGCCTCGAACTGATACTGTCCCGGTTTCAGTCGAAGCTCTTCGACTCCAGTCCCCTTAATTACCAGTTCCTGACCGTCGATGGAAACACTCACACCGGGATCTTCGACTTCAATCACCAGAGTCCCTTCGGGTGACAAATAGCGGATTACTGTACTGTTCAAGCGGGTGATGCCGGTTGCTTCCGTAAAGCCAAAACTCGATAAAAGCACGATCAGGATCCCCGCAGCCTTCATCCACGATAACCGATTCTGCCTCAGATTTTTTGATTTCGCTGATGTCGACTCATCCCTGGTTTGACGCATCGGCACAGCTGCTTCCGCACCTCCGGCTAACTGCTCGGCAACGTCCCGTGCAGACTGGAACCGATTATCAGGGTCTTTTTCGTGCAGTTGACGAATGATGGCAACCAGCCAGTCCGGCACTTCAGGAATGATTTCCTGGATACTCCGGGGCTCCTCATCCACGACCCGCTTCAGCACAGCCAGAGTCGACGGGGCGCGGAAAGGAGGGCGTCCGGAACACATCACATATAAAACACTCCCCAGGCTGAACAGGTCACTCTTCCGGTCCAGCTTGAGCCCTTGAACCTGCTCGGGCGACATATACATCGGCGTACCCGCGATGATACCGCTCTGAGACCGGCTCGCATCATCTGCAGCGCGTGCCAGACCGAAGTCGGTAATTTTGACGCGTCCCGTTCCGGACTCGATCAGGATATTCCCCGGTTTAATATCCCGGTGAATTAATCCCTGTAAATGGGCTGCTTCAAGACCATCTGCGATCATCCGCCCATACTTCACGATGGTAGTCAGATCGAGCGGCCCATTGTCATCAATCATCTGTTGCAGTGTCTTACCGTCAATGTATTCCATCACCAGAAAAGGCAGGGGGGCTTCCTCGACCGCGTAAATATTAACGACGTTCGCATGCCGTATGGCCGCAGTAGCCCGCGCCTCGCGCAAAAACCGCTTGCGAGCAGGAGAAGTCGCCGCCATGGCCGGGGTCATCACCTTGATGGCGACAATCCGATGCAGGCGCTGGTCAAACGCCTTAAAGACGATACCACAGCCCCCTCGGCCAATCAGCTCCTGAATATCATAGTGCCCCAGTACTCCCAGTGATCCAGCATCCGTTGCCGGCTGCAGAAATCCGAGGTCGAGATCATCCAGTCCAGGCTGAGCCCCCGTATCTTCCCCCGCGACGCGTGTTGCTTCGCTCGACCGCCGCATCTGCTCCAGCACAGGGACACCGAGAAATTCGCCTGACTGTTCCGTCTCATTCAGCAAGGCAGCCACCTGTTCCCGCAACAGACGATCTTCGCCGCACACCTGATCGAGGTAAGCCGCCCGCTGCTGAAGATCTTCAATCTCCAGCGCGGCCATAAAGATTTCCTGTTCGTTCATATAAGACTTTTCTCAGAAGAAGTGAACCGCTTAAAATTCTAGTTTGCCCACCGACCATTTTTGAAGTGACGCCAGGGATAATAACCGTGTTTCAGTGAAACCCGGTCATGATATAATCGGAGTCGCGTGTCTGTTGTATTGTCTTTTAACTCGATGTAATCCGGCTTGCGGGCTACTTCAGTAAAGCGAACATGATTCTTGCCCCGATTTTTGACTTCCAGCCAGCTTTGATCCGCCTGGATTGTGAATATCCCGCCCCCCCCGCGAACGTATCTGCGCCGCCCGTCAAATACGCAGGGAGACAGCTCATTATGGGCCTTCGTCTTCAGCAGGGATGCCTTCGCCTGATTTCCATTCCGTGCACACTCCGCGATTTCATGCTGGTAGGCTTTCTGCATCGCCGTCACCGCTACGACCATCTCTTTTTCGAAGTGAGTGGTATTGATGACCGAGGGTAAAACCCGTTTCTCCTTAAACCGTCTGCGTTGACGTTCAATCAAATCGGCAGCATGTGTATTCCCCTGTTTGATGGCAATTGCCTTCTGTTTGTCAAACAGTTCGTTGATCGCCTTCATGGCAGTCTCAACCCGCTCCTGAAACTCTTCCCGGGCAGCATCCAGCTCTGGCTTCCCCTGACCGGGCCCCGCTTTAGCCAGGATAATAATCACCTTACTCCGATTTTGACTTGGAAAATTAGCCCGTTGCACATGCCCCGACTTTTCACTTGAGGAGGGCAGGGTGGTAACCTGCGAATCGGCTTTACCGTTCTGCGTTTTGCCATTCCAGCGGGCCCCCGTCTTCGCTGCTTGACGGGGTATTTGTCTGAAATAATCGGCAGCCTGTAAAGCCGTAACATTCAGAACCAGGAACAACAGACAGATCAGATTTCTGGTTTTCAAAGACACGATTCGACCTCATGCAACAGGGGGGAGTCTGTAAAACAGAACAAAGTGGATCCCAATGGCCCTCTTTGAACCTCGCTACCCCTCAGTGCGAAAACCAGCAGCAGAGGACGTCATCAAATCTCAGATTTTTCTGAATTTCTCCGCATTTCTCTCCGTAGCCAGGCTTTGGCATAGGCCCATAATCGATCAGCTGTGCGGGGAGAAACCCCCATCACCTCTGCTGCCTGACTTAGTGTAAGACCAGAAAAATAAAGCAGTTGCACTAATTCCGTGGCCCGGGAGTCTACTGTAGAGAGCCTGTCGAGGGCTTCGTCCAGCGCAATCAGATCTTCTACGGGTTCAGGCAATGTGGAAGGCAGCACCTCCTCCAGATCTAGACGAACTGCATTTCCACCACGCTTGAGACTTCGGCGGGCTCGTGCATTTTCAACCAGAATACGGCGAATCGCGATTGCGGCGGCCCCGAAAAAATGTCCTTCACCATTCCAATCCTCGTCATTCCCGATCAGCCGCAGATACGCTTCATGGACGAGGGAAGTGGCCTGACGCGCATGTCCTGTCGGCTCATTCGCCAGATATCCTGCAGCCAGCTTACGGAGTTCGTCGTAGACTCGGGGCAGCATTTTTTCAGCTGACTCACGGTCTCCCGCCTGAACGGCACGCATCATTTCGGTGAATTCAGACATCGCAGACTCGAACTTTCAGATTGGGAGGCATCCAGACTTTGCTTTACGGGTGGAGGACAGGCACACCAGTCATTTCAGACAACTCGCAATGGATTCTCGCTCCCAGGGTCCACACTCGACAACAGATCACCCCATGTTACAATACTGTCTCCTGATTCACAAACCTCAAAATCTTCGCTGCGGAGACATCATGCGGAACGCCAGACAGATCCCATTTCTGCTACTACTTATCTGTTTCACCGGGTGCCGGGACCAGGAAAATACGAATGTTCCGGGGCCCACGCCACAACAGGAAGCCACCAACCAGGCAATCATGCAGGAGATCCAGAAACTGGAACAGGAATCGGCCAGCGCCGAACCGCCTCCCCCGGTGTTTCCACTCCCGAACCTGCCCGACTGGAAACGCTCCGCACCCCGGGCCTTGCCGGCCTCCGACCATGGCTTCTCAGTGGCCTACGATCACGCGGGTGGCATGACGGTAACCTTCTATCAGTTTACGCGCGGCCTGAAAGAGATTCCCGACAATCTCAACAGTGAGCCCGTGCAAAACGAAATGAAGCATGCCAAAGCCAGCATCGAACAGGCAGTCGAACTTGGACTCTGGAACTCGGCGACAGAAACTGATCACGGCACCGTCTCGCTGGGTGACTCACCACAAAAAGCACTCTGGTGCCGCTACCAGCTTGCTACTGACCAGGGTGAGGTCAACTCCGACACCTATGTCTGGTCCCACGCGAACACCTTCTTCAAACTCCGCTGTACCGGCCATGCAAAGAACCCACTGGACGATGTGAAGACACTCACGCCACTGTTGACCGCATTGGGCGATGCCTGCAGTGAGAAGCAGAAATAATCACTTGCTCAATTCAATCGGCTTTTACAGGCATTGATGAGTCTATGACGATTCGTAATTTTGGCAGAGTGGTTCCGATCCAGATCTATCTACTGCAACTGGTAGGTTACGAATGGAAAGGCCGATCGCTCGATCCAGCAACCGGCGGTAATGCCCGGAAACGAGCCATGCGGGATGGCCTCCGCTCGTTACAGAAATCCACAGGAACTGACTTCGGCTACAATCCTGCTGCATGGCGAGAGTACCTGATCAGCACTGGAGAAGAAGCAGGTTACACACATCCGTACGCCTTTGCCCTTGTCGATCAGGCAGTGTGTGAAGCGCTGGAAGATCCGACAGTGATTGCCACCCTCAAAGAACTCTCTGAATCCGACACAGCCTGATTTCAGCTCACTCCATACCCAGATCACGTACCAGCCAGGCCTCCGGCGTGACGTCCTGTTCCTCGACCTGCAGGCAGGCAACAATCTCCATACGGACGCCTGCAAACACGTCCTGTTCTATGTCCGGATGTTGCTCCGCTACGAGGGACTCGACCAATGCAACCAGGTCAGAGACACGAAAGTCTGTCCATGCTCCGTCAGGCGGGTCAGCTGTATTTCCCTGCTCAAGCAGGTCATGCGTTCGCTGACGCGGGATTTTAATCCCGAACCGGTTCTCCAGCCTAAATATCAGATCCAGCAGATCAATACCCATATCGGCATCCTAACAATGTCAGTCTCGTCAGGCTGATGAGAAAGCAAATCAGAGTGATTGGCATACAGAATTGATCATCCTAAAAAGATGCCCAGCCGCGCTGCATCCGTTTCGATATTGGCAACTGCCCGGGGAGTCACCTCGATCACATTCATGTCTTCCAGCTGATAATATTCGCCGAATGTATTAATCGTTTCAATCCAGTCTTCCAATTGAACATCTCTGTCACTTCTCAGTTCATCGAGCAGTGAAGTCACCGGATCAAAAATATCCAGATTGATCAATCGCCCCTCACAGCGTTCATATTCAATCGAATCCAGTATCAGATTCATTCGAATACAAAGATCCGCCAGATCCTCATCAGTCACGCTCTCAACTGCCAGCACCGGCCTGAGAACTCGCCCATTACAGACAACGGGTACTTCAAACCAGCGTGATAACATCATTCGGATCCTTTCTCAAAAGCGGTCACAATCTCTTCAAACTGCGCCAGATCACTGACCGCTTCGAGTATCTCCCTGAGGCAATCGGACAGCTTATCACATTTTCTCTCCGGTAACTCCTTGATAATGACCTGCCCCTGTTCATCGTTGACCTCGCTCAGTTCAGTCGTAATCAACCATTGCGTCGCATCCCAAAAAATGGTGAGCCCCAGATCATACTCTTTCTGATCCTTACCCTGGACTACAAACCCGAGCACCAGGCAGCCATGATATTCGGTCTTTTCCCCATTCTCATGTACGGTAAAGGGAGACCCGCTGAGAATGAAACCAGCTTGACTAGTACGATAACCAAGGAGGGTGTATTTGTACTTTTGTTTTTTTATCTGTTCATTGGCAGATTGCAGCGTTTCCAGCAACTGCATCGTACTTTGGCTCGCATCGTCCATCGTCCTCACGCTCCCTTCGATCAATCAGGGCAAGCTTCCTGATGATATTGTCTTGCAGCTGCTCTCGATGTCTTCCATTTAAGGAACGATCGGCTGGCTGTCATCGGGTGCCTTAAACGCCTCTTGCGGAACATAACGTGTTACCTGCAGATAGATGTGCAGCCTCGACCTCACCAGGGGACAGGAATTCGTTTGTGATTCTGTCTCCGAACCACCAATAAAATAGACTTTGTCCAACTGGCACTCATGGTTCGATATCTTGATTCCCGTTTCACCCAGTTGAGGATTGCCGAATACATCCGGCACATAACCGAGATCGACCGTCTGCAGGTATTCCAGTTGCACTGCAAATTTCCCCTCTTTCCGGATCAGCTTACCGTTGATGGTCTGCGCATAGCGGCCGCTTTGTGATTTACCATGAAATCTCTGATTGAGACGCGTTACTACCTCGATACTGTGCAGCAGCTTCTCTTCCGGATTTTCCTCCGGCACTTTTTCATACCCGCGCATCTCCACGCGCAGTAGATAGTCTTCCTCAGCGTATCCCATCAGACACACACCCAGGGAAAAACAACAACCGATCATCAGCAAACGTATCATTTTCATCTGGTTTCTCAGTTTTTTTAATACCAACTGGAATACTTCCTGGGAGATAACTTCATTCAAGGGGAGATCATGGGCTTAAGGGGCTCGGTACTTTGAATACCTCAGCTTGTTTGGCTCGCATCGTCCATCGTACTCACGCTCCCTTCGATCAATCAGGGCCAGCTTCCTGATGATCTTGTATCTCTTTCTCGAAGTCTTTCATTAAGGGCAGGCTTGGCTTGCTGTCATCGGGTGTCTCAAATCTGGTTAACAACAGTTGGCAGGTCTCCTTTTTGCGCTCCACCAGCGAACCTCCCAGGACACCTTCCTCTCCGACTTTAAGAGAGAGGGATCCACGGACACCGAATTTATGCAATACCGGAACGCGTCTCCCATCATCATACGTGTGTAGATAATCAACTTGGATATTGAATTTGCCGTCCTCTTCCGTCAACATTCCCAATACGGTCTGGGTATGTCCTCCCTGACGGGTCTTACAATAAAATCGCTCGCCGGGAACGACGACCATCTCAACCCCTCGCAGCAACTTCTCATTCGGAAGTTTTTTCATGAGTTCACTGAACGACTGCGTTTTAATAATTTCTTCGGCCCCATATTCATATTCCATCACATTGACGCGCAACAGGTATTCCTCTTCCGCATCCGCTTTCGCGCACGCAGCACACCAGACACCAACAGCGAGCATCCATAGCAAGATCTGTTTCATCGGGCCCTCTACTCCTTTCACACAACAGAAACATCTGCACCTACAAACAGTCCTGTTTAGCCGATTCGCATAGATCTGTCCAGACACAAATCAGGGGATAAACGCAGCAATAGAATCGCTTTTTAACATTCCCTATACGGAAATATCTGATTCACCTTCCTTTTGATGAGCTACGAAGCGGATTCCCCGCGTGCCTGCAAAAACTCCGTGATGAAATCATAGCGTTCACGAACCAGTCGATTGGGATGCGCCGCCATCAATCCGAGCAGTTCCACACAATCTTCCGGATCAACCAGATGTGTAAACAGCAACTGATCCACCATACCGGCGCCCCAGGCCTGAATACCCTCGTCTGGATCTTCCAGAAAACCTTGAGCCCAGGGTAACGCACGATGATCTGCCACAACGCGCAACAGTTCCACGGCCTCCTGCCGGGCCTCCAGATCATCGGACTGCTGATAGATTTCATAACAGCGTTCCATGGCACACCAGGGGTGCAGGGCCCAGAGTACCATTCGCGTCAGTTCGGCCCCGGGCCGGCACGCAACATAATGCTCCACGGCTGCACACAGATTGTTGTGCCCGATGATCAGCGAAATCGCTTCCCGGGCTTCAATTGAACTCCCGTGTTCGCGTCCATTTTCCTCCAGGGAGCCGACGGCCAGGGCCAGGGTCGTCCAGTCAACTTCTCCGTCCGTCATGAATTCAGCCATGGTCTGATCCCGTCGTCATTTCTCTTTCAGGCATCGCATCCGGATTCGCGCCTCAACGCCCGCGTAAAATTCGTTGATCAGTCTCCTCATTTGCCGGCACATAACACTGCAACTGTCCCTCCAGATCATCAACATAAAGCTTGCCACAACTCGCACATTGCCATATACCACGGACTGGAGAGCAGATCAGTTCTCTCATCTGCATGCAGGCCGCTTCAAAGGAAAGCGTTCCCGCAGCCAGACGTTCCACAACCTGGACCTCCAGTGCATCAAACATCGCCAGCCAGTCCTGATCCGGTATTAAACGCCCCTTTTGAGGCAGATTGTCCGTCGAGTCAAATATCATCTCCCCGCAGTAGCAGCTAATCTTCATCGCAATTCCCGTTGATCCTGATTGCTCACCTTCAAAACATTTTCATTTCATCCTTCATTTGAGTTTCAGCTCGACTTCAGGCAGTCTACTTACTCAATTTTCGCAGTCCCTTTTTCATCCGCAGCGAGTCTTTCAAATCGCGGCCAGACAACTTTGGCGGCAAAGCTGGCTTCATCGTTTTCACTGAACCGCTCCACGGGATCAAGCGAATCCGCCTGCACCCAGGCTACCACTGCAAACTTCGTCTCAGGATTGTAACTGATCCGCATCTGTTCGGCACTGTGAAACAGTTGCTCTCCCGTCTTGCGAAAAATGCGTTCATAATGCCGCTGCGTCTCATCCTCTAGAGTACACTTCCATTCCCGTTCCGTCAGGGCATCATCAAGCAACGTCCAGAAATCAGCACTATCTGACGCCTCTGATCTATAAGTAAAGACAATACAGTCAATATCCATGTTCGCATAATGGCCGGTCACTTCTGCTGGTTTTACCAGAAACGAACCAAATGAATTTCTTATCTGCTCATCCTCTGGCACATAGTCCATCTTGATGATCTCACATCCGCAGAAACAGGGGGTGAGCAGCAATACGAAAAACAGATTTATGTTTCTGGGAACCATGAATCACTCATCATCAGTAAGTAGAAACGGAGTCCATTCACCTGTTACTTCGGCTGTGCCGGCAAAGGCACATTCGCCTGCTGCAGCACACTGTTAAATGCGTCGACTGGTGAATCCGTAGGATTGAAGCCAGACTCCGGTTCGTCATGCGGATACCACCTGATATAGTAACACTGAAAACAGATTACAAAATCATGTTGCTCTCCATTCTGCTTCACCCGGATCCCGTGCCGGGGCGAGAAGCAGGCAGCGACGACCCCCGGATTCGCAGCCACACTTGCCTTCAACGATTCCAGCAATCTCTGCCGGGTCGCCTCGTCTCTGATCTCCACACTCCCCAGCACCTTCCAGCCATGAAACGTCTCGGGCTGCGCATCATCCGGTTCCACTTCCGGATCGAGGGAGAACAGCTCCCACTTTGGCGCCAGCCGCAACGCCGCTTCTGCCTCGGAAGGGAGTTTCGCTCCCGCAGGAGGCGCCGCCTCCTGGCAACTCCACAGCAGCAAGCATAGCCACAGCAGTCCGGCTCTCGACTGGAAAATTCCGCTCAGACTCATCGAAATTCACTCACCCACAAACGCATAATAGGAATCCCACCCCGGTTCTTCTTCTCCGACACACTGGACTTCATGTGAAGTGACTTCCGTCATCAGCCGCTTGTGGACGCCTGCGATATCAGTGTTAGGACGAACGTAGAAAATTACTTCACGCATACCCCCAGTGGTCAATACCAGTACCAATACGCCGTCACTACCCAGATATTCTTCCATCAGCTCTTCGATCTCGCCCAGCTGTTCCATCTCTTCTTCCCCGGGCAGACCTTCTGATGAGGGCGTATGCAAGGGCAGGGCAAAGCCAACCTTGATCGGAAATTCGCCTTTCAAATGACCATCCTGGACGGACGTGTTAAAGCGTACAAACAGTGGGTGACCTTCCCACTCAGTCTGGCCCACGGCCCATTGATCTTCCATCGGCTCTACTTTCTCAGATACAGATCCATTTTCTAATGACAGGAAATCCCAACGCCCTTTCATAGTACCTGTAAATGCGTTTCGTTCAAGTCGATTCCGACGCGATCCATTTTACATATCAGATAAAATCAGTCTGGGGATCAGCAGCAGCACGGATAGCCACTTCATTCGGCACTGAAATCGGAAGAGACTTTAATCGAAGAACACACTGCCCTCACGCACGAACTTGCTGTCTTCGAGGTCAAACGAAGTCTTGGGCTCAGTATCCCCGCCTTTCGGCAGTTCGATCGTCACTGGTTGATCGGTCACGGGAACCCGGCAAAGATAGACGGTATAGCCTCCTTCGACTTCGTGGGTGTACTCAAAGAGTAACTCACCCTCTTTGTGTCCCAGCGTTTCTACAGTCACCGATCCCAGTGGAAAGCCATAACTGATTTTTCGTTTTGCATCGACAGCCGGATTGATCGTAATCACGCCGGAAGCTTCATCAAACGAAATCGCAGGCCCGGGAGAGGGAGTGCTCCTTGAGCATCCTGCGAGCAAGAGTAACAGTAGGATGATTCGTCTTTTCATAACGAAACCCAATAACACAACTGCAACAACTCAATCTGTATTTTCCGCAATCCGCCACAATACGCCGGAGGGGTCATACAGTACAAAGTCCCGCATCCGCCAGGGGCGTTGTTCCGGCTCGGTCACTACCACGCCATACTTCTCGGCAATCTGCTGTTCCCGGACATGCGCACGCCAGTCGTCGACATTCTCAACCGAGAGATGCATCATGAAATTCTCTGCCAGCGCTTTGACATAAAAGTTCTGCAACAGAAACGTGCAATTACCACAATGCAGATAGGCCAGTTCATCCGAAGACCAGGGAATCTGAAAACCAAGATCCGAGTAAAAGCGTTTGGAAAGTTCAAAGTCCTGCGCAGGCACAAATGCTTTCAGTTCGAGCGTTTCGAGATTTCTCATGTCTTGCCTCATAGAACGCTATGATAATTCCAGCAAGGGATAACTTAGCATCAAGTCGGGTACTAATCACCGTCATTTGAATTGACGATTTTGGTCACTGTAATTTCCGCAGGCCAGAGTGAAAAATGCCCGCAGCCATCAAAGCCTTTTTCTGGAACAGACAGTCTACCTTCAACCCGCACATGACGGCCGTCAAACTCTTGTAACCATTGTTCGTTTTGCTTCATGGCCGCTAAATCGAAGTTTACCCAGATACTGGATTGATGCGTGCCTACCTTCTCTGAATGGCACTCAGATTTTGGGATGTGATTAATACATGTTCCTTCAAAATCTAACGACAATGCTCCCACCAGATTTACCATTTGACCATTCAGTTCGATTAGTCGATCCAGTGCGGCGTTTACCGAGATCGGGTTCAACATTACTATGGTCCCTCTTCCAATAAACCATGGTTTTTCATGGCTCACGCAGACCACAACCTGTCGACTGCAAGAGTGACACTTGAATTCCCAACATTCAGGAAGCGGTGGCAGACAGTAAAAACAGGGACTGCCAGTTTCGATTATTTCGTTGACTTGAATATTGGAAAATGACTGCGCACAAAACTGGCAGTCTTGAGATGAAATCCACGCTTGCAGATCAGATTTTAGAATCAGACAACCCCCATCAATAATTGTGATTCATCTAAAAAACGCTGTAGAAAAATAGTCCTGTCAACAACATCGGCACAACTCATATTTGCTCTACCAAGAAATGATTCGCGAACTGAAATGCTTTGACGCCAGCAGCATCTAAACAAAAATATCGTAACAGAATCAGACCGTCCGTCAACAAAGAAGCCCTTGCTCACAACCCCGGGATCAGGTTGTTCAGACCAGGCGAATCTGGTGAGGGCAGGGCGCAAAAAAACGAGCGGGAATATCAAAAGACATTCCCGCTCGGCGTCGTTTTCAGGTTAAAAGTGGGCACGGGCGGGATCGAACCGCCGACACCAGGATTTTCAGTCCTGTGCTCTACCAACTGAGCTACATGCCCTTCGTTTCCGCTTTGAAATCACTGGCGTTAACTCCCTGTGAATTCATCGCTTAATGGAAGCGAGATGGAAATATAAGCCATTCCGCGATCAGTTTCAAGCATAACCACCGTTTCTGATTCAGGAATCGTCAGTTTTCCCGGAGAAGTGGATCTGGCTCTGCAAATATCGACAGTTTCACGGCTTATGAGGTTCGGATTAGCAGCAATTTAACGGTCAGGGCAGCTTAAACCTGTCCGTAAAACAGTTCGGATGTCAGTTCGATCTCATCTTTTCCAGGGGTGGGCAGGGCCT
Source organism: Gimesia chilikensis (assembly GCF_007744075.1). Classification (NCBI taxonomy): domain Bacteria; kingdom Pseudomonadati; phylum Planctomycetota; class Planctomycetia; order Planctomycetales; family Planctomycetaceae; genus Gimesia; species Gimesia chilikensis. The sequence goes on along the minus strand of NZ_CP036266.1, from coordinate 3,557,541 downwards.
GATCAATCTCCAACTCACTCTGGCGGAGATCAATAATGCAATTCGGATCCAGGGGATCGGCCTGTTTGCCATCCGCGGTCTGGATGATCTGTACGATCGGACTCGTATAATTTTCCCCATTGCGACGGATCACGCGAGCCGCACTTCCATCCGTCAGGGTGACGAAACTTCCCACCGGAAACAACGAGAGCAGGTTCAACAAGGCTCGCATCGCTGAAGAATCAATCATTTTTTCGTTCGTCAGACGCAGCATGTGCTCCATCGCCGCGTAAGGCATCAGGGCAGGGCGGTCCTCACGGGAACTGGTCAGCGACACATAGCAATGGGCCACATTTAAGATCCGGGCGAACAGGTGAATCATTTTCTGACTTCGCTGCCGGGGGTAACCCAGTCCGTTCGGCTGTTCGTGTACCTGGTAACAGACGACCGGCACAATACTCGGAATCCCTGCCACATCTTCCAGCATTTCCAGAGAAAAGATGGGATGCTTCTGCATTTCCATCCGCTCCAGTGGATCGAGCTTACGACGCCATTTACCGATTTTCGCCTGTACTTTGACCATGCCCCAGTCGTGGACCAGCCCACACAGGCCGATGTTTCTTACGTTGGTTTCATCCAGGTTCAGTTCGGCACCAATCGCCATGCCTAACAGCGACATCTGCAAACAGTGCTGCGACAGGGTTTCGTCTTTTCCCGCCTCTGTTGCTACGGAAATCACGCTGTCTGCGTCAGCAGTCAGTTGTGTCAGATAACTGGCCGCCATGCTGGTGATTTGCGAACCGCTGGGAGTTGTCCCACTCAGGGCGCCGCGCATCATTCCATCCAGTGATTCACCGAACTTTTTCTGCTGCTCGAACAGATGCTCGCGATGCTTCTGGTCATACCCTTTACAGCCATGTACCACCATCGAATCGCGGAGTGCCGGTCCGGTATTGGCAACAAACATGGACCCTGATTCGATTAACCGGTCCAGTTTTTCTGTCAACTCAGTAGAAAAGATCCCCTGGCTGGCACCGTCGACCAGCGGATTTCCCGCCAGTGCATTCAGGCTCACTGTAGCAGCATCGTCGCCGTGCAGTTCCACATGACTCTGTTTGCGCTCGCGCAATAAATCTTTGAAGCGTGAGGTAATCACGGAACCTTCAGCCAGCAGGAGCACACCATTCGCATCATGGATCGGATTTTGAATCGTGCGTCCCACGATCAGATCTTCTACACGAATCGCAACGGTCTCCTGATTTCCCGCTGTATCACTTTGAGTGAGTCCTGTTTTTTCCTGAATTTCTGTAATCATAATCGGAACCTGAGCGAACCATAAAGAAATACTGATGAAACCTGACAGCTTTGAGCGTCTGTGTGAGCCGCCGGTCACAACATGGTTCTCCTGAGTAGAGACTTATTTCAACTCTAGGTCAGAATTCTGCTCCCTCACCTGAGGAGGGATATCCGTGGCAAAAATCTCATTCAGGTCCTGACTGTTATAACAGTCATGCTGTTTCGCCAGAAATCACCTAAGGGTTTTACCTGCTAACAGATAGGCAAAACAGGCGTGAGCAGGCTTTCGAGTTGCTGCAGCACCTCTGCTTCACTGAGCTGAGGTGTGGCAATCAGTGCACGTAATGGAAGCGGTGTTCCGTCAAAGCGGTAGAGGGAACCGGCTGAATGAATCCCAGAGATACCCGTCGGGATGAAGACTTCCGGCTCAAGGTCGCTCAGAGGAGCAGGGCCGACGTGAATCAGCGGGATCTGTTGCAACTCCTGCAGGGCCAGCTCCGAAAGTCCCGTCAAAGGTGCATCACCGATCAGCAGACAGACATCAGCCTCTTTCTGTTCCAGCATGCGAACAGTTGCATATTCACAGGGAGAAAAACGCGGATACCCGACTGCAAAGTTCACCGCCGCCGCATAACCTGTCTGCCAGGCCAGCACCGATTCGGCCCCTTTTGCAGCCCCCGAAGCAGGAACATTGATGGTATGACAGCGACGTTCAGACTGAATCTCACGGGCCAGTAATGAAAGTGCTTCCAGCTTACGATGGAACAGGTGATCTCCAGAGGTAGCAGGTCCGAAAAAAATCACGATATAGCGACTCTGCCGAATCAGCGCTGCCAGTGATTCCAGTTCTCCGGCTGACAGACCTGGGGAGACCTCCCCATTCAGCTCAATCCCTCTGAGCAGTGCCCGCAACCGCCAGAGGGTTTCGAATTCCCCCTCAACAGGAACACGGAGTGCAAGATCAACATCAGCACTTGCATCTGACAGGGAAGAACCAACGGTGACGATTTTCCGTGAAATCGGGTCGGTCCCGGAATTCAGGGTCTGCTGGTGATGCGGATTCGTCCGTAGACTCTCCGCGTTCCAGTAGATAATCAGATCCGCACGACTACGCACTTCTCCCAGGGTGCAGGAAGCTTCCCCCACCTGCTGGAGTGCACGCGTAGAGTCTGAAGCACCGCTGTCGATCGTGGCTCCGATTCGATCCGCCAGACTGATGGCAGCCCGTTGCGCTTCGGTCGCGGATTGTCCCATACCGAACAGCAGGGGAGAAGTCGCAGTTTGAATCAGCTCTGCAGCGCGAGTCAAAGCAGCTTCCTGAGACGCTTCAGCGCCTCTGATCAGAGGCTGTAACTGATTCGTCTGGCGGGAGCGCGCAAACCACGCCTGCCCCTGGGGGCAGGTGGTCTGCACGTCTAGTATCTGTTGGCCGTCTGTCGTGACCTGGATGTCATCGCAGACGCAGCAACATCCGGCACAGGTCACATCTTCAAACACGTTCTTCACAAACAGTCTCCGCCAGCAGTTTCAGGGGAAACAGGCAGCATTCAGGCCAGTTGTTCTTTCAACTCTGTCAACAAAGCGACCGCTTTGCCGATATCAGCCTTCTGCTGATCCCGCTGCTCGGGAATCTCCCGTTCAATGGTCAACGGGCCAGTGTAACCGATTTCATCGAGAGTCCGCAGGTATGTTCCCATGCCAACATCACCGTCCCCCAGAGGCACTTCTGCTCCCCAGGCCACGCCACGTTGATCTTCAGGAGCCCAGGTGGCATCCTTGCAGTGCACACTGCCGACCAGATGGCCGACCCGCTTCAGAGCAGCAATCGGATCGCCCGTCCCGTACAGAATCATGTTCGCGGGATCAAAGTTGATTTTAAGATTGTCACGAGCCACATCACCGATGAAATCAAGCAGATGATCGGCGCTTTCCTGCCCGGTTTCGAGGTTCAGATTCTGGCCGTTCACTTTGACATGATCCAGCAGATCCTGGGTGGTTTTCACCAGATCTTTGTAATCGTCGCATTCACGATCTTCGGGAACAAAGCCAATGTGCAGCGCCACGGTATCGCAACCCAGCTGTTTGGCGAAATCGGAAATCTCTTTCATCTCTTCCGTGCGGGCGGCCCGGGTTTCGGCTGGAACCAGCCCTACGGTCTTCTTCGTCGTTTCAATATCTGCGTAGCTTTCACCTTCAAAACCACCGAAGACGCAGGTCAACTGAATGCCGGCATCATTACATTTCTTCATGAATTCGTCGGCGAGTTCTTTCGACCGAGTCTCCGCATGGGGTGCATGAATCTGAATCGTGGGGATTCCTAATTCCTGGACGACATCGAAGTGTACCCCCAGTCCCGCGTCGACGGATGCGAATACACCAATAGGCCATTTTTCCATTCTTTTGCCTCCCCGATTGATTGTTTCTCTAGGTCTCAAATTGTTCGGTTTTCATTACAAAACAGGCCCCCGCCTCTCGGGAGCCTCAACTCATCATAAGGAGATCATCCCGGTTTCACAAACCACGACCTCGGTTTCTTAACAAAAAAAAGAAACACTTTTTCGAATGTCGTTTCCCGCTTCCCCCGTCTATTGTTTCCCGCACGACTCCCCTTATAATGGAGCCTGCTTGCAATGATTGCCCCTGAATAATTTAGTCGGCCCGGCCACTGAAAGGATACCGCTCATGATTGAAATCAATAAAATCCTCATCCCCACAGACTTCAGTGAACCCTCTCAGGCCGCTACTCAATACGCTGTCGAACTGGCACGGAAATTCGATGCCCAGCTGCATCTGCTGAACGTGATTGAAGACCCCATTGTCTACATGCCCATGTTTGAAAGCTATGCACTTCCGCCCAAGGAAGACTTCGAAAACTTCGCCAAAACCCGACTCGAAAACTGGATCCTGGACGAAGATAAAGAAGGGCTCGACCTGGTGACCCACTGGGTTCACGGCAACCCGTTTGTCGACATTCTGAAGTACGCGAAAAAAGAAGACATCGACGTCATCGTGGTCGGCACACACGGTCGTTCCTTCACCGCGCACCTCCTGCTCGGAAGTGTAGCAGAGAAGGTCGTGCGGAAAGCCCCTTGTCCGGTACTGACCGTCCGCCCCAAAGGACACCAGTTCATTCATCCGGCACAGGACTAATCCTGATTCGGCACGCTGACTTAACCTGTTGACAGTGCCTGCTCCCTGCGGAGCGCGCCTGCTGATAACTCAGGGATACTCTCTACGTGATTGGCGACGCATCACACACTTCAGAAAGCCGGATTCCCTTCTACGGTAAACTGTTCAGCCTGATCGCGTTTGTGATCATTCTGAATCTGCCGACGCCGGACGACATGTCCTCCGCTGCGCAGCGCCTGGCTGCGGTGACCGCGCTGATGGCGATCCTCTGGATGACGCAGGCACTACCCATTGCCGTTACCAGCCTGGTTCCGCTGTTTGCCTTTCCGCTGTTCGGTATCCAGAACCCGGCGACGGTCAGTCAGGCTTATATTAATCAGAATATCTTTCTGTATATGGGTGGGTTCATTATCGCGCTGGGCATCGAAAAATGGGGCGTCCATCGCCGCATTGCCCTGCATACGATCAATGTCGTCGGATCGAGCCCCCGCCGGGTGGTACTGGGGTTCCTGTTCGCGACCGGCTTTCTTTCGATGTGGATCAGTAATACCGCCTCAACGCTGCTTATGCTCCCTATCGGCATGGCGATCATCGGTTCCATGTCCGAACTCTCACTGTTCGATTCCAACGTCGATTCTTCCAAAGCCATACGCCATTTTTCAGTCGCACTGCTGCTGGGCATCGCATATTCCGCCAGCATCGGCGGTGTCACCACGCTGATCGGCACGCCCACCAATATCGCCTTTCAGCAGATCTGGCTGGCTCAGTTTCCGCAAGGCCCGCAACTCTCGGCAGGGGAGTGGATGATCATGGTTGTCCCGTTCGGGGTGACCTTTATTATGATCACCTGGCTGGTTCTCTGCTGGAGAATGCCTTCGCTTTCCAGTTCTAAAACCTCCTCCCGAGATATCATTCAGGAACAGATTCAGAAGCTGGGACAGCCCACCCGCGCAGAAGCCCTGATGCTGTTCGTCTTCGCGACCACCGCTATTCTGTGGGTCACGCGAAAACCATTGATCTTTGGTGAATGGGAGCTGCTGGCCGGCTGGGAACAGTTACCGATTCACTTCCTCAAGAAGTGGGGCATCCCCGCGGATCAGGCTTCAAGCTGGGTCCACGATTCGACCGTTGCCATGGGGATGGCGATTCTGATGTTTGCCATTCCTGCCCGGAAATCCGAAACGGGGCAGACGGAATATCTCATGGACTGGGAGACCGCAGAACGACTGCCCTGGGGCGTCCTGCTGCTGATTGGCGGCGGCTTCGCCATTGCGGGCGCTTTTAAATCGACCGAACTCTCCGACTGGGTCGGGCATGTCTTCTCGCAGGTAATCGCCGGCTGGCCCGCCTGGGCTCTGGTTCTGGCCGCCTGCCTGATGCTGACCTTCCTGACCGAATTCACATCGAACATCGCGACCGTCAATACGGTGCTGCCGATCCTGGCTGCCACCGCGGTCAGTCTGGAAATCGATCCCCGGCTGATCATGATTCCCGCAGCGATCTCGGCCAGTTGCGCGTTTACCATGCCGATCGCTACGCCCCCGAACGCGATTGTCTTTGCTTCGGGAAAAATCAAGATGTCCGACATGCTGACTTACGGCATCATCCTGAATCTGATCGGCGTATTCCTGCTCACGGCCTTCATGTTCTTCTACTTCATTCCGCAAATGGGTATCCAGCCCGGAACTGTGCCGGACTGGCTTCACGCCCGCTGACTGTCTGATGCGACAGCTTATTTACCGATGCAGAACTTGCTGAAGATACGATCAAGGATGTCGTCGGTATAAACCTGGCCGACGATCTGCCCCAGATGCTGCAGGGATTCGCGTATTTCAATCGCCACCAGTTCTTCTCCGAGTTGCAGTTCGGCGGCTTCTTCCGCGGCTCCCAGAGATTCACCTGCTGCCCGCAGGCTTTCTCGACACCGTGATGCGGTGGAGCCGATCAGATGCCTCCCCCCGCGATGCGTCTCAGACAGCCGTTCCAGAATCTGATCCTGCAGAGCTTCCAAACCAGTCCCCTCCGCAACACTGATCTCCAGGTCGGCCTCTATAGAATGAGCTTCTACAGGGGCAGGGGAGAGATCGCATTTCGTTCGCACCGTCAGCACATTGCGAACGGCTGCCAACTGATCGCGCTGACGGCGGTCCTCGACTCTCAGTTCAGGCGTCAAATCAGCGGCCGTGCACCAGACCACCAGATCCGCCTGTTGCGTCTGTGCCTGACGAAAGTTCTGAGCACTGACTGAAATTTCATGGGCGCCCGTTTCCAGGCCGGCGGTATCAATCAGGTGGATACTCTGACCTTTCCACTTAAGAGGTGTCACCAGGTAATCGCGGGTGGTACCTGCGATGTCCGACACCAGTGCGGCTTCCGCATCCCCGACCAGCGCGTTATAAAGTGTGCTCTTGCCTGCATTAGGCAGCCCCGCCAACACCAGAGACAGACTTCCGGTCGACTCCATCCGCTGTGCCGAGTCGGCATACAGTTGCTCGCAGAACTCGCGAATGCCTTCCAGACGGGTAACCAGCGTCACGCGGTCTATGAATTCGATGTCTTCCTCGACAAAATCGAGCCCCGCTTCCAGTTCGGCCAGCAGTTCCAGCAGTTCGATGCGTGCCCGCCCGATCCGGGTCGAGACACCGCCCGCCAGCTGACTGAGTGCCAGGTTCAGCTCTTCATGATCGTGAGCATCAATCACCCCCAGTACCGCTTCGGCCTGCATCAGATCGACGCGTCCTGCCAGAAAGGCCCGCAACGTGAATTCTCCGGGCCGCGCCATGCGGGCACCGCGGGAAGCGATCTGCTCAATGGCGGCTTCCAGCAGAGGGGGAGAACTAACGGTATGAAATTCCGCCAGCGGCTGACCGGTAAAGCTCCGCGACGTCGGCCAGTAATAGAGTGCACCGGGCAGGCGGGTTTCGGAACCTGCCAGTTGCAGAGTTCCCGGATACCGCTGCGAGCGCGTGCTTTGCTGCCAGTCCGTTTCCGCATCAAAGCAGGCTGACAGACAGGGCAGAATCTCACGACCACTGATGCGAATCAGGCCGGCTGCGCCTGCTCCGGGCGCAGACGCCAGTGCCACTATCGTATCGTCAAACTGCAGATTCATGTCGCGTCTCTCAGGACGTCCTGACTATCGACGTTTCTTGGACTTCTTCCCGTTGCCTTTGTCGCGGGAATTCTGATCACGCTGTTTTTCATTCAGCGCTGCCTGGGCCTGAGCCTGGTCGGCAACCTCCTGCAAGCGGGCAAACCAGCCTTTTTTCGCAGGCTGTTCTTCTTTGTCCGTCTTCTTCTTATTAGGAGATGACTTCTTCGTCTCAGCCGTGACTTCGATCACATTCGGATCGGCACTGGTCGCGGGATGACGTTTGGCCTGGAAATCCAGCAGCTTCCGCTCACAGATCCCCCACAAACTGGAGGCAATGAAGTACACACACAAACCGGCCGGCACGCGGTAGAACAGGAAGCCCATCGCAATCATCATGTAGTTCATGATCTTGTGCTGCAGTTCCTGATCTTTATCAGTCGGAGGCGGCATGAACAGCTTCTGCTGGACCACAAACAGTCCTACAGTAATCAATGGCAGCAGGTTGAAGTTATCTCCCAGAACCGGCAGATTGAATGGCAGCTTGAACAGGGCATCCGGAGCAGCCAGGTTGTCGATCCAGAGGAACGGGGTTCCCCGCAACTGGACGGCGTTGTTCAACGCGGTATAAAGACCAAAGAAAATCGGCAGTTGCAGGAAGATCGGCAGACAGCCAGCCAGCGGGTTGTAGTTGTTCTTGCTGAACAACTCCATCTGCGCCCGGCCCAGTTTCTCGCGATCATCGCCATATTTCTTTTTCAGCTCGGCGATCTGCGGTTGCAGCTCTTTCATCTTCTGAGCACCTACGGCCTGCTTACGCGACAGGGGATACAGACTTCCCCGCACAATCACAGTCAGGCAGACGATGGCGATCCCGTAAGACAATCCAATGCTGTGCAATGTCGTCAGCAGCCACAACATCAGTTTGGCTACCGGACCGAAAAAACCGAAGTCCATGATCTCGGTCGCCTTCAACGGCGGTCCGAGCAACGATTCCCGTTTGGGGCCGGCATACAGAGCATAGCTGTGCTCGGTCTCACCGCCGGCGGGCAGTTCGATTTCATCAGAATTGATTTTGACCGTGATGCGGCTCTGTTCTTCGGTTTTCACATTCTGCTGGATGAGCACCGGCTCGACGCTGGCAGAATAATTCGAACGCATCTCACCATTGACCAGTTCCGGCTTATAGTTTTTCCCATCCGGAGTAATCAGGGCGGCAAAATATTGAACGTCCACGCCGGCGAATTGAAACGCCCGCGTGTATTTCTCGACGTTCTGTTCCTGAACCTCTTCAATAATGTCTGCTGCGTATAAGGTCGTGGTGTCGACGCTCATATCGTTCTGCAGAAATCCAATGCGGAGATCGCGGAACTTACGCGTATTGTCTGCGTTCTCCAGCGGAATTCCCACGGGACCCAGCAGCTGATAATCCAGCGTCTGCCCCTGAGAACCTTCGTTGATCAGTTTGAGATCAAAGTGAATCAGGTAACCGGCCTGCTGGGTATTGCGAAACTCGCGAAAGTCCTCTCCTTCCGGAACCGGATATTTTTTCAGACTGAATACCTTCTGCACTTCAATACTCCCATCCGGAGCACTGAGTCCCAGGCGGACTGAATGAATGATTCCGTCGGCATCTTTCACTTCTTCCAGCACCTTCCAGTCAGCGCGACGGGTATTGGTGAGGAAGGGGGCCAGTTTCTGGTCCAGCTGTTTCATCTCGATCTGTAAAGACCGTGACACCTCTTTGGCACCACTGAATTCCCCCAGGACCTGCAACTGTTTCTTGTTATCATCCAGATCCCTGTAGAGTGGATCGTTCAGAGAGGCTTCCAGGACGGCAGCCCCCTGAGTCGTGATCTTCGCCTGCAGAAAGTAGCCTGAGTCCGAATCAAGCGAACCGAGTACAATTGTCCGATTGGGATTGCGGGCAAAACCGGCTTTCTGTTCTTCCGGCTGTTCGGGCAACGGCTTGACTTCGCCGTTAGTCGGCGGCTTTTTCGCGACCAGGGGCAGATCGGGATCCTGCTCATCCTGCACAGGCGCGTTCTCAGCCTGCTGTTCTGCGACAACCTGAGGACGGGGAGCAATGCGGGGGACAATGAACATCTGCCAGAAAAAGATGACTGTGGCAGACAGTACTACAAAGAGTAAAAGTCGTTTTTGTTCCATGATTATCGACCGTCACGCAGACGATCGCCCAAAAAGTTATCTAAATCAGGAATTTCGTAAATCTTCTCGGCGGTCGTGTTGAAATCGTATTCAACCCGGCAGAAGGTCACCTTCTCATCATCAATGATGACATAAGAGGAGCGGCTGTCTGCGTCACGAGGCTGTCCCACCGAACCGACATTCACCAGGAACTTCTCTTCGCCAAATGAGTAAACGTAATCGATCTCATCCGGAGCAAGGAAATTCATGCTTTCTGTGAAAATGCCGGGAATATGAGTGTGTCCCTGGAAACAGTACTGGTCGACCAGACCAAAAATACGTTCCATTTTCCGCTGGTTATAAATGTCTTCCGGGAAGACGTATTCGTTTAGCGGGTTACGGGCGGAACCGTGCACGAACAGCAGTTTGTCTTCGCGAATCATCCGCGGCAGTTCGCCCAGAAAATCCCAGCGATCCTGGTTTTTATTGGCATCACCCGTCTCCAGCATCTTCCGAGTCCAGAAGATCGCACGTTCGGCACCGGCATTGAAACCCTCCGGATCAAACAGGGCTGCCTGATCGTGGTTCCCCAGCAGAGACTTCTTACATCGTTGTCTGACGAGATCGATGCATTCCCGCGGATTGGGTCCATATCCGATGATATCACCCAGGCAATAAATCTCGCTGATCTCACGGCGATCAATGTCAGCCAGGACAGCTTCCAGCGCCTCGAGATTACCGTGAATATCACTAATTATCGCTCTTAACAACGGACAACTCCCACTTTGTTTGACCGGGAATACCAGTTCGAAAGACTATCCAGGCAGGTTGCTTTTTACGGAGCATGACCACCCGAAGTTCTCATCAGAAATAAAACTGCGACGGGTCAGATCTGTCAAAACAGACATGAATGCATACACACAATGAAACACCGCCACGGCACCGCGAAAGAAAAGCAGCGATAACATGCAACGGGACACTGAGTCTGACCGGGTCTGACAAAAGATCACTACAGCTCTGAGAGACCGTCCAAAATCTTTCCACCAAAGTCCCAATAGTAGCAGTACAGGGGCACCATCTCAAGGCTCTGTTTACAGTTATCATTCGTTACCTGTCAGTAAATCTTCTGATTTCATCTCTGCTGAATGCCTTCAAAAAACAACATTGCCTCATTCATGACTGAAAAACACACCAAAACTCTCCCAGATCACCAAAATCGGTGATGATTTCTCTCCCCGGATTGAGCCAAAACATAGGAAACTGGGATAAAACTGGCTAAATAGCGTTTCAAATGGCGAAATCAGGGATTGTACCGACTTTCAGGCCTGAAGCAGTTCTGCGGGGCAATTGAGCCACTGCAACACAGTGCGAGATCCACTGCGATCCCTGCAAGCGGCATGATCCAACCATCGCTTCCGCCAAGCAGTGGTCACATTAACAGTTTCCTGAACCTCAAAGATGCAACCGAGGAACAGCTGCTTCCCAAAATCAACAGCCGCGTCGCTCCCGATGTTGCCTGCAGGAAACTGTGGTCTATGTTTTGGTACCCCTTCATCATGATTGTCTCCCAGTTTTCAACTCGGGTCTTACCGTTCGCCGGGATGGCGGACCAGAAGCCTGACTTGAAACCCGGTCTCTTCACATGCTCCCTGGAGCAGGTGAGCGATTCCACTACCTGCGCTGTCGAACCGTCTGGACGGTTGCTGACAGTGTCAGACACTGGTTCCAGTGAGATCCAACACACAATTAATTTTAGTTCATCAAATCGGTTGTACGACGATTACAACGCTACAAGCACCTTTTGGCGAGACATAAATCAATGAAGACAAATTCAGGCTCATTACTGGTAGTTGATGACGACCAATACATTCTGGAAGCCATGGCAGACTATCTGCGTAGTCTGGGGCACCGTACAGAGACCTCTCTAACCTGCCTCGATGCCATCGAACGACTGAAAGAATTTCCGTTTGAAGTCGTGATCTGTGATGTCAACCTGCCGGATCAGGATGGATTCCATCTGCTGGAGTGGGTTGAGCAGAATGCCCCCGACACCGCCGTAATTATGCTCACCGGATACGGCACGATCGAAAGTGCAGTCGAAGCAATCCGCCTCGGGGCCTTCGAATATCTCACCAAGCCGGTCATTGATGAAGAACTCAGCCTGACCATTGAACGCTGCCTGGATCAGCGACAGGTGGTCGAAGAAAACAAATCACTTAAAAAACAACTCGATCAGCGCTATGGCCTGTCCAACATTGTCGGACAGGACTACAAAATGCAGAAGATGTTCGATCTGATCGAAAGCGTCGCCGATACGCGCACCACAGTTCTGATTCTGGGAGAGAACGGAACCGGTAAGACTATGACGGCCCGTGCCATTCATCAGTTGAGCGATCGTGCCAACAAACCATTCGTCGAAGTCGCCTGTGGGGCACTGCCCGACACACTGCTCGAAAGCGAATTGTTCGGACACAAAGCCGGTTCGTTTACCGGAGCGACTCACGACAAAATTGGTAAGTTCCTTCAGGCCGACGGAGGCACACTCTTCCTGGATGAAATCGCGACCGCTTCTCCCAGCCTGCAGGTCAAACTGCTGCGTGTTCTACAGGACCGTGAGTTTGAAGCTGTCGGCGATAACAAAACACACTCCGTGGACATCCGCCTGATTCTGGCCACCAACCAGGATCTGGAAGAGATGGTGGCGAAAGGGGAATTCCGGCAGGACCTCTACTACCGTGTTAACGTCATCACACTCACCCAGCCGGCATTGCGAGAACGCATGAGCGACATCCCGCTGCTGGTGGAACATTATCTTAAGGTTTACAACGAACAGATCGGGAAATCGATCAAAGGTTTCGATCCTTCCGCCATGCAGGCCCTGCTGAAATATTCCTGGCCAGGCAACGTGCGAGAACTGATCAACGTCATCGAACGCTCTGTGGTCCTCTCCAAAGGGGAGTACATCCGCGTACACGATCTGCCCGAGCAGATTCGTCAGGAACAGTCCTATTCGCTCTCTACAGAAACCAGCAGCGGCGGACGCAGTTCACTGAAAAATGCCCTCGCCAATCCCGAGCGACAGATCATCATCGAAGCACTGGAAGCCAACGGCTGGAACCGACAGAACACTTCCAAAGCCCTGGGTATCAACCGAACTACGCTTTATAAGAAGATGAAAAAATACGAGATCGACTTCGAAAAACAGTTGATGCACTAAGCACGCACGAACTGCAAATCAACTGAAGCTATACTGGTTCTTCTGAATCTCCTGAACCAGAAAGCACGCCTCACTGGCGTGCTTTTTTTACGCCAGCAGCAAAAGCGGTATAACCTTCAAATCAGAAAAAACGAATAAAGTTGCACTTATATACCTGTTTTCACATTTCGGAACTGCCGATATCTGAAGAGACAATTGAGTGTTTCTGACGAAACAACCCAAAAATACAACAGTCTCATTTTCAGGAGGGGGAAGAGATGAGGTTTGCGCTGGTTTTCTATTCCATGCTCGTTATCCACATCTGCGGATCGGCAATTTCTGCCGAAGAACCAGCAGCACCCAAGTCCATTGAAGAAGTCTTTCGTGAACTCGAACCTGCGCCGGCTCCTCCTCTGACAGATCCCGCAACTCCAGCGCAACTCCCCCTGGATTCCCAGGTCGAAGCAATTACTGCACCTACTGCTCAGCCTGCAGCCTGTCCTGGTGGAACGGGCTGTAACTGTGGTACCTGTAATTGCCAGACTCCGGTCTGCAGCTGTGAATCCTGCCAGACCTGTACGCTCTGCGATCGCATTCCTCTACTGAATCGCTTTCCCAGCGATCGCTGTTTTGAAGACTTCGTGATGCCGGTCAGCAATCCGGTCTGGTCCATCGATCCCCGCTCGCTGACTTATGTCAGGGGCATCTTCATCAATCAGATGATTGATTCTCAAACACCGGTTCTGGGGGCAGGGGACCTGCAGGTTTACGCACTTCAGCTGGGAGTCGCGCTCAACGAACGCCTCTCAGTCATCGCCGTCAAAGACGGTTATAACACCCTGCAGACACGGGGAATCGGCAACCGAACCGGCTGGTCTGATATCGGTCTGGGACTGAAATACGTTCTGGTCCGCGATGTGGAAAACCAGTTCCTGCTGTCGGGGGGACTGATTTACGAAGCAACTAACGGCAGTTCACGCGTCTTCCAGGGGAATGGCGACAGTGTCTGGACTCCGTACCTGTCGATCGGTAAGCAGATTGGTTGCGGGCACCTTATCGCCTCCACCGGTTATCACGTTCCCGGAGATACGGCTGAAGAATCGCAGTCGATTTACTACAGCGTGCACTACGATCACCCGGTAACCAGCAAACTCTCTGCACTGGCTGAGTTGAACGGCATCGTCTACACCAAAAGTGGTCAGGCTCTCCCTCTGAATATCGAAGGAGGCGACTGGATCAACCTGGGTTCATCCAGTGTCGCTGGAAACAACGTCCTGACATTCGCCTTCGGGGCCGACTACCGATTTAATAAGTGTCTGTCATTCGCAGCTGCCTGGGAATTCCCGCTGTCCAACAGAAAAGATCTGCTCGACAGCCGCACGACTGCCACTTTGACTCTGATGTTCTAATAACAGTTTCAATCGAGATCGGTTCGGTATTTAATCGGCTGATGCAGCCTGACGCTTACGAACTGTCTGCTCAAGCTGATCCAGGACTTCCTCGATTGAAAGCTGAGATGTATTGATTTCCACCGCATCGTCGGCCGGTTTTAACGGGGCGACGGTGCGGCTTTCATCCCGCTGATCGCGCTGGTGGATCTGCTGCAGTATCTCTTCCCGGGTAATCTCCTGATCCTGTCCCTGCATTTCATCAAAGCGACGTCGGGCCCGTTCTTCAGGGTCGGCAATCAGAAAGAACTTACACAACGCATCTGGAAACACCACCGTCCCCTGATCGCGGCCTTCGCTGACAATATTTACTCCTTCGGCCGCCTGTCGCTGTAAATCCACCAGTGCTTCCCGAACCACAGGATATTGTGCGACCTTTGACGCCGTTTCCGAGACCTCTGCGGTCCGAATTGCCTGGGTGACATCCTCACCGTTCAAGATCACATGAGCGTCAGCAAAGGTAATACGAATCTGCTGACTGACGTCGCCGACGGACTTTGAGTCTGCTGGATCGATGCCCTGGTTCAGGACCGCCAGAGCCACACAACGATACATGGCCCCGGTATCCAGGAACTCGAAACCCAATCGCTGAGACAGCCCCCGTGCCGCAGTACTTTTACCCGATCCTGCAGGACCATCAATCGTCACGATCATCTGTCAGTTCGACTCCTCAAAGAAAATTTCGATCTCGGCAATTTCATACAGCGACATTTCGACCAGCACCGCATCCTCTTCTACGGGAAGTTCCACAACGGTCTTTCCCTGGAAATCACGCTGTCGGGCGCTCACAGGGGATTTGAAACAACGCAGTTTTATTGAACGATGTACGCCTTCGGTTTCAAGCAGACGTACGGCGAACCCCTTTCGTGATTCCTCGGGGCGCAGCTCATCGTGTTTAAGATCCATCACCCGGGTGATCTGCACGTTACTGGCTGATACGTGGAATAGCCAACCCTGGTTGCCCATTCGCGGCGGACCGGCGGGACTCGCATACTGACCTGCTGGCACCATGGCATTACGGGCCAGCTGCATGGGGAAGTTCTGGTTCAAGGCAATCGAGAATTGGAACTCGCGTCTGGTTTCCCCTTCGACCACCAGCATACTGTCGAGCATGCGGGGACCCGTTTTGCGATGGAAGGGCAGCCCGTGATTTAGAATCGTCACCCGCTCCTCGCCTTCGGCGATTTCAAAATAGTGCGGGCCTTCAAAACGTTCTCCCTGAAACGCGTGGGCACTTTCCAGTAGCGAACGCGTCAGAGACGCCGTGCTGTCTCCCCAGGCAAAACGGGCCGCATAGTAATGGTCCCACGGATTTCCTTCGGGCTGTACCTGCACATCCAACTCGATTTTCACATCCAGTACCGGTCGTCCCCGCCATAATTGAAATGTCTGCCGGAACGTTGCCAGGGGACTGTCGCTGACCTGGTCATACAACTCACCAGTGGTGACAATCTCGCCCATTCCGGGTCCGGCACAGGTCAGTTCGGCCTTCACGCCTCGAACAGCAGCATAGGGTGTTTTCTCATCCCAGTCCCCCAGGGGATCGGGGCGGGGAATATTCCGCTGATAAGGGAAACGATATGACAACTGCTGACTCAGTCGATTGGGCTTTCGTCCATACTCTTTGATCTGTGCAATCCCGCCGGTCTCTTCGTGGATATGCACCTCAAAAAATTCGTTGCGTAACAGCAGGGGCTCACCGATCGGGATATTACTCTTAGCCGCCGGGGCCGGCTTCTTCCCGGGCTGCAACCAGACGAATCCCGCACCTGGTATTTCCACCACCGCCTGTTTGCGCTGCCCATCGAATTGAGTCGCCTTGATGTAATCCCGCGGTTCCGGTTCAAAGGGAAAATCAGGGAGATCGACAACGACACGCCGGTTAAACGAAAGTGAATTCAACAGCAGCACACCGGACTGCGATGAGTCAGCCCCCTGCAGAATGATGTCGGCCAGTTTTTTGACACCTGCCTCCCGGAAACCATCCAGTGCTGTACGTGCCCCCTGAATCGTCTGTTCCTCAGCGTCCGGGTGCGCGTCTTCGACCTTTGCTTCCAGCTCTAATAAAGAAGGTTCCTGAATCGGCTTCCCATAGATTGCCTGGGCCACTGTCTGAAACCAGCGTCCCGCCATAAACTCGTCGTGTCTCTGAAAACAGTCAATGAAACGACTCAACGGATCCGGCTTCCGCATCGCCACCAGTTGGCTCAAAAAGGGAGAGAGGTACTCTCGCGCATCATAGGAAGAATGCCGCCCGGAAGATTCGGTATCCTGGAAGAAGTCATTCAGCAGGACGAAGCTACCTAATACAGGCGCGTAGCGATGAATGCGTTTCATGTCCTGATAAAAGGGTGATTTCACATCCGGCCAGCGGGCAAACATTAATGCCCCGACCTGATCTTCCTCCATCGACTCCGCCATTCGCTGGGGAAATCGCAGATAGCTCGCAGCCCCTTCGGCTGACATCGGAATCCGGGAGTAGGCATCCAGAATGGTGCCGTCTGCGCCCTCCCAGTGTATCTTACTCTGTTCGTAATCCGGATAAATCCCGTCATCCAGAACCAGGTGCAGGGCTGAATGGAATCCCGATCGATGCAGGAGCATCGGCAGCAGGGAAGCCAGTCCGAACCGGCGTCGCGCCCAGGTCGTCGGTGCCCGTCCTGAAAGTTCGCGGATCTTCTCTGAACCAGCCTGGAGTTGCCAGATCAGCGATTCCACCGCAATCACAGGAGTGGCGATCTCTTCCCGTTCACCACCGATGACTTCCGTCTCCCTGTTATCACAGCTCTTTTTCAAAACCGTGATCAGGTCTGGATTCTGCTCCGCAACGGTCTCCAGATCCTGCGCCGTAATCAGGATATTCAGAGGTTGCTCGTCTTCGATCGCCTCTTGGAAACTCTCCTTGGCCCATTCTGGAGCGACCAGACAGAGGTCGATCAGGTAACAATCGATGGGATAAAACCGTTCGCGGTTTTCCAGCAACACTTCGAAACAGGCCTTGAGATGCGCCCGGGCAGCTTCTTCATCGTGAGCGAGGGCAGCATCAGCGGCGGCAATTGCTTCCCGTTGAATTGTGGCTTCATCCAAACTGCTGAAATGGTGCATGCAGCGGGTGAGCAGTTCCAGCTGAATATAACAGAAACCGAGTGCGTAAAAATCAGCGACCAGATCTGCTGACAACTCGACTATTGACGGCGAATCAGGCTTCTCTGTTTCAGATTCGCTCGACTCCTCGGTGGAGTGCAGGGGGGCTAAGGCCGCCTCGGAATATTCGTCACGCTGGATTTTGCCGCTGACAACGGTCGCTCCGTTCGACTCAGCCTCTTCAATCCAGCCGTAAGGCAGCCAGTCTTCCGCCGTCTTGGGGACCAGCAACAGTCGATCGGTCAGAAACTGGGGAGGCTCATCGGAGCGGTGCCAGCTCGGAATCACCCGGGTTGTCGCCAACAGCTCCGGATGCCAGGCAACCGCAAAGGCATTCAGCAGGCTTTCCGCCTCTTTTTCATCGAGCTCTGTCGGGAAGTCATCCAGACTGTGGCACGGAATCAATATCACAATGTCATTGTATGTCATTTCACTGCAATACTTTACAGAAGATATAACTTTATGAGATTACGCGGCAGGCCTGGTGTCGGCACAAACCGTCACAACAATTAGCATACGTAAACTGGTTCCGAGTATCCATAGTGCTGATTCCTACAGGGGTCAGAAATCCCAAATGCATGCTGAAACAATACTTAAATACAGCCCCATTTCACCCGCTCACAGACCATATCTCACAGCGAGTGAGATGATTCTGCGGATGAAATCCAGCAAAAAATCTGGAAAAATCGTACTAAAAATGATGATTGTGGGAACTTTTCGCCCTGCAGCATCCGTCCAACATTTCGAGAGGCAGACAAACAGGTCACTCAAGAGGCCCAAAAAGAGCATCGTTAAACCGCTTTTCCGGGCTTCCAGTTGCAGGGAGCAGACTGATAAAATTTGATGAACTCGATGGCAAAACCCGTTATTTCATTGACTTTATACAAAACCCTGTGATAGCCTTATGTTAGGGAATTATCTCTATCGATTTTTTCCTGACCTGTCTCTACAGAAATGACTGAAATCAGATTCTTCCGGCCGCCTGAACAAGCTCTCTCATCCAGGTGACGGGAATTCACTTCGTACATTCAATTTCGCAACACGATTCGCAAGCACTCTGGTAGTACTGGTTCCAGTTCCACCAGAAAGCAGGAGTAACCAGACACATGGCAGAAAATCAAGCTGTTTGGGGCATTGAAATAGGACAGGCCGGTTTGAAGGCCATCCGACTACGGTATGCCGAAGCGGCCGACCAGGTTATTGCGGTTGCCTTCGACTATATTCCGCATCCGAAAATTCTCAGCCAGCCCGATGCAGATCCCGAAGAATTGATCAGTCAGGCACTGGATACATTCCTCTCCCGTAACGAAATCAAGGGAGATGTGATTGCCATCAGCGTTCCGGGGCAGACCTCACTGGCCCGTTTCATCCAACTGCCGCCAGTCCAGTCCAACCGTGTTCCGGAAATCGTCAAGTACGAAGCCAAACAGCAGATCCCTTTCGCCCTGGAAGATGTTATCTGGGATTACCAGCCTCTGGGAGGCGGTATCGAAGAAGGGGGCTACATGCTGGATGCCGAAGTCGGTATCTTCGCCATGAAACGAGATCAGGTCCTCAAAACCCTGAAGCCGTTCATTGATCGTAAAGTCGAAGTGGAACTGATTCAGATCGCACCACTGGGTCTGTACAATACACTCTGCTACGACTCACTCGGCATGCGGGTTGATACCGATTACGACGGCAACCCGGAAGAGTCATCCATCGTGGTTGACATGGGTGCCGACAGTACCACCTTGATGGTAACGAACGGCAGCAAAATCTGGATCCGTAACGTTCCCATCGGCGGTAACCACTTCACACGTGCTTTGACCAAGGAAATGAAACTCACCTTTGCCAAAGCGGAACACCTGAAATGTAATGCCACCCGCTCCGAAGATCCTCGTGCGGTCTTCCAGGCGCTGCGTCCCGTGTTCAACGAATACGTCTCGGAAATCCAGCGTTCCATCGGATATTTCTCCAGTGTGAACCGCGAAGCCAAAATCTCTAAGGTCTACGGTACCGGCAATGGTTTCAAACTCGCCGGTCTGCAGAAATTCCTGCAGCAGAACCTGCAATACGAAGTCGAACGTCTGGATGACTTCCAGGGGCTGGTCGGCGATGCCGTCCTCAACGAACCCCTGTTCCAGGACAACATCCTGACTTTCACAGTGCCCTACGGGATCGCCCTGCAGGCACTCAAGCAGACCATGATTCGCACCACGCTTCTGCCACCGGAAATTGCGACGGCCCGCAAAATCCGCCGCAAGAAACCATGGGCGGTGGTCAGTGCTGCTGCTCTGATGGTCGGCCTCTGTATTTCAGCCGTCGGTTATAGCAATGTTGCTAATTCGGTCAGCAAAGATCGCTTTGGGGAAGCAGAAACAAAAGTCAATAACCTCACCACACAGGTCTCAGGCTATAAATCCAGCTATGACTCTGCTGCCGGGGATTTCACAACCCTGATCGAAAACGGTAACAAACTGGTCTGGAACCTCGATTCGCGCGAGAACTGGCTGGAAGTTTACAAGGCCATTGATGAATGTCTGCCCCGCGATGTCGGCGATGAAATCGACAACGAACAGATTGCCAAGAGCAACCGCATCAAGTTACCCGGTATCACAGTCACCCATCACAAAGATCTGGCCCAGTGGTTTGAAAAACTCTCTCCCCAGGCCAAATCGCTGTTGCCACCTATTGATAAAGAAAAGCCACCCGAAGGTGAAGGCTACGTCTTCACACTGACCGGCGTGCATTACCATCACGATGAATCCAAACCGACAACTGATGTCGGCGTACTCTACGTGCATGAAACACTACTCAAGAACCTGCAGTCCTGGACTGTCAAAAACCCGAATTCGCAACCGGTCGATGTTCGCAAAATGGGGATTTCCCATGCGGTCATTCTCAAGGACGAAGTTCGTCCCTTCCAGTACTATCCGTACGGTAAACCACCCGGTATGCGCGGCACGGACGGCGGTATGGGCCGCGGTTTCGCGGGACTGGGAGGCGGTCAGCCAGGCATGGGAGCGCTTCCGGGAGAGGATGTCGGCTTCGGTTCGTCTCCAATGGGTCCGATGGGACGTCCGGGAGTTCGCCCTCGACCACGTCCCGAGAAAGAAACGAAAGTCATCCCGCTGAAGAAGACCACCTTCACGCTGGAGTTCGTCTGGCAACCAATTCCAGTGCTTGAGCGAGAAGAAAATCCACCGGAAGCACCGGCTGCTGAAGGAGAAGGGGGAGAGACCCCCGGCGCTGAAGGCGAGGCTCCTCCTGCCTGATCCGCGAAAACGGATTCGACTTTTGTGACAACGGATTTTGAAGTACAAGTAAAACTGAAAATAAACTGATTCTCTTCGGAGTGTAGAGGAAACCCCAATGGATAAATTGAAACCTCTGATTACTCATAAATTCTGGATCATCCTGTTCATCGCCCTCATCCTGCCCGTGGTAGGCTGGAGTATGGCAACGGGAAGTCTGGCTAAAGAAATCGATGAGCGTAAAACCGCTATCGACAAGGCGTTTACCGATGCCCAGATTCAGCCGAATCCTCCCAATGAGACCTGGTCCAGTGCACTGCGGGAAATCAACAAGAAGAAAGAGAACTATATCGGTGAGTCGAATAAGTTCGTCTGGGAAAAGCAGAAAGAACTGTTTGTCTGGCCGCCGGAAATCACACCTCTGATGTCAGATACCCCTTACCGGGGTGAGATCACCCGTGTACCGCGTAACCTTTATCGTAGTGCCTACAAATTTGAAATCCTGCGTGCACATAAAGCCGCCAATCCCTTTGACATCAAAGATGGCACGGGACTGGTTCAGCTTTCGCCGAATACCATTCCTCACGTTCCCCTGGACAAGTGGAAAACCCTGCCTCCCACATCCGAAGAGATGTGGAATGCCCAGGAAGATGTCTGGCTGGTCACATCCATTCTGGAAGCAATCGCTAAAGTCAATAAAGGTGCAGCCAACATCAGCGAATCGCCGGTACGACAGATTTCCGTCCTGGAACTGCGTGGTGGAACCCCCGGTGATGATGGCAGTGCTCCGGCTGGCGGCGACATGGAAGGAATGGGGGGCATGGATCCCGAAATGATGGCCGGCGGCGGTGGCATGTTTGGCGGGGGCAGCGGTGGCGCTGGTCCTGGTGCAGGCATGGACGGCGGCCGCGATGGAACACTGTCCATCGATGTCGATATGGACTTAATGAAGATCTTTGGTAACAACGTCGACGGCTCAGCCGGTGGTGGTGATGGAGATATGGGCGGCGACATGTCTGCTGAAGGCATGGGTATGGTCCCCGGCGGCATGGGTGGCCAGTCCCAAAACCTGAAACGTTACTATAATGAGGAAGAAGACCTCCCTTACAAAACACGCGCCTTTTATCTCAAAGCAACAATCCAGTCTTCCAAACTTCCGGACCTGCTGGCATCCTTGAGCAGCATGCCCTGGCCGACCAAAATTGTTCGCGTCCAGATGGCTTCGATGTACTCGGACAACATGCAGCCGATCGTTTCCAACGCAGGCGGTGGAGCCACGCGGGGCGGTGCCATGGGAGGCTCCGGTGCAGCAGGAGGCTTCGGTGCCGAATCTGGTTTTGGCAACGACAACTTTGGCTTACCTGGTGCAGGCGTGTCTGGTGGTTTTGGAATGGAAGCGGAAGCCGGAGGCGTTCCTGGTTCCGGTCTTCAACCCGGTGCGGAAAACCGCAGCTTACTCGAGGCAGCCATGAATGACCCGGAACTGGCAGTCGTCACTATCGCCGGACTGATGACGCTTTACAAACCATACGTACCACCCGAAGGGTCTGAAGTAGCAGAACAGACTGATGGAAATCAGCAACCTGCTGGGGATGCAGGTGCAGCAACTGAAGGGCAGCCAGGCGATCCTGCTGCGACAGAAGCACCGGCAACAGATACTCCAGCGGCTCCCGGTCAACCAGCAGCCTCAGGCCTGGCAACTCCAGGAACGGCACCTGGTCAACCGGTAACGCCCCCCGCAGCTCAGGGAGATACTCCCGCAGAGCCAGCGGACGGTAATAACAGTCCCCCTGCAGCAGAACCTGGTGCAGGTACACAACCAGATACATCCCAGCCGTCACCGCAGAACGAGACACCTGCTGAACCTGCTGGAAACCAGTAACATAAGATTGATCTGAACCTGAAGTTAATCAGAGACAGTAAAACTCACTTAACGGAGAAGGTCCCGTGAAAAACCTGATGTCCAATCTCAAAGGAATGAATTACAAAGAATTTGCAGTGAACCATGCGGAAAAAATCGTATTGGGCTTCGTTGCATTGTTTGTACTCTTCGCCATCTTTACCTCCAAATGGTCGACCGAACAACGGACTCCACAGGAGTTAATCCAGAAGGTGGATACCTCTGAGTCCATGGTGGCTAACAGCCAGTGGCCTGAGGACAAACGGAAAGAATTCCTCAAACAGGATGACTTACGGGAAAAAGTGAAAAAGCTGATGATCGATGGCGTCGAAGCTTCGCCTTATGCTTTTTCTACCCCACTGGATTATCAGATCTACGCTAAAAAAGAACGCGCCAAAGAAGTGGACTGGCTCCCCGTGGAAGACCTGGTCGCCTCTTACGGACGTTTCATCATGATGACTCGTCCTGTTGACGCAACCACAGAAGAGGGAGCGGAAGGTTCAGAGTCTGGTACCGAAACTGAAAAAGCGAAACCGGATGAACCGGAATATGATCAATTCAAGCGTCGTACTACGACTGCCGGAATGGGCATGGATGGCATGGGCGGTCCCGGCTCTCCCACTGGTCTGACCTTCGGTGCGATTCCTGGCGAAGCTGAAATGATGGCCGCTGGCCCCGGTGGCTACGATCCGGGAATGGTTGCCCCCGAAATGGTAGGCGGCGCACTGCCGGAAGACCCTGCTATGATGGGCGCGGAAGGGATGGGTGGCATGGGAATGGCTGGCCCGGCCCGCGAAGGACGTGGTCTGCGGTTTGTTGCCGTCCGCGGTGTCTTCGACCTGGCCACACAGCAGGATAAACTGGAACGTTCACTGGGTGATGCCTACTCTCTGCAGAACATGCAGACCGGCAAACTGCTGGAATTCCTCGATTTCGAACTGGAACGCAAGAAAGCCGTCTCCGGTGCAGATCCCTGGGCTGGTCCCTGGGAAAAAGTCGATATCGATGTAGCCATTGAGACTCTCAACCAAAGCTCTGATTTCGATCCCGAAGTCGTCAACACAGGTATTACCGACCGGGTTTTCACCATGCCACTCCCCAGCCGTATCGCTGGATTCTGGTACAAGGTCGCTACACACCCCCGTGTTGAGAACTTCACCCTCAGCCAGGAGGAAATCGAACAGGAACTGGAAATCAATCGTCGCTTCCTGGATCAGTACAAGAAAACACATGCGAGTGAACGCGTCTTCAAAGAAAAGCAGAAAGGGTTCTCCACCCTGCAACTTGACATGCGTGGCATTCGCAGCGACTTCATGTACGGCAGCCAGCCCGAAGCCATGGACAACGTTTTCAGTGGCATGGTCGATGACATGAGACAGCAGCGTCCCGGCGAAGCCTTCGATGAAAAGAAATTCGTTCAGAAACTGAAAGCGAATGTGAGTGCTGCAGGCCGTCTGTTGCTGTTCCGTTACTTTGACTTTGACCTCACTCCCGGTGCGACCTACAAATATCGCGTCCGGCTGGTGGTGCGAAACCCGAACTATCAGCGTCCCATCGAAGAAGTGGTCCTGCCGGCTGTTGCTGAAGGGGAAACCCGTATGACTCCCTGGAGTAATGAAACCGCTGCGGTAACCGCTGAAGAAGACGTGCACTACTATCTGGAAAGTGTCCGACCTCCTCGAGGCATCAACGGCAAGACGGCGAACTTCGAAGTCTTCCAGTGGTACCCCAAAACCGGAACGACGATTCACTCTGTCTTGAAAACAGCAGTCGGTGAAGAAATCGGTGGCGAGCAGGTCGCTGAACTGTACGACGTCGCTAAAGAAGAATTCGACGAAAAAGCGACTGTCGAATTTGATACACAGAACTACCTGGTTGATGCCGTGGCTTCACCTTCCATTCGTCTGGAAGATCACCCGGATCTCAACCTGCCGGCGAACACACGCGGCAATCTGCCCATCGATGCAGAAGCCATTATCGTGGATAACTTCGGCAATCTGAAAACCTCATTGCCAGCAGCCGCTTCACGCGACTACGAGACTGTTAAAACCCGCTTCGGTCGGGAACGCAAGAGTCTCGAATGGGTTAAGGAAGCTACCGAAGCCCGTGAAACAGCCCCCACTGATGGTATGGATTTTGGTCTGGAAGGCATGAGTGCTGACTTTGCCGGAATCGAAGCTGAGATGATGGCTCCCACGCAGAAGAGTAAGAAGAACAAACGGAAACGGAATCCGATTCGCGTCGGACCGTAATCTCTCGTGTTCTTAATAATACCAAAGGGAAGTGGCTTAAATGCCGCTTCCCTTTTTTTCTGCGCGTACGATGACACTAGATCGAGGACCATTGGGTCAGTTGAACACGGGAAACTTAACAGGTCCCGGACAGCAGCACTTCATCAGTTTTACCGAGGAGCAGTTCCCGCATCTCTGCTGCGATAAAAAACGACCCCGTCACACAGATCAAAGTTTTATCTGTTGCTTCTGATCTGGCTCGCGACCAGGCGGCTTCGGGACTGGCAGTCACGACCAGTTCAGACGCGTTCCCGATCTCCTCTTGAACCGATCGAGTGATCTCATGCAGTTCCTCTGCAGGAATCCGCCGCGGGTTCGAAAGATATTGTGTCAGGATCACTGTCTGGAAATGAGGCAGCAGTGTTCTCAACATCTCCTGCACATCCTTGTCCCGCGTGACCGCGAAAATCAGCACCCGGTCTGGTTCAGAAAAACCGGCCGACAGCGTATCAACCAAAGCCTGAATCGAAGCACCGTTATGTGCGGTGTCCAGAACAACGGGAGGCTGCTTCTGCACCAGTTCAATGCGGGCTGGCCATTTCAAGTCTGCCATCCCTTTACGTAACAGATCCAACGGGATCTCGACTCCCTGTTGACGCAGATAGTCCAGAACAGTCACCGCCAGAGTCGCATTGATTGCCTGATGCGCCCCCAGCAGGCTCACTGGAATCTGTTCCAGCCTGGACCAGGGGGTTTGCACTTCAACCTGCTGACAGGGAAGCCCGGTTGCCGCTGAAAGTACCGGCATTTCAGCTGCTTCCACTGATGTTCCGGAAAAGTCTCGCTGCATTAAATAGAGCGGAGCCTGTTTCTCCTGGCTGATTTCCTCCAGCACGGCAATCGCCTCGGGCTGGGTAACGCCACTGAAGACTGGAATCCCCGCTTTGATGATTCCCGCCTTTTCACGGGTAATCTGTTCGATTGTATTGCCCAGCAGGGCGGTGTGGTCGTAGCTGATATTCGTGATGACCGTCACCAGAGGCGAACAGACATTCGTCGAATCGAGTCGACCTCCCAAACCAACTTCCATGACCGCGAAGTCAACCGACTGACGAGCAAACTGCATCCAGGCCAGAGCGGTCGTCAGCTCAAAAAATGTCGGACTCAGACCAGTCTCTGCCTGGTCCATTTGCACAACGACCTGGGACAGCTCACTTACCAGCTCGACCAGTTCTTCCGGCTCCATCTGCTGACCATTGACTAGAATCCGTTCTTCGTAACGAGTCACATGTGGAGAAGTAAACAGTCCCACGCGATAGCCGGCTGCTGAAAGCATTTCTGCCATCATTACCGAAGTAGAACCTTTTCCTTTGGTTCCGGCGACATGAATCGTGGGGATCCGATTCTGAGGATTCCCCAGAAGATTCAATAACTCCTCCATTCGGCTCAATTTGAAATCCTGGGTGGAATACTTGCTACTCCCCATCCGTTCATAATTGAGACGACCAAATAGAAAGTCCAGGCTCTGCTGGTATCTTTCTGCCAAGACTCCCATGTCAGGCAGTTTCCTTATCTAACGCTGAAAATTGATCTGTTCCCTCTCAAGATTCCAGTCTGTTCAACCACAATCCCGATTCTTGTGTACTTCTGGCTGATATTATAGTCAGCCCCTTTTCCGATGTAGACCGTGAGGTATACAATCCAGCAAAGAATTTCACAACCGCCACACCGTCAGAACAACAGGGTGAACAGAAAATGAGTATCGATATCGCCACGATCCCCGAACTGCTCAAGTTTAACCGGATCATGACCTTAAAAATATTGGATGAAATCAGTGAGTTCTCCGATCCGACCAGCGCGCTGACCTTCCGACCTGGCCCCGGACGGGCACATATCGCCTGGCAGATCATGCATCTGGGCATCACGGAAGAGCTTTTCGCCTCACAGCGTCTGCGCTCAACGGATTCATCCCTCACTCAATGGTTCGATTCGTACCAGAAGGGGAGTAACGCCAGCGACGAAATCCCCTCGATCGACACCATTCGTTCGGTGCTGAGCGAATCCCGGGAAAATGTCCTCGATGCGATCTCGCAGATCACCGCAGCTGATCTGGAAACGGTTCCCGCAGGATTGAGTGAACGTGGCTGGACGAATCAGATGGCGTTACAGATTCTCTGCTGGCATGAGCCACACCATCAGGGGCAGGCCCATTTAACACTGAACTCCTGGAAAGCGCAGCAGTAATTTCCAGGACTGTCCTCCGAGAGAGCAGGACGCTGCTGAATCGCTATTGACAATATCCTGGTATCCACCGACAGTACGGTCTGGATACTAGGACATTTTTACTGAAGAGATTCCACCTGAAGTGAGCCTTTGCACCTCTTTCAGTTGAAGGATCAGTGATCATGAGTTCGATCAATCCCGGAGCTGTCAATATAAACAGCTCATTCGCGGGGGCCCAGCGTAGTGATGCCTCAGCCGAAAAACAGAAGGCTGATTCGGCGCAACGCAGTGGTGAGATCACCCAGAAAGAGATTACCGATCACCAACTGCATGATGTTGGTGACGCTGACAAATCCGGAGACCGCGATGCCGACGGACGCATGCCTCTGGGTTATGATGAAGGCGACGGTCAGGAACACCCACCTGGCAAGGACCAGCAGAGCGAAGAGGAGCATCCGCGACGGACTCCCGACGCAGACGGCACTCTCGGAACACACCTCGACCTGGACGCCTGAGGGTGTTCGGCGACCTACTTGGAATGATTCAGGAACCCAAAAAGACTCTTTTTCTTCTTGGCGGCTGAGTCTTCATCATGGGACAGGCTGTCTCCCCCCACGTGTGCAGCCAGCTGCATAATACTGCGGGTGAGCTTGGCCTTGGGGGCCTGCATAACCAGTGGGACCCCGTTATTACGGGACTCAACCATTGTGGCATAATCGTTGGGGATCTGCGCGAAAATCTCGCGACCGATCGTTTCCAGCGCTTTGTTGATACTGATCTGTGTATCTTCCAGCCCCAGACGATTCATGACCACCTTCACTTTGTCAGCGATCTGATCATGGTTGTCGAAGAACTGGGAAAGACGTACCACATTCCGTAAGCAGGGCAGGTCCAGCTGTGCTGTCAATAAAACGGTATCGGAAAGCTCCATCGCAGCCAGGTCGAGACTGTTATAGCTCTTGCTGACGTCGATCACCAGATGGGTGAATGTAGCCCGCAACAGGGCAATAATTCGCCTGAGTACGTCCGTATTGATTTGCGTAGACATATCCATCTGCACTGGTCGCGGCAACAGAAACGCACCACAGTTATGTTTGGTCAATGATCGTTTCAGCAGTGAATAATCTAGACGGGAAATATTCTCAGCCACGTCCTGAATCGTGTAATCGGGAATGATGTCCAGCCAGACATCCGTATCTCCCAGTGCGAGATCCAAGTCAATCACCGCAACGCTGTTGTGTTCGTTGCTCGCCAGACAGCAGGCCAGATTGATGGCCAGTGAAGTACAGCCCACGCCGCCACTCACTCCAGCCACGGTAATGACCTGGCTGGAACGAGGCGCTTTGTGCTCGCCACCTTCTAATTTTCCCGAAGCGATCTGGATCCGATTCAGCGCAGACAGGAAGTCTTCCAGTACCAGCGGGAAGCCCAGGAACTCTTTGGCCCCGTTTCGCATGGCACGCAGGATCAGGCTGCCTTCCTGCGAGCTGCTGACCACGATGACACTGCAACTGGGCAGGTCACGGGTCACCTGGGCAATCAGGTTCAGTGCCAGTTCAGGATTTGCATCCAGAGAAATCAGAGCAATGTCCGGCTTGGTCTGTGAGACCACCTCGGTGAAGAATTCATATCGACTGCACTCAGCCTCGAGCCAGACCATATCGACACCAATCAGCATGTTTTTCAGCTCATTGCGCGTCGCCTCATTCGGATCAATAATTGATAGTCGAACTACTCCACTCATAAGTGATCACTTCTGCTTAAGGTATTAATTCTTCCCTCTGATTACTCTATTATCGAATCAGAGCGGGGCGGGTTTTAAATTTTTTCTAGCCCCCCGGTCCAATTAAACCAGGCTGTCCTTTGGGTGGTGTACTTAAAGTCCCCGGTTTGGGAGCTGGTGCGGAATTTCCTGTTTTCTGCTTCGCCTTCCACTGTCCTTGCGTCCCCTCGGTCAGGTCAGGGACTTTCATCCCCTGAGCACCGGCGACCGGTTTCGCCGGAGCCTGTTGCATCTTCTGCTGTTCCTGCAGAGCTTTCAGTTCCTCAGGAGACATTGCGGGCTTATGAATCACCTCAGACTGGATCGTCGGTGGTGCAGGCGGAGGTGGCATCTGCGACCGGGAAGCGGGTGGCAGTACATTATCTTCCATCTGCATCATAGACTCAGGGCTGATCGGTCCAGGCACTGAATAGCGGCAGTCAGGACATTTGTCTCCATAGCTGGGAACTTCCAGCACTCCATCTCCATACAATTCACGATCGGTTGGTGTCGCGGTGAACCGCCCTGGTCCTCCCGGAGGAATCTGTCCCGATTTCAGTGGCGAGACCAGTTCCGGCGTCACCATGATCACGAGTTCCGTTTCGCCTTCCGTATACCGTACCCGGCGGAATGCAGCTCCCACGACAGGCAGCTCGCCCAGGAAGGGAGTCTTGGATGTCTCAGCCGTTTTTCGGCTGGAGATCAGACCGGCGATGACCATGGTCTCACCAAAGTTCATTTCCACAGCTGTATTGGCCCGCCGCACAGTCAAACCGGGGACAGTAGTTCCGGAAACCTGTACCGCGTTAGAAAAGTCACGTTCACTGACTTCAGGTTGTACTTCGAGTCGCAGACGTCCATTTCCCAGTACGATGGGAACTGCTTCCATGCGAACACCAAACTCACGCCATTCAATGGTCACCGTCCCCAGACTCTGAGGTACGAGAATCGGAAATTCACCACCAGACAGCAGGTTAGCAGGGCGGCCACTGGTGGTAACCAGTTCCGGTTCTGCCAGAATTTTCAGTAAGGCTTCCTGTTTTAACGCTTCGATGAAGGACTGGAAGATGCTGTTATCGCCAACGAGACCAAAGCCCATAGTGGCATTCCCCAGCAGCTGCTGGGAAGCAGTCAGAGCCGGTGGACCACCGAAGGGAACAGAAATCCCCGTTAGCGGCACCAGTGACCCCGGGTTACTGTAAACATATCCGCTCTGGTTCAGGAACAGCCAGTTCACGCCCAACTGCCGAATCTTGGAACGTTGTACTTCCATGATTTTGACTTTCAGCAAAACCTGCTGCACACCAGCCAGCTTCATCTGATTCAAAACGCCGTTAGGGAAAAACTGTTCTGCGATTTCGACCATTTCGGTAATCGCTTCGGGCTCGGTTACCCAGCCTCGCAGCACAACCGAATCCTGCACTTTGATTGCGGTGACAGAAGAGCGGGGAAAGAGTTCTTTAAGATAAGCCTGCAGGTGACGGGCATCACCACTGACGAAGGTCTCTACCGAATAGATCTTTCCGTTTTCATCAGTAATGACCAGAGTGGTCACTCCAGGCACCAGAGCCTGCACTCGAATTTCGTTGGGAGTCAGCGCGGTGACATTCAAAACCGTGGGGTCGAAGCCGTCGACACGCTTAATCTTGCCGGGAAACTTCAGAATCTTGGAGAACTTTTCGGTCACTTCCAGTTTCATCTGCTCGGATGAAACCTGGACAACCGGCTCACTTGCTCCGGGCGGAACGGGTGGTTCGTTCTGAGAATACGCCGTGGTACCGATCAAATTGAAGACCAGCGCCAGACAGAGTGAGAGTCCATGAACTTTGAAGAATTTGTTGAAGGCCAGCATCCGTGCCCCTTGCTTTTAACAATTGAGTCAACCAGTGCCCCCCTGAAGAGGGCCCTGGTATTACTCAGAATCGGTTATCAGTTTGTGCCTGCCAGGCCATCCTGCCTGTCTGGGCGATCCCCTGTCCGGTGAAACAGAGCAGGGGGTCACACTTCAATTGATTTTCTGTTTCTGTCTTTTCGTAAACGAGTCCCACAGATTTTTCAGAGCTGCCTGCTGGTCACTCAGTTCCTCTTCCAGCAGTTCCACTTCCTGAACAATTTTTTCTTCACCTGAATAAATCTCAATCTGCCACATTTTCTTCTCTTCTTCCATCGGCTCGACTTCGACTTCAGCAGAGGTCATCATCTGAGGCTCTTGCTGTTGATCGAGAAACTCTTTTGCCGACTTCGTATTTTCCTGTGACTGCTTAACAACAGGCTGCTTGTCTTCTTTTACATCGCCCTGTGTCTCTTCATCATCCTGCAGATATTCACTGCCATCAATTGAAAAGACTTCTGCCAGTTCCTGATCGTCAAACTGAACGTCCTCGGTGTCAGAATCATCTGATTGCGACCGCAGGGCGAGGTGAACTTCTCCTTTTTTCTCAGCCAGCTTCAGAATCGCTCCTTCACGGGGAGAGAGCAGTAACGATATGTTCTTGGATTTGACCTGATTGCTTTCGGTTCCACCAACGTCAGTGAGATGATCCGTGGCAAAGATCTTGACGCGCTCCAGAATTACTTTTGTGATGGTCGACAATCCCCCCTGTTGCTTTCGCGCCGTGAATGTCACATACACATCAACAAAGTCACCCGGGAGTATCAAACCACTGTGTGTTTTGGTCATATCGACCGATGTCGTAAAGACCCGTTTTCCATCTGGAATCTCAACTGATGCGCCCCTTACACCTTGTTCACTGAGCTTCGCTTTCATCACGATTTCGCCAGGAACGGCCCGGGTTTTAATTGAGCGCTCTTTATATTCTTCCAGCTTTGTCACTGAGCCTTCTGGTATTTGATCAATGGGCCATGATTTAAACTTCACGTTGGATTCCGTCAGGGGAGTCCCGGGAGCAATCTCGGAAATGGTCACCAGCACGTTCGCTCGTTTAACCTCTTCCTTCTGATTATCCCGATTCAGAACCTGTCGGACGCCCAACATCGCAACTAAACCACAGCCGACTGCGACTACCAACATCATCAATGACTTCAGTTTCATTTCTGTCACCCGTAAAAGAGAAACACATCAGCGACACTCATGTTTCACACAGGCTCATAGGAGCACTGTGAATCGAAGTGACTGACCCGATGGGTAACTGCTTTCACAGTAAAACAGAAAGAACTTCTGTCATCATGGTCAACATCGGCACTCAGAGAGCGTTCGCTTCAATTTATAACGATTTTATCGTTTAAAATAATCATTCCGATTGGAGCGACCTCTTCGGCATAACAACCGAAGAGGCCCACAACTCTTATTTTATCTATTTTCACAGACTTCAAATTTGCCAGTCTTACAGCAGGCCGGCATAGAAGAAGTAAGCGATTGATCCGATGCAGATCGGAATCCCGTAAGGCAGCAGGTACATGGTAGGCTTGCGATCTTTAGCAATCCGCGACAGTTCCCGTGGGTTTTTGACGGAACGCCATTCGTCCAGGATCATGATCGCCTGCCCCAGGTGCTTGTAAAAGCTCTTGCGGTAGAGCACCATGCCGACAGCCATCACAGCTCCCACAACGGTTGTCACACAGAATGCATAGAAGGTGATTTTCACTCCCAGCCAGGCACCGATGCCGGCCATCAGTTTCACATCACCCGCGCCCATGCCACCTACGCTATACAGCGGGAGCAGGGTAGCCAGTCCGACAGCCATTCCCAGCAGTCCCCAGCCCAGGCCAGCCAGACCACCGGTCCAGGTCATGTAGACCAGACCAGAGAGAACCATCGGATAGGTGATCCAGTTCGGAACCCGCAGTTCTTTACCATCAATGTAAGCAGCGTAAATCAAGACGATGGAAACAAACTTAACATGCCAATTCTCGAGAAGTAACTGATGCCAATCCATCAATCTGGCCTTTCTTATTTCATTCTGAGTGAAATGCGGTTGAACACATTTCCTGAGGGATAGTTCTTGTCAGTAAATTTCACAGCCCAGTTAAGGCTCATTTTCTGTGAGTTCCACCGCCGTTCGAAGCAGAGGAGCTGAGCTGCGATCAGTTGTATGCTTATTATTCAGTCTAGGTCACAGACCGGGCAGGGCAGGGAATATCTTGAAAAAACAACGGTTTTTCCACGCCACTGGAGGGCCTGCATGAGAAGGTCACACTGTCTGTTGAAACGCCGGATTATTGAGACAATCGACGGCAGAATAACCCGCCAGTCTGCGAGACTGGTCTGACAGTGTGCCATTTTTTTGATCGGGCTTTAGATGCGGCTGCCGGTCAGCAGTGAAGTGAACCAGACAATGACCATCATAATCATCATCATAAATTCCAGAACTGCTCCCGCGTGGGCATCAAAATAGTACGGAAACATACTGCACTCTCCTTGATTTTTAACAGTGATTGAAACACATGGGGATTTCATTGCCGGGGCAGGCTGAGGCCCTGAATTTCAGTGTCCCGTTACGCAAGAAAACGCTCAGCCGAAGTGTTCGACTGAGCGGTTTTCTCGTAGATTCGTTGCGATACAGATCGCCTCGATTAGGTCAACGCGTCACGAACAGCTTCGAATTTCGCATTGGCGTTTGTACCAACAGCCTGGATGGCAGTCAGACAAACGATAACGATCAGAGCCAGCATGACAGCGTATTCAACAGCTGTAGGACCATCTTCTGATACCAGGAAATTCTTGATGCTCTTTGTCAGATTCTTCATTGTTGCTCTCTTTCTTTCCAATTGGAGTCGAGTCATGAACCACATGCATCGACAAAACAACCAAGCCATGGTAATGAACCACAGCTCACCCGAAACATTGCCTCCCTGAGTGACGTCCTCGCAGGAAGCGTCCAATATGCCCCCTCTTAGAAGAGCTTAATTCTGTACACAAAAAATGTTCACAGAAAATATTGGTGTAGATTGAACTCATATGAAAACGGAAATCTCTTTCCGATATGATGTCAAACTCGTTTTGCAGCGCTGATCCGTTTTCACTTTCAAGATCAAACTTCTGCTACCTAAACCTAGGTCACGGGTTAAAACAGTCAAGCAGAGAAAGAAAAGTTTTTTGGATAATATTTACCGGTTTCGTAAAAGAAACACTCAAGTCCGCGCAAACCGCTGGCGGGATAGCGTCTGTTTTTTGCCTGTTGAGAATCGACAACTCGAAATTATTTTCGGGTCGCAAGCCGCTAATTTAGCTGGAGAATGCAAGCCTGCCCTCGCAGGGTGACTGAGCATCTCCAAAGGAGCGTTATTCTGCCTGCCAGTCCTGGAGCTTCTGCTCTATCCGTTCGCGGTCCAGCCGATCCGGATGTGTGTCGCGCAAGGCTCGCTTGAGGATTTCGACCGCCTGAACGGACTCTCCCCGCTGGTGATAACTGTTCGCCAGTTGAATCTGCACGACGGGTAACTGGGGCACCTGCTGCGCGGTATATTGCCACAAGTTCATGCCATTTTTCCAGACACTCAGGTAGTGCGAGGTCTGCAGACTGAAACGCGTGAAGAGTGCCAGCGCCAGAACACCAAACACAGCTGGCACCAGATAGCCTGACACACGCCGTCTACCAAAATATCCGATAATCACACGAATTTTCAGTTGCTCCAGAATCTGATAAACGCCGCTGAACAGCAGTGCAAAAAATGGGATACAGGGCAGATAGAGATAGCGGTCATTCATCAATGTCGTGATCGGGAACAGGTTCAGCACCGGTAACAGCAGGAGCAAAAACGTAGCTCCCGCAAACAGAATCAACGGATTTCGTCTGCCCATCCGCACAAACAGCGCCGCTGCGATTAGCCAGCAGACGACCGACAACAGCACCAACTGACCAATGCCTGAGACAGGCGGGTCGTACAGCACCGAACGGCTCTGAGGCCAGATCAGCATCTGCACATATTTGGACATAATTACGCTGTCTACGGAGAGAATTTCGAGCTTGCTCATACCGAAATGGTCGCGCACGCCCCCCAGTTCACTCGTCTGTGCGAGCATGGTAATCACCAGTAGGAGCAGGGCACAGCAGCCCGGGAAGATCTGTCGCTTGACCGCTTCCCGGAAGGGAACTTTTGCCACCCAATAGTCGTAACAGAAGACAATCGCCGGCACGACGACTGCCAGTGCCTTGGAAAGCAGCGCTCCGATGAAACAGACAAATCCCCAGGTATTCTGTTCGAGTGTCCGCTCTTTTCTCAGCCAGTACCAGAGTGCGGCCAGGATGAACGCTCCGGACAGCAGCCCTTTGCGTGAAGAGATCCAGACCACGGTTTCAACCTGCACTGGATGAATCGCGAAGACCGCTGCCGTCGCCCAGCCCACCATTCGATTACCGCTGAGTCGGGTGACCAGCAGATAAGCCAGCACCACATTGATCAGGTGCAGCAGAATGTTCGTCAGATGATATCCACCGGCCCACAAACCATAGAGTGTATGATCAACCAGAAACGAAAAGACGGTGAGTGGCGCATAGTTTCGCGTCACCACTTTTGTAGCGACCAGCTGCAGGTTTTCGGGCTGCCAGCTCTTGATCAGCGGATTGTGAATCACGTACCACGGGTCATCCCAGTTGACAAAATCAAAGGTCAGAGCAGCACCATAGCTGACCAGCACGACCAGCGCCAACGAGATCAGCGGCAGTTGCTGACTCTTAATGGCCTGCCAGATTTGCCAGGGCAGTTCGATTCGCTTTTGACCATTCATGAGATTAACACCATTTCTATCTGGATCCGCGGACGGAGTATCACGTACCCAAAACATAGTTTGAAATCCGTAAGCTGCAGACGCTTTGAAAAAAATGTTGCCTGAAGACAACATCCTCAGCGGGGACGGGCACGAGAGCCGGCAAAATCGATAGAATCGGAAGCATATCAAAATCCGCAGGACAGCGTCCTCTATCCCAGCGGGGAAGGGAGCGAATCGTGAACTAAGCTTAGATACAACATGATTTAAGCTGCCCGGCAGTGATCTACTTCACTTCTTCTCGGAGAGTAACGTGCTCGATTCATCCACCAGTACCGATAGCAACCAGAGTGTCGCCGTCCCCGTCTTTGCACCTGACAGCGCCGAGATGATGGCCCAGTTTCAAAACCTGGAACCACTGCTGGCCGAAATCGAACAGGCCTACACTCCACAGACTGATACACCACCGGCTCCGGCGGAACCAGTTCCCACGACGGGCAAGACCGTCGTCGTCATGCCGGCTTATAATGCCGCATCGACATTGCTCAAAACACTCGCTGATCTGCCACAGAATGTCGTCGACGAAATCATCCTGGTTGATGACGGCAGTACAGACGCCACCGTGGATCTCGCTCTGCGGGAAGGGCTCACGGTCATCAGACATAAAGAAAACCGGGGTTATGGCGGGAACCAGAAGACCTGTTACCAGTATGCCCTGGAGCATGGCGCCGAATACATCGTGATGCTGCACCCCGACTATCAATATGACAGTCGCGTGGTAGGACTCGCAGTCGAGTTACTCAAACTGGATATCTGTGACGTCGTAATGGGGTCGCGGATCCGCACACGTAAGGAAGCCCTCGCGGGAGGTATGCCAGCCTGGAAATATCTGGCAAATCGTATGCTGACCATTACCGAAAACATTGCCCTGGGTCAGAACCTGGGAGATTTTCACAGCGGTTTCCGTGCCTATCGCAGGGAAGTCCTGGAAACAATTCCATTCGAACGTAATTCCAATGACTTCGTCTTCGACAGCCAGTTCCTGGCACAGGCTGTTCACTTTCAATTCCGCATGGGAGACATACCGGTTCCGGTCCGCTATTTTCCGGAAGCTTCGAGTATCAACTTCCGCCGTTGTGTAAAGTATGGCATCTGCACTCTGGCTGTGCTGGCAAGGTTCTGGGCACAACGACTGCGAATTCGTCCTTCAAAAATCTTCTTCAGTAAGCGGACCGATTCAGACACTGAGAATCGCGAGGAACTCCAGCAGGCTTCACAAAAAAAGACAGGCACGCCGGAAAATTAATTCCAGCGAATGCCTGCCTTGAAGAAGCTCTTAACGCGGTTTCGTTATTCAGCCGCAGGGGGCTGTTCAACCGGCGCGGGCTGGCGCACGAAGTGCACCACGATTGCCAGTCCAATAAAGATCCCCAGTGCGGTAAACCCGTATCCGGCAAAGCTGCTGGATTTAATACTGAACAGCGAACCGAAGGTTGCCAGCAGGGTGGCGATCCCCATCGCGATGTTCCAGGCGAGCCGTTTGCCGCCGGTGGGAATCCGCTCGCCCAGGATCTGTTTTGAGTTCATCATAAAGAAGAACGTCAGGTAGGCGATCGGCAACAGCACCATTCCGAACATCGAAGTTGGAACCGCCAGCCAGGCCTTGGCATCCCCTTTCCAGAAGAAGGAGCCAACTGCCCCTGTAATCGCCGGCATGAAACAGCCAATCCGGTGGTACATCCCCTTGGGTTCTACTCCCAGCATTTCGCAGAATACGAAGCCGTTGATCAACATCAGAATGATGATGGTGGAAACGGCCATCGATAACACACCGATCCCGAAGACCAGTTGTGAGACTGTCGCCCCCGCCAGCGGCTTCAGTGCAGAAGCCAGTTGGAAGGCATCTCGATTGACCAGCATCGCAGCCAGCTTACGTTCCGGCAGGGGAATGGCATCCCGCTTCTGCTCCAGTGCCTGTTGATCGCTCGACAGTTCCTTCCACTCTGCGGGAGAAACTTCCGCCTGAATCCGGCTGTCCAGCAGTTTATGGTACTGTCCCAGCAGACCTGGATCGGCCTGAACAACCTGTCCCTGTTCGTCTTTTTCTCCCAGCAGGCCCGCCGCCGGTTTCGCGTGGAATTGGGAAGCAGCTGCGATCACAACACAACTGGTCGCCAGAACGAATGGCACAAACAGACCGGTCGAAAGGTCGAACATTGCCAGACCACGGAAGTCCTTGTCCCAGCCTTTGGCCCGCATGGAGTAGGGTAACAGGAAGGTCATATTGATACCGACGGCTGTCGCTGCCGCGGTGATCATCACCTTCTGCTGATTGCCGACAATCAGATTCCTCCAGTAATCGGCGTACTGTCCCGCTTCGGATAAAACACCCGCAAACTCGGGAGAGGGATTATTAAACAGACTGAAATTAGGAATATAGCCTGCCAGAATCTTGGCCCCGTCCAGATCGTTCGTGGAAACGCTCATCTTGATGACCACACCAAAGAAGCAGATCACCACGATCCCGACCAGGATCTTCAAAATCCCTTCAAACAGCTTGATGCCCCATCCGCCCGAATCGTAGAACCAGATCACAATCCCGGAAAGAACAAACATCATCGCGACCGCTAAGATTTTCCCGCTGTCATCATTGGTAAACAGTTCGGGGGCCAGATTCTGCTGGAGTGCCGCGGTTCCCAGTGCATACTGAGGCATACACCAGACGAGGTTGGCCATCAGGGTCGCAATCGCCCAGCCCCAACCCAGAACCGGGTTAATGTGTGTATTGATCGCCGTGAAGGGGCGTTCTTTGGTGGAGAGTG
The DNA here is from genome assembly GCF_007744075.1 of Gimesia chilikensis. Taxonomy (NCBI): domain Bacteria; kingdom Pseudomonadati; phylum Planctomycetota; class Planctomycetia; order Planctomycetales; family Planctomycetaceae; genus Gimesia; species Gimesia chilikensis. Next base: position 3,519,269 of record NZ_CP036266.1, on the reverse strand, counting down.
CAACGTAACCAATGGCACTCAACATGATCACGCCCATGATCATCGCCAGTGGCTGCAGCCACATCAGGTGATAACCAGAGAGAATCCCCAGGTAGAGACCACCGGCCAGGGACCCGCCCCCCAGTGTGATTGCACTCTGCAACCAGCCGGGACCGGAAAGTTTTGTGTATGCCAGTAACTTGGCTCCCGTACCACGCTGTTTAGCATCCAGAATTAACTGGCGATCTTGTTCAATCCGGGAATTGTCTGCTTCGTCTGTCATTGCAAACTCTTACTATATCTGTATTTATCGGGCGAGTAAAATCGACTTTGTTAATAAGACAAGAAGCCCAAGGTAACCAGTTCCAGAGCGAGAATCAAGCATCGTTGATTGAAGGCATGTGACTTTCAGCTAACAATCAACCGTCGATCGATCACAGTTGAAAGCAACTACACCACGCGAAAACAGCTCAGCCGGAAACGGAGATATAGTAAAGGAAGTTAAATAAGAGTTGCGGACCATTAATCAAAAAGAGCGGCTCAAACCATTCCGTTTGAGCCGCCCGAATCAGCTTAGATTAACGATTTACAGATCGCAAAGGCTACTTCTTCAAACTCCCGGAGACCGTGATGATCAGATCTTTGGGGGTAATGAATTTAGCAAACGCCTTCTGAGCCGCTTCGGCTGTGACCGCATTGATCTTCTTTTCCAGATCAATGTAATAAGTCATGTCACGCTCGGCGAACAGGTTCGTCGTCAAAATCCCGGCCAGTGAAGCATCGCTGGTCCGTGAGACTTCCTGTTGTTCCAGGTAGCCTTTTTGGGCATTAGCCAGTTCTTCACCTGTGATGCCTTTGGCAATCAGCAGTTCCAACTCTTCTTTGATCGCAACTTCGACCTTTTCCATGTTGTCCGGGTTACAGCTGGCATAGATGGAAATCGATCCGCGGGGATCGACATTATCTGCATGAATGAACGCCCCCACGCCATAAGCCAAACCTTCCTTCTGACGTACCCGGTCACCCAGTCGTGAGGAGAGACCACTGGATCCTAAAACAGAACCGGCGACAATCAGATCCGGATACTCGGGAGACATGCTGTTCATCGGAAATGTCAGACCAGCGAAGTAGAATGCATTCGCTTTATCCGGAATGATGATCTCCGTCAGTTTGCCGGGAATCTTATGTGGCTCAGAGGGAATATGAGCATACGCGGCAGGAGATTTCCAGTCGTTCAGTACGGTTCCCAGTTGCTCGAAGATTTCCTCTTCTGCGAAATCACCGACGACGGCGATTTCACCCACAGAGGCGCCCAGATAATTCTCATACAGAGACTGCAGATCACTCTGCGTCAACGCTTTGACGCGGGCAGTCTCTTCATCGATATCCGGAACATAGCGGGGATCTTCGGGTGCATAGGGCCGCAGTTGACGCCGTACCGAGAGAATGGCCCGCGATTGAGGATCGGTTTTCTGCTTATCCAACATCGCGACCTGCTGTGTTTTCAGCAGTTCCAGTTCGCTGGCCGGCAGGGTCGGCTCACGTAGAACCTGACGCAGAATATCGAGCACTTTGCCCAGGCTGTCGCGGCGGGTTTTGATTCCTACATTCACTTCACCCGGCGAACCGGAAAGCGAAAGTTGGGCCCGCAGCTTGTTGAGTTCATCTTCAATTTGCTGACGCGTCAAGTTTTTCGTGCCCCGCTTCATAATCGCAGGCAGAAACTCACAAGCTGTCCGCTTGCCTTGCAGATTTTCCAGGTTCCCATAACGCAGGGTCATTCTCAGGTTGACCTCTTCGCCACGAGTCTTCTTAGACAGTAACGCCACTTTCACACCGCCGGGCAGTGTTTTAATGGTGGTCCGTTTCTCGATATTCTCGGGAGAAACGTCGAAATTTTCACCCGTCGCGACCGCTTCGCGGCCTTTGTAATCGCCAATCATCTTTTCGATGTCAGCCACCTGGGGAATCGCGACTTTCTGGCTTTCCTCTACGGGAACAAAGATCCCCACCGTCCGGTTGTTCTCTTTCAGATATTCGTCGGCAACCCGTTTGACATCTTCGGGAGTTACTTTCTCCAGCGCATCGCGATACAGGAACCGCAGACGCCAGTCGCCCATCGCCACCCATTCAGAGAGCTCAACCGCGAGACGGGAACTGTTGTTTTCGGCCTGTTCGTACTGTTTCAGCAGTTTCTGTTTGGCGCGGGCCACGTTTTCAGGAGAGATTCCTTTCTCCCGAACTTCCTGCAGGGTATCGAACATAATGCCCAGTACCACCTGCGGGTCATTACCTTTGATGACTTCCACCATCAGCCGCAGCACGCCCGGATCGTGTAACGCAAAAATCGAACCCGATACGCTGGATGCTTTTTTGGTTTTCACCAGGGCCTGATACAGAACACCGGAAGGATCATCTGTAAGCGTCGATTCCAGTACATCCAGAGCCGCCATGTCTTTGTGGGCTGCGGCAGGGATGTGATATGCGACACCGACAACGGGAACTTCCCCAATGCGTTTCAGCGTCACGATCCGCTCACCTTCCTGGGGAGGCTCTTCAGTGTAAGTCTTATCCAGTTTGCGCTCGGGGCGGGGAATGGTGCCAAAATATTTGTTGATCAACTGCAGAGCCTGATCCGTTTCGAACTTCCCGGCCACAATCAGCACGGCATTATCGGGCTGGTAATATTTTTTGTAGAAGGCTTTCAGACGATCGATTGGGACACGCTCAATATCAGCCCGGTTACCGATCGTCGACTTTCCGTAGTTATGCCATTCGAATGCTGATGCCATCACCTTTTGCATCAGCATGCGGGACGGGCTGTTTTCCCCTCGTTCGAACTCATTCCGCACAACCGTCATTTCTGAAGCCAGGTCTTCTGCCTTCACATAACTGTTCAGCATGCGGTCGGCTTCCATCTTCAGGGCGAATTCCAGATTGTCTTCGCTGGCAGGTAGCGTTTCGTAGTAATTCGTCCGGTCGTACCAGGTGGTTCCGTTGAACTGGGCACCACGGGCCTGCAGTTCTTTTGGGATATTCTGATGCGTGGGTGTCCCTTTAAACAACATGTGCTCCAGCAGGTGTGCCATGCCGGTCTCGCCATAGCCTTCATGCCGTGACCCGACCAGCAGTGTCAGGTTGACGGTCACCTTGGGGCTGGATGCATCAGGGAAGAGCAGCACACGCATCCCGTTATCCAGCTCATACTCCGTGATCCCTTCCACGGTACGAATTTTCTGAGGAGGAGCAGGGTTGTCTGCAGCAGTCACAAACGATTGGGAAACAAAACTCATTACAAAAAGTACCCCTGCGGTTAAACTCCATTTTTGTCGATTCATCATCCGATATCTCGCTCCACTTGAGAGGTTCAGCAATATTAGTTGTTGTTCTTGACTCAGTAGTGTCGGCAAACTCTTTTGAAATTATAGGCGATTGGCGGGAGGGCAACAATCACTGACAGCAGATTTCAGCCAGTTCGATTTGATTTGCCAGCCTCGCGCCACCACGTGGATGCCAGCCCGATGACGATACCGGTAATCAATCCGAATGCATGAGCCATATTGGCGATATTTCCTACCGCACCTGTCATACAGATAAAGAACCAGGCCATGAGGATGATCACCATATTGGGAGGCACATAAAACGACGATTGTGGATCATATTGGCTTTTCATCCACATATAGCCAAACAGTCCATAGACCACGCCGGAGAGCCCACCAAACCCGGGACCTCCGTAGGAAAAATGCGCGCCTCCCCAGTAAAACTGCGCCAGGTTAGAAGGGATTGCCAACAAGACCACCATCAAAGCCAGCTTGGTACTACCCCGATTGATTTCAATTGCCCCTCCTAACTGGTAGGTCATGAAACAATCGAACAGAATATGTAGAAAATTAAAATGCATGAAGATGGGGGTAATCAGCCGCCAGATCTCTCCCTGCCTGATATCCAGTAAACGAGTGTCATAACGAATCATATCCCCCGAAACCTGAAACGAGCAGATACTGAGTGCCTGACGGACCGGAATATTCCACTCACTGAAATTTAACAGCAGATATACGACCACACTGATACCGATCAGCAGGGATGTTACCGGACAGCGACTGGTAAAAGGCTGATTCCAGGTATCACGCACTTTCACCTGACGTTTGACGGCCGCCCGGGCCTGGGCGATTCGTTCGTCCCGAATGGCTTCCGCCTGACGGGTTGCTGCCTGGTACTTCTCAGCGCCAGGATCCTCTGTGAATGCGGCCAGTTCCTGCTTGGCCTGTTCGACCTGATCTTCATCCAGGATCCAGATGTTCCACTCGTCACCGGAGGTATCGATGTTGGCGCCGATCTCCTCTGTGAGCAGAAAGTCTTCGAACAGTTTCGCCTGCTGCTCTGAGGGCAGCGTCCCAATTTTTCGCATCGTGTTTACAATCCATGCCCCTGCTTAACAACATTGACTTCCATGTCAGGCATCAACGGACCCGCAGGTAAAACGGGAGAAATCAGTCCTGCTTCAGGGCAGATAAGTGAGTTTGAATTTGTTGTTCTAAAGTTGTGCGATCAGACCACGGAGTATAATGGGCCCGCATGATAAAACCATAGGCTTCTCCCGGCTGATAGTCCGGAATAAACCATTGAAAATCCCAGGCGGGATTCTGCTTTCCCCCTCCGGTCGGGGACTGGGCAAACCAGATCTGATCCTGTGATCTGAATAGCTGAGTATAAGCATAATTGTCGCGAATACCATAGTACCACGGACGCGAATACACATATGCAGAGGGGTGGTTGACCAATGCCAGCGGGAAATCTTCAGCAACGCGCGGCAAGAACCGGACTCCGGCAGGGGGATGTGTACTCTCGACTCCATGTGCGGGTGTGCGGGCATGTAAAAATTGTTCGACCTGATCCGTTCCCTCTTTCCGCTTCCCGTAAAAATGGATCCGACGATCCTGGGGAGCCTGGATGTAACTCGCCCAGAACAGGCCGATATAGCCATTTTTGAACAGATCCGCATGTGGGATACACTCAAACGTGTATTCGATGGTCCCGTCGTCCAGAATCTGGTAACGTCCGCAGCTTTCCAGGTTCCAGTTCGGCGTCGGAGCCTGGTAGAGTTCCACCGTATCCTCTGAGATCAGCCTCAGCTGCATGGGAAACTTACGCGGCTCAAACTTTTCCGGCAGCCGGGTCGTCCCATCGTGAATGTGCTCAAAGTTGAGCCCAGCCAGCGCGGGAACAAACAGATTCTCTTTCTGCCCTGTATACTTGAGCGAAGCCAGACCATTATAGCCGGCGCGATGTCCCGGTAGCAGTTCGGTATCGACGGCCGCATTATCGACAATCACCGCAGTCACTTTGCCGCGTTTTAATACGATCGCATGCTCGCTGGTCGTGCGATATTTGACCTGAGGGTTGGTCAGACTGGTTACCCCCGGCGCCGCCAGGGGATGCCTGGCTGATAACGGGCTCACCATGAAACAATATAATACCAGTCCAGCCAGAGCGCACCGGATCCAGTTCATATCAGCTCTCCCCTCGGGCAGGTGCTTGACTTCAGTCCTGCTGCATTGTGTCCAGGTAGTTACGAAATTCGTGAATCCGCCGAAGATCAAAGCCTTCCGGTGATTTCTCCAGCAGATAATCGGTATCGGCGATCGCCTCGGCGATTCGTCCCGTCTGATAACGCAAAACGGCCCGCAGCCAGCGTTCCTGCAAGAGTTCCTCGTCGATGGCAATCATCGTCTCCACATAGCGGAGCATGGCCTGCACATCTTCGTCGTCCCGGGCGAGATTCAACAGGTTGCGCAACATCCGCTGGATGATTTCGCGTTTGGGCTGTGACTTGAGAAACTCGGCATCAAAGCGGCCTCCATTCGCTGTGAGGATCATCACCTTGGCAGCTTCATCACTCAGGGGTTCGCCCCCCTCGAAGACGTCCACCAGTTCTCCCTTTTCCGAAATGGAATTCACGCGGACCACAAAATGTCCCGGCAGCCCCACGCCATCAATGTCGAGCCCCAGGCGTCGTCCCAGTTCCATATACAATACGGAAAGTGTGATCGGCAGCCCCTCGCGATCCTCAATCGTCTCGTTGATATAACTGTTGGATCGGCTGTAATAATTCGTACGGCTGCCATGGAAGCCCGTTTCATGGAACAGATACTGATTCAACGCTTTCAGCTTCGCTTTCGCATTCGCATCTTCGGGCAACGTCTTGTTGATCTCATTGGCCATGCTCTTCATCTGGCCGAGGTAGACCTTAGGATCCACTTCATTATTGTCCAGACGCGCGATCAATAAAGCGGCTTCCATGAGATCAATGTCCGCCTCTTTTTTGTCGCTGGCGAAAATTGCCTTGAGCTCATCGCGTACGGCACGTTCGTGGATTGACTGCGCCAACTGCTTCAGACGCTCGGCTTGTTTCTGCAGCAGACGTGCCCGCTCCTGTAGAGCCTGCTGCGCCCGTCGCTCGTCAGTCTGCTTCACTACCGCCTCGATCAGATCTGCCTGGGGTGGACGATCCACTCGCAGGTCTTCCGTCAGATCCAGAATCTTTTGTGCGGTCTCCTTGGAAGGGCGGTAGGGGGGGATTTCGGAAGCAACCTGGAATCCGCGGAACGAGGCCACCGTATTACGAAATTTGGCCAGTCCGACTTTCCCCTCGGTATAGCGCTGATCTTTGACCTCAAAAACCTTTTCATCGTTCACAAAGCAGAGGATGCGATCCTTCTCCAGGCGAACTTTCAAATGATTCCATTCTTCTTCGCGATAGGCGTTGCTCTTTTTCTCATCCAGCACCCGCCACAAAAAGACATCCGGCCCGTCAAAACGGCTGATTCGCAGACTCTTGTTGCTGGGATAGAAACCGTAGTGTTTTGTATTTTCATCAGAATAGAAAATCAGCCCTGCAGCCCCCGATTCATCATCCAGCTTGACTTCGACGGCGACTTCGTAAGGGAGTTCGGGCAACACTTCCTGAGAGACACACAACGAACGGCTGCCCAGACCGGAGCCGAAGCCATCCACCTGGATCCGTCCGGCACGCTGTCGCCAGCGGGAACCAAACAGGGGCTTCCAGAGATGCTCGTCCAAAGTACCGATGGTCAGCCAGCGATCGATGGGTACGGGGTTCGGCTTTTCCAGCAGTCCCTTTAAAGCACTGACATTCACTGCATATCCCAGGTTGCGGGTGACCGCTGACTTGAGTGTCACAATTCCCTGCACGCGTCCCTGGGAATCCAGGACCGGACCGCCACTGTTACCGGGTTCGATGGGAATCGCCAGCTGCAGCATCGGCTTACCATCAACTTCCCGGGTACCCGAGTTGACTCCCTTGACCACGCTGTAACGCAGTCCCTGAGGATTCCCCAGCACAACCACTTCTGCTCCCTGCTTGAGCGTATCAGGCTCCGCCAGCTTGAGTGGTTTGAGATTATCGACGGCAATTTTCAAGACCGCCAGATCCATCTGCCGATCGGTGGCGTAGACTTCCTGAACTTCATAACTGGTCCCATCTAGGAGTTGCACGGTAATCGGCCGTGCCTCTCCGATCACATGTAGGTTGGTCGCGATCAAGCCATTGGCGTCAATCACGAATCCGGTTCCCATGCCGGCTTCCTGTCCGTCACGTCCCGCGAAGGAAACTGACACGACCGATTCTTTAGCCCGTACCGCCAGATCTTCTGCTGACACCCCCGGATCTGATTCTGATGCCTGTGCTTCCGGACGTGGTGCCACCAGGGGTTGCTCCTCGGCCGCTCGTAACGCCAGGGGCATGAGCAGCAGACAGGTCAAACTGAAAACGGACAGGGCTGGGAATGAAACGCGTTCAGCCCGGCAAACTCGTCTGAACATGGGCAGGCATCCTCGTAAGGGGAAGGGGGTGAGCTACTTAATCACTCTGATTGTATGTGACCGGCTGGCAGAATGCAAAAAAGATCGTGCATTTCCCGTTTCCAGACAGGAGTTTACAACATGCTTGACGTTGCTGGCCTGAGATGACAAGCTGGAATCCTGGTTCGGTGAATTGTCCCCAACTGTTTATTTAAGGCAGATACTATGCGCTCCGTTCTGTTTTTGTTTCTGATTGTTCTCAGCTGCCTCATCAGCCCCGCACAACAGGCGACTCAGGCCGCCTCACAGCCTAATATTCTTTTCCTGTTTACCGACGATCAGGCCCCCTGGGCACTCGGGAAATCAGGGCATCCGCACGCCAGGACACCCCACATCGATCAGATCTTTCAGAACGGAGCTTACCTGGTCAATTCCTTCACAACCACGCCGGTCTGCAGTCCTTCTCGGGCCAGTCTGGTCACCAGCCGCTACGGCAGTGAACTGGGCATCACAGACTGGCTGCATCCCCGCACGGAACCGGAACTGGGGCTGAAAGGTGATACGATCACCTGGGTCAAACTGCTTAACGACGCGGGCTACCGAACCGGCCTGATCGGAAAATGGCACCTGGGACTGCTCGATCAACAGCATCCGACCCGCTTCGGATACGATTACTTCATGGGCTTTCGCAGCGGAGGCAATGTGCCTAAAGATCCCACGCTCGAAGTAAATGGCAAAGATCAGAAGCTCAAAGGCCTGCTTCCCGACATCCTCGTCGATGATGCCATTCGTTTCATCAGCCAGGAATCAGACAAACCGTTCCTGCTGTCTCTGCACTTCCGCGCGCCGCACACACGCTGGCTGCCGGTCGCCGATGAAGACTGGGCCCCCTTTAAAGACCTGGATCCACAGATTCCAAACCCGGACTATCCGGATCTGAACACGAAACGGGTCAAGCAGATGACCCGCGAATACCTGGCGAGCGTGGCCAGTGTGGACCGGAATGTCGGACGTCTGCTGGAGACACTGAAACAACTGAATCTGTCTGAAAATACAATCGTGATTTTCTCCAGCGACCATGGCTACAACATGGGACACAACGGCATCTGGCATAAAGGGAACGGGCACTGGGTGCTCAACCAGAATCCCCCCGCCACAAAGAACATTCCCAAGGGGCAGCGGCCTAACATGTACGACAACTCCATCCGCGTTCCTACCGCTGTGCTCTGGCCCGGAGTCACACAATCCGGGCAGGTCGTTCAAGGAACCGTCTCGAATCTGGACTGGTTTCCGACACTTCTGGAGATGGCCCAGGTCCCGATTCCCTCAAATCTGACAATTCGTGGCACGAGTTTTGTACCCCTGCTGAAAAAAGAAAACGAGCAAGCATGGGACAACGACTTTTACGCGGAGTATAGCACTAAGCATCAGTCACACACCCACATGCGAATGTACCGCACGCCGGAATGGAAACTGATCCGCGACTTTCTAAACCCTGAAAGAGATGAGCTTTACCATCTAACCACAGATCCACAGGAAGCGACTAATCTCATCCAGTCCCAGGATCCGAAGGTCCAGAAAATTCGCGATGAACTGCACCAGAAGATCCTTTCGAACATGAAATCGATCGACGATTCCGTGCTGCAACAGGTCAGGCAGGGCTCCTGAAACGACATTTTTGTAAAAAAGTCAAAACTGGTCTTGCAAGAAAATTCAAACCGATATACAGTTCGCGCCAGCAATCAACTACTTGCCCGGCAGGAGCCGGCCGCATGCTCGCCGCTGGAGGAGCGAGCCCTTCCTATATAAGAGACACATGACAGCAAAACAGTTGCTGAATTGAGTCGAACGACTGACTCAATAGTCCTTTTGGTTGCCTGATTCTACCGCCGACACGTATCAGAGTTTGTCGGTGCACAGAGCGGATTACTGTCGATCTACAGACAGATCGAATTGCATCCGTATCCCGCCCAGGCAGTGTTCGAGTTGTTTGAAACACGTTCTGTTCCGCATTACAAGAAGGAGTCTTTCAATGTTGGTCTTATCCCGCAAAGTCAACGAATCCATTCAGATTGGCGACAACATCCAGATTACGATTATCGAAACCCGCAAGGGGACCGTGCGTCTGGGAATTAACGCCCCCCGGGAAATTCAGATTTCCCGTCCTGAGCAGGTCAAACAGACTGTGACTCAGGAAACCACCACACAGGAAGGAAACCGTGAGAATTCTCAGTTTTCCCTCTCCTTTTGTGGTACGATTTCCTGAACCGGTTTCGCAGATCGGACAGCCGGAGGAAGCGCACCCGCGCCTTCCTGCCCCTGTCCGGGCGAAACCCTGCCACCACAGCCTGCCTACCTCCCACCACGACTGAATCCGCCAGCCGGTCTCTCTGAATCTTTTTGAATTTTCCAGGTCCCCCTGTCAGGCTCAACGTACGCGCCGACAGTGGGACAGAGCCAGTGCAGTAACTCCGGAGAAACAGACAAACGCATCAATTCCCACTTGTGTGTATCCACTCGCACGGTTAGAATCAAAACTAAACAACCCTGCGAAATTCCTGCATCCCGACATCACAAAGTGCCCCCCCGAAGTAATTGACGTTCCCGCCTGTATCCACAAGCCAGAGGTAACTTCATGAGTGCTGACCGTTCTGTTTACTGTCCCGGCCCAATGTCACGCCGCAGTTTTCTTCAGGCCGGTTACATGGCACTGGGAGGTCTGGGGCTGGCCGACCTGCTTCGTCAGCGCGTACTGGCTAACTCACTCAATCCCCAGGCAGGCAACCGTGAAGATACCGCAGTGATTTTCATCTGGCTGCTGGGCGGCCCCAGTCATATGGAAACGTATGACATGAAACCCAACGCCCCCAGTGACTATCGCGGACAGCTCAATCCCATCGCTACGCGGACGCCCGGCATGGAGATCTGCGAACTGCTTCCGCTGCACGCGAAAGTCGCCGATAAATTTTCGATCATCCGCTCCATCTCACATGAAGACTCACAACACGCCCGCGGTTCAGTCCGTTTTCTGAGCGGTCGTAAAACACAGAGCGTTAACCCGGTCTCCGAGTTTCCCACCGTCGGTCCTATCGTCGCCAAAATGCGCGAGCACCGTCGCGTCGGCGTGCCCAATTATGTCGCCAGTTCTCCACGGGCTTACGGGGGTGGCAGTGCCTACCTGGGGGAATCCGCGATGCCCTTTGTCGTAGGTGGGAATCCGGGTGCGCCGGGTTACTCAGTGCCCAACCTCTCGGTTTCCAACAGTGTCAAAGATCGCCTCGATGACCGACTGGGACTGCTGCAGTCGTTTGACAGCTTCCGCAGAGACGTCGACCTGCACGGTTCCATGCAGGCCCTGGATAACATCAACGAACAGGCCCTGGGCATGCTCACCAGTGACAAAGCCCGTCAGGCTTTTGATCTGTCACAGGAGAGCGAAGCTACCCGCGACCGTTACGGCAGACACAAATGGGGCCAGCGGGCATTGCTGGCACGGCGACTCGTCGAAGCGGGCACCAGCTTCGTCACGATGTATATGAACAACCCCGACATTCCCGGTACCCAGAAAAACCGCATCCATTCCAACTGGGACATCCACGCGATTAACGGCGACCTGTATTACGACCTGAGCGTGCGGATGCCTCCGTTCGACCGGGCCGTTTCGGCACTGATTGAAGATATTTATGCTCGCGGTCTTGATAAGAGAGTCCTGCTGGTCGTCTCGGGAGAATTCGGCCGCACACCCCGGATTGATGTGAAACCCGGCACCAAAAGCAAGGTCATGCAGCCGGGCCGCGACCACTGGCCGGGGGCGATGTCGGTCCTGGTCTCCGGAGGTGGGGCTCCCATGGGACAGGTCATCGGCTCGACGACCGCCAAGGGAGAATACGCCAAGGACAACAAGCTGGATCCTAACGACCTGCTGGCCACTGTCTACCATTTCATGGGCATTGACCAGAATCACGAATTCCTGGACCGCAGCGGCCGCCCCATGCCTATTCTGCCTCATGGTTCACCAATCAAAGAACTAATCTAAGCTGGCACGTTCAGTTGCATTTTCCGACGCCAGAAGATAAATCTGCTCTGGAATTTCTACAGGCCGTCTGTCAAAATTCCCACAGGCCCCACGATCAGATTGAGGGCCTGACTGATTTCCCCATCGATCAGGTTAAGAGCATGAAACGACTCACAGTAAAACAGCAGGCGATCCTCAGTTTCATCCGCGTTTACCGAGCCAGAGCAGGGGCCGCCCCCACCGTACGGGAAATCGGCGCCGCCTTCGGCATCAGATCCACCAACGGCGTTGTCGACCACCTCAAAGCCCTGGAACACAAAGGCCGCCTCAAACGCATCGGCACCATGCCCCGCGGCATCGAAGTCATCGAAAACCTGCGTATGCGATTTTCAGGGACCGTTTCCTGAGCAAATCGGAATCACGTCCTCCCCTTTCGCCAGCCAGCAGCATTGAGAGAAGCAGGTCATGACGAAACAGTCCCCGAAAGCACTGTTCCTCTCACATGGGGGCGGCCCACTGCCGCTGCTGGGGGATCCCGGCCATCGTGAAATGGTTTCCTGCCTGAAACAGATTGCCTCCCAAATCCCCAGACCCGCTGCGATAGTGATCGTGAGTGCCCACTGGGAAGAGTCGCTGCCCACCATCACGGCCGGGGAACAGCCACCTTTGATCTATGACTACCACGGGTTTCCGGAAGAGTCCTATCAAATTCAGTATCCCTGCCCGGGCAAGCCTGTACTGGCGCACGAAGTCGCTGAACTCTTGCAACAAAGCAATATCGAAGCCCGACTGGATGAGATACGCGGATTTGATCATGGCATGTTTGTGCCTCTCAAAATCATGTATCCGGAAGCCGATATTCCCTGTGTCCAGCTGTCAATTGTGAATTCGCTGGAGCCACAGCAACACATTCAAATGGGGCAGGCACTGCAGTCACTTCACCAGCAAAAAGTACTGGTGATCGGCTCGGGATTTTCCTTCCATAATCTGGATGCCTTCTTCTCAGCCGAGACTCCTGAGTCGCAGAAAATGAATCAGTCATTTGAAGAGTGGCTCGTGGAAACGTTTTGCAGCACGGACTATTCGGAGACAGAGAGAATGCAGCGACTGACCGCATGGGCTGACGTTTATGGAGCCCGGTTCTGCCATCCCCGGGAAGAACATCTGCTGCCGCTCCACGTCTGCTACGGAGTCGCCCAGGCCCCGTGCAGCGCGGTTTATGAGATTCAGATCTTAAACAAGAAGGCAAGCATGTTTCTGTGGTGAGTCAGTCAGTCTTCGTCATAAACGGGATTGGGACGCATTTCATGAATAGATCATCCAGCGACAGCCCCCCACGCAGCCGGACACTGCTGACTGTTCAGATCCTGTTGACCACCCTCACGGGTGTATTTACTTTACTCGCGTGGTTGAACGACATCGGTCCCTACTGGAGACTCTATGCCGGCCTGTTCGCAGGCAGCATGACAGCGCTCATCTTTCGCTCAGGGTGGCTCATTCCGTGTACTGTTTGCGGCACACTCTTTGGAATATTTATCGATCCCCCGATCAAAAGTGGTCCGATCGATGCCCAAATGTGGCAGACGGTATCGAATCTCTGGAGTGGAGTAATCGCCGGACTGGTGCTTGGAGTCACTATAGAGATCACATTGAAAACATCAGATGACGAGCACACCAGCGTTGAAGATTCCACATACCACAACGATGGCCGTTAATCGCTCGGGAAGATTCAGAAGGGGATGTCAGAAGAGAAGGTGCAGGGCAGTTCAGGCCTCACCTCAATCAGCCCCGTAAGCAGCGGGCCAAAGCAGAATACCCCCGGCTGGGCTCGAACCAGCAACCTCTGGCTTCGGAAGCCAGCACTCTATCCAATTGAGCTACGGGGGCTTATTGCGCCAAGTAAACGTTTAAACACGTCTGTCAGCGAAAAATAGTGCGGAAATTGTTCTAAAACCGCCTTAGAACTGATTTACCGCGCCTGAAGCAATCCTACAAGGATCAGGGGCAAAATTTTGGCAGTCTCTGCCAAGACAGGCCGCCTACTCCCTTGTATTCTCACCTGATCTACATAATAACTATGCGAAATCTTAACGATAGTTTCACACACATCAAGACATACGAACACGATTAAACGCTCCCGTTTCGCAGAAATCAGGGGAGTGAGACATCAACCACAGGGTCCAGAAACAACATGTTTGAAATGACGACCACCCTCATTGGCGGTCTGGGAATTTTCCTCCTGGGAATGAAGTACATGTCCCAGGGTCTTCAATCTATTGCAGGAGCCAGTTTGAAACGGCTGATTGGTGCCGTCACTAACAACCGGCTGCTGGCAACAGTTGTGGGCTTCCTGGTCACGGTTCTCGTTCAGTCCAGTTCTGTGACAACCGTGATGACAGTCGGGTTCGTCAATGGCGGCCTGATGTCACTGACACAGGCAATTGGCGTGATCATGGGCGCCAACGTCGGTACGACCGTTACCGGCTGGATTCTGGTGCTGAAGATCGGTAAGTACGGTCTCCCCATGCTGGGAATCGCGGCGTTCGTCTATCTGTTTTCCAAGAATGAACGACTGCGATACGTGGCCCTGGCGATCATGGGGGTCGGTATGGTCTTCTTTGGCTTACAGCTCATGAAAGAGTCTTGTAAGTTCATTCATGAGATGCCCGAGTTCCGCCAGTGGTTTCTGCACTTCCAGGCCAATACGTTTCTGGGCGTCTTCCAGTGTATGCTGGTGGGCTGCATTCTGACTGTGCTTGTGCAGTCCTCTTCTGCAACTCTGGGGATTACCATCTCCCTGGCATCCAGTGGTCTGATTCCCTTTGAAACGGCAGCAGCCCTCGTTCTGGGAGAAAACATTGGGACTACGGTTACCGCTCTGCTGGCTTCAATCGGTACCACAACGAATGCCCGTCGTGCCGCTTACTTCCATTTTCTGTTCAATATCGGCGGCGTGCTCTGGATTTCCACGATCTTTTTCTGGTATGTCAAATTTATTCCCTGGTTGATTGACGTCGATGTGACTAAAGAGGTCGTGGTTAACGGCGAAGTGACCTTTCCGGAAACCGTCAAAGCCATCGCGGCCACCCATTCGGTGTTCAATATTCTGAATACACTTGTATTCCTGCCATTTGCCGGCAATATTGCCACGCTGCTCACCAAGATTGTCAGGGACAAACCGCAGGAAATTTCCCACCTGACCAGCCTGGATATCCGCATTCTGGAAACTCCGGTGCTGGCGATCGAACAGTCGCGGGGCGAAGTGCTCAAAATGGGCAAGCTCTGTGATGAAATGGTACAGATTCTGAAACGGATCCTTTCCCAGGACACGCCTGACCCTCTGGAAGTAGAAGTCCTCTTCCAGCACGAGGAAGAGTTGGACCGGATGCAGGATGAAATCACCAGTTACATCACGCATCTGCTGGCGATGGATCTCTCCCAGGAAGTCATTTCCCAGGGTCGCTGCCAGTTGAGAATGGCAGATGAATACGAATCGATCAGCGACTATCTGCAGCGGATTGCCAAATTCCGGCTTAAACTGAAAAAGCAGGGCCGAAGCTTCGACGAATCGCATAACGATTCCCTGCTTGAAGTGCTGGCGATGGTCGAACATCAATTGCACCAGGTGACTGAGGCTTATCAGCACGAAAACCGGGACATTGTGGATTCGACCGTGCACTCCGGCAATGAGATCAAAAACAAGGTCAAGTCGCTCTCCAAAGAGCACTTGGATTACCTTTCTGAGGAGAAGGTCGATCCCTATATCAACGTCTCTTACACATCCACACTGAATGCCATGCGGCGTGTCCGGGATCACATCATCAACCTGGCCGAAGCCATGGCCGGAGAAAAGTAATCAGCTTCAGTCGAGCACGCAGGCAAACTCCCGCATATTGGCATGTACGACCGGTTGCGGGCAGGACCAGACCAGAAAGAACATCGCCTCACGAATCGCCCGTTCTGCGGGATGCCCTTTGACAAACCCCGCTCCTTTCACAGCAGCCAGCAGCGCCTGTGAAGACCGCAGCACCAGCGAATTCGATCGCTCGCGAATTTTCTCAGAGAACGTACCGTTCAAGGTTCCTGCTTCCAGGGTCTCAAACATCTCGCGGTAAATCCCCGCGCATTCTGCGTGCAGGGGTTCATAGATCTCAAGCAGATCTGCACGTTTTTCTGCTTCTTCCTGCAGCCGGGAGATCGCCCGTCGTGCCACTCCCAGTGCGAGGGCAGAGGTCGTCAGGGAACCGGCGCCTCCCTGGCCATCGGGGCGTTTCATCACCTGTTCCACAGGACCTGCAATCAGGTGTTCTGAGGGAATCTGTACCTGGTTCAGTTTGACCGCCCCTGTATGGGATCCGGTCATCGAGAGCATCTCGATCGGGGACTGCGGGTCTACGCCTTCCGCCGTTGTATCGACGAGTGCCAGAATCTGGGTTCCGTCTTCGCAGACACCACCGGTCACAATGTAGTCGGCGTGGACGGCCCCGGTGACCCAGGGAACGAAACCATCGAGAATCCAGCCGTTCTCATCCGAACGCGCACTCACGGTCGGCTTCTTTAAATGCTGACGAGAAGTAGTCAGATGCGAAATACCGACGGTGGCGAACTTCGTTCCGTTGACCAGTTCCTGGAATACGGTGGTTTTGAAATCAGTATCCGCGGACCAGTTGATCCGCTGACAGGCCGCATTGAACTGGGTCAACACGAATGTTGTCGTGAGACAGGCTTCTGCCAGGCGAATATAACCATAGGTCATTTCAAGTGAGTCAAAATCTGCTCCCCCAAACTCCACAGGTACATTCCAGCCCAGGACCCCAGCCTCTTTCAGAGCGTTCCAGGCTTCGGCAGGCCAGTTCAACTCGGCCTCCGCACCAGTGGCCAGTTGGGACAGTGTAGCAGTCAGTTGTTCAAATTCCTCGGTAAACCGTGAGGGAGGGTTCCCGTTCGCTAAATCTGCAGACATCAGATCACTCGTACTTGATAGAATAAAAAACCGTTTCGTATTACTTAGTTTATAAAAAAAGCCTCATACTCGAAAGTATGAGGCTGATTTCGACTATCACAGTCTGCAGGGTGAGTCTCCTGCAGTGCAATTAGTTACAGGTCGAACAGGCTGGCTCACAGACCTGAACCAGTACCTTTTTGGGTACTCTACGGCAGACCTGAACCGGAACCTCTTTTTCGACGGTGTAGGGCACACAGACCGTGTAAGACTGCTGCACGACACGGGGCACACGCTTGCAGACGGTTACCGTGCGTGTACAGGTACGCTGCTCAGGAACGCAGACGGTGTAGTTAACCTGGCGAGTCTTTTCCTCTTTGACGAAGGAACAGACTTTGACATCGCAGGTCCGAGTTTCCTGACGGCAGAGTTGCACCTGATAGTTATACTGCTGAGGCACACATTTCACGTCGCAGACTTTGACGGTGCGTGTCCGGGTTTCAGGTCGGCAGAGCTGAACGTTGTAAGTATACTTCTCGGGAACACATACGGTCTCACAAACCTGCACGGTGCAAGTCCGTTGCTCTGGCTTACAGCACTGTACTTCATAAGTGAATGGTACCTGCTCGCACTGCTGCTGGTAGGACGTGTATTCGACCTTCTTCTGTACAATCTTCGGCACCCAGACCCGCTGTGTGCAGACGGGAGTACAAGCGGGCTGACAACAATCGCCACAGGTCCCGCAATCACCGCAGGCAGGGGCAGGGCAGGCGGTCTCGATAGGACGATCTTCCCAGTGTCCCTGATCTTCACAGACAGTTCGATAGCGCTTGACGGGCACGCATTTCATGACGGTCCGCATGCCGGTCCGTTTTTCGGTGTAAGGCACATTGACCGTGTAGGTCTGCTGGACGTCTTTGGTAACGACTTTCTGAACCATCCGGGTCGCGGTCCGCTGTTCGGTGTAGGGAACGTTGACCGTGTATTCCTGCTGCTCATCCCGCCAGAACCGTTGTTCGACCATGCGGGTCGCGGTTCGGGTTTCGTAGTAGGGCACGTTGACGGTGTAGGATTTCTGAGAGGTCTTCCAGATCGGTTTACAGACGACATACTTCTCAGTCCGTGTGCGAACTTCAGGAACATACGCCGTGTAAGTCTGAGTGATCTCTTTCACTTCAGGCACATTGTCGTAGATGGTGACATCCCGCTGCCGCGTCTCTGTCCGATAAGCGGTACAGTGAACCTTGCGGGTTTCTGTTACCATCTCGGGCACCATCACAGTCTGTTCGACTGTCTTGCAGGCGGGTTTGCAGGTGATCGTCGCACAGGGATCACATCCGCTCACACAAGGTGCAGAGCTCACACAACACAACTGCGATCGACACTTACCTGCCTGAACTGCAGTGGTCATCATCATGATGGCTGCAGCCACACTCACCAATTTGAGTATCGATTTCACGATTCTCCCCTTTCGATCATTGTTCTAACATCATAGTTCCGGAAGACAACGTACCCGTAAAATCAGATTGGACTGGGTTGGATTTCCCTGAAATTTGAAAACGGTTGTACGCGCATCTAGCATACCATGTTAACATGGGAATTCTACAGAAAATATCAATTATAAAGAAAAACTAACAATCACAAAGAACTTACGACCAGCCCACCCCACGAGCAACCATATGTCCACCTCTCTAAAGTTTAGCCCCCGACCAGGCCTCCTGCTGGGATACCTGTTTTTATGCTGCCTGCCTGCTGCCAGCGCGGAAAATCAGAAACTCGCTCCGCACACTCGGATTGTGACATCCAGGGAAGCCGATCTGAAAACCGCAGACGGCATCAAACAGAAACTCAACCCCGGAGAAGTGGTGCTCATCACGGAAAAGAACCAGGAGTGGCTCTGGGTGCCTCTGTTGGGAGGCTGGGTGCGGGAGAGTGATGTCAGAATCCCGGGCGATCTCATTTCATATCTGGACAAGGCAATTCAAGAGAAACCAACCGTGGAGCGGTACCAGCTCCGAGCTATTGCCCGCCAGGAGCTGAAACACTACGAAGCGGCAATAGCTGACATTGATGCAGCAATCAAACTGAAACCGGACAACGCTCATCTGTATATTAACCGGGCCGGAATTCAACGTTTACAACAGCAGAGTCGTGCGGCCCTGGACGATCTGAATCACGCGATCAAACTGGCCCCGCACAGCGCACACGCCTATCAACTGCGGGGCATGCTTTACCTGGAAGACCATCAGCCAAAATTCGCAATCGCTGATTTCAATCGAGCTCTGAAACGGAATCCCAAAGCAGTGGACTCACTCAATGCCCGCGGCATCGCGTATCTGGAGCAGGGGAAACCCGATCTGGCGCTGCAAGACTTCGATGAAGCAATCAAGCTCAACAACTTCGTATCGCAAGTATTTGGAAATCGAGCCGACGTCTGGGAAGAGAAACAACAATATGCAGCCGCGATAAAAGATTATCAGCGGGCGATTGAACTCAATCCACTCTCACCGATCATACACAATGATCTGGCCTGGCTTTACGCAACCTGCCAGGACCCGGAATTTCGAAACCCCAAGGCAGCGGTGCTGCATGCGAAACAGGCCTGTGAACTGACCGAGTCACAGGATGCCAATCTGCTCGACACTTTAGCGACTGCTTATCAGGCGAATGACCAGCTCGAACTGGCCATAAAAACACTGGAATCCGCCATCCAGAAAGCTGCTCCCGACGGTAAATCTGAAATGCAGGAGAAGCTGTCAAAATACAGAAAAATGCAGGATCTCGCTCAAGATCAACAGGATTAAGCAACCTGAACATCGTTCACAGTCTCATTTTAGTGTCTGAAGGTGGTCTCCGCAGCTATCCAATCTGGCCGACATGAGCCTTTTTCGGAATTCCCAAATAGAAACCGAAAAGCGACAACGCGACAATCCGCATGCCTTACCTAAAGTTACGCACTGTCAACTAGGTAAACTATTCCAGAGAGTCTGTTCATAATTAAGACACCAAAGAATTCATTCCGATACCCAGTTCTACGGAGCATTGATGGATCGCCTCCGGTCGGTAGATGGAACTAGGACACGCGAGTAATCGCACCGCCACCTCGATGAACTGAGCCACCGAATGATTAAGTGCTTTTATAGACTCACACTGTGCACTCTGATTCTTGCAACAGGAGCGGGTGCCCTATGTGAGCAGAGTATAGCCTCCGATGTACGGAAAACGCCTCTTGTCCGCGCCATTGAGCGTGCTAAGACGTCTGTGGTCAACATCCACAGCGAAAAGACAGCACGTACCGACGATTCCCTCTTTGGTTCCGGTAAGAGTCGCAAAGTTAATGGCATGGGAACCGGCATTGTTGTCGATCCCCGTGGATACATTGTCACCAATCACCATGTCATCGACGGCGTTGACGCGCTGCGTGTGACCATGATTGACGGCAGCACCTACAACGCCCGGATCGTCTCTTCCAACCAGAGCGAAGACCTGGCAATTATCAAAATCAACCCGAACAAAAAACTGACCGTCATGCCGCCCGGTACGTCCTCGGACCTGATGCTGGGTGAAACCGTGATTGCTGTCGGTAATGCCTTCGGTTATGAACATACAGTGACTTCCGGTATTATCAGCTCCCTCTCACGGGACGTGGAAGTCAACGAAAAACAGTCTTACAAGAACCTGATCCAGACCGATGCCAGCATCAATCCGGGAAACAGCGGCGGGCCACTGCTCAACCTGGACGGAGAAGTCGTCGGTATTAACGTCGCCATTCGTGCTGGTGCTCAGCGTATCGGCTTTGCGATTCCCATCGACGATGCCCGTCAGATCATCGCTGACCTGATCAGCAGCGAACTGATCGATCACACCTACCACGGAATCCATGCGAAAGACATCAAGCAGGGTGACAAGCAAATGCTGGTTTTGAAAGTACCGGCAAAAGACAGCCCAGCTGAAAAATCAGGGCTTCTGAAAGACGACATCATCATGAAAGCCGGTTCGGTCAACATCGTCGACCGGGCTGACCTCGAGCGTGCTTTCATGGGACATAAACCGGGCGATACAATCGACCTGCTGATTCGTCGTCAGGACAAAACCCAGACGGTGCAGATCACACTGGCAGATGCTGGTGCGGTTGCCCGGACGACTCCCGTCAGTGCTCCGGTTGTACGTGCTCAAAACAACGAAATTGCCATGGACCCGACTGCCGAGAAGACCTGGGAAGTCCTGGGAATTAAACTGGCAAAGATCCCTGACTCTCAGAAGCACCTGCTGAGCCCTCGCTATGAGGGAGGCATGCTGATCGAAGACGTGCGTCCTCACAGCCCTGCCGCCATGAACGGTATGCGTCGGGGTGATATCCTCGTCGGGCTGCACATCTGGGAAACTGTGAACCTCAGCAACGTGTCCTACGTTCTGAGCAATTCCAAGCTTTCCAGTTTCAATCCGCTGAAGTTCTACATTCTGCGACAGAACGAAACGCTCTACGGACACCTGCCACTGAATCTGGCCGGAAACCCGTAAGCTCAGTTAACAGATCCATCATTCAGTTCATCAACTGGATCCATCAGCCCGACACGCTTTTTGTATAAGCGTGCCGGGTTCTTTTTTTACAAGCGATGAATTCGATCAACAGGTTACGCTCAGAATCTGTACCTCACCGCCTCGCCAGGCGGGACTCTTGTCTGATATGATGAGCTTCGTTGTCGAACTCACATAGACTCGATTTACCGTCCAACCAGCCCCGCTTTTAGAATCACCTATGGCTGCCGCTTTCCACGAATTTGAACTGATCGAATGGATCCAGACCCGTTGCCCGGCTCCTCCGCATGACCTGCGGAGCATCGGCGATGATACTGCCATTGTGCAACCGCAGGCGGGCAGGGAGCTGTTGCTGGCAACCGATATGTTGATGGAAGGGACGCATTTCACGTTTCCTCCTGCGACTCCTGAACTCGCAGGCCGCAAGGCGCTGGCAGTGAATCTCAGTGACATCGCCGCGATGGCGGGAGAACCGCATTCCGCCCTGGTGAGTCTGGCGTTACCCCGTTCACGGGGGGCTGAATTTGCCAAGTCTGTCATGCAGGGCCTGATTGACCTCGCCAGAGAATTTCACGTTGAGGTCATCGGCGGTGACACGAACACCTGGGACGGTCCGCTGGTGATCAATGTCGCGGTCATGGGAATGGCTCCGAGCCTGCAGTCAATTACACGTTCCAATGCCCGTGACGGGGACTGGATCTTCGTTACCGGCGCTCTGGGAGGCAGCCTGGCGTCACATCACCTGACCTTTACGCCACGCATCAGGGAAGCAACACTCCTCAGGCAAATGGTCTCCCTGCACGCGATGATCGACATCAGCGATGGATTGGCTTCCGATCTACAGCATATAACAACTGAATCAGGCGTGGGCGCCGTGATCCGCTCAGAGCAGCTTCCCATCAACGCCTGCCTTTCTACAGAACTGACTGAAGCAGAGCGTCTGCAGAAGGCACTTTCCGACGGCGAAGACTTCGAATTGCTCTTCACCGTCTCACCTGAAGAGGGACAAAAACTGCTTGAGCAAAACCCACTCTCAATCCCACTTACGCACCTGGGTGAAATCAACTCAGGGCAGGGGGCGTTCCTGGAACAGACCGATGGTTCCCGCGTTTCACTGGAACGAAGTGGCTGGCAGCATCAACTCTGAAGTGGCGACCGCTTAATACTCACGCCGTTGTCGGGATGAGGGGATATTCATCGCTTTGCGATATTTGGTTACGGTTCGTCGTGCGAGGTTGTAACCTTCCTTCGCCAGGGCATCGACCAGTGCGTCATCACTGAGCGGTTTGCTTTTATCTTCCCCATCGATGATCTCTTTCATCTTGAGACGGATAATGCCCCAGGCCACGTCTTCCCCGTCGGAGGTCTTGGTACCGCCGCCAAAGAAACGCTTGAGAGGATACAAACCACGCGGAGTCTGGATCCATTTATCATCGACGGCACGCGAGACCGTCGTAACGTGCACGCCAACCACATCTGCGATCTGCTGCATTTTGAGGGGGACGATGTATTCCGGACCGTTATCGAGGAAGTCGGTCTGAAAGTCGACAATCGCCTGCGCCACGCGTTTCAAAGTGCTGTGCCGCTGCTCGATGGCTTCAATCAACCATTTGGCGGCATCGATCTTCTTCTTGATGTAGTCTTTGGTCTGATCGTCATTTTTATTGCGGAGCAGTTGTGCGTAATGTCGGCTGATCCGCAGTGGTGGTGTGTACTCATTCTCAAGTTCGACCACGTACTTGCCGTTTTCGTCTTTTTTGACAAAGACATCCGGCGTCACTTTCAACACCGGCTCCGATTCAAATCCACGTCCCGGGAATGGATCCAGATAACGCAGATAGGACATCGCATTTTTGATGGTATCGATCGAGTAGCCGGTCTTTCGTTGAATGACGGGTAACCGATTTTGTCCCAGATCTTCCAGGTGTGATGTGATCAGGGTGACCAGCACGTCGCGATAGGGAGCGTCCGGCTTGAGTTGCAGGAGCAGACACTCTTTCAGATCCCGCGCCCCCACGCCGGGAGGATCGCATTTCTGAATGAGGTGCAGGGCGGTTTCGGCCTCTTCCTGCGAGATTGATTTTCCATAGACCTGCACGATCTCGGGCAGGGAACTCTGCAGCCGACCATTATGATCGAGGTTCTGAATCAGATATTCGCCGAATTCCTTGATCTCGTGAGAGCAGGAAAAGTAATGAAACTGTTCCAGCAGGTATTCATTGATGGTCTGCTGGCGTTCTGAAATATTGGCGACCGCATCGTTGTTACGTTCGATGTCTTCGCTGATTCGGTTTGACGAAGGCTTGGTCGCGGAAGTCACATTATCTTCCGGCCACTGTTCTGCCATCTCGAGCAGCCGTTCGAAATCGGACTCGTTGTTGGTTTCGTTGCCGGCGACCATCTCTTTTTCGTCGAGCTTGTAACTGTTGGCATCGTCGTCAGCCTGACTCCGCATCAGTTCCGTTTCGGTATCCGTTGTCCCTTCAGTATCGCTGACGCGTTCCAGGCAGACATTCTCTGCCAGTTCCTGGTCAATGCGTTCCTCCAGCGCCTGTAATGGGAGCTGCAGAATCTCCATGGACTGGATCATCCGGGGAGCCAGCTTCATCTGCTGGCCCAGTTTCATTTGTTGTGAAATATTCAGATGCATATATTATCCGAATTCAAACTCATCATGGTTGTTAAAGAAACAAATGAAAATGAAAACCTAGAACCTTTGTCGTCCCTGCAAGGCATCCGCCAACATCTCTTTATTCGCAAATTCCAGGACGCTGCCGGAAGCTATTCCGCGCGCCAGCCTGGTAATTTCCACATTTTCGTGTTCGAGCAGATTCGAAATGTAGAGCGCAGTCCCGTCCCCTTCCAGGGTCGGGTTGGTAGCCATAATAATTTCCTGTACGCCATCCTGCTTGACCCGGCGCACCAGGGCGTTGATCGTCAGATCATCGGGGCCGACTCCTTCCAGGGGAGAAATTCGTCCCTGCAACACATGATACACACCTTGAAACGAACTGGTGGCTTCCAGTGAAACCACATCCCGGGGCTGTTCGACAACACAGACCAGTTTTTTATCCCGTCGTGGATCAGCACAGATGCTGCAGACTTCCTGTTCGGTCAGGTTAAAGCAGATCTTGCAGGGATGAATCGCCTGTTTCACAGCAATGAT
Organism: Gimesia chilikensis; assembly: GCF_007744075.1. Classification (NCBI taxonomy): domain Bacteria; kingdom Pseudomonadati; phylum Planctomycetota; class Planctomycetia; order Planctomycetales; family Planctomycetaceae; genus Gimesia; species Gimesia chilikensis. The sequence goes on along the minus strand of NZ_CP036266.1, from coordinate 3,494,807 downwards.
GGCATCTGCCAGTTGACGCGCTTCGGCCTCGGGAATCGAGAGGACATAGTGCGCCAGACGTTCCGCCGACTTGCGACCGATTCCGGGCAGCGTAGCAAACTGGTCAATCAATTGCCCCACGCTGGAACCGTAAGGATGAGACTGATTCTCTCTTCCACGAAACGCCATAAAAGTGAACTCTTTATCATGAGAAATCGACGAACGAAACCCAGCGATACCTGGCTGGAAATCAGGGGGAGGAAACCTCAGCCTACGAATTGGGATTGAACTTGGACAATGCCTCATCGAGACCGGGGATGTTCAGCCCTCCTGTGATTTGAGCCATTTCTTCCGCTGCGCCTTCGCGGGCTTTATCGAGAGCGGCATTGGTAGCTGCGGTAACCAGATCTTCCAGCATTTCCTTATCACCGCTCTCCATCAGTGTCGGATCAATGGTGACACCCAGAATTTTCTGCTGGCCGTTTGCTTCTACAGTCACCATGCCACCACCGGCGGCGCCTTCGAACTTCAGCTTGGCCAGTTTGTCCTGCATTTCCTGCATCCGTCCCTGCATTTCCGAAAACTGCTTCATCATGCCGGCCAGATTTCCCAGTCCTTTGAACATGGCTATGATTCCTCTTTTTTCTCTTCCGTTTTGACTTTTAAGACATCCACTCGCACGCTCTGAGCATTAAACACAGTCAGAGCCTCTTGCAGAAATTCATCTCCAGCAGGTGCCAGATCTCGTTTTTCTACCCGTTTTTTTTGTGCCAGTGTGTTATTTTCATCTGCGGCCTCTTCAGCCTCTGCTGGCTCCTGAACAATCAGGCGGATCTTGGCCCGCTCTCCTGTCAGTTTTTCCAATGCTGCTTCGAGTTTGACCAACATCTCAGGTCGTTCGCAGTATTGTTTTGCGAAATTATAGCTCTTGGAGAATTGTAAATCCAGCTGTTTCGGCCCAGAAATTGCTATTGACGCCACTCCCTTCAGGGAGTCTTTCAACAGATCCCCTGTATTTTCAATAAGTTGCGACAACAGTAAACTTTCCATCCCAGCCCGTAGTGGAATCAAATCCCGGGCAGGAGGTGTGCTTTCAATTGAATTTGACGCTACAACCGATTGATTTTCATTTTTTTTTTCAATTTTTTTTTGATCGACAGCCGGTTGAGGAGCCGGTTCCGGACGGGAAGGGGCTTCCCGGGGAGGGGGAGCGGGAGCCGAAACCGGGGCTGCGGAGACCGCGGGACGGGGAGCGGCTGCCATCGCAGGCACTGCTCCGCCTGATTTTACAAACGCACACAACTGGTCGAGGTCTTCCAGCAGAGACATCCGGATCAACGCCAGCTCGACCAGGGCACGACCATGGCTGGCGCGGAACATTTTATTCCGCGCTTCATTCAACACCTGAAACGCTGCCAGACAGGTATGAATCCCCCAGACCTCTGCCTGTCGTTGCAGGCTCTCCCGATTATTTTCCGAGATGGCCAGCAGCGTAACATCATTGGCGCCACTCGCCACGACCGACAGATCGCGCAGGTAATTCAGGAGCTGATCAACCAGCTCATTCAGCTGCACGCCTGAAATCAGGGCCGCATCAAACAGTGAGAGCGCCACATCCCGCTTTTGCTGCATCAACGCATCCAGCAGTTCTATCAACCGTTCATCACTGGCAGTCCCCAGGATACGGTGCACGCCTTCTGCAGTCAGTTTATCTTCACCAAACGAAAGCAGCTGGTCAAAAATGGACTGGCTGTCCCGCATTGAACCGCCGGCCCGCCGGGCAACCAGCTGGATGGCATCATCGGCAACCGTGACCCCTTCTGCTTCCGCGATCTGTCTGAGTCGCTCACAGATACTCGTCTCTTCGATATACCCGAAATCGAACCGCTGACAACGGGACAGAATCGTATCGGGTAACTTGTTAGGCTCAGTCGTACAGAAGATGAATTTAACGTTCGGAGGCGGCTCTTCCAGCGTTTTCAGCAGGGCGTTGAAGGCCTCTTTGGTCAGCATGTGCACTTCGTCGATGATGTAGATCTTGTATTTGGATCGCATCGAACGCACATTAACATTGGCCCGCAGAGAGCGGATATCATCAATCCCGCGGTTCGACGCACCGTCGATTTCCAGTACGTCGACATCGCTGCCTGTCGCGATGTTCTGACAGATTTCGCACTCGCCACAGGGGATTCCATCCTGCGTGTTGGGACAGTTCAACGCCTTGGCTAAAATTCGGGCCATCGACGTTTTACCGACTCCGCGGGCACCGGTAAACAGGTAGGCGTGGGCAACCCGGTCTCCCCGGATGGCGTTCTGCAGCGCCCGAGCGACCATTTCCTGTCCCACCACTTCCGAGAAGTTTTGCGGGCGAAAACGACGGGCCAGCACGGTGTACTGTAGTGATTGTTTGGACATGCGTAACTTCAGAGATCGAAATCAAATAGAGGCATTGTTTGGCAAACGGCAATCGTCTGACTGCTCAAACATCTACAATAGAAGACTACGGGCTGTTTATCCAGTGAGAGAGTAGCCCTGATTGAGATCTGCATCGCGAATAGACACGGGAAATAAAAACAGGGGCGAAATACTGCCCCCTCGTACACCTGGAATAAACCGCTGTGGGCTGCTTCGGTTAAGATCTGACCCGGTCAACGACTACCCCACCATACTCGGGGACAGCATTCCGCCCCTGAATTGATAGCGTATCAACGCGTGAACCATGCATTATGGAGCTAATTTTCCAATCGTCAACCCACTGCCATTTGATTTCCGACCCGGAATCATTGAAAATCAAAAAAACCTGTGATAATCCGCACCCATATATCAGAAACCGATTATGAATCTGTTCCAGACACCACCTCAAACCATCGCAGACACACAACAGGCCCTCAAGGCAGGCACGCTCTCGTGCCGCGAACTTCTGGAACAATGCTTCCGAAAAATCGATGCGGAAGAAGATGTCATCCACGCCTGGGCTTACCTTGATCGTGTGTCCGCCTTTCAACAGGCCGATGAACTGGACGCGGAAATTCAACGCGGCATCTGGCGGGGTCCGCTGCATGGCATCCCCGTGGGTATCAAGGACATCATCGACGTCAAAGGCATGCCCACCCGGGCCGGGCTGGAATCGCGGGACGAGACGCCCGCCTCCCAGGACGCGATGGTCGTCGCCAACCTGCGTCTGGAAGGAGCGATCTTTCCCGGAAAAACGGAGACGACTCAGCTGGCCTGCTTCGATCCACCACCCACACGAAATCCCTGGAACAAGGAACACACGCCTGGTGGCTCGTCAAGTGGTTCTGCCGCCGCTGTCGCTGCAGGCATGTGCCTGGCTGCAGTGGGCACCCAGACCGGAGGCTCCATCATTCGCCCGGCTGCGTATTGCGGAGTTGCCGGGCTGAAGCCCACATTTGGAATGGTTGACCGACATGGCGTCATCCTGCTCTCGGACCATCTGGATCATGTCGGACCGATTGCCCAAACCGTGGTTGACCTGGTTATCATGCTGGACTGCATGACCGATCAGGCGACATATCTGCCATTACTCGTGGAGCCGGTGATCGAACCACCGCGGATCGGCTGGCTTTCCGGGTTCTTCTCAGCGCGTGCGGAACCCGAAATGCAACTGGCGCTCACAATGGCTTCCGATGAACTGAACGCCGCTGGTGCTCCGATTCGAGAATGTCCACTGCCATCCGAATTTGATTCGATCCTGGAAGAGCACTTGAGCCTGATGCAGTACGAAATGTTGCACCAGTTAGGCAAGGATTACGAACAGAACCGGGAACATTATGGTCCTGCGATCAGCGACGTCCTCGAAGCGGGCAGGGGAGTTTCCCAGGAACGCTATCAGGCCTGCCTGGACTACCAGAATACTATCAGCCAGATCATGCGACGCTGTTTCGTCCGTTCCGAAATCCTGATCTCTCCCGCCACCCATGGAGCAGCTCCCGACACAACAACGACCGGGAATCCTGGTATGAATGCCCCCTGGAGCCTGACCGGCTTTCCGACAATTACCATTCCCGTGGCTGTCAGCGAGACCGGCCTGCCGCTGGGAATCCAGATCACTGGACATCCCGATAAATTTGACGATCTGCTCAAAGCCGCACAGTGGTGCGAAAACGTCTTAAGGCCGGGGTATCTGGAACAGATTAAACAAAGCTGACATCCTCTTTAATCTCATTCATGTATAAAAAAAGCCCTGACCGGTTTTCGCCAGTCAGGGCTTTCATATTGTTTATTCAATCGACGCGTTTACTTCGCGACTACGATGCCGTTCTTGCCGGGCTCCGGATCGATTTCCGGCTCGGCATTCTTCTGAGGAATCCGATCGTTAACGTCGTATGCCTGTCCAATGGCCCGCAGTGCTTTGATGGACCACCAGGTAATGTCGAATTCCCATTTGCGGTGACCGGCGGGTGCTACAGAAGGATGAGCGTGGTGATTGTTGTGCCAGCCTTCGCCGTAAGCGACGATTGCGACCCACCACAGGTTCTTGGACTGATCGGTCGTTTCATAGTTGCGGTAACCCCACAGGTGTGTCGCGGAGTTCACAAACCAGGTTGAGTTGTAAACAAATGCCATCCGGGCACACAGGCCCCAGAGCAGCATTGACCAGGCCATGTACATGCCGCCCATTGCGTATCCAATGCCGAACAGGACGAAGCCGGAACCAACCACCCAGAGTCCGTAGGTCTTTTCGAAGAACTGCAGCATCTTGCGATCTTTCATGTCGGGCACATAGTGCTCGAAGAACTTCTGGTTGACTTCCTTGCTGCGATACACGAACAACCAGAGCAGGTGAGACCAGAAGGTTCCCTCAAACGGAGAGTGTGGATCACCGTGCTTGTCAGATTTCTGGTGATGCAAGCGGTGAGTCGCAGCCCAGGTCAGAGGTGAACCTTCACCCGACAGCACGCCACAGAGCAGCACGAAGAACTCAGCAGGAGCACGCAGCTTCATGGATTTATGTGAGAGGTAACGGTGGTAGCCCAGGCAGATGCCAATACTGGCTGTGGCCCAGTGCAGTACCAGACAGGTCACGACGGCCTGCCAGGAGATGAAGAAAAACGCCGCGACAGCACCGATGTGAATGCCTGCCATCCACAACAGAATGACCCAGTCCACATTGCTCCATTTCAGGTTCTCTTTGTGGAACTTGGAAATGATCTGCTCGCGCTCTTCGCGCTTTTTGGATTTCTTCGGCTGAGCTGTAACCGTGGATTGATTCTCAGGAGGTTGCTCTAAGATGACACTCGCCATGATATCCTCATCGTTTCGTTAGGTGTCTTGATGGTTTATTTGCAGAAACCAGACTTCCACTGATCTCTCACTTCCACGGGATTCTAACAATGAGGTCGACACGAGGTGTCTGGTAAGGGTCATATAATTGTCAAAGTTATGTCAAAGTGAAAAAAAGTCTGCAATTTCAGGACTTCCAACCCGAAAACCCTCAAGGGATCACACACTTGTCCACTCGATTACTCCGACATCTCTTCCGGCATGAAGCGATATCCGGCCCCGCGTACGGAAACAATGTGCACCGGTTCGGCAGGATTACTCTCAACCAGTTTTCGTAGCCGCAGCACGAAGTTATCGATCGTGCGGGTGGTCACAAAGGCAGATTGCTCACCCCAGACGTCATCCAGAATCTGGGCCCGCGTCAGTACCATGCCCTCGTGCTCGATGAAATACTGGAGCAGTCGCAACTCCAGGTTGGTCAGACTTTTTCGCTCACCATCGACTTCGATTTCAAATGCTTCAAAGTCCACCGTCACATTACCGAACTGGTATTCCTTGGGCACATTCCGCGTCGTGACTGGCGCTTTCTGGACCAGGCTTTTCCGCTTGAGCAGGTTCTTGACCCGGCTCAAAAGTTCGGGCAAGGCGAATGGCTTCGTCATATACTGATCGGTCCCGCAATCGAAGGCGTAGGCCTTGTCTTCACTCAACTCGCGGGCACTGAGAACCAGGATCGGCACAACTTCGTCGATCCGGCGGATCTCCTTAGCAATCTCATAACCGCTCATTCCCGGCAGCATCAGGTCCAGTACGACCAGGTCAATACTCTCCCCGTCCGACTCATAGCATTCTTCGAAATGACGGATCGCAGTCGGACCGTCTTCGGCAGTCAGTACCGTATAACCTTCCTGTTCGAAGTTGAACTTTAAACCCTGTGCGAGTGCTTTTTCGTCTTCAACAACAAGTAACTTCATTCTTCCGCTTTCCCTGGCAAATCGATGGCAAATACGCTCCCGGGCTGGTCCAGTCGATCATGTACGGTGACTTTGCCGCCCAGCAGATGTACCAGTGTCCGTACAATATACAGGCCCAGTCCCGTTCCTGTTTTGCGCCGCTCCAACTCACTTTCGCCTCGATAGAAGATTTTAAAGATCTCTTTGCGGATTTCCGGATCGACTCCCTCGCCATTATCCATCACTCGGGAAATCACCCGGCCACCACTACTCACGCGAACTTGAATCTGAATCTTCGGCACTGCACCGCCATACTTGATGGCATTGTCGATCACGTTGCGAAAGATCATTTCCAGTAGAATTCTGCGTGTATGTACCGTGGCAGCCTCGATATCAAACTCGCATACCTGGTCGATATCCAGCTGACGTCGATTGCATTCCAGCTTGGCACAGTGGCGAATCAAAGGTTCCAGCAGAATGTCTTCCGGATCGGACTGCATCCCCAGCGCATCCAGACGTTTCACCTCCAGGAGCTGCGAAATCAGATGATCCAGTCGTTCCAGCTCAGTCTTCATCGTGACATAAAATTCGCCTCGCTGCTCTTCAGAAAGCTGACGAAGCTGTAGTGTTTCCAGGTAAAGTCTCAGCGAAGCGAGTGGTGTTTTCAGTTCGTGCGTCACACTGTCGATAAAATCAGACTGACGTTGATTCAGGCGAACTTCCTTAATGGTCAGCACGAGATACAGCGAGAGTCCCACCAGAATCAACACGAAGACGACCGTACCGATCGCCAGGGCCGTCCACCAGTAAATTTGCGCCGCCAGAATGATCCAGAACACCATCAGTGCGACATTCAGGATCATCAGTACGACACTTAAAGTGATCGGTAACCGTAATCGTCCCCGCCGCACTTTTCTCATCAGCGTTTCCGTCCCGCGATTAGTAGAACGCGCGTCTGCTGCGACTGAAGACTTCGCTGCGGCAGAGCGTCCCTCATTCTGTTGCTGTTCTGCGGATGACTTCACAGTTTCTTTTCCGATGCGTGTTCCCAAAATTCGACGTCCCGTCATCAACACACCTATATCCATCTTCATGGCTGACTCATCGATTGAGTATGATATCGACGGTCATTCGGAACTCAACGCCATTATAGCGAAGTCTCCTTAAACTGAATATAAGTCGTGCTGTCAATCATCATAACTTCATTTTCACAAATCGCCACTCAGAGTCCAGTTCGGTACAATTTGAGAATTCTCTCTCATTTTCAGGAATATTCAATCAACCCGGCGTCTCTTAAGAGAGAGTCTCTGGATTAAAAGTTATTCCCGTCTACAGTTTCCTGTCTCGCTGGAAGTGGAGATGAATTTTCACGATACCCAATTTCTGAGCAAGCTGGCCGCGGATACCATTGTGGTGATTCACTTCGCCTTTGTGCTGTTCGTTCTGATCGGACAATTGCTGATCATGGTCGGCGCCCTGGCCGGATGGAACTGGATCCGCAATTTCAAATTCCGGCTGATCCACCTGGGTTCGATTCTGTTCGTCGTAGCCGAATCCCTGCTGGGTATCGTTTGTCCGCTGACCACACTAGAAAAATGGTTGCGTGACCAGGCAGGGGAAACCTCCTACGAGGGCGATTTTATTGCCAGCTGGGTCCATGAAGCGCTCTTTTTTGATGCGGCTCCCTGGGTCTTTACGGTCTGCTATACGCTGTTCGGGCTGCTGGTCCTGCTCACATTTCTCTTCGCGCCTCCGCGTCGAAAACCCTCTGTACAGACGCCTGCGGAAGCCTGAATTATCCCGGTTTCCCTCTGCACATCATTTCTTTTCAATCTGATTTTTCGTAAGATTGGGACAGGTTCCAACTGAGGACCCGCCTTGAATTGACCCACCTGTCTATATCACCAGATTGAGAAACAGAAACATGCCAGGATTAGAAAATAAGAAAGTTGTTGTTACCGGGGGAGGGACTGGAATCGGAGAGGCCTGTGCCCTCATACTGGCCCAGGCCGGTGCGGATGTCGTCGTGGGTGGCCGTCGTCAGGAACCACTGGAGAAAGTTGCTGCCAAAGCCGAAGGCAAAATTGACTACCATGTGATCGATGTCGCCGATCGTGACAGCGTTGCGGCTTTCTTCAAAGCAGCCAATGAGAAACTGGGCCAGATCGACATCCTCGTCCATTGTGCCGGCATCAACTGTCGAGACCGCTCCATGGAAGTTGTCTCCCCTGAAGACTGGGATCGCCTGATGACCGTCAACGCGACCGGAGCTTTCAACTGCATGCAGGCGGTTCTGCCCCAGATGCGGGAACGTCAGGACGGACTGATCATTAATATCTGTTCGATTTCCGGTTTGCGGGCTGCTCTGCTCGGCGGCGTCGCCTATAATGCATCCAAGTTTGCGATGACTGCGCTGGGAACCACCGTCGCCCAGGAGGAAAAAGACCGTGGGATTCGAGTTTCCACCATTTACCCGGGTGAGGTCGAAACTCCGATTCTGGACGAACGGCCTGTGCCCGTCAGCAAAGAACATCGCGCCAAAATTCTGCAGCCCGAGGATGTTGCTGCTGCCGTCTTGATGATCAGCCAGTTACCACCTCGTGCTCACGTTCAGGATCTGACCATCAAGCCGACTACCGCGGCCTTCGTCTGATTCGGTAATTCTAAGTGTGTTCCGCAGGAATCAAGCTGAATGAAGAGTGATCTGGTATTTCCACCGTTTGTGCCGCATCGTCTCTATAAAAATCCTCATCTGCAGACGATCGTAGGGCAGTTCCACTCGCGTGTGAAAACGCCCTATCAGGCAGAGCAGCATTCGTGCCGCCTGCCTGACAGCGATCTGTTGATTCTGCACGATGACTGCCCGGGCCCCTGGAAACCGGGGGACCGCGTGGTGATCCTGCTGCATGGCTTGTCGGGATGTCATCAGAGTTCTTACATGATCCGCCTGGCTCACAAGCTGAATGCGCGGGGAGTTCGTGTGTTTCGCATGGATCTCCGCGGCTGTGGGGCAGGGACGGGACTCGCTAAATCTCCTTATCACGCCGGCAGCTTTCACGATCTTCAGGTCGCCCTCGAACAGATCGAGTTCATGTGCCCGCGTTCGCCGATCGGCGTCGTGGGCTTTTCGCTGGGTGGTACGATCACACTCAATTACCTTGCCCGTCACAAACCGGGTTCGGAACTCGTCGACCGGGCGCTGGTCCTCAATCCGCCACTTCGCCTCGCCGAAAGTGTGCAGGTATTCGGCAAGCCACTCTTCGGTCGCTACCAGCGGCACTTTGTGACGAACCTCATCAAACAGATCCGCAAGTCGCATCAGTACCAGGAACATACACACAAAATTACCGGCGCGAACTATCCACGCACGCTACTTGAATTCGACGATCAGTTCACTGCACCGCTGGCTGGCTTTGAGTCTGCCGAAGACTATTACAACCGCTGCAGTCCCTGTGATGTCCTGCCGGAAATCTCGGTTCCGACGCTGATCATCTCCGCTAAGGACGACCCGCTGATCCCGTTCGAATCCTACCAGCCCGCGATCGAAAAACTCGCGAACCACGACAAGGTCACGCTCTATCTCACAGAGCAGGGGGGACACCTCGGCTTCATCGCAGGTCCTTCCAGCGATCCCGATCCGCGGTGGTCAGACTGGCGAATCGTGCAATGGCTAATGTCTGATTCTCCCGAAGCACTGGCCAGCCAGATCCGGGAGCAGACTCACTCTTCACTGATTCAGACCGCCTGATTTTCACCAGACGGTCTGCAGTGAGAGTTCGATTTATCTAACCTTTCCGGCTCAGTGAGCGGCCGGCGGTTCGTTCTGGAAGGCACGCGCCCGGAACAGGAATTCGACAATATTCCCTTCGTGCGGCTGCAACCAGTTCAGAGCATTCGTCTTCACCGGACCGATATTCAACCGGTCGATCTGTGTTGCATCCAGCAACTGCTGCGTCCAGTCCTGATCTTCAGTAAATACAGAGCAGACCAGCGTCATGCCGATCTTTTTCAGCATGTCTTTCTGTTCGCATTTCACGACTGAAGCCATGGGGAACATGTACTCGGTGTTCGCCAGCGTCGCGTCGGGATTGTCACAGTGCACGATGGTCGGACGCAGATAATCGCAGCGTTCCATCTCAATCAGTCGATCACCGTCGCGATACTTTTCAGTCACTTCGGTCACGCCGGACTCTTTCAGTCCTTCTTCAATCTGACCATTCATCGCCTTGGCGGCACCGGTCATGGTGAAAGCTGCCAGCGGGGCTTCGGGGTCGGTCATCGAAGTCGGTCCGACCGGTCCCAGCCGTTTGGCGATCGCGTCTGCAATCTCTTCAGTATGCCGCGATGCCCAGACGCCGGATGCGTTGACGCAGCTGCGACCACCGTTCTGGTAAATGCTGTCCACGATCAGGTCGAGATAATCTTCCCACTGATCCACGACATCGTCACCGAGCAGAATCTTACTGAAACCAGGACCGTGCGCCTGCACGTTCGGGTTCGCCTTGTACTTATCGATGGTCTGCTGACCACCAAATACCATCACTCGCTTACAGAGCTCGGTCACCGTGGAACCCACATCGTGAGGTCCCGGATAGACGGAGATACATTCCCGTGGTATACCCGCCTGGCAGAAGGCTTCGGTCATCCGGTAAGGAGTCCAGGGCTCAGATGACCCCGGCTTCAGTACCAGACCGATCTGCATCGGCAGGATCGGCATCCACAGTGTGTGCACGCCTGGTGAGTTTGAAGGCAGCACGAGTCCCAGTACCGGCGAATTGGCCTGGTAGCTCAGCATCACGCCACGCTCTTCTTTACCATACCCCTTAGTCAGAATATCCAGTGGCAGACCGCGGGTCAGGGCGTCGAGAATCTCTTCCATGTGTTCCAGTACGAAGGAGACCTTCTTCATGTTGCTGGCACACATCCACTCGGGCATCCCGGTGCTGGCAGACTGAATCCGGCAGAACTCTTCGGGAGTCTGTGTTCCGTTGCCCAGCGGCAGTTCCGCCGTCATGTAGAGTTCAGCTGCTTTCTTACAGATTTCCAGCAGCTTGGGAATCGGAATCTCTCGCAGCAGGTCGCGTGCCCGCTGTGCTTTCCGCATGTCCATTTTCACCAGACCGGCGTTGGCCTGATGCACTTTGGCGAGAGGCTCGCCTGTTTCAAAATGAACGACTTCCTGTTGATCGAAACTTTCGTATGGGGTACCCCAGCGAAGTACAGGTATTTCCAGCACGGCGGCTATCCTTTGTGAATTCAATGCAAATCAGGCAGCAATTTGCATCCAGGCAAAATAGTTCAGAAGTTCAATCCGATTCAGACAGCCGGAACAACAGCGACCGCCTGAATGACGGTCGCCGATCTCTGACTGCTCGAGCACTTGCGTCTTAGTAAACGCCCACCGTGGTCGACGAAGCGATTTTGTGGAAGGGACGCACACCACTCACGCCATCCCATGGATACTTGACGTGAGGCATTTCGCGTTCGCCTTCATCGCGTTCCAGGAAGCCGGGAATGAACAGTTCTTTGGTCATGGTAAACAGCTTCACGCGACCGGTTTCACCGTACCCCACCACCTTGGTGTGATCGTCGAAATCAACCACGCGAATCGCAGCACGGGGCTGCGGTGCATAATATGTAATTTTGTAGTTGTCAGCCGGATCGAATGGCTTACCGCAGGCCAGCCCCATCAGCGTGTTGCCGTAGGTCGGGGTGATGAAGACGTTCTCACCCAGCAGCTCTTCGCGGGCAAAGCGATACCACTGTTGTGTGAATTCGGTTCCACCGCAGAAGATCCCTTTAATGCCGGCTTCTTCTATGCTCGAACCTTCGTCCATCAGACGCATGGCGAGAGCTTCCAGCAGTTTGGGAGTGGTAAACATACACTTGATGTCATGCCCCGCACTCAGGATCGTCATTGCCTGATCGATCACGTGATTACTGTATTCTTTAACTTCGTCGATCTTGCCTTTTTTGATCAGCTTGACCACCCAGCGAGGGTCAAGGTCGACGCAGAAGGAGATCCCGCCCCGATGCTGAGCCATATGCTCAACAGCCAGACGCAGACGACGCGGACCCGAGGGCCCCAACATCAGCCAGTTCGAACCTTTCGGGAAGTACTCGTCGGGCAGGGTATCGCTGAAGTTTTCATAGTCGATGCGGAAGTCGTCGATTACCACGCGTGACTTGGGAATCCCTGTCGTACCGCCAGTCTCGAAGACGTAGGTCGGCTTGCCCTGCAGTGCCTTGGGAATCCAGCGATCAACCGGACCACCCCGCAGTTCATCATCTTCGAACAGCGGAAACTTGTTCAAGTCCTCGAAGCAGTTCACGTCGGTCAGCGGATCGAAGTCGAACGACTTCGCTTTTTCCAGCCAGTAGGGAGATCCCGTTTCCGGATTGAAGTGCCACTGCACGTGCTCGCGCGTGTGAGCATCGAGTATGTCCTGATGCTGTTTTACCAATTCGTCAAGGTTACTGTTGTCGGTCACTGTGAGAATCACTCCAAACAGGGTAGGAACAGAGGCGGGGAATCATCATGTTCACCAGGAAACATGAACTCTAACGGTTAGTTCATTCTAGAAGTTTCACCCGTTTTTTCAACTAAGGGAAACAGCCACAATTCCAGATCCGACAATCCCGCTGCACCACTCCCGGAACTTGAGTGAAAACCTCGGAATTTGAAATCGCATCTCCTGATTTTCCTCGCTGGACAGTTCCAGCCCGCATTTTAAGTAAATCACGCGAACTGCTACCATCGGGTACATCAGCCACGACAGGCACTCGCTTCAGGAAAATCAACGCTTTCCCGCCGAATCGAACTCCCCAGATTGACACTAGTATAGAGAATGGTAAAATTAGGTATTCTAAATATCTGGTCCGTTTTCGATCCGACTCCTCGTGCAGCAGCGAGCTTCTCATGGACTTCACCGAAACTTACTTTCGTAGATTCCGCATGGAAATCGACCTGCTCAACGCGCGCCTGGTTGATGATCCTCTGCCCGAAGGCTACCGCTGGTGTCCCTGGGAACTGACCACACTCGACCGTCACGCCATCACCAAGTATCACAGCTTCCGCTCCGAACTCGACGCCCGCGTCTTTCCCTGCCTGGGAGACATCGACGGCTGTCGCAAACTGATGCGCGATATCTCGACGCAACGCAACTTCCTGCCCGGTGGTACCTGGCTCATTACCTGGGACGGCATGGGCAACGAAGAACCCGTCGACTGTGGCACGATTCAGGCCATCGTCCCCAGCCGCATCATGGGTGCGATTCAGAACGTCGGCATCACCCCCAAACACCGCGGACTCGGGCTCGGCAGGGCACTGGTCACCAAATGCCTCCTCGGTTTCCGCGAAGCCGGCGTCAAACGGGCTTACCTCGAAGTCACCGCCGAGAATGAACCCGCCATCAACCTCTACCGGTCCATCGGCTTCCGCCTCACACGGACCCTCTACAAACCCAGCCACTACGTCGAAGCTCCCTCGCTCTAAGCAGAGATCACGCTCCCGTTGCAAACCAGTTCACTTCGAACCTGCTGCTGGCTGCCGTCGCCTATCCTTTAATCAATAACGGCTTGGTGTTCGACTTCTGATACAATTCTTTCCATTCCTTTGAACCGTCGTTCGGAACCAGTCGCGTATCGACGCCCCGCTCAAAGTAAGGCACATTCCCATCGCGGGCCGGGTTCAGGACAAAGTTGACTTCCCCCGTGTTGCCGAAGTACATCTTCCGTCCGTCTTTCCACGTCGTTTCAATCAAACGCGGCGGTTCAGGACGAGACTCCGGTTTCTCGACGCGCAGCTTCTCAAGCATATCCCGATTCAGTTCATATCCCAGGCCCGGCTTGTCGGGCACTTGAGCAAACCCTTCTTTGACCACAATCGGCTCCGTCAACAGATTGTACTTGTACAACTGATGACAATTTACAGCAGGCCAGGTGGCATGACTCAGCACCGCACCGAAATGCAGCGAGAAAGCAGCCGTAATCCCCGTACCCACCAGCTGTAACCAGAACGGTTTATCCGCCATCGCAGCCACGGCCCCCGATGCCATCAGCTCCCGCGCACCATGCCCGATCACAAAGCCATCGCAGATGTTTTCGCGAATCGCAATCAGCGGGTCGGGGGTTCCATAATGCATGGCGATATTCACATCGGTCGCCGCCATCAGAATTTTGTTTCCTGCCACGTCATCCTGGAAAATCGGAGATTCAAAAATGTCGACCTGCGGATACTGAGCCAGATCTTCCAGGATCGGCAGGGCACGCTCCGCATCCAGCAGCGTGTCGTTGAAGTCCATGTCGATCTTGAAATCCTTCGGCACCACCTTGCTGGCTTCTTCAACCTGGGCCCACACGTCGTACCACGGACGTCCTTTCGTCTTATAGGACATGTAGCCCTGCTTGTAAGCCTCGGCACATTCCAGCGCCATATCCTCGACCGAAGTATCAATGTTCCACCACGAGAGGGGAGTCTTGTCGTGAACCTTCCTCCCCAGCAACGCATGCACGGGAACTTCCGCTGCTTTCGCGACCGCATCAAACAGCGCCATCTGCAGCCCCGCTCCCAGATCGTCGTCCCACATCAGCTCGGCCGCATTCTTACCCTGCGCCCGCTCTACGGCTTCATCCGAAGTCTCGTTCCAGGTGTAATAGAGCAGCGTTTCACCGAAGCCAACGTGCCCCGATTTCAAATGCACTTCCACAATTTCGGTATACTGCCAATGCGGTAATTCGCGTGCCATGTTCCGGGCGGGCACGTCCCGATAGGGAACTTTTACCGTCGTTCGCTCGATCTTTTCGACGCGTAAATGCTGGGGTGATGCCTTTTTCTCTGCAGCCTGAATTGAGTCGGAGATCATCGTCATTATTCCCATACCTGCCACTCCAGCCAGACTCCGGCGCAGGAATCGTCTTCTGGAAATTCGGTTCATTGCTGTCGACTTGTTATGTGCTCGCACCAGGGGATTCCTTTGTCTGGGGGGATTCTTCGGGAGGGACTCAAGTTGAAACGGGAACGCTGCCGGAATCATCTCTTGTCCCATCTTAACATCAACAACCCCCAATATGTCCAGCGCCTGACATTTTTTTCTCACTTTTATCAACACCACTGAACCCCACATAGATAGCCCCAAATGTAATTCGGGGCGAGCACAGCGAGCAGGAAACTGACAGTAAAACATTGCGAAAGCTTCCATTTACACCTCCACACCGGGTGGTCTCGGATGCAATCCGAGATTGCCGCAGGCAACAGGAGGTCCCAGTTCAACAATACAATCCATATTCCCCCCCCCAACCTCTTCCGTAGGGCGCGGACCTGTGTGTCCGCCCGCCTCGCGATAAACAACTAGAGAACACTGCCCCGACGGTACCAGATAGATTCCTCCCACCGGGCGCCATCTGTTGGCTTGTCCAACAGTGAAAAAACAGAAAACTCCCCAATCGATAAAACCCGATCTCAGCCTCCCCCAATTCATCTCAACCATTTGCAGCAACACTCCCATCCCACCCCGAAATGACACTACCAATTCACCAGCCGAATCGCTAAGATCGCCCGAGTATTTCAGATAACATCCAACTGCAGAACGACAAACGCGGTCTCCCTTCAGACGAGACCCATCGCGACCCCCGTTCTGCTCACAGTTTATACCGTCTCTCCAGTCAGGAAGGTTGCAACCCGTATGGGCAAACAACTGATTCAAACGCATCGTTTTCCAAACGGGCTGACACTGGTGACCGAATCGATGCCCGACGTCCAGTCGGCCGCATTCACGATCATGGTCCCCGGCGGCAGCATTTACGATCCCCCCGACAAACGCGGCACCGCCAGTATCCTCGCCGATCTGATCTCCCGCGGTGCAGGGGAGTACGACAGCCAGCAGCTCTCCAGCGCCCTCGACAACCTCGGCGTCCAGCGACATGAAGGGGTCTCCAACGCCCACATCACCTTCACCGGGGCCACCCTCGCGGACAAAATCGGTGAGACCCTCAAAATCTACGCCCACATCATTCGTGAACCGCATCTGCCCGAGGACCAGTTCGATGCCTCCCGCGCCGGCGTCGCCCAGGCCCTGCTGTCCGTCGAAGACGATGCCCGGCAGAAAGCACTCGTCGAACTCAAACGCCGCGCCTTTCCCGCTCCCTGGGGACTTCCCAGTGACGGCGAACTCGCGCACCTGGCAGGCATCACCATCGATGATATCCGCACTCATTACAACGCAGGCTTCCATCCCGACGACACCATCATCGGGATCGCCGGCAACATCGACTTCGACGAAGTTCGCGACCTCATCGAAAGCCTCTTCGGCGACTGGGAACCCAGTGCCGGCCGCGAAGAACCCGCTCTGGATTTCCCGACCGAGAAAACCTTCTTTACCGAACAGGAAACCACCCAGACACACCTCGGCGTCGCTTATGACGCCGTCCCCTACGGCCATCCCGACTATTACACCGCCTGGGCCGCCGTCGGCATCCTCAGTGGCGGCATGAGCGCCCGCCTGTTTACCGAAGTCCGCGAAAAGCGGGGGCTCTGCTACACCGTCTCCGCCTCGCTCGTCGGCATGCCAGGCATCGGGCGCGTCCTCTGTTACGCAGGCACCACCTCCGAACGGGCCCAGGAAACACTCGACGTCACGCTCCACGAACTCCAGCGACTCGGCGAAGGTATCGACATCTCCGAACTCGAACGCTGTAAGGCCCGCGCCAAAAGCTCGCTGATCATGTCGCAGGAATCCACGTCTTCCCGCGCCGCTTCGATCGCCCGCGACTGGTTCTATCTCAAACACATTACTACCCTCGATCAGATTCACGACGAAATTCAGCAGCTCACGACCGACCGTATTCTCGGTTATGTCCACGCTCATCCCGCCGCCAATTTCACCGTCTTAACGATCGGCCCCAAACCGCTGGAGGTGCCCCGTGATCTTTCATGAAACCAAACTGGACAACGGCCTGCAGATCATCGCCGAACTCAATCCCAACGCACACAGCCTCGCCATCGGCTACTTCGTCCGCACCGGCTCGCGCGATGAAACCGCTGACGTCTCCGGCGTCAGTCACTTCCTCGAGCACATGGCCTTCAAGGGGAACGAAAAATACACGGCCGACGACGTCAACCGCATCTTCGACGAGATCGGTGCGAACTATAACGCCTCGACCAGCGAAGAGATCACCCTCTATTACGGTTCGTTTCTCCCCGAGTACATCGACACCGCAATGGAACTGCTCTCCACACTGATTCACCCCAGTCTCCGCCAGGACGACTTCGACATGGAGAAGAAGGTCATCCTCGAAGAGATCGGCATGTACGACGACCTGCACAGCTTCACCGCCTACGAAAAAGTGATGCAGGCCCACTTCCAGGGTCACCCGCTGGGGCAGAGCATCCTCGGTTCCGTGCAGTCCATCACCGACCTCACCGCAGAGCAGATGCGCGACTACCACGCGAAACATTACCTCGCCGGCAACCTTACCCTCGCGGTAGCCGGCAACGCCGACTGGCACAAGGTCCTCGAGCTCGCACACAAATTCTGCGACCACTGGCCCGGCGGACAGACAGACCGTCCCACCGACGAAGCCCAGCCCAAAACTGGCACGCAGATCATCACCGAAAAGAAGACCCAGCAGCAGCACATCATGCAGCTCGCTCCGGCTCCTTCCGCCCGCGACATCCTGCGGCTCCCCGCAGAAATCCTCGCGGTCGTCATCGGCGACGACTCCAACAGCCGCTTGTACTGGAAGCTGGTCGACCCCGGCCTGGCCGAATCCGCCGAGATCGGTTTCAACGAATACGACGGCAGCGGCACCTGGCTGACCTACCTCTGTTCCGAACCTGATCTGATTGAAAGTAACCTCCAGTTGATCCAGCAGATCTTCGACGACGTGAACCAGAACGGCATCACCCAGGAAGAACTGGACCGTGCCAAAAACAAACTCGCCTCGCGACTGGTCCTCCGCAGCGAACGCCCCATGGGCCGCCTCTCCTCCCTGGGAGGCAACTGGGTCTATCGCCAGAAGTACTACTCCGTCGCCGACGATCTCGAACTCTTAAACAACATCTCACTGGACGACATCCAGGAACTCCTGAAAAAATACCCCCTCGGCCACAGCACCACCGCCGCCGTAGGCCCCATGACAACCGTAGTCGATTAACCAGGAAACTAAATACTCTGAGCGGCAAGGCGCTAGCCGCCGGTAATTGATCAAACAACCAACCCACCAACCAGCAACAAAACCCATTCCCCTCACAACCCACCGGGTGGTCCCGGATAAAATCCGGGATTGCCACAGGCAACAGGAAACCCCAGCTCAACCAAACAATCCACACTCATCTCCCCAACCCCAACCGTAGGGCACGGCCCCACGTGTCCGCCCGCCACGCGACAAACAACCCCAGAACACTCCCCAACCGCACCTGATGAACCCCCCACCGGGTGGTCCCGGATAAAATCCGGGATTGCCACAGGCAACAAGAGGTCCCAGCTCAACCACACAATCCACATCCATCTCCCCAACCGCACCAGACAAATCCCCACACACAAATCCCCACACCTGACCAGACCGCCCTTGATCCCCTCCCGCCGAACCGTATCCTCTTCGAAATCTGGCTCGCGCGCGAGGCACCTGATTGAGCACCGAAACACGCCGCACCAGTGACACCTCAGCACCGGAATCGCCGCCCATGTTCACCCGCTCCACACCTGTTTCTGCAGCACCAGTTCGAAAAATCGAACTTAACAGTCGGCCACAGCCAGACAGATTCAGGACACAGCGGGACAAATTCCGGGACAGACCAGGACAAAATCCGGCCACATCGGGACAAAATTTTGTCTTGACCCCCACGTCCCCATCGCCACAATCAAACCGCAAGCCACACAACAGACAACGAACAAACCAGCCCTCCATAACCAACTCACATTCCATCAAAAATGCAAGGTGCGGACCCACCTGTCCGCCCACCGCGCAGCACACAACCCAGGCAAACGCACCAGGGCAAACATCACCAGTAGCCGCTGCTCTACCGCCTCTCCGATACTCAGCAACACGGACAACACAAAAGACATCAGCCGCAGGGCCTTAGCCTCGGTTGAAACGTCTCAGGCAGAAACGCGCACATACACAGACACGACCGCCCCCCTGGTTCTCAGAAAAACCAAGAACCAGCGCACGCAACCAGAAATCATACCGATCGGCACAGACCAGGGAAGGGGGATATCGACCAGTACTCAGCAGGCACCAGTTCAATGTAAACAGAAGCCGGTCAGGTCAATTCTTCAGACATCAGGATATGCTGGGAATTGTCAGCACGATGGTAGTCAGCAGAGTGAAAATAACGACAGGCACCAGCCAGTCAGGTCTGTCCTTGAGATATACGGTCATTGAAGCCGGTAGAGAAATGAAAAACAGCACTAGAAATGTCTGGCAGGCTTTCAACAGTGATTCCACAAGATTCTCAGTGAGTCCATCCCAGTAAAACATGAGAGCCCCCCACAACAATCCCAATACAAAAGGATACAAATATTGAAGACGTGAATTCTGTTTCTGAGAACGTTGAATACTTCGAATCAGGAAAGCCAGTATAAACGAAGGAGTGATGACCCACAAAAAAACGACAAATTGCGAGTAAGACATAATGAGCCCCTCGAATCACTGGAACTGGTTTCATCACAGAGCAACGAATCCCGGTACGCACACGGATTTTGCGAATCCGAAAGCAAGACAGTGCCACTCATATTATATCACGAGACGCCCCAGGTTCAGCAACCAGCAATTGCTCCACTCTACATTCCAGCATCATGAATCCACAACCAGCCTTGGATGACAATATTTGGCACACAATAAAGTAGGGGCAGGCCTGTGTGCCTGCCCGCCGATCGAATCACAACCCAGAAAAACGCACCAGGGCAATCATCACAAGTAGCCGCTGCTCTACCGTCCCCCCGATACTCAGCAACACGGGCCACACAAAAGACATTAGCCGCAGGGCCTTAGCCCCGGTTGAAACGTCTCAGGCAGAAACGCGCCGCCTACCCAGAACGACCGGTCCCCCGGTTCTCAGAAAAACCACGCACCAGCGCACGCAACCAGAAATCATACCGGTCGGCATAGACCAGGGAAAGGAGATATCAATTATGACTATTAAGTAGACACCAGTGGGTAGCATTCACGCATGTCGACAATAAAACACTGCCGTTGTACAAAATGTTTAACAACTTCATCCATGGATATAATCATTATTACATTGAATTCGCTTTCTCGTTTAACTCTTGATGAGCAGACAAGAAAGCTTCTCCTACTTCTTTTTCCAACAACAACAGCAACTGGGAAATAACATGAAAATCAAATGATGGAATCAAAGTAAGAATAGCAATAGAAATCTGCACTAAGGATATGCTTGTTGAATGTCCTGCTTCACAAAGACCATATATACTTGGACCAGCCAATAAATATTCATCGTTTGCTAGACCCCAGCCGAGTTTCACAGTGATCCCTTTTGAATTAGCATGAATATTGTGGCTAGCCAGTCTGTAGTAAGGCCTCAAATGATCCAATTTAACTCTAAACTCAATATCAGCGAATGTAGGTGCTTTTTTTGCTAACGCATCAGATGCCCAACCGTATGTACTATTGAAACTTTTCCCATACCTTGTAAGGAGTTCATCTCTCTTCTGCTTTAATTCTTCGAATTCGAGATCAGTAATCTCCTCTACACTCAAACGTTCGCTGTACTCTCGGTATTGTAACGCTGCCTTGTATGATTCTATTTTCTCATGGAGTAAGTATCGCTCGAGTAGATCTTGATCTCCTTGAGATAAAAAGAGTGCCGTGCATACAACTTCATGTAGTGACCTCCACCTAGCATGTGCTCCATCAGCATAACCGTTTCGTAAAAGTAACAGTATCTCTGATGTAATTTGGCAAGATCTTGCATGAAGTCGAACTAAAATGTCGAGTAGTTGTTTTCGATCAGTCGATGAGTCTTCGATGAAATGATCAAAATAATTTTCAACTGACTCAGATGCAATCACAAACAACATCTCAAGTAGTCCTATAGCTTCCCCCCATACTTCTGTGACTTTATTTGAAAATCTATCGCGACATTCCCGCCTTCCTTTCAACATCTCATGAGATTCATTTTTAAGGGATGCAAGAAGGACAGAAGATGTTTCATCAATCAATGACTGAAGATGATCATTCTCAACTTCAAGGATTTCATCTTCGATCTCGTTAGTATTAATTAAGTCATGGATGACCGCATCTATTTTTTCTTCAACTTCTTTTTGATTAGAACAACTAAATTTGTATAAATCGTCGTCATTAAAGTTCAGATCAATTGGTTGGCTACCATCACTTAAGATATATTCGATAAGTTGATCTAGCTGAGCAGTCTTCAGATCCAGCCCTATATCATCTAAACGTTTAGTTAAACCTCTTCTGAGTAGTGCCACTATGAGATTATTCTTTTTCAAGAACTTGTCTAGATACTCTTGTAATCCCAGCATTTTTCAGACTCCAGAAACTAGTCTCTATTTTATCCCGAGAATGAATTAAAGAATTTAACAGAAAACAAATCATACAATCTTTTGGCACATTCCCATTTACCCACGATAGATCTATTAGACCAAGACAAGATTTCTTTCTTAGAAGTTCGCATTTCCGATGTCGTAATAATTAATACTCATTCGGATATAAAATAAAAATACATCAGCCCCCCCTAATCCCCGCTCACCCCCACAAACACATATTCCACCGGCGTCCCCTCCGCATACACCGCGCAGTAAACCGCCTGCCAGCGGGCGCAGTGGTCGTGCAGCGTTCCCGCCGTGACGGCGGTTTCCACAGCGGCTTTCGCGGGCGTGGTGGTACCGAACAGGGTCTGCAGGTCTGCCTCGCTCAGCGGGGTCGCGGCACCCGGCTCCGGGGTGGGGGAGAGATGGTCGATGTCCAGCAGCGAATGCGTGCCGGCTTCCGCGCACTGTTCGAGTAACTCATCAATCGAGGCCGGCGGAGGCGTCTGCGATGGCTGGAGCGTCTCCCGGGCGGCGGAAGCGAAGCCGTGCTGCTCCATTTTGCCGAGCAGCTTCTCGACCGACCGCGTCTGCTTCTCAGTATCTTTCGTATCAAACCCCATGCCGCCCAGCGCCTGGTCCAGGGCCTGACTGATCTTGAGCAGCTTCTGCAAATCCTGCGTCGGCGGCGCACTCTGATTCAACGTTGCATCGTCGAGCCCATCCAGCAGATCCCCCGGCAGCGAATAGTCGCGACGCTCAAACACCGCCTGCCGCAACTGCTGAAACGCCCGCGCCACATCAGACTCATACGCACAATAAGCAACCCAGCCACTCGCCCCCATATTCGTCTCCTTTGCTTGCGTCGTCTAATCCCGAAACACTTCCGCTGTCGCACTACACCACTTCAAAGTCGGCATCTTCATTAAGTAATCTCATCAGTTTTTTCAGACTCGGGCCCCGCACGGCGAACGTAAAATCTCCGGGTCGGTCGTAAGAAGGGGTAACCATAAACACCTCGTAGCCATATTTCGCCAGGCGATTCGGAATGAAGCCCCGCGCGTCTTTGTTCGTGCACCAGGCGTGGATTTCATAACTCTTTTTGGGAGAGATGATCTGGCCGCGACGGATCCGGATGGCCTGTCTTCGGGATTTAAAACCAAAGATATGAATCAACCCAACCACCACGCAGGTGATCACCAGGGCGATGATATACCCGGGACTACTCATAAGCTCGGCCTCAAAAGTAAAAAAGTTTCAAGACGATGGTTTCTGCCATAACAACACAAGTACACATTCGTATCCCAAAACACAACCCAGTCTCGATCAGGGAAGTCCAAGCACCACGCAAAGCGCAATATAGTTACTCAAACCTGCGATTCACCGGACTCAGCAATTCCCGGGGAATCAGTGGCGGAACGGCTTCGGAGGGAATTCCGTGTGCCCGTGCCAGATTGGCCATCCCCAGCCCCCACACGCAGAGTAGTTCATCGTCAGTGCTCACGAAGATACCGCTCCCTTTCGACTGTTTCTGATGTCCCTGGACGATGCTCGCCAGTCCGTCATTCACCGCCGCTGTATCTTGACTGATCAGCGCCTGAAAGACAGCACCATACCCCAGGAAATCCGTCATTTTCGACTTATGACACTGATCCACGAATTTCGGAGTCCATTCCTGCATCTGCTCCTGATCGTGCAACACGAAGGCAAGCAGAGTGTAACCGAGCGTGTAATCAAACGGATGGTCATGTTCGCGCTCCAGTTCAGTGCGTCCGCCGAGATGTGCCGCCAACTGTTCGGCACGATTCATGTCACAGGCCGCCAGCGCATCGAACAACGATTTGTAACAGAGCATTGTCAGATATGAACCGTCAATGGGCTCTCCTTTGTCCGAACGTGCGAACATCTCAATCCTGATTTTGACCGCTTCTGAAAGTTGAGATTGAAACGAAGCGATGTCGTGGTTCAGAAAATAATCGGCGATCGCAAAGAAACGCAAGCCGCTGGCCAGCGTGCTGCTGCAACTGCCGTTCCAGTCCTTTTTGGGATCGGCTGCATTTGCCCGTACGATTTCCCGATTCTCACTACGCAGTTCAACGAGCATCGGTAAGCGGTCTGCCAGTCCGGCCATAGTCTCTTCCGTTCGATTGATCTCTGTAATTCAAATTAAGTACGGGTTCTGTGCGCCCATTCTGATCAATAGTCATGCCCCAGGACAAGCTCACGGTTCATCCCCCGGCATCGCCCGCAGTTCCCACGTCAGTCGTAGCTGCTCATAAGCCTGGCCTCTGCTGCAAGAGTTCTCGAAACTGCTTGAGTACAGGCAACATAATTTTCTGCGGTTCGAAGAACGGGACAATTTCGCGAAATTCCAGCAGCTCTTTCATATCGGCAAAAACGCCAGGCACCGGAAGGCTGAGCCCCCGAATGTGGACTTCCAGCTGATCTACAAGTTTCAGACAGGCCACGACATCCTCGGGATCCTGCAGGCAGTCATCCAGTTCCAGGTCGATACAGCCCGGAGCCTGAAACAGACCATTCCGCTCTGACTCCCAGCGGTCAAATAACCGGTTCACATTGCGGGGCAGTTCCGCCGCACCCAGTCGGTCGCGTTCCCCCAGTCGGTCGCGTTCATAGAGCAGCCCCTCATAAACGCACCTGACTTTCGAGTCGTGCAACCGCAGCTGTTGTCCCTGAAATTCGATAACTGAGTGACCCATGTTGTGACTTATTCTAGAATGATTCTCAGACAGGTTGAACAACGTTTGATAACAGTTACTCCAACCTGCGATTCACCGGACTCAACAATTCCCGGGGAATCAGTGGCGGAACGGCTTCGGACGGAATTCCGTGTGCCCGCGCCAGATTGGCCAGCCCCAGCCCCCACACGCAGAGTAGTTCATCGTCAGTGCTCACGAAGATGCCGCTCCCTTTCGACTGTTTCTGATGTCCCTGGACGATGTTCGCCAGTCCGTCATTCACGCCCGCTGTATCTCGACTGATGAGCGCCTGAAAGACAGCACCATACCCCAGGAAATCCGTCATTTTCGACTTATGACACTGATCCACGAATTTCGGAGTCCATTCCTGCATCTGCTCCTGATCGCGCAACACGAAGGCACGCAGAGTGTAACCGAGCGTATAATCAAACGGATGGTCATGTTCGCGCTCCAGTTCAACGCGTCGGCCGAGATGTGCCGCCAACTGTTTGGCACGATTCATGTCACAGGCCGCCAGGGCATCGAACAACGATTTGTAACAGAGCATTGTCAGATAAGAACCGTCAATGGGCTCTCCTTTGTCCGAACGGGCGAACATCTCAATCCTGATTTCGACCGCCTCTGAAAGTTGAGATTGAAACGAAGCGATGTCGTGCTTCAGAAAATAATCGGCGATCGCAAAGAAGCGCAAGTCGCTGGCCAACGTGCTGCTGCAACTGCCATTCCAGTCCTTTTTCTGATCGGCTGCGTTTGCCCGTACGATGTCCCGATCCTCACTAAGCAGTTCAACGAGCATCGGTAAGCGGTCTGCCAGTCCGGCCATAGTCTCTTCCGTTCGATTGATCTCTGTAATTTAAATTAAGTACGGATTCTGTGTGCCCATTCTGATCAATAGTCATGGTCCAGGACAAGCTCACGGTTCATCCCCCGGCATCACCCGCGGTTCCCATCGCAGGGCTCCCGTTGTGATTTCAGATTCGAAGGTTTACGGCTTTATTTCGACACATAACCTATAGTACACTATCCGATAGCGCGATGCTATCGCGTTCCACTCAACCAGTGAAGGGAGACGCCGATGAACCTGTTACCTGCACTCCGCGGCTGTTGTCTGTTCGCCTGCCTCTGGTCTGGTATGCTGCTGACCTCAGCTCAGACCGCGGAGCCGAAAACGCAAACAGCGCCCCCTGTGCAACAACAGTGGCACACGCTGGTGGAACGCATGATTCAACAACGCCTGCAGCTGCAAGCGGGGCATTTCCAGGCGACGACGCGCATTTCCTTTCCCAAAACGCAACCGGAAGAAGCCACAATTCTCTTTGACGCAGAGTGCTGGTTTGCCGACCGGTTCCAGAAAGTCCGCTTTGATCAGACAGTCAAACAGCCGCTGTTGCGATACGAAGAGAAACCGGAGATTCAAACCTCACTATCAACGTGGATCCGCACGCCGGAGATGAGCATTCACACCGAAAGGAATCGAACCAGCGTACGCATTTATGAGCCGGACGCGCACCCGGGCGGCTATTATTCCCCATTCGATGTCCGCGTGCTGGGACTGGTTAAAACTGCGGAACTGATGCAGACCCAAACCCGTAAACGTCGAGAACACTTTTTCCTTCCCGATCTCGTAGAATGGTTAAAGCAATATCAAGCGGAACAGATCGAGTCCACCGCCGCGGGTCTCACGGAAGTCACCCTGAACAAGAACAACCCAAAAGACACTAAGCTCATTCTGCAATTCGACCCGGCACAAGGATACACGCCCGTCAGTTACCGCTTCTTTATTAAGTCGGGCATGCCCCCGCAATTTAAGTCCACCCCCGTCATTGAGAACAAGGTCACCTGGCAGAAACGTTCAAAAGTCTGGGTGCCGGTGCAGTATGAATCCACCAATCGCTGGATCGATCATCACGTCACCATGCGATTGAAATGGCTTAAAGTCAACCAGAAAATCCCTGCCGCCACCTTCACTATTGATGCGCTGGACCTCCCGCAAGGCCTGCCTGTCACAACGGATGACGGCGAGAAGGGGATCATCGAAACGCAGATCATCGACCATCGCAACGGCCAGAATAAACTGATCCGCGGCGGCTCGTTTATCTCGGACGAGGAACTTGAGAAGCCCTAGCAGACCGCCGTATAATGCTGCCTCCCGGCGCTCCTGATTCCTTAACGAGATCCCCGTGATTCTGATGCAATTTCCACTCGCTTTACTTTGCTTACGAACCGCGAACGCCTGCCTGGTGTCGTGTCTGCTGATGTGTCTTACCGGATGTGCAGATCCCCCACAGGAGCCTCAACAGGTGCAGCAACCACAGGCAGCCGTACTGGAATTTCATCAGATCGTCAAACAGGGAACACCGGACGAGATCCGACAGCAACTGCAGAGCGGCGTCGATATCAATGCCCCCGGACACGTTGGCGAAACCGCATTGATGGTCGCACTGGAAGCTAAGGACCTTGAGAAAACCAGACTGCTGCTGGAGCAGGGGGCCGACCCCGAACTGGCTGATGACTTCAATAACACGGCCCTCCGCCGCGCCGTGCAGGAAGAGTTCGTCGAAGGGGTCCGTCTGTTGCTGGACCGGGGCGTGGATCGGGGCTATCACCCCAAATACCCGCTCAAGGTCATTCGCTACACGCAGGAGCCCATCGACTTCTCACAGCTCAAAATGCCCAAAGAACTCGAAGGCCAGATGACCAGAGAAGAATGGCAGCAGTCACTGAAAGAGACACTGGGGCCAGAGGCGGAAGAGAGTTCCGAACAGGAAATCGAACCTTATCTCTACCCGGTCATTGAAGATGTTTACAATCTCGAAATCCTGGACCTCTTCCTGGCAGCCGGCGACAACCTGAGCCAGACCTCTAAGGAAATGAAACGGCACCTGCTCAAGCTGGATGATTCAGCAGAATTTCGCGCCACTCCCGCAGACTACCAGCAGTGGAAAGTGCCCCGCTTCGGCGCAACCAATCCCCAGCGAATGAACAACCCGTTCTGGGACGACATGATTCGCTCCGGCAAGAACGCCTATCTCGCACGCGAACACTTCAAAGATAAAAAAGACTTTAATAAACCGGGAGCCGTCTGGTGTTTTGACCGCTTCGGCTCATCCCTGACGAAACTGCCCGATGGCCGCTACGTGCAGGTCGGCGGTGAGCACGAAGATTATTACGATCCGGACTTTTACATTTACAATGATGTCGTGGTCCACGACGGCCAGGGAAACTTTGAAATCTATGGTTACCCCCAAGCGGTCTTCCCTCCCACCGACTTCCACTCGGCCACCCTGGTCAAAGACGAAATCTACCTCATCGGCTGTCTGGGATATTCGGAACAGCGCGTGACAGGTCAGACGCCCGTTTACCGCCTCAAGACAGACACCTGGCAGATTGAAAAACTGGAGACCACAGGGACAAACCCCGGCTGGATCTTTCGGCACCGCGCCAACTACGATCCACAGCGGAATGTCATCCGCGTGGAGGGGGGCACTCAGCAACTCGCGACCCCGGCTGAAGAGACAGATCAAGTGGAGAATCCAGACGTCTACGAACTCGATTTAACCACCCTGAAATGGCAGAAGCAGGACTGAGGCCTACTCAACCACTTCACCCAGCTGACGCAGGTGCTCGAAGGTAAACAGGCCCGTGTTGTGGCCATCGCTGAAGGTGATGCGGTAGGCGTAGTTTCCCGCCAGTGCCATGCGGTCGATCTTGAGCGGTGCCAGTTCGGTCGGGGCCAGAATTGTCAGCTGCTGGGGAGCGTGTTCGGCCGCCTTGCGTTCATTGCGACACATCACACAGGGGCAAGCCTTACGCAGGTCAGAGACAGCATAGCGTTTCCGCTGTCCGTCGCTCCAGGTGATGAGCAGCGTCTGGTCGTCGAGGCGTTTGAGTTCGGTCGGGGTCAGTTCCATGGGTCTCTATCGGTGTCCTGTTGCAGGCATTTTTTCAAGCATGTTTGCCTGTCGCCTGCGTGCTGATCTGGTAAGTTCTCAGCCCCAAAGGGCCAGCCGACAGTATAACCACCCCGCAGTCCGGATGAGAGTGTACGGGAGCACGCGAGCGAAGATTAAGTGGATTCCACCAGTCTACCGTCAGCGCTGCCCCGGCTCGTCTTCCTCTGCCTGCGATTGTGCTTTGACTCGTTGCTCGTACTCTTTCCGCATTTCGATGCTGACCTGAATCACCGTCTCGAGGGCCTGCCGGGCTTCGGGGCTCTGCAGGTCAAACAGGAACATGGAGTAACCGACCCGCTTCAGGGGAATCAGCGAACGAAAATCCTGATAAGGGTCTTTCCCGGAATACAGACCTTGCAGATAGTTGGCCGAGATCACAAGATACTTCCAATCTTCAGGATTGGTCGGCATCCGCTCCCGCATATTGAAGGCTTTAATCCCATACGATTCCGGCAACGCGGTGCCAAAATAGCAGATCAGACAACGTTCCCGGTCTGCGGGGGAAAGTTCCTCCAGGGCCGCTCTGGCCGCGGGCAGATCCTGTCCCCAGTCCAGATTGGAATCGAGCAGGTACTGATAGCCCGACTCGGGACCGCCGGCGAGTCGATTGAAATACGACAGGTAGTGTGGCCTGACAGTCTGCAGCGCAATAATCTGAAACAGGATACAACCGCCACAAAACAGGTAGAGCACTGCTTTCTTCTTCTGCAGCCAGGGCCAGATCTGATCGACGGTAAACAGAATCAACAGCGGATAGAAAATCAGCAGGTAACGTTGCCCCAGATTCAATCGGCTCATCAACGCCAGTGTTAGCAGTACCGCTCCCGCCAGCAACCAGACACAGGGCGCGTGTGGCGTAGGCGCGGTCTCTGAGGTTTCGTCTTCAGTGGAGGGCGCTTCGGTCTGATCCCGGGCTAAAATGGGCAGCAGATTTTTCCTGGCAGGCTGCCACAAAAAGGGAATCAGAATCAGTGTCAGCACGGTGAAGACCAGTTCGACCGGCGTGCTTTTCCAGAGCCAGACCAGCAGGAAATAATACCACCACCCATCCAGAGAGACCTCGCCGTGGAGATACGCCGGGTGTCCCTCCGAGTTGTGTTCGATCTGATGCAGAATGCCCCACAGGGGAGCCGGACTTTGGAGCTCGCGGTGAGCAAGTTCCATGATCTTCTGCGCCGTAGTGCCGCGGCCGAGAATGCGGATCCAGGGTGAATCGTCCTGCGTGCGGGCATAGGGAACCGCTTTCAACGGTCCCGCGAAAGCGAACAGATGAAAGGCCCAGGTGAATGGAATCATCAGCAACAAAAACAGCGTAAATACAACAATCACACGCTGACACAACTTCCACAGCTGTGACGGGGAAACCCCCTTAAGCTGCTGCTGTGCTGCCGCCAGGATGACCACAACCAGCACGCATGGCAGTAGAAAAATACCCGAGTACTTGGCGGAAATCGCCAGTGCTACCGTCAATGCTACCCAGAACAGGGTACGGATCAGCGGGCGTTTCCAGTAGCCGGTCAAAGCCGCCAGGGCGAGCAGTGCCATCAGCGTAAAACAGGAGTCCGTCGTGGCCAGAGAAAAATGAGCCAGCATCACTGGCGAGAACACCAGCAGAGCCGCCCCCAGTAATCCGGCCAGGTATCCCCGACGTCGATACAGCCACAGATATACTACGAGCATGCTGGAAATACCGACCAGCAGAGCATTCATCAATCGGGCCCGGTTGATCAGCGGAGGATCGGTCAGTTCCCCCTTCCAGATAAAGGCGCGCGAAACGCCACCGGTGGCCCAGACTGCCGGATAGTAATTCAACAGAATCGGCAGCGGTGCCACTCCCTTGCGAGGCAGACGCTGATCCAGTTCCCCCTGATGTACTGTCTGCAGGGCTGCACTCAGGTAAAACGTCTCGTCAAAAGTCGGGCTTTTCACCGTGCGAAAGGCACCAGTCTGTACGAGGATCAACAGGGAGAAGAACAGGGGAGTTCCCCAGACGAGAATCCGCATGCTCATACTGTTGGCTGGTCGAGAAACGGGAGCTGTCATCGTCTTTGGTGCGGCAATATCAGGGAGGCAAAATCATGAAACGGTGATCATTCTGCCATCTTAATCGCCCCCGGGGGCAATTCCTATTAGATTCTTGCCAGTTTCACCGATTTGCAGAGCTGGTAGACGCCCGTCTCCCCGGACGTATCCACAACGCATCGATAGTACCGATTTTACCGGATTGGATCCGCCTTCCGAGGCAGCCTGGGGGCAACGCTTTTGATGTCGCTTTCCACCTGGGATGACTGGAGCGGGACGATGTAATATTTCATCCCGTTAATCTGCTGCTCTTTCCAGCCCGGAGGAATCGTAGCTGGAGGAGTCACGTTCTGCTGCAAATCTCGCAACTGCACCTGGGGATATGTCGGCATGATCGTCTGCGGGCGGGTCCCTTCCAGTTGCTCAACCCGCTGCTCCAGTTGTTCGATGCGTTTCAGCAGAGCCTGCACTTTGTCCTGTTCCGACTCCGCCTCAGGCGCACTCCACAAGCTGTTGGAAACCAGACTGACGACAACCAGCACGATCAACAGAGGAACAGACCAGCGTTTCATCTCTTGAACTCCTTGTCAGATAGTGAATTGCGATGCAGCGTCCCGGCAGAGCCGGCGACGGTCTCACTCAATGACGCATGTCGGCACAGTCAAGTTCCCGCATTTTTCAGAATCGGCTGACTGAGGCTTGGACTCCAGCTGATTATTGATGGAGCAGCAAGAGGTTAACTCAACAGAGGCTGTGCCACGTTTCCGTGCACGTCGGTCAGGCGGTAGTCGCGGCCCTGGAATTTGAACGTCAGTTTTTTGTGATCGATCCCCAGGCAGTGCAGGATCGTCGCATTCAAGTCATGCACGGGCAGCGGGTTTTCGGTGATGTTATAACTGAAGTCGTCGGTCGCCCCGTAGGTCATCCCGGGTTTCATTCCGCCGCCCGCAGCCCAGACTGTGAAACACCGCGGGTGATGATCGCGGCCATAATTCGACGCGGTGAGCGTTCCCTGGCAGTAAACGGTCCGACCAAATTCTCCCGCCCAGACCACCAGCGTGTCATCCAGCATGCCCCGTTGTTTGAGATCAAGAATCAACGCCGCCGTCGCCTGGTCGGTCTCTCCGGTCAGCTGCTTAATCTTACTGGGCAGGTTGAGATGATGATCCCAGCCCCGGTGATATAGTTGAATGAACCGCACGCCCCGTTCTGCCAGACGCCGGGCCAGCAGACAGTTCGCGGCGTACGTGCCCGGTTGTTTCGCCTGTTCTCCGTAGAGGTCAAAGGTCTCGGCTGATTCCTGCGACAGATCGGCCAGTTCCGGAACCGAAGTCTGCATCCGAAACGCAAGTTCGTACTGGGAGATGCGGGTCGCGATTTCGGGATCACCTTTTTCCTCCAGCGCGATCCGATTCAGCGTTCCCAGTTCATCCAGCATCTCGCGTCGCAGCTCGGAGTCGATCCCCGGCGGATTCGAGAGAAACAGCACCGGATCACTGGAACGTCGGAACTTCACTCCCTGATGTTTCGTGGGCAGAAACCCGCTCCCCCAGAGACGATCATACAGAGGCTGTCCGCCGGCTCCTGAAGTCAACGCCACAAACGTCGGCAGATCCCGGTTCTCGCTCCCCAGTCCATATGATATCCACGACCCCATACTGGGGCGTCCCGCCTGAATACTGCCGGTCTGCAGAAACGTAATCGCGGGATCGTGGTTGATGGCTTCGGTGAACAGCGATTTGACCACGCAGATCTCGTCGGCAATTTTCGCGGTGTGCGGCAGCAGTTCGCTCATCCAGGTGCCGGACTCTCCCAGCTGGGCGAACTTGAACATCGACGCAGCGATCGGAAAGCTCTTCTGGCCGGAGGTCATCCCCGTCAGCCGCTGGCCCTGGCGGATCGAATCTGGGAGTTCTGTCTTGTGAAACTTCTTCAGGCCCGGTTTATAGTCGAACAGATCGAGCTGCGAAGGTGCCCCCGACTGACTCAGGTAGATCACCCGTTTCGCCCGTGCCGGAAAGTGCAGACCGCTGGTAACAGTCGGCTTTGGTTCAGCCGCCCGCAGATTTTCTGCCTGTGATTCCTGAAGCAGCGTCGCGAGTGCCGCCAGCCCCACACCGGCGGTATTCTGGCGCAGAAATGACCGGCGATTGACCTGCATTGTCAGTTGATCTGTCATGTTCTGCATTGGTTATTCCCTGTTAATGGTCTCGTCCAGGTTTAATATCAGACTGGCAATCACCGTGTAAGCGGCGTGCTCCGCGGGATCGTACTGAATCGCCGACCGCGACTCACCCACGTCGAGGAACTTCCGCGCCGCTTCAGGCTGCGCTGCAAAACGGCTGTGGTAACGCTCCCATCCTTTAAGAAAGATATCCAGCTCGCGGTCGCTCGGCTCACGCGCCAGCACAACCCGCATCGCGAAACGAATCCGTTCCGCCGGCGTCTGGACTTTTAGTTTGAGCATCCGCTCGGCCAGCTTGCGGGACGCCTCGACATAGGTCACATCATTGAGCAGCGCGAGAGCCTGCAGCGGCGTATTGGTCCGCGAACGTTTGACGATGCAGGTCTCCCGGGACGGCGCATCGAAGGTCGCCATCGTCGGGGGAGGCACGGTGCGTTTCCAGTAGGTATACATACTCCGGCGATACAGTTCGGCTCCGGTACCCGGTTCATAGACCTGACTGGCGATCTCCTTCCAGACTCCTTGAGGTTGATAGGGTTTGACCGAAGGCCCACCGATCTCGGGACGAAGCAGACCGGAGACAGACAGTGCCTGATCGCGAATCATCTCCGCAGGCAGACGCAACCGGGCCGCCCGCGCCAGTAACTGATTCTCGGGATCCGCTTTCAACAAAGCAGGCGAGACATGCGATGACTGCCGGTAGGTCGCGGATGTGACGATCAGCTTCTGCAGCCGTTTTACATCCCAGCCCGTGCGAATGAACTCGGTCGCCAGCCAGTCGAGCAGTTCGGGATGCGTTGGCCAGGAACCCTGTGAACCGAAGTCTTCGGTCGTCTTGACCAGGCCGTTCCCGAAATACATCTGCCAGTAGCGGTTCACGATCACCCGGGCCGTCAACGGATTCGCCGGATCGACGAGCCAGCGGGCCAGCCCCAGTCGATTGCGGGGAAGGTCGGCGGACAACGTTCCCAGGCTGGCCGGAATGTCGGCAGAGACCTGTTCGCCCGGTTTGTCGTATTCGCCTCGCATGAGCACAAAGGTGGGCTGCATTTCATCCTGCTCCCGCATCACCATGCTGGTTGGCAGACGACGTTCCAAGGCGAACTGTTTTTCTTTCAGAGACCGCAAATTAAAGAAAGCGAGACGGTACTCCGTCGGCGCCCGATACGTCATGAAATAGCGTGACACTTTCAGCTGCTGGCCTGCACTTCGTTTGCCGACAGGAATCTTCAGAATTTCGGGGACCGACTCTCGCACCAGGTCGAGGGTCACCCAGTCTGGAGTCAGCTGCGTTCGGTAGATTCGGAAATCGTCAATCAGCCCGCGAAAGTAATCGCGATCGTGATAGGCACCGAACACAAACGGCGCAGGAAACGCGAACCCGCCGGTCAGATAATCGAGTTTGACCTCCAGTTCCTGTGGCGCTCCATTGACATACAGCTGGAAGTCGCCTGCCTGCGAATTCCCGGCATAGGTGAGAACCACATGCGACCAACGGTTCAGTTTGAGCTTGTCGCGGGCTGCCAATAATACCGCATCGTCGAGCCAGCGTGGCCCCACGTTGATCTGCAGCCGTCCATCTTCGAGAAAGATCCGAAAGCCGCTCTCGTCCTGCTTCGGTGTCAGTGATGCCAGAATCGTTCCGTCTGGCTGAGCAGGGTTGACCTGAAATACGACCGAGAACGGGTCTTTGTCGCTCAAAATCGGCTTCGCGTCTCCTTTCAAATGGACCGGCTTTTGACCATCCAGTTTGATCCCCTGTGGCTCTCTCAACTCTTTAACTTCATGCTGTTCGGTGCCATTGAGTTTCAGCGCCTGTCCTTCTGCAGTCGGCTCGTATTGGGCCTGACTGGTCGATCCATCCCGCTCGTATCTCTCCACATCACTCGAAGCATTCGTCCGGTTCGCATAGTAATCCATCTGCTGCTTACCAATGACCTGCAGCTTCAGTTCGCCGTTAAAGTCAATCCGGTAGGCCAGGTGCTGCTGCGGATATTTGAGCTCCAGGTCGGCTGAAGGCTGCTTCGCCTCCCACTGGTTCTGCAGACGCTTCAACTCTGGCTCTGCGGACTTGAGCTTCCGTTCCAGTCCGCTGATCTGCTGTTTCAATGCTTCCAGCTCCTGCTGTTGGGCAGCAGTCGGTGCTTTCACGAAGGGGGCCGCATTGCCGTATTTGATCACTCGCCCCCGCTCAGGAATGTTATTGAAAAACGCGATCAGTTGGTAAAACTCTTTCTGCGAAACAGGATCGTACTTGTGCTCGTGACAGCGCGCGCATCCCACCGTCAGTCCCAGCCAGACCGTCCCCGTGGTCTCAACCCGGTCGACCGCGTATTCCAGCAGGTATTCATCAAAGATGATTCCCCCCTCGGAATTGGCCCGATGATTCCGATTGAAACCGGTGGCAACCAGTTGATCCAGCGTAGGGTTCGGCAGCAGATCGCCGGCCAGTTGTTCGATGGTAAACTGATCGAAAGGCTTATTGCTGTTGAATGCATTGATCACCCATTCCCGCCAGCGCCACATATGCCGTTCCCCGTCGGTCTGATAACCGCTGGTATCAGCAAAGCGGGCTGCATCGAGCCACTCCAGCGCCATCCGCTCGCCATAATGGGGTGATGCCAGCAGACGATCCACCAGGCGTTCGTAAGCATCGGGAGACTCATCCTGAAAAAACGTGTCCTGCTCTGCCAGAGCAGGGGGTAGACCGGTCAGATCCAGACTCAGTCGGCGGAGCAGCGTCGATCGATCGGCTGCGAGAGAGGGTTTCAACCCCTCTGCTTCCAGTCGCGCCAGCACAAACGCATCGATGGGATTACGGACCCAAGCCTGCTGCCTGACCTGGGGAATCTCGGGGCGTCGGGGTGGAATAAAGGCCCAGTGTTTCTGCCAGCGGGCACCCGCATCGATCCAGCGTTTGATGATATCGATCTGGTCTGCTGTGATCTGCTTCTCAGACGACGGTGGAGGCATCACCAGTTCCAGGTCAGTCGTCAGGAGTCGTTTGAATAATTCACTCTCAGCCGCATTTCCGGGAACCACCACTCCCGGGTCAGCCTTGGTTCCCAACAGACCGCTCTCCTGATCGAGCCGCAGGTCAGCCTGGCGTTGAGAGGCATCGGGGCCGTGACACTGAAAACAGAGATCAGAAAGGATCGGCCGCATATCACGGTTAAACTCGATCTCGCCTCCGCAAACAGAGGACGGGCTCATTAGTAAGAATCCGAGCAGGCCCGCAGCGCAAACCAGTCCCGGCAATCGCAGTCTTATCACAGCAGTCCCCACTTTGGTTAGAACAGGAGGCGAACCACAGTCTCAGCGACATATTAAGATTCGTTTATTCTAACAGGTGACCACAGCCGGAACCATAGTCTCAACAAAAGTCGAGAGGATCGATCTCACCAGAACAGGCATATAGAGAAAACCGCTCTATTTTTCCTGCTGCTCGTCCTCGTATTTCTGATAGATTTTCAGACAATGCTTCAAAGCCTGTTTTGCTTCCGGACTCTGCAGATCAAAGACGTAAATCGAATAATTGGCCATCTTGAATGGTTCCAGCTTCCGGAACTCAGCACAGGGATCCTCCCCGTGAGCATACAGTCCCTGCAGATGATTCGCCGAGATAATCATGTATTTCCACTGATCTGGATCAGCATCCAGATTGGCATGAAGCGGGGCTGCTTTAATCCCGAATGCATCCGGTCGAGCGGTCCCGAAGTAGTAAATCAATGAGTTCTTCTGATCTTCGAGAGGCAGTTCGTCCATAATTTTCTTGAGCGCAGGCAGATCCTGCCCCCAGTCAAGGTTTGAATCCAGCAGGTATTTGTGCCCCGCTTGAGGCCCGCCTATTCCATCATTGAAGTAGGACAGATAATTGGGTTGAACCGAAACAATCGACTGCACCTGAAAACCGATCAAGGCCACCGACACTGTCACCAGCAGGCCCAGTTTCCCTTCGAACCAGCGCCACATCTGATCGATGCTGAACATAAACAGCAGGGGATAGAGGAGCAGCAGGTATCGTTGTCCCAGATTCAAGCGGCTGGTCAACGACATCCCCATAAAGACCACCACAGCCAGCACCCAGATCAGCGGCGCATGGCTCGTCGGTGCACTGACATCGGTCTGCTGCTCTTCCTCTGGAAGTTCAGAAACAGGAGCGGGAACGGGCCTCACCAGCCGTTTCAGATCGCCCCACAGAAAGGGGAGCAGGCACAGGCTGATCACCGTTAACAGCAGTTCCACGGGTGTACTTTTCCAGAGCCAGGCCAGGGGGAAGAAATACCACCAGCCACTCTTGGAGAGTTCCCCCATCAGATAGGCATCATGGCCTGCCTCGTTATG
Source organism: Gimesia chilikensis (assembly GCF_007744075.1). Classification (NCBI taxonomy): domain Bacteria; kingdom Pseudomonadati; phylum Planctomycetota; class Planctomycetia; order Planctomycetales; family Planctomycetaceae; genus Gimesia; species Gimesia chilikensis. The sequence continues at coordinate 3,457,898 of NZ_CP036266.1, read as the reverse complement.
CTGGAACTGAAACAACACACCCGCAAAGGGAGCAGGCCGTTTAATATCATTGTGCGCGATTTCCATAATCTTCTGAGCCGTCGGGCCCCGACCGAGCAGCTTGACCCAGGGAGAGTAATCGGGGGTTTCGGCATAAGGCACGTTTTTCAAAGGTCCCGTGAACGAGAACAAATGCAGCGCCCAGGTCAGCGGAACGAACATGAGCAGAAACATCCCAAAGACCAGTGTGACCCGTTTCGCCAGAGACCAGACCGCCGCCTTGGAAAATGAGGTCCATTTCTGCAGAGCGACCAGACCAACAATCAACAAGGTACAGGGCAGCAACAGAATCCCCGAGTACTTCGCCGAGATGGCCACTGAAACCGCCAGAGCAACCCAGAACAGATTCCAGCCACCGGGCTGTTTCCAGTAACGGACCAGTGTCGCCAGTGCAAGCAGCGCCATCAGCGTAAAGCAGGCATCTGTCGTGGCCAGGGAAAAGTGAGCTTCCATCGTCGGGGAAAAGGTAACCAGCGCGCCTCCCAGCAGGGCCGCCAGGTAACCCCGGCGTCGGTACAGCCAGCAGTACACCACCAACATCGTTGGAATTCCCACCAGAATCGAATTGAGTCCGCGGGCGCGTCGGATCAATGCAGGATCACTGACTTCACCTTCCCAGGGATTCTCACGCAGGCTGCCTTCCTCATTCCAGACGACCGGCAGATAATCCAGCATGATCGGCAGCGGCGCAACGCCTTCCCCACTGATCCGTGTGTCCAGAAACCCCTGGTGAACCGTCTTCAGAGCGGTGCTCAGATAGTAGGTTTCATCAAAGGTTGCACTTTTGGAATTGCGAAACGCAGCGGTCTGCTGCAGGATCAGCCCGGCCAGCAGCAAGGGAGTTCCCCAGATCAGAAGGAGTCCCACCACAGTGTTCGTACCCACCACAGTGTTCGTAGAGAGGGCTGGTTTTGAGCTCATAATTGATCGCATTTAGACAAGGAGAAAGGGAATCAGCCTGAATAATACTTCGCTGGTCACGAAAAGCATACCTCACGTTGAAGGTTTCCTGCCATGTCCCCCGCTGAACTTCCCGCAGGTTTCCGTGCAGACGCTCAATCCCGGTAGCAGGCCCGGTACCAGCGAAAAAGCTGCCTGAAAGGGGGCGTGAAACCTTCCGCGTTTTCCTCCAGCATACGTTCGATGTCGGCCATACTGAAAAATTCCGCGCGTTCAATCTCAACCGGATCAAACATGAAGGGGCCATCGGAAACGGTGCGAAACAGTACCGTATGCTCATAAGCGTTATGGGGTGTTCCGGGGAATTTCGCCAGTCGCTCCAGGGGCGTCGTGATGCCGATCTCCTCCTGCATCTCACGTCGAGCCGACTCGGCATAATCCTCGCCGGCACTCAGATGACCGGAAGCAGAAGAGGTGTAGGTCAGTGGGTACTCGTCTTTGGTCGCGGCGCGATACTGCAACAGCAGTTCTCCGCGGGAATTGAAGACAAAAATATTTGCGGCACGATGCAGGAGCTTGCGGGCGTGGACGACGGAACGGGGCAGTTGTTCCAAGACCCGGTCGTCGGCATCGACAACATCAAACAGTTCTTCAGAGTGAGACATGGCTGTTTCGATTTCTCAGTAGAAATTCAACGTGCAGGAATCGATTCCACTACACTGTCAGCCAGGGGAGAGGTCCGCCTTCAGGCGGAATTGTTAAACTGGATTCTCGGAGAAATAGCTCTCTTCGAAACTTTCCTGACCTTCGCCATCATAGTAACTGATGACATAGTTGGCCATTCCGATGGTCAGAATATCGCCCGGGTAGAGGGGTGCTTCATGCACGGTTTCCGAGTTCACGATCGTACCATTGGTCGATTCCAGGTCACGTACGCGAACGGAGTTGTTCAGGAAGGTCAATTCACACTGCTGGCGGCTCATCATCGGATCCAGCACACGCAGATCACAATTGTTACTTCTTCCCATTACAACGGGTAACTCATCAACACTGACCTCGATATCCGGTAAATCGGGATGATCACTGATAAGATGAATTTTCATTAAAGGAACCTTCTTACGCTCAGGCGAAACACGGTCCAAAGTGTTGGCTCAACAATGTTTGCCTTCAGGGGCGGGTGTGTAGGGGGCAGGTGTCTTGGGGGATTGTATTAGTTTTGTGGGCTCACCTTACATACGTGAGCTCTTATGCGTAATTCTACAATTTCCATTCTACGCATGCAATGGGAAACAGGAAAAAGATCATAAAATCTGAATTTCCCTCAGAATTCCACAAATCTGCGGTTCCCCTAATAGCGTGGAATCTGGGCTCTGCGCTCACTTTCTTCGAGGATGAGCATGTTTTCGCTGAAATCAACAACATCTGAATCTGCTGTGATGATAAAATTCGATTGGGCCATCTAGTTTCAACATCCAGAGCGCAGCATCCTCCCGCGAAAGGTTAACCGACAACAATGAGCAACTTTGTTGGTGCATTCATCCTGTTTCAGACTACCATCGAGGGAAAGCCTCACTGGCTGGTCCACTGGAACTACGAACGTCAGGAATTCATGCTCCCCGGAGAACGGAAGCGTCCCTACGAAACCTTTCAGCATTGCCTGATTTCCGAACTGGAAAAATCTTTCGAACTGGCTCCCTTCGAAGACTTTATCATCGCCAGGGAACCACTGGCCCATCTCGCCTTCACCCTCAAACCGGATGCAGACAATACCTCTGAACACTATATCGTGGAACTGTTCGACTTCCAGGAACTCAATAGCTCGGCCCGCGAGCAACTCGAGAAAGACCTCCGCAACCGCTGGGTGAATGAACTCGAAATCGAAGCCAGCAGCACCAACGATGACTTCCCCATTTCGGAACTGCTGGGCACCCTCTACCACAAAGCCAACCTCGCCAACCGTCTCTCCTGAAGCCGTTATTCTCCCTAATCCACCAGCTGTCCGCTTCAAATAAATCAGCTTCCCACCTGCAATACCTGCAGGAAACACTTCTGTGCAATTGATTCTACTCAGGCATCAATGTAATATTTGAGTAAGGTTATCATTCTGATTCGATAACACTGGAGGGATCGTAGTGTTCTCGCATGAGGCGACGAAAAGCATCCTGTGTCTGTTTTATTAACTTACGAGCCGTGCACATTGCCCGGATCCCAAATGAGGGAGAGATTGATGAGAAGCCTCACGACCATGACCCTGCTGGCAAGCATGCTGGCACTGACCTGTTCCACTCTGATTGCCGGTCAGGATGATAAGAAATCCGTTCCCCCCGTACTCGATCGCACCATGAAGTCCCTGGAAGGCAAAGACGTTGATCTGAGCAAGTACAAGGGCAAAGTTCTGCTGATCGTCAACACCGCCAGCAAATGCGGTGCGACTCCCCAGTACAAAGACCTGCAGTCGCTGCACGAAAAATACAAAGACAAAGGTCTGGTTGTCCTCGGTTTCCCCTGCAACCAGTTCGGTGCCCAGGAGCCCGGAACCTCGGTTCAGATTTCTGAATTCTGCACCAAGAACTACGGCGTCACCTTCGACATGTTCAACAAGATTGACGTCAACGGTAAAGACGCTGACCCGCTCTACAAGTATCTGACCTCTCAGAACACCAAGCCGAAATCCTCCGGTCCTATCAGCTGGAACTTTGAAAAGTTCGTGATCGGCCGTGACGGCGATATCGCTGCCCGCTTCCCGACTCGCACCAATCCGCAGTCCAAAGAAGTCGTCTCAACGATCGAAGCAGAACTGCAGCAGAAGTAACACACCGTAGTTCATACGGTCCCGGGGATACACTCCTTTCAGTGTATCCCTTTTTTTATGTCTTGTCCCACGAGTGAAGTGTCACCAACGCAAGCCACGGGCTGAATTTTTCTCTAATAACAAAGACAGCGCCATGCACTACGATTTCTTTGCTCCCCCGCAGATTCATTTTGGCTGGGATCGTTTCCAGGAAGCAGGCACACTGGCCGCATCCCTGGGCAGTCGGGCACTGATTATCTCCGGCTCACGTTCCCTGGAAACCAACGGCGTTCTGGACGAATTGAAATCGCTGCTCTCCCGCGCGGGCATCTCCAGCGAACACATCCGTACGATTTCGCATGAACCCGAAGTAACCGATGTCGACCAGGTCACGAACATCCTCCAGCACCATACCCAGGGAGCAGGGGACTTTCTGATCGGCATCGGCGGCGGTTCCGGCATCGACCTCGCCAAAGCGTGTGCCGCGATGATCACCAACCGGGAAAGCGAAACCGTCCTCGATTACCTCGAAGGGGTCGGGCAGGGGCTGCAACTCAAAGCAAAACCGCTCCCTTTAATGGCCATTCCCACTACGGCAGGCACAGGCAGCGAAGCCACCAAGAACGCAGTCATCTCCAGCTACGCCCCCACTTTCAAGAAGAGCCTGCGTTCCCCCGAGATGATTCCCGATATCATCCTCTGTGATCCGAAGCTGGCCTGTTCGGTACCCCCCGAAATCACCGCCCGCACCGGCATGGATGCCATCACCCAGTTACTGGAAAGCTACATCTCCTGCCGGGCCCAACCCATCCCCCAGGCACTCAGCCTGCAGGGTCTGAAGCTGGCCATCCCCGCCTTGCCGCAAGCTGTCGCGGATGGCAACTCCCGCACGGGTCGCGAGAGCATGGCTCACGCCGCTCTGCTGTCCGGCATCGCACTCGCCAACTCCGGACTGGGCATGGCACACGGCGTCGCCCCCGCCCTGGGAACCCATTGTCGCATTCCACACGGACTCGCCTGTGCCGTCATGCTCCCCTCGACGCTCAAAGCCAACCGCAGTGTCTGTGAAATGCAGTACGCAGAAATCGCCCGCCACCTCGATCCCGGACTCTCCCTCTCGGATGCCGACGCCGCCGATTCCCTGATTCAGCAAATCGAAGCCTTAAACGCCAGTATCGGCATTCCTGCGACACTCTCAGAGCTGGGCGTCACCAGCGAACAGATTCCCACACTCGTCGCTGATTCCCGGGGCAACAGCATGCGGGGCAATCCGCGCGAAATTTCCGACGACGAACTGACCGGTATCCTGCAGGATCTTCTGTAAGATTACTGAGGCTTCTTGAATAATCCGCTCTGTGAATTGGACTGTGCGCGCTCATTTCAATCTGCCTGCTGATAGGTTAAACTGGGCCTGTTAACTGATACTTTACTCGCAAGTCTGCCTCCGGAGATACCGCGCTATGCATCTGTCCTGTTTGAAGCTGCTCACAGCTGGACTCTTCCTCTTATCCGCTCTGTTTTCAATCCAGGCTGCACCGCCTGCTTACCACGCCGTCAAAGCCGAACTGGTGAAACCCCGCCAGGGTCTCGGCAATGTGCTTCAGAAACTGCAGCAGGGAAAAGAAGTCAACGTTGCCTATCTCGGCGGCTCCATCACAGCAGCCAACGGCTGGCGCGTCAAAACGACCAAGTGGCTCAAGGAGGCATTCCCCAAAGCCAGGATTCACGAGATCCACGCTGCCATCGGGGGAACGGGCAGTGACCTGGGCGTCTTTCGACTCCAGCGCGATGTCCTCGATCACAAACCCGATCTGGTTTTTGTCGAATTCGCCGTCAATGACGGGGGACGTCAACCCGAGGCCATCTGGGACTCGATGGATGGCATCGTGCGACAGATCTGGCAGGCAAATCCGCAGACCGATATCTGCTTCGTCTATACCTTCCGCGTGAACTACGAAAAGGAACTCCGCGAGGGAGAATGCCCGCGGGCCGCTTCCGCCATGGAACTCCTGGCCGACCATTACGGCATCCCGTCCATCAATGTCGCCCTCAAAATTGCCGAACTCGAACAGCAGGGGAAACTTAAGTTTCAGTCCGACAAGCCGCTGGCAGACGGCATTATCCAGTTCTCCAAAGATGGTGTTCACCCGCTGGACCAGGGACACGAGATCTACACCGAAGTCATTGGCGACGCTATCCAGAAAATGGAAAACGACTCTCAACCAGTCAATCATGCCGACAAGCTGAAACAGCCTTTCGTCAAAAGCCACTGGACCAATGCCAAGATGATTCCCCTCGAACCATCCATGCTCACCGGCAACTGGAAGAAGCTGCCCGCTGACAATATTCTGCAGAAACGCTTCGGCAATCGCATGGGGCAGATCTGGGAAGCTGACGAACCCGGCAGTCGCATCACTTTCCGCTTCCGCGGAACCCAGGCAGCCCTCTACGACCTGCTCGGCCCCGACGGGGGACAGGTCCTGATCACTGTCGACGGCAAGCCGAGCCAGAAACCGGTAGCCCGCTTTGACAGCTACTGCACCTACCATCGAATTTCGACGCTTCGACTGGCACAGAACCTGGACCCGAACCAGATTCATACCGTGACCGTTGAAATTCATCCCGAGCAGCCGGACCGTACTCCGGTCGCGTTTCGCCTCAAAAATCCGGATGAAGAATTGAAATCTCCCAAATACCAGGGAACCCGCATTCGCGTGGGCCAGATTATGCTCCGCGGCGAACTCGTTCCCTGACCCCTTTCCCGTTTATCTTTGTAAAGGATTGATACCATGATTATCGCAGCCGGCTTGAGCCCGGCCTGGCAGCAGATTCTGGAAGTGACCTCCCTGGAAACAGGTGAGGTCAACCGCTGTCAGTCTGCGCAATGGGCCTCTTCCGGGAAGGTCATCAACGTCGGCATCGCAGTCCGGCACCTGGGAACTCCCTGCGAGACGATCTACCCGGCGGGAGGCTTCGCGCGGGAGCTGATCTCAAACGAACTCGATCAGCTGGGCGTCTCATCCTGCGTCATCCCGCAACAGACGCCGACCCGGGTCTGCACGACGATCCTGGATCGTTCCACCGGCAAGACCACCGAACTGGTTGAAAACGCACAACCCATCACTGCAGAGGAGCTGGCGGCTTTCAAGAAGGAATACCTGAAGCACCTCAAGTCTGCCCAGGTGGTTGTACTTACCGGTTCGCTTCCCGCAGGCACCCCCTCCAGCTTTTACCGCGATCTGATCGCCGAGACACATTGTCCCGTGATTCTCGACGCCCGCGGACCGGAACTGGAAGCAGCCCTCGAAGAAAAACCGTTCCTGGTCAAACCCAATCATGAGGAACTGGAACGCACCCTGATGACCAAACTCGCTGATACCGAGGCGCTCATTAAAGGCATGCAGCAGATCAACCAGCGGGGCGCCACCTGGGTCGTGATTTCGCAGGGCAAAGACACCCTCTGGGCCACCTCGCGGGAACACGTCTATCGCTTCACACCCGCTCGGGCGGAAGTCGTCAATCCCATTGCCTGTGGTGACAGCCTGGCAGCGGGCATCGCGGTGGCCCTGCATCGCGGCAAACCGGTCCCCGATGCCATCCGCCGGGGAATGGCGGCCGCTGCCGACAACCTGACACAACTCCTGCCCGCCCGCCTGTCGGAAAAGCGGATGCAAACCTTCTACGATCAGATCGAAGTGGAGCAGATCGCTTGAGTGACGCGACGGAACCAGACCAGGATTGTCTACTGGAAGCCCGCTCGATCGGCCGTCAGACCAGTGCAGGGGAGTGTCTCGTCCGCGATTTGTCACTCAAGGTCCATCCCGGCGATCGGATCGCGATTGTCGGCCCCACGGGTTCGGGAAAATCGCTGTTCCTTCGATCTCTGGCCATGCTGGATGAAATCCAGGCGGGAGACATTCTGTTTCAGAATGCCCCCGTCGCCGACAAGGACCTGCCCGCCTACCGCAGCCAGGTCGTCTATTTGCAGCAGCGGCCCGTCCTCATCGAAGGAACCGTAGAAAGCAATCTGAAATTCGCACTGCAGTTTCATATCAACCAGGATAAATCCAACAATGTCGACGCGGTTCTGGAACTGCTCAGTTCCTTCGAACGGCCCAACGGGTTTCTCAAGCGGAAATCCAGTGCCCTCTCAGGGGGAGAAGGGCAGATCGTCGCTCTGCTGCGGGCTTTGATTCTCGCCCCACAGATCCTGTTGATGGACGAACCGACGTCCGGCCTCGATCCGCAAACCACGCGGCAGTTTGAGCAGATCATTCAACAGTGGCTTGAGACCTCAAACCAGCGTCCGGCCTTCGTCTGGATCACCCACGATCACACACAGGCAGAACGTGTCGCCACACAGATCATGACCTTTCCAGCCGGCACCCTGGCACCGGTTCCGACAACCGCCTGAACCAGGGCAATCAGGTTTATCAAGGAACCGTGAAATCTGTCCATTACGAATTGGAAACCAGCCCTGATTTAATTATGCTGGAGACTGTAAGTATTTCTCTCACCTTTAAAGGAGACAACCGATGTCACTTGAAATCATACACCACGAGACTGAGAACTACGTGGAAATCAACATGTCCGGTAAGCTGGTCAAGCAAGATTACCACGACTTTACCCCCACGATTGAAACACTGATCCAGCAGCACGGCCCCCTGCACATGCTGGTCGTTCTCCACGACTTCCACGGCTGGTCCATGGAAGCCATCTGGGAAGACATCAAGTTCGACCTCAAGCACTTCAAAGACATCGGCAAACTGGCCATGGTCGGCGAGAAGAAATGGGAAGAGGGCATGGCCATGTTCTGCAAACCCTTCACCTCCGCCAAGGTCAAATACTTCGACCTGCACGAACTGGACGCCGCCCGCACCTGGATTTCAGAAACGGAATAGTTCACCGCTGCCTCCAGCATTCGGTGTCTAACCAGTCACCAGTTGAACCAGCATTTCAGTCGTCCATTCCTGCTTTGTAGGGAGGACGACTGAAACCGCTTGTTCCTCGGTCGTCAGCGGTTCCCGTACATCAAGCTGCAATTGCAGCACATCCCGAGTCGCATCTGAGGGATCTTCTTCGTACGCCTGCCGGTCTTCGATCCGCTGCTCCAGCACATCCTGTTCAGCCTCAAAACAGAGCAGGACAAACCGGACTCCCCGCGCTGACGCCAGTTCTCTGAACAGGGAACGCTGCCAGACCTGGAGCGTCGTCGCATCGACAATTGCCGACCAGCCCGCGTCCAGAATCGTCTCGGCCAGTTCCACCTGCCGCTGATAGGTCAGCTCGGTCACTTCGGATGTATAGAGACGCTCGTCGGGAATCTCCTGCTCCGCCTGTAATCGCTTCCGCTCCACATCCGAACGCACGCGAATCGCCGGCATCCCTTCTAAGAGCAGCCCGGTCCCATACGATTTTCCACTTCCCGAAACGCCGTGTGTCAGAATTAATAAAGGTTCATCCCGCGTCACATACTTGCGAGCCAGTTTCAGATAAGACCAGAACTCCTCACGGATCTCCCGGGTTTCAGCTGGGGAAAATTCATGCTGACTCAGTCGTAGCGCCGCCACCTTGGCGCGAACCATCGCCCGATACGAGAGATAAAACCGCAGCAGGGGCACACCAGCATAGTCTCCCGTCAGTTCGAAGTAGCGATTCAGAAACCGCATCGCATAGTCAGGACGTCCCCGGTCTTCCAGGTCCATCACCACGAACGCCACCTCGCTCATCACGTCGGTCCACCGCAGGTCGGCGTTGAACTCGAGGCAGTCGAAAATCGTCACCCCGTCGTCATTGAGAATCATATTCCCCAGGTGCATATCCCCATGACATTCCCGTATAAAGCCCTGCGATTTCCGCTCCGCCAGCAAGCCTTTTGCGGATTCATGCCAGCGGTCATTCTCGGTGCGAATCTGCTCCACCATTTCGCGGACCTCGTCATCATCGCCGAATAACTCGTCCACGTGCCGAAAGTTTTCCTTGACGGGCGCCATAACCTTATCCGGCGTTCCATAAGGCAAGTCACTATCCGCGACCGCAGCCCGGCCGTGAAACTCCGCGACTTCTTCAGCCAGGCGATCGATGTGCCCGGCGGTTAACCGACCGTCCCCGATCGCTTTACTCAGCAGATCATCCTGAGAAAACTGCAGCATCTGCACAGCGTAATCGATGACTTCCCCCGCGCCATCCAGTTCCGGTGCCGCTTCAGTCCCGGTAATGGGAATCACCTTGAGATACAAATCGGGCGCGAGACGTCGATTCAGCCGAATTTCCTCGTGGCAGTACTGCTCCCGCAAAGCGAGTGTGGTGAAATTCACAAAGCCCAGATCGACCGGCTTTTTGAGTTTATATGCATAAGGCCCCGTCAACAGTACCCAGGAGATATGTGTCTCCAGGACCTGGAAGTCGTCTACCTCATGTGCGAAGAGCGATGGATTCTGCAGTGATTCAATCAACATCTGGTCGGCATCCTGTACGTGGCTCTGATTCTCATTCGTGACACAGCGCGTATCATAACAGAATCGGAACCGAGCGCAGAGGGCAGCCGACGACAGTCACAATAGATTCCGTTTAATGGTCAGGCGGGTTTACGGGCAATCAGACTGTAATAAGGCACTTTCAGCAGAGGCACAAACGGCAGACTTCCCTGACACTCTTTCAGTGAAACCAGTTCAAACCGGTCGAGCAGGTATGGCAGGTGGTCCGGATTCAGAAACACATTGTCCCCGGCAAACCAGGTCGGCCAGAAATGACGTTGAAACCAGTTGTGCCGTCGCAGGGTATCAGCGGGGTATTTACGGGAGACATAAAAATCGACGATCGCCAGCCTCCCACCCGGCCGCAATAACTCCCAGGCCCGATTCACAGCCTGAAACCAGTCGGGAATCATCGTCAGGGAATAGGAAAACGTCACGAGGTCCACCTCCGTTTCCGCAAGCGAGAACTGCGTGGCGTCCGCGCAAACCGCAGACACCCGCTCCCAGCCCCGGTCCGTAATCCGCTGCTGACAGACATCCAGGAGAGGCTGACAGAGATCGACCAGGTAGACCTGACGAAACTCATGCAGGCGCGGGCCCCATAGTTCAGCATTTTCTCCCGTCCCGGCTCCCAGATCGACCCAGACGCCATTCTCGGGAACCGGCAGACTTTCGAATAATTCACAACGACCATGCAGGAGTTTTCGTCGAAACTGATCATAGCCCGCTGCCTGTCCGGAATAGAAAGAGTCCAGCCGCTCCGCGTGCGTCTGCCCTTCGATCCGTGAAGCCAGCAAATGCCACAGCGTCCGGACATCATTCCAGCGTCCACTCAGATAACTCATCGGGCGATTCCTTTCCGCGCGAGTAAAAGCCGCTTCTTCTTCGGCATCAGATCAGACCTGCAGATCGGCGATATAAAAACTACCGTAAGTATTCACGCGGTCCCGCTCGTGCAGTTCGTCTGCGAGTTGACTCTGGTAACGGAGCATTTCTCCCACCCGGGTTGTCTCTCCCTGGTGCTGCACCTGCAGCGGATCGATGAAATCGACCTGCATACCTGCACTCCGCCAGATTATGCGCGTCTCTTCAGCCGCCCGGTTCACAATCGCCTGCCACTCACTCTGCAGCAACTGAGGCTGTGCTCCAGCCATCCAGTCCATATGGTCCAGCAGCACATAACGGGAAATCGTACCCTGGTGCTGGTTCAGGAACCCTTCCACGGTATTCGTATTCACACTGATCCGGTCGACCAGTCCTCCTTTGAGCCGTTCAAAGTTTTCGCGTTTGAGATACTCCGGACAACATTCGGGATCATAACTACCCGTCAGATAGACGCGCCAGAAATAGTTGTCCCGCAGCGAGCGACTGGTGAAGACCGTCTCGATCCGATCGATCACGAACTGCACAATCCCGCCCGGATAACCCTGATCAATCTGAGTCCGTTGCGCCCGGGGCACACCCAGCATCGATAGCGTCAGATCGCGACGCATCCACCATTTGATCATCCGCGTCCAAAGCTGTTCATTCAGATTGCGCGACTGATAAATCGAGGTCTGCTCATCGATGTCCTGTGCGGAGAGCAGGGAATTGATATCTTCCCGGATCTTGGCCACCCGGTCGATATAACCGTTGACCATCCAGGCAAACAGACCGGAAGAGCCGCGAAAATAAAAGCTGGGGCGTTTGCCTTCGCTGGAGAAGAAATCCCCATGCCGGTCCCAGTATTTTCGCGTGAGCACGGACAGCTCGCACCGCAGCTTCTGACCATACAGGTGCTCCCAGTTGGCAGAATTCCCGCGACCGAACAGATCGAAAAAGTCTTCGAAATCCAGGTTGCGAATCGCAGCCAGCTTCAGTTCGAGCAACGCATTCTGCTTGGGATTCATATCCACCGCATGCACCCGTCGCGGTTCGTCGAGCAGATAATCCAGGGCATTACACCCCGCGGATGTAATCACCATGACTTCATCGTCCGGTCCGAGTTTTAACGCTTCGCGGTCCAGGCGCGGGTCCTCCCAGCAGGTGTTATAAACGAGGTTTCCCTGATGAACCCATTGAAAACTCTTACGACTGATCCGTTCTGCAATCATGGAATCTGCTCCGACTGGACAATAAAAAAAGGCTGATCAGCGTCTGATCAACCTGAGGGGATGACAACGTTTCCAGAACCGACTCAGCAGTCCTGACATTTCGACCTCGATCTGGGGTCTCACCCCCTGGTCCGCGGTCCTGGTTTTCACAGTTGGTTTCTTCACGGGTGCGACATTCTGATCGAAGTACACAATCTCCAACGCGCCGTCGCTGTATTCAATCAAGGCAGTGCAGTGCTCGACCCAGTCCCCGGTATTGCAGTAGTTAATCCCGTCAATATCGAGAATATTGGGAGCATGAATGTGACCACAGATAATACCCTCGCATAACCGCTTGCGGGCATGGCTGGCCAGCTTCTGTTCAAAATCACTGATGAACCGCATCAGCTGTTTAACCCGCGACTTGATGGCGGAAGAGAGTGCGAACTTCGCCTGTCCCTTGCGTCGAAAGACCCGGTTAAACAGGGTATTCGCGGTCAGTAGAATGTCATACGCGAACGATCCGAGCACCGAGAGCCACTGGGCACCAGTCTCGAATTTATCGAACTGGTCTCCGTGGATAATCAGGAAACGCCGCCCGTCCGCCGTGATATGCACGAACTCATCGGAGAGGGTTACAAAGCCAAACCGCTTGCCGAAGTCGCGGAGAAAATTATCGTGGTTTCCGGGAGTATAAAAAACTTCGGTCCCCGAGGAACTCAGCTCTTCGACACGATCGAGGATCGCGTTATAGCTTTCAGGCCAGCGCCATTTTTTGCGAAGCTTCCAGCCATCGATCAGGTCCCCCACCAGATACAGGGACTCAGGCTTGTGGGCTTTCAGAAAAGCGAGAAATTCTTCCGCCCGTGAGTGCATGCAGCCCAGGTGGACATCACTGACAAAGATCGTGCGTATCTCGCGACCAGCCGTTGTGGATTCCCGTTCCTCGGACACGATCATATCATCCTCCTTAATGACATTGCTCCGCGATAACGCATGCCCTGCATGCCTGGCACAACTCCGGCTGTGTGCACCTCTTTTTGTTTTTCTGATTTCATTATGGCGGGGGATACTACCAGAAAATTATTCGCTGCTGATGAATGGAAAGTTAAGGTCTTGCGAATTCAGAAAAGACGGGAAAACACTGCAAATTGAAGATCCGATTAAGCCCTCGAGATGAAAAAATGAAGCAGCCTCTGCTACAATCCCTGTTCGTAAACTGAATTGCGTTTCTGCTGAACCCGCATCCCCCGGTCTGTCCCGAGCAAGTTTCATGTACGACTTAACAACCCTCAATCTGGTTCTCGCCACGTCGCTGGTTCTGGTGAACGGTATCATCTCCGTCTGGCTCAAGCTCGACATGGAGAAGCGGTTACTGATAGCCACACTCCGCTCTATCGTGCAACTGCTGTTGATCGGATTGATCCTGGACTGGATCTTTCAGCTCTCCTGGTGGTCGGTCATCGCCGCGCTCATGTTTACGATGACCCTCATCGCGGGGATCACCGCGGTACAACGTTCCCAGCGGCGTTACCCGGGCATCTGGCTCAACAGTATCGTTGCGGTCTTTGCAAGTTCCTGGCTGGTGACCGGCTTCGCATTGACGGTCGTCATTCCGCCGCACAGCTGGTCCGACAGTCCCGCGCAATATCTGATTCCCTTACTGGGAATGATCCTCGGGAATACCCTCAATGGAATTTCACTGGGCCTGGATCGACTCAGTGAAGAACTCGTTCTCCGCCGGGCCGAGGTGGAACTCAAACTGACGCTGGGTGCCACCCGCAATGAAGCGGCTCGACAGGCTCTGCAGAATGCGGTCCGCTCCGGTATGACGCCGATTATCAATTCCATGATGGTCGTCGGCCTGGTCTCGCTGCCCGGGATGATGACGGGGCAGATTCTCGCTGGTGCCAGTCCGCTGGAATCGGTGAAGTACCAGATTGTGATCATGTTCCTGATTGCATCCGGCACCGCACTGGGGACGGTCATCTCCGTCGTGCTGGGATACCGACGGTTATTCAACTCTCGCCATCAGTTCCTGTTTGAACGGATCCAGAAAGCAGGGGAGTAACCTGGAACTGAGAGAGGTTCGAGCAATGGTTATTCAACAACCAGCTTCTCGAACAGAGACTTCAGGGTCGCTTCGGGGTAGAGCACAAACGAAAGCTCGCGGCTCTGAATGACCTGATTGGCCTGCCGCTGTTTCTGAATGGTCGCCAGATCTTCTTCGACCTGACTTCGCAGTTGTGTCGTCAGTTCAGCCAGAGCAGCGTCGACTTCGCGAATTTCGCGGAACCGCTGTCGGTTCTCACGTCGGCGGGCAGCCGGGCTTAACTCTTCATCGGGAGCAGCCTCCTGCTCCTGAATCAACGCCCGTTTGCGTTCCAGCAGGGGAGCTGCTGTCTTCTGCTGCTCCGGATTCAGGTGCCGATCCGAGTTGAAATCCAGATCCCGCAGGATCCGTCTCAGACAGGTTTCATCGCACTCCTGCACATTAAAGGCCTCGCAGAAGGGGAGGTAACGGGTCGCAGAGAGTGTGAGATAGCGTGGAGGCACCAGATGGAAGAACCGGGTAAAAATCCGATCGGTCATTTCATCATACTTGGCGCCGCCGATACCATGCACGAACAGATCGCCCAGAAACAACCGGGCAAACAGCGTCGTGGTCAGCGCCCGCGTTCGCAGGCGGATGCCTTGTGCGGGAAGTTGTTTCAACACTTCGATCGCCGCTGACAGGTCGCACTGTTCCCTGAGCGGTAAGCGGGCGATTTCACGCGTACCGTCCGACAGCAATACTTCCTGATCTTCCCGTTTAACGAGCAACTGATGCCGTCGAGTGGCGCCGGCCTGCCAGACCCAGAACGGGGTTTCTACCCAGCCCTCAGACTCAGAGAGTTCGGGCACCGGATGTGTTTTACTGCGGACCCGGTTGACCTTGCGGTACTCTCCCAGGACTTCATTGTGTATCTTGCGGAACGCACTCGCATTCTGAATCAGGTAACAGGCAAACCAGAGGAACGGTCCGGTTTCCGAGAGACGACTGATGGGCAGTTCCAGGTTCTCAACGCCCCACCGGGATTCCATTGCATGCCGGGCAGCAGTCAGACAGTCAACCAGGCGATCTGAAGTTTCCAATTGCGCGACGGCAGCCGGCCAGATCTCTTGCAGCAGGGGGGCTCCCAGGTCGGGCCACTGCTGGAGTGCCTCGCTAACGCGTTTCTCAAAAGAGCAGAACAGCTCCCGGTTCTGGACGGTCGTCTCTTCCCAGGGCTTTTTCTCAATGGTTTCATCAAAAGGGATTTCGACCAGCTCCGGATCAGCCTGTGTCCCCTGGGGTACTCGAATCGAAGTCGTACTCACCAGGTCATTGTCCACGATCAGGTTCAGGCTGAGGCCCCCGGTCTGCCGGGCCACGTTTCCGACCAGCAGGTTCTTTACCCAGACGCCCGGGTGAAACAGCGCCGGTTGATGCCCCGTCATGAACAGCAGACGTTCGTCGAGATCGGCGGGTAATTCGACGGTGGTCCCCGTCAACTCGCTGGTGTAGCGGGCCGCTTCTTCCAGAACCGCTTTCCGGGCCCAGCTCCGCAGACTGGAAATAATTTTGCCGCTCCGTTCCCGGGAGCAGGCTTCAAACATGCTGCGGTTCGCTTCAGCATCCGCGATGATCTCCGAAAGGTCGGGCCGCGAAAAGACCACATCGTCGGAGCGGGGCACACGCAGATCCTGTTTTTCCCACACCGGTTCCGGCACCGCGGAACTGGATGTAAATCGGGATTCAGGATTCTGGCAGGGAAAAGGAGTCACTGATGACATTTCAACGCTTTACGGGTGTGCGGAATGAATCAAAATCAGGTACGGGCAGGCGAGAAGATCCGTCAATCAGCCCTATCATAACAGAACCACCGCCCGAGCGGTATGGTTGAGCGGCTTTCAGTTTGATGAGTGCACAACTGATTGTCGAGTCCTTTTGAATTGAATTCAGAGGGAAATCGTCCGATGCATCCGCAGAGGCTGATCTGAACCGAATACCCGGCAGATTACTCGCTGAAAGAATCGGTACGATCGTTACAACAATCAGAGGCACAGCAGGTCAGCCCGGCTGCCTGCATTTCCCGGTCGAGCACTTCATCGTAATATGCTTTGCGTTTGATCGCATCATCGAGCGAACCACCGAAGCTGCGTTCTTCTTCGAGGTAGACCAGCGGAACGGGGAATTCAACAATCTTCATTCCGTGGGCAGCGGCCTGAACCCAGAGTTGCAGCGGCATCGCGTAGCCGAGATCGGTCACGTTGAACTTTGCCAGTGCTTCGACCCGGTACGCCTTCAGACCACAGAAGGCATCCGTCAGATCAAAGCCCAGCTGTTCGTTGATCCGACGCGTGACGGCGACGTTAATCTGCCGACGATCTTCGGGAGGAATACTGGCACCATCAAACTGCTTCAGATAACGACTGCCCGAAAGCATGTCGATTGGTTCGTCAACAGGCTGTTCGCGAATCTGCTGGACCAGATTCGGGAGCAGGGTGGGTTCGTGCTGACCATCGCAGTCGATGGTGACCAGGATATCGTATTCATCCTGGTGCGCGACCGCGTAATCGAAGGCGCTTTTGAGAGCGGCACCATATCCACGATTTTCCGGATGCGTGAGAACTTCGATGCCCGACACTTCTTTGAGCAGCTCTGGAGTCCGATCCGAAGAACCATCGTCGACGACCAGAATCGCCTCGGCGTACTTGCGGACTTCGGTCAAAACCTCGATCACATGACGTTCTTCATTGAATACGGGTAAAGCAACCAGAGCTTTCCTGTGCATAATCAGATCCTTTACAAATCCGGAGAATTCTGTCGAATTTTTTTCGGCACGGTTTTATTGTAGAACCCACCGGTTAAACGTCAACTATGCACATCGGCAGGAAGCAGGCTGCTGGTGCCAATGTGAAAACTTATCGACCAGTTGGTTGTGAGAATCAGATAATCCTCTACAATGGGGGTGAAGGATGTATTTGCACACAGATCCGGTTTATGTCTAATGATCTACTGGATTTGAGACGCCGGGCAATATACGTAAAGTCACTCACAACTTTAGACTAATTACACCGAAACACAAAGGAGTTTGTCGTATGTCTTACTCACTTCCTGACCTGCCCTATGCCTACGATGCCCTGGAACCTCACATCGATGCCCGCACGATGGAGATCCACCACACCAAACACCACCAGGCTTACATCACCAAAGCCAACGACGCACTCGAAGGCCACAGTGACCTGACTTCCAAGTCCATCGAAGACCTGATGAGCGACCTGAGCGCCGTTCCCGAAAATATCCGTACTGCCATCCGCAACAACGGTGGCGGACACGCGAACCACAGCCTGTTCTGGACCATCATGTCCCCCAACGGCGGTGGAACTCCCGGTGGTGACCTTGGTGATGACATCAACGCGACCTTCGGCAGCTTCGATGCTTTCAAAGAACAGTTCGCCAACGCTGCAGCCACCCGCTTCGGTTCCGGCTGGGCCTGGCTCTCCGTCGATGGCGGCAAACTGGTTGTTGAAAGCACTCCCAACCAGGACACACCACTTTCAGAAGGTCACACCCCGATTCTGGGACTGGATGTCTGGGAACACGCATACTACCTAAACTACCAGAACAAGCGTCCTGACTACATCTCCGCATTTTTCAATGTGATTAACTGGGATGAAGTCGCCAAACGCTATGCGGCAGCCAAAGGTTAAGCACTGGTTCCGGGATTTGTCTGATTTTTAATCGACAGCCTTCCCCTGAATCGCCGATATTACGAAAGCGGCCCTCTCCAGTTGAGGGCCGCTTTTTCTGTTATTCGGAAGGGAATCCTGGTGCCTCAATACAGCAGATACATGCTGATTCTGCTTGGTCTGACCTGTCTGCAGGTCGGGTGCCGCAACATTCCCGACTATCATCAGCCCGCCGGTTTCAGCAGCACCTATCACAAACGAATCTACCCTGAAACTGCGATCGCTTCCGCCTCAGATGCCTCTGCAACCGCTGCGCCACAGGACCGGGGCGTCTTTTATCCGACCGACGTAAAAGTCAAACAGCCCAAATACGTGGCACCGCTGGCCGAAGTCAGAGGCCCCATTTCCAGCGAAGAACTCCAGCAGGAACAGCGTAAACTTCAACTGGACAGTATGAAACGGGAAGACGACTACATCAACCAGGAACCGATGTTTAACGAGAACTTCCCGGCTCCGACCGCCTGGTAAACCAGGTAATCCACTCACCGCTACGTCCTGTTGTAAAGTTTACATAATTCCAAAAACTCAATTTCAGCTCTCATAACTGATTTTGACACAAACTTTGGAACAGGCTATCTTTCCGACCTGCCTGATTGACAAATGGATTTGTGGAGCTCATCAGGCTTTACCGTGGTCATGGGAAGGAACCCTCAAGTGGTAAATGGTCAACATGTTGTCGTCCTGGATGGATTACACGAAACGGAAGAAGTTCTGAAAGCAGTCCTGGAACCCCAGGGATGCCGCGTTAATCGCATCCGCAAGCCACAATCGGGTGATGTCATCACCGAGAACGAACTGCCCAGCATTGTCGTTCTGCACGGTGACGACCTGGCCGCCTCTTCCTCAGCACAGCCGGGCTGGAATGAAGTCCCGAAAGTTGTCATCGGTTCAGTAAAAGTTCCTGCCACTCCCGAAACTGACCAGTCCACACGCTTCCTGGTCCAGCCATTTCAATACGCAGAGCTGATCGATTCGATTGAAAGCCTGCTCAATCAGCCCCGATCTCAGCAGTAGTCCGCTCAGATTCTCCCGACAGATCTCACTCTAAACGGATGTTGGGATTTGAACAGCGCTCCCGGTTGAGATATGATTCTCCGTAGGGGCTTTTCTGTAAAGGATTTCCCTTCACAGAGAACTCAGGAAAACGGAATCGTTTCCCGGGCGTTCCTCGACTGAAACAGACTGCACATTGAATTCATGTATTACCGCGCAGGTTGCAGGAATTCGGTGCAGCGTACGTTTACCTGATGAGCAGGTCCAGTCATCGACTGAGAATCAGAGACCATGAAAAGGCTGATAGAAAACGCACAAGAGGGGGGCAAAGCGACCCTGCTGGTTATCCAGGGAGTGGACCTCGGAACCCGCTTCCAGTTGGGAACAGATCCTGCCAGTGTGGGCAGAGGAGTGCGAAACGAGATCCGGATTCTGGATACGGAAGCCTCCCGTCAGCACGCCACAATCTCCTTCAAGAACGGCTCCTACATCATCACCGACCAGAACAGTTCCAATGGAACAATGGTCAACGGGACCCAGGTTCAATCCGCCCGGCTCAGTAACGGCGATCATATTCAGATCGGACGCAGTCTGCTGCTGTTCTCCAGCCAGGCGATCGATGAAGACTCCCGCTACATGGCGGAAAAGATCGACCTGATCAGCAGCGAGGATTCAAATCAGTCCAGCATTACCCACGAAGTCAATCACGAGTTTGACTCCATGGTACTGGACACGGCAGATGTCTCCGGAATAGTCCAGCAGCAGGATGTGCAAAACGACCTGCAGGCTCTGTACCGCATCGCAGAAGCCGCTGTCAGCCCGACAATTTCACAGGAAGAACTACTCAAGCGCATCCTCGACCTGACCATCAATACGGTCGGCGCCGATCGGGGCTGTATGCTGATCACCGACCCGCAGTCGGGTGAAATCCAACCTCAGATCTTCAGCAGTCGTGCCGAGAAAAAGTCCGGCGCACGCATGCCGGTCTCCCACAGCATTGTCGATTACGTACTCAACAAAAAACAGGGGGTCCGCACCTCCGACGCGCAGCGCGATCAACGATTTGAAGGGGGCCGCAGCATTCTGCAGGCAGGCATTCGCGAAGCCATGTGCGTTCCTATGCAGGGCCGCCATGAACTGATGGGCGTCATCTACGTCGACACGACGACTTCCCACCCCGAAGTCCTGCTCAAGAACGGCGCCGTCGAAAAATTCAGCGAAGAACACCTGCGACTCCTGGTCGCCATCGGTCGTCAGTCCGCTTTAGCCATTGAAAACTACCGCTTCCAGAATGCGATGTTGAAAGCGGAACGCTTTGCTGCCATGGGGCAGACCATCGCCACCCTGAGCCACCATATCAAGAACATCCTGCAAGGGGTTCGTGGCGGAAGTTACCTGATCGACATGGGACTCAACAAGTCTGAGGAAGACCTTGTCCGTAAAGGGTGGAACATCGTCGAGAAGAACCAGAACAAAATCTATCACCTCGTGATGGACATGTTGACCTTCAGTACCGAACGCAAGCCAGCCTTGGAACCAGGTTCCATCAACACGCCGGTCAAAGACGTGCACGAACTGATGCAGGCCCGTGCCGAAGAGTGCGGCGTTCAGTTGAAATGCGAACTGGACCCGGAACTGCCGGAAAGCGTATTCGACCACGAAGGCCTTCATCGCGCGATCCTGAATATCGTCATCAACGCCATCGATGCCGTCGAAGGACTGGAGCAGGGGATCGTTCTGCTGGAAACCCGCTATCTCGCGAAACCCGATCAGATCCTGATCATGGTCTCCGATAATGGCCCCGGCATCCCTGCGGATCAGATCAGCAAAATCTTCAACCTGTTCGAATCCACCAAGGGCGCCCGCGGCACCGGTATCGGCCTGGCAGTCAGTCAGAAAATCATCCGCGAACATGGGGGAGAAATCAGCATCGAAAGCGAAGCCGGTAAAGGTTCCCGTTTCACGCTGACCGTTCCGCGTCTGGATGAAGATCACCCCCACGCCACGCTCTCGAATATCTAAGCGAGACCTTAGAACGAGCGTTTCTTGCGGGCCGCTTTCGCCCGGTCCTGCGGATTGCCTTCCAGCATCGCCTGCAGCGCAACGGGATCGGCCCCCAGCGGCTGTTTGAGGTCTGACCAGGTCGCCGCCTTACAGGCAGGCAGCAGCCGAAAGTGAACCGGCTGAATTTTCGTCAGGGGAGGCAGTTTCTGTTCCTGCAGCAGAACCCCGCCCGGCATCGTCAGTGCATGTTGATCCGCCTGATCACCGAACACCTGGGCGAGCGTCTGTTCAAAATCGCCGCCAGCCCCCGCAGACAGTGAGCCGGATTCCCCGAGTGCCTGCAACCGCTCTACCATATACCCATTAGTCGAACCCCACCACTGTACCTGCTTCTGCAGACTCTGGGGGAGCCGGAGCAGGGAAGCGGAACGGGAAGAGTCAGAGCGACCGCCTGACGCGGCAGGCACAGGTAGAAACAGACATTCTTCCGCCAGCACCCGGGCAGCGGTTCCTGTAGATTGAGAACCGTCGCTTTCCTTAAAAGCCAGTACGGAATCGCGAGGCGCCAGGGTACTTTGATTCAGAGAAACCCGAACCCGCGGACTCGACGACGGCTTCACCGCCAGCGCGAACAGATCATTCTGGCTCAATAACAGGCTTCCAGAGACTTCCAGGTCCAGCTGCGTCGCCTCTGAATTAACAACCGTTCCTGAAGTCGACAGATAGGTGCGACTCAACAGCACCTGGTTCGGTTGATTTCCCGTTCCCCCGCCAACCTGCACAACAGACTGAAACCGTTTGTCGTTGAGCAGCAGCGCATCCAGGGCAGAATCTTCAAGTGCCAGCTGGCTGTTCTGCAGCGAAACGAAATTCCGGGGGACCACACCTTTCCGGTCGGCCGAAATCCGAAATTTCCCACCGTGAATCGCCAGGGTGGAGTTCTTCAGAGAAATAAAAGAGTCCACTCCCGCACTACGGGAATCACGCGACCGCGTCTTCCCAGTGGAGGGCAGCAGCTTCAGTTCCACAATCAAAGGAGCCGCACCAGTAGGCGTATCGAAATTCAACTGCACCTGTTTGTTTTCCAGCTTGATGGGAGCCGTATAGCAGACGCCCTGTCCGGTCACATTCACCCGGGTGGGTCCTGAAACAGCAGTGCTGTTGAGAAAGTCGCTCAGATTTCCTTTCGACATGTCGAAAGAAACCGCCTTCGATTTCGCGAACTTGTCGGCGATCGCTTTTCCGATCTGAGGCTGGCTCACATAGGCCTGAATCCGTTCCTGCTCGCCGGCAGAAAGCGTCGCCAGACGGTTCGGATCGCAGCCAGGTACGATCCCGCCTGAAGAGACACGATAAACATTTTTGACTTTGGAAAAATTGAGCAGGCTGCTGTCAAAGGTCGGCTTCCGCAGTGCCGCGTACTTAGGTGGTAAATCGGTATCGAAGGACTCGACCGCCACCGGTTTTCCCCAGCTTTGCTGCCAGGTTCGATGGGCATCAATCTCAAATGTACTCTGCGGACTGCCCGGTTCGGTCGATCTCAGATACAACGGCCAGCCCCAGAACATGACGCTTTCCAGCTGCAGATCCAGGTCCTTGAAGCGACTCTTGCTCTGCTGGCGCAGTTTATCCTGCGGCCAGTCGACGAGCGTCAGCATCGCGGCCTGTTTTGCCTGCGGATCTCCCACGAGTACCGAATTGATCACGATCAGGTCGGTCTGTGTCTTCAGAGTCTCCTGGTTCTCGGCAGCAGGTGGGGCCTGTTTTGCCACCGGCCCGATCAGTTCAAAGATTGATTGATCAGAGACGAGCGTACTGGAAAACACACGCAGCGTGCGGGGGACCTTCCGCGCCTGCAGCACACTGCTGATGTTCAGATTCGGATTCAACGCCGCCAGCTCCAGGCAGGGAGCCTCGGTCACAGAAAAATAACAGTTGGAAACCATCACATCGGAGTAGGGCTGATCCACGCGCACCACTTCCAGCTTTCTGCCGGTAACGACACAATTCTCCAGCAGAATCCGCGACTCCCCCTCGGGCCGATCGGTCTCGGTGCGGGGAACTCCGGTAGAATTGATCAGACGAAACTCACGTGTCCCGGTTCCTGTCAGTGAAAAGGAACATTCCTGAACGGTCAGGTCGCTCTGGTTCAGAGCCAGCAGATTACAGTCGCCGTTGCCAGTCAGACGGCCCGCGTCACACAGGAAATGAATTCCCTGTAACCGCAGCAGCCCCCCGGAAAAACTCAGGTAATCAGAGATCGTCTGCGAATCAGAACCGCCCTCCGGAGTCAGGATCACGGTCGGCTGTTTCTCGCTGGAATCCGCAGCCATGATGATCAATTGCGAAATCCCCGCGAGTCGCTGAGGACTCATTGAGAATGGACCGGGACCGTACAGACGAATAACAGCCCCACGGTTGGCCACCTCCGCCAAAGCGTCATCCAAGCTGGAATAGATTCCCTGCGCCGAAGATCCATGGGCGACTTTGAGCAGGGTCAGCTGAGATTCCGGCTGGCTGGCATTTGCCCCCGTTAGTGCCGAAAAACCTTTCCCCCAAGAGGGTAGAAACTGTTTTTCCTGCCCCCGCACAGCCACCTCTTCCCACTGGGAACCAGCAGGCTTTTCCTCTGTTTTTGTGACTTCGGTACTGGTCTGTTCCGTTTCCTTTTCCGCTTCCGCATCAGCTTTTGGCTCATCCGCAGCGGCGACCGCAGTGTTTTCGGCCGGCGCGGGTGCCTCGGCATTCGGATCGAATGGATTACTGCCCGGTCCCTGTTGCGGTGCGGAACCAGACCCCATACTGCTCACAGCCCACCAGATCAATATGATGACCAGCAGTAACCCCCCCAGCACCAGACCAATCTGCCGGTAGTCGAAAGAAATCTCACTCTCGTTCGCATCGGCGTCGCCGTTCATGACAGGCGACGTTTCCCGGACCGATTTACGGGCCCCGCTGCTGCGTTTCGTCGGTTGGGGCCGTGACGGTTTTTTGCCCGCTGCAGCAGGTCGGCTCCGCTTACCCTGTGATGAGTCCGGCTCACTTTTGCGCGTACGGTTCGCCTTCCGCGTCTTCATCGCGGAATCGGAGATCACGGAGCCTTCTTCCGGTTCGTCAACCGGCTGCCGGGTACGTGAACGGTCGACTGTTTTTTGTGGTCCCGATTTCGAGCGGGATGCTTTCTTCTCGTTTTTCTTCTCAGGCGTCGACTTGGGGGAACGCTTCAGCCCGGGCACCGTGACTTCAGACTCCAGTTCCACTTCTCCCGCCAGTTGCTGCAGATCAAAGCTGGTACTCAGACGGTTCCCGCCATCTGCGTGATCGTCATCGTCCTCATCCGGCTGGCTGTTGTAATCGGGAATGAACTGATTGATCTGAAAGTCGCTGCTGTCAGCCGGGAGAATAATATCGACTTCACGCGTCGGCTGTTCCCCATCCGACTCATCTGAGGCTAGTGCTTCCAGCACATTATTGTCGACATTGGAACGCTTCAGATTTGGGTCCTTCAGATCTTCCAGCAGTTCTTCCGGCGTCTGGTAGCGGTCGTTCTTGGACTTGGCCATCATCCGGTGAATGATCGCCACGATCCCTTCGGGCACGCGTTCATTCAATTCCCGCGGGTCGGGCGGGGGAGTGGTAGCATGTGCGGCCAGTTTATTAGTCAGACTTCCCTCGGAGAAGGGGGCCCGTCCGGTCAGCATGTGATACCAGGTGCAGCCCAGCGAATAGATATCGCTGCGAATATCAGCCGCTTTACTGTCACGTGCCTGTTCGGGAGCCATATAGTCGACCGTTCCCACCGTCGTACCGGCCCTTGTAATGCTGGTTTCGGTGTTGTCATCAATTGAACGGGCCAGCCCCAGGTCGGTCAGCTTGACGACCCCATCCTGGCGAATCAGGATGTTGGCCGGCTTGATATCACGGTGGACGATTCCCTGCTGATAGGCATGCGCGAGGGCTTCCGTCACCTGCGTGATAATCTCCAGCGAACGCCGAACAGGTAGTCGCGTCCGCTTGCTGATCATGTTATGCAGGTCGGTCCCTTCGACATACTCGAGGGCAATGTAGAGATATCCGTCTTCTTCGCCAGCATCGTAGACGGAGACGATATTCTCATGCCGCAGGTGAGCAGCCGCCTGTCCCTCAGCCTTGAATCGTTTGACCAGAACCGGGTTTTCCGCCTTGTCGCGGGGCAGAATTTTAAGAGCCGCCAGTCGATTCAGCGTTGTGTCACGGGCGAGAAAGACAGCCCCCATGCCGCCGGCACCAATCTCTTTCTCGATCAGGTATTTCCCCAGCGAATCCAGCTTGGGCACGCGCGCGGACTGGCGTTTTTTCTTTTCAGGAGTATCTTTATTCCGCTTGGCCATCGCCTGCCCCAGAAATGATCTGATTCGCCGGTGTTAGTAACGCATGTCGCCAGTGTGAGAGAAAGTGTGAATCAACAGGAACTGAAAGTGAGACGCAATAAATGTGTTGCAGGAAGAGCTTATATAATAAGCATTTGCAAGGGGAGAGTCAAAATAGACCTTGGCCCTTTTCTACGATCCTGCCTAGAAATCGGGTTAGTGCACATCATCACATGTTTGCACCGCCCCCCACACAAACACATTTAAAGTGAGTCGCTCCAGTCCAGACACTGTACCAGCCCTGATTTAGCACCGCAGACGCACCACTGTCCGAACGGGTCGCAGGCGACCTCGATCGCTTCATCAGGAATAATCCCGCCCCACAGCAGTTTGCCCTCCTGGTTGAGCCAGTACAATTCCTGTTCAATGGTCGCGGTGACGATCCGGTTCCCCTGAAAATCACAGGCAAGAACCTTCGGCGTCCCCTCGAATACCAGCGTTCCCGCGGAATCGCCTTCATGATCGAAGATCAGAATACCGTAATTGAATCCCGCCAGGTAGATCCGCTGACCATCGCCCGACATCGCCAGCCCACCGCAGTTCGACCAGTGCTTCTCCGTCCAGAGACAGTTGCCTTCAAGATCGTAACAGCAGACCAGGCCGTTCTCGGCCGCCCCCATCAGCCGGGGTTCGGTCATCTGAAATTCGAGGTAACTCAGCGGCTTCATCGTCTCAAAGCTGGCCACCTTCTTTTTCTGGGAATCGATCAGAATCGTTTTCCCGCTGGCCAGACTGACGGCGACATAATCGCCGTAGGAATCCATGGCAATCGCCAGGCATTCCACGGAGAAGGAGATCGCCCAGGTCACGTTCAGATCGCGATCGAAACAGCAGATATTATTATCGGAGTAGATCGCGGCCCCCCGCTTGCCGTGATCGCTCCAGTGTACCAGCTGCACATCCCTGATCCCGCGGTTCAGATGCAGGAACTGACCCTGCCGATCCAATAAATAAAGGCCGCCGGAAATATCGGCGGCCAGTATTTCTCCTGTTTCACGTGCCAGGTCGAGCGCCAGGAGTGGCGCTTCGGTGGAAAATGACCAGCGGAGGCTGGGAGTAATTCCTTTTCCCTGGGTCAGCCAGGCGGCACGTTCATCCATCATGGTGTTACAGCATATTGCCTTTGCAGAATTTGTAAGCCACGTTTGATATCAGAATCTGCTGCCAGTTTCTGTTCCTGTGACGCCCCATACATGGCCGTCCGCAGTTCATCTTTCTCAACCGTGATTCCGGGTTTGATCCCGATCTTACCATATGTGTTTCCGTGAGGCGAATAGAATTTGGCAGTCGTCAGACGCAATCCCGTAGATCCGCGGATCGGAAAGATACTCTGGACCGACCACTTACCGTAAGTCTTGCGACCCACCACGGTCGCCCGACGATGATCGGTGAGTGCTCCCGCCACAATTTCACTGGCACTCGCACTGTTTTCATCCACCAGCAATACCAGCGGAATCTTCCAGGTACCAGGACGGTGAGCGGTGTAGCTCCAGTTCTGATCGGAGACGCGACCTTTGGTGGAAACCAGTTTGCCTTCATCGATGAATCGATCCAGCACTTCTACAGCCGCAGAGAGCAGACCACCCGGGTTACCACGCACGTCCCAGATCAGAGCCCGCATGCCTTCGCCGTGCAGTTTCTGCAGGGCAGCGTCGAGTTCTGCTGCTGAGGTTTTCTGGAAACCGGTCATTTTGATGTAGCCGATTCCATTTTCCTGATCGATTATCTTCACGATCGGAAAACTGCGAACCTGAACCGCCTTGCGAGTCACGCGGGCCGTTCGAACCTGTTCTGTTTTGGGACTTTCCAGTTCCAGAACGACCTGGCTGCCGGAGGTGCCACGCAGCAGATTGGCTGCCGCATCGGTCGTCATGTGACGACAGTCGGTGCCATCGATGCTCACAATATGATCGCCTGCCAGCACGCCTGCGTTTTCTGCAGGACTCTCGGGCAATACGTTGATCAACAGCATGCCTTCGCCAATCTCGGCTTTCATTTCGATACCGATACCGACGAATTCGCCTTCGATGTTGTCATACAGGTCGCCCAGACGTTCGGGAGTCAGGAAGCTACTGTAATCGTCCAGGGCATTGCAGCCGCCGAACGTGTATTCTGCAATCACGGCTGAGTCACGCAGACCCAGAGTCTGATACGACAGGTCACAGACCTCGTTGATCAGCTGATGGGCACCGTGAAAACCGTTGACGCCTTTGTTCCAGTAGTTCTCGCGAAGAATCCGACGCATTTTGCGAATCTTTTCTGGTGGCACGTTTTTCAAATGCACCTTCACAAATTCATCGTTGGCCAGAGCGAGGTAGAGGCTTTCTGTTCCATGGGCGACAAACGAGGTTGTGCTCAACGCGTCGACGAAGTGCGATTGAATCTTCGCTAAAATTTCGTCATACAGAATGAATGATTCGCGACGGGACTGGACCAGCAGAACTTTGTTGAAGCTGTCGTCGTGGTAACGTCGATCAATGCCGAAATGAATCTTGGCACGACGCAGCCCGTATTTGATGCTGTCATTGTCCGGCCATTCCTTGAGCGCTTCTTCATAGTGCTCAATAGCCTTAATCCACTGCCGCGTCCGTTCGAACTCTTCCCCTTTGGCAACCGCCTGGGTCTGAGTAACAGGAATCACGATGGGCAGAGGACCGGGATCCGCATAAGAGACAGTCGTAGTGACCGCCATTTGACATCCCAGTAACACGATACACAGCGAACTCGAGTAGACTCTCTTAAGAAGTCGCATCTTGGTAGTAGAAAACATTGTTCCCCCTCTATGTCGATGCACGTAATTCGTACTTGAAGGCCACCACAATCAGGGCTCATCACAAGTAAACGAAATGCGAAACACCAAACAGCGCTGCACACGTCAATGCACAGCGATTATTTAAACAGGTAGCTTGCCGATATGTTTAACATAAGCCACAAAAAAACGGTGGTCAAACAATCGTTTTCACGAAGATGTGGTACAATCACCACAATCGCTACAGCTTAAATAACAGACAGGAGAACAGCACGCCGTCGCCCGATTCCCTTCAGATGCGAATCGTCTTAACTCGTTGCCACATCAGGCGCAGCAGAATGCACAAGGTCTGGTTGAATTCACCAGTTTCCACAGGCGGAATAACCGGAAGCTGATCGGCGTGTTTCGAAAAAAATGCGGGGACGTTGCCAGAAATCCTCAACTGGACAAGAAAAACTTCAACGTTCCTGGCCCCAGAGAATCGCAAGTTGCACTAAAACATCAACGGCCTTCTCCATCTCTTCCACGGTCGTCCATTCCAGGGGGGAATGCGGATTGTGTTGACCGCTGGAAAGGTTCGGCGTCGGCAGCCCCTTTTCGGTCAGCAGGCTGCCATCGGTTCCACCGCGGATGATATTCAGGTTCGGCTCCAGCCCCGCAGCGCGCGTCGCTTCAATCGCTTTCTCCAGCGCCCGCGGTTCCTTACCCAGACCGTCCCGCATGTTGCGGTACTGCTTATGCACGTCGATCTTGATTTCCGCCCGCGGATATTTCTCGCGCAGCGGCTGCGCCAGTGAATCCAGCAGGCCGGCATACTCGGCCAGTTTCTCCGTTTCAAAATCACGCAGGATCAGCCGGGCCGACGCTTCCGCCACGCCCCCTTCAATATGATAGGGGTGAATAAACCCGTCGCGGCCGTCCGTCGTTTCCGGGCTCAGTGTTTCGGTCGGCAAGGATGAGATCAGATCACTCAGAATCCGAATCGCATTCACCATCACACCTTTACCGACCGAAGGATGCGTATTCACGCCCCGCACGGTAATCACCGCCTGATCAGCCGAGAAGGTCTCGGAATCGATGCGACCACTGCCGTCACTGTCCAATGTGTAAGCACAGCAGACGCCGAACACATCCAGGTCCAGTTTTTCAATCCCGCGGCCAATCTCTTCATCACAGGTAAAGCAGAGCCGAATCGGACCATGGGCAATCGAGCGATCGCTCATCAGGTGCGCTGCCGCCGACATCATCACGGCCACGCCCGATTTATCATCGGCTCCCAGTAGCGTAGTCCCGTCGGTGGTGATCACGGTTTTACCCACCATCTCTTTCAACCGGGGCTCCTCGCTGACCCGCAGCACACGCGATGTATCGCCGGGCAGCACCAGATCGCTCCCGTCATAGTTCTCATGCACAACCGGCTTCACATTCGTCCCGGAAAATTCAGGAGACGTATCCACGTGGGCCACCCAGCCGATGGCTGGCACATCCCCTTCGACCGTACCAGGAATCGTCGCCATCACGATGCCGTACTCACTGATCGTCACATCTTCCAGCCCCAGTTGCTTGCACTCTTCACACAGCATCCGGCTCAGATCCAGCTGCTTCTTCGTGCTCGGAAACGAGGGACTGGTTTCGTCCGACTGGGTATCCACTTTGACATAACGCAGAAAACGATCAAGTAATGTATCCATCGGCGGTCACTTTATCTTTCAGAAAATAGTAAGGCGCCCCAGCGAGGGGACACCTGCTAACTTATATAGCCATTAGCCGCAGGGCATTAGCCCCGGTGATTCGCTGTAGTCTGGACGCAGTCTCTAAACCAGATCCACACCACAACCTAACGTCCGGCAGTAAAATGTTTTAAATCAAACGCGACGAATTCGATTTTCTGATAACGGTCCCGCTCATACAACAGCCCCGCCTGACCATTTTTCAACAAAGCCAGAGAGGAATACGCGGCTGAACCCGGCGTTACCAGTCGCGACGCCACCCACGTCTGCCCATCGTCTTTGCTCAACCGAACCGTCATCTTCTCCCGTTTTTGACTGCCAGGGTTGCTGAACAGAATCTGCCCCGGCGTTCCATATTTGGGAAACGAGACGCGAATCAGGCTCGCCTGGCAGACCGGCTCAATCAGCGTCGGATCGAGCGTCACCTCAGACCAGGTCGTCCCGCCATCGTCGGAATATGCAATCGCCCGCCGGTTCTTGCCGTGATAGCTCCGCATATTCATCTGCAACCGACCGTCGCCCAGTTCCACGACCGCACATTCATTCGTCATCTCGCCGATCGGTTCACTCAACTGCCACGTCTGGCCATGATCGTCCGAGTAAATCGCATGCGACCGCCGCACCACCTTACCGTCCAGCGTCACATTATGATCACAGGGAATCACCAGCCGCCCTTTGTGCGGTCCCTGCGTCAGTTGAATCCCGTTGCCCGGCCCGGTTGCATACCAGGTCCACTCCGGCTTCTTGGTCGTCTCGGTCACTTCGTAAGGCGGCTTCCAGGTCTGACCGTCATCATCGGAATAACTCATATAGACCCGCCGCGTATCCAATCCGGCCTGCGCCTTGATCTGCTTCTCATGGTCCTTGCCATGATTCCAGGTCAGCGGCAGCCAGATCCGTCCGGTCGACTCATCCACCACCGGACAGGGATTCCCGCAGGTGTTCTCCCCGTCATTCCACAGCACTGCCAGGGGAGACCAGGTCTTCCCGTTGTCGCTGCTCCGCTTGAGCACCAGATCAATATCACCGCTGTCGCCCAGATTGTTCTTCCGCGCCTCAGCAAACGCCAGCAGCGTTCCCTTCGGTGTCACCAGCAGCGCCGGGATCCGAAACCCGTGATAGCCGGCTTCCCCTTTCTCAAACACGGTCGTCCGTGTGATCGTCTCAAGGGCAGGGGGTGTTTCCGCAGGTGCCGCTGCCGGGAGAGGGGCCGCCGAGAGGAACGGGAGCGAGAGAACCAGACCGAACGCGAGCGATTTCATCATGCGGGCACTCCAGAGCGAGATTCAGGGGTATCAAATGAGCAGATTCGAGTATAACGCCCCCGGAAAAGCCCCACAATCAACGAATTTCTGCGACATTTTCGAATGAAAACGGCGGTTGACTTGCGTACTAACAATAATTTGTTAATCTTGCGACTTCTCAACGGCTTTTTTGCCGATAACGTGAGATATCTAAGGAAGTTAGCACCGGAGAAACCTTTTCTCCCCACCGAACTTCCACTAGGATAGGAGTGTCTGTCTCAGCACAGACGCCCACACCATCCGGCGGTGTAGCTCAGTTGGTTAGAGCAGCGGAATCATAATCCGCGTGTCGGGGGTTCGAGTCCCTCCACCGCTACTTTAGTGTCAGTCATTGACACTTTGAGAAAATCAAAAACGCCTGAATCCCAACTTGGGGTTCAGGCGTTTTTTTGTTGGTGTTCGCTGATTGAAAGCATCATCATCCTGTCGCCACCTCAGCCAGGCAGGGGTGCAGGCTGACGCGACGGCGGGACGAAGGGGAACTCGCAGCGAAGATGGTACGAAAGTGCCGTATCATTAACCTCTGATTTCACGGCAATCCGGTACTTTGATTTCAGAGATGAGTTCATGGGAATCAGTCTGTGAATTTCAGTGTGGTAACCACTAATTCGCCAGTATTCCGCGAAAACGAACGTTAAACACACATGAAGAACTCATACTCTTTAGCGGATTCAGGCATAATTCAAAGTTCGCGCATTCAATCTATTTCTGATCGTTGTGATAGAGGACATTACTTCGAAGAATCGGCAGTAACTCGGCAGTGCTGATTTGCGTTGCAACGACTCTTCCGTCACGGCCAATCAGGATCTTCGTCGGATAGCTGTTCACATTATAATTCCCGCACGTTTCACCAGACAAAGTATCGAGTCCTATGGGAAAGGTCAGTCCCCGTTTTTTTACGAACTCTCTGACTTCGTCTGTTGGAACTGAATTATGGTGAAGGCCAATAATCACCAATCCTTTTTCCCCGTAAAGCTCATGCGCCAATTGAAGCCTGGGCAAATCTGCCATACAAGGTCCACACCATGTGGCCCAGAAGTCCAGTAAGACGACTTTGCCGCGGAGTGTATCCAGATTCAGTTCGTCCGAATTGATCCAGTCACGGCACACGATCTCCGCAGCCGAAGACGGGGGTTGACTAGGATCTTGATAGATCTGGGAATCAACTTTGATTGGTGCCAGGCGTTGTACTGGTTTTGTAAGTTGAGTCATATCAGATTTGACGCTGGCGAATCCAGGTAAATTGGTATTGCGCGTTACGCTGACCAATGCCTGATACTTTTGATGTCTGCTTAGTCCCCAACTGCGAAATTCACCTGAAGCATCAGTTTTATGGGTCGAGAGTCTTCTGGATTCACTTCTTTTTTTATCACCATAGACTGACCAAAGTGTAACATCTACATCTTCCAGCGGAGTTCCTGCTGCGTCGACGACTGAGCCGCTCAACATCGTTTCCGGCTCAAGTTGAATGCGTGCTTCAGTCCCCTCCTCTAAACTGGAAATCGAGAGACTCACTCCCGAGCTTAACTTTTCAGTCAAATGGCACGCCATGATATGTGCGACCCATGGCTTATGCTCCATTTGTAATTCGAACCGTCCATTCTCATCGGTTAAGACGGACTGAGTTTGCTGATCGCCCTGCATCACCAATGCATTGACGGCAGGTTGGCCATTCGGTAATAGCACGATCCCACGAATCAGCGGAAGCCGTTTGGCTTTTAGATCTCCCAGTTCCGTCGTTTCGCCAGGTTTAATGTGGACGTCTTTCCAATTCTTGTCTTCCCCATAGAAACCATTTCCTGAACCAACAACAATTCCAAACCTGCCGGATGGCGGGTTCATTTCGAAGCGTCCCTCACTGTCGGTGTAACTACTTAGAATAATTGCCCGCTTGCTGATGAGTTGCACCTGCACTCCGGAACACGGCATCTGGTTATCTGGGCTCAATACACGTCCGCGCACTGCTCCTCGACGGTATAGCTTGAATTCATACTTACTGTGAGCCGTTCCACTAAGTATTCGAGCTGATTCAGTTGTCGCCAGCGATGGATGTCGCACATTGATATATACGCGATGAGACATGATCGGGAATCGAGTGCGATACTTACCTTCCGAATCTACGGGAACGTTACTTACGTTAATACTTTTCGGATAACCTGTGATTCTGATGGTGGCTTCTGTCGCAGGTTCCCCCGTTTCTGCCTCGATTGCTTGAATTTCTACAGGCACTCCTTTATCCAGAGTGATTGTGTTCTCTTTAGATGTTCTGACATTTTCGATTAAACCGTTGACATAGTCCTTGTGTTTGACGAGCACATTACAATCGACATCTGCTGGAATTCCTTCGATCACAAGTCTGCCCTCCGCATCTGATGTGGGACAGGCAATTTTCATTCGGTCAAGCCACTCCCGCTGAAGCCACCATCGACTTCCGCCCTTCACATTCCAGTTGAGGTAGGAAAACTCGACTCCGGCAACAGGTTTTCCCTGCTTGTCCTGGATATTAAGAACCAGAGATTCGGGACGAGAAACAATGAGCTTCAGATTCCGTTGGTTCTGCCCTGCTTGAACAGTTACGTACGTGCCGGTGTAACTTTTCCCTGCGGCAACGACTGTTAATGCGCATCTATCTGCTGAAATATCATCAAAATGGAAACGGCCATCTGCATCTGTCGTCGTTGACTGGAAGTCAACAACTTTATTTATCACCTGACTGCAATAAACGATTGCCTCTACGGGATTACCTTTCTCATCGAGAATCAAACCACCAATTTCGGCGTGGTCAGGATTCGATTCTATCACTGCCTGGTCATTCTCTTGCTGCTCACTTTT
The DNA here is from genome assembly GCF_007744075.1 of Gimesia chilikensis. NCBI lineage: Bacteria > Pseudomonadati > Planctomycetota > Planctomycetia > Planctomycetales > Planctomycetaceae > Gimesia > Gimesia chilikensis. Next base: position 3,423,824 of record NZ_CP036266.1, on the reverse strand, counting down.
GTTCGTTGCGAGAACATCGGCTACAGCGTCTCCAGACCGTAAAGCAAGACCTGGAAGTATGGCTGCACTCAAGAGTATCGCGATTCCCCAGGCGAGTTTTGATAACCTGGCCGATCGACGGACCCGTGGATTCAGGACGCGTGTGATGCGAGACTGAAGCGGTCGCATCTGCAAAGCAGATAATTGCAAAATCTGTGTTCGCACAGAGCACCACTCCAGTGCACGGACTAATGCTGCACAATATTCGTCTTTCGTAACCAGATTCTCAACCACAATAAGATCATCGCAACATTGTTCTCGGACGCGTTGCATGTTGCGATGCAACATCCATACCAATGGATGAAACCACCAGAGAGCGCGAATAAAACCCTGAATCCAAAGTGCAGCAGGATCAAAACGACGGTGATGCGCCAGTTCGTGTGCAAAAACAGCACGCTGCTCAGTCGCCGACAGTTGAGCCAGCATTGCTGCGGGAACAATGACTGTCGGTCGAATCAGGCCACATGCCATCGGAGTCACGGGGGCCGGACTTAAAAGCAAACGTATGCGGCGGCGCAATCCCATTGATCGAGTCAGTTCTCTGAATTCTTCCAGCATTAAACCATCTGCATCCTTACAACGGGCCATGATTCGCATCAGGTGAAAACTGCTTTTCGCCATCCACAGCAGAAACGCCAGGGTTACGATAAGGGAGCCGATCATTAACCAGGCAATGGGACTAATACTGACCGTCGGTTCCTGCTGGATTACTGATGATGAGGGTATTATCGAAACCGGGGATTCAGCTATTTCAGTAGTCGATCTCACTTCTTTCTTCGGGTTATTCTGGACAGGAACAGGCAGATCATTTCTGCCAGGTGTTACTGATTCAAAAGACGGCACTACCAGGTTCTCACGTTCTGGCGGGAGTACGGAAACCATACTCGAGGTCTTTTCCACCGAAGAACCGTTTGATATTTCCCACTGACTGAAAATCCCACCCGGCATCGCAAAAAACGGTGGCACAACAAACTTGATCAGAGCCAGCATCAGCAAAGCATACCGAATATTTGCTGAAATACGATCCTTCCAGCAAACAACTACCAGGACAAGCAATGCGACGACAGTTGACTGCCAAAACATGTGCATCACAATAAAGAGCCACGCCTCGGCCACGGAATTAATGGTATCAACGGACATTATTTGTCCTCCAATTTCTGATTCTGTTCAAGACGTTCGATGAGAGCCTTGAGTTCCTCAATTTCTTCCGGACTGGTGGGGTGACTTTCCAGCAGGGATGCCACAATGGCGACTGAGTTTCCGCCAAATATTCGTTGTCTGAGCTTCTGCAGAATTCGACGATGAGTGGATTCTGGACCTCGTGCCGCGCGGTAAGTAAATGATTTGCCTTGTCCTGACTTCTCTCGCTTCACGAGCTTCTTTTCAGACAATCGATTGAGCAGTGTAAGCACCGAACCATGAGCCATCGGTCGATATGACTCTAATTGATTTCGGATTTCGCCAGCCGTCAAAGCACCTGCATTCCAAAGGCAAGCCAGAACTTCAAGCTCTGCCTCAGGTAAATCCTGGGAATCGGAGTGACCACTCCTGGAATTCTTTGCCATTGAAAATCTCCTGAAGTAACTGGTGAATCAGACACCTCACCAATTTAGACATACGTCTATATTTGGTCAATACGCATTTAGACATATGTCTAATTAATTAAGATAATCTGATCGATTCGAATTCCTGTAGAATTGACCTGGGTCCATGAATCACGCTGGTCATATTCCTTAAGCTTGGTTATTACTCTTGCCCTCGTCCGATCTATTCAAGCGTTTTCGCAAATGCGTTTTTAAGCGACCATTAAACGGCATCGCGTCACTTCGGGCTGATCTGAAATCGGTCCATACCATTCAGACAGCTCATTTTTGTCTGCGAAACTCGTCAAATGCAGGACAGAAAACCAAAACGAACGTTTTCTGATTGTGTTACTCAATGAGTTTCATGTTTTTTTACACCTTGTTGTGTTTTCTTTTTTTCAATATCAGCAAGTAATTGCTGTAAACATAGATCAAGAATAGAGTAACGCCTTGAAAATCTAATTACGACCGGTATCATGTACAGCATACTGGCATCATATCAGAACAAGGCCGTGCAGGTTAATAACAAGTTATGCAGCAAAGCGATGGTCGCACGTAATTGGTACGAGTTCCACGACGGTTCGTCAGCTAAGTTCTGGTCTATCTCTATCGACGAGAGTTCTTACACCGTCCGTTACGGGAAAGTCGGCTCAAAGGGACAGACAAAAACCAAGTCGTTTAAGAGCCCCACCGAGGCATCGGCAGCAGCTGATAAGGTCACCGCCCAAAAACTGAAGAAGGGATACAAACCGTCGCTGGTGGTTGACATTCCAATTCTCGGTTGCGACATCCCCGTCGAGCTAACTGACGACAACGCCCCAATTGACTACTCACACCCGATGTTCAAGAAGATGCCCAAGTGGACACCGCCCCTGAAAGCAAAGATCGAGAAGGCGTGCTTTCGCCACTATCGCGACATGGTCGAGATGATTGGCGACGAGTCTCTCCCCAAAATTGCCAAGCCCGGCGAAATCTGGCCGCACATCAAGATCAACAGCATCCGACTGGATCCTGAGGTTCCCAATGTTGCCGTCGCATACGTGGTTCCGGCATGGGACTTGAGCGAGCACATGGAATGGGCAATCAAAGGAACTGCAACGCTCCAATACGCCGGTACGTTTCTGTGCTATCCTGTCGACAGCTATGCAGATCAAAAAGGGTTCGAGTAGCTGCATAACAACAGCGTGAACCGGAGTGGCGATTCACGCCGAATTTGAAATCAACGTCAGCCGTCGCCACCCGGTTACGCAAAACGTCATACAATAAACTCATTTGTTTCTTCAGACGTCCTGTAATTCGACCCATTTATGAAACTAGTTAACTCTTTAATTGACTGTGAACTATTTTCACAATACGTAAAATTGTTTGTTTAGCGTCATCTGGTAATTCACCCCATGAATCTAAAATGAACTACAAGTTAGAGTCTGTGGTGTAAATCGAGGTGTAAACGACTTTTTGCAGTTGTTGTTTCTCGTTACTCGTTGGGAGGTTATGATTTTGGGCAGCGGAATCATAATCCGCGTGTCGGGAGTCCGAGTCCTCCACCGTTACTTATGAAAGAAAGCCAGGAGCATTCTCTCAGTAATGCTTCTGGCTTTTTTAATGCGCTGAGTGAAAAGTGATCCCGCTGACGTCGCTCAGGACTCCTTCACCTTTTCCAGTGTCTTCTTGAAAAGGAACAACGGCAGCACCAGCCCTGCGATCAAAGCGACGACCCAGATGATCAACGGCGCGAGAATCCAGGTGGTGAGGCCGGAGATTTTCAGTCCATCGGAAAACATGCTGGTTCCGATCAGACCGACCAGGATTGCGACCAGGGCGACGCCGCCGCTCATCTGAGGTACGTTTTTGATCGAGATCTTAATCAGCAGGGGAGTGATCACAACTACGATCAGCGTGAAGATCGCCGCGACGATGACGATTGACCAGAAGTCGATGGAGAAGCCAGGCAACAACTGGGCAGCCACGACGATTCCAATAGCATTCCCGAGTACATACAAAACAGTGGAGGCGAGAAGACGAAGCATGGCATCTCCCTTTCACGGCGATAGCCGTCCTGGAACTGCTCTCCGTAGCGATTGATCAGAGATATTTGAACAGTGACTGGACCCCGATTATCGACTGCGCAATTTCAACTGTCAACTTTTTTCTGACAGGGGGAGGTCAATTGAAGGTTTTCAAGTGGCTGGAAACACTAGCTGGAAACACCTCCAACACCGGTTGAGTCGCGTCTGAAATGCTCACTATTTTTGGCATCTCTCATTTGTCCTCTACAGCACCTACTCAGTCTTCAACACCGGCTGTCCCCACACCGCCAGGTTATGGCTTGGCTCGGAACCTTCGTCGGCGATTGTCTTCAGCGACAGTTTCAAGACCTCTGCCGAGGGCAGGGGGACGTCCAGTTGGACGGGTTCATCCCCCACACGCAGCGGTCTGGTGCGAACCAGTTCCTTGCCGTTCGCCTCGACCGCGAACATAACTGCTCCCTTCTTACCCGCGGTGGGATGCAGTCCGACATCGCACGTAAACCGCTTGAAAACATTCCCCGGGGCCAGCACGAAGTCCAGTTCGAACGGCGTCCCCATGCCATAGCCGGTTTCGTATCTGGTCTCATTAATCTTGAGGGGATGCAGTTGCCGCCGGGCGTCCATTGCCTGGTTCACCAGGAACGGCTTCACGTAATACGGGTGGGGAATCATCCGCCCCCGAAAGTCAGGCAACCAGTCGGTCAATGATTGATCCGCGAACAGAAACTCCTGATCATCCACATGGTCCGTCGCCAGACAGATCGCGGTGAAAATCACATCCGCCGTATGCCGCCCGTTGGCCAGAGCCGCTGCCGCCCGATGTTCGTCCGCTTTGGTCCCGTCTCCCTGCATCGCGTCCTGTACGAGGAACCCTTGTGCGATTTGCGGAGGAACAACCGGAATTTCTTGCTGTCGTGGTCGAAGTCCAGAGCTGGCTGCGTTCCGTACTCTACGTTTACCGGCAGGACAAAACACTGGTTTACCAGGAGGTCCTCGACGATCAATGCGCATCCATCGCGACAATCGTCGCCGGGGAAGCGGAAGAAACACTCCCATTAGGCGGCACAGGTCGCATCTGGCAATACTCGTTAGCCAAACCGGGCGGGACCGAGCAGGAATAGTCCGGCTTGTAAATTACTGCCACTGGCTGCTGATCACTGACATTGAATGAGTAAGTAAATCAGACTTCGGAACCAGGTTCCTGATTAATAGATCAATTTCTGGATGCGGTTAAGGGCAAGGTCAGACACCAAAGAAACGATGCAGCATTCCAGACTGAGCTCCTCGCTCAAGTGCATAGGCGTCGTCATACACTCTGTCATACTCAGTGTCGGTTGCGTTGTATGCAGCTTTCTTTGCAATTGCATCTGCCGAGAATTCCAGTGCGTTAATTGCTGCGTCAAGTGAAGAATCGGTAAATGCGACTTCACCCGCCGAACTCAAAGCAAGAGTTTTGGGCGACGGATCACCATACCCAGGGTAAAGTGAATTATAGATTTTGCCAAAATGATTTCGCAAAGAGAGTAACGAGTCCTGATCAGTTTTCCCCGAACTTCGGTTCTGACCAAACAGAATTAGCTTTTCTAGGTCCAAGTCAGGAAAAACAGGAATGAGTCGGCTGCAGCAATCGCAGGCAAACAGGCGAATCCTACCTTCGGGTGTAGAGTCGGCGAGTTTGCTTAGAGATGTATTGATATCCATATACTTGCTCTCATCTTGGTGTTCTTTCGATCTACAGCCCTCTCTGTGGCTCCTTCACTATTCCGCTATCATCCTCTGTCTGGCAAGGTGAAGACTGACGTGACAGCAAAACAAAGCAGTGACTTTGAACTGGTTTAAATTGGTCGAAATTATTTCTATACTGTCAATTCTCTTCTTCACTCACTTTCTGGTGCAGGAAGTACTTCAGTGGGCTTAGTCGAAGCCGCGATGAGACAGTTCATGCTGTCTAATAGTGTTTCTCCAGCCAGGTAAACTCCGACATCGGAAATCAGGTAATATGCCCCGGACTCGCCGATGCACAGAGTTGCTCTCCGAAATACAGCCCCTACTGGACAGAGCACTTCATTCAATTTTTTTTCCCAATAAGACACCCTTTCAAATTCGCACACTGGATCGGTAGGAGAAAAAGAAAGTTCTTCTGGTCTATATTTCCCTTCAGGATTTATGGGAGGTGTAAATTGGAGTCCTCCAAAACATTTTAAAAACGCTTCAACATCAGGCGTTACTTCAAATCCATTCTCATTAATCGTTTGAATCCAGGGTGTTGGGTCAACAGACCGATTTTCGGTCCATCCATTTGCCTTAAGTATTGTTTCTACAGAGAGCCCAAATTTCATTTTTCGCTCGTATGCTTTCTCTAAAATCTTCAGATGATGACAGAAAGCCTCCTGCGATACCGCCAACATTCACTCAGTCTTCAACACCGGCTGTCCCCACACCGCCAGGTTATGGCTTGGTTCGGAACCTTCATCGGCGATTGTCTTCAGCGACAGCTTCAAGACCTCAGCCGAGGGCAGGGGGACGTCCAGTTGGACCGGTTCATCCCCCACACGCAGCGGTCTGGTGCGGACCAGTTCCTTGCCGTTTGCCTCGACCGCGAACATGACTGCTCCCTTCTTACCCGCGGTGGGATGCAGTCCGACATCGCACGTAAACCGCTTGAAGACACTCCCCGGGGCCAGCACGAAGTCCAGTTCGAACGGCGTCCCCATGCCATAGCCGGTTTCGTATCTGGTCTCATTAATCTTGAGGGGATGCAGTTGCCGCCGGGCGTCCATTGCCTGGTTCACCAGGAACGGCTTCACGTAATACGGGTGAGGAATCATCCGCCCCCGGAAATCGGGCAACCACTCTGTCAATGATTGATCAGCGAACAGAAACTCCTGATCGTCCACATGGTCCGTCGCCAGGCAGATCGCGGTAAAGATCACATCCGCCGTATGCCGACCGTTGGCCAGGGCCGCAGCTGCTCGATGTTCGTCCGCCTTGGTTCCGTCTCCCTGCATCGTGTCCTGTACGATGGGAATGATGTGCGCCGCGGCATTGTTCCGCAACAGCTTCTGATGCTCATAAATCCGCAGCGCCGCCTCAGCACGCGTCCGTCCCAAAAGTCGAGGCGTATACGCTTCGTCCGCCAGCTGGTAATTGCCGGAATCCATGAAGCCGCCCGCGCCAAACAGATAGTTATAGCGAGCCTTGTCCTTGGGGGGAGGCAGCAGTGTTTTGAGTTGCAGTTCGGAAACGGGACTGCTGTGTGCCGAGGGACAACCCGGATCTTCGTTCCAGTGACAGAGCACGCCCAGGAACTTCATCGCCTCATCCGTTTTACCCGCGTTCAGGTTATCAGCAATCTGCTCGAGGTACCATTGGATGGCCGTCGCACTCTGTGTCGGCGGGTTGACATCATGCAGTGAGAGCCGCACGCCCGGCACCAGGCAGTAGGGATCCAGTTGCGGCATCTTTCCACTGGCGTGCTTGTCCTGCAGTGACGTGTAATCCCGACAGAGACGGGTGAGATTTTCCTGGCCAAGCAATTCGGTTTGCCATTCAGGCAGCCGGGCCACCGCCCAGAGCCGAATCAGACGATGCCCTTTCCCCCAGGCCCAGAGCGATTCCGAAGCAGACAGGCACACGGCCAGAATCATCAATCCAGCAACAAGACGACACACACGCATGGCTCTTCCTCTATTACGGCTGAGTTCGGGGAATCGATCGAGAGACTTCGATTCTAAGCCGCCAGCTGACAGTGAGCAAGGAAGCCTTGACGTCTGTGATAACAAAAACCGCCTGAACCCCAGGGTCGGGATTCAGGCGGATCAATCATGCACTGCTGTCGTTCGAGGATGGTGTTGCTTCATTGTTTCTGTTTGTCTGATGGCAGATTGCTTCAGTAATCACTTACCGGCGACCAATCAGGTTCCCCAGCGAGTTAAACCGGATGCCCAGCATCACCTGGTGTGAGGTCAGGTCGGCAATGTAATTCCCGGCAGCGTTATTGGGATTAAAATTGTCATTCAGATCGACGAAGGTCGAACCGTAATCCATGTAGCGGTAACCCAGGTCCAATGTTACACGCTGACTGACATCCCAGGTCACGCCGCCCCCGATCTGCCAGGCAAAGCGATTGAATCGCGATTGACCGCTCACGTAGGTATCGTCAATGCTCACTTTTCCGCCGTTCGCTCCGATACCACCGCCGATATAAATCGTCTTGTTGTTTTTCAGCGGAAAATCGAGCCAGCAGTTGGTCATCACACTCCAGCGATCATCGTAGTCAACCACGTAGGTCTGGATAGGGCCTTCGAGCTGAAAGCTGGTCGTCGTCAGTCCGCCCAGATCACGGAAGGCGCCTTCGACTTCAAACCGCAGTGCCTTACACTTGCAGCCGATGGGAATGCGGGTCCCCAGGGCCAGGCCGAAATCATAGGCCACGTTATTGTCTGATCCGCTGTTCGCGGAAAAGGCCCAGGTATTAAACCCGCCGCTCTCCATGTGATTCACCGACGCGTAGTTGTTTGCGGAAATATAGAACGAAACACGGTCGGTCCAGCAGTCCTCGACACAGGGGACGCAGTCCAGTAAATCGTCTTCGTTAAAGCACTCGTAAACACCGGCCTGTGCGTCTGCTGCACAGAAGAAACTCGCAGACAACGTGACTCCCACAGCCAGAAAGGTTTTAAAGCAGTTCATCCTTCCCCCATGTCAAAAAAACAATGTTTGATTTTCAAAGTCTGTGTATCTGAGCCTGTATCCGAGAGTCGGCTTCGCTGGAGAAACCGTTACAGTTCCTTCTGCGTATCGTCCTCGTACCAGCGTCAGAATCCGACTTTCCGGCAGAACGGGGGAGGGAAACAGAATGTCACGTCGGTCGTAAGCATCAGCAGTGATCTATGCATTTGTCCGCAGGCACCAGTCGTGCTCAGCAGTTTTATCCTGACGTTTCTGGTGAACACGCCAGCTGTGCTCACTGTACCGCTCGGCTGAAATGCGGGGGAACAGTGCGGTTGTAACAGTTCTCAGCTCATATGACGCCCGTACTTGGACCCTGAGCCCTGCAATCTTTACGTAACACTGATAACAGCACCCGCTTCGGTGTCATCCGACTGAAAATATAGCGATTTTAGACAACTTATATGATTTACTTCCGCCATTTTACGTGGTACATTCAAACAGACAGCCGCCGGTGAGCTCAGCTCCTGCAGCGGCTCCTGCCTGCGATTATCCCTGAAATACGTTAATATCCCTGGAATTTCCCCGATCATGAATGTTTCGTTACGTCTGTCTTTGTTTGCACTTCTGTTCGCCGGTCTCTGTTTCACAACGGGCTGCAATCAGTCATCCCCTTCGGAATCCGCAGATTCCAGCAGTGAAACGGAAACCGAAGTCGCCAGCAGCAGAGAGCTCGAGTCACCCGAAGAACTGCTGAAAAAAGTAGAGCAGGCCATCGAAGTCTCGCAGCAGAAGTATCTCGAGTCGGAAAAGCATTCTCCCTGGGAAATCTTCCATGGCATTCTGGCTTTTCGCAAAGACTATAAAATCAAGAAAGATGGCCAGACCGTCAATGCCCTGGAATGGCTCTCTTCCGGAGTCACCTACGACGGCGAGCCCTGGTTCCAGAAAACCGAGTTCGGCGGACGTCCCCATCCTTACACAAAAGAGAATGCCTTCGAAGGTCATAAGAATCAGTCACTGGCGATCATGGCGATGGCTGACATCCCCTTAGATCATGAGGTTCAGACTCCCGATGGCCCCATCACCGTGGCAGACATGGTCGAAAATGCCAAGAAGGAAATCCAGGAAAATGAAGAGGTCACCTGGTCTCTGTGGGCCCTGGTCCATTACCTCGGACCGGACGCTGTCTGGTACGACAAAAAAGGGGAAGAGTGGCACATGTCAGACCTGGTCTACATGCAGAACAACACGATCACCAACGACTCCCCCTGTGGCGGTACACACGCTTTATTCGCACTCGCTTATGCCCGTAACACCTATCGGAATGCAGGTCATCGCCTGTCGAGTTACTGGCTGGAAGCGGATCAGAAACTGCAGCGTTACATTGAAGAAGCCAAAGCGATGCAGAATCTAGACGGTTCTTTCTCTTACGATTACTTCTTCCAGAAAAGCGCCTGCGAGAACTTCCAGGAGCGTCTGGAAACGACAGGGCATACGCTTGAATTCCTGATGATGGCGCTGCCCGATGATCGCCTCAACGAAGAATGGGTTCGCAAAGCAGTTTCTCTGCTGGCCAACGATATCATCGATAACAAAGGGGAAAAGGTAAACTATTCCGCGTTGTATCATGCCATCGATGGACTGGTCATTTACCGGAACCGGATGGATCCCAATCGCACGGCTCAGCTGGGCAGCAAAAGCTACAAGACACCGGATGAATCCACAGAAGCCAAGGCTAACGTGAAAGTTCTGAAACCGGTCACTCCCGCCGCCCCGGCACTGCCACCAGTGCCGAAGCAGTAGTTTACACGCCGCTTATTACTGCGGAGTTTCTGTATCCTGGGGAGTCGCTGATGGATCCTGCCCAGGCATTCCCGGCAGACTTCCCACGTTGATCAGGAAAAATCCGGTCATCAACAGGTCGACGCCGAGCAGGGTCCCTACGGCCCAAAGTCCGGAGAGAGGCCACTCAGCCGAGATCAGTCCCCCCAGCAGCAGCGAGATAATTCCGCTGAACAGTACCTGTCCCCAACCGGCAGCGGGTTTGAGACTGAAGGACATCAGAACCTTCCAGGTCCCTTCAAACAGGAAGAACATCGCCATCATCCATGTCAGGAACGACAACCCGAACAGGGGATGACTGATGATACCAAAGCCGCCGAGGATCATCAGAATCCCCAGGATGATGTGCATCATTTTGCCAGAAGTGTCACCGGCCTGTGATGTCTGAAACAGGTAGAGAAACCCTCCAAACAGCAGCAGGGATCCAATCACCAGCACAACCGCAGTCCCAGCTACAGCGGGTGTGATCAGAGAAATCACCCCGAGCACACAGAGAATGATTCCAGTCATTTTGAAGTTTTTGATGACGGGTGGAGTAGTGGTCGACATGGTGAGAACCTCGTCTGGGTTAAAAACAAAGTGCCGGGAATCAACAATTTATAGTACTGTTCAAAGCGGGACATAATCCACTTTCAGTGAGAGATTGTGCCCAATAATCAGGCAATAACAGCTGAAGCAGAGCCCGATTACGCTGTTCCATTCTACTTCGGACAACATCGCGGATTCACTCAAGAAAACTCAAAAGTTCTATTTTAATCTGATTATGCACAAAAAAACGGTCAGACTGGGCCACGACTCACACTGATTGGCACGCTGCTTGCTTAACGATATTTATTATCTTTTTCTAATGACTGAACATTCTGAATTCGGTCACGCCAGAATTACATGACTGGCAGAGATCGTGCGGCTGTTCTCTCATCGATCGTCATCATTCTTTCGTAAGGAGTCTTCTGTGTCCTGTCCCAAACCACGCCGTAAAGGATTTACGCTGATCGAACTGCTGGTGGTGATTGCCATCATCGCTATCCTGATTGCGCTCCTGCTGCCCGCTGTTCAGCAGGCACGTGAAGCAGCACGACGCTCAACCTGTAAGAACAATCTCAAACAACTGGGACTGGCACTGCATAACTACAACGAAACGTTTGGGGTACTGCCTTACTCTGTTTCTCACTCTGGTTCATGCAGCGGGGGTTCTGCCAGCACAGCCGGTAAAGTCACCCTGAATCACCGCGGCTGGTTACTGCTGCTGCCCTATCTGGAACAGAGCTCCTTGTACAATAAGTTCAACGCCAGTCTGGCTACGGGTTCCTACAACCCCGCCGGCGGTACGATTGTCGCTCCCGGTGCTTCTGGAAATGCCAATGACGAAGTCGTCTCGACCATCGTTAAGGCTTTCCATTGTCCCTCCGACGCGACCCCCGAAGTCTACAGCACGACTTCCAGCACTCACTACTCAATTTCTCCCGGAAACTCATCCCTGCTGGGTGTCTTCACCAACTATGATTTCAGCACCAACAGTGAATACACTACCTGCACCAACTGGGGTTCTCTGGGAGTCTCCTCACGTCCCATGTTTGGCTTTAATGGCTGTGCGAAATTCCGTGATGTCACCGACGGCATGAGTAACACGGTCGCAGTCGTCGAGACCACACGTCTGGTTGCCAACGGTGAAGGAACCGCCTGGGGCTTCGCGAAATGGGTTGGCAATGGTACCAACTTCGCGGGAGCCAACATCAACACCTGGTACTCCACCGGCCCCATTGGAAATCTCGCATCCTGGGGTTACTCGGGAAGCCTCCACACGGGCGGATGTCATGTTCTGCTCGGCGATGGCGCCGTTCGCTTCATCAGCGAAAACATTGACGCCACCACCCGTGTCTATCTCTCGTACATCGCCGATGGAAAAGTACTCGGCGAATTCTAATCTCTGACTGACAGTTCCATTGATCAATCGGCGGCACTGTTGTCGCCGGTTGATCTTTCTCCAGAAATTTCATTCGAAACGAATCCCATGGCTGTAAGATTTTTTTGTATCCTGTCGTTAGTGTGCCTGACTGCCTGCGGCAGCTCAGAGACCAAGCGTGATGATTTAAAAACCTTTCCCACCTGGGGAACCGTAACGATTAAAGGCAAAGCGGTGCCGGGTGTCTCTGTGGTTTTCTTTCCCGATGGACAGACCAACGGGCAGGGGGGACGAGGCACCACCGATGAGTCAGGCCAGTTCATGCTCCGCTACCAGGACGGCCGCGATGGCGTACCTCCCGGAAACTACCGCGTGCTGTTTGAACATTTCGTGATGCCCGATGGTTCCCAGGTTCCCGAAAGCGAATTCCCTGCAGACGTCGGTGCCATCAATCAACTGCCCCACAAGTTCAGTGACTTCGGCACCTCGCCTTTCAAGGCAACCGTTCCGGAAGGGGGCACATCAGATCTGGAATTCGATCTGAAATAACGTTCGACCGTCTCGGTTGACTTTCACCAGATGCATTCAGATTACTGCTGCTGATCCAGTTGATCCTGTAGCAGCCAGTATTCGAAGAAGCGATAGATCTGCTCATTGGATTCCGGGTTCGGTGAATGCTTTTCACGATTGGTCATCGCGACCCGGTTTTTATATCCCAGGAATTCATTTACTGCGATCGTGTGATTCAGCGCCCGCCACTGACTGGGAGGATCTTCCGAACCGCCGGATACCAGGAATGGACGTGGCGCCATCAACGCATGCAGTTCATGCAGATCGTAGCCTTCTTTGACGAGCCGTTTATACAGACCGGTTCTTGGATTCTCTTTGGTCGGCAACCCCCGTTTGCGGAAATCGGGCCCTTCATAACCCAGGTACCAGGGTTCCCAGTAATTCACGCTGGGACGCTTTTCATTGAAGACGATCCCGCCGTCCGACCAGGCAGCACAGGCGAATTTATCGTACAGGCAGGAAGCGAACATCGACCACTTGCCGCCATACGAGTGCCCCATGACTCCGATCCGTTCGGGATCGACTTCACTGCGGTTCGCCAGCACATGAAAGGCATTCGCTGCTCCATAAGCCAATGCAGACAGCGGCTGGATCTCCGCTTTCTCGCGATTGGGATAGTAGAGTGAATAGTCATGGCCGACAGAAAATGTCACGAAACCCCGTTTGGCCAGGGCCCGGGCAAAGTCCCGATTTTCGCCTTTCAGGCCGACACCGGTCTCCGGTTCATAATAGACCACCAGCACAGCCGGACGACTGTGATCCGGCTTCGCACCATCGGGAATCAACAGGTAACCGGTATTCGGATGCCCGGGAGCAATGTCGAACTGAACCGTGTACTGCGTATAACCTTCCTTCTGTTCCTGCTTGAGAGTTTTCACATCGGGATGTTCATTCACGGGCGGCCATTCGCCCATCATTGTGTGCCAGGTCTTGAGAATTTCCTGACGACGCTTCTGCCAGTCCGCTTTGGTTTTCACCGGACTGCCATCGTAGAATTTCAGCGGTGTTTTCAAATCCCCCAGGTCACCTTCAAATTCCGAACCGGGTTCAAAAAAGGGAGCGATCTGCTGCCAGAGTTGCTGGGCGCGTGCGGGAGTTACTTCTGGCGTCTCATCACCGGCCTGCAGCAGAGATGTACTCAACAGACTCCACAGCACCAATCCACTTAGAAACCATTGTTTCATCAATACACTCTCCCTTTTCAACGGTTGTTTTCTCCAGAGCAGCTCATTCTTCACACTCCAGCATCATAGCCCGTCCGGGGATTGAAAGGAACTCCTCGCATTAGATTCTTGATTCCCATCCCAAAACTGCGCAAGATGATCAGAAAGGAATTCGTTTTCTTTTAAATACTTCCTGGTAATTTTCACCCGATCACCCGATATCAAGGATCTCGTCCTATGCAACGCCTGTTACTCTCGCTCGCTGCGGCTTTGACACTGATGACATCAACGGCCCTGGCGGCAGATCAGCCGAAACCGACCTATGCTGATGTTTCCTACGGTCCCTACAAAATGGACAAGCTTGACTTCTGGGAAGCCAAAGGGGAAGGACCGCGACCGCTGCTGGTTTACATCCACGGAGGTGGCTGGATCGGTGGTGACAAAGCCCGTCTGCCCGGTAATATCAAAACGTTTCTGGACAAAGGCATTTCCTACGCAGCAGTGAATTACCGTCTGACGGGGGAAGCACCGCTGCCTGCTCCCGTACATGATGCGGCGCGTGCGATTCAGTTCCTGCGGCACAAAGCCAAAGAGTGGAACATCAACAAGAATAAAATTGCTCTGACCGGGGGCAGCGCCGGCGCCTGCACATCCATGTGGCTCCTCTGTCATGACGACATGGCCGACCCCAAAGCAAAAGACCCGGTCCTGCGTGAATCAACGCGGGTCACCGCAGCAGCCGTTGGCGGGGGCCAGACTTCCATCGATCCCAAGGTCATCGAACCCTGGCTCGGTCCGAACGTGCTCAAGCATGCCATGATTTACAAATCAGTGGGTGGTAAAAGCATGCAGGAAGTCATGGACAACTACGAAAAGCACGCAGCCCTGTACAAGGAATTCTCTCCCTACAACCACGTGACCGCCGACGATCCACCACTGCTGATGACGTACGGCAACAACATGAAACTCCCTTCAGAAAACGCCGGCCACGGAATCCATCACCCGGTCTACGGTGTCAAAATGAAAGAGAAAGCCGATAAGGCGGGCATGGAATGTCATCTCCTGATTCCCGGTGTTTCGCAATCAGAGAAATATAAAAACACGAATGACTTCCTGATCGATAAACTCACAGGCGATGATTCGTAATCGGCTCGCGACTGTTTGACCGAAATCAAAACACAGAGTCAGTCCCTGAGCAGACATGGCTCTGTGATTTTTATTGCGCAAACTGGTCAGCAGCGAGCCGTGGATCGGACAGATCCAGGCGATACATGATCTGATTGTAATCGTAACGCGGCGTTTTAACTTTATTCCCCGAGAAGAGCGTTGTATAAGTCCCCTCAAAATAAATCAGCCGCCCGTTTTCCCGGGCAAACAGGGGATGCTGCTTCGGATTGTAAAAGCTGTACCTGTCGTGTGTCACGATCTTGCGGCCCCACTTCCAGGGCCCCAGCGGGCTGTCTGCTTCCGAATACCAGATCTCACCCAGCATCGAGGTCCCGTTCTTCTGCGAAGCGATCATCGTCCACTTGCCGCGATAGGCGTTCCAGGCTACCGAACTGTTATGCAGCTGCACACGTTGCTTTGTCTTCAGATCACGAAACTGGAAAAATGCTTCCTCCGGTCGCAGCTGCTGCTCAGCGATGAGCCTCTGCTCCAGATCATCACTCAACGGGGGAACTCCTTTCCGCCAGGTATATTTCACATGCCCCCGGTCATCGCGATCGACGGTCCCGAGACCTTTCTTAGCCCCCGGCTGAAGATACGAGTAGGTTTCATATTCACTGAGTTGTCCCAGGGCATCCACAGTTGCAGGCACACGGATCAGGGGAATCTCCAGTCCGAACAGCAGATAATCACGCCCCTCCATTTCATGCCGCACCGGATGACCAACCGGGTAGAGCGGTGCGTCGAAATCGAATGTCTTCCGTTTTTCAAACCGGTTCGTTTCTGAATTGAATTCGACCAGCCCCCGTTCATAGACCGTCAGTGGAGCCTTCACCTTCACATATTTCGCAAATAGACGCTCCCGGCCCGATTCATCCTCCAAGGTCACCAGCGCATCGATCCAGGTCGGCCCCGGTCCCGGCATCGGGCAGATCTGGCTGGCAAAGCCACTCTCATCGACGAAATACTCCAGGTTGATTCCCCGCTCGATCGGCAGACCTCCCCGCTCGGGCAGTTCCGAGATGGCCCCGGGAACCTGAAAGTTCCCCAGAGGATAACTGGTGCGGTTCGTATCTCCCCAGAACCAGTAGACCCGCCCCTGAAATAACGTGTTCTGCACACTGTCCGATCCCAGCACCTGCGCATTGAGTACCGGATGCTTCAAAGGCACCGGTTCCCCCGTCAGCAGGCTGTCCCGATAGATTCCGCCTCCCGTAATGCGATAAAGCCGTTCCGCCACGTTGATGCGTTTCAGTTCCAGAACGGCGTTCCCGCCCGATGTCACTTTCAGCTTCTTACCCCGGTACCCGAATCCATCCGCGGGATATTCATAACCATGACTGCGAATGAAAAAATAGACTTCCTGATTCACCAGTCCCGGTTCATTTACCGCAGCGATCCCATTGCTGTCGGTCACATACTGAATCTCATTGACGGTCTTCAACTCGACCAGCGGAATGCCCCGTTTTGTAGCGGCGTCGATCACACGAATCTCGAAACAGTCACTCGCCAGCGACAACCGGGGAGCACAACACCAGGTGATGAGCAGCAGCCACACGATGTTCCGCATCAAAGTCTCTCCCATTTTTCTTGTCACGATTATTCATTCACCAGATAACTTCACTTTCGTTCGGTCTCGCTTCCGATATACTAAACAAGATAAAGTAAATCAGCTCGCATTATCTGTGAGACCGGTGATTCGCTTATCTTAATCAATCATCCCCGACAATCTCACCCGTTTTCTGAAATCTATTCTCATGCATCGACGACGTTTCCTGCAACAGTGTGGCTTTTACGGTTCCGGTATCTTCAGCCTTGGTTTTCTGCAGGCGATGCAGTCCCGTAGTGCCGCTGCCACGATGCCACGCGAACTGAAAGCAGATGTTGTCGTGATCGGCGCTGGTCTGGGAGGCTGTGCTGCCGCCCTCGCAGCTTGCCGCAACGGCGCGTCGGTGATTCTGACAGAACCCACCGACTGGATCGGCGGGCAGATTTCACAGCAGGCGGTCCCCCCCGATGAGCATAAGTGGATTGAGTCCTTTGGACGCACACAGAGCTACGCCCAGCTCCGGGCTCTGATCCGCGACTATTATAAACAGCACTACCCGCTGACGAAAAAAGCCCGCCAGCTGGAGAACCTGAATCCGGGCAACGGTTCGGTCTCCCGGATCTGCCATGAACCCCAGGTCGGCGTCGCAGCCCTGCAGTCCATGCTGGCACCACTGATCAGCAGTGGTCAGCTCACACTGCTCGTCAACACTCAGCCGGTGTCAGCAGCCTGCACAGGCGACCGCATTGAAAGCGTTGAATGTCAGATCGCAGGCAGTGGTCACCCCGTCACACTAAACGGCACTTACTTTGTCGATGCCAGCGAAGAAGGGGACCTGCTCCCGCTGACGAAAACGGAATACGTACTCGGTGCAGAATCGCAGGCGCAGACCGGCGAACCGCATGCCCCGGAAACAGCCAATCCGCAGAACATTCAAGCCCTCACTCACTGCTTTGCCATCGATCATCGGGAAGGGGAAGACCACACCATCGATCGGCCTGCAATGTATGATTTCTGGAAAGACCATGTGCCTCCACTCACACCCGCCTGGTCCGGTAAGATTCTTTCACTCGATTACTCACACCCGCGTACGCTCAAACCCAAAGC
Organism: Gimesia chilikensis; assembly: GCF_007744075.1. Classification (NCBI taxonomy): domain Bacteria; kingdom Pseudomonadati; phylum Planctomycetota; class Planctomycetia; order Planctomycetales; family Planctomycetaceae; genus Gimesia; species Gimesia chilikensis. The sequence goes on along the minus strand of NZ_CP036266.1, from coordinate 3,406,200 downwards.
GCTCTCGTTTGTCCCCTCTGGAAAAGAGAGCCCTGCGCCCCGCACGAAATCACTCAATCTCTGGCTGTACCGCCGAATGATTGATCGCAGCAACTTCACTCCCGGTTCGTATGCCAGTGACATCACCGTCGTCAACTGGCCGCAGAACGACTATATGCTGGGGAACATTACCGACGTTAGCCCGGCAGAGCGGGAGAAACAGCTTCATGCCGCCAAACAGCTCAGCCTGTCACTTCTCTACTGGCTGCAGACCGCAGCTCCCCGCCCGGACGGCGGAGAAGGCTGGCCAGGCCTGCGTCTGCGGAAAGATATAGTGGGAACAGAAGACGGTCTGGCGAAGTATCCCTACATTCGCGAGTCCCGCCGCATCAAAGCGGAGCTGACCATCAAGGAACAGGACCTGACCTACAACGAACGTCTCAATGTGCAGGGCAAGGATCAAAAGCCGCTGCTGGCCAAGCCCTTCGCCGACTCGGTTGGCATCGGTTATTATCACCTGGACCTGCACCCCAGTACGGGGGGTGACAACTACATCGATATGGGAAGCGTGCCATTCCAGGTCCCACTGGGTGCGTTGATTCCGGAACGTGTCGAAAACCTGATTCCGGGTTGCAAAAACATTGGAACGACACATATCTCGAACGGCTGCTATCGTCTGCATCCCGTGGAATGGTCGATTGGCGAAGCAGCAGGCGCCCTCTGTGCCCACGCACTGTCGAGTCACTCGACACCACGTCAGATCAGAAACACGCCACAGCAACTGGCAGACTTCCAGCAAAAGCTGACCGGGCAGGGTATCGAACTTGAATGGTCCCAACTGAGTTAAATCGCGGTCTCAGCTGCGAACCAGCGGGGGAAGATGCTGCTGCAGGAACCAGCGATTCAGCAGCACCTTGCGGGTAAACCACTGGGTTCCCATTAATTGTCGTCCCAGGAACTGACGGAAGACATCGGGCAGCATGCTGTGCGCAGGCTCATCCGGCCAGGGACCGAATCGTTCCAGCAGTCGGTCCTGATAGATCTGTAGCTGTCCTTTATCAAAATTCGGCTGACAGTTCTGCAGCACATCTGCCGCCATCAGCCCCGATTCAATGGCCGGACGAATTCCCTCGCCACTTTGTGGTGATGCCAGGCCGGCGGCATCGCCGATCAGCAGCAGAGCGTCGTCAATGATTGTGCGCTTCTGCAGACCATACAGGCGATAAGCGTGTCCTTTGAATTTTCCGAGGATGTCCCTGGGAACGCGTTGTTCCCGATCCAGGTACTCCGTGAACTCATCCCGGGCCGTGGAGAGTTGCTTCTCTCCTTCGCGACCGATGCCTACATTGAGATATCCGTCCTTCAGAAAACACCAGGCATAGCCTTTGAAATCGCGACAGAAATAAAGCTCCGGCGTATCGGGCTGAACGCGGCACCGCTGCTGTTGTTCGGGAGTGAGTTGAACTTCGGTCTCCTGGGCCAGGACCACGGAATGATCGCCCGCATGTTTGTCGTTGATCTCGCGCGCCACCGGACAGAAATGACCTCCGGCACCGATCACCATTTTTGCAGAAAGATTCCCGTTCACCAGCCAGCCGTCCGCTGTCCGTTCGAGGGACTGAAAGGACTCTCCCAGCCGGGCCCGGGCTCCACAGCGCTGCAGCAGGTAGTGATCGAATTCGCAACGACGAATCCCGTAGCTGACCGTTTCGGGGTACTCAGTGTGCAGCGTGCTTCCCCCAATCAGACCGGTGCGAAAGCGACTGATAGGCTGCAGAACATGCCCGTGTGAATAATCCTTGAGATCGAGTTCCAGCAGCTCTGCCACAGCCGGGGTGATCCAGCCGGCACAGACTTTGTCCCGGGGAAATGTCGCTTTGTCGAGAATCAGCACATCCAGCCCCGACTCGCGAAGCCCCCAGGCACAGGATGAACCGCCCGGACCTCCGCCCACAATCAGTACATCACAGCTGTCTGTCTCTGACACTGGTCTATCCTTCTACTGAACCAGACTCCCGCTCCTGATACAGGCCGGCCCGGGTCCAGGGTATTTCGTTATTGGCTCCATTCGTAAAGACCACCTGAAACAGCTGCAGCGAACCGGAGCGGAACGCAGCGACCGAAGCCGACAGATAAAGTCGCCAGGTACGGATAAAGGTTTCATCGAACATATCGCGGACCTGGTCGATGTTCTGCTCATAGCGTTCCAGCCAGTGCTCCAGCGTCCGGGCATAATGCAGCCGGATGTTTTCGACATCGAGTACGGAAAACTTCTGCGGCTCAAAGATCCGCATGAATTCACTCAGACTGGGAACGTGGGCACCGGGGAAGATGCGTTTGGTCGTCCAGCTGTCGAGCACCCGGGGCGAATTACAACCGATCGAATGAATCAGACCACGTCCGTGGGGACGCTGACAGCGGGCAATCACGCGTCCCAGTTCTTCGTAGTTCTTCAAACCGACATGCTCCAGCATCCCAACCGAAACGAACGAGTCATAAGAACCCGTAATATTCCGCCAGTCGTCTTCGACAAATTCAACCTGTTTTTCAAGCCCTTCGCGCCTGGCACGTTCGCGGGCATATGCAAGTTGCTCGCGGGAAATATTGAAAGCACGCACATTCACGCCATAATGTTTCGCCATGTGAATCGCCAGCGCGCCCCAGCCACAGCCGGCTTCCACAACCGAGCCCCCCGGCTTTAATCCGACTTTGCGACAGACATGATCCATTTTGGCGATCTGGGCCGCTTCGAGTGTATCGTCGGGGTCTGGAAAATAGGCACAGGTATAGGCCAACTGTTCGTCGAGCCAGAGCTGATAGAAGTCATTGCCGATATCGTAGTGATGGTGAATGTTGTGCCGGGCGGCATCGATGGTGTTTCGTTTCAACCAGCCCAGACTTCTGCGAAATCGGTCTCGATAGAATCCCTGCGTATCGACTTTGTGAGTGCCCTGGTCAATCGCTTCATTAAATTCGACCAGTCCCCCCTCGACCTCGATGGTTCCCAGTGAATAGCCGTCTCCGAAATACAAACTCGGATCGAATATCAGCTTGTACAATGTACTGCGATTGCGAATATGGGCGCGAACCGAAACGGGGGTTGTCGCCGTAGTGATGACACTGCCGTCCCACAAGACCACTTCGACTTCCGGATTCCCGGCTTTTTCGAGCATGGTCCGCATCAGCCAGCGGTCCAGTTTTGAAGAGTCACCGCTGGTAGGGGGAGGGGGTTGAAACAACGGAGTCTGTTGAGAAGCCAGTTCTACTGGACTTTCAGAATCACTCGACTCACTTGAGGAAGCTTGCCTGGTCTTAAAATCAGAGTTGATTGGATTCACCTTTGATCTCCCTAACTAAAGCGATCAGAATCTCATTCAGTAAGCAAACGCTGGCTGTTCCCTCGATTTCAAACGTATTTAGAATTAAGTACTTCCCCTTATTTTCTCACTCAGATTTTAAAATTCAAATCTTTTTTGGCTTTATGAACACTATTCTGAGAATTTCCAGAAATTGAATTGACCTGTTCTTTAATAAGAGCCTCTGATCAATTTTGACGATTTCAATCCACATCAGTCCCGGAAAAAGCTGTCAGAGCAGGGGATTCTGCAGGAAAATATTGCGGAAATCACGATCACGGAAAAACTGGTCCCCCCGGGGCACGAATTTCTTCTGAAATGATTAAAAAGCCTCTCGATTGCCAGACTTTGATCAGTTTACCAGGTCTGGAATCTCAGCTGATTTTTCCTGATCTGAAAGCCGAGTTTTGAAGTTTGGGCTTGGAATTCCGCCTCGCGAAGTGCTACAATTTCATATATCAATGCTTTTTGATCATTGATATCACTCCTGCCAGGCGCAATGCCCGATAACCTCACTAAACTCCTGCCCTTCCTTGAGAAAGGATTTTTCATGCTGTCTATCTGGGGACCGGAAAAGAAGCTCTGCGATCGTATTTCCCGTCGGGAAATCCTGAAAATCGGTGCGCTGGGACTGGGTGGCATCAGTCTGCCTCAACTTCTCCAGGCAGAATCCGCAGCAGGCAGCAGTAAACGACACAAAGCCGTCATCATGATTTACATGTGCGGCGCACCTTCGCATCAGGATATGTACGACCTGAAGATGGACGCCCCCGCGGAAATCCGCGGCGAATTCCGTCCCATCGACACCCGCGTCCCCGGCTTCCAGATCTGTGAGCATCTGCCACGTTTAGGTAATATCGCCGAGAAGATCATTCCCCTGCGTTCGGTCTATGGTTCTCCCAATGGCGCTCACGATTCATTCATCTGTTACACCGGTCGTACGACTCGGAACCAGCCGGCGGGCGGATGGCCGTCTATCGGTTCGGTCGTCTCCAAAATTCAAGGCTCCGCTGATCCTGCTGTGCCTCCCTTCGTAGGGCTCGCCCCCGATACAGGGCATCCCCCTTACGGCTCTCCGGGGCTTCCCGGATTCCTCGGCGTGAGCCATTCCGCTTTCCGGCCTTCAGGTCCTTCGCGTAAGAACATGGTCCTGAATGGCATTGATGAAGCACGACTGAACGATCGCAAACAGCTGCTGGCCACCTTCGATCAATTCAAACGCGATGCCGATGCCAGCGGCTCGATGCAGGGGATGGATGACATGAACCAGCAGGTGTTCAACATCCTGACTTCCAATCGACTGGTCAACGCCCTCGATCTTTCCCAGGAAGATCCTGCCGTCCGGGAACGCTACGGAAAAGGCGATCCTAAAAACTACGGCGATGGCGCACCGCGTAACCTGGAACACTTCCTGATGGCCCGCCGCCTGGTGGAAGCTGGTGCCCGAATCGTAACCTTGAACTTCGGTCGCTGGGATTTCCACAGCAACAACTTTGGCGGTCTGAAAAACACTCACCTGCCACAATTCGACCAGGGTCTGGCCACACTCATCGAAGACCTGCACGAGCGGGGCATGGCCGACGATGTCGCCGTGGTCGCCTGGGGCGAATTCGGACGAACTCCCAAGATCAACAAAGATGGCGGCCGCGATCACTGGCCGGCCGTTGGAGCAGGCCTGCTTGCCGGAGGCGGTTTCAAGACCGGTCAGGTCATCGGCGCCACCGATCGTCTGGGAGCCCAAGTAGCAGACCGTCCGATCCACTTCGGTGAAGTCTTTGCCACGCTCTACCGCCACCTGGGCATTGATTTCCACGGTACTACCATCCCCGACCTCGCCGGACGTCCACAATACCTGGTCGACGACTACGAGCCACTGCACGAAGTGCTCTAGAAGAATTGACGTTCCAGCGACGTTACATCCTTTAGCTTTTGAGCTTCAGCCGTTACGATAGGGATCTGCCTGCACAGGCAATTTTGCTCTACTAATAACGGAAACGATCATGGCTGAAACAGGGATGGACGACGCGTTACTGGATGTCTTGCACGAATACTGGGGATATTCCGAATTTCGCCCCCTGCAGCAGTCCGCGATGACCTCGGTGCTGGAAGGCCGCGATTCACTGGTCGTCCTGCCGACGGGGGGGGGGAAATCTCTCTGCTACCAGGCTCCTGCGCTCTGTATGGAAGGGACCGCGGTTGTTGTCAGCCCGCTGATTTCCCTGATGAAAGACCAGGTCGATGCGCTCCGCGTCTGTGGCATCTCCGCCGCCTGTCTCAACAGTTCCCTAGACCAGGAAGAAGCCCGGCAGGTCTTTCGAGATCTGCGTGCAGGCAAGATCAAGCTGCTGTATGTCGCGCCCGAACGGCTCATGCTCGAGAGTATGCTCAGCATGCTCGCCGAAATCAAGCTGGCTTATATCGTCATCGATGAAGCACACTGCGTGAGTATGTGGGGACATGACTTTCGCCCCCATTATCGGGAACTGCAGGAACTGAAACGCATCTTTCCGCAATGCGGCATTCACGCTTACACCGCCACCGCGACGGAACTGGTTCGCAACGATATTGCCAGTCAGCTCGGCCTGCAGGATCCGGAACTGCTCATCGGTTCGTTCGATCGTCCCAATCTGAGTTACACCGTCGCCCGCCGGAGCAATCGCTTCTCGCAGGTCTGCGAGGTCATCGACCGCCACCCGGATGAACCCGGTGTAATTTACTGTATCTCCCGGGCCGATGTGGAATCGCTGAGTGAGTCGCTCAACGACGCTGGCTACGAAACACGCCCCTATCACGCAGGATTGCCCGATGCAGAACGTGCAGGCAACCAGGAAGCCTTCATACAAGATCAGATCGATGTGATCGTCGCCACTATCGCGTTCGGCATGGGCATCGACAAGCCTAACGTCCGCTATGTAATTCATGCAGGCCTGCCCAAGTCACTGGAAAATTATCAACAGGAAAGCGGTCGGGCAGGGCGGGACGGACTCGAAGCCGAGTGCGTGCTGCTCTATTCCGAGCAGGATGCGATGATCTGGCAACGGATCCTCGAAGATCAGCCTGACGAATCCAAAGCGAGCGCCTTTGAATCACTGCAGGCGATGCAGAACTACTGTCACGCGTTCGACTGTCGGCACCGCTACCTGATGCGGCACTTTGGTCAGGACCTGGAAGAGGACTGCGAAACGGCCTGCGATCTCTGCCGGGGAGAATTCAAGCAGGTCGACGACGCCCAGGTGATCGGACAGAAAATCCTCTCCTCGGTCTATCGTCAGGATCAGAATTTTGGAGCATCCTATACCGCAGCAGTCTTGAAAGGTTCCAAAGACAAAAAAGTACTCAATAACGGACACGACCAGTTGAGTACCTACGGTCTGTTGAAAGGGGAAAGCCTGACGACAATCCGCAGCTGGCTCAACCAGCTGGTGACCCAGGGATTCCTGACCAAGACCGCTGAGTACCAGCAGCTGCGAATCACGAAGACCGGCTGGCAACTCCTCAAAGGGGAAGCGACACCACAGCTCATGCAGACGACACAGGACAGCCAGGCTGAAAAGTCACAGCGTTCCCGCGACAAGTTCGACAACCTGAACTGGAAGGGGGTCGATAAAGGGCTGTTTGAAGTGCTCCGCGAACTGCGGAAGCAGATCGCCGGCGATAAAGGGATTCAGCCCTACATGGTCTTCGGCGACGCCACACTGCGAGAACTGGCCCGCCATAAACCGGCAACCACGGCACAATTCCTCGAAATCTGGGGCGTGGGTCAGAAAAAATGCGATGATTTCGGGGCTCCGTTCCTGGAATCGATCGCTGAATATGAGAATGAATCTCAAGACTAATACTCGACCATCCTCTCCTATTTTTCTCTCGGCGTCTCTTTTACGCCCGCTTTCTGTCCATCACCAAAACAAGCCACAACTCTTAAGTGACTACACAATAGACACTTAATACACATCATTTTGATTTTATTAATTTTCACAAAATTCGCTGTCTAAATTCTTGCAGTGCAGGGGAGGCGATTATACCATTCTCCTATTGAGATTGAGTTTCAATTTCATTCAGCCAGCCAGCGAACATGACGCTTCTGCATGAGTAGCCAGCCAGCCAGAACAGTCGGGCGTTGAGCTGATCCGTCGGATCGGTTCAATCTTCATCACTCTGGTTCAGTTCTGCTTTTTCAAGGAGACGTCATGCTAACCCGCCGTCGCACCCCTCGTGGTTTCACTCTCATCGAATTGCTGGTCGTGATCGCTATTATCGCGATCCTGATCGCACTGCTACTCCCCGCCGTCCAGCAGGCCCGTGAAGCCGCCCGCCGGACCCAATGCAAAAACAACCTCAAACAGATCGGCCTGGCCGTTCACAACTATGCCGACGTCTACACTACTCTCCCCAATGCTAACTGCGGTAATTCCGACTCCATCACAAGTGGAGGTAGTCTCTTTGTTTCGATCCTCCCCTTCATCGATCAGTCGAACGCATATAACCTTTACAATTTTGATCTGAATAACTCAGACCCTTACAACGTGACGGTCACTTCACAGAAGCTACCGTTTTATATGTGCCCCACATCGCCGATGCGTCGCGCTGTCCCCAGTTGTTCAGATGATAATGGCCGTGCTCCCGGACACTATGCGGTCTGTGGAGGGACAGAAGACTACAATATTTACTGGAGCCACGTTGGCGATCCGGTTCCAGCACAGAATGGTGCCATCGTATACACAGGCAGCACCGCCGGTAAAATTCGATTCCGGGACATCACCGATGGTACCTCCACGACACTGTTAATCGGAGAAACCGCTTACAACCTGCCGGACTATAAATTCACCAGTGCCAGTTCCAGTTGTAATGGTCAGACTCGTTACGGATTCACTTACTGGGCTAATCCCTACCCGGGATCAACCGTCTGCTTCACGGCTGCAGACTTTAATCCTCACGATGTTGCTAACGACTCTGTCTTTGACAGTAACTGGAGAAAATCATTCCGCAGCGACCACGTCGGTGGCGTACAGTTCGTCTTTGTCGATGGCTCAGTACACTTCATCTCCGAAAACATTGATGCCGACCTGCTGGATGCCCTGGCAACCCGAAATGGCGGGGAGGTGATCGGTGAATTCTAAACAAGTATCAATCTCTTTGTGCTTCTGCCTGGTTCTGTCTGCTTTGACAGGCTGTGGATCTTCTAACGAATACCCCCGTGCTGCGGTGCGGGGGATCGTGACCCTGGATGGCGATCCGCTCTCCCAAGGTGTTATCCGCTTTATTCCGGATGGTGAAAACGAAGGCCCCCAGGCTTCAGCCTCAATTCGCGAGGGAATTTTCAATGTACCTGTTGATTTCGGACCCGTTGTAGGCACCAATCGGATTGAGATCATCTCCACTGATGACGGCGGCTTTCCCGAGGATGATGAAGAGGCTTTCAAACGTTTGAAAGCAGAAGGTATTAAAAGAATCGAAGTTGTCAAAGTCCCTCCGCAATACAACAAACAGAGCAAATTGACCAAGTCCATCAGTGCAGAGCAAGACAACGATTTTATCTTTGCCCTGACATCGACTGCTAAGAAATAAACCTGTTTGAAGTTTGACTTCAATCCCCACTTTCCGCCAACGCGAACCTACTTACTTCATAACGATGGAGACATCCGATGCCGTTTCGCCAAAGAATCACGCGAGAGCTCAAACAATGGGGCCTGGCTGGCCTGATCGTTTTGCTGGCGCTCTCTGCCACCATGGAATGGACGCCTGCCCGGGAACAGGAATCGACCGATTCCCAGCAGGAAAAAGCAGCCGCGACCAAGATGTACCAGAAGGTCAGAGAAGCCCGGGCGACCTGGCGTGACTTTCCCGGTTTTACGGCAGATGTCACCGTCTGCTACAATGGGAAGTGCACCACCGGGAAACTCGTCGCAGACAATCAGTTCAAAATCAAGCTGACGCTGCAGGACGAGTCACTTTCCGAGTGGAGTCTGCCCAAGCTGCAATCCGTGATTGGACATCGGAAATACCGTCAGCAGAAACCAATCCCCGCCACGTTCGCTGATCAGGAAGTCGATCATCCACTCGGTCGCCTGGTCAACATTGACGGCAAGAACGTTTCGTTTCGCCTGCAGGGGGATGTCATGACAGAAGTCCATCGCCGCTCTGATAAATCGTGGTTTACGATTTCCACGCTGGACGTTCTGCGGACCAAAGAAAATGAAACCCTCCCGCAGGTCACCTCCGTGACTTATCGCAATCCCCAGACAGGCGAAATTCTGTCCAACCGCAGCAATACGTTTGCCTTCACCCGGGTCGGCAAGTTCGACCTGCCCACAACTATGCTGACCGTAGAATGTGGCGAAAAATTCGAACGCAACGTCGGTTCCATCAAGCTGACAAATCACCGCCTGCTGACCGACTCTGCACTCTCACAAACTAACTGAGATGATTTCTAATCAGCTACTCGCCTTTTGAAAGTAAATTGAAATGAAAAGACTCAAATTCTCCGCCGCCATGCTCTGCCTGCTGGCAGTCGTCGCGACAAACCAGGCATACGCCCATTTCCTCTGGCTGCTTCCCCAGGCCGAAGGCAAGAATAACGCTGCCAAAGTACAGCTCTACTTTGGTGAGGTCGCCGAACCCGATGATCCCGATCTGCTGAAACGACTCACCAGCATCAAAGTCTGGGAGAAACAGCAGAAAGGCAAACTGCAGACCTACTCCCTGACAGCCGGCGATGACTCGCTGTTTATCACTCCCGAACCCAAAGGCGCCGGTAAAGCCGCTTATGGGCTGAATCACACCTATGGCGTGATCACGCGCGGCGAGAGCAACTTCCTGCTCAAGTACTACGCCAAGACCTTCCCGCAGAAAAGTCAGCAGGTCTGGAATAAGATCACCTGCACCGAACAGCTGCCCCTGGAAATCATCCCCACTCTCAAAGGGGAAGAAGTCATCCTGCAGGTCAACCTGAACGGTAAACCGCTGGCTGGTGCAGAGGTCAAAGTCATCGGTCCTGAAACCACCAGCGAAACGGTCACCGCCAGCACCAACGACCAGGGTCAGTACCAGTTCAAACTCAGCAAAGGCCTGTATTCGATCCGCGCCAAACACGTGGAAGAAAAAGCAGGCGAACATAAAGGGGACAAGTACGACAGCATCCGTCACTACTCCACACTGACGCTCCCTTACGTGCCCGTAGCCGAAAAAACGGAAACGACCGCTGTCGACAGCAAATATCCTCAGCTACCCGATGCCATTTCCAGTTTCGGTGCCGCCGTCAGTGGAGATTACCTCTACGTCTATTCCGGGCACACCGGACGCGCCCATCAGCACAGCGCTGACAACCTCTCGCAGAACTTTCAGCGGCTCAACCTCAAGCAGCCCAAAAACTGGGAAACGCTGCCGCTCAAAACTCCCTTACAGGGCCTGGCCATGGCACCTCACGGAGAAAGTGTCTACCGGGTCGGTGGCCTGTCGGTCACGAACAAAAAGGGGGAAGAATCCCTGATGGAATCGCTGCCCAGTGTGGAACGCTTTGAGCCCGGCAAAAACAGCTGGGAACCAGTCACCGCGATGCCCAACGGACGCTCTTCACATGACGCAGTCTTCCTGGGAGACCAGCTTTACGTTGTGGGTGGCTGGCAGATGCGAAAAGGGGATGAATCGATCTGGCAGGAGAATATGCTGGTCTTCGATGCTGCTGCAGACAAACCCGCATGGAAAACCATTAAGCAACCCTTCCAGCGTCGGGCTCTCTCCGCTGCTGCCCACGAAGGGAAAATCTACGCTATGGGAGGCATCGATGCTGATGGCGATATCAGCCACGAAGTCGATGTCTACGACACCCAGACCGGCAAATGGTCCAAAGGACCGGAACTGCCCGGCAGTACCATGAACGGCTTTGGTACCACCGCCTGGAGTCTGGGTGGCCAGCTCTACTTCAGCGGTATGGATGGCGGCGTTTTCCAGTTGGATCTGAAGAACAACCAATGGAAGCAGGTGGGCTCACTGGCCACACCCCGTTTCTTCCATCGTCTGCTCCCTGACAGGAACGGTGGTCTGCTCGCCATCGGAGGCGCTTCACGCAAAGGACACCTCAAAACGATCGAGCAGATTCAGTTGAATTAAAGTCAAGTTTTCCGCTTGAAGAGACAAGAGTTCTGTTCTGGATACGCCCCATTCCGGGAACTCTTGTCTCTCCTCTTTTTCAGGTGAAACCTGACGATTTCCTTCAGAGAGGATGACTATGGAAACACAGCAAACGCTTCAGGGCGCCATTGATCTGTTTCGGCAGGGACTGCATTACCAGGCTCTGGACCAGATCACTCAGTTGCACGCCGTTGATCCCGATGCCGGAAAAGCCTGGGAACTCAAAGGACTGATTGAAGACTCGCTCAGCTGGCACAACACCTCAATCCATTCACTCGAAACGGCCACAACACTCATCCCGCTGTCGGCTTCCGGGCAATACGTTCTGGCTAAGAACTACCTGGAAACCGGTAAAACCGCTCTGGCCCAGTCGGTATTCACGATCCTCTTACAGCGAGAAGATATTCCGGATCGGCTGCTGCCCGCACTCTCGACCTACCTGGGACGACACTCCGAGATGAAACATCTGGCGCTGCAGGCCTGCCGCAAAGCAGTCCGCCGCGATCCGGATCAGGCCGATTCCTGGCTGGGGATGGCCCACTTTATGAATCAGCTCGGTTACCCGCAACGACAGGTTGCCAGCATTCTCCGCAAGGCAGTCAGTCTGGATCCGGAGAACCGACATTACAGACTCGCACTCAGTAACCTCCTCGAACACATGGGACAGTTCGACGAAGCCTACCGCGTTGTCAAACAGATCAGTCGCTCAGAATTACAGCAGATCCACTGTAGCAGCTGCCTGGAAAGGCTCATGGCCATTTTTCAAGATGCGAATGACCAGATGCGTTACGACATCTGCCGGAACAAACTGCTGCAACTGCAATCCCCCACACAATCAGAGAGAGGCCCGTTCGTTAGAAATCGCCTGCCGAAGCCTCCTCGACAGATACGCCATTGAGTCCTGATCACCATGAATATGATTTCTCAAACCGAAGAGTATGCTCTCAGAGCAATGACCTGTCTGGCGTTTCGTTATCCGGACTATATGACCCGCGATCAGCTGTTTGAAGTCACCCAGGTCCCGCACGCCTACCTGCCCAAAATCATGCTCGAACTCAACCGGACCGGGCTCATCCGCTCGCAGCGCGGCCATAACGGCGGATACACGCTGCTTCGTGATCCCGGTGAAACCAGCCTGCTTGATATCATTAATGCCGTGAATACCACCTCTCTCAGAGAGACGCTTTCCCACACAGACTCTGTTTCGACCGAGATCAGCCAGCTACACCAGCATCTGCTGAACTCCTTTTCCATGCTGGAAACCACCCTGCATCAGACGTCACTGGCAGATCTGGTAGCGCCTCCGGAACCCCCACATCTCAAGGAACCCAGCTGTGCCCAGGAATTATAAATCGACTCGAATTTTGCTGGCAGTCTGCCTGCTGTCCACCATCACGACTGCGAATGCCTCTGATACCTGGACCGGTTTTCGCGGCACAGGCTCTAACATTTCCTCAGCCCGCGATCTCCCACTGAAATGGTCTGCCGACCAGGGAATTCGCTGGAAGCAGGCAGTCCCCGGCTATGGTCAGTCTTCGCCTGTAATCTGGAAAAACCAGGTCTTCGTTACATCCATCGAAGGTCCACAACAGGAAACCTGCCTGCTGCACTCGTATGATCTCACCTCGGGTAAATTGAACTGGACGAAAGAGTTCAAAGCCAGCCAGACCAGGAAATCATCTTCCATGGTCTCCCGAGCCGCACCGACTCCCGCAGTTGACGGGCAGGGGATCTATGCGTTCTATGAAAGTGGTGATGTCTTCGCCTGCAGGCACGATGGCTCACCACTCTGGCATCGTTCGCTCGTGAAAGATTACGGTGCATTCGTCAGCAACCACGGTATCGGAAACTCAGTAGCACAGACAGCCGATCAACTGTTCGTGCTGACTGCCCACGATGGCCCCTCCTACCTGTTGTCTCTCAACAAGAAAACCGGAGAAACGAACTGGAAGACCGATCGAGAGGAAGGAGTCGCCTGGACTTCTCCCGTCGTTGCCGATCGTGCTGGTACGCCGGAAATCATTGTCAGTGCCCGCGGTACTGTAAAAGGCTACCAGGGTTTGACCGGCAAACTGCTCTGGACCATGTCGGGCATCAGTGGCAATACAATTCCGTCTGCGTCAGTCTTTGAAGATTACGTACTCATTGGAGCGTCCACCGACCGCCGCAACCCGGGAGGCGCGAATGCCAGCGATTCCAACTGCTGCCTCCGACTTGTAACGAAGGACGGGAAACCGGGATACGAAGTGCTCTGGAAAGCAGAAAAGGCCGTCTCCTATTACTGTACTCCGCTGGCGTATGAGGGCTGCGCTTATTTCATCAATAAGGTCGGCGTGGTCTTCTGTCTCGATCTCAAGACCGGCAAACAGAACTACGCCCAAAGGCTCTCCGGTCCCTGCTGGAGTTCGCCCCTGGCCGCCGGCGACCAGATCTATTTCTTCACCAAAAAAGGCATTACTGACGTCATCGCCCCCGGACCGGAGTTTAAACTCATCGCGTCCAATGCCCTCCTGGCAGACTCTGCAGATGCTGAGAAATCCAACACCGCTCCAGGACAGCAGGCTAAGCCTAAGTCCGAATACGCGGAAGCAGGTCCCATCGCCGTTTATGGAACCGCAGCCGTCGACCAGGCCCTGCTGATTCGTACCGGCACCGAACTATTCTGTATTGGTACACCTGAAAAATAACACCGTGGCCCGCTTAACAGAGCCGCGTCGCGCCCTTTGAATCATCCCCTCTCCGAGACAGCATTGGTGAGGGGATGATTTCATTTCGCCCCCGCTTCATCTGTTTTTCACACTTGAGAAAGCGGAAAGTGACCATCCCGGTCCGTCCACAGGGAATCCGCCTCCAGTAGTGACAGCTGGTTACCCAGCCAGGAAGCTCTCGAACTGCGTCAAACACGGAAAACTAACAGACGTGTTGTGGACACAGCTGCCGAGAGTGACTATTTTACGCATAGTGACTCCCACCCTATCGCGTTCAACCTTGTGGCCTGCATTATGAATTCGATCACCGTCAGACAAGCCGTTCTCACAGATCTGGATGATCTCGTACCGCTGTTTGACAGCTACCGCCAGTTCTACAAGCAACAAAGTGATCCACAGGCGGCACGCGACTTTCTTTCAGACCGCTTTAACCATGGCGAATCGGTCCTGTTCATCGCGTATCAGGGAGACACGCCCGTCGGATTTACCCAGTTGTATCCCGGCTTTTCCTCGATCTCGCTGGCCCGGACGTTCATCTTAAATGATCTGTTTGTCGCCCCGGAAGGTCGCCGGCAGGGGGTGGGAGCAGAATTGCTCTCAGCTGCCATCGCGTATGCCCGGCAACTCCAGGCGGTCCGGCTGACCCTGTCCACAGAAATGACGAACGAAACCGCACAGGCCCTGTATCAGACCGCAGGCTGGAAGCGGGATGAACAGTATTTCGTCTACCACTATTCCCTCTGACTCCTGCTCGAATTTTTAAACCAACCCTGCCTGGCAGGTTCGAAATAGAAACGACACTCCCCATCATGAAAGATGAGAAAAACAAACAGATTATCGGCTGTGAAGAATGGTGCGCTTTCCCCGACCTGGGGATCCCCTCCATCAAAGCCCGTGTGGACTCCGGAGCCAAAACATCTTCCATCCACGCCTTCAACGTTCAGAAGTTCCGCCGCCAGGGGGAAACCTGGGTCAGTTTTGAAGTCCATCCCCTTCAGAATAACCGTCGCACCGTGGTCCGCTGCGAACGTCCCATCGTCGACAAGCGCGTGGTGAAAAGTTCCAGTGGGATTTCGGAAACCCGCTACGTCATTCTGGCGACACTCAAGATGGGCGATCAGGCCTGGGAAATTGAACTCACGCTCGCCAATCGGGATTCCATGGGTTATCGCATGCTGTTGGGACGCGAAGCGATGAGCGGGCGGATGCTGGTTGATCCCGCCCTCAGCTTCTGTCAGGGGCAGGTCACCAGTGACACGTTGAACAAACATTATGGCAAGCGGGAACAGACCCGTAGCGGACTCAAAATCGCGGTGCTCGCCAGTAACCAGGAACTCTACAGCAACCAGCGGATTCTCGAAGCGGGAGAAGAGCGGGGGCATGAGATGGAGTTTCTGGATATCAAACAGTGCTACATGAAACTCGACGCGGTCGAACCTGAGGCTCACTACCGGGGTGGCACCATTCTCGACGACCTGGATGCCGTCATTACCCGCATCCGTCCCAGCATCACCTATTACGGCTGTGCGCTGGCCCGTCAGTTCGAGAGTATGAACGTTCTGACGGTGAATACGTCTGTCGCCATCACCCAGTCCCGCGACAAGCTGTATTCACTGCAGTTGATGCTCAAGAGCGGAATCAACATCCCCACGACCGGCTTTGCAAATTCTCCCATCGATACCAACGACTTGATTGAAATGGTGGGAGGCGCTCCATTGATCGTCAAGCTGCTGGAAGGCTCGCAGGGACGCGGCGTCGTGCTCGCGGAAACCCGCAAAGCTGCCGAAAGTGTGATCAATGCATTCAAAGCGCTGCGTGCCAACCTGCTCGTGCAGGAGTTTATCAAAGAAGCCGAAGGGAAGGACCTTCGCTGTTTCGTCATCGACGGCAAGGTCGTCGCATCCATTCAGCGGGAAGCAGCCCCGGGAGAATTCCGGGCGAACATTCACCAGGGGGGGACTGCATCCATCATTAAGATCACACCGACCGAACGTAAGCTGGCGGTGAAAGCATCGAAAGCGCTCGGCCTGATGATTGCCGGCGTCGATATCATTCGTTCCAAACATGGTCCACTGCTGCTCGAAGTTAATTCTTCGCCTGGACTCGAAGGTATTGAAGCAGCCACCGGTAAAGACATCGCCGGCATGATGATCTCCGCCATTGAGAAAAAACTCAACTGGAAGCGCGAATTGAGTGTGAAACGCCATAAATAGAAGAATTCTACTAGTGTTACAGAGATCCGCGGTTAGAATGCTTCTATCGGTTTAGTATCACTGAATTTAGATTCTTTCCGAGGGCCTGTAATGAATTCCTTTTTATCCAGGGGGAGCATCGTCTCCGTCTGTTGCCTGTATATTCTCTTTGTCTGCCAGTCTTTCACGACCGCATCTCAAGACCCTAAGAACCCGGGACATGAGCAGATTGGTACCGTGATGGGCCGCGCCGTCTATCGAGACCAGCTTCGCACCGGCAAGAATGTAACACAACGCGAAGAACTCTTTCGGTTGTTCGCGCAGCCTGTCAAAGAACAATACATCAGTGACCGTCGGAAGTCACTTGTTCCCACCGAAAAGGAAATCTCGTACGCGGCGTCTTTTTTCTGTCGCGACCAGCAGATCCGTCGGCTGGATGACAAAGAGAAGAACATGATCCGTCAGCAACTGCTGACGATTGAAAAGCAACTCAGAACAGAACAGCTCGTATCATCAGAGAAGCTGAAACTACAGGAACAGCAGACCGAACTCCGGGCTTGTCTGGACATGCCCTGCCGCACCTTTGCCCGTTTCATGCTCGACCGCTGGAAATTCCAGCGACATATTTATCTGACTTACGGCAAAGGAAGAATTCTCTGGCAACAGGCCGGCATCGAAGCATTCGACGGCATGTACCGCTGGCTGCAGGCTCGGGAAAAGCAGGGGGAATTCAGCATTGATGATCCCCGGCTTCACACCGAGTTTTACGCTTACTGGACCACGCAGAAGCACGGTGCATTTCTCACCCGCGATCAGAAACGCATCCGCGAATTTCTCAGCCCTGACTGGGCACACCAACTTCCAAGAGCAGAACAGCATTTCAAAAAACTGCCGGAAACGAAACCGAATCAGAAATAAATTGGTCAGATTCAGTTTCGTCAGTCCGAGGTTTACCTGGCCTGGTCGGTTTCGGCAGCTTTGGATTCAGACATCTTAGCCAGACAGACCAGTTGCTCCTGTCGTTTGCCTCCCTGTTCTTTACCGATCCTCAGGAACAGTTCGCCATCCGCCACCGCGGGACTCGCGTAGCAGTCATCACCAATCTTGTTGAAGCCGACCTCTTCATATCCGTCAGGAGTCGCTTTGAAGATAAACGTCTCCCCCGACAGATTCGAGACATAGATCAGCCCGTTGCACAAAATCGGTGACGCACTGAAGGACCCCCGCAGTCGGTTCCGCCACATGACCTCTCCCGATCCGGCCGACCAGCAGTAGGCAATCCCGTCATCGGTCACGCCGTACACATATTTACCGTCTGCCAGCAGGGAAGGCTCATAGACTTTGGTCTTATCCGTCCAGAGCAGTTTCCCCTCCGCCGAGAGCCCCACCGTTTCCCGCTTGGGATAACCACCACTGGCAAAGATTTTGTCGTCGGCAGTCACAATCGTCCCGCAGGTTGCTTCTGCCAGACAAGGGGTGCTCCAGTTTTCCTTTCCCGTAGCCGGGTCATAGCTGGCCACTCGGTCACAGCCGCTGATCAAGAGTTGATCCCGACCTCCCACGTGCGCTACGATTGGGCTGGAATAGGTACTCACCGCCGGTCGTGCGACCCGCCAGGCAATTTTGCCCGTCTGTCGATCCAGAGCAGCAATGTATCCGCCCCCCCGGTTGTCGGCGGCAATGATTACAAATGATTTATAGAGCAGGGGAGATGGCGCGTATCCAAACTTGGAATTAAAGGCCCCCAGTTCCTGCTGCCAGAGTTGCTTCCCCTCTAGATCCAGTGCGGTCGCGATGACTTTTCCTGAATTCAGAAAGGCAGCAAAGATCCGCTCGCCGTCGCAGAGCAAACTTCCGTTCGCATTGGTTCCTTTTTTATGCAGTTCCCCGTCAGAGGGGAAGCCCCCTTGATGCACGACGGTTTCCCAAAGCACGGTGCCATCCTTGCGGTTATAGGCGATCACCATCTGCTCCTGATCCGCATCATCGGCGGTAGCCAGCATCACCTGGTCGCCAACCACGATGGGAGAGCTGTGTCCGCGTCCGGGAATATCAGTACGCCAGACTACATTCCTGGATGCGTTCCACTGGACGGGCAGGTCCTGGTCCGGGGCGTGTCCATTTCGTTCCGGTCCGCGCCAGCCTGGCCAGACATCCGACAGATCGGGAACGTCAGAATCACTCAGAGAGACGCCGCTGGACTGGACAGAGATTTCTTCAACGGGAGTCGTTTTGGTGCAGCCGACCAGCAGCCATAAAATCAGGCCGGTCACAAATAAGCGGTGCGTGCAGGAAACCATTCCTTAACTCCTCCCTGAATTTTATATCAAAAACAGCCCCCGGATCTCAGCTGTCCCGCACCTGGGGGACAGCTGATTCCGAATTCTGTTTTGTACGGTTTACAGCTTTTTCAGAAAGACATTTCTGAAACGGATTTCACCGCCATGAGTTTGAAGCTGAATCGGCCCCGTCTCATAGATCGGCTGGTCCTTCTCATAATAATTATCCATCTTTTTGTTGTCTACAACGAGTTTGTCATTGAAGTAGACCGTAACCTTATCCCCCTTCATGATGATTCGGAAGTGATTCCACTCACCAAAGGGTTTATCGGCGTGTACCAGCGGATACTTGCCTTCCCCTTTGTTATTGAACAGACCACCGGAACCCAGGTTCGCCTTCCGATCCCATTTACCACCTTCTTCGGTCGTATCCCAGATCTGCACCTGGGGCACACCACGTAAGTAGATACCGCTGTCTGCTTTCGCTACGGTCTTGTAATCAAGCAGCAGTTCGAAGTCACCAAAGTCTTCCGCTGTTGTCAGATAGACGCCATGACCGTCATTCACCAGTTCCCCATCTTCCACGGACCAGTGTTCCAGTACGTCTTCCCAGTTCTTTTTGAGCAGTTCTTCCCGCTCTTTTTCCGACATCTTCTTCACGGCCATCGGGCTTTTCCCTTTGACGATGTGATAATTCATGCCGATCCAGCCGGACAGATCTTTACCGTTAAACAGGGCGATAAAGCCTTCCGGAGGCTGATTCATTTTCTTGTCGGACTTCTTTTCGCCTGCATTCACGGCAGCAGTTCCCATGACAGCCAGAACCAGCAGGGAAAACAGACCACTTTTGCAGAGTGACTTTAAATTCATCGATCATTCCTTCTTGATATAATGACGCTGACAACCAGGCTGGATTTGACTCTCAGCCGATTCAATAACCTTGTTTAGTAATTACTCTAATCAGAGGGGGGAGGAAATACAATCTGCGGGTTGCCCGGTCAGCTTAAAATTCCCGAACTGTCAGTCTTTGAAATCCTGCTTCTCGATTCCATACTGTTTCATCTTGCGCAAGAGGGTCCGCCTGCTGATCCCCGCGGCGTCGGCGGTTTCCGCCACCCGCCCGGAATTCTGCTTGAGCTTTGCCCGAAGGTACTCGCGTTCCAGCTGCTCAATCACGGGCTCCAGATTCTCCTGCAGCGTCCGCGACGCATCAATGCTCTTCCGCCAGACCGCCTGCTGCTTATGCTCCAGCGTCTGCCCGGTCTCTGCCAGATTGGTACTTCGCAGCCTGGCAAAATCCCGTGCTGTCAGAGCCGAGGGGAACCGGGCCAGTACCAGCCGCTCACTGAAATTTTCCAGCTGTCGCACATTACCCGGCCATTCGTAGTCGAGCAGGGCATCCAGAAAGCTGTCCGTGAAGACCGGCGGCTCCAACCCGTAATGCCGCGCCAGACGTTTGGTGAAATGGCCGAACAATAGAAAGATATCTTCCGGACGCTGACGCAGTGGCGGCACATTCACGCGGATCACATCGAGTCGGTAAAAGAGATCCTCGCGAAATCGTCCCTCCCGAACCGCTTCATCCAGCAGCACATTCGTCGCCGCCACGATCCGCACATCGATCTCAACTTCAGACTGACTGCCCACGGGCCGAATCCGTTTTTCCTGTAGCATCCGCAGCAGGCACAGCTGTGCTTCCGGGGGCATATCGCCAATTTCATCCAGAAACAGTGTCCCGCCGTTCGCATGCATCACCAGACCTTTCTTGGCCCGTTCCGCACCGGTGAAGGCTCCTTTCTCATGACCGAACAGTTCGGAGTTGATCAGTTCTGCAGGAATACTCGCACAATTCGCAGCGACAAAACGCCCCGATCTTCCCGAGCGACGATGCACAGCCCGCGCCAGCAGTTCCTTACCGGTCCCTGTTTCTCCCACGATCAATACGGTCGCATCCGTCGGTGCCACACGCGTGCAGAGTTCGAACAGATCCCACATCGCCAGGCTGCGACTGAGCATCGATTCAAAACGAGCCCCTTTCTTCCGCTGAGGACTCAGATCGTGCATGCGGGGCAGGAACTGCTGATTCTCGAGCGTCTCTTTGACCAACTGCTGCAGTTGCTCCGCGGACTGAGACAGACATACATCCCTCACGCCTGACTGAAACAGAATCCGCACCTGTTCATTCTCGATGCCCGGTGCCCAGATAAGAATGTCCGTCAGTGGCCATTGATTGCGTAAGACGCTGATGACGCCCAGAACTTCTTCCAGGTTCTCTGTAGTCGCAGTCATCACAAACAGACGGGGCGAGCGAGGGAATTCCGTCGAGAGAATCTGCTCGGCAGAGGAGACCACCAGTAGATCGCAGCCTTCAGACTCCAGGGCTGTCCTGGCCTGACGTTTCGATAACGTACAGACGAGCAAAGGTTTTTCCATGAGACACCTCCCGGCCGCTCTTTGAGGTGAATTCAGCGAGCACGAGGCTGAATTTCCTGAGAAACCGACGGTCGATTTCTCACTCCCAAATGCGACACGCATTTCCCATTATATCATCACGCACACATATGAGACAACCGTGTCACTTATATTGAGCCAGACATGTCTCATCACTGCCAGTTCTCTACCCCCCGGTTCGGCATGCCCTTTGCATAGTTAATTCCCACTACATTGGACTCAGGATGACCATTCAGGAGAAAGCAATTAACAAACCCGTTTTGATTGGACTTGCCCCAGCAGGAGATTGCCCCGAGTGGTTGGCTGGCGACCAATGTGATCGCTCAGCGACCGGACCTGCTCGACTGATATCTCCACTCAACAGAGCCGACTTTGACGTTATTCAAAATCGGCGAACGACTTTTTCGCCGCGCTCCCTCCGACATGCTTTCACGCGAACCTCTTACCATCACTCCCGTTATTCAGGATTGCGACATCGCAGCGGGCCCCCAACTCAGGAACAGAATTTAACAGGATGAACTCAATGAGCCATAACGTATTAAATGAACCCTTTTCAGACGCAGTCGTTGATCCCCGTGGGGCAGGCATTGCCTCTGCTAGGCGTGGTGATCTGAAAATCACGCTCATCAGTCTGCACGGTTTGATTCGGGCACACGACCCCGAACTGGGCCGCGATGCAGATACCGGCGGCCAAGTCAAATACGTGCTGGAACTGGCCAAAGAACTCGCCGCTCATTCGCGCGTCAAAGAAGTCGAGGTACTCACCCGCCAGATCATCGACCCCAAAGTCGATGACGCTTACGCGCAGGTTGAAGAACCAATCTCAGAAAACGCAAAGATCGTCCGCATCCCGTTCGGCCCCAAACGTTACCTGCGAAAAGAATCGCTCTGGCCTTACCTGGAGCTGTTTATCGACCAGACACTGCAACACTTCCGTCGCACGGGACTGCCTGACATCATTCATGGCCATTACGCCGACGCCGGCGTTGCGGGAGCCCAGTTGGCCCGACTGCTCCATATTCCTTACGTCTTTACTGGACACTCACTGGGACGGGTCAAACGCCAGCGGCTCTCACTGGGGAAAACCGATCCGGAATCAATGGATAAACTGGAAAGCCGCTACAAGTTCACCGCACGCATCGAAGCGGAAGAACTCGCATTGGAAACCGCTTCCATGGTAGTCACCAGCACGAACCAGGAAGTCCAACAGCAATACGAACTCTACGACCACTATGAACCCGCCCGGATGGAAGTTATCCCTCCCGGCGTGGATCTCTCGTCATTTTCTCCTGCGAAACCCGACTGGAAAACACCTGCGTTCGCCGAAGAACTGAAACCATTCCTGCGCGAGCCGGACAAGCCAATGATCCTTACCATGGCGCGGCCGGATGAACGCAAGAACCTGGAAATGCTGGTCAAGGTTTATGGCGAAAGCGAACAGCTGCAGGAGAAAGCCAACCTCGTCATGGTCATGGGAACCCGCGATGACCTCCGCGATCTACCCAAATCGCAGCGGACCATCATCAACCGCGTGCTCTACCTGGTCGACCGCTATAACCTGTATGGGAAGGTTGCATACCCCAAAACCCATACGCCGAGTGATGTCCCCGAACTCTACCGACTCGCTACGTCTCTGAAGGGGGTCTTCATCAATCCCGCCCTGACAGAACCTTTCGGACTCACACTGCTCGAAGCCGGTGCCACAGGGTTGCCTGTCGTCGCCACCAACGATGGCGGTCCGCGGGACATTATCGCCAATTGTCAGAACGGTCTGCTCGTCGATCCTCTCGATAAAGAGGCCATCGAACACGCTCTGCTCCGTGTCCTCACCGAGCCAGAACAGTGGTCTGACTGGTCCACCAACGGGATCGCAGGCACCCGTGAACATTACTCCTGGAATAATCACGCACAGCGTTACTTGCGGGACCTGCAGGATATCCTGGAGCACTCTCCCGCCCCCGTGCTGGCCGACAAATCGACCTCGCGTCGTCTTCCCGAATTTGACCGGTTGATTATCACCGATCTGGACAATACACTGACGGGAGATGACGAGGCATTGCAGGAGTTCATCGAACTCATCCGTGCGAATGATCATATTGGTTTTGGAATTGCGACGGGCCGACGTCTGGATAGTGCCATGGAACTGATCCAGGAGTTGGGGCTCCCTCAGCCGGACCTGATTGATACGGACGCGGGAACACAGTTACACTACGGCGAGAATCTCACTCCCGACCTCAGCTGGCGCAAATCAATTGATTACGCCTGGCAACCCGAAAAAATTCGCGAAGTGCTGGATTCACTCCCCGGATTTTTCCCGCAAATCGAAGAACATCAGTCAGAATTCAAAATCAGTTATGAAATCGATACCAGTCTCAGCCCCAGCCTCTCGGAAATCAAAAAAATTCTCCGGGAAGCAGGATTACGTGCTAAGGTTGTGATGTCGCTCGGCATGTACCTGGATGTCATCCCCGTGCGGGGGGGCAGCGACCTGTCAATGAGACACGTGCTCTGGAAATGGGGCTTTGCTCCCGAACACGTTCTTGTCTCTGGCGATTCCGGAAATGACGCGGGAATGCTGCTGGGACGCACCCTGGGAGTCGTCGTCGGCAACCACAGCGAAGAGCTGGAACGTCTGCGTAATCGACCCCGCGTCTACTTCGCGCAGGCAACCCACGCTGCAGGCATCCTCGAAGGAATCAAGTACTACAACTTTTTGGATAAGATTACCATTCCCAACGATCGGATCGAATGAGCAAGACACAGGATGAGATTGACTTCAAGGCAGATCTGACCCTGCAACGTTTGCAGCCCCGGTTAGCTCAGGTCTGGCAGGAGAGTCAGATCAGTGATGCCAGGCAGCATGAATTCGAACTGCGACTCGACGAGCACTGGCGCCCGTTGTTCCGTCTGCTGTTCGAACTCTATCACAACCGTTACGACTTCTTCTTTCATATCGAACACGTGCTGCTCACCGCAGCCCGAGCGTGGGCGGAGCGTCGAGAAGAACTCTGCGAACTGGACCGGCATCGGATCAACGAACCCAACTGGTTCCAGTCCGAACGCATCAACGGAGGGGCACTCTACGTCGATCTGTTCGGGGAGAACCTCAGCAAACTTCGCGAGCATGTGGGCTACTTCAAAGATCTCGGTCTGACTTATCTGCACCTGATGCCCTTATTCGCAGTCCGCCCCGGCAATAACGACGGCGGTTACGCGATTAGTACGTATCGCTCTGTCGATCCCCGTCTCGGGACGATTGACGATCTGCGTCTGTTCGCCGCTGACCTGCGCAAAGCAGGCATCTCGCTCGTCCTCGACTTCGTCTTCAACCACACCGCGGACGACCACGAATGGGCCCGCCTCGCGCAAGCCGGGAACCGTGAGTTCCAGGAGTACTACTACATCTTCCCGGATCGCACAGAACCGGAGAAATACGAGCGCACGCTCCGCGAAATCTTTCCCACCGTGCGTCGCGGCAACTTCACCTGGCACGATGGAATGCAGCAGTGGGTCTGGACCACATTTAACAGCTTCCAGTGGGATCTGAACTACACCAACCCCGCGGTCTTCCGCGCCATGCTCGAAGAGATGTTCTTCATCGCCAACACGGGTATCGACATCCTCCGCCTGGACGCGGTCGCCTTCATCTGGAAACAGATGGGAACCAGCTGTGAGAATCTCCCCCAGGCACACACGCTGATCCAGGCCTTCAACCGCCTGGCCCGCATCGCCACCCCCGGTCTGCTGTTCAAGTCCGAAGCCATCGTGCATCCCGACGACGTCGTCAAGTACATCAGCGAGCACGAGTGTCAGATCTCTTACAACCCCACACTGATGGCGCTCCTCTGGGAATCGCTGGCCACCCGCAAAGTCAATCTGCTGGTACAGACCCTCAGCCACCGTTATCGGCTGCCCCGCAACACTGCCTGGGTCAACTACCTCCGCTGCCACGACGACATCGGCTGGACCTTCGACGACGCCGACGCCCAGGCCATCGGCATCAATGCTTACGATCATCGTAAATTCCTCAACGACTTCTACACCGGTCAGTTTCCGGGCTCCTTCGCCCGCGGCGTTCCTTTCCAGGAGAACTTCGAGACCGGCGACATGCGCATCTCGGGAACCATGGCGTCGCTCGCCGGACTGGAACAGGCTATTGAGGAAGACGACGAGGAGAAGAAGGAACTCGCCCTGCGACGCATGCTGCTCCTGCACGGGGTCTCACTGAGTATCGGTGGCATTCCGCTACTGTACCTCGGCGAAGAGTGGGGCATGCTCAACGATTACGATTTCGTGAAAGACCCCGCCAAAGCCGGCGACTCCCGCTGGATCCATCGTCCTAAAATGCAGTGGGAATTCCTCGAAGAACTCGACGACCACCGCAACGCGGGCAACGGTTCTATCCGCACCCACATTTACTGCACGACCCAGAAGCTGATCGCTCTCCGCAAATCACTGCCGGCCCTCGCAGGTCAGGAGATGGACCTCATCGCGCTTTCCAACGAACACGTGCTGGGCTACATCCGCATCAATGAAGGCAACCGCCTGATCGTGCTCGCCAACTTCTCCGAGGAACCTCAGCAAATCGACGGAAATAAGATCCGCACCGCTGGCCTCGGACGATTCTTCCAGAATATGATCGACGACAAAACCTACGCGACCTCAGAGAACATCGTGCTCGCCCCTTACCAGATTCTCTGGCTCAATCGCGTCTAACCGACGGAGCGTCCCATGTCTCGCGCAGACAATCCGCTGACAGATCCCGCAGCCCAAATCCTGGCCACCGATCTGGATGGCACCTTTATCCCCCTGAATCAGGATCCCCAAAACCAGTCTGATCTGAAGACTCTCACTACAGAGTTCCAGAGCCGTAATGTATCCGTCGTCTTCGTCACGGGCCGTCACTTCGCTTCGGTCTCACAGGCGATTGAAGAGTTCGAACTGCCGATCCCGCAGTGGATCATCTGCGACGTCGGTACATCCATCTTTAAACGGCAGGCCTCAGGCGAATTTGAACCGGTCGCCGCCTACCAGGATTACCAGGATCAAATCATTACCTCGATGCCCATCGAGAAGCTCCGCGAACTCCTTCAGCCGATTTCCGGCCTGCGTTTACAGGAACCGGAAAAGCAGGGGCGATTCAAACTCAGTTACTACACCGATGCATCACTGCTGGAACAGGAAGTCGACCGCATCCAGCAGATCCTCGACAAGACCGACGCCCCATACTCGATCATCCACAGCGTCGATCCCTTTAACGGAGATGGCCTGATCGATCTGCTCCCCGCCACCGTCTCCAAGGCCCTGGCCCTCGAGTGGTGGCACAAGGAGAATCAGCTCGATCCCACCAGCACCGTCTTTTCAGGAGACTCCGGAAACGATCTGGCCGCACTGACTGCAGGCTACCGTACGATTCTGGTCGGAAACGCCGACCGCAGCCTGGCCCAGCGGGTCTATAACCTGCATCGCCAATCCGGCTGGGATGACCGCCTCTATCTCGCTTCAGCCACCGCCACTTCCGCAGTGCTGGAAGGCTGTCGCTGGTTTGGACTCGCGGCCCCCGAACCAACGGAAATCACGCGTACCGGCGCCACGCCTGTGACCTCCCGGGATACGCACTTCCGCGTCTGGGCGCCTCATTGTAAGCAGGTGCATGTCGAGATCAATACCGACAGCGGAAACATCAGCCACGAACTGGTGCGCGATCATCAGGGATATCATTCCGCCACCATCCCCCAGGCCTCCGCGAACGCCTGTTACCAGTACCGCCTTGATGGAAAAAACACGCGTCCCGATCCCGCCTCGCGTTACCAGCCGCAGGGAGTGCACAGTGTCTCGCAGATCATCGATCCCCGCGACTTCCCCTGGGCCGATGAGAGCTGGCAGGGAATAGACAAACAAAACCTCGTGATCTACGAACTGCACGTCGGCACCTTCACCCAGGCAGGCACGTTCCGCGCGGCCATCGAACGCCTGCCGGAACTGATCGAGCTCGGCATCACCGCAGTGGAAATCATGCCGGTCGCCCAGTCACCCGGTCGCTGGAACTGGGGCTACGACGGAGTCGACCTCTTCGCCGTCCGTAACACCTATGGGACACCTGACGACTTCCGCGCCTTCGTTGACGAATGCCACCGCTCCGGCCTCGCCGTTATTCTGGACGTGGTCTACAACCATCTGGGACCGGAGGGGAACTACCTCTCAGAATTCGGCCCCTATTTTTCCGACAAACATCACACCCCCTGGGGAGACGCCTTCAACTACGATGGTCCGGAATCAGAACACGTCCGGCAGTTCATCGTCGACAACGCTGTCTACTGGCTCGAAGAGTTTCACCTCGACGGACTTCGCCTCGACGCCGTGCACTGCATGTACGATGACAGTCGCCCCGACATCCTGGATGACATCCGCCTGGGCGTCTCGCGATACGCGGAGACCGTACGCTGGTCCATTCACCTTTTCGCTGAAACCAATGTCTACAACCACGAACTCCTCACTCCCGATCAGAACCGCACTCCTTACGATGGCATCTGGTGCGACTGCCTGATGTACTCGATCTATTCTCACGTTCTGCCGGACCTCTCGCTGACGCACCGTCAGTACCACGGAACCGCGGACCTCGTGGAGTCGCTGGCTCACGGATACGTCTTCACCGGCAAAGACTCACAACGCGTCACCGACAGGGAACGGGACAGCCGGCATTTCGAGTCGCTGGTCATCGCTTTGCAAACCCATGACAGCGTCGGCAATCATCCGCACGGCAAACGGATTCACCATCTGACGTCCAAACCGTTCCAGAAAGCGGCCGCCGGTCTGGTGCTCCTGTATCCCGGGATCCCGCTGATCTTCATGGGAGAAGAATTCGCGACTTCCGCACCGTTTCCTTTCTTCGTCGACTTCGAAGATCGACACCTCCGCGACGCCGTCGACATTGGCCGTCGAGGCGATTATCCACCTCATATCTGGCAGGATGCGTTGCTCCCCTCGCAGGCCGAGGCGTTTTTCAAAGCCAAATGGAACGAAGCCCCGCACCGCGACCCGGACATGTTCCACTGGTATCAAAGCCTGCTCAACTTCCGCAAACAGGGGATCGACGCAGGTTGGCTGACCGCTGACCACCTGCAGACCAGCGTTGACCGGGAGCACAATATTTTCACGCTCCAATACCTGAATCCAGAGCAGGGGAGTACGATCACCATCCACGCCCGTCTCACCCCGGTCTCAGATACGGACACAGAGCCCGTTCGCATCCCCCTCACAGGTTGGCTTGTGCTCTCCTCAGTATCAGCCCCCCTGATCCAGGACAACGAAATCCAGCTCGCCCCCGATCACCTGGTGATATTTCAACACTAATAAAGTAGTAGGGGCAGGCCTGTGTGCCTGCCCGCCTGGCTGTGTTCGATTTAATGCTAAACTCCGAATGGTTCCGTTTATATCATTCGAACACTTCATCCCAAGCACCTCAACACAGCAGGCGATCACACAGGGTCGCCCCTACACCAAAAACAAAACAGCCACAACTACTCCACCGGCCCGTTGTCCGCATTCTGCTTCGGGCTTTTAAAATGGAGCATATCATGCTCCATACGTCCTCCCAAAACTAACACTACTTTTGGAAACTTTCCATTTGAGATTTGGATTTTGGTAATACATCATATACCTGGTCTGCATTTTGGTGGTTCGCATCCATTTTTTCCCTTGCGATGATTAGAGTCATGAACTTTCCCAAGCGAAAATCGATACGTCTACAAGGGTACGATTATTCTCAATCAGGATTCTATTTCATTACCATCTGCACTCAAAATCATTTATGCCTGTTTGGTGAGATTGATAAGAATGGATCGATGAAACGGAATCCAGCGGGAGACATGATAGAGAAGTGGTGGCATGAACTGGATCATAAATATCCACCAGTATTCCTTCATGACCATATCGTTATGCCCAATCATTTTCACGGAATCATTCAATTAAATCACTCTAATGAGCTTGCAGAACATGACGCATACTCAACTATTAAACCGACTACCAGTCTCGAAATCCCATCGATTTCTACCATGGTAGGCTGGTTCAAAACCATGACAGTCAATGAATATATTCGAAACGTAAAGTCAAATAACTGGCGTCCATTTCGTAATCGTTTATGGCAACGAAACTACTATGAACATGTCATACGCGACGAAGATGCCTGGCTCGAAATCTCAGAATACATCCGAACTAATCCTCTACGTTGGGTAGATGACAAATATTACCGTAACGCAAAGTGATAATCCGAAAATAAGAAATCTTATCGTTTCGTAGGGGCAGGCCTGTGTGCCTGCCCGTAACCGTCAATATGTTATAAAATATGCTTGGTAGATCTCGCCAGATCTTCTGACTCGAAACAGCATCATCCTCAACCCGACGGGCGACCACACAGGGTTGCCCCTTGTATCTGCTCTTGACTGTCTGCAGTTCTTTGATTTGATAGGCAGATAAAGCCAATGCTTCCCGCCTTTAAAGGCGGGAAGCATTGGTGGCGAGTGTCAGATCGTGGTTGCCCCTGGTCCTAAAGACCGATTTGTAGCTTGATCGCCACTCGCTTCTCCATGCCTTAACCCGTACAGTCGCCTGAGCGGTGCACCACCACCAGCTCGTATCAGCAAGGAAGGGCCTTAGCATGCAACAGCATAACACAGATCACGTCGGAATTGACATTTCAAAATCTAAGTTTGATACCAGAATTTCAGGTCGTCCCAAAGGTTCCGTTTATGAGTACACACCCGACGGGATGAAACAGTTCATGCAGGTGCTTCAGAAGACTCAGCCCAAACTGATCTGCCTGGAAGCAACGGGAGGACTGGAACGAAAACTCGTTGCCTGTCTACACAAGCATGGGTTTCCAGTCGCCGTCGTCAACCCTCGGCAGATCCGGGACTTTGCCCGCGCCAAGAACCGGCTGGCGAAAACCGATCAGATTGACGCGCACACGATCATGGAATTTGCCCAGGTGATGCAGCCGCGGATTACCCCACTTTTAACACAGGTCCAGCAGAAAATGCGGGAATTCAGTGCTCGCAGGCAGCAGGTCAGCAAGATGATCATCCAGGAGCAGAACCGCCTGGAAACCACCCCGGACAGGGAAGTGGCCAAAATGATTAGCGATTCAATCCAGTTCTATAAAAAACAGCTCAAACACATCGAGAAAAAACTGAAGGAGCTGATTGACGCGGATGAAGAATCCCGCGAGCGCTCTGAAATCCTGCAGTCAGTACCTGGTGTGGCCGGCACAACCGCGGCCCTGCTCATCTCAGACCTTCCGGAACTGGGGAGTCTGAATCGAAAGCAGATCGCGCGGCTGATCGGCCTGGCTCCCACCAACCGTGACAGTGGAACTCTGCGTGGGAAAAGAACGATTGGCGGGGGACGAGTCCGGATCCGGAACGGGTTATACATGCCCACCGTCACGGCCCTGAATCACAACCCCAGGATCAAAGCGTTCTACAAACGGCTCGTGGAAAATGGAAAGTCCAAAATGGTCGCCCTCGTGGCCGCCATGCGGAAACTGCTCATCATTCTCAACACCATGGTCAAAGAAGGGAAAAAATGGGAGGCAAACGTGATTAAAATCTGATTTTTTAAGACAGTCGCTACGTCGTCAACAGGATCTCTCTATCTAATCCACAGAACCACTGCCCGCGTTCTGGGTCTGCTTCGCTTTCTCCAGACGGCTCTGTTTCCGTTTTTCCTTAGGCGACATCCCCTTTAATTCGTCGGCCTTGAAGGAACGATACAGACCCACGGGAAACCGCATCATCCGGAACGGCGTCACGCCTACCAGCTTCATAATCACCTGAGCCGTCCAGTGCGAATCCGGTTCGCGAACCGAGCGGGCATAGAAAGCTGCGACCAGCCGCATCAGCAGACTGATGAAGAAAATCAGGTGAAAATTATTGAACTCTTTTCCCAGAATCGTCACGCTCCAGCCTGAGGACATCACCAGAAACGCCCCCGCCAGAATCGAAGTAATACCGCCCACCAGTCCCGCCAGGGCGGTTCCCGCAGCGATATACATCGTCCGGTTTTCGGAAGGAGAATTCTTGAGCATGAAGCCGTTATTGGCGATCGCAATCCCCGCATTCAGCAGTGAATCGATGATAAACACCGGCACCATAATCCAGAACGCCAGCGTCGGATCTTTCGGAAGAAACAGCAGCCCGATCATGTTGGTCGATTTGAACGCCGTACACAGAATCAGTACCGGCCGGTTTCCATAATGATCGGCCATCGACCCCAGTCGCTTGGAAAAGATCGCGCCTCCGAGCCATGCACACGTCCAGAGCAACAGCAACCGGAACACGTCCATGCCAGTGTATTCCAGCAGGTAATAGCTGATGAAGGGAGCGCCCAGCATCGCGGCAAAATGCCAGAAACAGGTGAACGAAATATAAGATCGGAAATTCGGATCCAGAAAAGGCGTCATCAGCACCTTTTTCAGCTTCGGCTCTTTGACCTTCGCCACAGGCGGCTCTTCGATCTTCATGTAGAACAGAATATCGAACACACCAAAAATCGATCCGACGCCAACCAGCCAGGCAAACCCGTACTTGATATCCAGGCCACTCTCTGCCAGAAAAATCGCACCGCCCAGCAGCGAAATCGCCCCGGTCCAGTACATCCAGACCTGGCGGTAGCCCCAATAATGATTGAGCCCCTTGTGCGGCAGATAATCTCCCAGCCACGACAGCCAGAGCGGCGTAGTAAAGTGAATCAGCGCGTGGTTGACCGCGGTCAGCACGATCAGCCACCAGAGCCAGGCCGTATCAGACAGGGAGGGCAGCAGCCAGGGAACCAGCGCCACAGGCACCAGAATCAAACGCTGCAGAATCGAAATCGGCAACCAGAGCCAGCGGCGGTATTCCAGGTGATTGGCGACAATCGCTGCCAGGAACTGGAAAAACAGCATCAACGTCGGCAGGGCACCCAGAATCCCGATGTGTAACCCGGTCGCTCCCAGCGAACGTGCGAACTCAATCGTCGCGGGTGACATCGTAAACTGGGTGTAAATCATCGCCATACAGCCGGCGGCGATCAGCGCCCGCTGTGCTGTTTTTAGAGACCACACGGTACATCTATCCTTGAAAAAAATTCGCGTCGAAACGCACTCCCACCGGGAGACGCTTGCCTGTTGAACTCACAGCGGAATCCTGCATCGGGGTTTCCTTTACACGGATAAACCATTCGCAAAGGGGATTTTGGAGTGCAGGCACGACCCCCAGGGTGAGAAAATCGCTTGTGTTTGAGTGGCGCTGTCGATCCACAGGCAGGCAGCGGATCATAGCACTCCCCTGAATTCTTTGCGACCGAGATTTTTTCGGATTTCACAGTTATTCACAAATCCTCAATCCAGGCCAGATTAGCGTGGTTACCAGCATCAGTCCCACCCCGTAACAGGAATTCTACAGATCGGATCGACGGGGAAAAGGGGGAAATCCAGATCGTCCCTCTCCCCCCCGGCCCAGCCGACTTCCAACCTGTCATTCCCCGTCCCTAAGGTATACAATGGACACATCCGGAAACCTCCGGGATCGCCCCGATAATCAAGCTGAGAAAGAGGCACTTATGCGACCTTTCTACCGGGCCGGACTCATGCTGGCCCTGATGCTGTTTGTATCCCCCGACAGGAGTTTCGCCGTGGAATCGATTCAGCGGATCAATGACATCCAGTACGCGACCGCAGACGGACACCGCCTGCAGCTTGACCTCTACCTCCCCGAGGGAGTCTCGCAACCGCCGCTCCTGGTCTGGATCCATGGCGGCGCCTGGCGGGCCGGCTCCAAAGACCACATGCCCCTCGCTGCACTGGTCCAGCAGGGCTTCGCCGTCGCCAGCGTCGATTACCGTCTCTCCCCGGTCGCGCGCTTCCCGGCCCAGATCCACGATATTAAAGCCGCCATTCGCTTCCTGCGCGGCTCTGCAGAGAAGTACGGCTACGACGCCACCAAAATCGGCATTCTCGGTTCTTCGGCTGGAGGACACCTGGTCGCCCTGATGGGTGTCACCAACGGACACCCGCAGTTGGAAGGGGACCTCGGCGACTTCGATCAGGAATCCTCCCGCGTCGATGCCATCGTCGACTACTATGGTCCCACCAACTTCATGACAATCCTCCCCCAGTCCACGCCGCATGGTTTGAGTGTCCGCGTCCCCGCGCTGCAACTCCTGCTGGGTGACCGCCCGGAAAACATGCCCGAACTCGCCCGTCTCGCCAGCCCCGTCTTTCACGTAGACGAGCAAGATCCGCCGCTGCTCATGATTCACGGAGATCAGGACCCGCAGGTCCCCATCAACCAGTCCCACGAACTGCACGGCAAATACAAGCAGCACGATCTGGATGTCACTTTCGAAGTCATTCACGGCGGCGCTCATGGTGGTCCTCAGTTTTTTGATGCACAGCGGATGCAACTCGTTGAAGCCTTCCTGCGAAAACACCTGGCCACACAACCCCAAACAGGGCAGAAAGCCCTGCAATCCAATTGAAACATGCCGTCATTCTCTCCTTAGTTTGACTATTCCCCCAGACTGGATCACCGCGTCAATTCTGCCGAAAATAAGAGTATTGCGCGCTGTTTTCCGGTCTGAATATTCTCACGCAGCGTGAATGGGGAGCGTAACGTTGCGGCTGAATTCTGTCGTCCCGCTGATATTTCTGATCCTGGTTCTGTCTGCCCCCCAGGCAGTCTGCAGTCAGCCCTGCGCAGAAGAGAGTCTGACAGAACAAATCGACTGTCTCCCCGTTGAACCCGCTAGCATAGTGGCTCCCTCCAGCAATACGTCTCCTGACGATCCGACACTGATCCCTGACTGGTTCAAATCCGATAGCGGCATCGCTGTCTCCCCCGTCTATTACGGTGAAGTCTTCACCAATGCCCACGGCGGTATCGCCACCAACGGTTCAACTCAGTACGAAGGTCTGCTCGACCTCACCGTTGATCTCGATTTTGAAAAAATGAAGCTCGACATCCCGGGACGTGCTTCGATCCTGTTCCAGAACACCCACGGTCGCGGCCTGGATGAGTATGTCGGCGCCACACAGATCATCAGCAGTATTGACTCGTTCGACAACATCGCGCAGATCAGTGAACTCTGGTGGGAGGTCGGCCTCTACGATTCCGGTGTGACGATGCGCGTCGGCAAACAGGATATCAGTAACCTCTTCCTGGCAATCGATGCCGCCAGCGATTTCATCAACTCTGCCTTTGGTCTCTCCCCCTCGGCGGGTCTGCCTTCGTTCCCTGCGCCCAGTCCCGCTATCGTATTTATGACCGAAGTCAACTCCGATCTCAGTCTCAGAGTCGGAGGCTGGGACGCGTATCGCAGTAATGCGAACGGGCTCTTTTCCGATAACAACTCGGCACTGTTCATCGGCGAATTTGAATATCGCTATCAAAGCCCGTTTCGACAGCTGCCCGGGAAATTCACCGCTGGTGCTACCTACCAGACCACCGGTTCGGTTCCCGCCGGTACGATTCCCCGCGCCTTCGGCTATTACGTACAGATTGAGCAGCTCCTGTTCCGCGAAGCAGGCAGCACGGACGACCAGCCTCAGGGCCTGACCATCTTTGCTCAGCATTTTCCCACCAGCACCTATGGACGTTCTCCTTTCCCTCTGATCCCGCATGATGCCCTGGCCGGGCTCGCTTATACCGGTCTGATCCGCGGTCGGGACCAGGATGTCACCGGCGCCGGAGCAGGGTGGGTCGACCTCGACCAGGGGGGCACCGACAGTGAAATCATGGTCGAAGTCTTCTACAAAGCACAGATCAACGACGCACTCAGTATCCAGCCCGATCTGCAGTACATCACCACTCCTTCCGGCATCTATCCCGACGCCTTCGTCGCCGGCCTGCGGTTTCAACTCGATCTCTGAACACATTACACCGCTTCCGGATAACCAGCTGTGCCGTTCAGTTCTCTTCACTGCATAAACTCCCCTTGATTCCCACTTCCCGAACCGTATTCTTGTGCAATTGTGCTTCGCGCGCGAGGCGGATGATGCGAGCACTGGAACACAAGGCACCAGTGACACGGCTGCACCTGAATCGCCGTCGATTTTCACCAACTTTTCACCCAAACATTCATCACCGGTTCTCACTGTCTCGTACATTTTCAAATGCTTTCGGAGCACATTCAGAGCATTTCGCAGCACATTCAGCCTGAACTCAAAAGATTTCAACAGGACCTCAACCCCCAGATTCCACTTGACCTCCCCACGCCGATCCACACAATAATCCCCAACACACATAAATGACCGGCAAGGCGTCAGCCGCCGGTAATCGTCTATACTGTTCTGTAAGAGCTGTAGCGCTAAAATGGTAATCATGGGCAATTTTCGCCTTAGCCGTAGTGCGTTAGCCCCGGTTGAAACAACTTCGGTATCAACCGTGCAACTGAAGAAACGCTACCGAGCCCCCGTTACAGGCCCCCGGCGGAACAGCGCACCATTCTAAGCATCGGCTCTCAGCCCCCAAGCTGAACATGCAGAACGCTTGAGTATTCAAGAGAGCAGGGTGCGCAGAATGGAATCCGGGCCCCGGTTGAAGCGACCTGGGTATCAACTGCGCAATTGAAGAACGAAAGCAGCGCCGAATCAAATCAGTTCAAAAGCCACTGATGATCAGCCAGACAGAAACCGCCCGCAAAATAGAAACAGCAGCCGGGAAAAATGCCCCGGCTGCCATGTTCTATTGCGAAAACAAATTGATCACCTGAAGTCGATCGACACCACTCTTAATGGTGATGATGAAACGCATCCGACTTCGCATTCCCGCCGGACAGCACGAACGCGAGCAGATCCAGAATCTCCTCTTTGTCCAGCGTATTCAGCAGGTCGGCGGGCATAATTGAAATGGGAGAAGTCCGCTGGAATTCAATCGAATCCTTCGACACCTTCTTCTGTTTCACCTGGGGAGGCCCGGTCAGGATCGTGACCGATTTGTCATCTTCGGTAACGATGTTCCCGTTGATGGTCTGACCGTCATCCAGCACGAACAGCACCGTACGGTACTTATCTTCGATCTTCCGCGAAGGCTCCAGAATTTCAGCCAGAACCGCTTTAGGGTCGTGTTTGTGCTTCTTCACGACCTCATCCAGATTCGGGCCAATCGCCAGGTTCTTGCCCAGCGTGTGGCTGTGCTCATTGACCTTATGGCACTGGGCACAGGCCAGCTTGGTGAAAATCTCCTGTCCCCGCGAGAAGTTGCGATGCTGCCCGACCCGTTTCAGGTCCTGGGTCAGATCGGCCAGTTTCCACTTGGTAATCTTCTTCTCTTTCTCCGGGTTCTTCGCCAGATACGCTTTGAGATCGTTGGTCACATACATGGTGCCCCGCATCAGCAGGTGGTGACCGGGGAACGAGCAGATATAAGGATAAGCCCCTTCCTGGGTCGGAGCGACAAATTCAATCACCTCTTCCTGACCATGATCCACCAGCTGGCTGTGCCAGAGAATCTCTTTGCTCTCAGGAATAAAGCCCACAGAAAACCCGCTGGCCCCCAGGGCAATGGCTGCCAGTCCGACTTCGTCGGCTTTACCGGGATTCACCAGCATGATGTTATGCGGCATGAAATCCGGGTTCGCAAACGTCAGCTTTACCTTCTTGCCCGGTTTGACGGTCAACTTCGTCACATCGTAACGCATCCGCTCACGGACTGTCCCGATGCGAATCGTTGTCAGCTCGGGTGTATCGCTCAGAATACCCGACTTCTTGGTCTCGGCTTCTTCCGTTTCGGCAATCACACCACCACGCATCGTGCCTTCCACGTTGAACCAGAGATGCTTCACCGTATTCGCGGCGATGCGGGCATGTGGCTCGGGCGACTTGAGCAGCAGCCCCAGCAGTTCCAGGTTCCGGACATTGTGCTGCTGATGCAACCAGAGTGCTTCCAGCAGGTGATGTGCGTCTTCCTTCTTATTGGGATCAAACTGCTTGATCCATTCTTCCGTCGCGGCAATCACGGCATCGGTATCGCGTTCGCTCAATTCGACGCGGGTCCGATGACGAATGCCGTCAATCGGCGATTTCAGATTTTCCAGCAGGGCAGGAATCGGCTCGCCATCGATGGCCACCGGTTTCTGCAGCGGACGCCCCTTGGCGGTCATCCGGTAAATACGACCATGCTGATGATCGCGATTGGGGTCGCGAACGTTGTGCTGCATATGTCCGATGATCACGTTGTGCCAGTCGCAGAAGTACAGCGAACCATCGGGAGCAAAAATGGCATCAGCGGGACGGAAATTCTTATCCCCGCTCATCATCAGCCCCCTGGATTTATCTTCCGTTTTCGATCCGTCCGCGTTTAAACGCATCACGGTCAGATCATCGCCCGCCGGTTCACCCCACACGGTACCATCGGTGGCGTTACGGGCCAGATCGTAGTGCTTGATACCCAGGAACCCGATCACGTTACAGATCAGGAAGTCACCCTGCATGGATTCGGGGAAGTGCGCACTGCTGACCACTTCACTGGCCGTCACAGGACGGACTTCTTTCTTGAGCAGTTCGTGCATTTTGAACCCGCCTTTTTCCGGCCGGACCTGGTAAGCCCGTCCGCCGGTGCCATCGGTCGCATAATGATAGCCCCAGTAATCGAACGAAATTCCGTGCGGGTTGGGGGAATTGATCGCGTGCATCGAAATCGTGAACCGCCGTGGATCGAAACGATACATGGCTGACTCACTGGCCTGCAGCGAAGGGCCCCAGGGATGTTCGTGGTTATGTACCATGAACACGCCACTTTGCCAGTAGATGGCGCCATCGGGACCGTAAATCAGGTTATTGGCCGCATGATGGGTGTCCGAGGAATCGAGGCCCTGCAGCATCACGGTCCGCACATCGGCCACATCATCTCCATCAGTATCCTTGAGGAACACAATTTCCGGTGCAGACGCGACCAGCACGCCTCCGTTCCAGAATTCAAAACCCAGCGGATTCTGAATGCGGGCAAACTCGGTCACGCGATCCGCCTTGCCGTCGTTGTCATCATCGTGCACGATCAACAGGGCATCGTTCATCTCTTTCAATGGTTCCCACTTGGGATAGGTCGGCCAGACAGCCGCCCACAGACGTCCCTTGGTATCGAACTGAATCTGCACGGGGTTGACCAGTTCGGGGAACTGTTTTTCATCCGCAAACAGACTGACTTCAAATCCGTCAGCCAGCGCCATGTGCTCAATCGCTTCCTGACCACTGATGTAGTTGAGGTTCCCCTCTTTGACCGCACTTGAGCTCTTACTGCCGCCACCGACATTCGAAATCACTTTCACAGGGGCAGGCACGTTGCTGTCGTCAACCTGGTAGTCTTCCCCTTTGGCTTTCGCCCAGATCAGGGGATCGCGATTGTTCGCCATCACGTCCAGCATCGACAGTTCGTGCTGCAGCACTTCGGCGTTGGTCTGGTCGTCAGTAAACTTGAGAATCGAACGACCGCCCCACACATCGTTCCCGTCACGGGCACGAAAGCGGTTGTTCCATTTGTAATTCTTATCCAGCACGGCAGACCGCAGCGGTTCCATCGTCTGAGACGCGGTCACCTGGTGCCCAAACAGGGCAGAGGAGATAATCTCCGCCAGCTGCTTGTTGCCCTCTTCGGTCAGATGGATTCCGTTAATCGTCAGTGGTGTGCTCGACTCCTGGAACATCTGCTGGGAAGGGTGAAACAGATCGACATACGCGACGCCTGCTTCCCGGGCCGCTGCTTCTGTAGCTCGCGTGTAAGCTTCCAGCTGAACGTTGTGTGCTTTCCCATCCGGCACATTTTTGTTGCCGGTATCTTCATGGGCGATGGGGCTGAACAGCACGATCCGCGGGAACGATTTGCCATTCGCCTTGGAACCGCGTGTCTTTCTTACGAAATCGACCAGTCGTTTCTGATAGTCGCCCGCTTTTTTCACGCCCTGAAAGGATTCGTTATAACCGAAGAATGCCAGGACGACGTCGGCTTTCACATGCCGTAACATCTCAGTGGTCGTCGCGGCACCTTTACTCCGCGGAAACGAATCCACCTGGTCACCACTCACGCTCATGTTGCGAAAACGGACTTTCTTACCCTGCAGTTCACTCTGCAGCAGGGTTTCAAGCCACCCATCATGCTGCATCCGATCGGGCAGACCATTACCGAGGATCGCGACGACATCGCCTTCCTGAAATTTAAAGGGAATCGGATCACGATAATCGGCCGGCACTTCCACCAGCGTCGGATCTTCAACCTGACTCCCTGATTCCGCACCGACCGACTTCGAAGTCGACTTATAAGGCACACCCGCTTTTCCGTTGTGGGTCAGGTATTCCAGCTTGCCCTTGTTCTTGACGTCAATTTCCATGGAGAACGGGGCAGGGACCTTTGTCAGCCGAAACACTTCTTTCCGATCTGCATCCAGCAGCGTCAGGGTAAAGTCTTCCAGGCGTCCTTCATAACCTTCCCGGTTCCAGATCGCCACTTTGTCTACATCAACCGCACGGCCCAGATCGACTTCCCACCAGGGATTTTTAGAACCCGAGTTCGAAGTATGTGTCTGTCCGCCTTTGCCCCAGTCCGCACTCTTGTTACCGTCCAAAGCCTTGGCGGCGACCGCCGATCCCATCGTGCTCGACTGGGTGGCTTTCGCTCCCTTGGCAACATTTTTTCCGCCGCTGATGACTTCCACTTCCGCCAGGGTCAGAATCCGCTTGTCGCCGGGGAGTTCAATGCGCACAAAGCGGGCCGGCTTACCAGTCGCCAGGGACGCGGTCGGCTCTTTCGACTTACTGGCCGACTTGTTGTCCTTTTTTTTCGGCGCTGCTTTTTTCCCTCCCTTTTGGGGAGTGTCCGTTCGCTTGGTGTTGTGGTTCGCCGGAATGGGGCTCTTGAACCCGGCATAGGCTTCCGGCTTGATCCCGTGTGCGTAGGTTCCAAAACCGAAGGTATTCGGTTCGAACGGGCCGACGAAATCCACATTCGCATCCGCCTTGATCGCGTCTTCCATCCCCAGTGCCCAGTAGCAGGCATTCACCAGCATCCGGCGATAACCGTCGTTCAGCAGATCCTCAGGCGTTCCATACAGGGTCGTAAAGACGCGTCCTTTTTTCCCGGAAGCCGAAGTGTAGGTACGCGTCCATTCGGAAGGCATGGGAGGTTTGGTTTCGTCGGCAGGGGAGTCGGGCTGCATCCCGTTCAGCGGCTGCGCCATCGTGAGTACTTCACCATCGATCGGCTTACCGACATAACCGCCGGCCTGCACCCAGATATCTTTCACGCCCCGCAGAATCGGGTGCTGTTTCTTATCGTCGATGATAGTGATGCGCGTGCTCTGCTTGTGATTGGTTCCATAGTGTCCGACCCAGGTCTGTCCCAGTACCTGGTGACCAAACCCTTTTTCGTAGTCTTTGTCTTTGCTCTGGTATGAATATTTCGAGAACGGTGCCGACTCGGGCATGTTAAAGGCATGCGTGGCGGTCCGCATCCCAACCACCGGGCCACCCCGTTTCAGATAGTCATCGAGATGCTGCATCTGTTCCTTGGGCAGATTCTGAAACCGCAGAAAGACGACTGCCAGATCCGCCGTCTTGAGGGCTTCCATTCCGGGAATATTCGAATTGCCGGCGACGATCTCGCCGGTCTCGGGATCGATGTTAAACAGCACCGTGCACTTGAACCCATGCCGCTTCGCCAGGATCCGGGCGAGTTCGGGCAGCGATTCTTCCGAGCGATACTCATGATCGCCGGCCAGGAAGACAATATGCTTCCCTTTACCAGGTCCCTCGGTCCCTTCATAAACCAGAGGCCCCGCACTGGCAAAGCTGGTCACAAACAGCGACAGACACAGGGCAACAGCCCAGCCTGCAGATTTCAAAGAAGATACGGCACAGCGGTGGGAGAATCGTTTCATGGTTCTAGCATCATCCGTATTAAAAGAGCGTCAGAAGAGGGGGGTGTGAAAATTTGGTAGTACCACCAGTGTAGTGGTAACCCAAGGCAGACGCCAGCCTTTGGTGGCTTTTCATGATAAGAAACGGGCCCGGAAAAGACGTGAACTTTCGAACGGGGAGCAGGAAGTGAATATGCAGAACTTCGCTGGATTCTCACCAGACACCAGCTGCTGGAAAAAGAGGCGGAGAAGCACCTGTTCTCTTTCCATCCTTTTTATGCCAGCAGTACGCCCCTCCAAAGGCACATGTCTCATTTGTTTCGGTTACGAAAACAGTCCGCTTCTTTCATCATAGTCATCTTGCAGGGTATCGTGTATCAGATCGTGATCTGATGCATATTCCGCCCATCCTGGCCGCTGACCTTGGATAACTTCAGTCGTCCCAATGTAAACAAAACCATCTTCGACGGAAAAATCCTGCTTTACCTGATATGAATGGATTTCCTGCCCGGCATCAATCCGGTATTTAATTTCGAGCAAAGCATCATCACCATCAATGCTTAGAACTTCACAGCTCACGAAATGAATCATGTCTCAATAACTCTCTGTAATTGGGTTCTGGTAGCCACTTGATATTCACTCTATTGAAAACCGGCTCGGAAGCAACAGCCAATAAAAAAAGCGATTCACCTTTACAGTGAATCGCCATCAAAAGCACGCCCGGGTGGATTCGAACCACTAATCTACGGATCAGAACTAAAGACAGATCAGCGTTTGAGGATAACCTGTCGAACGAGTCATGATTCGAGGGGACAGTACCTGTTACATACAGTGGCAGACAGGTTTCAAACTAAACTCAATCCCTGACATCATCATACGGCCGCCTATTGTTCGTTTTGCTGATCCAATGCTTTCAGATCAACTGCACGATACTCTTTTAATTCAAGGGGGAGAACCGTTTTCCCCGTCGCAGGGTCAACCAGTCGGGCGGACTTCAGTTTCACTTCCATGATGGCATACTTTCCTTTATCGATAATCCGATCTGAGGGATATTCTCTGCTGTGAAATCGGCTCAAGCCCTCTACCCAGGGATGTCGAGGTAATTCCTCCACCAGCTTGAATGAAGCCACCTTGGCTGTGATCTCTAACCGCGGTTTGTGAGCAGTTTGTTCCAGTCTGGCATTCTCAGCTGGCCAGATCTCTTTATCGAAACGCAGCAGGGGAAAAATCGGTTCTGCAGGACGATCCATTGCCAGACCGGGAATTGCCTGAGGATTGGGAAACGCTGCCTTAAAATTGCGACCTTCCTGATCAGGAACAGCATAGATCTGATCCATCAAAAGATCCCGTGGTGCGATCGCAAACAGGTCTAATAATTCCTGTACTTTCTCAGCAGCCATCGCTGGTTGAATCGTATCCGGATGCTTCAACCCATACATCATATGCCCATAATCATTCACATTCCCACCACCACTCCAGGGGATAAAGCTGTTAGAAAACAACGCTGGACTGGGGCGATCTTTATCCAGCCCCTGAAATCGGAAGTCATCGAATTGCATCGTGAACTGGTCCGGAACCGATTCGGTCCAGCGTTTCACCCAGGCTTTAAACTTCTCCGCTTTCGCTGCGCGGACATCACGAGAGGGAAGAGTCTGTGAGCCTTTGTCGAAGAACCGAACCTGATCAGGTTTGACATCGAACATGGGAACATTTTCAAAACGCCAGCGCATCACCATCAGTTGATCCAGTTGCTCCGGATCCTCCAGAAACTCTGGTGCAACAGAAGCAATCAGCGGCAGCATCCCCTGGGGACTTAAAGCAAACGCTTTTTCATTCTCTTTCGACTGAACGGGAATCGCTTTTTCAGGCTGGTGCGCTGCCAGCTTCTGTAACGCTGCCATCTGCAGGGGCCCCTCGTACAAAGGAGCCTTGTCTTTTTCGCCAACAGAAATATGAATGGGCAACGAATCGAGAATCACAGTCGCATACCCACCTTGTTTTCCCGTATCTGTATTCAGGCTCCTTAATTGTTGAACCCGGACATCCAGTGTAACCGCGATGCGAATTTCATCGCCTCTCTCAGCCAATGCCTTTTTCACAGCCTCTTCCGGCAGGAATCTCATCAGAGTTTTCGTATCGCATCCCAGATTCAACAGAAATTGATAGGGCTTATACTCCTGTC
This sequence comes from Gimesia chilikensis, assembly GCF_007744075.1. NCBI lineage: Bacteria > Pseudomonadati > Planctomycetota > Planctomycetia > Planctomycetales > Planctomycetaceae > Gimesia > Gimesia chilikensis. The sequence continues at coordinate 3,363,045 of NZ_CP036266.1, read as the reverse complement.
CCGCACGCTGGAAGAGTCCTGTTTCTGTCCCCCGCAGCTCAAGTTCACCGCGCTCATCAAATGCTCGATTCTCATACAGGGAAATCAGATGTGATGGCTGTTCGCCCGCTGCACGCAGTTCAGCCTGTTGTTGAGTCAATGACATGTCTTCCAGTCGCGGTTCATCTGTCCGGGGATCGAGGACCACTTTGAAATTCAGTCGATACAGATCACCCGCGGCTTCTGTTCGACCGGCCAGCCAGTCGGACAACTGCTGCCGCTGCGCCGCTGAGATCGATTCACGGTCCTGATCCCACGTGGCACCAAATGTTCCTGCAAAAGGGGGAAAGAATGGCTGTCGAGACGGAGACATCAGGCCCTGAATCTCCGAGCGCAGTCGAGACACTTCCTGACTGGCAGAACTGACCCGCTGATTCAAGTCCGCTGAAGCCCGCTGCGTGCTGATCATGCTGGGAATACTGAAATTGAGATCGGTGTACGAGTTTAGTTTTTCTCGCGTCTTTAAAACGGCCTGCTGATCTTTCTTACTCACCTGCTGCCAGATCCGGGTCCAGGATTCGTCTTTAAGTTTCAGCCCCTGATTCCGGGCAATCAGACCGGCTACGGCAAATTCATCCAGGGGAATCACTGCTTGCGACGATTCGCTCACAGCTTCCACGCCACCTACCAGCACAGCCGTGGGATAGCGTTTCAGAGGAAAGCTGTGCAGTGGCTTTCGCAAAGTGGGATCTGCAAACAGTTCAACGGAGTCTACCGTTCCAAAAATGGCCGGCATTTGACGATCAGCGGGTTCCAGTAACGGTGCACTTCGAAACGTCACCACAGTCGCAATAAACGCCCAGCGCTCTGTCACCGCGCCTCCGATAAAACTTTTTTTCGTTCTGCTCGGTAATCTGTTGACGATATCCGGACCGACTTTCCAGAACGATGTTCCGGCTACCGGAGAACCGGCAACATTGAGTGACCTTCGAAATCCGCCACTCGAAGGCAGTGTGGGAAATGTTGTCTTCCATTCGACACCAGGGACCACAGGCGTTCCCCCGTGCGCCAGTGCTTTTACCGACAGTCCCTTGCGGGTAAAGTCATAAGGCGATAATCGTGCTTTGGAAATAAAACAGATCCGAAACGGCCCTTTGATCGCTAACTCGGACAGACTCTCCCCATACTCGCGTTCGAACTTCTGTTGTGCAGCCCGTCTTTCAAATTCGTTATCACCTTTCCAGATACCAACCGCCCCCCCTGTCTGATATTTGAAATTCAACACCGATTCCACAACCTGTCGGGGATAATGATTGGCAATAAAATTTGGTAGAAATTCTTCGACCCAACTCTCATCCACACCCAAAGCAACACGTTCCAGCAACTTGCTGAAGTTCTGCCGTTCGCGTGCCAGAGCCTGCACCGCAGCCTGATGACGCTGATGCCGCTCGGTAGCGGAACCAATATTTTCCAACTCCAGGAAGTGTTCCTGGTGGATCACCGGCAGTCCATTCACCAGCATGAGATTGAATTTCTCCCCCAGCAGCCTCGATGCCTTCCCGATATCATCATTCGCCAGCCGCTTCATATCTCCCGATGATGCAACCGCCACTTGCTTATTTGTCTCAGTGTCCGCTGTTTTGACCGAGTCAACCTGGTCCGCTACCACCATCTTTTTTGTTTCAGAGTTCGGTGTCTGATCCGGTGTATCGGTTGAAGCAGTCCGCTGGATATATTTCTGATCACGCTGGCTGAACTGAGTCAGCGGGAGGCTCACAATCAGCCCCCCGGTAATCTTCAGTTGCACCTGATCTCCCTTCAGGCCAGCGAACTCCGCTCTGACCCTCTGCCTGCCATCGGCACTGGTCCAGATCCGATCCGCAGCGGAACCCTGACTGGTCAGAAAACTGAGTAACAACAAGCAGGTAATGCTGATTTTGAACATGAGATTCCTCGTAAACTGATTCTGCATAACTGTTTTCCTGATTTTCAGGCACTCGGAGATGGCTTCACCCTCTTTGGCGACACCCCGGGAAATCGTGTGCAACAGACTGGAATATTTTTTGAATATTCTCCGCTTAATTTGAAACGCCTAACAATGTCGTAAGCGTTGGGGGGGCTGATCACAGCACATCAACGAATCGCAGAATTAGAATTTTCCTCTGAAAACACGTTCGGAGAATGTGCCAGATTCGATTTGAATGACGCAGTACGCAAGAGGGCGATAGAGATAGGTTCCGTTTCCGAAACGGCTGCTCACATAGGGAGCTTCAAGCCCGCATCAAGAGATTCAGAGAGACCAGGAGCACTGTCAGCGCGTCGCGTTTGAAGAACTGATGACTTTCAATTGAATCGAGTACATCAGATACAATACCAGCAGCCCAAAAAGCCCATAAGCATTTATCGTTTATGGGCTTATATGCACGCCCGGGTGGATTCGAACCACCGACCTGCGGATTAGAAGACTTTGTGGTTGGTGGAGAGCAGGTACCTTTGGTCTATTTGTTGTTGCTGGGGGGGGGACCAGCGAAAAGTGGTAGACAATTAATTAGGGTACTGTCCTGATACAATCTCCCGAGAAAGGTCGATATCAACATAATCTAAGTGAAATCATGAAGATGAAAAGAAGCCTGCCAGATATGGCGGCATAAGCGTGCGTACAGATGTAACAGGGTGAATCGGAAGATTTTTTGGGGTGGCACAGTGCAGGGACTAATACTTCCTCTACCGTTAAAGTGCCTGATTTGACTCGGGAAAGATCCATCAATTTCTGAAGAGAAAGTCCCTCTTTTGTGAATTTTTAGTGGAACTTACTCAGATAAATACTGCTGTCATACTTGCCTGCGATGGCCGTAATAACAACTTCATGGTCTTCATGGTCGTCGACAAGGGGAATGATCAGGTCTGGCAACTCGATACCATCCAGAGTCATCAGGCTGGCTTCTGCGTCGGAGCCGTTGTTGTGAATGGTGATATGATAGAAGGTTTCGCGATAGCGATAATGCATTTTAAAAGTGGTCCAGTCAGCAGGCAGGCAAGGTGTGATACGCAACTGATCCACTTCCAGTTCCAGCCCCAACAGAGATTCCACAATCAGGCGGTACATCCAGCCAGCAGATCCGGTATACCACGTCCAGCCACCTCGTCCGGTATGGGGTTCCACTCCATAAACGTCTGCAGCTACGACGTACGGTTCAACGCGATAGACTGAAATCTCATCCGGTGTCGATCCATGGGATACTGGATTGATGAGTGAAAACAGCTCCCAGGCACGCCTGCTGTCTCCCATTGCAGCTGTCGCCATGACAGTCCAGATGGCACTGTGCGTGTATTGACCACCATTTTCCCGTACACCGGGAACATAACCTTTGATATATCCCGGGTTGAGCTCTGACTTGTCAAAGGGAGGATCCAGTAACCGGATCAATCGATCGTCGTCGTCAATCAGTCGGCGATCCACACTTTGCATGGCAACCTTCGTTCGATTTTCCGAACCGGCACCAGACAGGATCGACCAGCTCTGTGCGATGGCATCGATCTGACATTCTTTATTTGAAGACGATCCCAGCGGCGTGCCATCATCAAAATAGGCGCGGCGGTACCATTTGCCATCCCAGCCGTGCAGCTCGATATTGTCTTGCAGACGGCCTGCTTCCTCTGTGTAGCGCTCTGCAAGGGCTTCCTCTCCCTGATCTCGTGCCAACTCGGAAAACTGGACGAGAACATGATACAGAAAGAAGCCCAGCCAGACACTCTCTCCCTGTCCTGCTGCGCCGACCAGATTCATGCCATCGTTCCAGTCACCACACCCCATCAGGGGCAAGCCATGCTCACCGAAACGCAAGCCGTTCTCGATGGCACGAGTACCGTGTTCAAATAGAGTCCCGATCTCATCACTGATTTCTGGCAAATCGTAGTTCGACTCCTCGTCCTCACGTAAGGGACGTGAAGTGAGAAAAGGTACGCTTTCAGTGAGAATTCCAGTGTCCCCTGTGATTTTCACGTAGCGACAGATTGCCAGGGGCAACCATAGATAGTCGTCGGAGAAATGAGTGCGCACGCCTCGGCCCACCGGAGGATGCCACCAGTGTTGCACATCTCCTTCCTGAAACTGATGTGCCGCGGCACGTAGCAGATGCTCTCTGAGGAGTTGTGGCTGGGAATAGACCAGGGCCATCGCATCCTGCAGTTGATCTCGAAAGCCGAAAGCGCCTCCCGATTGATAAAATCCAGAGCGGGCCCACATGCGACAGGCCAGGGTCTGATAAACGAGCCAGCCATTCGCCAGAAAATTGACTGACGGATCGGGAGTTTCCAGATGGATGACGCCCAGTGTTCGACTCCAGTAATCCCACACGCCTTCAATCGCCTGATGGGCACTTTCCACAGTCCGGTACCTCTGTGCCAGCGTCTTCGTCTCTGCGGTTCCACAAGCAGCACCGCTTGTGAATGTGATAATCCGTTCCTGACCATCCGCCAGATGCAACGGAGCCTGAATTGCTGCACAGGGATCATAGCCTGCTCCCACGCGACCAGAGAGACGCACACGCTGCATGGCGAGAGGTTTCTTGAGATTTCCATTCCGTCCCAGGAATTCAGTACGATCACCAGTAAAGGACTGATTCGTTTCACTGCAGCTGAAAAAGGCAACCCGATCACTGAATTCCGGACTATAGACATTCCGTGCCAGAATCGCATCGCTCATTGGATCTTTTTCTGTCGAGATATGCATTGCCGTTTTGCTGCGTGAATCGCCCAGGACCAGTTCCCAGAAACCCGTCACGGAGAGTTGTCTTGGGCGTCCGGAGCGATTCGTGATTTTAAGCTTACAGAATTTGACCGGTGCATCGGTTGCCACATAAACGCACAGCTCTGTTGTCAATCCGTCTTCGGTATAATCAAAAATACTGTAACCAAAACCATGACGTGCTATATAAGTATGCTGTCCCCGCGCCGGAAGTGGAGAAGGGGACCAGAAATGCCCTGTTTCCTCATCCCGGATATAAATGGCTTCGCCACTGAGATCGGACACAGGGTCATTATGCCAGGGAGTCAGGCGGAATTCATGACTGTTTTCAGCCCAGGTATAGGCACTGCCTCCTTCCGAGACAACGGTCCCCAACTGCGAATTCGCAATCACGTTCACCCAGGGAGCAGGCGTTGTTTTTCCAGCGGGTAGAATGGTTACATACTCGCGACCGTCCTGGCTGAACCCGCCCAGACCATTAAAATAGGCCAGATTATATTGCGGATGGCTTCCAGGAATCAGTGGTGTGATGGAACTCCGAATGGGAACCAGATGAGGAATCGGGACTTCAGTTCGCACGAAGCGTTCGGCCTGATCCTGGAGAGTACCTCTGTCGTCTGACAAAATGATGCGTGCCACTGACTGCAATAAAATGCGGTCTTCCTCTGACATTTGTTCGACTCTGCGGATAAAGATGCCTCCCGGTTTATCACAAAACCCTGCTTCAGGGCTGGCGGCAATCAGGTCGGCGATTTCGTCTTGCAGACTTTGTCGATATACCGAATCATCTTCGTTCCAGATGACCAGATCGACGGCCAGTCCTTTCAGTCGCCAGTAAGCGTGTGCCTTTACAGCCTGCCTGACAAGCTCGATCTTTTCATGAGCGCGAATACGGACCAGAACAATGGGCAGGTCCCCCGAGATCCCGTATGCCCAGAGACCGGATTGCCCCTGCCGATTAAGACTGAGAATGCTCTTTTTGGCACGCCGGAGAGAGGAAGCATATAGGATTGAACTGGCCAGTCGGCCATAAACCTGCGCATCCATTTCCGAAGCACTCAGCTGTTGCAGTAGAATGTGCCCATGGGTCCAGGCAAGGTCAAACACTCGGTCGGCCAGACTATGATCACTGTACTTTTCGGAAAGGGCCTCAACGCCTGTCCGCGACTCAGAGACACCAGTTATAATATCGATGCGCACCGTTTCGCTGGGCGCTAATAATACTGTTTGCCGGATACTCACAATCGGATCAAGAACAGGTCCGGCACTATTCGAAAGCGGAGCGAAGTCATCTAAAGCGGCTGGCGATGCAAGTGTCCGCTGACGACCGATGAATTTCATCCGATCTGTCTCGTAAGAAGGCGTTCCAGTGGTGACACCTCTGACGGTCATCATATGTGTCATCCAGGGGGGATGTTCCTCGAGGGAACGAGGACGTCGCGTGCAATAAATGGCCTGGTGGCGCTGAACGATTTCCGTCTGCACAAACAGATTGCTGAATGCCGGATGGGCCTCATCCTGGGGTTGTGTCGCCAATACGACTTCCGCATAGCTGGTCACTTCGATCTTACGCGGCTTCTCAGAACGATTAGTCAATGTAATACGCCGCAGTTCGATGTCATCCTCTGGCGAAACACTGATCTGGGTATACGTTTCTATCTTTTCATCAGAACGGCGAAATTCAGCTCGAGCCTGTGTAAAGATCGCTTCGTATCCTTTGGCCGGACCGGTGATCGGCTGCCAGGTATTAGACCAGGTCGAACCACTGCTTACGTCGCGCAGGTAACAGAAGCTCCCGTAGTTGTCCCGGGTCGCATCTTCGCGCCAGCGAGTCACTGCCAGATCATGCCATCTGCTGAAACCTCCTCCTGCACTTGTGACGGTAACGTGATAACTGCCGTTGGAGAGCAAATGGGCTTCAACGGTTGCGCTGGCTGGGTTGGTAATCACGCGCATGCTGCCCGTTTCTTCGGGTGAAGCAAGCGGTGCGTCCCGTATTTCACTTTTATGTGGCAGTACCGGCGCGATGGCCCGGGGAACCCGTTCCTGTAACAGCTGATCTGCAGCCCGTAACATGGGGTCAGACAGAAAACGACGCTGCATTGGTTTATCAAGCAGAACATACGCCAGTGCCAGCAGGCTCATACCTTCATGATGAGCCATGAATTGTCTTACTGTGGCGCTTGTTGTGCCGGGAGGTAGCCTTGATGGCGTATAATCGATGGCCTCGTAGAATCCACAAGCTCCCAGCTGACCATCTGCTTCCAACTGTTGTAGATTAGCACAAGCCGCTTTAGCATCGACCATCAGAGCCAGCACACTGGCATAGGGGGCGATCACGAGATCTTCAGCCAGACCACGCTTCAACCCTAATCCGGGAACACCAAACGCCCGATACTGATAGATTCGATGCTGGTCCAATGTGTTATAACCAGACTCGGATATTCCCCAGGGAACTTTCAGCTTGCGTCCATATTCGATTTGTCGGCGCACAACGGCATGATAGGTACGATCGAGCAGGGTGTTCTCATAATTGGGCATGACCAGTAACGGCATCAGATATTCGAACATCGAGCCGCTCCAGCTCAGAAGCGCAGGCTGACTTCCTGCACTGGTCAGCAGACGCCCCAATGCAAACCAGTGTTCCTGGCCGAAATGTCCTTGAGCGATGACGATAAAACTGGCCAGACGCGCTTCCGAGGCGAGCAGATCATAGAAACCGGGATCAAGTCGTCGTTCACTGACGTTATAACCAATAGCAAATAAGTCACGCGACTTATCATACAGTAAGCCAAAATCCATATCAGCGAGGTCGTGACTTTGTAGCGCCAGTTCCTCAAAACCCCGGATTCTGGCAGCGGAACGCCCGGCAGCAATGCTTAATGATGCACCTAACTGGATAAGCCAGTCGCTGTACTCGGGACTTGACTTTTTAATCACGGCCTGGATCAGAGGGACGACCGTGGATTGCAGTTTAGCGACGTCGCGCAGTCCAATCGTGTTGTCGAGGTGCTGCAGCGCAAAAGCTAATGGATCGACTACCACACTTTGATCATCAGACTGGGACTGGAACAATCCGTCAGGAGCCTCAGGGAGAGTGAGCCAGACTGCCAGATGCAACAGGTCAGCTCGATGATCCTGACACGATCGCTCATATGCACGCGCCCACCAGGCAAGTTCCTCATCACAGTCTGCAGCTTCAGACAGTTCGGCTGCTTCCATTTCCAGATCAGCCAGCAGTTCATGTGCCGCCTGTAGTGTGACAGGTGCCTGATCCAGTATTTCAAGCTGCCTCTCAATTTTGCGATGAAAGACGGCATCAACGAGCTTTCCGTCGAGACGACGTGCTACATCGCATAAAACGCGAAGTGTGTCACTCAACCCCGCGAACATACGCCGGGGCAGAATACTCGCCTCACTCAATTCCTGGCATCCACTCCTGAGTATCAGCAGATTCGCTGCTAAATTACCGCTGTCGACCATGGAGATATATTGCGGATGCAATGGTTTCAGCGATCGTGTGTCATACCAGTTATAAAAATGCCCGTGATGGCGTTCCAACTCATCAAGAGTCTTAAGGGTATTTCTGGTACGAGTGAGAAACTGAGCTGCAGAACAATAGCCAAAGTCATAGGCGGACAGGTTAGAGAGTAATGCCATACCAATATTCGTTGGGCTGGTACGCGTTGCAATTACCAGATCAGGATTCTGCTGAATATTGTCTGGTGGCAGCCAGTGATCTTCTTTAGTGACATATTCCTCAAAGTAGCGCCAGGTTTTGCGGGATAGTTTTTCCAGAAAGTGTTGTTCTGATTCTGAAAAATGAATTTCTCGCCTGATAATCGGTCGGCTGAGCCACCAGGCAACAACTGGTGATACAAACCAGGCCGCCAGCCAGGGGGCTGCCCAGGGGAAGATAACCGGATCTTTGATATACAGTAGCAATGCCGAACTGGCGGCTATCCCGGGGGCGACCAGCATCTGGTAAATGGTGTTGCTCAGACTGCCCGTATTTCCGCGTTCAGAGTCACTGGCCGTTTTCCATTCGAGAAGCCGGCGTTTTGTCCAGTTGATGCGTACCAGCGTACGAGTGATAGCGTCAACGCAAATATATGCTTCAAAGGGTAAAAAGACGAGAGTCAGAATATTCTGTCCCAACGGTCGCCCCGTCGCCTGCAGTGTCTCTCGCGCATGCATGCGAAACGGTAAGTCGACCGGTTTGTGAAACAGCGTAGTGACAAAGTCCAGCATTGTGGGCAGGAAAACAACACAGGCGATGAACAGCATTGTACTTGCCGCCATCGCAGGTAGTATGAACCAGGTCACGAGCAATAAACTCAACATGGTCAGCGAAACCAGGCTGCGACGCAGATTATCAAAGATCTTCCACCAGGAAAGGGCAGAGATCGGATTCCTTACAGACTGACCTGCACGATTTCGAACCCGGGGAAGCAGCCAGCCGGCGATCTGCCAGTCACCACGAATCCAACGGTGCCGGCGTCCGATGTCCGATAGATAACGCGAGGGATACTCTTCATATAAAGTTACATCGCTGACCAGCGCGGAACGACAGTAAGCTCCCTCAATCAGATCATGGCTCAGGATCGCATTTTCCGGGAAGTTACTGCAACACCGCTCAAAGGAATCCACCTCGTAAATTCCTTTCCCGATAAATGAACCTTCCCCGAACAGATCCTGATAAACATCCGATACGACCCGCGTGTAGGGATCAATTCCCGCTTCACCGGCATACAACTGGACGAATCGAGACTGTTGCGCTCTATTCAGGCTCACCCCAACCCGTGGTTGAAGAATCGTATGCCCGTCAACCACACGCGATTTCTGAACGTCATACACAGGATGATTCAGCCGATGCGCCAGTGTGCCAATCATCAAGCGTGCGGCGTCACGAGGCAGCTGCGTATCGGTATCAAGCGTAATGACGTACTGCACGGTTTGTAGAATTTCAATATTGCCGACGACTTCAGAAAAACAGTTTTCACCACCGCGCAATGTCGCATTCAAGTCAGCCAGCTTACCGCGTTTACGTTCCTGCCCCATCCAGACCCCTTCCTGGGCATTCCACTTTCGTGAACGGTGAAAGAGATAAAAGATATCGGAACGATCATGTGCGTATCTTTTCTGCAGACGCTGCATACCTTCTCTCATCAGATTGATAAGATGCGCATCAGCAGGCAGAGATTCCAGATCAGCATCAACGAAATCGGTGATCAGAGCATAGTGCAAAGAGGGATCGCGGTTGGCCAGATAGCGTAATTCCAGCCCCTCCAGTAAATGTTCCACACTCGCTACACTCGTCAGCATTGTGGGCACGGCTACCAGAGTGCGCTGCTCGGGGGGAATTCCCCGTTCAAAGTCCATGCGGGGCAACGATTGTGGGCGGAGCAGTTGCATCGACAACCAGTTGACCAGGCTCACCCCTAACTGGGAGGCGCAGATCAGAACGGGGATCGTCAATACCAGTAGCCACTGCCAGCTCACATTGAGTTGATCGGCCTTCAACATGTAAAGTAATGAGAGAGAAAGGGTGACCAGGCTCGTTATTGACAGGTAACTGATCAGTGGTGCTTTTCGATGTAATTTGCCCCACATCGCTGCAGGTGTCAGACGCATTTCGACTAAAGATTCTAAAATCGGGCGGCCGTGATCGATCAGATAATAACCGACGTGGGCTGCCCGTTCTTCGGATTGCGCGATTGCATGCTTCTCAGCCAGTCGAACTGCCTGGCGGGCAACATCGCATTCCGTTAACCGACTGCGACGGGCGATCTCTTCAACTGTTCGCCTGTAACGATCGCGCGTCGCAAAATTCATGTTTGAATAAATATGAGACGGGTCACTGGCCAGTGTCTGCTCCACCAGGCTGTTTTTTTCAACAAACCGGCGCCAGTCATTGGAGTTGAGAAATCGTAAGCTGTTAATACTGTTACCGATTGAGACCTGGTCGGCTGCCTGAGCCTGTCCCTCGGCATGCACGACTTGCTCGATCGTTAACAATTGATCGGCCAGACGATGTTCGAGCCAGCTGTTGGCGAAAGCAAAATTCGGATTCTGTCCCTGCAGGTGCCGCGTTAACTCTGCCAGGAATGCTCCAGAGAGAGGCGGGTTGGTGCGTGCCATATCTGCTAAAACCAGGACCAGGTCCGTCGGTTTCTGCTCCACGACTTTCACCATACGGTCCGCCCAGTCATTTGCCAGATCCCGGTCACCCCGGGCAGAAGCAATCCGTACAGAAACGCGTCGAAGATTTTCGATCAGAGCCAGACGCAGCATCAAAGGTAATGCCCATAATTCACCAAGCTTGAGTGTCTCGACTGATTGATACGACTCAATGAAGCTGGTAAGACTGTCGGCGTCAATTCGACCATCGACGTGAGAAATCAATTCGAGGGCAATCGCATAAATCCGGGGAAAGCTGACAGCAGTGCCACTGGACAGACGCGGCAATTCCCGGCTGTAAGAGGGGGGCAGCAGACGTCGGATGGCACGAATCTGCTCTTCGATCAGATAGAAATTATCGAGGAGCCATTCAGCCGCTGGTTCGATCCGGCGATTTTGATCGGCGGCGGCTGTAACCAGATCGTACGTTTCATTTAAGATACGATGATTCTCATCAAGCCGTGGTAGCAGTTCGTCTCGTGCTCTGCCGGATGCCAGTGTGTGTAATCCGGCAATGAGTTTCGCATGACGTTCGAGCTGGTCAATACTGAAGAGTTCGGCGCGAAGCGGCGTCTCGTCGACGGGATGAAAAAGTGGAGGTTCCTGCTGGCGAAACTGCCAGAAGAAAATCAACCGATACAGTTTTTGCCAGAGATCTGGAACATGCATTAAGCCTCCTAAAGCCCAGCTCCATCTCCTGGAGCAAGGGGGGAATCGATCGATTATAGAGCAGCACCAGCTAATAAGCAATCAGGTACGTAGTCTATGAACCTATGAATGAGAACGTTTCTGAACTATTCAGAGATGCTTCTGGCAGATTCTCGACAGGACACCGGCAGAAACAGATTACAGGTGAGGGCTCTCGTTAATGATCCACCTGCAAATTCAATTGAGAATCCCATCCCAGAAATAAAGCTGACCTTGCTCTGCTTTTACGGCTTTGACTTCGTCGTCCTGGGATACAATTAATCCGATGGCCTGTTCACATTTATGACAGAATGAAAATACTGACTGATGACGTAATCCCCATTGGTCACACAAGTACTTTCGGCCGGAAAGTGCATCTACTATTCTCGAACCTGGTGGTAGTAAAACAGGAAACCGTACCCCAAATCCTTGAATGCGCAGGAGATCATCAAGCAGGACCGCACCATCGACAGCCGCTAACAGACTGATCTGACTGATGCCTCGAATTAACTGCTGGCTCGCCCGTCGGAGAGCCAGTTCAGCTTGACTGCTTTCATGCTCAGCAGGGGATTCTGAATTTGAATTAAGATCACATAACCGATTAACAAGTCTCTTATAGTCAACAATCTCCCCGAACAAACCGGCATGTTCAAAGACGGTATAAGTGATGTGAGCGAGTGGCTGGTCGAATGAGACTGGTGCGATGACCACACTCCCTCCGTGTCGTTTTAAGCGAATTCGTTCCAGTATAGCCAGAATTGAAGTCGTATAAATATTCTGCAATGAGAATTGTCCCTCAGTCTCATCGGCGTTTCCTGCGAATTCCTGATACTGATCTCGAGTCAAAAAACGATTCACTAATTGAAAAAAGAAATCACCCAGTGGATTTCCTGTGGTCTGGAGCAGATTCACCTGCGGAAAAATCACTCTGCCGTTTCGTAAACGCACCAGGCCTGTTCGTCCCTGGGATACTGTCAATGCACCTGGCCCTTCTATTGTGATCATCAAACAGTCAGGTGGATAATCACCTGGTTGCATTGGTACCGCTGGCGGGTCACCTGCTGAGTGTTGTACCCACGCCTGGCCATGTTCGAAGAATCCCCAGATACCAAGCCATTCATCCACCTGATAACAACCAATGACCGTCTGACGATGTTGTGTTATCGGTGACAGGCGGACAAGTTCAGAATCCGTCATTTGCACAGGGTCTGTCAAAAGTAAAGCTTCTTGAGGAACGTCGCCAGGCGAAACATATGCCACGACACATTGGACAAGTCTCTGCTCACTGGTACGAAACGAAGCATGATAACAAGTCTCCAGGAGCCGCCTGAGAATCGTGTCTTCAGGCAATGCGAATTGCTCATCGGGAATTTGTTGCCAGCGTGTCTTAATGCGATCCAGCAAATCCCCGGGGAAGGAGTATTCAATCATGGTTTGCCCCCTGATAGAACCGGTAGCTTGCTGTCGCCACCCCAGCAGTTCCTGATCCGGTCCTGAAATCGTATTTTGCAAATATGCAACTTTGCCTGTTCTGGTTCCTCTTTCATCATGACGATCTCTTAAAATTTAACAAGATGCGACCTGTTAAATCCTTGGTTGAACCACAAGCTGGATTCCGGATGAAAGCTTGACTGTCCCACACCTGCACTCGGTAATTCCTTCTGCAGTAATCGTGTGTAGAGGAAAGCAGGGACTCGCATAATCTGAATATGTATAATTCCGACGGGGGAGAAATCGTTGATACTTTATGATCGTCGGGGGTAAATCTATTTGCCTGGAAAAAGAGAGACTTTGTTCTAGCCTCTGTTTCCCAGTTTTGGGTTCCACGAATAATGCTTGAGATCTGGGGCAGATGCTGGTCTGATGCCCTGTTGGGTATTTCTTTTTAGATCCATGTCCTGTGTCTTGTCTCGCTCCTGAAATGGTTTTGAATACAGGAGACCTGCCCGGAACGTATCTGCCATGGCGATTGGAATTTGCGCTTCTGCCAGAACAACCATGGCCTGGTTCTCTTGAGTCTGGGCCAGCATTTCCTGTTCCAGGGCCACTGCCATTGCCCGCCGTCCTTCCGCTTCTGCACGAGCAACATTAACATCAGCATTTGCCTGTGTAATTCGCAGCTGGGCTCCAATATTCCTGCCTACCTCTATGGAAGCGATATCAATGGAGATAATACTGAAAGATGTCTGCGAATCCAGGCCTTTATTGATTACCTTGCGGGAAATCAATGTTGGATCGGCCAGTGCTTCCTGGTAACTCTCACACGCTCCGATTGCGGAAACGATTCCTTCACCAACCCTTGCAATCACAGTCGATTCCGCGGCACCACCGATGAGCTGGTTGAGATTGGTGCGGACAGACACCAGCGCTCGAACCTTCAATTGAATGCCGTCTTTGGAAACACCATCCAGCGTACTGCGAACTCCAGCTTTCTCCTGGGGACAGTAAATCACTTTGGGATTTACGCTGACCTGGACCGCCTCCAGGATATCGCGCCCCGCCAGATCGATGGCAGCGGCGGTATCCCAGTCAAGCTCAATCTGAGCGCGTTGGGCTGCAATCAAGGCAAGTGTAATGCGACGGACGTCTCCCCCAGCCAGGTACTGTGCTTCCAGTGCGTCGGTCGAAATATCGGAGAGCCCCGCCTGAACGGCCATAATTTTGACCTGGACAATGACTTTTGGGTCGACTTTTCTCAGGGACATCATGATCAGAGACAACAGATGAATACGAGTTCCCGTGACATAGGCTTGCAGCCACAATGAGAAATATCGCATTCCAGCGAAAAACAGAACACTTGCGATAGTGATTACGATCACCAGAAACCAGAAATTGTTCATGCCGGATCTCTTTCACTTCCAACCCATGTTTCTGCGGATAAGCAACCTGTGAGCTTAAACACCTGCAACAGAGTTCCTGTAGTAAAAATATGGACGATATCGCCCGTTGCCGGTTCAATGTCCGCTACCACTTCTTGCAGGGCGACTCCGGCAATTCGTTCGATTTCTGTTCCCAGAGGGCCGAGCGAGGCCCGGATCGAATCACGATGAAAGTCCCGTAAGCGGGCCATACCTTTGTCAGTCTGACAAAGAATGATCTCTGCCGGGGTCAGTACCTCATGGAGTGTCACCAGCATCACACCTTCACTGAGAACTACTGTTACGGATCTGGGAGTATGGCCAGTGCGCTGTTGTTGAAAGTCGCGTACCGCATGAGCCACTTGAGCTGTCATGGTGAGTGGGGAATAGTTCATATAAAGCTCTCTCTGCAGCGAACGCAGCCAGTATCTGACAGCTCAACTTCAATGTTATCGATAACAATGGCGATACCACATTGTTCCTTAACAACTTCCTGGACCAGTTGTTTACTGTAATATGTACTGACACGCCCCCAGAGAGTCACGCCAGTCGTACAGTCATCGATCCGAAAGCCATCAATTAAATATCCTAAACGGTTTTGCACACACGAACTGATCTGCTGAATGGAATTTTCACTCAAGTTCAGTCGATCAATCGGATTGGTATTGGGAGAAAGCATGTCGTCTAGAGCCTGATATCATTCCAGCGGAACCGTATGTCCGCTTATTTAAAGGTGCATTATTTGAAAAGTTTGATTGCAGAACGCAATACATCACATCGATCAACCAGTCCAATCAGCTTCCCTGCTTCGACAACCGGGAAGCGACGATGTGGGGAATCAAAAAACAGTTGCGCGACCGAGAGCAGACTCATTTCAGGGCCGATCGTATAAGAATTCTCTTCGGTGAATACCGAGACAGGATGATTCAGGAATGTGTCGTGCGCTTTCGAATAATCCGCAGTCCTTACCTCAGGTATTCCGACATCGATATGAGGTGCATTCAGCCGAGATTGCATGATGTTGGAAAGAATTGTGGAGTGCTTGAGCACGTCTCGTCTGGAAACCTGGCCGGCGATTTCATCATTCTGTATGACAGGCAGACGACCGTAGAAGGTCTCATCAAAGATGCTTAAAATCTTCTGGAGACCGGTCTCCAGATCAATCAGTCGATTACTGTCCGAGTCAGTAAATTCCTGCACCTGCGCAGACGGTACTCTACTGTAGATCGCTTCGATCACGTACCCGAGGCAGGTTCTCTCAGAGAATACACCCAGACAGCGTCCCTGTGAATCAACTACAGGTGCTCCTGTATATTTTTTCTCGAGCAATGCTGAGATTGCTGATATGACATCGTGTTCCGGATTCAGCATGAACAGTTTGTGACGGGGAATCATCACATCCGCAGCCCGAAAAGAAGTATGCTGTTTGACGTCAATCAGATCTGCCAGGTATGAGAGGATTTTCACACAACATTTTTCAGAAAACATTCCGCAGTACTCACCCGACTTGTTCACAATCGGCATCTCAGAATACTGCCCGGTCAGTAACTGATGTATCCCCTCAGGAATGGGAGTGGCTGGTAACAGGGAATGGACCTGCTGCGACATAAGATCTCGCGCAAGTACCAATTCCGTTAAAGGTTGATTGAGTTTCATTCTGCCGGCTTTCGAAATTGAATTGCTTAAAACAGGGCATCAAAACAGGCAAGCGTGAAATCTCAAGAAGCAATTTGATGGACCAGATCAGCAGGTAATCTTCAACCTGATGCAGCCTGTTGACAACCACATCATTTTCTTGATCTGCATGATCAAAAAGAGAATCATAGTTCCGTTGAGCCAGATTCCTGCCCCGGAGAACAGCAATTCAAGTTCCTGAGAACTGAGAGGAACCCACTTGGCGGAATGTGTAAATTAAATACACATCGTGGAATATTCCTCCCTGTACGCACCAGTATTCCGATGCAGATGACTGCTGTTGTAGAGAAAGGATTACGATTGGTTAGCAGCAGTTTCAAGCAGGCAATGGAACTTCTTGAGGACACAAGTGTCACTCTGAATCATGTGATTCGTTTCACCGTTTTAGTACTCTGGCGACATTGTTCTTTTGAAAAATTGCCTATGCTTCCATAGACATGTTTTGTGAATCAACACAGTTTTCAAACTGCTCACAGCGTTCTTTCACAGACAGAAACGGCATACCATCTGTTTTGCGATAGCGTTCGCCTCGGTTAAACCAGAATGCCAGCCCTCCCGTATTGTGCCTGGGGGTTCGGGTCTTCCTGGGGGATCTGACCCCCAGTGAACCTTTGCGGCCAGTCTTCTCCCAGCCTTGGGCTTCCATGATGATTCGTACCAGAACTCCAATGGCCTGGCGGAATCGCATGCTTCGCTGGATATGCACACCGGAAAGAAACTGATCGACTTCCGGCAAAGCTTCAAGTTCCCGAACGACGCCAGCCAGGGGAGACCGATCATGATGCAGTTCGGATTCTTCCATCCTGCGTTGCCGATCCGGACAATCAAAAAATCTCAGAACTGCTTCAAACGGCGCATCAGATTCATTAAACACATCTGAGAAAGTTCGGCCCTGACTGTCTTCCAGAAATTTCTTCCTTGTAATTTTTACTTTCGGCATCAGTCAGATCCTCTGTTTTAAGGTTTTGCACAGCTGTTATTGCAGGTGCAATATTGGCACCTGCATATATTGTACCTCCAATATACAGGAAGGCAATAGCAATCAGCAGGGATTAATAAGTAAGACAGAGTTAGAGCTTAATCGGCTTAACGGTCCGGCGCTGATCGGGAGAGGGGAGCTGAAATATGAGCGGGCTTTGTTCGAACTTCGAATTGATCTAATGAGATTATCTCAAAGTTCGGAAAATCTATCTTGTGATCAGGCACGGTTATCCAGTCGCGTTAACATACACTTTGCATTCTTAAGACTTTCTACTGAAAGCTCGATCCATCAGGGATGTCCTCGGCTCATCCGACATCTCACTGTTTCAGATGCAGGAAACTCAACAGGTTTCGTTCGATTGTTGCTGAAATATCATTAAGCGGCAGGTGGCTATGATTTGCTGTCGAAAACGGATTCTCTAATTCAACGCCAATCTGGTCGAGCGATAACAGGGGGTAGGCGATGAGCATCGTGAGTATTGGGATCCACCAGATTGTATTTAACTGAGGGATCATGGCCACAGGTAGTAGCAGCAGGAACAGAAGAATAAAATGCCTGATTTTGAGTGAATAAATTTGAGGAAGTGGCGTCAGTACAATTCTTTCACAAGCTCCCAGATGATCGATCAGTAATGCACGTTCTCGATCAATTTGCATAAATGCGAAACCGTCTAATTCCCCTTGCTTTGTAGCAGTTTGAAGCAGTTCACCTATTTGCATCGCCACGGTGCTTGGCATATGACCGGACGCAGTGAGATTACTGGCAGCGTCTGGGCCGATCAAATTAATGACTTCATCTGAAAGGGGCTCACTGCGCAGAGTATGGCGAGCCACATGCGGAAAGGCTGCCGTCCACCTGACCATATTATCTCGCCAGGTTTTGTTCTCTGGCCCGTATGTAATCGAACTAATGATTAGATTGCGTGATTGGTTGACGATGCCTCCCCAGAGCGTACGAGCTTCCCACCATCGGTCGTAACCAGCATTCAATCGAATGACCAGCAGTATTCCCAAAGCTACTCCAGCGAATCCAAAAACACTGATATCTAGTTCAAACGAAACTTGAAAGTGATCCTTTATAAATGAAGCAGCACCACAAACAACACTTGAGAGAATACCAAAAATCAGTACCGAGGGAATCACTTTAAGTGTAACCGCCCCTTCCAAAGCAACCGCCTCATGCCAGAACCCTTTGCGAGTTTGATAACTTGTCATTTTATTTCCCCTAAACGCCAGACAGAATGTCAGAATCACGACATGCATTGTACGTGGTATCTAATTAACTTCTTTCACACTATTCACATTTTAATTTGCATTTTATTTAGCGACTCTGGGCTTGCTCAACAAATGAGAGGCACTTTGAGCACTCAACGGTGATCGTGAATTAATTCGGCTAGAAGGAGCGGGCTGTATGCGTCTTGAATACCGTTTATCACCATTAACTACTAAATCTGGAGTCGTTGTGCTTCGTGACAGACCATGGATAATAGTTTGACAGGTTAAGCCTC
Organism: Gimesia chilikensis; assembly: GCF_007744075.1. NCBI lineage: Bacteria > Pseudomonadati > Planctomycetota > Planctomycetia > Planctomycetales > Planctomycetaceae > Gimesia > Gimesia chilikensis. Next base: position 3,344,410 of record NZ_CP036266.1, on the reverse strand, counting down.
GGCGCAGGGAGAACCGTTTCTGCTTGAAATCAAACGTCAGAAAGTGAATCGGTACTTGGAGACTGTACTGGGAAGCCCGAATGGCTTACGCCCCCGCTGCCAATTCACTCTGCTTCCTGAGCACGCGTATTGTTTGAGGGTAGTCATACGTCATCAACAGTGCCCCCTCGGCGGCATATTCCTCAAACAAACTCTTAAATAGATAATCCTCGCCGGGCCAGGGATAGGCAAAAACAATGTCAAACTCATTGAGACCACGCTGGAGTTTTTTGTATCCCTCCTCCGCGTCATTAATAAGCCAGGGAAAGACGGAATTGTTATCTACATAGGCTTCCTGAGCAAGGGCTTCGGCGCCCGCCGGAATAAAGCTGCCTTGAACGAACTCCACGGGCAGGCCAAAGTCATCCGCCAGTCTGCGGGATGCCTCAACCAGATCCTGTTCAATCTCAATGCCATAAGCCATAAATCCAAGCATCGAGGCTAACGACGCTACCACCCCGAAACCGCTCCCCCACTCGCACAATGATGTTCCGCAGGCAAGGTTCTCGTCCGTGATTGCGTGCAAGGCGTGATAAACTTTTTCGAAATGGCTTGGCACAAAACCCAAAGCAGTGCACGGACTGTTCTCAAGATAATGACGGATCCTTGCTTCAGCTTCACTAAGAAAATCAATGATCGCATCGGGTACGACTGCAGTCTGAATTGAGATTTCAATTTCCACCAGAGGCACAATATGTAATCCTGTTAGATTTTCATTTAAGGGCAGGGGGGCACGTCTTGTTCAGAAACAGTCGATCAAATTGCTCGCAGCAGACTCAGTCACGAGCAAAAAACAGCCAGTCAGTCTGCTGTTCGTTGATCAGATTGTTGAAAACGGTCACGGGCTCAATCCGAACTTCGCGGAACACCTCGTGCAACGCGTCGGCAAACCGGGGACTCTCTGCGTAAGACCAGATGCCGAGCACCCCGTTTTCTTCCAGGTGGAGCTTTGCACGCTGCAATCCTTCGGCTGTATAAAAATGGCCATTCCCATCATCGAGTTTCTCATCTGGTGAATGATCCACGTCGATGAGAATCAGGTCATACCTCTTGTCCGGCGGACTGGCGAGTTGCTGGTAGATATCACTCTGAGTGATGGTGAGACGATTGTCTGCGTTCAGCTTGCCTGACAGCGGAATCATATCTTGCTTCAGCCAGTTGATCACCTGTGGTAGAAACTCCAGCACCTCGCATTGTGATACGCGATCAGATTCCAGCGCTGTCCAGGAAGTATACCCCAGCCCGAGGCCACCAATCAGTACGCGCAGGCTGGATCCAGAGTGCATCTGCAGCGCGATTTCCGACAGGGCCTTCTCGGAAGCTGTCAGGTAACTGCTCATCAGAAATTCATGGTTGAGCGTGACTTCGGTGACGATCGTTCCCGGTTCGCACAGCAACTCACGCCGCCGCAAACACAACATACCGAGATCCGTGGGTTCATAGGCGAGTATCTCGAAGAACGGAGGTTTCATAGTAGAGCGGCTTTCGATACATAAGATGTTAGCCGCCTGACAGGCAAGAACGATTATCTGTCTGTTCTACTCTAGTATTTCCGTAATCCGGGCTAACCTTGGATTCAGCAGGACATTCAAGATGAAGGCCCTGTTCGCTCATGTTTGTTTTGCTGTGATTTGAAGGAAGTTTCTCTCAGTTCCGTCAGATTGGTCTCACGTTCTCAGCACACGGTCCTTTGGGACCACGTCCTTCGGTGTACGACACCCGCTGTCCGGTCTGGAGCTGGTCGAATGATATTCCTTCGAGATTTGACGAGTGGAAGAACAGGTCATTACCAGTTCCAGTGTCGATAAATCCAAAGCCCTTCTGCATCACAACCTTGATTGTGCCTTCAGCCATGTTAAGTCCCGTTCCTCTAAAAGAGATACGATGCGGAGCTGCCTGACACTACTTTGGAGAGACCATTTCGCCGCGTAGACGAATCGTAACTGACCGGAAGTTGTCAGGTCAACAGGCTGGGACAGTGTTTGTTCTGAGTTCTAAGATTAAAACAGAGTGTCTGAACTGAGAGTTTCAAAGAAATACCGGGGGTGAGTTCGAGAAACGGAAGTTCTTACCAGTCCCGAAACGTTAAGTGTGTCAGTACCAGAAAAACGGAAAATTGCGGTTTAAATATCTGAGAGGGACTGGCATGCTTTAGCCTCTGATCAATTCGAAGAGGCGCGAAATCGTTTATCTCAGGCGCGTCCGTGATTTCATTACAGGATCCCGGGGAGTTATTGAGGATGGCGACCAGGAAACTTACGACTCGTTATTTATCCCGACACGTGTGGAGATATACGGGGTGAAAGGCCCTTGTAACCTCGCACAACCCTTAACGTATTTACAACATCGCGACAAAAGAAAAGAAGAGGTAGATACTCACTACTTTGTCCAGAGATATTCCGCCTTCAATAGAATGCTCATTTTCAAGTAGTTTCGAGTCTTTGTGTTTTTTATCGAGCTGCCCGATTTTCCAATTAGTCGACAGATACAAGGGACTGTGAGGAAGACTGTATCCCTCATTACGGAAATTCCTGAGATCACGCATGCTTTAAAATTGCATTCTAGCCAGACAGGAAGTTCCCAATCGGCCAAGGTAAGACCTCGATCTTCCAATACAGAATTCTCTTTTAATGGTCATCCACACACACAACAAAAGTTTTCAGCATGACTTTCGTGACTTGAAGTGTGAACTGGACAGAGGAAAAGAGCATCATTTGCACAGACAGCTATGAGCCTTCTAATCTCTGTTTAGCTGCAAGTGAAGCGAGCGAATCAGGTACACAATGAAAACCACACATTTAGGTACATTTCCAAAAAACAAAAAAGCCCATAAGCATTAATCGCTTATGGGCTTATATGCACGCCCGGGTGGATTCGAACCACCGACCTACGGATTAGAAGTCCGTTGCTCTATCCAGCTGAGCTACGGGCGCCTGTGTTTCTCTATGGACCCCACTTCGGGCGAATGAGTTCGCACCGGGGTCGCGGAAGCGGTGCTGGATTCTAACGGGAAAGTGCTTTTCGGCTCAATACTTACAACACACAATGCAGGCCCCGAATTCAAAAAAATTCGGGTTTCCGGCTGCGGATCACCCATTTTCAGCCGCCGGTCACCAGCGCGATCCCTGTTTTCGCCGCGATTCACTCTGCCTGCTGCACCAGTTCGTGAATGCGCTTGATCAGAATATCTTCGGTTCCTTTCGCCCAGCGGCCCGGCTGATTGTAGTAGATCATCGAGAAATCAACCTCGTAACCACCTTCATCCCGCATCCGCTCTGATGCGACGTAGCCGAACACGTCATTGGCGTAAGCAGTCGCCCAGACGTCGTCACTTTTGAGTTCCCGCTTGAGCCGCAACGCGTAGTCCACCACCACTTCGCCTCCCAGGAAGACCATCGTAAACTGCCGACCGAACTTCCAGACCTGCACGGGAGCAGGATAGCTCGTCGGCAGTTTCCCCTCTTTCTCGAAGTGCTTGAGCATGTTAGCCGCGTGCTGTCTGACCTGCGGCCGCTGATGATCGAGGGCCGTTTCCAGTTCCTGTTTCGTTGGAGGCTCGAAAGGTAGATCCGCCTTGCCATAAGCAGTTCCCAGCGGGGCCGTAATGGGCTGCGTCTCTTGTTTCAGCAGTCGGGCAACTTCCACCGCGATCGCCCGGCCATGACCGATGGCCAGATCCTTCGCTACATCCTTCTTGCCCCGGATCGGATTCTGATCGGCTCCACAACCGATCGTGCAGACGGCGACAATCTCCCCCTGTTGCTCTTCAATATAACGGGCGGCATAGCCGGCCCAGTCGCCGTTGAGACAATTGTAATCGCCGCCGAACGTGGTGCAGTGACAGGCATAGTTAAATACCAGTCCCCGCAGTCGTCCGTTGCCATCAGTCACCTTCAATACCGGCAGACTGTGGTCGACGGGCCCCTCCGGATTGACGCCGAACCCGGTCCACTTGCCGTTCTTCAGCACCCGCCGGTTCTGGGCAAAGCCGACTTCTCCGGTGACCAGCGCCATCGTTCCCGGCTTGAGATCTTCAATCGCAGTGCCGACGGTCTTTACGATCCGCGCTTCGACCTGGGTCCAGTACTTCTGTGATGCATTCCGCTGCGCTTCGGTCAGCGGTGTAGAGAAGATATTCGACAAGCCCTCCACCGGATGCGGAGCGGTATGGGAATGCGTGCTGCAGATCACCAGTTGATCGCGGTCCAGTCCGTACTTCTCTTTGACCGTCTTCGCAATCCGGTCGGTAAACGTGCCGGCGAAACCGATGGAATCGAGCGAGACCAGCGCACAGACCTTTTTCTCAGGCGATCGAATCGCGATGGCCCGCACATACAGGGGCTCATCCACGTTCTCGTAAACCGTATCCCGGTTGCCGTACCCGGAGAGCCGTAACGGGACCTCGGGAGTAATTTCGGTCTTCGCGAAACCATAAGCATAACCGGCGTCCGCAGCACGGAGCGTGCCACCACTCAGGCAGCAGACACACAACACAACAGACAGAAATTTCAAACCACAGGCAACCATCGCATTCTCCCGAAAGCAGAGACAGGCGGAAATTAAACGTAATCCATTCTCCTGATTATGCCATATCTCGCCAGCGATGGAAACCAGCAACCCGCGGACAGGGAAATCAGCCGCTCCTGGAATCAAAAAACAAACAAAGCCCATTGACCGACTGCTGTCGCGCCAGTAACGCAATCAGATCAACGGGCTTCGTTACTGTTTTAGAACGGAGTTGCTCCGTTTTTTGTCTGTCGCTTTCTGAAAAAACAAAACCACGTTCGATGAATTCTCCGTGAGTATTGCAAGATCGACTTGCACATCACCCTGTTTCTGTTTATCACAACGATTCACAAATATCGTAGTGGATAAATCTGAAGTGATTGAATAGGCTAACCAGTAAATGCAGTGATGCAGCCGCTCCTGCCCGGGACTGTCGCTCTCACATCTCTTTCCGGGAGAATTCATAAATGCCAGAAATCGTCGTCACCTGTCCGCACTGTCAGGCCAAGGCTAAACTGAAAAGCACCAAAATGCTGGGGAAGAAAGTCAACTGCCGCAGTTGCGAAACTCCCTTTGTCCTCAAAGCCGATGGCCAGAAGAAAAAAGCCAGAGCCGCGTCCGCAGATGAGTTCGATGATTTCGACGAAGAATTTGACAGTGCCGCTGTAGCCCGCGCCCGTCGCGCACGCAAAAAGAAAGGTAACTCCAGCAGCAGTGCCGGCACAACGAAAGCCAAATCCAAGGGTAAAAAATCGGAACAGGAAAAGTCACAACCTCCCGTTCTGCTGTTAGTCGGCGGCAGTATCCTGGGGCTCGCCCTGACCGGCGGTGTGATCTATTTTATGGTGACCGCAGGAAGTTCGTTGAGTGCTCAGAATGCGGCACAGAATCAGCAGGCAGGCCCCGTCAAGTATGCGACCTTCCACCCGGAAGTCGGCGACTTCGGCTGCGAATATCCCGATAACTGGAATGTCAAAAGCGGAGGCGGGCAGGGGGGCGTCCAGAGCTGGGCCAGGTTCAGTTCCCCCGATGAAAGCGCCACGATTTCGGTACGAGGCAACATGACTGGCGGCGCCCTCGGTGGTGCCGGCCTGGCGATGACACAAGGCGCCGATTCCGACGAAATCGAACCGCCGGTCGTCGGCATCCATCGCCTGATGAAAATCAAACTGGCGGACGACTACCCCAACTACGAAGAAATCGGCGATTACAAGTTACTGGACACCAAAATGGGCGATGCCTGCCAGTCTGTCTTCACCACCAAATCACTGCTGGGAGGCACACAGCGTGGCTACCGGGTGACCCTGCTCACCGGACGGGTGCAGTTCAATATGATCTGCCTCTGTCCCGACGGTCAGTTCGATCAGTTCACACCGATCTTCACCCAGGTGATCAATACGATTCACGAAAAGTAGCCGGTTCGAAAGAGCCTGTCTGTTTAACCCCACGACCAGGCGAACTGGTTCTTGAAGTGGTGGTAATACAGGCCAATCATTCGTAACGCCACCAGTTCGACGTAGATCATCACGCCTCGCATCAGAAACAGGCCCATGATCCCCCATTCGATGTTCGCGAAAGTCAAGCCGAGCTGCAGCCCCGCCACGAAGAACATCCCGGTTGCGGTAAAGAAGTAAGCGGGCATCGATTTGAAAATCGTCAGGACCATCAGGTCGAGACGTAAGACCGATTCCACACCACCGACGGCCACACACAGCGCCAGAATCGGCCAGAAGAACACACCCATACAATACAGAAACATGAACATGCTCAGGTGAAATGCAGGCAGGTTATCACCAATGGTCTCCATTCCGAACAAATACAGCCCCGCATCCGCAATGATCTCCGGATTGAGGAAGAAGATCACGCCCACATAGGCATAAGCCGGAAAATGAACCAGGAACCAGGTGAAAATCCACTTGACCATCGGGATAAAAAAGCCCTCTTCGGGGCTTAACTCCGGCAGATGTTTCTCACCTGCAGCCGCTTCATAAATCACACAGAAGCGATAATGGCTGTACCAGCCCCGGATGATGATCAGCCCGATAAATCCCAGCGTGCCGGCGAAAGGTAATAATGAGAAACAGAGCCCCATCCCCAGCCAGAGCAGCATGAAGATAAACAGGTTGGACGGATCGAGCAGCATCAGGAACGTCGCCTTCAGATCCTCGACGTAGTTATTCTCTTTCTTACGCGTGACAGGGCCGTCTTCATCACCGTCATACTTCTCGGCCTTGACCATCGGCTTGCGCCGCACCGGCCGGCGAATCGTTTTGGACTTCGCTTCCAGTTCCACCGCATCGTCCAGCAGGCTGGAAAAGTCATTCTCGGCGTAGTCCTCATCCTGTATTGATTCCAGCGTGGGAATCGCCACGGTTTCGCCACACTCCTTACAGCGCAGCTTTTTACCGGCGGCTTCCTCTTTGACTTTATAATTCTTCGCACAGACAGGGCAGTTGACTTGAATTGACATGGAACGGATTCATCCTGAAGAACAAACGGCGCTGGGAAAACAGTCTTGTCTTGAGTCTGACAACGCGAACGATCCGACCCAGGATCAAATGAAACTGATTTTTTTGTTCACTTGCAGCATAACGCAGTTCATCGGATTTCGCGAGCGTTTTCTGAGCCGTCCTTCAGGATCGGTCTGGAAAACGCCGGCGACATGGAACAGGCCGTCACCGTCCAGCGGTTTAACGAACTCTCCAACCCGGAAGACATCAAAAAACGGGCCGCACAGGTGATGAAGAGCATCAAAAATAGCAATTGGCTGCAGCGAAGAAGTTGGTACGGAAACTCCAGAGAAACAGATTCACTCCGTCCAGTCTTTCACATCGACGCCAAATAATTCATGTGCTGTTTCCAGGGCCGCCTGTCGGGTTTCATGCCATGAATCGGCAGTAAAAAATCCCTCGGGACTCATTACCAGATTATAACCTGATTTACGATCCCCCTGAATTTCCAGTTTCACCTCGCACGTCCGCGCTGGTTCACTCGATCCCGCCTGCGCAGAAAGCGACCAGCAGTTCCTCGTCCCCCAGATCTGACAGCTTGTTATCGCATAGATTGACTTCACTTCATAATTCCCAAGAGGTTCCCCATTAAAGGCGAAGGGATCAAACATCGCTTAAGATGTTTGATCCGGATAATGAAACAAAAATCTCGCGCCTCTCATAGCAGGCTGCCAACCCTCGCGTAGTGCTTCGCGAATACATTTAGCAATGATCTCGGGAGTCACGGACCTGGCTTCGAACTTATACTCCCCCTCAAATCTCACCCAGGGAAACACGACTGCAAGAGTTGCCCCCTTTGTATCAGCTCGTTCGATCGCCGCCAGCATATTTCCGGATTCACACTCTTGTATGTATGTGGCTCGACTTCGAATCAGCCAATGATAATCAATACCATCCACAGTGATCGTGCGTTTTCCTCGGCTGGGGAGTGTCATTCGATATCCTTTTGGTGATCCAAGGTTGTTTTCGCCAGTTTTCAGATGGAGTCCAGACACATCTCACCATTTGCCAGTTCGGATTTATACGGCATTTGATTAAAAAACCATTCGGCCTGGTCTCCTCGATTGGTGAAAACCAGGTAATTATTGTTCTCAAAGACACAACGACATCCAGCCAATGCCTCATGCCTGATTTCCTGCTCCTGTCGGCGTTCCGTCCACTGTAAAATGATTGAATCAATCTGCGTCAGCTGTTGCTCAACAAGCTTGGCCCATGGTTGATCTTTTGTCAGCATTATCCGTTGCCACCCATATCGATTTACGTCATCGGAGACAGCCCAAACGGGTTTATTAAAAACCCTGGGATAGGCTTCAATGCTTTGACCATCTTCTTTGATAGACATAGACAAGACGCTCTCATCTCGAAACAGTAGATCCAGATTACAATCACATTCAGTGTCCGGTTCTCCATCGCAACACAGCCTCCAACAGGAAATCTCTGACAGTTCTTTTCCGATGTATTTCCTGAAGGGTTTCAGGCGTTCCCTCTCGCTCAAGATGATAAAATCAGGCTTCATTCAATATTCATTTCTTTAGTTTCGATCCAGTCTGACAGAGGGTTTCATATTACACACCTGTGCGGTATAAACAAGATCACCTGACAGTTCTGCCACTGCTTCCAAACTCTTCTGGAACCCGCACCATGATCGACTCGGAATTCTATTCGGACCGGTGTTACTATTCCGGGCGCTATCTACCCCCATATGCTACTCGTTATCGAGACAGCAAATGAAAACTACGGGGAACAAACAAATTTGATATCATGTCTCATCATGAATTCAGGTATTAATCAGCACTCGTCTCACCATGCTCATCTAAAAACCAATCATTCTACAGGAACCTCCCCCATGCCCCCCGCCGAATTTAAACAAAAACTGTTAGCAGGCCTCGGCGGTGACTGGCCCGCGCCGCCGGAACTGAATGTCAAACACCGTGATACCATTCAACGGGACGGCTATCGCATTGAGTCACTGACCTACGAAGCCGAGCCCGGCGATCCGATTCCCGCCATGCTGCTGATTCCCGATATGGTCTCGCCCGCGCATCCCGCTCCCGCCGTCGCGGTCTGGCACCAGCACGCCGGTCAGTACCATCTCGGCAAAAGCGAACCGGCGGGACTGGCCGGAAACCCGATGCACCACACCGGTGCCGCCCTCGCGAAAGAAGGTTACGTGGTCCTCTGTCCGGATGCCCTCTGCTTCGAAGAACGCCAGGACCCGACCGGCAAGCTCAAAGCAGGGAATTATGAACGCTTTGAATTCCTGCGTTACGTCGTCGACGGCAAATGCATGGCCTGGAAAAATATTCTCGACATGCAACGCGCCGTCGACTTTCTGCAGAGTCGCCCCGAAGTCATCGATGAAAAAATCGGCTGCTACGGACATTCGATGGGTTCCACGCACACCTGGCTCATCGGTCCCTGGGAACCCCGTATCAAATGCCTGGTGGGCAACTGCTGCCTGCCCACCTACAAAGGCATTCACCGCGAACACATGCTGCACTGTTTCCCTAATTTCATCCCGGGTATCTACGAATTTGGCGACACCCCCGACATCGCCGCCCTCATCGCCCCGCGTCCATTGCACATGAATTTCGGTGAGCTGGATGGGGGCAGCCCCATCGATGAAGTCCGCCGCGGTGTCAAAATAATTGCAAACAACTACGCTGCCATGAATGCAGAAACAAACTTTAGTTATTATATTGAAGAGGGAGCCGGCCACGTGCTGTCCCCCGTGATGTGGGATAAAACACGGTCCCACTTCGAGCGCCACCTGAAGTCTTAACCCAGAGAGAATACCCGGAACCCATTCATGGATGCCCTGAAATACACGCAGGAACTGGTCGGCTTTGAATCCACCAGCTGCTACTCAAACATCGAAGTCACCGATTACGTCGAAGCCGAGCTCAAAAAACTGGGTTTCGAAATCGAACGCCTCGAATACACGGATGCCAAAGGCGTACGTAAAGCCAACGTCATCGGTCGTCGCGGTTCTGGCCCCGGAGGCATGGCCTACTTCGCCCACACCGATGTGGTTCCCGCAGATCCCTGGTTCACCGACGAGTTCGGTCCGTTCACTCCCACCATTCAGGGAGACAAACTCTATGGCCGCGGTTCCTGCGATATGAAAGGTTCCATCGCCTGCATGCTGGCGGCCGCCAAACGCTACGTCGATCAGGACCTGAAACACCCGCTCTACATCACCTGTACCGCAGACGAAGAAGTCGGCTATCACGGTGCTAAGAACGTAGCGGAACACTCCCAAATCTATCGAGAGATGGCAGCAGGCGAAGCCCACGGCATCATCGGCGAACCGACCATGCTTGAAGTCGTCTACGCGCATAAGGGAACCTACGGTTTCCAGGCCATCTCCCACGGCCGGGCCGCTCACTCCAGCCTCGATACCGGCATCAACGCGAACCTCGCCATGATCCCGTTCCTCGTCGAAATGAAAAAACTGTACGAAGAATGCATGACCAATCCCCGCTGGCAGAATGACGAATTCAACCCGCCTACCAATGGCTGGAACATCGGTATCAACGACAAAACGGCTGCCGTCAATATCACACCCCCGCAGAGTATCTGCACCGTTTACTTCCGCCCCATGCCGGGACAGGAGCCGGACGAACTGGTCGCCCGCGCCCGCGAAGCTGCTGAAAAGTGTGGTATTGAATTCCAGTTCAAATGTGGAGGCAGCCCGGTTTACACCGATCCGAATTCGACCATCGTCAAAGAAGTCCTGAAGATTGCCGGTAAAGATCAGGCGAAAACGGTCTCCTATGGCACCGACGGCAGCCAGTTTCCCGAGATGAAAAACCTGGTCGTCTTCGGCCCCGGAGACATCGGCCAGGCACATACACACGATGAATTCATCGCCCTCGAACAGTTGGAGCAGGGGACCGAGAAATTCGCGGCCCTCATTGAGAACTGGTGCTGCTGAATGTCACCCTCTAATCAGGGACTGGCAGGCACACCACTGTTGAATTCCGCCGGATCAAAGGGATCCGCGGGCTTCGGTTTTACCAGCTTATTAATTTCCTGGTCGGACAGCTTCTTCGGAACAAAATCGGCAATCAGAGAGAGGTCTCCCTTCAGAGGTGTGGCCTCGCTGGTTCCGCCGGTCTGTTGAATCACCGGCTGTCCTGCTGCCGCTCGATCCTGGATATCCTGTTCCATGAGTGCCTGTTCGAGGCCGGAATTGGAACCGCCACTTGTCGGGCGAATCTCCGCGGCCTGCTTCAATAGATTCTCACGGGCAAAGCCCACCCGACGTTCCGCCCGTTTGGCCAGCCGGTCAGCCCGCAGATTGTCATTCGCCAGACGGTCTGCGACCGCATCGCCCACCCACTTCTGAACTATCTCTTTCTGCTTCCGTCCCGCATAGCCCTGGTAGACGACCATGCCCTGCTGCGGATGTTCCTGCTCCGGTTTCACGATCAACGCGCTTTTGGTGGGGTAGTCGAAGTCCAGCCACTTCATGACCTCTGCCAGGTTCTTCTCGGCGTAGATCCGATGATTTCCATACCGCCGCGTGACCTGGGTCAATTTGAATTCAGAAGTCGTCGCACTCCCATGGCAGTTCGCATTTCCACATTTATTGAGCAGGATCGGCTGAATCTTGCGTACGAAGATCGCAGACTGTTCCCGGGAGATTCCTGTCAGTGAAGTCGCTTCGTCTGCATTTTCCAGTTTCTGCGTGACCAGTTTCTCTTCGATTTTCTGCTGAATCGTCATCCGGTCTTTCGTGGGAGAGACGTTCATCAGACGACGTAACATCAACTGGGGCTCAGAGCGTTTGGGTTCCAGGCGAATCGCATCCCGCAATTCACTCTTCGCTTCTTCGATCAGATCATTCGTTACACACCAGCGGGCCAGATCCATATGCGAATTAGCCGTGGGAAATTTCATCGACGCCCGCTGCTTCTTATAAATTCCATGCAGGTCGGGAGCCTCAAACACCACATCCGCAAAGGGGACCAGCATACTCCCCGTCGGATTCGTGACGAGGTAGCCTCCCGCGCTTTCGCTGATTTCACCCGAGACCATCCGGCCGGTCCGCATCAACAGAATCGAGTTCTTTTTCAGCGGCGTCTCTACCTGTGCCTCCACAGTCCTTCCACCAATCCAGCCGAACACAGCCAGGCAAAACAGAAGGGCAGGCACACACGAACGAATTGGCGCTGATATTAGAGTCATAGGACATCGACACTGAAACAGGGATTCAGAATTTGACGCCTGCCAACCGGACAAACGAGAACACTAAACCATTTCACCAATGAGACTTATGGTAAAACAGAGACATGATTGTCACAGGAGAGGCAGGGGAGAGGATTTGTGAACCGCTCTCATATGGGATTTATCGTTTTGGGTCAACCCGGGATTTCCTCACACGCCCAAGAGCAGGGGGCGGCACCGGTTGATTTCACCGTCAAACCGGTCACAATAGGCGGCTGGAATCTCTGTCTCTAACCTGATGGATGCGAAATGAGTGAAGACTCTCAGTTTTTTGATCAAATGGTGGGCAAAACGGTCGTGATCGACCTCACCAGCCTCTACGTGATTGCAGGAACCCTGATCGGGCAGGACCAGCACTACCTGTTTCTGGAACAGGCCGACGTCCACGATCTCCGCGATACGACCACCACCCGCGAACTGTACGTCCATGAAATGGGCAAACACGGTGTCGCCGTCAATCGCGAGCGGGTCCTCGTCTCCCGCCGGGAAGTCGTCTCCATCTCGGCCCTGGATGATATCGTCCGCTGATTTCCATTCTGGACAGTAAAAGGAAAATACCCCGCAGAACCAATCGTCCTGCGGGGTTTTCATATCTCAGTGAATCAGGCTCTCAGCGATTAGAGAGACCAGCCATCACGGTAATCGCGGCTCAGGAACTTGTTGGCTTCCGGCGCATTGGTGAATTCCATCTTCTTGGCATCCCAATCCAGTTTCTTACCAGCGCGGATGGCACAGTTACCCAGCAGGGTCGTTTCCGTCAGGCGGCTGGCATAATTGAAGTTGGACATCGCAGGCTCACCACCTTTGATGGCAACAACGAATTCTTCGAAGTGACCGGGTGAACGAGGCAGGCTCTGCTCGGGCTTTTTGAAGTCGCTGAACTTGTCGCGGGGCAGCAGCACGTATTCTGCACCGTAGTCGTCCGGCGTATACAGGTTGCCTTCATCGCCAATCAGAACCACACCACTGGGCTTCATTTTTTCGCCCATCAGCAGTTCTTCCGGAGGCAGGTTACCACCATCGTACCAGGTCAGCTTCAGCGGACAGAGTGTTTTATCGCCCTGGGTCCGCTCGGGGAACTGGTAGGTGATTTTGGTCGACTTGGGATAAGTCTCGTTTTCAATCATTCCTTCCGATTCGGCGACGATGGAAGTCGGATCGTACAGATCGAGGGCCATCACGTGCATGTTCATCGTGTGACAGGCCATGTCACCCAGGGCACCGGTACCGAAGTCCAGCCAGCCACGCCATTCAAACGGATGATACAGCGTGCTGAATTCCCGGTAAGGAGCAGGGCCGAGGAAGAGATCCCAGTGAATGTGCTTGGGAGCCGGTTCCCCTTCCGGTGGACGCTCGACGCCTTTACCCCAGACCGGACGGTTCGTCCAGACATGGGCTTCACGCACATTACCCAGCACGCCGGACCGGATGACTTCGACGGCTTCGCGGAACCCGTCCTTGGCAGTCCCCTGGTTGCCCATCTGGGTCTGCACATTGTGCTTGTTAGCTGTTTCACGCATCACGCGGGCTTCGTGGACCGACCAGGTCAGCGGCTTCTGGGTGAAGCAGTGCTTCCCTTTTTTCATCGCCATCACGGAGGCAGGAGCATGCGAATGGTCAGGGGTACTGACAGTCACCGCGTCAATTTTATCGCCCATCTCTTCCAGCATTTCGCGATAATCATTGAACTTTTGCGCTTTGCGATAGCGAGCCGCTGATTTCAACAGACGCTTATCGTCGATATCACAGATAGCAACCAGGTTACCGCTGCTTGCTGCACTCGCTGTATCGCTGGAGCCTTTACCGCCCACGCCGATTGCGGCGAAATTGATTTTTTCCATGGGAGATTTTTCAGCAGCCAGCAGGCTCTGACCACCGACCCAGAAGGCGGCTCCCAGTGCCGAGCTCTGTTTGATAAACTCGCGGCGTGTTGTACGTTGACTCATGAAGTGCTCCTGTTTGAATGTCTAAAGTAATCGTCTGACGCCATGTTACTTTAGTCGGTTAAAACGTGATTTAACTTTTAAGAATCTCAAATCAGTAAAGATCCATTTATTGTAGTGGACGCCCCAGCGAAAGAAAACAGAATTAACCCCGAAATGGCCATCTCCCCCAGACTCCGAAAACCCGTGCACACTTGAGCCATTCTCATTTTTTTGAAATATTTTCCACAGAGACTTTTCTCCCCTGAGGGAACATGTCAAAGTAAATAAAACATCACAGCGTTCACCCACCCACACCGTCCCGCAACACGAAACTGACAACCCCCATGAGCAGCAGTGATTCTTCTTCCACGACCTCTGAATTTGATGTTCTGATTAAAGGCGGCACCGTCATCGACGGAACCCGCGCCCCGCGCGTGACTGCCGACGTCGGCATCAAGGGGGACCAGATCGTCGCCCTGGGAGACCTTTCCTCTGCGAAGGGGGCCTTTGAGATCGACGCGACAGGAAAAATCGTGGCCCCCGGCTTCGTGGATGTCCACAATCACTCCGACAGCTGGCTCCTGAATACGCCGAACTTCCTCTCCAAAACATCGCAGGGATTCACAACAGAAGTCATCATGGCCGATGGCATCTCGTATGCCCCCGTCGACCGCTGCACTGCCGCCGACTGGATCTACTATCTGCAGTCCCTCGACGGACTCTACCCCGAAGAATACACGGGCTGGGAATCCCTCGAAGATTACATGAATCTGCTCGACGGCAGAAACGTGCAGAATGTGATGACCCACATCCCGTATGCCAATCTGCGTTCCATGCACTGCGGATTCGGACGCCAGCGAGTCGACGACTTCCAGATGAAACTGATCTGCAGCGAAGTCCGCAAGGGAATGGAAGCGGGCGCCGTGGGAATCTCAACCGGCCTCGATTACGTCGCCCAGTGCTTCTCGCCGACCGACGAACTCGTCGAAGCCTGCCAGGCGATGGCCGAATATGACGGCCTGTATGTCTCGCACATCCGCTACAAGAAATCGCTGATGCCCGCGATCGAGGAACTCGTCGAAATCGGCAAGCGGGCCGGCGTCAAAGTACACATCTCTCACATGAAGGGACAGCATCCGGGGCAGGCCGAAGAGGCACTCGAATACATTGACAAAGTCGCCCGCCACGAGGTTGATATTTCGTTCGACGTCTATCCCTATCAGCCCGGCTCCACCATGCTGCACTTCCTGCTTCCCTACGAAGTCTTCGAAGAGGGCCCCCGCAAGGCAGTCGAGAAACTCAAGCAGCCCGAAATGCAACAGCGGTTCAAATACGGACTGGAGAACTACCTGCTCGACATCTCGGCCATTCAGATCGCCTGGGTCCTGACCGAAAAAAACAAGCAGCACCAGGGCAAAATGCTCAGCCAGTACGTGGAAGAAACAGGGCTTCCGAAAGAGGAAGCCCTGATCAAACTGCTCATCGAAGAAGAGATGGCCGTCCTGCTGGTGTTCAACATGGGCGATGACCGCCTGGTCGATCCCGTTCTACAGCACGACCTGTATATGATGGGCACCGACGGCATCTACATGGACGGGGGCGTCATTCATCCCCGCCAGTTCGGTTCCGCCGCACGAATCCTCGGCCCCTGTGTCAGGGACCACAAACTCTTCTCACTGGAAGATGCGGTTTATAAACTCTCCGGTTGTGCCGCCCAGCGGTTCGGCATGGAAAAACGCAGCATCCTCAGGCAGGGCAACTACGCGGACATCGTCGTCTTCGATCCCGAAACCATTCAGGATAACGCGACCTACACAGATCCGCAGCAGTACTCCACCGGTATGGAATATGTTCTCACCAACGGCGTACCCATCGTACACAACAACCAGCCGCTGGATGTTAACGCCGAAACACTCCCCGGACGCTACGTCCGCTATCAGCCCAGGTAAGGCTGCAGGCGGGCCACGGTTTCCGGGCTGCGATATTCGTTTTTACCGATTCCGTACGCGGCACCCACTTCAACTGCCTGTTCCTGGTACTCCGGAAAGTTCGAAACCAGCATCAGCGTGCAGGGCTTCACGTCGGGCGTGTTTTTGATGGTCTGCATCAGTTCGATACCGTCGCTGTAGTCCGCATCCAGTTTGCGATTGATCATTACCAGGTCGTAAGCGGTGGTTTTCAGCTTCTCGAGCGTATCCTGTTCCACGTCCGACTCATCGATCTGGACTTCAAAATGGGTATTCAGAAAACGGCTTAACGCACTGGCATCCGGCATACATTGCCCGACACTGAGTACTCGTTTCGTCATCGAAAGTTCCTCTCTCTCTTTATTTCAATTGTGATCTGATTTCTGGTAAAGCGATTCTGATTGAGCAGCAGTTTAACTGCACAAGCGGGATAGTTCGCGGATGGATTCCAGCGCGTCATCCACGTCCGGCACCTGCACTCCCGGCTCGCGACCACTGTGATCGCATTCTTCCAGCAGCAGCAGGTCTTCGTAATTTTCGTTGGCCATCAGCCGTCGACGGGCCCGGGCACCGATCGTCCCCGACCGGATCAGGTGGGCCTCCATGTGATGTTCGATCAACCAGGCAGTTCGATCTGTAATAAATCCTTCCAGCGCCTGCAAGCCTGCCTCGACATGATTCTTCGAATCGATGGCTTTGCCCACATCGTGCAGCAGTGCCGCGAGCTGAAATTCTTCGTCGTAAGGCAGTTCGTCACAGGCCAGATCATAAACCTGCAGACTGTGGTATAACGCGTCCCCCTCGGGGTGATATTTCTTTGACTGCTTCACCGCGGCCAGCGGCAGAAGCAGCATACGGTAAATCTGGAAGCGGTCCACACTCTCCTCGACTTCTGCCAGCCTTTGATCCAGATCGATACCGGGATAATCCTGCTCCAGCAACTGTTCGAACTCGGGCAGGGTGGCGCGTTCGATCCGTTTCCCCGTAATCGAACATTTGAAGCCGTAACTCGATTTTTCTGTCGGATACAGCGTCAGTTCAACCGGATAAGTGTCCTGCACATGAATGTGTGTAAACACGCGTTCTTCCCCGTGTTTCTTCACCGTCTTGTGCTCGACATGATACGGCGTTCCCTCTTCATCCAGCTGTGTCGTCACTGCTTCACAACTGTGTGAAAAGACATGGATATCAATATCCGATCCCTGTCGGATATGACCCGTGAGGGTACTGCCGATAATTTTTGGGTGAAACGCCTTGAAGAGTCGCAGATAACGCAGGGCCTGCAGCCGCATCGCCAGCAGGTTTTCGGTGCGCGACTCTCCCTCGAATGTACAGGCGAAACGCTGAATTTCGTCCCGGATTTCGCGGTTACTGGGAAGATCGGCCGGTTTGACCCAGCCCTGGCAGACCTTGCGGGCTGCTTTCATTTTGGCGCGATAGTACTCAGTTTCCTGACGGGAATACATCAGTCGGGCCGCCTCAAAGACGATCTGGCGGCGCATTTTGCTGGAATTCATTCAAAAATCGGTGAACTTTCTCACCGTCGAATCGAAGACACGCTGATTGGAAGATTTTACGGTATGACCTGACAGACAGGCTCTTAGGGATTCTAGCCATCCTGCGACAAAAATCAATTTCGATTTAGGAGAAACTGCCCATAACGGCAATTCACAGCTCTCATCAGGAAATATTTCAGACCAGAGAACACCCCTGAAACGCAGAAACCGGGGACCGCTGCTGCGCTGCCCCCGGTTTCTGTTGTTCGCTCAACGAGATTAATCCCCCAGTACCTCGCGGCGGGCCTGTTCGGTCAGCTGATGCACTTTCGCAGCCACACGCGCTTCGACCGACTCTTTAAACGGACCGGGATAAGAAGAGTAAATCATCGCCCGGGCGCCTTCATAGCCTCCCTCTTTCAGGACCCGCAGGCTGGGCAGGTAGCCGAACACATGGTTCGAATAGCCGGCAACCCAGACAATCGGATCGGTTTCACCCGCACCATGGCCCGACTTCAGCTCTTTCTGGAAGCGATGCGAATAATCGACCACGGTCTCGCCGCAGACCGCCACCAGGGTCAGGTCTTTTCCAAACTGAACCACCTGCAGCGGAAAAGCATATTCGGTCTGAATACCGCCCCGTTCCTCCAGTTGGTCCAGCAGACGCGTCGCGTGACTTACCTCATACTTGTTGCCATTCTCTTTCTGCTTGAGCAGTTCTGCTTTGGTGGGGGGAGTCGCAAACTCCAGTTCCACATCGCCCATCGCCACTCCCAACGGACCGTGAATCAGGCGAGGTTGTTTCACAGAGATAGCCGTCTCAACCGCATTGGCCAGCGCCCTTCCGTGCTGCTTCGCCAGGTCGAGCGTCCGTCGCGGGTAAGGGTTCTGATCCCCGCCACACCCCATCATGAACATCGCCACGGTCCCCGGGTGGTCAGCTTGCAGATATTCCTGGGCATAGCCCGCATAGTCACCACAGAACTGGTAGAAACTGAGTGTCGTATTATGACAGGCATAACCGAACAGTACCGCCATCAGAGAACTGTCGGGCCGTTCGACCATCAGCACGGGCACCCGTTGATCGACGGGACCTTGAGGATGCGGGCTATTAATCACTCCGTTCTCGGTAGGCAAGCGGCGGTTCATCGAAAAACCGGCGCGTCCATACGAATACTTGAGCACGGCTGGCTCCAGTTGAGGAAGGGCTTCCCCAATCGCGGCCACCAGTTTTCGCACCAGCTCCTGCGTATAAACCCGCGCCTGGGCACCACGGTCACCGCCCAGTCCCCGACGGCTGGCTTTCTTTTCTCTCAGCTCCGGTCCGCAGTGCGTATGCGAGGCATTCATCAACAGTGCCGCAGCGGGAATCTGAAAATCTTCTTCCAGGCGGGCCGCAATCGGATCACGCAGGGCAGGGGTGATACCAATCAGGTCGGTCGTGATCATCACCAGTTTCTTGCCACGGCTGTCTTCCAGAATCAGTAGCTTGGCATACAGATCGTGTACTTTCCCCTTGGAAGGTTCCGTGCGGGCTGCATAACCGGCCATCCACATCGGTTTCTCGGGAGTAATCACCACCGACGCCGCTACGGCTTTCCATTCGGTCTGCTGTTTCGCTTCGGCTGCTGACAGTCGGCTATTCCCCCCGACCGTCACGATTCCCGCCAGAACCAGGACCACCAGATAACGCTGTATGTTATTTTTCATCGGATCTCCCTGCAGTTTTTATCAATCGTATTGGAAGTGGAGTCAGGCTCCACAGACCGGGCAATCGGAACGGCGCTGAATCCGGTTGCGGTGAAATGTCATGTCGCGCAGATCAAACATCAGCAGTTGATTGGCCAGCGTCTCGCCAAACCCCGCGAGCACCTTGATGGCCTCCATCGCCGCCATGCAACCCACGGTTCCCGAAACCGCACCAAACACGGGAAACTCCCGTTTCCAGGCCGGGGGATCATCGGGATACAGACAGGCCAGGCACCCGGTCTCACCGGGTAGAAAGGTCGTGATTTGTGCTTCGAGATCGTACATCGCGCACTCGATCAGTGGTTTCTGCTGCAGAACGGACTGCCGATTCATGGCATACCGCTCGGGGAAGAGCGGTGCACAGTCGACGATCAGATCTACCTGATCCACAATCGCCACTGCATTCTCTTCCGAAATATTTTCCTGGATCGCCACGATCTCCAGCCGTGGATTCAGTTCCTTCAAACGCCGCTCTGCGGATTCAACGCGTGGCTTTCCCAGCCAGTCATGCGTCATCAACAGCTGCCGGTTCAGATCGCTCGGTTTCACATTCCCGGCGTGAGCCAGGACCAGCTTGCCGACTCCCGCAGCAGCCAGTTCATAAGCCACAACACTCCCCAGACCGCCACAACGTGAAACCAGCACCGACGCATTCTTCAGCTTCTCCTGCCCGGCTTCGCCGAACTCGGGCACCCAGATCTGCCACTCGTAAACGGCTCGTTCTTCATCTGTCAGGGGAGCGAAACCAGACATCATGTCTCCTTCAGGCTGAATTGCGTGAGGTCAGTTAAAAAGACGAGGATATCATCCTCCGGAGATCGGGGAAAGGATCGTAACGCTGTGATGCGGTTCCAGCGTCAGCGGTTCATCCCACAGCACCTGTTCATTGGAAACAAACAACAGCATGGAAGGATGCAGGGCCTCGCCGGCAGGGAACAGCAGTGGCTTCAGTGAATCGGCCCGCGACTCAGCCACAGTCTTGACCAGTTCCTGCAGCGTCGTGCCCGCGGGGACTTCAAATTCTTCTCTTCCGACACCAGCCGCTTTTTTGACCTGGGCTGTATATTCGACCGCAATTTTCATGTTAGTGAGCTCTCGTGTCAGCTGGAGTTTCAGAAGGTTCCGTGTTCGGACTGGCGACGGTTTTCTTCGGATTTCCGCCGGGCAGCATACTCAGCTTACCATTGTTGATCGTCAATTTCACATCTCCCAGACGTTCCGATTCGGAGATATTATGAGTGATGTGCAGCGCTGTCACACCGGTCACGTGCTGAACATTGTTCAACAGATCGCAGATCTCTCCACGCGTATCTTCATCCAGCGCACTCAAGGGTTCATCCAGACACAGAATCCCAGGCCGGGCCGCCAGCGCACGTCCCAGAGACACCCGTTGTGTCTCTCCACCGCTTAAGCCGTGTGGGGTCCGGTTCAATAATCCGGTGATACCCAGCAGGTTCGCGAGTTCATCGACGCGTTCGTCAATCTCGCGTTGCTTCCACTTACGGATTTCCAAAGCGAATGCCAGATTATCTTTGACCGTCATCGTATGGAACAGCACGCCTTCCTGGGGCACATATCCGATCTCACGCTCAGCCGGTTTGGCATGAGTCATGTCTTTGCCATTCAGGAAGACTTCGCCCGACTGCACTTTTTTCAGACCGCAGATCGTCTCCAGAATGGTCGTCTTCCCGCTCCCCGTTTTCCCCATCAGTACGGCGTAATGCCCCTGAGGAATTTCAAAGCTGACATCGTTCAGCCGGAAGTCACCCACTTGTACACAAAGGTTTTTTACCGAAATCATATTTCAACTTATCAGGCGAACATCGCCACCTGTTCTCAAATCATATTTCCAGTCGCGGTGCAAAGTACCGCCGCTATTTATATCTATATCGCCGCCGAGCGGGTCAGACCAAACATGCGGGCAATCACCAGCACAATCAGGGCGGAAACAACCATAATCAGGGAAGCGGCTACGGCCCCCTCGATATTTCCCACGGTCAGTTCCAGAAACACGGTTGTCGGCAGCACCTCGGTTTTCATCCGGGTCGCCCCCGAGAAGATCAGAATCGGGCCAAATTCTCCCAGCGAGCGGGCCCACGCCAGGGTCGCTGCAGCCAGCAGTCCCCGATAGGCCTGCGGAAAGACGACCCGCCAGAAAGCCTGCCCCCGGTTGCATCCCAAGGTCAACGCTACCTGTTCATAGCGGGGACCGATCTGGTCGAAAGTGACCCGCATCGTCCGTACGGCAAAGGCACACGCCACCATAAACTGTGCGAGAATGATACTCGGAATCTCGTAAGTCACCCCGATAGCCCGCCCAAACAGCACTTTGGTGATCTTGCGAATCAACTCATCCAGTGACTGTGTCTGGTCCGCGACGGCCGCTGCAGCCACCTTGTCATACACGATGCCAGACTTCGCCGCCACCATTTCATTCAGCCATTCAAACTGGGGTAACTGGATCTGAAACAGTATCAACAGACAAAGACCGATGACCAGGGGAGGGAGCACGATCGGAATATCCAGAATCGCGTCTATCAGCGTCTTTCCCGGAAACTGATGCCGCGACATCAGGTAGCCAATGGGTACCGAGACCCAGAGCGAAAGCACGGTCGTAATCGCACAGGAAACCAGGCTCAACCAGATCGCATAGCGGATTTCCGGCTTCTGAAACGACCGCATGATATGACCGGGAGTCGTATACGTCGTCTCCGCAGCCAGCATCGCCACGATCAACAGAATGTATACGGCACTGACGGCCACAAACACGGCATAAAAGGGGAGATCAGAACGCGACTTCCATGTGCGAGGAGATTCTTCAGAATTCGACGCACTCATAGTGACTCCGGTGTAATCCGCCAGCGGAAGCCGATCGATTCGAAAATGCCACGCGAAGGATTGGAAGTCAGTTTATCCACCAGACGCTGCATCAGATTCGGATAATCGGTCGTTTTCAGAATCGCAATCGGCTGTTCGGCCAGGGGGTCCCCCTCTTTGATTTCTATGATGTCGACCTTGTCTTTGACGTAAGGCAGATTCGCCCGGTAAACTATCGCAGCATCAAGCGAGCCCGTACGCAACTGATTGACCAGCAGATCTGCAGTCGGCGTATTGGTTTTCACATTGGGCTGTACGAGGTCATACAGATTTTGATCATCCTTTTTCAGGGAGGTCAGCAGATTTTTCGTCAATGCGCCCAGGGCACTCTGCTCGTGATGCGCCAGGCCCACCCGCACATCCTTGCCGGCCAGATCATAGATGGACTTGATCTGCTTCGGGTTTCCTTTCTCAACGATCACCACCATATCGGTTTCCGCCACGGTCAGGGGAATGCTGAACTTGGGCTGCACCTGCACCATGTAAGAAGTATCACAGGCGAAGTAAGCATCGGGACGTTGACCACTGTTGATCTGCCCCACCAGAATACCACAGCCGTTAAAGACCGTATTGATTGTCACCCCTTCGCGCTCTTCGAACTCTTTGAGCGTATCCTGAATCGCCAGCCGGTTCACACCACCGCTGAACAGCAGAATGGTCGGATGCGGATCCCACTTATCGCCTTTAACCGTCTCGTAGCCCAGCTCCGCAAACGCTTTCTGCCCCTTTTCAGGTGCCTGCAGATAACGGGCAAACATCAACGCTTCCCGGGGCTTTTCCGTAGAGGTCAATACGGCCACGGTTACATTCTTGATTGCTTCGGTGAACTCGGGAATATCCACCATGTCTGCTTTTTCCGGATGCTGATTCACGGTCGCATCCCAGACGATCGCGGCATCAACGGCCCCCAGCATCACGTCGGTTGCAATTTCCGATACCGTCGGCTTAAACACCCGGGCTGACTTGGAAAGGGATTCCCATTTACCGTGTTGCGTCAGAACTTTTTTGGTCAATTTGCCAATCGAGGCGGCATCGGGATTCGCCAGGGCCACGGTGACATTCTCTTTGAGCAGATCATCGATTGACTTGATGCCCTTCGGATTCCCTTTCTGCACCATGATCACCGGATGCATCCGGGCCACGCTCACCGCTTCGTCGACCAGCCCCTTTTCACGGGCAATCTCGATGTAGCTCGTATCGGCTGCCAGGTAGAGGTCTCCTTTTTTCGCCACCTGCAGATTACTGAGCAGGGTACCAGACCCGCCGTACTGCAGGTGAACCGGCATGCCAAATTCTTCTTCGGCAAATTGGGCTGCCATCGCGGCGACCGGCGGTTTGATCCCCGCGGCACAGTACATCACCAGGGCATTCTCTTCCGGATCAGCAGTGGAGTCACCCCCCTCGGATTCGTCTGTTTGTGAACTGGATGAGTCTGTCTTTGTTGTAGACGACGAAGGAGTATCTTTAGGCGGCGTATAGACCAGCAACACCAGCATGATCACCAGAAAGACGACCGAGCCGCCGGCGATCACCAGGCCTGACACTTTTCCGCTGCGGCCTGATTGAGAGCAGAC
The DNA here is from genome assembly GCF_007744075.1 of Gimesia chilikensis. Taxonomy (NCBI): domain Bacteria; kingdom Pseudomonadati; phylum Planctomycetota; class Planctomycetia; order Planctomycetales; family Planctomycetaceae; genus Gimesia; species Gimesia chilikensis. The sequence goes on along the minus strand of NZ_CP036266.1, from coordinate 3,320,535 downwards.
CTGAATTCGGGGCTGAGGAGCGGGATGTTTCATTCTCTTGTCCTGTATACTTACTGAGCGAAATTGATTCTCAGGAGTTGACTAACGATTCTGATTCTTGAGGAGTCACGAGGCGACCATCCCTGATCCCCAACACGCGTTGCGCCGACTGTACTGCCTGGTCATCGTGCGAGACCATGAGTACGCAACCACCATCGGCGGCAAACTGACTGAGTGCGTTCAATACGATAGTGGAGTTCTCGCTGTCCAGGTTGCCTGTCGGCTCATCTGCCAGCAGAATTTTCGGCTGATGAAACAGGGCCCGGGCCAGAGCCACCCGCTGCTTTTCCCCGGTACTCAACTGGGCCGGGGTATGATGCAGACGCTGTTCCAGGCCGAATTGTTCAATCAATGCACGGGCGCGTTCGCGGGCCTGACTCCGATTCGATGCCAGGGCCGGCGTTAACACGTTATCCAGCACATTCAGGTAGGGTACGAGGTGGAACTGCTGAAAGACAAAGCCCAGATGTTGAGAACGGAAACGGGCCCGTTGATCACTCGAAAGACGATACGGGTTAGTCCCTTCGATCAGTACCTGGCCGGAATCGGGGCTGAGCAGTCCCCCCGCCATCAGCAACAGTGTCGACTTACCACAGCCGCTGGGGCCCTGAATCGCTACGAACTCAGTCGCATCGACGGTCAGGCTCACGCCGTCCACTGCCTGGACACGGCCCGGACCGGACTTGAATGATTTCGACAGTTGTTCCAGTTCAAGTAACATCGTGATGTAATCATCCTTCCTGGAGAATGGTGGCAGGATCCTGTCGGGCCGCCAGCAGGGCAGGGATCCAGCTGGAGAGACTGGACAGCAGGGGGGCGAACACCAGGCTCAACAGTAACCAGCGTCCCGAAAAGAGGACCTGCGCCGGATCTGCAGCCGCAGGCAGGTCACCCCAGGTAACGCCGATCCAATAGCCCAGAAAATAGCCGATCAACGCCCCCACGAGGCCGATCAGCAGTGCTTTGATGATAAAGATTCCGAAGACCTGGGAAGAACGCACGCCAATCGCCCGCAGAATTCCGATCTCGGTTGCCCGGCGGCGGACGTTTTCCAGTGAAAGGAAACCAATCCAGGCGCCACACCCCAACACCACGAGAGGCACCAGGATCGCGGCAAAACTGGCATGCCGTTCGATCAGTTTAATCCGATTGGCCTTTTCCTGCTCCAGTGATGCGACCGCGGTCGCAGCCGCCGTGTTGCGTGCTTCGGCGCGGGCCAGGGCAGGAGGGCCACGTTCGATGATCTGGGTGCCGGGCAGAATCTCAGCTACATCCTTGCGGATTTCTGCGACTCGATCTTCGGTAGCACAGTTACATTCCAGCGCCAGAATGGCATTCAGCAGATTTTCCATGCCCAGCAATTGCTGCGCTTCTTTGAGATTGATCCACACGGTACTGTCATCGGAGTTCCCCCGTTCGGGGAAGACCTTGGCGACCTTGAACCCTTTGCCCATCAGTTGGACTTCGTCGCCCACTTTGAGACCGGTTTTCTTCTGCACCTGGTAGCCCAGCACCATTGCCCCCGCGGGCACGGGTTGCTGTAGTGGTTTCTTCAGAGCCCGATGCAACTGGGGCACTTCACCGCGGGTGCCGGTGAGAATGATATCCAGTTCCTTTTCGGGCCAGGTCACTTTCTTCGCCACCATCGGCAGCATGTGGTTGATGGTGACAATTTTGGATTCAGACAGCTTCCGCATATTGTCCTCGGGCATCGTTCCCGAGACGACGCCGGTCAGGTGAAACTCTTCCAGGTCCTGGTCGGCAGGGAGGATCAGAATATTAAACCCGAGCCCCTTGGTAATCTTCCGCATCGCATCTTTCAGCTCGGCTCCCGCCTGTTTCACCTCATCTTCCTTCTGTTGCAGAATCAGTGCGGTCTGAATTTCGTCCGCCTGCAACAGAGTCAGGGCGGCAATCAGACAGCCGACCGCAACGATCACCGACAGCAGCCCCAGCAGAAAATTCATTTTCCGGTGCTGCATTTCCTGAAGAATCAGATGAAAAATTGACATAATGCCCGCTCTTGATTTCCTGATGGAGTGAGGGATTCAGATACAGATCTGAAATTTCAACTCTCTGATTTACGTCCCATAACGATGTAGCTCGCAGCCAGCACGATCACGATTGCCAGCACAGCCAGGATCGAAAGATTCCGCAGCAGTGAGCTGCTTTGAGCCGCTTCTGTGGTTCCCGCAGCAGGAAGTTCGGTTGTACCTGCATCAGCGGAATCACTCTCCTGCGTCTGGACTTTCGTTTCGGCCGTAGCTGGTTCCGCCTGAGCTGTCTGCTCTGCTGATACGCTCTCTGTTTTCGGTGTCGCCTGATCCGATTTCTGTTCTTTTTCTTTCGACATCGACAGCCCCTGTGCTGCATCAGCGCCCTGTTTTGAGAAGCTGGTCAGCCCGGTCAGGTCGGGAATCTCTTTTTCTTCCTGGGGAGTAGGTGTTACCAGTTTCTCCCAGTTGACCGCCATCAGCAGGTCGGTCCCTGGATTCTGGTCTTTCACCTGACAGGTACAGGGGCCCGTCAGATCCCGACAGGCCTGCTCGATGGTCCCGGGATTGATCCCTTTGCCGATCAGAGCATACAGCACGCGTCCACGACCAAACACCGGCAGTGCCATCGGTTCGTCGCTGAACTCATGCAGATCGTTTTCGGTGGCGATCAGCATGCGTGTGAAATAGTCTTCTGCAGCCTCTTTGCGAGACAAGGTTTCCACGCTGAATTTAAGCTTGAGGCTTTCCGGCGCGACGCTGACCAGTCCCTGTTCAATATCGGCCTGTTCGATTTCGGGGAGTTTGAGTGTCTTCTCCATCCGCTTCAGTTCGGCTTTGAGCTGCTCCAGTGCGGCCTTGTCCTGTTCCGCGTCACCAGATTCCAGAAAGACCCAGACCGCGGTCTGACCGTCAATCAGCTGTTTAGCAATCTTTTGACGCAAGGGGGAATCGATGAGTCGCGTTACGTTTTCTTCCGTCAGTTCTCCCGACCAGAAGCCCACCGGTACCGGAGCGGGCAGGGGAGTCCGCATGACCAGCAGAGGCAGTGTCTGGGAATCCTGTCGTTTCCAGAGTTCCAGATCTTGTGGTGCCGGGTCGACATCCAGGTCGACCAGCTTCAGTTCAACATTCGCGGACTGCCGGGCGACAGCCCCCTCCCTGGCAAACAGGTCGACGACACGCTGTTGTTCCGGTTGAAGTGGACCACGGTGAAATACCACGGCGCTGTATTGATCTGCGGGCCAGCGTTCCAGCGCGTACCGAAATACGGGAACGGAACAGGCCCAGATGACAGTTGTCGTTAACAGGGCGCTTAGCAGAGTCACTGGTATTAATAACCGTCTCATGCAATCACCTTTCGAGGAGGGGGTCAGGTCGGGCGGGTTGCTATCGGGAAATCATTCACCGTATTCAGCTTAAGTACTGATTACGTAAATTCAATCCAGCACGTAATATGATGACAAATTGTGTGGTAAATGTGAAGAAAAGATGATTTCATTAGGAAACTTTTCTGAGAACAGGTTTCCCGGCTGAAAACGGGAGCAATTAAGTTGAACTCGACTTTCTCCGTTTCTCTCCATAGCGAATAAAAAAGGCAGGCATCCTGCTAAACTTCAGAATACCTGCCTGCTTTTGTTTCTCATTTATAGTCCAGCCCACTGAACGGGCTCCTTAACGGCTTACTTCTTCTTGCCAGTCAGTTTCAGTTCGATCGGCTGCCCCGGTTCGACTTTCACCTGCAGCTCCGAATTGTCTTTGCTCGAGTATTTCGCGGGCAACGACTCTGTGGCCGGGGATTCAATCGGAGGGGTATCGTCTCCTTCCGGAACAGGTGTACCATCGGGCATCAGACGATAACTGACGGCCACGCGATAGGTGCCCGCCGGCAAACCTTCGCCGCCCCGAAAATAAACCACTTCGAATTTCCCCCCCTCTTTGGATCGCCCCTGTCCCCCCACGCCGGGGGTACTCTCAATGGGCATAAAGAACAGGTCAGCATTTTCCAGTGGTTCTTCATTGAGCAGAACCACCCCGGTGACGGGGCCGAGTTCCGGCCCCTCAGGTTTACCACCACAGCCGATACAGAGACTGCACATCAGCAACACGGCTCCCAGAGCCGTGCGCTTCCCTGGAATAAGTATCATGAAGTACCTCACGCAAGAATGTTAAACTCAGGTTGTAACTCAGAACTAGGGAATTTCGACGACAAAACCGTCTGAAATGGTCCCCAGTCGTCTCAGCAGAGTGAGGTCTGTATTTTCCGAAATGAAGCGGACCGATCCGTCGCCGAGACCAAAGTGAGCCCCGCCGGTATGCAGACTTCCCACCTGCCCCCAGCTGTTGAGGTTTCCGGTATCGGGTCGCGTCCAGCCGGTCGGGATATCCCAGACATTGATTCCGGGGTCGATATCCCCGCCTGTAGTCACCCAGCCACGCATCCCCCAGGCCGGAGGTTCGCCGTTGGCAACGGTACGCGTTGTCTCGCAGACCATCAGGGTGTTCGAGGTTCCATCTTTGACATCGCGAATCCGGCACCGGCTGTTCTCGCCGAACATCTTGCGGGCATTCGGAGCCTGTCTCGACCAGAGGTTACAGTCGATTGTCTGGTCGGCACTCAATTCATAATTGGTTTTGGCTGGACCAGGCGCAACTGAGGTTCCATAGGGAGCTCCTGTTCCGAGGTGTGTCGACCCGGAATCGGAAGGGCAGAGGAAGACGTCCAGCAGGACAGCCATCTCATCCGCATTGTCCGCCGGATTTCCTGCCAGGGGACTGGATGCCCCACCATAGCTGCAACAGTACCCGGTATTCTGCGCACTGTTGGCAGTATCCAGGTTGAGTCGGTTGTAGAGGGGAGACTGATCGAGATAAGGCAACAACAGACAGAGTCCGTTTTTATTATGGGTCGTACGACCGGGATCAGGAGTTGCCAGGGTACACCAGCCGTAGGTGATTCCGCCGGGGGGGAAGACACTGTGAGCATCGTGGTAGTTGTGCAGGGCCAGAGCGACCTGCCTGAGCTTGTTTTTACAGCTGGCACGACGAGCTGCTTCGCGGGCCTGCTGGACCGCAGGCAGAAGCAGGGCGATCAGAATCGCAATGATGGCGATCACGACCAGTAGTTCAATTAATGTAAATCCGCGTCTCCGTTGAAGAGGACTGAAAGACATGACGCACTCCTAATAAAAAAACGATAAGAAATCATGAATTATTAAGATCCGGTCAGAGCCATCCAATCCGATATTCCCGGGAGAAAGATGGAATGGTTATCCGGAAGGCTTTATCGAATAGAAGTGAAAGATCGTGAGAGAGTAGTTAGAGCAGCTTAATGTTCTTATATAATCGAGTATACATGCGACAGGCAGGTGCTCAAGAAGAATCGGGATTTGTTTAGGAGTTTTATAAAAAAAGAAATTAACCGCTTGTTAATCTCTTCCAGGGGGAGCAAATTCGCCTGACCAGGCAGACGCGGGTACCAGGATTTCAAGAGAGCGATGCCGGGGAATTGAGCGTATCACACAGCCCCGGATCAGGTTACCAGCAGACGAATACCAGCAGCAGCGTCGAAGAAAGCCCGATCAACAGGAGAGAGGCACAGCCCGACTTCATCGGGATCTCATATTTCTGAATCAGAGCTTCAATAGCTTCCTTCGATTCTTTCAGCCCGGAACCAGTCAGTTCCCGGTACTCTTTGATGGCCTCGATTTTATTCCCCTGGCGGAGCGATTCGACAATCTGCTCCATGGCTTTGGTCTGGTCAGAGTCATCGGCATTGGGTTGAGAATTTTCTGCGGAAGTGTCGTCCATTGAGGTGCCTTTCATTAAAAAAGCGAGCCTGTTGTCTTCACATGGAAAACAACAGGCTCGCTTAAGCTGTTCCCACGCATTTCCGTTTTAACATTGGAAATGCGACTGGTTCAAGTAATTTCTGCTGGAATCGTCAACCGGATCGCGCCCCTCTCCCACAACCCCGATCTAGGAAACGAGGCAATCGGACAGGCGGGGATTCCGCGTCTGCCGCTCCGCCTGATAGGTGCAGGCTTTCGCCAGCAGGTTTTTCATCTCGGCCAGTGAAACGTCCTGCAGATCGATATTCAGCTCCTGCAGACGATCAATGACTGCATTCGCCAGTTCCATACTGTTGGTTGCGGGGGATAAACCGTTCCACAACTCTTCCATGACCTGTTCTGACATGACCTTCTTCTCCTGTTTCATTTTTATATCACTTTTTGGTTGTCTCGTTTGCTTTCTCAGCGATGACTGGCTCATCAGTCACTGCCGGGCTGATCTCCTGCGGATAAGCCTGATAATTGGAAGAATCGCAAGGACTGTACCAAACCTGCCAAAAAACAGATTTGCATCTGGATGCGAACGTAAATGCCTGCAAAGCCAGACTCTTGAGTTCACCAGTGGACTGGTAAGAATGACAACGCCCCTCGGGCCGCTCTCACGAGTGTCCTCGTTTTTGCGACATTCTTACATCAAGATGATAAGTCTTACGAAATAGCGGAATTCACCCGGATTTCGCTCAAGTCCCAGCACCTCTCAGACGCGGGTGACTGACACACTGTTAAGACAACACGAACGCCGTACAAGTTCGCTGATTTGTCTGACTGTGACAGCAGGTCGTCACTTTGATCTGAAAATCAGTGTTCTGCAGGCAGGGAAGGCTGGGGACCACGGGAAGCCAGCTTCTGGTCCCACCACTGAATCGCGGTTTCGCGTTCGTCGGCACTCTCATCCAGCAGCTGTTTCAGCAGTTTCTGCTGGGCAGTGGTCAGGCTCATTCCCCGCCGCTGCATCGAAGTCTCTGCCAGCTGCAGCATGCCGTCCAGATCGATCTGCCCGTCGATCCGCCCCAGCCAGAACCGGGAAAAGGATGGAATGTGTTTCGGCAGCAGTTCTCCCGTAGGGAGGACCATCGACATGACGCCCACCGAGGTGCCGGTATTGAACAGGCTGTTGAGCCCGGTTTTAGTGTGGTCGCCGATAAAACATCCCACCTTCACGGCCCCGGTATCAACGGGATAGCCCGAGATGGGAACCTTAACGTTGGAGTAATCGTTTTTGAGATCACTGTTACTGGTCTGTGCTCCCAGGTTCACCCAGGGACAAATATAAGAGTGCCCCAGAAACCCGTCATGGTACTTGTTCGCATAGCCGTGAATGATCGACTCTTCAATTTCGCCTCCCAGTCGGCAGAACGGGCCGGCACTGGTTCCCGCTTTGAAATTCGCGCGGAACAGACGGGTTCCCCGACCAATGTAGGCGGGTCCCTCGATCCGGGTGAATGCCTGAATCTGGGCCTCAGCTTCTACCACAATCGGTCCCTGGCGCGTGTCAAAGACAACAAAGGGATCGATCTCAGCGGACTCAGCAATCCGGACCAGTTCCGGAGAGCCGACGATCGTCAGGCTGAGGGCATCGCCGCCCGAGGCAAAGGTATCTGATGCAGATGCAAAATCTTCCAGCAACTGCTGACGGTTCTGATTCACCAGATCCCAGGGATAGCGGAGTTCCGGTCCCTGCACAGCCAATGGTTTACGGGTCGCGGCGATCTGGTCAATCGCGTCATCCCAGGCTTCGGTCGTCAGCAGCACTGACTCTTCCGGATCCAGCAGCAGGTAGGCCACACAGTTGCCCTGCATCCCGACTGTCTCGGTGGAAGCACTGGCAAGCTGTTTCAGATCCTCATTAGAGGGCAGCCAGCGGCCATTAATCAGCAGGGTGGGTGCTTCACTTAACCAGAGTGCATCATTGATGCGGGCATCCGCATGCGATTCTGCATAGACTTCTGTCAGCACCGGACGGATCAGAACGCCCCATTCCGCAACGGGCAGGGTTCGCAGCAGTCGCTCGCGGAGTGAGCAGGTACCACACAGCAGTTCAAACACCGGTCGCATGAGCGAGACCGGTGAGAATTGCAGAGCAGAATGATCTTCAAAAATGGCAAGCCGCATTATCGGGCACTTCCCTGTGCGAAATCAGCTGAATAGCAGGTGTGAAACATCAATTATTGACTCCTGATTGACCTTTCACCCCGTGCATTAATAACAGATATGCACGGGGGAGAAAAGGCAATTTAATACGAGAGAGAATTGATCTTCACGGACAGGGAAGGATCCGAAAAGAATATTAATTTTCTTAATATTTACATCTTACCGGACCGGCTTCCTGCCTGGCGGATTCAGCGAACTCCAGCTGAAAGCGGGCTCGAGTTTGACAGACGATAAATGGCCGACTGACATTCGGGCAGCTTGGTGTAGTTATCTGAAATTCCCAGCACCGTTTCCGCTGCTCCCAGCAGTAACACGCCGGCAGACGACATCTGTCGGCTGATGCGGTCGAGAATGTCTTTCTTGGTCTCTGGTTTGAAGTAAATCAGGACGTTTCGGCAGAAGACAATGTCGAACATGCCCAGGTGCTGAAAATCTTCCAGCAGGTTCAGATGCTTCCACTGAATCCCGGCTCCCAGTTCCGATTTGATCTGCCAGCCCTGTTCGCACTGATCAAAGTGCTTCATCAGCAGCTGCACAGGCAAACCACGCTGAACCTCAAACTGGGAATAAATCCCACCCCGGGCCCGATCCAGTGCTTTGCTGCAGAGGTCGGTCGAGACGATCTGAATATTCCAGTTGGCCAGTTCCGGGAAGTGTTCGCGGATCAGCATCACGATGCTGTAAGGCTCCTGCCCGTGAGAGCAGGCGGAACACCAGATCCGCAGCCGCTGGGTTGCTTTCCGTTCGGCGATCAGATTCGGTAAGATCGAATTTTTAAGTTCGTCAAAAGGACGTCTGTCACGGAAGAACGAAGACTCATTCGTCGTCATCGCTTCCATTACGTCTTTTTTCAGACTGGGATCGATACTCGATTTGAGTGCCAGCACGAGATCTTCGACCCCGTTCATACCATGTGACTGGGCCAGCGGAACCAGACGGGCTTCCAGCAAGTACTCTTTATTCTCGCCGAGAGACAGACCTGTTGTATCCAGCAAAAAGCTGGTTATGAAATTATAATCTTCTGGAGACACGGGAACACCACTTTCTATAAAGAACAAAGTCGCGCCAGTTCAGAGGCAATATTTCTGAGTGGCAGCACCTGGTTGGCCAGTCCTGCCTTGGCGATAGCGCCAGGCATTCCCCAGACAACACTGCTTCGTTCATCTTGTGCGATAATATAACCTTGACGTTCACTGATCGATCGGGCTCCCTCGATACCGTCATCTCCCATCCCGGTCAACATCACCGCCAGCACAGAACTGCCATACCAGTTTGCTGCGGAGTTGTATAACGGATTGACTGAGGGACGGCAGAAATGCTCGGGCGCTTCCTGATTCAGTCGAATTACCATGCGATCATTCTGCTTGTCGACCACCATGTGATGATCACCTGGCGCGATGTAGATATGACCTCTTTCAATCAAAGCACCATCAACCGCTTCTGAAGTCGGTCGACCGGTATCCCGCTGGATATGTTCCGCCAGTGTTCGTGTAAACAAGGGTGGCATATGCTGGGCTATCAGAATCGGCAGCGAAAACTTCTCGGGCAGGGCGGACAATACTGTTTTTAAAGCATTGGGCCCTCCCGTGCTGGATCCGATGACCAGTACCATGGGAGTTTTTACAGGAGACGTGGTCGTACGCACCTGCAGTTGGGTCAGACTCTGAGAGTCGGTCTGCCTGCCACGAACCAGTGCCTTGATTAAAGGCAACAGATCGTGAGCCATCTGGGCGATTGCCTCAGCCGCATTCGACGCGACCGGTTTGGCAACACATCCGGCGGCCCCCAGATCCAGCGCCTGCAGAGTAATTTCTGCTCCGGCACGGGTCAGAGAACTGGCCATGATCACCGGCAGGTCTGGATGGCTTTGTCTCAACTGCTTCAGACAGCTGATTCCATCCATCACCGGCATTTCCACATCGAGCACAACTACATCCGCCTGGTGAGAATTCAACCAGGTCAACGCAGCCTGACCGTGCATTGCGGAACCGACAACACTGATCTGATCATCGAGATTAATTGCCTGCGTCATTAATCCACGAATCACAGCCGAGTCATCAACCAGCAGTACTTTGATTACCGAATGGCTCACAAAACACCTGTCTCTTCAAACTTGTCGCGGATGATGTCTTCAGTGAACGGCTTCATGATGTACTCGTTGGCACCAGCCTGCATCGCCTGCACGATCCGGGGCATATCATTTTCCGTAGTGCACATCACCACGATGGGCTGTTTCTGACGATCTTCTGCACGCAGTGCGGTCAGAAACTCCATCCCATCCATGATCGGCATGTTCCAGTCCAGTAAAATCGCATCCAGTTCCGGATTCGCACGCGCGACTTCCAGAGCCTGCTTACCATCTTCCGCTTCCAGAACTTCCAGGCCAAACGCCCCCATCATGCGGCGACCAACCAGTCGCACTGCACGGGAATCGTCTACAAGTAATACCGTTTTCATTATCACCGGTCTCCCAGTATGTAAGTTATCGTTTAATCAAATGCCGACCCGCAGAACTGGTGAATCTCTTACAATCGCACCACGCGGACAGGCGGTCGTTTCTTTTCTCATTCGAAGTCTAGGACACGTTTTTGTGCCGGAGTCTGGCAAAGTCCAAAATCCTTAATTTTCAGCAGGTTTGAGTGTTTTGCCTGAACCTCAGTCTCGTTGTTAAAACAAAAAAACCGTCAGACCTGGCATTTGTAAATATACATGAGCTCAGACTGACGGTTGATTTGATTGAACTGCAGTGTCTGCCCCGTCAGGGCCATACTGCTTAGATGGTACGCATCCGCTTCAGGAAGTTGGCAGCAGCTTCGTCCAGCTTGACCGATTCCTGAGTCAGACCCTGAGCAGCGGCCAGCATGTCGTTTGCTGCCGTTCCACTCTCGCTGGCTGCCTGGGAAACACCCGAAATGTTGTTGGTCACTTCGGCAGTACCGCGAGCCGCTTCAGCGACGTTACGGGAAATCTCATTCGTAGCTGCAGTCTGTTCCTCAACGGCACTCGCAATTGTTGTGGAAATTTCGTTGATCTTACGAATACTTTCCCCAATCGAACCGATGGCCGAAACCGCGATGTTCGTCGAACCCTGAATTGCAGAGATCTTCTCGCTGATTTCTTCCGTAGCACGTGCAGTCTGGCGAGCCAGTTCTTTCACTTCGTTCGCTACCACAGCAAACCCTTTACCAGCTTCACCGGCCCGGGCTGCTTCAATGGTCGCGTTCAGAGCCAGCAGGTTAGTCTGCTGAGCAATCGAAGTAATCACTTTCACGACCTGACCAATTTCACTGCTGGCATCACCCAGTTCTTTGATGGTCTCATTCGTACGATCTGCTTCACCCACAGCCTGTGAGGTCATGTGCGACTGTTCCTGTACGTGACGGGCAATCTCGCTGATCGAAGCACTCAACTCTTCCGCAGCCGAGGAGACGGTCTCCACGTTACGGGTTGCTTCTTCACTGGCTGCAGCCACAACCTGAGACTGGCGAGCCGTTTCATCAGCCATGTCAGACAGACTCTTCGAACTGGCCTGCATTTCTGTAGCAGAAGAGGTAACGACACTTACGATGCCCTGAATTTCGCTTTCGAAATCATCAGCCAGCTTGACCTGATCGGTAATCAGAGACCAGCTGACCATCGGGCCGATGTAATTGCCTTCCTTGTCGGTGATCGCTGTTGCCAGCAGGTCCAGAGTTTCGTCGCCCACCTTGATTTTTGCCCGGTGAGGCAAGTTGGACGGATCAGCCAGCATCCGCCGCTGCATCTCTGGATTCTTATGGAAAATATCGATGCTCTGACCAACCAGCTGATCAACGGGCTTAGGCAGCAGATGCTCAATGGCTTTCAGCTGCTTGTAAGAAGCAGGGTTCATGTAGACCATTTCGAAATCGCGGTTGGCCAGCAGCACATTGATGGGAATGTTATCCATCATGTTCTGCACACGCACCATCTCGGCTTCAGCCAGCTTCTTCTCGGTGATGTCTGTCGCATATTTGACGACCTTCACCAGTTTTCCACTCTTGTTCTTGATGGGATTATAAGAAGCGGAAATCCAGATCTCTTTTCCACCTTTGCCAATGCGCTTGTACTCAGCAACCTGGTTAATCCCGGCATTCAGTTTTTCCCAGAATTCCTGATATTCAGGACTGTTCTGAAACTCGCTGTCTACGAACATCCGGTGATGTTTACCCTGAATTTCTTCGAGGGAGTAACCGACCGTTTTACAGAAATTGTCGTTGGCCTTGATGATCGTGCCATCCATTTTGAATTCAATCACAGCCTGGGCATCGCTGATTGCGCCCAATTGACCGGACAGGTCGCAGTTCTCTTCTTCCTGCTGGATGGTCTCGGTGATGTCTTTCCAGGTCATGACAGTTCCGACACTCTCACCAGACTCACCGCTGGCAGCAGACAGACTGATTTCCAGGTAACGTTGTCCCACAGGAGCGGTGATCGTTTTCTCTCCCACCAGACCGGTAATCGCGGTCTGCAGTTCAGGAATGCGGGCAGCCAGCTGATTGATGCTGCCACCGACAACCTGTTGTGCTGTCAGTCCCAGTTCGCCGCTGAGCTGATTCAGCAGTTCCTGTCCCTTGCGGTTGATGTAGGTCAACTCGCCTTGAGCACTGACAAACAGGGTGGCCTGTGGACTGAATTCCACAATGCCGTAAAACTGATCAAGATTCTGCGACCGTTCAGTAGCCGCGCTCTGTCCCGTATTCTGTACTGAATCAATCGACATTTCACTCTTCTCCTTAGGATGGTTGATCTGCTCTTCAGATCGAATAGACTGTTCGGTTTGTGTTTCGTTTAAAGTCTCTGAAGTCAGGGCAGGGTCCACGTCAGACGCTTCTGCTTCAAAGTCGGCTCCCGTTGAGCCCCCGGCAGCCGCTGATTGAAGTTGCTTAGCGCGACTTGAGTCTTTGGCTCCTTCAATCATCAGGTTTGCTACCGCTGTCAGTGCCTGATCCCAGGCGTCTTCCAGTTCATCACTCCAGTGTTCGCCGGCAAATTCAGCCAGCACACTCAACAGCGTTTGTGTGACGGGTGGGTAATCGTCTTCCTGGACACCCATTTCGTCATGTTCTTTTCCCAGTTGATGCAGAACCCGGGTCAGGGCGGTGGGATTTTCCAGTGACTTCATCACCAGCACCAGTGCCTGAATCAGTTTGCCCCGCTGCTCGGAAAAGTCGGTATGCGTAAAATAGCGCAGAAGATCGGGATAATCTTCGAATAACTTCTCATAGAACCGTTCTGCCAGCTGGTCGGCCCGGGGCGCCACCAGCTCGAACGATTCTCGAAGTGCAGTCACATTTAAATCCACGATTTGGCCCTTTTAAAATGCACCGGAAACAGAACGAAAGTCAGTCAAAATTCAGAATCGTTTCGACATCCAGGATGACAAACAGTCCCTCGTCCAGCTGAAACACTCCAATCGTGACCGAGCGCCAGTGTGGATCCAAAGTCCGGGGTACCGGTTCCATCGAACGTCCGGAAACGTTGATCACGTCTCCCACTTCGTCGACCAGCAGACTGAAAGACTCGCCTCCCAGTCGCGTTACGACATTCATTGATTCTTCGTTGTCCAGGTCAGGTAGTCCCAGACGCTTCCGCAGGCTGACCGCCGTCACAATCTGTCCCCGCAGGTTGAGCAACCCTTTAATTTCAGGGCGGGCCAGGGGAGTCGGCGAAATCACCTGCTCCGTCAGGACTTCCTGCACCATATTCACAGGAATTCCCAGCAGCTGACCATCCACGCGGAACGAGACATACTGACTCGAATAATCTAACTGCGACTCCATGCCGCTGGTTGAATCAGTCGCTGTAAGGCTCATGCATTGACTCCTGCACTATGTTTAGTCCGGGCAAAATGCTCATCCAGACAGGAAATGAGTTCGTGAGAATTGAATTTGACCAGGAACTGATCAAAGCCGGCCTCGGTGGCCCGCGTCTGATCTGCACTGCTGTTGGAAGAGGTCATGGCCAACACGCAGGTCTCCTGCGTGTTCGACTGTTCTTTCACCCATTCGCAGAATTCGAAGCCATCCATCATCGGCAGATCGAGATCGGTAACAATCGCCTGGAAATTCGCATTGCGTTCCAGAATCTCTACCGCTGCCACGCAGCTGTCGCAGGTTGCCACAGAGTAGCCTGCGGTCTCCAAAGCGGTCGCGACCAGCTGACGGAAGAACATCGAATCATCAACCACCAGCACCCGGAAGGATTTCTTATCTTCCACCTTGGCAAACCAGTTGGGGGTGGAACGCATCACATAATATTGAGTATCAATCACATCGATGGCATTCTTACCGATAATTGCCGTACCCAGTATGCCCGGTCGATCGGACTGCATGCGGATCACCAGCTGCTCGTCGATGATGTCTTTAATCTCGCTGACCATCAGGCCCATCGATCGGCTGTTCTCCGAGAATACGACCACAGGCTGTGGATCAATTGTTTCTCCCCCGCCATACCCGGCACCTTCCACTGAAAGTAACGGCAGCAGGTTGTCTCGATATTGCACAACTTTCCGTCCGCCATTCAGTTCAATGCTCTCCAGCGGGAACTCTTCCAGTCGCGCCACCAGCGAAAGCGGGACGGCCATGGTTTCATTTTCGCCGACACCGAACAGCAGCATGCTGATCGTTTCCCGACCAGTTCCAGAGTTATTTTCTTCAGCCACTGCCTGCGAGTGCGAAGAACTGCCACCGCACTGGTTGAAGATTCCCCCGACATCGAGAATCATCACAACCCGCCCGTCACCAAGAATTGTTGTTCCCTGATACAGGCCGATGTTTTTCAGCAGCCGCCCTACAGGTTTGACCACGATCTCTTCCGTGTCGAAGATCCGCGATACAATCAGCCCGAACTGGTCTTCGCCAACCTGGACAACCACGATGTTTGTATCGTGCAAATCGTCATCATCTTCAAGTGCTACTTCTTCCAGTTGCAGAACTTCATTCAGATGGACCAGCGGCAGCAGTCGATCCCGCAGACGGAAGACTTTCTTGTCATGAATTGTTTCAATTTTCGTACGGTCTTCAGCGGAGAGACGTACCAGTTCGACAACACCCAACTGAGGAATCGCGAATGGCTGACCGCCACTCTCGAGTACCAGGGCCGAGACAATCGCGAGCGTCAACGGAATCTTGATCCGGACAGTCGTCCCTTTGCCCATCTTCGAATTCAGGTCGACGGTCCCACCGATTTTTTCAATCTGGGTCCGTACAACATCCATACCCACGCCGCGACCGGAAATGGAACTGACCTGTTCTGCCGTCGAAAAGCCAGGCTGGAAAATCATGGAGAAGACGTGGCTGTCCGTCATTGTGTCGGCGTCGGCCTCGTTGATCAGCCCCTGTGAAATTGCCTTTTTCAGAACCCGTTCACGGCTGATGCCGGCTCCGTCGTCCTGAATCTCAATAATCACATGACCGCCTTCGTGATAGGCATTCAGATGAATGGTCCCCGATTCCGGCTTTCCGTTAGCTTTACGGATCTCGGGAGCTTCAATCCCATGGTCAGCCGAGTTGCGGACCATATGCGTCAATGGGTCTTTGATGGCATCCAGCACCGTGCGATCGAGTTCGGTTTCCGCACCGGTCATCACCAGTTCGATATGTTTATGTGTCACCTGAGACAGGTCACGCACCAGGCGGGGCAGCTTATTCCAGGCATTTCCGATAGGCTGCATACGGGTCTTCATCACCCCTTCCTGCAAATCGGTTGTCACCCGGTTCAAATGGGTGATCGGCGCTGCATACTTCGATTCCTCATCTCCCCGTGCCAGCTGCAGCAGCTGATTTCGTGTCAGCACCAGTTCCCCGACCAGGTTCATCAGGCTGTCGACAACGTTCACATTCACGCGAATCGAAAGATCGGCAACGCTGACCTTAGACGACTTAGCCCCATCATCGGCAGCATCCACCACGACTTCGGGAGAAGCTGGTGTCGGTTCTGGTGCTCTGACCTCTTGGGAGGGAGCTTCAGCTACCGGTTGAGATTCGATGGTTGCTGATTCTGCAGGGGAGGGTGTCACAACTGCAGGAGCACTGATCTCTGCCGGCTCTGTAGTCGCCACCGTTTCCGGGGCAGCGGCAGGTTCTGCTATGGGGGCCGTCGCCAGATTTGCCAGGTCATCCAGCATGCCGGTCAGAGTTGAATGATCGGTCTTGGGCTCTTCTCCGGTTGCTTCCAGCCCCTGCAACAGTTCTTTAATACTGTCGACAGCTTCCAGCACCAGAGAAATCGCTCCGGGAGAAACTTCCATCATCCGCTCGCGCATCTTACCCAGCACATTTTCAGCTGAATGCGCGACCGCTCCCAGATTCGTCAGTCCCAGAAAACCACAGGTTCCCTTAATCGTATGAATCGTCCGAAAGATGCTGGCGATCAGCTCAGCATTCTGAGGATCCTTTTCCAACTCAACGATTTCAGAGTCGAGTTGACCTAAGTTTTCCCAGCTTTCTGCCAAAAACTCCTGCAGAATATCGTCCATCAGCCCGTCCTGGTGATTAGGGAACGTATTATATAGTAAATTTGAGACCTGGCGGGAGGAGCTAAGTTACTTACAGACAGGGTCTTATCAACGTTCCCCGATGCATGATCTGTCGATATATTCCCTCTAGATGTAAGTATTCTCCTCTCAAGCACTATCGTCATTTTTGCTGGAGCCCCTTGAGGTCGTGTGATCCAGACTACGCGCAGGGAGGGGAATACTTGTCGAAATTTGTCACATGTCAGCGCCTGCGAACAGTATCTGTACAGTAAATCCGCGCCCAATCTGCCGGGACATTTGCCAGTCAGCGAGTACACGCACAAATACTTAACATTGTTGAATTATTAAGAACTCAAACGAGTTGCTGCGTTCGGTTGTGTGGCCGTGCATAGACTATTACAATCAGCCCCGAAAACGAGTTACAAAGTACGCGCATCGAGATCCCCGAGGAATTGTCTTCCAGCGGATCTGCCGTCAACAGATAGATATAAATTTCATTCAGATGTAAGGAGTGAGTCCTGTGGCTGCTGTAAAGGTAGGTATTAACGGTTTTGGACGCATTGGTCGTATCACATTCAGAGCACTGGCTGCCCGTCCCGACGAATTCGAAGTGGTTGCCATCAACGACCTGGGTGATCCTCAGAAACTGGCATGGCTGTTGAAGTACGACAGTGTTCAGGGTCGTTTCCCCGGAACTGTCGAAGCAGAAGGTAGCAACCTGATCGTCAACGGAAAAACCGTACGGGTCTGTGCAGAACGCGATCCTCGCAATCTGCCCTGGAAAGAACTCGGAGTCGAAGTGGCTCTGGAATCCACCGGTTTCTTCACCAAACGTGAAGCAGACGGTAACCCCGGTTACGACAGCCACATCACCGCTGGTGCTCGTAAAGTAGTGATTTCCGCTCCTGCGAAAGACACTCCGGACATGACCGTTGTCTTCGGCGTTAACGATGATCAGCTGACTTCAGAGCACAACTGTGTTTCCAACGCCAGCTGTACCACCAACTGCCTGGCTCCCATGGCCAAAGTCATTCACGAAAACTTCGGTATTGAGCACGGTCTGATGACCACAGTGCACGCTTACACCAACGACCAGCGTGTTTCTGACCAGCTGCACTCCGACCCGCTGCGGGCCCGTGCTGCCGCTGTTAACATCATTCCAACCACCACCGGTGCTGCTAAAGCCGTCGGTCTGGTTCTGCCCGACCTGAACGGCAAACTGACCGGCCTCAGCCTGCGTGTTCCCGTTCCCGCTGGTTCAATTACCGACCTGGTAGTAACCCTCAGCAAAGACGTCTCTGCTGACGATGTCAACGCTGCCATGAAAGCAGCCGCTGAAGGTCCTCTGAAGGGCATTCTGGAGTACAACACCGATCCGATCGTCTCCAGTGACATCATCGGCAACACTCACAGCTCCATCTTTGACGCCACCTGGACCACCCAGATCGGCGGCAACATGATCAAAGTTCTGAGCTGGTACGACAACGAATACGGTTACTCAAACCGGACGGCCGACATGATCGCTCGTCTGGCGCAACTCTAATCATTATCTAGTCTTATAGAATATGATTTAGAGACGGAACTACGAAAACAGCCGAGATGGTTTTCATCTCGGCTGTTTTTCCAGAGTGACTCACCTACACACAAGAACAGGTGTTTCTACTTTCCACTAGACTATGATCCCTGAGATCGTCAAAATAGTCCGCTTATAATAAAAGCAGTAACTCCATTCATAAAACTCGCAAGAAATCAAACTCTTGATGCGAACGATTCAGAGCTCTTGCTTTTGGCTTTGAGTTGTATATTATTCCTGAATTCTATGATTGACTCGAATACCAAACACAAACTGTTATCAGCTGCACCGGTAATTGCTCCCTCGATGCTGAAGTGTGACTTCGGCAACCTCCACCGTGAGGTCGAGCTGCTGGATGCCGCTCAGGCACCCGTACTCCACTGGGATGTCATGGATGGGCATTTTGTCCCTAACCTCTCCTACGGAGCCATGCTCATTGAGCGGGTCAGACCATTGACCAAGTCGTTTTTCGACGCCCACCTGATGATCAGCAATCCCGAAAAGTATGTTGATGACTACATCAAGGCTGGCTGCGATTCGATTACCGTCCATATCGAAGCACTGCCGGAACCACAGGGTCTGCTGGATCGCCTCCAGGAGGCAGGGGTTTTACCCGGTCTGGCGATCAGCCCTCAGACACCACTGGCACGGATCGAACCGTATCTGGATGCCTGCGGACTGGTGCTGGTGATGAGCGTGGAACCTGGCTTTGGGGGGCAGTCCTTCATCGAAACCAGCCCCGAACGAATCAGACAATTGAAATCAATGATCTCTCCGGAAACGATTCTCTCCGTGGATGGAGGCATTGATCCAGATACCATCGGCGCAGCAGCTCAGGCCGGTGCCAATTACTTCGTGGTCGGAAGCGCCATTTTTAATGAGCCCGATTACGCAACTGCTGTCAGCGATCTGGCCCGGATAGCCAGAAGCCGGACAGCTTCCTTAACATAAAAGAGATTCAAAAACATGCCAACTGTGGTACTCATACGTCCTGGTTGTACTGACTTTGATAAAGATGAGCGAATTCAAGGTACCCTGGATCTTCCACTGAACGCAAAAGGGGAAGAACAGGTTCGAAATCTGATTCCCCAGTTGGAACAGGCGGGGATCGAAACCATCATCACTTCTTCATCAGAGCCCGCACTGTCAACAGCCGAACAGCTGGGCGAAAACCTGGGCGTTCCGGTCAAGGAAAAGGAAGGCCTGAAAAACCTGAACCAGGGGCTCTGGCAGGGCTTGGAATACGAAGAAGTCCGTCGGAAGTACCCCAAATTACTCAAACAATGGGCCGAATCTCCCGAAACGGTCTGCCCACCCGAAGGGGAACTCGCCTCGGAAGCGGTCAACCGGGTCCAGAAAACATTACAGAAATACCTGAAGAAGAAACAGAACTTTGCCATCGTGGCTTCAGAACCACTGGCGACGATCATTTCCAGCCTCCTGCGGAACGAACAGAAAGAAAAAATTTGTTTTGAGCACGCCGGACGCTTCTGTCACAATGAAATGTTGGAAATTCTTGAGTCACCCCCTAAAAAAAGTGATTCAAAACAGGTAAATTTTGACGATCAATCAGAAAAGAGGGATTCCCAACAGGGTCAAAGCTGCCATACAGAAAAATGGCGCTACGAGGAGGCTAAGTAATATGAGTTCTGCTCCCAAGTCAAACGTCGATTCAAAGCTCAGCCACACCACCCGCCCCAAGCGAGGGGTGCCGGAAGGACTCTGGCAACGCTGTCCTGCCTGTAACGCAACCGTGTTCTGCAAACAGGTCGATCAGGGGCTCGGCCTCTGCCCGGAATGCGATCACCACTTTTCGATCTCGGCTCACACCCGAATCCAGCAGCTGCTCGACCCGGACAGCTTTGAAGAATGGTACCCCGACCTCACCGCAGGCGATCCGCTCGAATTTGCTGACAAAAGCAAAACCTACAAAGAACGCCTGGTCGCGGAGCAGAAAAAAACGGGACTCAAAGATGCCTGTATCGTCGGCAAAGGCTACATGCGTGGTCGCCCGCTGGTCATCGGCATTACCGACTCATCTTTCATTATGGGCAGCATGGGTTCCGTGGTCGGCGAAAAACTGACCCGCGCCATCGAACAGGCAACGGAACTCAAACTCCCGCTGATCATCATCAGTGGCTCCGGCGGGGGAGCCCGCATGCACGAAGGGATCTTCTCCCTGATGCAGATGGGAAAAGTTTCAGCAGCCCTGGGACGCTACCACGAAAAGGGAGGACTGTTCATTTCAGTTCTGACCAACCCCACCATGGGGGGAGTCGCCGCCAGTTTCGCCTCACTGGGTGACATTGTCGTTGCGGAACCCAAAGCCCTGGTCGGTTTCGCGGGACCGCGGGTGGTGGAAGCCACGATTAAAAGCTCGCTGCCCGAAGGCTTCCAGACCAGTGAATTTCTTCTGGATCATGGCTTTGTCGATCGCATCATTCCCCGTCCCCGACTCCGCTCGGAACTGGCACGACTGATTGACTATTGCGTCTGACTCCCCCAAAGTCTCAAAACGAATCCCTGAAACCGTCCCGACCACCGTTCGCATCAGTCGACGCTGATTGGAAACAGTCGATTTCAGGGGACCGCTTTGCGTCTCGTCAGGCTGGCAATTATACTGGAAGTGTTGGGCCGGTTAACTTCTTCTGAGCCCGGGATGAAACCTGGTCCTGAATTCACTCTCTGCCCCTGGTGAATGCATGAACTTTTTAAAGCGACTCTTTTCCAAAGAAGCACGTGTTCCCCGTGTGAACATCAAGCAACGTTTTGAGCTCATCGGGCGCGTGGGCCAGGGCAGCATGTCAAAGGTCTGGCGGGCCCGCGATTACAATTCCGGCAAAACCGTTTCGCTTAAAATTCTGGACAAAGTCAAAACACAGGAACTGGAAGCCCGCTTTGTCGGACTGGATAAACCCAAAGAGGGGGAGATCGCAGTCCAGTTCAATCACCCGCACATCGTCAAAACTTATGAACATGGCCTGACTGCCGATCAGGAACAGTTCCTCGTCATGGAATTCATCGAAGGCTACAGTCTCAGCTTTCTGGTGGAAGCCCAGAACGAGGACATGAAAACCAACTGCCTCAAATACATGATCCAGCTGGGCGAAGCGATCCAGTATTTTCATGACGAAGGCTGGATTCACCGCGACATCTGCCCGCGCAACATCATGGTCAGTAACGATCACGAACTCAAGCTGATCGATTTCGGACTGGTCGTCCCTAACACGCCTCCGTTTCTGCAGCCCGGCAACCGCACCGGTACCGCCGCTTACATGGCCCCCGAGCTCATCAAACGCCAGAAGACCAGCCAGAAAATCGATATCTTCTCTTACGCAGTAACCTGCTATGAGATGCTGACCAAACGGCTTCCCTGGAAGGCAGCCGAAACAATGGAAGCGGTCCTGCAACATATCAATTCACCACCGGAGCACATCCAGAACCTGCTCCCCGATCTCGACCCCCGCATTGCCGATGCGATCATGAAGGGGCTGGAGCTCTACCCGCAAGACCGCTGGCAGACGATCAACGAGATGCTCGATCCGTTCAAACAGGCGTATAAAGAACAGCAGCGTTCTGCTCCTGCGAAAACTCCGGTGCCTCACCAGGAGACCGTAGAATCGGCCCGTCGAAAACAGCAACCAGATCCCGCTCAGCCCCGGCGCAGCGAACAGGCGCGCCCCAAGTTGAGAAAAAAGAAACAGCCCGGTTCCAGCAGACGCTCCACGGAATCGAAATCAGAGTCTACTGAAGCAGGGCAGGCTCCTGCGAAAAAATCACCCAATGCCTCACGGAAACCGGAACGCCCGACTCAGAAAAAACCGGCCCCCCGATCAAAACCCGATAAAAAAGATGAAAGTCACTGAGCGGAAATCGTCGCCGCCGGTTACCGCTTCAGCTCAGCTGCCCATACCCGTTTTACGCCAGATAATTGATCCTGATATATGTCCTTGTCTTCCTCTCCCAGTTCTTCCAGTCATCTCTCCGCACTCAATCCGGCACAACGTGAAGCAGCCTCGACAATCTCTGGTCCACTCCTGGTTCTGGCTGGCGCCGGTACCGGCAAAACACGTGTGATTACTTATCGCATGGTGGAACTGATCCGGCAGGGGGTGACTCCCAACAAGATCCTCTCGGTGACCTTCACCAACAAAGCAGCCAAGGAAATGCAGGAACGCATGAACGGCCTGATGGGCAAACGCCTGCCGGCCAAGCCCTTCATTTCCACGTTCCATTCGCTCTGCGTCCGCATCCTCCGCGAAGAAATCACCGCACTGGGCTATCCCCAGAAATTCGTGATTTATGACCGGGGCGACCAGGAATCCGCAGCCCGGGCGGCACTTCGAGAAATCCGCGTCAATGACAAAAGCCTCCGCCCCGGCGACCTGCTGAACCGAATCAGCTCCTGGAAAATGGCAAACGTCTCTCCGGAGATGGCCACCAACTACACCGAAAACGATTTCGACTTCCTCGCCGCCATGGCGTATCGCAAGTACCAGACCAAACTCCGCTCCAGCGGTGCCGTCGACTTCGATGACCTGCTCATGCTGACCAACGACCTGTTCTCCCAGTTCCCCGATGTCCTCGCGAAGGTCCAGGAGAAGTTCGACTTCGTGCAGATTGACGAATACCAGGACACCAACCTCTCCCAGTTCAATCTGATCCGTGCTTTAGTCAAACCGCACCAGAACCTCTGTGTGGTGGGTGACGACGATCAGTCAATTTACGGCTGGCGCGGTGCAGAAGTCCGTCACATTCTCGGGTTCCAGCAACAGTTCCCCGGTGCCAAAGTCGTTCGCCTCGAGAGCAATTACCGCTGCACCGACAAGATCATCGACTTGGCTAACCGGCTCGTGAAACACAACCGCGACCGTCATAAGAAACAGCTCGTCGCGCACAAGAAAATGGGAGCCCCCGTCCGCTTCCTCGAACTGGCCGACGAATTGACCGAGGCCGAGAAAATCATCGGCGAGATTCGCTACCTGCACGAAGCCCAGGAGATTCCGCTCCGCGACTTCGCCATCCTGTTCCGTACCAACGAACAGCCCCGCGTCTTCGAAACCGAACTCCGTCGGACCAACGTCCGCTATCAGTTAATTGGCAGCCAGTCCTTCTTCGATCGTCGCGAAATCCGCGATCTGCTGGCTTACATGAAGACACTGGCCTTTCCCCACGACGAACTCTCCATGCTGCGGATCATCAACACTCCCACGCGTGGCATCGGCAGCGGGACGGTCGAAAAACTGGTCAACCAGGCCGTCAAGGCAGGGCACCAGTTCTGGGACACGGTCGATTCTGCCCGCGAAGCCAACGAACTGACTCCGCGGGCCAGTTCTGCCTTGAGCGCCTTCCACCAGTTAATTCGCCGCTATCGTGCCCGGCTCGAACGGTCCCCCCGGGAACTGGCTCAGATCATGCAGGAACTGATCCAGGAAATTGACTACGCCTCGGAGATCAGAAAACAGTACAAGACTTCCGAGCAGCAGCAGGCCCGGCTCGTCGTCCTGGAACAGTTCATCGAATCGATCAAAGAATACTGCACGCGAACCAGCGCCCCCAGTCCCTCCGGCTTCCTGGAAGAAACGGCTCTCGGGGATCGCGACGACCTCAACGACAAGGAAGACAAACTGTCACAGGATGCCGTGAAGCTGATGACGCTGCACAGTGCCAAGGGGCTCGAATTCCCGCGTGTCTACCTGGTCGGGATGGAAGAAGGGCTCCTCCCGCACAAGCGATCAGTCGAAGGGACCGATGCGGAAATTGCAGAAGAACGGCGGATCGCCTACGTAGGCATTACCCGGGCTCAGGACTACCTGACACTCAGTCGCGCTGCCACCCGAACCAAGTGGGGTAAGAAACAGCCGACGCTACCCTCTCGCTTCCTGTTCGAAATGCGGAATACAGACGGCGAAGAGGAAGAAGACTAAATCAGGTTTCCTGTTCGTCACTGGCCCGCTTATGCTTCAGTAACTGCTGATTGTAATACCCAATCGTTTCCTTACGATGCAGCATCCCCAGCAGCACGCCCGCATCCTGGGCATCAACCACCGGCAACGCTTCCACATTGATGGCCGTAAAACGCTGCATGACGGTATTCAGGTCGTCATCGGGGGTCACCCGCATGAAATCAGGCTGCATGATGTCTCGCGCCAGGGCCAGTTTCCAGATCGTTTCATCGTAGAGGTAAGCCCGCACGTCATCCTCGGAAAACACGCCAATGATCCGCCCCGCGTCGTCCACGACAGGGAAGTAATGCTGTTGCGTCCCCGCTAGTGAATGCACGATTTCATCCAGGGTTTTCGATTCATGAATCAACTGGATCTTGCGTTTGGGATCATACACATCGCTTACCCGGCTTCCTTCCAGAACATCGATCAGGAAGTCACCCCGGTGTGCCGGTGAATCCAGGCGGCTGGGATACTGTTTCTGGTAGAGGTGCACCCGCTGACAGAGCACGAAGCAGAGCGTCGAAGCGAGCATCGTCGGTAGCAGCAGGGCGTAGTTCCCGGTGATTTCAGAAACCATGATGATTGTCGAAATCGGCGCATGGGCCGCACCGGCAAAGAACCCGGCCATACCCACCAGTCCGTAGGCCTCAGGCTGTGTCACCAGATTGGGCCATAGCTTCTGCAGAAACTGCCCGGTGGCAGCCCCCACACAACCGCCAATCACCATCGAAGGTCCGAACACACCGCCGGATCCTCCCGAGCCAATCGTCAACGATGTCGTAAAGACCTTCACAACCGCCACCGTCAGCAGCAGTGGAATCCCCACCTTAGATGCCGATGTCAGCGCTTCCTGCAGGACGCCATAGCCGGTTGAGAGCACCGACAGAGCCCGCATATCCTGATCGTAAAGATAGAACAGCCCCAGCCCAACGACACCGGTCAGAAAAGCACCAACAGCAGGGCGGAACATCGGCTTGATCGGCAACCGTTTGAAGAGCCGGTTCGTGCCATAAAATGTTTTCACATAAAAAGCCGCAGACAGGCTGAGCACGATCGACAGGATCGTGTAAGGAATCAATTCAAAATGGGAATCAACCGTATGATGCAGTTCGTTCCCGAACAGGGGCATGAAACGCAACGACTGGGGCAGAGACATGCAATACAGAGAATACGCTATGATCGACGACATCGCAGCCGGCACGATCACGTCCGATTCGAAATCCGCATTGCTGTACATGATCTCGGCGGCAAACAGCGCCCCGGCCAGGGGAGCACGGAAGATCGCACCAATCCCGGCCCCCATCCCCGCCGCCAGCATGATCCGGCGATCGCGGGCCGAGAGCTTCAATTTGGTCGCCACCCACGAACCAAAGCCGGCTCCAATCTGGGCTATCGGTCCTTCCCGCCCGGCTGAACCGCCGGTTCCCAGTGTCAGGGCAGAGGCAATCGTCTTGACGATCGGAATCCGGGGCTGGATTTCTCCCCGTTTATTATGAAAGGCGTCGATGGCAGCATCGGTTCCGTGGCCTTCCGCCTCCGGGGCAATGTTGTACACAATGACTCCCGAAGCCAGACCGCCTAAAGTAATCACCACCAGCAACAGCCATGGTGCAAAGTTCACCTCCGTCACCTGGTCTTTATAGAAGGAATATTCGCCAACTGTCTGCGGATGTTCGAACCCGGCGATCGCGACCAGAGAGTGATGCTGCACAATCTGAGTTAATGCGTCAAATACGATGGCGCCAAACCCCGCCACCACCCCGATCAGGCAGGACAGCACAAACCATTTGCCACTCGTTTTTAAATCAAAGGAGGTCAGCAGGTCATTGAGTTTTTTAAAGTAAACCATTTTGTCTTAACTAGGATGAACAGCAAACTGTATGTTGCTGTATTGAATTATGCCGGCAAGCGGGACACTTCGAACACCGGGCATGCAGACCGGGCGGGTGGACATCGATCTATTTTCGGTCCTGACAGCATTCGAAATACAATAATCTATTCTATTTTGGACTTAAAGCGTCTGCTCCAGGGAAGTGGATGGCCAGTTGTCAGTCTCTGCAGACTCGTTGTTACACATCCGCATCGGAGATTTTACGGTAGATGACTTGGAAGCCCAGGGGGAGTTTGTCATACTCCTTACTGCATTTTTAACGCATTTGCCCTCCTTTTTCGATGTACTTGATTTCAGTCAGTGTGGAAAATTCCGAGTTTTATCTAGGTATCGAGACTTCCGGACGCAGCGGCTCCATCGCGATTTGCCGTCCCGGGCAGGAAATTGCGCCCGTCTCACTGCAGCAACAGGGGAGAAAGCACGCCCAGACCCTGGTCAGCGAAGTCAGAAAACTGCTGGATCAGCTGGAAATCGCCCCTCAGCAGATCGCCGGAATCGGCGTCAGCCGTGGCCCGGGTAGCTTTACCGGCCTGAGAATCGGCATCACCTTCGCCAAAACCTTTGGCTACGTGACAGGTGCTCCCGTACATGGCATCGATACCTTTGCAGCCATCGCACTCAGCTGTCCGACTGAAATTTCAGAGACCTATGTGATCTCCAACGCCCAGCGGGGCGATCTATTCGTCGGCAGATATGTCCGCAATTCCACAGGAGAATGGCAACAGACAGTTCCCATTCATCTGCAGGACATCCACGAATTCAGCAGTGCACTTCAGCCCGGTGAAACCGTCTGCGGTCCCGGAATCGATCTGCTCGACCAAGGCAGCTTACCGGAAATCCGAATCGAAGATTTTCCCCGTCAGACACTCGCCTCCCAGGTCGCAGAATTGACGGCCACACTCCTGCAACAGGAGACTCCACCGGCCAGTGAAGTCTGGAACCTGACTCCCTTCTATCTTCGCAAAAGTGCAGCGGAAGAGAAGTGGGATGCACAACATAATCAGTAACACAGCCGCTCCCGAAAACTTCAATTAAATTATCTGGAATCACTGCAAGTTCTGATGACGCATAAGCAAGCGTAAAATCGTGATTTCTTATTTTCTTGAAACATTTTCCAGAAGACACTCTCGCCGCGATTCGGGCTTGGCTATAATACGGGCAGGGAATTGTTCGATTTCAGACTCCTGAGTATTATGTCTGCTGCGACGAATTCGAAAGAGTCCTGTTATTCGTTGTCGTTCACAGGCTTTCACATTTCCATTCTTCAGACTGGAGTTGAATTATGGCTCTTTACGAGATTGAAACAAACGCGCATATCATGGTGGGCTGGGCTAATACTCAAGAAGAAGCGGAACACGCTGCCCAGGAGAATTACCCCGAAGATGAGATCTTGCGTGTCACTCGCCGCCCACGCGACATGTGGGTCATCTCCAAACGTCTGCTGGGGATTGAAGGGCACACCGAACCCTGCGACATGGCACGCGAATGCCTCTTCCGCGCTTCGGGCGACAAAGTTCACGCCATCCGACTCTACATGCGTGACACCGGGGCCGACCTGCACGAAGCCCAGCTGGCAATCGAAACCAACATGTCTGTCGGCTGGTAATCACACCATCCCTCTTTGACTGCAGACTACACTTCTTTCATAACGGAATGACTTCAGTTCGATGATCATACAAGGAACTCTCGTCAGTTCTACAGGGACTTCTCACAGCCAGATTCGTATCGAGGGAAATCAGATCGTCGAAGTCGGCGCTCAACTGGGAGAACCGGATTTCACTTTCTCCGATGACTGCCTGATCTTTGCCGGCATGGGCGATATTCACATTCACGCCCGCGATGATATCGGTGAATCACAAACATACAAAGAAGATTTCTGCACCGCAGGTGCCGCCGCTCTGAATGGCGGGGTCGTCCATGTGGCTGATATGCCCAACAACCCCGTACCTCCAATTACAGACGAGAGCTACCACGCCAAACAGGAGCATCTTAAGCAGCGTAACCCGCCAATCCACTTTACGCTCTACGCGGGCATCGGACCGGGCACCAGCCCACTCACATTCCCGGTACCTTACAAAGCCTACATGGGCCCCAGCGTCGGCGACCTGTTCTTCAAAACACTGGAACAGCTGGATGAAACACTCTCGCAGTACCGGGGCTGCAACGTCAGCTTCCACTGTGAAGACCCCATTCTGCTCGATGAACATGCGAACGCCGCCACTCACGAAGAGCGGCGACCCGCGGAATGCGAAATTTCCGCCACCCGCTTTGCGTTGCAGATGATCGAGAAATACGACCTCCGCGGCAAGCTCTGTCACTACTCGGTCGGAGAAGGGCTCCCCCTGATTCGCGAAGCCCGCAGCCGCGGTCTCAAAGTCACTTGTGAAGTCACACCGCATCACCTCTATTTTGATCAGTCCGATCTGACCGATCAGAACCGGGGAAAGATGCAGATGAATCCTCCGCTGCGGACAATCGCTGACCGCAAGGCCATGCTGGCTGCCCTGCGGGAAGGCACCCTCGATTACCTGGCAACCGACCATGCCCCGCATACCTTGGAAGAAAACGAGCAGGGCATCTCCGGACAACCACATCTGGATACCTATGGTGCGTTCGTCACCTGGCTGATTCTGGACCAGAAATTCACTCCGGAACAGGCAGCCCGTTTCTGTTCGGAAAACCCCGGAGAATTCGTCAACCCGTATATCGCACCGCTGAAATTCGGTAAAATTGAACCGGGCTACACCGCCAGCCTCACCGTACTCAATCTCAAACGTCCGGTGACCATCCAGCGTGAAGATCTGAAAACCAAATGTGGCTGGTCTCCCTTCGAAGGAATCACCTTCCCGGGCTCAATCGAAGCCGTCTTTGTCGAAGGCCAGAAGACGCGTTAAAAGCTCAGACAGCACCCACAGATGAGGGCTACTGGATTTCACTCAGCTCAAGATATCTCACTCTGCCAGGCACGACATATACAAAAAAAGGGGGCTGACTTCAAAGTCAGCCCCTTTTTATTTCAGAGCAGTTTTGAGCATCGTACAGCTTAGCTGTTGCTGACGCTGGCCTGCTTTTCGCTTTCCTGAGTTGCCCGGGCAGTTGCACTTCCCGGACGGTTCATCAACCAGACCAGAACCGGGCTGGCGATAAAGATCGAGCTGTAGGTACCGACAAACACACCCAGTACCAGACAGTAAGCGAAGCCGTGAATACCTTCACCGCCGATCGCGTACAGAATCAGCACTACGATCAATGTTGTCAATGAGGTCAGCAAGGTACGAGACAGCGTCTGGTTCAGACTCTCATTGACCATACTGGTTGTCAGAGCAGGGTTCTTGCCACGAACTTCACGAATCCGGTCGAAGACCACGATCGTATCGTTCAGCGAGTAACCGACGATCGTCAGGAACGCTGCAATCATAGGCAGGTTGATCTTGAAGTCGGTCAGCCCCATCAGCGGCCCCAGAGCGGTATTGCTCAGGTAGGCTCCCAAGGCAACCAGACCCAGCACAACCAGCACGTCATGCACCAGAGCCACGACAGCCGCCAGACCGAAGGTGATTCGCTGGAAGCGGAACCAGATGTAAGCCACGATCGCTACCAGACTGATCAGCATCGCCATCAAAGCCGATTCCTGCATCTCGCTGGCCACAGAGCTGTCGAAGCTGTTAACTTCATCCAGTACCGCTGTGGTTGCCATGACTGTTTTCATCTCAGCTAACGCAGTTTCCAGGTCGGCAGCCGACAGGTCAGGACCAAACTGGGCAACCATCTTCTTATGACGGGCTGCTTCCGCAGAAGCATCTGCCGTTTCGTCCTCTTTATCACCAGCGGTTGCGCCTTGAACCTGGAACTCGGGGATCCGCTCATATTTATCGGAACCATCTTCGTTCTTAATCTTGGCAATCTCTTCTTTGAGGTAAGTCTCAACCGTCGAGGGCTTCAGATCACCACTGAAGGTCAGTTCGACTTCGGTACCGGCCGGTGAATCAGCACTACCGGTCAGTTTTTTCACCTCGCCAAAGTCCATTGTTACTTTCCGAAGTTTATGATCGGTTCCGTCGAAAGCTTTGTTCAGATTTTCACGGATACCTTCAGCCGCATTCTGACCGGAGTTCTCCAGGTCGGCATCATTCATCGTAGTACGTAACCGGAAGAAACGTCCCTCCGAAGTCGGATCGTTCGACAGCTCCAGCTGTTCCAGCGTAATGCTGCTGTCAAATGCCTTCTGCAGGCTGGCGCGGACTTCGTCGATGTTCTGCTGATCTTCGAACTCGAAGGTCACCATCGTACCACCGGTGAAGTCGATATCCAGGTTCTCTTCTCCGCGGGCGATGACAACGCCCATGCCGATGAGAATCAGGGCCACCGAAATGGCACCGGCAATCTTACGCTTACCAAGGAAATCGATACTGGTATCACCCACGATACTCATCATCCTCAGATCGCTGATCCAGCGTTTCCGTTCGAAGATGTCAAAGATCAGACGCCCGACATACAGGGCGGTAAACATACTCATGACAATACCGATAAACAGCGTCACGGCGAAACCGCGGACCTGGTCGGTACCAATCACGTACAAGACAACCGCCACAATCAGCGTGGTCAGGTTGGCATCCACGATCGTAGTGAAAGCCCGTGAGAAACCGTTATTGATCGCCATTCGCAGGCTGGAGCCCCGGTTTTTCTCTTCCCGGATACGCTCAAAAATCAGTACGTTTGCGTCGACCGCCATACCAATCGTCAGCACCAGACCGGCCAGACCGGGCAGGGTGAAGGTCGCATTGATGAAAGACATGGCTCCCATCACCAGCAACAGGTTCAGCGTCAGACAGATATTGGCCACCAGGCCGGAGAAACGATAGTAGATCAGCATGAACACAATCACGGCAACAGCTGCGATGATGATTGCCTGCTTCCCTTTCTGCTGAACGTCAACACCCAGCAGCGGGCTGATGGAGAACTCGGAGACCGGTTCCGGCTTCAGCGGAACTTCCAGCGCCCCTGCATTCAGGACGTTCAACAGGTCGGTAATTTCTTTCTGAGTAAAGTTACCGGTAATCTGCCCCTCGGATCCAATCGTGTCGATCAGACGGGGTGCCGAATGAACTTTACCGTCCAGCAGCACGGCCAGGTGACGGTGGAAACCATCCTTACTGGGACGGTTTTTCGATGTCAGCTGGCTGAACAGGGTGCCGCCACGGGCATTGAATGTAAAGGCAACCGCAGGTGCACCGTTCTGGTCAGTCGACTGACGGGCCCGCACCAGGTACTTACCGGTGATGCGTCGGTCTTCGTTAGGCTCGATGATGACCAGCACTTCCTGTCCCTGGGACCCGTCTTTGCGGGTGAAGGGCCGAACGACCATCTGGTCATCGGTGCTGAAAGGCTCGTCGCTGCTGACTTCACGCCAGCTGGCGATCACACGGCCTTCATTGTCACGCACATCCTTCCCCTTGGCTTCCGTAGCCAGTCGTACTTCACGGGGATGATCGCGACGGTTTGCGACAATATCGAATTCCAGGCTACCCAGTCGGGTAATCAGCGATTTAATCCGCTGGACGTCTTCGGTGTCGGCCCCCGGAACAATCACTTCAATCCGGCTCTGGCCAACCTTACGGACGGTGACTTCTTCAGTACCCGATGGATTGATACGACGCCCAATCGCGCCGACCATCTGGTCCATCACTTCGTTGGAAAGCTCTTTTTCGCTTTTACCCTGATCGACTTCGAAAACCATGTTCGAACCGCCGGCCAGGTCGATACCCAGACGAATGGCATTTCGCCAGTCGTGGCCATGCGAGATCTGCCAGATAAAGGGAGTCGCCGCTACGATGGCCACAAACAGGACCAGGCCGATCTTCTGTGAATACTCCTTCAACTTGAGAGCGCGGGAAATCACCGCCCCCAGAATAAACGGCAGTACAAAGACAGCCAGAAGGATTAAGATGATAGTGACGGCGGATACGCCCGAAGGCGCTTTTTCGGTCGCTTCCTGAGCCAGCAGCGTTGCTGAGTGAAAATCAATCCCTGTCATTCAATTAGTCCTGAAACGATTCTTTTTGTCTGGGCCGATTCATTCGGCAATGATGATTTAAGCTGACAACTTCGTGCCAGATACTGACAAACTTCTCTGTTGAAACGCAACCTAGCTTGTTGCCTCTTTGGTTTCAACCTGATACAGCCCCTGAATGGCACTGCGACGCACTTTCATCTTCGAATTATCATCAATTTTCAGAGTCACTTCCTGATCTGACTCAGAAATATTGGCAATCGTGCCAATGATCCCACCGATGGTCACCACACGATCATTCTTCTTCAACTCTTTAAGCGCCTGCTCGCGTCGGGCCCGTTCCTTCTGTTGAGGACGGAACATAATGAAGTAGAAAAAAATCACGATCACAATCAAAGGCAGCGACTGGACCAGGAAAGAAGGTCCAGCGGGCTGTTTAGCGGGTGTCTCTTGAGCAAGTACTAACAAAGTCGACAATAAGGTGTGCATTTCGTTCTCTTCCCGGGCCAGCGTGGTAATCTATAAAGTGAGTCTCATGCGTCACTTAGATCTGACCCGCAACCCGATCCAGCAAGAAATTTCATATCAGTTTAACAGGCTCGGGTGGTTCACTGCTGTTTCGAATTTGGCCCAAACCTAAACAATTTCAGGAGTTATCCAGCAATCAAGTAAGCTGTATCTTAGAAAGATGCGTTCCAGCGGGCAAGGTGAACCGCCCTAAACTCCTCAACTTGATCATTCAGAATCGCCTCACGCAGATCCCGCACCAGTTTCTGATAAAAGGCAATGTTATGCAGCGAGATCAGAATTGGCCCCAGCATCTCCCGCGCCATGAATAAATGACGCAGATAAGCCCGGCTGTAATCACGCGAACCGGGCGAATCACACTCGGGATCCAGTGGACTCGGATCCCGGGCATGCTTTTGATTACGCAAATTCACGCGTCCCTGACTGGTAAAAGCCATCCCATTTCTGCCATTTCGGGTCGGCATCACACAGTCAAACAGGTCCACGCCCCGCATGATGGCCTCGATCAGGTCGGATGGACGGCCCACCCCCATCAGGTAGCGGGGTTTTTCCACAGGCAGCATCGGCGTTGTGAAATCCAGGGTGGAGTACATATCCTCAGGCTTTTCTCCCACGCTTAAGCCCCCGATCGCATATCCGGGGAATTCCAGTGGCAGCAACCCCTCAGCCGAGCGTTCCCGCATTTTCTGATCAGTACCCCCCTGAACAATGCCGAACAGGGCCTGGTCATCCCGTTTCTGGGCATCCCGGCAGCGGGCTGCCCACTTGGTCGTCCGATCGACGGCTTCCTGCATTTTTTCCAGCGGCACATCGTGCGGCGGGCACTCATCCAGACACATGATACAGTCGGCTCCCAGTTGCTCCTGAATCTTCACCGCTTTTTCGGGCGAGAGTTCAAACAGGCTGCCATCAATGTGAGAGCGGAAGACCACCTGCTCATCATCCATCTTTGTAAGCTGGGCCAGACTGAAGACCTGGAATCCACCACTGTCGGTCAGAATCGGGCCATCCCAGTTCATGAATTCATGCAGCCCGCCCAGTTCCTGCACAATTTCGGCTCCCGGCCGCAGCGCCAGATGGTACGTATTTGCCAGCACCTGCTGCGTTCCCACCTGTTTGAGCTGTTCAGGCAGTAACCCTTTGACAGAGGCCAGGGTCCCCACGGGCATGAAAGCCGGAGTGTCGACAATGCCGTGGGGAGTATGCCAGCGGCCCGCGCGGGCCTGAGTCCGGGAATCGGTATGGATCAGTTCGAAATGAAATTGAGACACGGTCGTTTTTCTGTTCAGATGTTACTTTATCGCGATCAGATCAGGCTTCGTCAGCAGTAAAAACCCAGCGGGAAATGCTCAGATCTGCTCCAACGCATCGTTGATAATCCCCAGATACCAGAAAGCGATGCGGAACACAACAAAGATGATAAAAGCGGCTACCATCGCCCAGATCAACCAGCCCAGCACCGCCGCCAGGGCAGCCAGGGAGCGCTGCGCGTCTTCCTGAAAACGGGGACTCAACCGCTCCAGTGTTTCAGGCACCGTCCCGGATGTCTCACCTACATGCACCATCTGGATGTAATCTTCGGGAAACAGATGCGTTCCCGCCAGGGCGTCGGTCAGATCCACTCCATCATTCACAGCCGCATTGACCTGGGGGATCGCTGCAATAAACGCTCCATTACCAGTCGCTTTGAGACTGGCTTCCACTGAGTCCAGAATATTCATACCGGCCTGCTGCGTCAGTGCAAACGCCCAGGAGAAGCGGGCGATCGCAAACGACCGCATGCAGTTGCCCACGACGGGAATGCGCAGAAAGAGGCTATGAAAGAAGCGTTTCCCACCCCAGAGTCGATCCATCACCTGGTACGCGACAAATAGTACAAAAATCGAACCGAACGTACAGGTCAGCCAGATCAGGGCGCCGCTGGGGCCGGACAGTCCCAGTCCGAGAACATCGATCGCCTCTCCACCTCGCGCATTGGCGATTAAACCCAACACAAGAATCATCAGCGCGATGACCATGATCGCCGCCACAAACTGAAAGACGGGCCAGGCAATTAACCGCACAAAATTCTTCCTCAGGTTCAGCAGCTGGTCATAATGCTCCGACAAAGCTTTGAGTACTTCGGGCAGGCCGCCACTCTGTTCCGCCACACTGACCATGTTGACCATCAGCTCCGGATAATAATTCCCCTGGAGTTTAAGCGCTGACGTCACATCGTTCCCAGCCTTCAACTCAACGGTGATCTCTTTCACGGACTCCTGCATCCGCCGATTCCCCAGTTTTCTCCCGGCCAGTTGAAAGCTTTTCGTGATCGGCACGCCGGATTCCAGCATCGTACTCAGGGAACGACACAGCATCGCCAGAGACTTCATTGAAGCACGTGCCTTGAACATTGAATTCGCTTTCGGGAAACATTCAGAATCGGAAACAGGACCGTCAACCCGTCCATTATGTCGAATTACGACTTATCTGAGAGTGACAATCTTCTACACATTGCGAAAAAAAACAAAATTTGTCAGAGTGAACCCTCGGTCTTTCAGAATTTGTTTACAGAAATCGATCCTGGGAAAATGATTGAATGGATTTTTTAAAGTTAGCGGGAAAACGGATTCTCGTATTTGGAGTCGCCAACCGTAAAAGTGTCGCCTATCAGACAGGGAAGGTCCTGGAGGAAGCAGGCGCCGAAGTGATTTACGTCGTTCGCTCGGAAGCCCGCAAAGAATCGCTGTCCAAACTTCTGAAAGACGCACCGATCTATATCTGTGATGTTGAACATCAACAGGAAATCGATCAGCTCCAGGCGGACATCAGCCAGAAATACGATGTCATCCATGGTCTGGTCCACTCCATCGCGTTTGCAGACTACTCAGCCGGCTGGCTTCCGTTCCATGAAACACCCCGCGCCGCTTTTCTGCAGGCAGTCGATATTTCCTGTTTCTCCCTGATCGCAGTCTGTAATGCATTCAAGGATCTGCTCGATCCAGAGCAGGGGAGTGTGGTGACGATTTCGATCTCCACCACCCGCATGGCGGCGGAAAATTACGGCTACATGGCCCCCGTGAAAGCGGCCCTCGATTCCTCGGTCTGCTTTCTGGCCAAGTCGTTCTCAAACTTCTCGCAGGTTCGCTTTAATGCCGTCTGTCCCGGTCTGTTGAAGACATCCGCCTCCGCAGGAATTCCCGGCTATGTGGACAGCTACCTGTTTGCTGAAAAAGCCACATTAAGAAAGTCAGCCGTCCAGACCAGTGAAGTCGCAGATACCGTAGCTTTCCTGATCAGTCCCCGTTCCTCGGGTATCAATTCGCAGGGAATCGTCATTGATGCCGGTATGGGCACCAACTATTTCGACAACCAGATCATCTCAGAGCAGTCGACCTGAGTACCTGACGAACAATAAAAACAGCCGACGGAATAAAAATCCCGTCGGCTGTTTTCGTTCACATCACGAACGAGACCTGCGCCCCGTCCCTGATTAAGTATTAATTCTTCTTCTGTCCTTTGCCTTTGGCTTTCCCTTTGCCACCGGCACCTTTACCACGGTTCTTCATCATTTCTGCCCGTGCGGCCTGGCGTTCTGCGTCATCCAGTTTGCCGTCGCCGTTCTTGTCGAACTTCTTGAGCATGGCTTCGCGATCGAACCCGGGACGACGACCGCCCATCGCTTTGCGGGCTTCCTGGCGTTCAGCTTCGCTGAGCTTCCCATCGCCGTCTTTGTCGAACTTTTTCACCAGTTCTTCACGGCTCATGCGCGGGCCACGCTGACCCATTTTTTCGCGGGCTTCGCGAGCAGCTTTGCGTTCGTTTTCATCCAGTTTGCCGTCACCGTTTTTGTCAAACTTTTTCATGAACTCTTCGCGATTGAAACCCTGACCACCCTTTTCACCACGGGCAGCCCGAGCAGCCGAACGCTCTTCTTCATTCAGCTTGCCATCGCCGTCCTTGTCGAATTTTTTGAGGATCTCCTCACGGTTGGGGCGCTGTCCTTTTTTCCCCTCTTCAGCCTGCGTAGCAGAGCTCCATGAAATCACAGCCATACCCAGTGCACACGCAGTAACGATCCGATTCATTTTCATCAAGACAGCTCCTCATTCTCAAAATCTGTGGAAACAGGAATCAGCTTCCTGCAGCGGTTTCAGTTAACACGGTATCAAACGCGAGAGGGAGGCAGAGGTTTCGCGGATTCTCAGAAAAAATTCAGAAAACGTAATCGAAGTCGTCGCGTAACCCTTTGAAAACCGGGCTTTTCTGATGCGTCCCAGGTACAAGCTGATCTTGCCTCAATTCGGCAAATCACACTATGATGCCGCCCCTGTAGGCTGCGCCTGTACCAGTACACCTTACATCTGATGCCTGTATTCCCGAATTCGATGAACAAAACTGACCCGTTAGCACGATTGAATCAGATTGAAGCGCAGCGGATCTGCATTATCAAACCCAGTGCCCTGGGTGACGTCGTGCAGACACTCCCTATCCTGCCGGTCCTGAGGGAACGGTTTCCCAATGCCCGCATCTCCTGGGTCGTTCGGGACAGCTTTGCCAATCTTCTGGAAGGACATCCCTGCCTGGATGAAATCATTCCCTTCCAGCGACGCAGCTCAGCAGGACAGTGGTGGCAGTTTCTCAAGTCACTCAACAAACAGAAATTTGATCTGGTCATCGATCTGCAGGGCCTGCTCCGTACCGGCATCATGACTGCCGCCACCCGCGCTCCCTGGCGGGTCGGCATCGAAGCAGCTCGCGAAGGTTCGCACCTCACCTGTAACCTGACGATCCCCGACACGGGACGCTATGTCCCAGCCTGGCTCAAATACTGGCGCGTCGCTGATGCCTTTGGTCAGGGGAAGCTGAAACGCACGACTAACATCTATCTCTCCGAAGATGACCAGAACTGGGCACAGAAAAAACTGTATTGCCCTGAGTATCCGCTGCCGACTCTCGCGATTCACGCGGGCGCGCAATGGATCACCAAACGCTGGCCCCCCGAAAGCTTCGCTGCGGTCGGTGCCAAAGCCATCCGTCGCTTCCGTTGCCAGGTTGTCCTGGTGGGAACTTCTGCAGAAAGAGAACTGACCGGCCATATCGAAAAACTGCTGCAAAAGTTCGTCCCGACCGGCAGGGTCATCAATCTGGCAGGGGAAACAACGCTCAAACAACTCGCCGCGGTTTTACAGCAATCCGACTTTGTCCTCACCAATGATTCCGGCCCCATGCACCTGGCCGCTGGTCTCGGAACCCCTGTCACCGGCATCTTTACCTGCACCAGTGCACTTCGCTCCGGACCGCCGGGAGACAAGCACGAACTTGTCTCCACGAATGTCAGCTGTGGCGGCAGCTATAACAAACGCTGCCCCAAACGCGGACCACAGAATCTGTGCTGCATGGAAGAGCTGGAAGTCAGCCGCGTCTGGCAGGCCCTGCATCGCCTGATCACACGCGAAGCAGCTGAAAGAACGCCGAAAGCAGCCTGACGCTTCTCGCAAGCGGTCATCAAGGACGCCGCAGCTCGTAGTAGCGACTCAACACGCGGACCCGATAAATCTGGTAAGCCGTGATCATTCCCAGGATCGCCAGCACCATTGCATAGATGACGGGATACTGCCATAACTCAACCAGCTCCGATCGAGCCAGTACCAGGACAGCAAACGAGAGCAGTGAAAGCACCGTGGTAAACAGCACGAGCCTGACGTAAAAGAACAGTCCTGATGAAACAATGAGCATCGGATACCCAATCAACAGAATCCCGATCGGCGCATCGGCGAGCACCAGCAGTCCCGTCAGCAGCGCAACATCCGCCGCAGACCAGAAGTAACGCACCCGTTTTTTGTTTGGAAAGTGATCCAGACCAAACTGAAAGAACACCACCAGTGCGCCCCACAAACCAAACAGCGACATGATCCGCAGGTGGTAATTCAAATCAACGCCCTGCGTAGAATACACGGTCTGAATAATTCCGACTGCCAGCAGGATTGCGGAGAGCCGCGACACCAGTGCCGGCTTGCGGCGGAACCAGCGCTGGAACTTCTGAATCATGCCCGCAGGTTGTGCCTGTAGAGGTTCTCCAGCAATGAACCGTTCGAGATCCGCCGCCAGTTCGCGGGCCGACTGGTAGCGTAATGCGGGATCCTTCTCGAGACACTTCAGGCAGACCAGTTCCAGACTACGGGGAATGTTTCTGTTATGCGAATGGGGGAGTGCAGGTTCCCCTTCAATCACCGCCACCAGCGAATCGAGCGGACTGCTGTGTTTGAACGGAGATACGCCCGTCAAAAGTTCATACAGAATAATACCCAGACAGAAGATATCACTCCGCGTGGAAATCTGATCCAGTTGCCCCGCGGCCTGTTCGGGTGACATGTAGCCCGGAGTCCCCACGATCATGCCCGTCTGTGTGCGGGCATCGGTCCCTGAGCCTCCCGGCAGTCCATCGTAGAGTTTCGCCAGACCAAAATCGGTGACGTAAGCCTGGCCCGCTTCATCGATCAGAATGTTCGACGGTTTCAAATCGCGGTGAATGATCTCTTTGGAATGCAGATACTCGACCGCCTCGGCAACCTGCTGCATGAGTGAGGCGACCTCGTAATAATTATCCGGTGCCACCTGGGAAAGCGGGCGAAAATCGGGACTCGCCAGTGAGCCTCCGCCAATAAAGTCCATGGTGAAATAATGCTGCCCCAGATGCTGGCCCACTTCGTGAATCGCGACAATATTCGCATGCTGCAGACGACCGGCGGCCTGGGCTTCCAGGTAGAACCGTCGGACCTCGTCTTCGGATGCAAACTGATTACTGAGGATCGTTTTCAACGCCACGACCCGATTCAGATCCTTCTGACGTGCCTTATAGACGATGCCCATCCCGCCGCGTCCCAGCTCCTCCAGCAGTTCATAATTGCCGAACTCCCGCGCGAGCAGGGGGGGCGCCTGTCGGGATGCGTGGGGAGAAACTGGCAACGTCGCATCATCGGGCCCCAGCTCAACCGATTCGGGATCACTGTCTGACTGAGGCGCGAGACGCTCCAGGGAATCCAGACAGGCCATCAGTGGTTTTAACTCGGGATTGACTGCACGCAGACTCTGACAGCTGGCATCATCCTGACGCTGCAGGAAGTCCAGATACTGGTTCAGTACTTCCACCTGCTCAGATTGCTCATTCGACTCGTCGGTCACGGGCTGCAGTCTTTCTTAAATCTTCAATTTTCAGTCGAATTATCCGGTCGCAAGGGCCGCTTCAAACCTGTTCCAGCAGTTCCTGCAGTTGATTCAGTGCCCTCAACCAGAGCATCTGTACGGCACCGGGACTCCTCTGCATCCGCTCGGCAACCTCTTTGAACGGCAGCCGCTGCAGATTGCGAAGCATAATCACTTCCTGGTAGTCAGGGGGGAGCTGACTGACCGCGTCAGCAACCTGAATCTCCTGTTCCCGGTTCAACAGGATCCGGCTCGGCGTATCCGCCTGGTCCGGCAACTCCCACTTCATCTGACCAGAGGCTTCTGGTTGCTGACCAGCGCGATCAATGGAAAACTCACGTTTCACATCACGCTTGGCGGCTCCCTGGTAACGCCGGGCGAAGTCCAGCGTGTTATGATTTAAAATACCCCGCAGCCAGCCCAGCCATTCCGCCTCGGTCTCTCCCTCGAAACGGGAAAGCCCCTGGTGCGCTTCGAGCAGCGTCTGCTGCACCAGGTCGGAGGCATCGAACTTGGTACGCATCCAGCCTTCAATCTGAGCCCGGGCGACCAGCGAGATATAAGCGCGGCATTTTTCCAGCAGTTCATTTTCGGCACCGCGATCGCCGGCACGCGTACGCTGAATCAGCTCTTCAAATTGTGACTGAGGCATGACGGACCACCGGAATCAGAATGCATTCTCACAGCTGTGAACTCCCGATCCATCAGGTTAATCTGTCGCAGTCAGTGATTCAACGCTTTTTGTACTTGCTGCTGGCCTCTTTGAGCAGTTCCCGCTCCTGATCCGTCAGACTGGCTTCACCTTCGCGGCTGATTTTTTCCAGAATGGCGTCTACCCGCTCATCCAGGCTCGCTTTGCTCAAACGGGTATCGGGCTCGGAATAGACTTTGAGTTTGCTTTTACGGACCGACCGGTTGGACTGGAAGCGATCCCACTTCCGCAGCAGGCCACTCGACAGATTCCAGCCGTAATATTTGTAGGCCACCCCAAAGGCAGCGCCTCCCAGGTGAGCAAAGTGGGCAACGCCATCACTGCGGGGATTCACAAAGCCAAACAGATCGACGACCGCATACAGCACCGCCAGCCAGCGAAGCTCGATCGGCAGGATGAAAAACAGCAGCACGGTCATCTTGGGGTAGTACATGGCCGTCAGAAAGACCACCGCCATCACACCCCCCGAAGCACCAATCACAGGGTTGGGACTGATGGCGACATGACACAATCCGCTGATCACGATGCTGACCAGATAGAAGACCAGAAACTCACGCGAGCCGACCACCGGTTCCACCATGCGTCCAAACATCCAGAGGATGAACATGTTGAAAAAGATATGGCCCAGGGTCTGCGTGGAATGGCAGAATCCATAAGTCAACAGCCGCCAGATCTGGAAACCAGGGAACAGGCTGCCTCGGTCCAGTGCCAGGAAGTTAATCACGGGAGAAGAACCCCGACCTTCCGAAGTCGCCACTTCCAGCAGGAAGACAACCACATTCGCAATGATCAGGTACTTGATCGCCCAGCCACCGGATGACATGTTGAAAGAGCGGTAATTTCCCTCACTCTCGTGTCGCAGGTAATCCCGACTCTCGATCCCCATCGCCTAACGTATCCTTAGTCTGTCAGTTCCTGGCCAGAGGCGTTATGTGCAACGCTCTGTCATCCGTGTCCGTGCCGTCCGTGATTTTGAGCTATTGAGCAGAGACTTCAGAAAGCTTTTCGCCGGTTGG
The DNA here is from genome assembly GCF_007744075.1 of Gimesia chilikensis. Taxonomy (NCBI): domain Bacteria; kingdom Pseudomonadati; phylum Planctomycetota; class Planctomycetia; order Planctomycetales; family Planctomycetaceae; genus Gimesia; species Gimesia chilikensis. The sequence continues at coordinate 3,279,140 of NZ_CP036266.1, read as the reverse complement.
TTGTTTCTGTTCGCCGTACCCTTCGTTGTGCTGGGGCAACTGTCGGGCCAGCTTGCTGACGTCTTCAATCAGTTTCTGCTGTTCCTGGTAGACTTTCAGCAAATCGCGCCGCAACCGATCGGTTTCCTGAAATTCCTCGTTCCGCTCCTGCTCTTCTTCTTCCAGACCAGCAACCAGCCCCTTGCGCAATTCAACGGGCAGGTTCTCTCCCTGGGGAGCATTGTCGGAACCGATCAACTCGCTGACGCGTGCATCCAGACGCTTCTGGGCAGAAGCCAGCAGGCGGTTGAGGTCTTCGATTCGATCCTGTTTTCTTTCGAGCTGCTGTTTGCGCTCAACCAGTTGATCCCGCAGAGTTCGCAGGGTAGTGATGTAGTTAGGGGGCACCAGAGCTCGCAGACGCCAGGTACCGTTCTGCCATTTTGCTGCTTCACCACCTTCGGGTGGTGTCACTTTCTGCAGGAGTGCACGATTCGCTTCCAGGGCGGTCACACGGAACGCACCGACATAAGCGACTCCCCCCGGTTGACCGGGAGCTGCCTGAAATGCGAAGACGACCGGTTTGGCCTCTTCAGCATTCTGAGTTGAGCCGAGCCCGTTATTACTGCCGATCGCCACCTGAATCTCACCCGTCTGCTGATTGGAGACAGTCACTGCAGCATCCCAGTAACGATCCCAGCCCAGCATGACCCGGGTCAGTCGCTTGCGGAGATCTGCGCTCTCTTCGGATTTCGCTTTGATTTCTGCTTCGTTTTTGGCAATCTGAGTGCTGTTCTTCTCCACTGCCTGCAACCAGCTGCTGCGGACGGCAAGAACCTTGGCTGTCAGTGGTACCGCGACAATCGCTGCCAACACGACAAGCCAGGCGAAGACTACTCCGGATTTATGCATCGTTTTAAACCTTGATCGAATTCTACGAAACCGGCGGTTTCGTGTGGTGCGTTCGAATTCCTGTAATGAATGTCTGTCTTCTATCTTGGGTTTCAGACAAAAACTGATGAGCCCTTGTCTGTTACATCGTCTATCCTGACCATTGGAACCGAAGATAAATCGTTCGGTATCAATTATTCACGCGTATCCCGGACAGATCAATTGTGGGGATCAGGAAAGCTGCGAAAAACCGGACGGGACTTTTATTTAATGATAAGTCCCATAACAAATCAGGGTCAAGCAGAAACCGTAATTATACACTTTTCGCCGGGTGATAACCGCTAAAACCCCTATAAGCGAACTCCTGAAAAGAGCAGCGTGAGCGTCCCCTCGCATTCTCCGGTTCCGACGGGACGGCGTTTCCAGAGCCGCTTCTGATTGATTTCCCGAACTTTCTTGCTGCAGATTCCGTGCATTTTCCCGCTCAATGGCTTATAAAACATCCTATTCTATCATCAGAGGTGTATTGAAGTCCTGAATTGTACTGACCTTGCAGCGGTCTGTTTTAATACGTTCCGCCGCCCCCGGGATTGGGGGACAGAGCAGTCGTTCAGCAGGTTTTCAGTCGCTGCGAACCTTTTCAGACTTGAACCGTCTTTTTATTTATCAGGGAAGCCGACCATGTCCACTGTCACAGTAAAACGATCCGATCTGAAAAGCGGGGAAGTATTATGCAGTTACTGCACGGCACGCTGCTGTCGCTATTTTGCACTACCCATCGAAACGCCGACCACCTGGGAAGATTACGATCACATGCGGTGGTACATCATGCACGGGCACAGTGCCATTTTCGTCGATGAGGATGTCTGGTTCCTGATGGTCTATGGAGACTGCAAATACATTCTCCCGGATTACCGTTGTGGGAACTATGAAGACCGTCCCCAGATCTGTCGGACTTACACCACCGACGACTGCGAATACGACAACGACGGCACCTACGACCGCCTGTTTGAGACTCCGGAACAGATCTGGGAATACGCCCACGCCGTTCTGCCTCCGAAGAAAAAGAAACGCAAAGGGAAGTCCAAAATCAAAACCGAGAACCTTCCCGTCGTGCATGTGTAGCACGCGTTCCGTCTCAAACGAAACCAATCCTTAAACTCTCCAGTCAACAGCGATCCGCGAGGATCACAGCCGGTACGATACTGTGAATAAACCATTAATTACCCCACGTACGCTCAAAGGGTTCCGCGACTATCTCCCCTCAGCCATGATTCCCCGCGAACAGCTGATCGAGACAGCCAAGTCCGTCTATCGCAGCTATGGCTTCAGCCCGATTGACACACCGGCTCTGGAATACACCGAAGTCCTGACCGGCAAAGGGGGAGAAGAATCGGACAAGCAGATGTTCCGTTTCGAACAGGGGAACCGCGACGTTGCCATGCGGTTCGACCTGACAGTTCCTTTCGCCCGTTTCTCCGCGCAGAACATCAACGAGCTCGGCACCCCGTTCAAACGCTATCACGTCGGCACCGTCTGGCGGGGAGAGAATCCGCAAAAAGGACGCTACCGCGAATTCGTCCAGTGCGATTTCGATACCATCGGTACCAAGTCCAATGCCGCGGACATCGAAACGCTGTTCATCATTCACGATCTGATGCTGAAGATCGGCTTCACCGATTTCAAAATCCGCATTAATAATCGCATGATTCTCAATGGACTGCTGCAGTTGCACAACCTGGAATCGCAGTCGGCAGCCGTCCTGCGCGCCCTCGATAAGCTGGCCAAAAGCAGCCCGGAAGCCGTCATTCAGGAAATGCAGGAGCAGGGGGGACTGACTCAACAGCAGGCCGAACAGATTCTGGCACTAATGACCGCTCAGGGAACGACTGCAGAAATTCTGGACTCACTCGAATCACAGCTCAAAGGAAACGAGCGTGGTACGCAGGGCGTACTCAATCTTCGTGAACTGTTTACCGCAGTAGAGCGGGCGGGGATTCCTGCCGAACGGGTGGTACTGGATACGTCCATTGCCCGTGGCCTCGATTACTATACCGGCACGATTTATGAAACCTTCCTTGATCAGATGCCCGGGATCGGCAGTGTCTGTTCGGGGGGACGCTACGATAACCTCGCTGAGCTGTTTACCACTCAGGAACTGCCCGGCGTCGGTGCCAGCCTCGGACTGGACCGTCTGCTCGCCGCGATGCAGGAACTGAATCTGCTAAGCGAGGTTTCTACTCCCGCACCGATTCTGGTGACACAAATGGACGCCGCTTTCACCCCCGAATACCTGCGTCTGGGCCGTGATCTGCGTCAGGCGGGCTTGAATGTGGAAGTCTATCCGGATACCAAGGCGATCAAGAAACAGTTCAAATATGCCAACCGTCACGGCTTCAAAATCGTCATCGTGGCTGGCTCAGACGAATTCGAAAACCAGCTCTGGCAGGTCAAGGACATGCAGGCCGGTACGCAAACCGCCGTCAAAGAAGAAGAACTGCTGGACGTGATCCAGAAAATCCTCGCCTGAACCCCTTCATTCTGAAAACAGACTGATCTATAGATATTTACAGTACCACCAGTCATTGGTACCATTTGATCAGTAACCAGATCGTTTTCAGATGAGGATCAGCATGGTCATTCGCAGGAATCACTACGAATCCGCCTTTGAGGATTACCTCCGCTCCCAGAAAATTCCGTACGTCGCCGTGGATGAAAAACGCCGGGCACTGGCCCAGGAGGCGTCAATCAAATCACTGGACTTTATCGTCTATTCATCGCAGGGGCCCAACCTGCTGATTGACGTCAAGGGACGCACCGAGATCTTTGACGCCCCCACGCGTAGTCGTCGCTGGGAAAGTTGGGCCACCCGAGAGGATATCAGGGGGCTCTTCCAGTGGCAGGAACTGTTCGGAGAAGGCTTTATCTCCAGTCTGGTCTTTGCCTATCAGCTGCCCCCCGACTCAATTTCCAACAACCTGGAGAAGGTATATGAATTTAAAGAGAATCTGTACGCATTCTACCTGGTTCCGGTCGACGCCTATCAGGACAAAATGAAACCTCGTTCCGACAGCTGGCAGACCGTTTATCTGCATCAGCAGGATTTCCAGCAGCTCCGACAACCTGTAGAAACGCTTATCCAGGGCTCAGAACCCGCAGAATTAACCGGGGAAAATAGAGAGGAATGCGGTTTTCCAGATGCAGATTCGACTTCAGGCTGATACAATCAGGCGACCGACAGACACTTTTACCAGACTCTCAGAATGACGTTATGAACATACGCACGCGATTCACATCCCGCCTCTTTTCCGCTCTGACCGCCTTTGCCTGTACGACGCTGTTTTCAGTGACGACCGTCCTGGCCCAGGAGGAGGAACGCAAGGGGGGAGCGATCGTCCAGTCTCAGACCTCGATCGTGGAATACCTGATCGTAGCGGCCCTGATTGGAGCCGCTCTGTTCGCCGTCTGTCGCACCAGCCATCGCGTCTGATCACTCTTCGATTTCATTCACACTCAGCCCTCACGTTTTCATGCGACCACTGTCTACAGTATCTGAGCCTGAGCCCCGCAGGGTCGTCATCACGGGCATCGGACTGATCACCCCGTACGCCGTTGGCCGGGAAGCTTCCTGGCAGGGAATCTGCTCCGGCGTTTCTGCGATCCAGCCGTTGGATGCCTTATCCCAGCAACTGAAGCGTCCCTTGGCAGGGGGAATCATTCCCGACCCCAGTCTCTCCAGTGCTTCGTTAAGCAGCTCGACTCCCCTGCAGACTGAGCCCTCTCTAACCCTCGCACTGCAGGCAGGCACCGAAGCATTTGAGGATGCCGGCCTGGACTTGAACCACCTCAACCGGGAGACCACCGGGTGTGTCATCGGATCCAGTAAAGGGGGCATGGCCAGTTTCGCACAACTGGCCGCGCTCTCACACCAGGATGCATCTGTTGCAGAGCAGGTTCCCCCGGATCTCTGGCTGCAGTGTTTCGCGGGCGCAGCCAGTCACTCCTTCGCCGCCCACTTTAACCTCCAGGCCGCAGCCCTGACCCCGGTCTCAGCCTGCGCTACCGGCTTCTCAAGCATCATGCGCGGCGCCGAACTGATTCAGGATGGAGTCTGTGACACGGTTCTCGCGGGCAGTACTGATGCCTCACTCCTGCCCGCCGTTCTGGCCTCGTTTCATCGCATGGGTGTGCTGGCATCGCAGTTCGATCACCCATCACAAGCTTGCCGTCCCTATGATGTCAGACGTAACGGCTTTGTCGTCGGAGAAGGGGCCGGCATCCTGGTACTCGAGTCACTGGAGCAGGCACAGAAACGTAACGTGACTCCCTATGCAGAATGGCTGACCGGAGGCCTCGGCGCGGATTCCACACATTTGATGCAGTTCGATCCCCGGGCAGAGAGCCTGTCACACCTGATTAACGTCACACTGGATCGGGCCGGAGTGGCTCACGAGGAAGTCGACTATGTCAATCTCCACGGCACCGGAACTCAAATCAACGATGTCTATGAAACGCATGCTTTACAGAAAGCATTCGGCCCCCACTCCGCTGCACTTGCCTGTTCCAGCCTGAAAGGGGGCATGGGACATCTCCTCGGAGCAGCAGGGAGCGTAGAACTGGCGCTGACGCTGCTCGCCATGCGGGACGGAATCGTTCCCCCCACACTGAACCTGGAAAATCCCGATCCAGAGTGCCCACTCAATTACACACCCCAGGTTGCAGCATCACGGGAAATCAGTACGGCCCTCAAACTCTCTTTTGGATTTGGAGGCCACCTGTCAGCCGGCCTGGTCCGTAAATGGGACAGCGACCGATAATCTCTCGTAGCTACAGAGTTACTGTTTGAAACGAGCCGATTTCAAAAACGCTTCGAACTCAGGCTCTGCTTTCAGCAGCTGTTCCCGAGGACCAGTCAGCTTGAGGTAAAAATCACGAGGACTGCGGGGGATTGCCACGCCAATCATCCGCATGCCCGCTTCCGCTGTCCCGTTCAGAGCCGGTCCGGTATCAAAGGTACCACGAAGATCGAGCCAGATCGCTTCCACGTCATCTACGCGGACAGTCTTCTCAAGCGGCTCTTCACCCGGAGGTAACTGGAACTGCCCTCGCCAGCGCTGCAGGTTGGCCTCTATGCCACCGCCGACCGAAGAGAGAGTGAGCTTTACATCCGGTCCCGCTTTGGGAATCTGAAAGCTGGCTGAGATCATCCCCTGTTGTGCTGGAGACAACGGGATCTGCTGCCAGCCGACGGGCACGTCGAACTGAATCCCGTCAAAGACTTTTTCGCCGGCCTCAGAGTGTGAAGCGTCAGTCGCAGCACTTTGAGCAGAACTGAGGGGAGCCGCTTCGGGAACAGGCAGATCGGCAGGAGCATCAGATTCACCAGAACCACAGCCCGACAGGCCAGGGAACAGGCAAACCAGGAAGACGATGTGCTTCCAGAGATTCTGAGGTAGGACAGCTGACATGAAAGACTCCCGCATGAAGACAGAATAAGGTGATGCACTCATCCTAATCATTCAGCGAAAGTCAGTCCATCAACTGACCGTCAGTTCCAGCTGCTCAGCAGATTCCAGATTGTATTTCTGCGAGAGCTGAGTAATTTCATCACGGATCTCAAAATAAGCGTCGATCACGGCAGCATCCCACTGGATCCCTTTCCCTTCACGGAAAATCGCTTCGAGTCGCTCCAGAGGCATGCCGTTGCGGTAGGGACGATCACTGCCCATCGCATCATAGGCATCCGCGACAGCAATAATCCGCGCCATCAGCGGAATATCGTCTCCGGTCAAACCATCGGGATAACCCCGGCCGTCGATCTGCTCATGGTGATTACGGATCCCCGGCAGAATGTTTTTGAGCTTTTTGATACCAGAGAGAATCTTGTATCCGATCATCGGATGTTTCTGAATCTGGAGGAATTCCTCATCGGTCAAACGGCCTTCCTTGCGGAGGATGCGGTCATCCACGCCGATTTTCCCGATGTCGTGCAACAGACCGGAGAGATAGATATCGTGGATGAATTCTCCCGTATAACCCAGTTGTTTCGCCAGTTGCTGTGCGATCAGGGCCACGCGCTCGCTATGACCGCGTGTGTAAGGATCTTTCGCATCCAGAGTGGAGATGAACGATTTCACAAAGCTGAGCATCAGCTCTTCCTGTTGCGCATACAGGTCGATGTTACGCAGGTGCGTTCCCAGGAATGAAGCCACCGAATTCAACAGACTGGCCTGAATCGTGCCATACTCTTCGCTCTTGAGAAGATTACAGCTCAGAATCCATCCGTAAGAATGAGAGCCATCAGTAATCGGCACCAGCACCAGATTATGCAGATCCGGAAATTCCAGCGAGAGCAGGGAACTGTCCACGTGATTGATCACCAGAGGCTGATTGAAGTCAAACCCATCAAACTGTGCGACCAGCCGAGCCAGTTTGAGTTCATCAAATTCAGTCTGGCTCTCAGACATGAATCGGGACGTGTGTCCCTGTCCTTCGAACCAGATAATATTTGTTTCCGCTTCGATCAGATTGCCGATCCGCTCCAGACAGAGCTCTCCCAGCTTCTCGGGACTTTCAGAAATCTTCAAATGCTGCGCCACTTCGTGCAGCAGGCTGATTTCTTCAAACGTCTCATCCAGACATTCGGACAGATTATCGACTTCCTCGTTCAATTCATCCAGCTGCTGTTCTTCATCCAGATGCATGATGGCCAGACTCAGCAGGGCATGCAGCGATTTCACATCCAGTATCCGCTGCCCTTCGAGCCAGGTATCCAGTTCCTCGGAAGACCAGTTCCTCTCCACAGCTGACATTACCATTTCCGTCAGTTTGCGTTTCTCTTTCTGAAACACAAAACCGGCGGCAACATATTTGTGTTCGCTATCCTCGAAGAGGGGAAACAGATAATGGGTCAACCCGTTTGTATTCTCGACCAGGGTCAGTCCCTGAATCTCACCGAGCTGGTTTAAGACGTCGATCGGAAAAAAGGGCAGGGAGCGCGTGTGAGTCCGCCCGACCAGCCTTTGAACCCTGGCGTCGAAACAGAACATTGACAGGCCCGTCAATTCTGAAATGCGCTGCATGCGATCGTTGGACAATTCCACCTTGGTATCCTGATGGATTTCCAGATCCCATGCGCCACCACACTTGCTGAAGTTGGACAGTTTCTTGAATGAATCAATTGTTCCCGAGACCATAAGTCATTTTCCTGCTTTCTAGAGGAGTTATTCCCTATAGAAAGTTAGTTCGCAGACGAATGGCCGCAAATCAGATTTGAAATCAGGACCTGTATTTGTGTCACTTTTCAGGAAACTGCAGTTTTCGCCCCGAAAACTGCAGTTTACACCGCAAATATCGGCAAACGCAGGTTCTAGTGAACAAATTCAAGGTTTTCTGAAGTTAACTTCGTCAACAACCAGATATCAAACTGGATATAAAGAGTAACGGGTCCTTTACTCTGGTTGTATCGCCTTGTTTTCATGACAGTTAGGAACAATCCAGCATGAATCCCCGTCTTTCTGCCAGGGAGAGACGCATCTCATTCCTGTTCACCACCAGACGGAGCTGACTGAAGTAAAACAACATCAGTTAAGCACGATGCTGCGGATTCTGCCAGATGTGTGCATTGTCAGGCCAGACCAGCAAAATGATTCACCAGTTAAGTAAATTTCGGTGATTTTCGGTGGAAAGTGAAAATGAAACACCGTTTGAGTGCAAATCCGCCTGATTCTAGGGGTCGGAATTGCTCTTGCGATAGCGGGCACTCACCTGATTTAACTGCTGACGCTCCTTGGGGGTTAAGGAATCCAGACCGAATTCATGAACCTTATTCAGCAGGAGATCCAGCTGCTTTTCTGCATCCCGTTCTTTTTCACGTTCCCGCATCCGTTTCTGCAGTTTTCGTTTCTCCCGCCACTTCTGGAAGAAACCAACTTTCTGCTCTGAAGGTTCCGGACTCGAACGTTCCAGGCTGGTATAGCCTTGTGAGAAATCGTAGCCGAAAATGGAATCGTCGAAGGCTTCCTCTCGATGGCCGGCAGCAAATTCCAGCAGGTTCAGCATTAACAGCAACGCTCCGAAAAAGACCACCCAGACGGTATGGGTGCAGAGGCCAATCACCATTCCCAGCCCCCCGACCAGAAAACTGACGTTCAGCATCACCATATGCAGCACAGTTTCATCAAAGCGGCGGGAGAGGATGATCTGCAGCACTTTACCACCATCCAGGGGAAGTACCGGAATCAGGTTTACCAGCAGCAGGAGCCAGTTGATGCTGAACACCATCAAAAGCATTGCCTGCCCCAGATTGTTACTCAGATCGACAGTCGGAAGCTTGATCGGGTTGAGCGATTCTGACATCTGTCCGGACCAGATTACAGCCGGCAGCGTAATCGCACATAACAGCAGATTCACCAGCGGCCCGCCCAGAACGGTGACGATGCGTGAGGCATCAGTACGGGCAGGGCTGCAGGGTACCAGGCCTCCCAGGGGCCAGAGCATGATCTGATCGGCTTCGCCTCCCATCATCCGACAGGCAACCACGTGCCCCATTTCATGCAGGAAGACGCTGATGAACAGAACGCCGAATAAAGCAAATCCCAGTCCCAGAGAGTAATGTGACCAGAAGACGAGCAGGACGACCGGCAGAAAAATGCTGACACGCACCTGAGTCAAAAACCAGGATCCAATGGGAAATGACCAGTGCAAAGGATTCGATCGACTCATCTTACCATGACCTGTTGCAGAGAATCACAAACGTCCTTCAGCTAATGCTGAGCTCAGAATGACCGGGTACGTAGAACGGTAGAGCAGGGAAACTCCTGTTTCCACTCCACATGTTATATACATCAGGAAATCTCCTGACAATTCCACTCCCTTTTTCTGTAACGAAATCATACTCAATTCACAGGTTCAAAGCATCCCCAAAAGTTTTTTCTCACCGATTCGGTTCGCAATCTGAGTCTGAATTTCCCACTCGGCATCGCCTGCCTGATGAATACAGTCTGTGGAAATTGCCAGAACTCCTGTGACCTCATCGTCCTCGATGACGGGTATCGCATATGATTGTTGTGCTCCGAACTTGACCAGCCACTCGGAAGACCCTGGTAATCCTGACTCCGTACTGCTCAGAGTTCCAATCGCAGGCTGACGATCCAGCACCGCCTTGACGATGCCTAACCCTTTATTTTCCAGTGAAACTTCTTTCGTCAGAGCGGCAAAATCCTGTTGCACCTGCAGATTCATTTCCGGTACTGCACGAAAGCCTACCTGCAGCAGATTCCCGTCGGCACACCGCCAGAGACCAGCGGCCCGCCCCTTCAGCTGGGCCAGCAGCAGATCCAGCACACCGGAAACAGAATTCTGTTCACGTAATTCCTGTTCCAGCTGAGTGACAACCTGCTCGACCTGTAAATCCATGATTCTCTGTCCCGTTCCTGAAGTGGTAGTGGTGTGTTATGTTCGAATGACTGTGGATCGCAGCGCTGCTTTTGCGTTAACAGTCTCTGTCAGAAGTTTTTCTCATTTCTGAAGATCCGACATTCATCGGCGTTCATTGAATATTCCTTGAAGAGGAGGTTATTCAATGTATACAATGATACTTAGCTTTCTGTTTTCTAAACAGTTAACTATGATTCCTTTCTGATCACAATCCAACTGTTGCGTTTTGATTTTTCCTTTCTGAAGACTTTCGGATTACGTAACAGGTGAGACATGGACATTGATTAACCACCAGAATATATCGGACGATTGAAATATGGATTTGCCAACCTGCCCGTCCTGTGGGGCATCAGTACTTGATGAAGACGTCACCGAGTGCCCGTCCTGCGGCGCTCCCATGAAGTCCTCAGGTAAAACCAGCAGCCCCTCTCCCAAAGACAAACCCGCACCTGCTAAATCCGCTGCAACTCAGCAGCCCGTCAAACGTCGAGGCCGGGAAACGGTTTCCGATGACGATCCGTTTGAACTGGAACGGAAAAAACAGGAAGCCGTCAAGGTGATCCCACTGGCACGCAAACCTGCCAAGGGAAAGATGTTCCGTGTCGTCTGCCCCATGTGCGACACCCAGGGATTTGCCTCTGAGAAAGTCGTCGGACGCGAGGTAAAATGTCGAAACCCGGAGTGTCTGGCCCCCGTCTTCACCGTCCCCAACCCTGATGCGCAGGAACGCAAATCCACCGAGGAAGAAAAGCCCAAGGAAAAGAAGCCCTCGAAACTGCCGCTGATCGGTGCCATCGTAGTTTCTGCGGGAGCCATTGGTGGTGCCTACTGGTATTTCACTCAGGTTCCAGATGCTTCCGAACTGTCCCAGCCATTTAAAAACCCGGCCATTTCCGAGGCTAAGAATAAAAATTTCAGCAACAATCAGGATGAAAAAGAACGAAACCCCCTGGCGCAAAACCCGCTGAATCCGCCAGAACAGACAACTCAGAACCAGCAGACGTCCGTTGATCCGGCCAAAGTGAAACAGAATGCACTGGAGGAAATTGTTAATCTTTCTCGCGACCGCGGGAATCGCAGCAAACCTTTCAGTCGGCGACTGGCAGCCGAAGCTTATGCAGTTACCAGAAACATTCCTGCCGCCCGCGAACAGATGGAGCGGATTGACGCCGTCAGTCCACCACTGCCATTTTATAAAATCTTCCCCCTGATCGAAATTGGCTGGATTCAGCTTAAGGAGAAAGATCAGGCCGGTCTCAAAGAGACGCTGGATCAGACTATTGAACTCTCCCAGAAGATCCCCGATTACGGCGGAAGGGATACCTTAGACCTGATCTCCCGCCTGGCTGCCTTCTGGATTGCCGCCGGAAAAGAAGACCTGGCTACCGATCTCATCCGCAAATACCAGGCGGAAAGCAATCTGGCACAACTCTCGGCTTACCTGCAGATCGCCCAGGAAGCCAATCACCATGATTTTGAATCCCTGATTGACCTGCACCGCATGTGGGCTTCTCCCCAGTGGGTAGCAACCACCATGATTCTCGTCACTCACGGTTATCCGGAAGCCGCCCTGAACTGGGCAGCCATGGCCTCCGACTCTGCTGACCGGACGGAAGCAGTAACTCAATGGTCACTCTCCCGGCTCGAGCAGGCCGTCAAACAACAGCGGAAACCCGATTTAAGCCTGGTCCAGCCAGCGGAGCAGAAGCTCTCCCCCACAGGCAACGCCATGATGCTGGCCCGCTGTGCGCGGGAACTGGTCGGCCTGAATCAGAAAGAGGCCGCACAGGCCTTTGTCGACCGGGCCATCAGCCTGATCAAGGATCAACCCGTTCCGACTCCTATTACTCTGGGAGACCTCAAAGAAGTGAACTCCATGCGACTGCCTCAGGCTGCTCCTCTGGAACAACTGGCTCAGACCTATCTGCAGATCGCCTGTGCCGAGTCAGAGCTAGGTAAGAAAGCAGAAGCACTGCAATACCTCAAAAATGCAGTCCAGAGCATTCAGGCCACTGCCCCCAGCCTCGCTGCAGTCAAAGAAAAATCGAACGCAACGACGAATTTCAATTTCCGGGACGAGATCAAAGACACCTTTAACCTGGACACCTCCGATCGCATCAACCGGGCCATTACCGAATACAACAAACAACTCCGCAGCCTGAAAGCCGCCGGTGAACAACGGTCCGAAAAACTTATCGCACTTCTGGCCCAGGCATCCCGCTCAGGCCTGGCTCCGGAAGTCTGGAATCTGGTGCAGGCTGCCTCACAAAATTCAAATATTAACCTCAAAGATGCCCTGCAGGAAACGACCCTGCCAGCCGTGATTCTGGAATCTGTCGGCTCACAGAACGAAGATCTGAAATCACAGATCAGTAAAGCCCTGACCAGCAGTGCCCCCAAACTTTCCAAAGAGGATGAGCTGCTCCGTCAGACCGCTTCCCTGATTAAGAACGGGAAACCAGAGCAGGCGGCTCACCTGATCAACCAGTCTGACCTGAAGAAACCCTGGAAGGGGCAACTCTCCCTCAAACTGTTATCTCGACTCCTGAATCAGTCTCAATTCAGTCAGGCTGTGCAGTTTGTGACTGCGACTAAAGATCCGGTGCTCCGTGAGGATATGCTGAATACAATTGGTGCAGTCGCTGTCGAACAGAAACAGATCCCGGCTGTCAGCAAAATGCTCCAGGGCAGTAACTACACGCCCACCGAACGAATCTCAGGCTACCTGGGACTGGTCACAGGAATTGAGACTGCTCGTAGTTCACAACCCGAAACGCCTCCCGCCAAAGAGCCAGAGAAAAAGTTGTAATCACAGCTGAGGACGACCCCTGATCAAACAGAGGGGATACACCGGCGATATCGCGGACTGCCCGACTCCCAGCCAGAGAAGGGCACCTCCGCTGCTGGACTGGTCAGTCCCGTTAAGACTGAATCAAAGTCGCCTGAAAACTCAAAGGCTGGGGAATCTTAGCGATTCTGCGATGGCGTCGGCTTCAGTTCGGAAATTTTTGGGTTTGTTTCTGAACATCCTTCATATTTTCACAGAGCACCGCCGAATTTCTATTGTGGACCCTCTAGTCCATCCGGACCCTGACAATACACACGTACACATTGTATTTCTTATCCCAGATTCGCCTGGTCTACCCGACAGAGAAATCTTCGATTTCGGACTTTAGCTATTTCTTCAACCAGAGTTCCCTATTCATTACCATTGGTATAAACTAACATTTGCTACCAGCCTGTGTTGAATCGGGATGACAGTTACTGTCGGTCCCTGCAGAAGATGCAGGCAAATCAGATATCGATCCCCAAGATCCTCAGAAATACATCATGGAGGAAATGTATGAGCCGCATTGCTCATTTTGCTTTGATTCTATTCGTTGCGTTCTCACTCCCGCGCGTCGCAACTGCTCAAGAAAATAAAGCTGCCCCTAATATCTCTCTGGTCCAGATTAATGCCGATGGCATGATTGCGGACCTCAAGTATCTGGTATTAGATCTGGCAGGCGACAAAAAAGGCTGGACCAACCTCGAACAGTTGATCCCGACCTTCCTGGAAGGAATTGATAAACAACGTCCTCTCCGCATCGACATCCTGCTTGGTGAAAATCAGCAGCAGCGCTATCGACTGATCCTCCCCATTAGTGACCTGGGGGAATTCCGCGATAACCTGGAAGTCTTTGAAATCTCTTCCAAGAAACAGCGTAAAGGCCCATACAAACTGGGTAACCTCTTCGAAGGTTTCATGCAGTATCTGCAGGACAAGAAATATGTGATCATCTCTGAAAAACTCGATGAGGTCGAGAACATCGAAGACCCACTCAAGCGGGTCCAGGAACTGATCAAAGCCGAATACGATTTCAGTGCTCTGATCACGAATGAAAAAGAAGGCGTGGATCTGCGGAAGAAATCCATGACCAAAACCCGCGAACAGCTGCAGGCTGCCATCAAGAAAAAGCGGGATGAAACCGACAATGCTTTTGAACTGCGTAAACTCGCTTTTACCCACCAGATGGATGAAGCCGAGCGACTCTTTGCTGAAGCCCAGAAGATGGTCATCGGCTGGACCACAGACGCAGCTCAGAATGAAGGACGTCTCGTTTTCAGCCTGAAAGCAATCGAGGGAACTTCGCTGGATGAAAGCATCAAGCAGTTTGCCACCAAGCCCAGCTACTTCGCCAACGTCGAAGTCAAGCAGGACGGAATCTTAAACGGCCGCATCAATCATCCCCTGGATGAAATGCGCAAAGCCAACATCACCGCATTCTACAGTCTGCTGCTCCCCAGCATTAAAGAGCGGATTGATAGTAACAAAGATTTGACCGACAAGCAGAAAGAAGCCGGCAAAAAAATCTCTGAACTGATCATTCAGATGCTGGATGCAGGCAAAGAGACCTCACTCATCGATGGCTTCATCAATACCAACTCTGCTGACGGCGGCAAATACGCACTGCTCGGAGGCATCCGTTCTACCGATGGTGCCAAGCTGAAGGAAGTTGTTGAACTCCTGCCGTCGCTGATGAAAGGGCAGACCGTTGAAGTGGATGTGGTCAACGAAGAGAACCTGAAGATCCACAAAATCACGATCCGGGAAGAATTCCAGGCCGGGTTTTATGAGCTCTTTGGTGATGGAGAAGCACTCTATGTCGGCAGCACTCCCGAGGCACTCTGGATGGCAGCTGGCCCTGATGCAATTCAGAACATCAAGGATGCTGCTAAGAAGGTCAAAGAGCCTGCTCCGGAAAAAGTCAGTCCCAATGTAATTGAACTGAACGTGAAAACGCTGCCCTGGCTGAAACTGATCAACAAAGTCCGGGACAAAAAAGGCAACGTCGAAATCCGTGAAATGCTGCTCAGCTCGCTCACCGACAAAGACGATACCTTCACCTTTGTTATGAAACGCGAAGGCGATGTCATCGACGGCAAAGCCAAACTCGATAAAGGTATTCTCAAATTCATCGGAAACGTGATTGCCAAGTTCTCGAAAGAGACCCTGTAATTCACAATCGATGACCGATAATACAAAACCCCGCGGAGCCCATTGTCAGCTCTGCGGGGTTTTTCTTTGGATACTCAGTTTTCTTTATAGGGATGCCTGGACATTCACGCGGGCCAGGGTTGATCAGCTGCAGATTGAAATTCAATCGGGAACAGATCAGCCCTGATTACTCCCACTCTTCCATAATCTCTTCCAGCATCTCTTCCTCTGATTTGTCTAGTGAAAGATCACTCAGTTGATCTTCAATGGAAGCACGACCAGCACTCTGTTCTGCAGGGTGAGGCTGCGGAGTACTACTCACGACAGCAGTGACCGAGTTCTGACGGCGTGCTGAATTCGGAGTGTTGGCCACATTTCCGGATCCCGGCTGAGCGAATTTCCTGACCTTATCCAGCAGCTCAGTTTTAGAGAAGCTGGTTTTTATGATGTAGTCGTTCGCACCACCCTGAATTGCAGCGACAACTGTCCCCTTGCTGGCATCTGAGGTCAGCATGATGATTTTTGTCTTGCAAAGGGTAGGGTGTGACCGGAATGCTTTCAGTGTCTGCAAACCATCCCACACCGGCATCTGCACATCGACAATGGCTATGTCCGGTGGATACTCGAGTGCTTTGTAAAAACCTTCCGAGCCATCACTGGCCACGGATACAAAATACTCTCTCCGTAAAAATGAAACCATCAGATTACGAAAGAGCGGGTCGTCATCTATAACTAAAATGCGTGCGTTTGACTTTTCTGATGCTTGTAGCATGAGAGGAACCTACTACTGATAATTGAAATCAATTTTTAAGACTTGCTTGAAGGAACAATCGAATCAAATACTTCATTTAAAACCAGCAGCATCTCCTGAGAACGAAGATTGATTTCAATTTCCCGGGATCTCTGACAGTGCTTTTCCGTTTCCTGTGTTACCTCTTCCGGTTCGATCAATAATTCTGCGTTACTCATGATTTCACTCTCTCCAGGCTGCTGAATACAGATTGTACAAGGCCCATCACATCCGCATCTCCGTGATGCCCGTCGTTAAAAAATAGGTCAACTTTAGCCAGATGACTAGAAATTCTGAGAAAAATGAACAGTCAACTGCGCGCGAAGTCAACCTGTTCCGCTCAGGCTGCATAATCGGAACCGGGCCAGCCTGGCCTCAAAAAGCATTCGGAGAATGAAGAGTTACTTGGAATCGAAGCGGATTGTCCCATCCCAGTCGGCAGGTGCCACTCGATTTGAACGGGCAATCTGCAGTGACAGGAAATCCTGGGCCCGGTCGGAAGCGGGAATTGCGTGGAGCAGACGAAACGATTCTTCCCAGTCGCCTGTAATAAAGCAGTCTACAGCTCGTTCGTAGCAGGCAACTTCCTCTTCTGTCAGGGTTTCCGCCTGCGATTCGGGAGGCAATAGCTCACTGACCAGCACTGATTTCTCCATGCCATAGGGCAGGATCTGAGCAAGTTTGCGAACGCGACCTTCCCGACGATCCAGTTTACTCCGCACGATCTGAGCCGTCGCTTCATCCAGTACAACCGGAACGCGGAGGTGCTTGGTCAAACCTTCCAGGCGGCTGGCCAGATTGACCACCGGACCAAACACGGTCACCTTAACCTGGTCGCTGGTGCCGATTTTACCCGCGACTGCCCGGCCATGGGCAATTCCAATCCCCATTCGAAAATCAGACAGCGGATGTTCGGGTTGCTGACGGATCTGTTCAAAGGCCTGACGAATCGCCAGGGCAGCCCGGCAGGCATCCAGAGGCGCCATATCAGAAGAGAAGGGCCAGCCCCAGAACCCCAGGGCTGCATCTCCCTGAAAATCTCCTGTCACCCCGCCAAAGTCCAGAATATGCGCTGTCATAATTCCCAGCGCCTGACTGACACGCCCCAAGAGACCGATCAGGTCGCCAGAAGAGTCTTCTGCGTGCTGACTGAATCCTCGCAAGTCACAGAACAGCACCGTCACGTCACATTCGCGGGGCTCCAGAATCTCCGTATTCAGATTATCTCCCAATGCAGTCAGGATCGGAGGAGCAAAGAACTGTCGCAGACCGGCCTGTTGACGTTCCAGCTGATTCAAGCGACGGACCGACTTCACGATCGCCGCAACCAGTTCGGTGAATTTCACATCCGCCTGGAGATCGAGACCGCTCCTGCCACCACCCGCCTGATAAGGATGGTCCAGTTCCCCCGCAACATACAGTCCCCATTTTCCCGCGGGACCATCTTCAATCGGCGTACAGAATGCCCAGTCAAACTCAGCGACTGCTGTATAATCATCCTGTTCCGGTTTTTCTTCACGTGCCGCCCAGACGTGAAGCACCGAGCTCCCGCTCTTTTTAACAGCTTCTTTCACCAGACGTCCACTCGGATGAAAGCCCCCCTGGGCCTGGCGTCGACGCTCCCAGAAGGGAACTTCGACCCGGTCATCCTCATTGAGCCGCACGACAGCCACCGCGTCAGCATGCTTGACCCCCGACAGCAGCATCGTCACCAGACGATGAAACAGGTCTGCATCATTCCGAGCATCTAAAATCAGTTCTGGCAGATGCGCGAGTACGTCGATTCTCTGATCGGCATCTCGATACTTTACTTTTAGAAGTTCATGAGGCTTGAATGTCACCTCTTCCAGCGGGGATTCACGAGGTGAAGTAAAACTGGAAACAGAGTCAACCAGCTGGAATGTAGTAGAGCCGATAACAAACGAGTTACCCGGTTCGAGCTGAAACTCGGTCTGCCCGGAACCCGATAGGAAGATTTCGTTTTCTGCTTCCTCAATCTTACTGACGTGCACCTGTTTGGACTGCACCTGCAAGCGGGCATGCCGCCGCGAAATACGGTCATCCCAGGGAACCGAAATGTCGGCAGTGGAAGCACGCCCTAACACCAGTTCCTGTCCCGGCTCCAGTCCGATGCGACTGGAATCCTGGGAACGGGCTCCATAGATCAAAAGTTCCAACAAAAATCTGCTCCCTGCTTGTGAGGATCTCCCCGCGAGTCGATGAGGGTTCGCCTCAAATCGTCAATTCGAAACCGTTGTCTCCGTATCCGATTTCTTTTCCGACTGGTGACGAGACCAGTCCCAGCCGCGCCGCTCAGTCAAAACCCGCATTACGAAATACCATACCGTAAAGATCAGCAGGCAACTCGTGACGAGCACAATCAACCCGTACTCAATCAACCAGCGTTTCATCTCGACAACC
This sequence comes from Gimesia chilikensis, assembly GCF_007744075.1. Classification (NCBI taxonomy): domain Bacteria; kingdom Pseudomonadati; phylum Planctomycetota; class Planctomycetia; order Planctomycetales; family Planctomycetaceae; genus Gimesia; species Gimesia chilikensis. The sequence continues at coordinate 3,260,643 of NZ_CP036266.1, read as the reverse complement.
GGCCGCAACGCCAGCCCCCGTCGTTCCTGAACGACAGCCGTCCATCCAGTATTTCCCACCGGTGCGAAAGCAGCCAGCCAGAGATTATCCTGAGGATCATCGGAAAAGACCGCCTCTACCGGATCATGATAATCGCTGATCACTGCTGGCAACGGTCCCCGATTTTCCTTCTTCTCTGTCAGTTTAAATAACTTCAGCTGATCGAAATGCTCACCTTTGAGTACCAGCTGGTCGACCTCTTCCCGGCTCAGGGGCCGCAGGTTTTCAGCGGTCATACGGGGATGAGCCAGCACCTTTCCATCCCGGTTATCAATCAGTGCAATTTTCCGGTCACCGATTTTCTCAGAATCGCCGCGAATGCTTTCATCATAACCTGTGAGCAACTGATCCAGGTGGGTCGTGCGGCCCAGAATCCCCAATACTCTCTCATGTTGCAAATCCCAGATCGGAACTACCACCGCCACCATCCATTGATTAGAGGCATCACTTTTAAAGACCTGGCAGATATATGGACGCTGAATCGGCTCCACGGAATCAGGTGCATGGCCTTTCTCATATTCGGTCCCGTGACCATGAAAGTAGTCCCGGTGAGAGAAGTCCTGCCCGATGGTCGGACGGGGTGGGTCACGCCAGACCTGAATCCCTTTCGCATCCGTTAAAAACCAGCTGGCGTCTTTTTCCCGCTGCAGAGATTCCCGCTTCTCATCGACCAGATCTTTCTCGTGTTGCAGGTATTCCGCAATTTCGCCGTAGCTCTCCAGGCTCTCGGATTCGTCATCCTGTGGATCCTGTACTCTTTCCATCATATCACGCAGCAGAGTTCGCTCAGATAATTCTACCAGCTGTACCTGACGATCCTGAAGATCGTGCTCCACGTTTTGTGACAACAGGTTGGCTGAGATCAGATCTCCCTTCAACGCCCGCGCTGTCAGGTTTTCACGAAACTGAGAGACCATCTGATTCACCGCAGCCCCCGCCACCGGAATCACCCCCAGCACCAGCAATAAAGGTCCGATGATTCCCAGTGCAATTAAAGGCCGACGGGCACGATACTGCTCACGCTGGACAAGACTGCTCAAAACGGCCTGCGCATTAGGAAATCGATTGCGGGGATCTGTTTCCAGACATCGATCGATAATATCGATCAGACGACGGTCGATCCCCTTGACTTTGCGATGTTCCGCAGGGCGGGGGGCTTTGCGAATCAATTCCCGGTAGGCTTCGAGTTTCTCTTCCAGTGTCTCCAACTGGCGAATGGCCTGCTCATTCTCAGGCGTCCGGTAAGGCGCCTTGCCGGACAGCATGTGATAGAGCAATGCTCCCAGGGCATAGACGTCCCAGCGGGCATCGGGAACCGCCTGCAGATCTGCCTGTTCGGGAGCCATGTAATAAAGCGTCCCCAGGGAAGGGCTCTGTTCGTCAGACAGACGGGACTGCCCGAAATCGCAAATTCGGGGCTCATAATTATCATCCAGCAGAACATTCGCCGGCTTCAGGTCGCAGTGCAGAATCCCTCTCCCATGCGCATGAACGAGTGCCTGTAATACAGTTTTGGCGATGCGGACGGCCTCAGGAACCGGCAATGGTCCTGCATCCAGAAACGATGCCAGTGATCCGTTTTCCAGGTACTCCATCATGTAGTAGGGGGGATCACTGTTCCAGCCCACTCCCTGCAGACTGATAATATTCCGCGAGGTATAAAGCTCTGCCAGTTTTTCGACTTCCCGGTTCAGCAGCGACCAGTCCAGGCCCCGGCGATACGTATAGAACTTGATCGCCACATACTTCCCGGTATTTTCTTCCTGTGCCAGCCAGACCGATCCATAGGATCCTTCCCCTAGAGAACGAACCATCAGATAACCGGGGACCTTCGCAGGCAGTGACAGTCGATCTTTACTCAGATGGGCCGCCTGCTCACGCTCAGCGGGGCTCTGCCTCAGTGTTTTTTGCAGTGAATCATCCAGGTCCCCTGCAGGTGCCTGCACATTTTGGCTCTCCAGGCTGGAATCGCCGGGGGAGCCTGCCTGATCTTTTGATTCTGGATCATTCATACAAAAGTTTTCGAAAAAAGGGGGGGCTTCCGGACAGCAATCCGAGTCAGAAAACGGGGCAAAAAACAGCCGATCTGCGTTTATCTATTCTATGCAATGTCCATGTTCTCCTCAATGATGAATTTGAGAACGTAACTTATTGAAAATCAAGGTTTTTCACCCTGGTCAGACCTTAAAATTCAGGGGCATTGTCAGTTGTGATATCGGGCGAATCCAGCTACAATTTGTAACAGGTTGAGACGCATGAATTCTGCGGGTTTCGGCTCGTTTTTCAACCTCTGTTTTGATCTAAAAAACAGTTTTCGCCAGGCAGTTTTTTTCAGTCGACAGTAAGGATACTCGCGTTCATTTCAATTTGCCCGAATTGTTACCCTGATCTCAGGATGAACGGTGTCTGTTTCCCCGGAATCAGGACTGTCAGTCTCCTGAGAAATCAGCGCGGAACAGTTTCGATACGATCTACAAAGCAAGACAACATCTGAAGTTGAATTCCTTAAGGAGAACAAGGATTGGCCACCGATAACGGCGAAGAGCCAAATATTGACCCGAATATCAAGCATCTGGACATTCAGGATGAAATGCGGGACAGTTACCTCACCTATGCGATGAGTGTAATTATCAGCCGCGCCCTGCCTGACGCTCGCGATGGTCTCAAACCCTCACAGCGTCGTATTCTGGTCGCCATGAACGATCTGAACCTGGGAGCCAGTTCATCCCGGGTAAAATGCGCAAAGATTTCCGGTGACACCAGCGGTAACTATCACCCCCACGGGGACGGTTCAATTTATCCTACCCTGGTCCGTCTGGGGCAGGAATGGGTCATGCGGAATGTCCTCATCGACAAGCAGGGGAACTTCGGCTCTCTGGCCGGTCTGCCTCCCGCAGCCATGCGTTATACCGAAGCCCGGCTGGCCCCCGTCGCGGCAGAGATGCTGGACGACATCAACCGGAATACGGTCGACTTCGTGCCGACTTATGACCAGCGGAACGATGAGCCGGTCGTGCTCCCCTCGAAGTTTCCGAACCTGCTGGTTAACGGTTCCAGCGGGATTGCTGTCGGTATGGCAACCAGTATTCCTCCCCAGAACATGGGTGAGGCCTGCGAAGCCGTCAAACTGCTGATCGACAATCCTGACGCGACCATCGACGACATTCTGCAGGTCATGCCAGGCCCCGATTTCCCGACCGGGGGAATCATCTGTGGTCGTTACGGCATTCGCAAAGGATACGCCACCGGACGTTCCACCATCACACTGCGGGCTCGCACTCACTTCGAAACTGAAAAACAGTCCGATGTGATTGTGATCACGGAAATCCCTTACATGGAAACCCGTGACCGCATTCGTGAAAAACTGGAATTGCTGGTCCGCGACGACCGGGTCAAAGGCATCTCCCGCATTGTGGACCTTACCGACCGCAATGTGCCCCCCTGGAAAGTCCATCTGCAGATCATTCTCAAGCGCGACGCTGACAAGGAAGTGGTGCTTGCGCAGCTCTTTAAGTTCTCACCGCTGCAGACCACATTCAGTATCATCCTGCTCGCGCTGGTCGGGAACCGTCCCGAAACCCTCTCGATCAAGGAACTGATCCAGCAGTTCATCCTGCACCGCATCGACGTGATCCGTCGTCGGACTGAATTCCTGCTCGCCGAAGCCCGCAAGCGGAAACACACGGTCGAAGGTCTGATGATCGCTCAGATCGATATTGATGAAGTGATCAAAACCATCCGTAACTCACCCAGCCGTGCCGAAGCCAAAATCAGCCTGCAGGGCATGCAGGTCGATGGAAAACTCATTGAACGGGCACTGGGTGAAGAGGGATTCAAAGAATACCAGAACGAGCAGGGGGTTCACGAATATTACACCCTCTCCGCAAATCAGGCCGAAGCCATTGTTTCGATGCAGCTCGGTTCACTGGCCAACCTGGAACGGGAAAAACTGGCCGACGAACACCGAGAGCTGCTGAAAGCAATCTCCGAGTACCTGTACCTGCTCTCGGACGAAGACCATATCCGCGCGGTGATTCGCGACGATATGCTCCACCTGCAGGAAAAGTATGCAGATAAACGCCGGACCGACATCAGTGACGAAGAACTGACTGACGTCAACCGGGATGATCTGATTGCCGAAGAACCGATGGTCGTCACGCTTTCACAGCGCGGCTACATCAAACGGACTCAGCTCAATACTTATCAGGCTCAGAACAGAGGCGGCAAAGGAATCCGCGGCGCTAAAGTCGATGAGGAAGACCCCATCGAGCACCTGTTCGTTGCCAGTACTCACTCTTACCTGCTGTTCATCACGAATCGCGGGCGGGTTTACTGGTCCAAGGTCTACGATCTGCCGCTGCAGGGCCGCACCGCCAAAGGCCGGGCACTGGTCAACCTGCTTTCACTACAGGAAGATGAAACCGTTTCCAACTGTGTCTCTGTCCGGGAATTCGATGAAGAACGCTTCCTGGTCATGGCCACCCGTAACGGTATCATCAAAAAATCGCCGCTTTCCGCTTACAGCCGGGTACAACGGGGCGGGATTATTGCGATCAAACTCGATGAAGACGACGAACTCGTCGAAGCTCTGATCGTCTCCCCGGGAGAAGACCTCCTGCTGGCAACCTCTGACGGCATGGCAATCCGTTTTGCCCAGTCGGATGCACGCAGCATGGGACGAAATACCCGCGGTGTCAAAGGCATTAAGCTGTCTAAATCTGGCCACGTGATCGGCATGGTCATCGCGGATCCTCGATATTGCCTGCTGACAGTATGTGAGAATGGACACGGGAAGCGCACTCCATTCGGCTTCATTCCAGCTTCGGAAGAGGATGAAGATCAGGACGAGCAGACCGATACAGACGAAGAACTCTCAACTGCTGAAAGCGATACCGACGAAGATTCTGATGACGAACAGGAAACCCGAAGTGGTATGCAATATCGTCGACAGAAACGCGGCGGTAAGGGAATTCGTGACATCCGCACTTCGGCACGCAACGGTCAGGCGGTCGACATCATCTCTGTCGCGGAGGACGATGAGATTCTGATGGTAACCCGCAGTGGGAAAATTCAACGTATTCGAGGCTGCGAAATCAGTCAGGTCGGTCGAAACACTCAGGGCGTGCGAGTAATCACCCTGGACGATAACGACAAACTGGTCTCCCTGGCCCGAATTCCTGCAGAAATCGTAGCCGACTCAGAAAACGAGCCTCCGGACGCCGACGCTGAAGAGAATACGGCCACGGAATCAGAGTCTCCGGAAACGGAAAACGAAAGCAACAGCGCTCAAGACACCCCTGGTGACCAGGAATAAACACTCACTTAATTCGTGATCTTCATTTGCTTTAAAAAGAGGGACAAAGACAGTCATGAAACGGATTTTAGTAACAGGCGGATGTGGTTTTATCGGATCAAACTTTATCCGTTTACAATTGTCTGAGTATCCGGAGATCGAAGTCACCAATCTCGACAAACTCACCTATGCCGGCAATCTTGAAAACCTCAAAGATTTTGAATCGCACTCCGGCTATCAGTTTGTCAAAGGGGACATTACTGATCCGGAAGTGGTAAATTCCCTGCTGGACTCCGTTGACTTCGACGCCGTAATCAACTTTGCTGCAGAATCACACGTTGATCGCAGCATTCTGGATTCCGGACCATTCATCCAGACTAACATCGTCGGAACACAGGTTCTGCTCGATGCAGCCCGCAAACATGAAGTCAACCGGTACGTCCAGGTCTCCACTGACGAAGTCTATGGCAGTCTCGGTCCCGAAGGGCTGTTCACAGAGCAGACCCCGATCGCACCGAACAGTCCCTATTCTGCTTCCAAAGCCGCCGCCGACCTGCTGGTCCGCAGTTACGTGAATACGTTCGGCTTCCCCGCTATCATCACTCGCTGCTCAAACAACTATGGGCCCTATCAGTTTCCGGAAAAACTGATTCCACTGTTTATCTCCAACGCCCAGGAAGGCAAATCGCTGCCAATCTACGGCGAAGGAACGAACGTACGTGACTGGATTCACGTGATGGATCATTGCCGGGGAATTGATGCCGCTCTCAGAAAAGGTGAGCCCGGTCAGGTTTACAACTTTGGCGGTCACGCTGAGATGCAGAACATCGAAATCACAAAACTGCTTCTCAAACTGCTGGACAAGCCGGAATCACTCATTGAATACGTCACAGATCGCCCGGGACACGATTTGCGTTATGCCATCGACTGCAGCAAAGCGGAATCTGAACTGGGATGGAAAGTGGAAACGGACTTTCAGGCAGGTCTGAAAGAGACCATCGACTGGTATCTGGAAAACCCCGAGTGGGTAAACCGGATCCGCACAGGAAAGTATCGCGAATACTATGAACAGCAATACGGAACCCGTCTGAAATCCTAACAGTTCCTGTTTAACTATTCTTCCTTATCACGGGAGTTGTCAGCACACCCTCTCTGACGGTGACTTCCATCTCCGCCAGCATCGACTCTAATAATTTTAGTGCGCATCAGCTTCCACATTCGAACGGACTCTTAAGACAATGAAAATTGCAGTAATTGGTACAGGATACGTAGGATTAGTCACGGGTACCTGTTTCTCTGAAAGTGGAAATTACGTCACCTGCATTGATATCGACGAGACCAAGGTCCGTCGTCTGCAAGCGGGAGAAGTCCCGATCTATGAACCTGGCCTGGAGGAAATGGTCAAGCGGAACACCAAAGCGGGACGCTTGACGTTTACGACAAGCTATGCTGATGTGATCCCTGATTCCAAATGTATTTTCATCGCCGTGGGAACGCCAATGACGGCAGATGGCTCTGCCAATCTGGACAGTATCTGGAAAGTAGCAGAATCTCTGGCACCGCTGCTCGCTGAAGACGCAGTCGTCATCATTAAAAGTACAGTACCAGTTGGTACAAACCGCAAGCTGGCAGAAATGCTGAAATCCCTGACTGGACGGGAAGTCGATGTCGCCTCTAACCCGGAATTTCTCAAAGAAGGAGCAGCGATCGACGACTTCTCCAAACCGGACCGGGTGGTAGTCGGAGTCTCTCGCCCCGAAGTTTCTGACGTTTTACATGAACTTTACAAGCCATTTCTACGAACCGAACACCCATTCCTGTCGATGGAACTCGAGAGTGCGGAAATGACTAAGTATGTCGCCAACTGCATGCTGGCAACCAAAATCAGCTTCATTAACGAGATGGCCAATCTCTGCGAACGCGTCGGGGCGGATATCAATCAGGTGCGACGCGGTATTGGACACGATCAGCGGATCGGCTTTTCATTTCTGTTTCCGGGAGTCGGTTATGGTGGATCCTGTTTCCCCAAAGACGTCTCAGCGCTGATCTCCGTGGCCCATGATCGCGAAATGGAACCCTCAATTCTGAACGCCGTCGATCAAGTCAACACAGCCCAGAAACGGGTCCTGTTCGACAAGATCAACCGCTACTTCGAAGGGGATCTCGCCGGAAAAACAGTCGCCATCTGGGGACTCGCTTTCAAGCCTAAAACCGATGATATTCGCGAAGCGCCAGCCCTGGTACTGATCGATCTGTTACTGGAAGCGGGCGTCAGCAATATCAAGGTTCACGATCCTGTCGCCATGGAAAATGTCAAAGCCGAGTATGGTGATAAACTCTCATACTTTGACCATCATTACGACACGCTGGATGGTGCTGATGTACTCGTAATCGTTACGGAATGGAACGAGTTCCGGCATGCCGACTTCGATTACATCCGACATAAACTGACACAGCCGGTTATCTTTGACGGACGCAACCTCTACGAGCCCTCAAAGCTGAAAGCCAAAGGTATCAAGTACTTTGGCATTGGACTCAGTTCGGAAAAAAACTTAGATTGACGGGCATGCCTCAAATACTTTGTCAGTAGACTCACAGATATCCATTCAGCACTGCCTGTTTGGTTTTTAAATCATTTTCCTGCAGCCCCGGCTGCAGAGCGATAGAAAGCAGCCACCAATGGATCACGAACTCAGAGATAAATGTACCGGAATCATGGATCGCATCGTTAAATTACGAGACTCTCTTTGACTACGCTGGTAAGAAAAAACGGACCACCGAAATTAATGAAAAGATGGGGGCAGCCGGATTCTGGGATAACCAGGAGAAAGCTCAGGTCCTCGTTTCTGAGATGCAACAGCTGCAATTGACTGTCAAACCGCTGACAGAGTTGATTGAAGGCGCTGGGGATCTTGAAGTTCTGCTGGAATTCATTGAGGAAGATGGCAGCGAAGACAGCATTCCCGAACTCGCTTCCACCGCAGATCGTCTGCAGAAGATACTGGATCACCTCGAACTTCAGGCCATGATGTCTGCACCCGAGGATGGCTCTGCAGCCTACCTCAGTATTCAGGCCGGTGAAGGGGGGACCGACTCCTCTGACTGGGCAGAAATGCTGCTGCGGATGTACCTGCGCTGGGCGGAGCGTCGCGGTTTCAATGTCGAAATCCTGGATCGTTCTGATGCTGAAGAGGCCGGTATTCGCAGTGCCACTGTCCGCATCGAAGGAGACTATGCCTACGGCTATCTCAAAGGCGAAACCGGCAACCACCGGTTGATTCGTATCAGCCCGTTCGATTCCGCAGGCAGGCGACATACTTCCTTTGCCGCCGTCGACGTCTCACCCGACCTGGGAGAGATTGCAGAGATTGAAATCAACTGGGACCAGGACGTGCGAGAAGACACCTACCGCGCCAGTGGTGCCGGGGGACAGCATATCAACAAAACCGATTCTGCAATCCGTCTGACGCACCTGGAATCGGGTGTAGTCGTACAATGTCAGAACAACCGCAGTCAGCACAAAAACCGTGCGGAAGCCCGTAAAATGCTCAAAGCGAAACTGTTTCAGATTGAACAGGAAAAACGGGACGCCGAACTGGCTGCAAAGCGGGGTGGTAAATCAAAGATCGGTTTCGGCGGTCAGACCGTCCGCAACTATGTCTTACACCCCGACCAATATGCAAAAGATGCCCGTACGGGCCACAAAGTAGGCAATCCGGGCCCGGTCCTGGATGGCGATCTGGATGGATTCCTCGAATCCTTCCTCCGCTGGGGTATGGCGGAAAATTAACCAGGCTGATAATACGAATGCATGCTGGTAAGTAATCAGAAACAGAGGGAAGTAAATCATGCGATCAGGAAAGCTGACTTGCGGTGTTTTAAGTATGTTCATTTCACTCAGCCTGGCTGGCTGCCTGAAAGTGGAACATCCTTCCCCTCCTGCCAAAACCAATGCCGAACCTCAGGTAGGCGAGTCGCCGGAAGCGAAACCAAAGCCGTCCCCCGCACCTCCGGGGGACGTTATTCCAGACACTGGATTGACCAAAGCCGAAATTGAAGAGGGCTGGATTGCCCTGTTTGACGGTCACAGTCTGTATGGCTGGAAACCTAACAACGACGTGAACTGGCACGTCGAAGAAGAAGTCATCAAAGCGAGCACCGGCGAACCGGGTCTACTCCTGACAACATCCCCGTTCGCAGACTACGAGTTGCGTTTTGATTTTAAACTCGCTCCCGAAACCAACAGCGGCATGTTCCTCAGAACAACCTTCGACCCCAAAGATCCCACCCAAGACTGCTATGAACTGAATCTCTGTGACACAAAAACGGAGTTTCCCACCGGCAGTCTGGTCGGCCGCAGTAAAATCAAAGAAGCGGTCCCCGCCAGCACCGACTGGCAAACCTTTCATGTCCGCGTGGAAGGCCCTCAGTTCCAGGCCTCACTCAACGGGAAAGAGGTTCTTAATTTCAAAGACACCTCGGAGAATCAGCGCGACATTGGATTCATCGGTCTGCAAAAAAATGAAGGAGCCGTCGAATTCCGGAATATCTATCTAAAACCGCTCCGCATGATGACACTCTTCAACGGCGTCGATCTGGCAGGCTGGCAGGTCGTCCCCGGTTCTCAGAGCAAATTTGAAGTCGTCGACAAAACCATCCACGTGACTGCCGAAAAACAGGGCTATCTGGAAACTGAAGACACATTCGACAATTTCCTCTTCCAGGCCTCAGCCAAATCGAACGGGGAAGCACTTAACAGCGGTTATTTCTTTCGTGCCATCAAAGGTACCGAATCTGGAATGGCTAACGGCTACGAAGTTCAAATCCACAATGGATTCAAAGACAACGATCGTACCAAACCCGAAAATGCAGGGACCGGTGCCATCTTTCGGAGAACGGAAGCCCGTCGTGTCGTTTCCAACGATCACGAGTGGTTCACCACGACTCTCAATGCTTACGGCTCTCACATCGCCGTCTGGATCGACGGCTATCAGGTCACCGACTGGGAAGACACCCGCAAACCGGACGATAATCCGCGGAAGGGCCTGCGTCTCAAAGCCGGCCACATCAGCCTGCAGGGACATGACCCGACGACCGATCTAAACTTCAAAGACCTGAAGCTCAGCAATCTGCCCGGGGAATCGTCGCCTGCTGCAAAGTCCGGGAAATAGTCTGAAACAGTTCCTGCTCCGGGGCAACTTTACAGACGACAGCGTCCACTCCCAGCAGACGTGCTGCGGTGATCGTCTCAGGATGCGCCAGCCCCATCATGCCGATGCAAACCGGATGTTCTCCCAGCAACATCAGTCGGGACTGCACGACGTCCCAGGGATCGAGGTCATACAGCCAGAGATCTGCCAGGGCCCGTCGAGCAGCAGACGCGATTAATGCGCCGCGAGACTGCACCAGTGCTTCCAGCATCCTGCGGTACACCGGGTCCCGGGATATCACACCCACCCGTTTTCCCTGCAGACAATCTCCCCCCGTGTCTGATTCCGAAGCTGCCTGATAGTGAAAGATTTCATCGCGGCCCGCAGTCAGGGGGTAAGCGGGCGCTGTTCCTCTGATGATCTCTGCCTCTTGCCGAATCCGAAACTTGGCAGCGCGGGCCGGAACCCGAATACTGACGGGCCAGAAATTCCGTGTTCTGCCATCGGCTTCACACCAGACACCGTAACAGCAGAGAAAGCGACTGACCGGAAACCTCCTGACCAGTTCTGTCAGGGTTCGTCCCGAAAACTCATCAGGCCAGTTTTGACAGATCACGACCAGTTCAGGCTGGATGGACTCTGTTTTCAGTTCAGAGAGACGAGGCACGCACACCAGTTCCGCTTCGTCGAACACCTCCTGGAGGGAATGCATCACACCCTGCATTTCTTCGGTCTGGGAATTCCCCAGAATCAACACACATTCCCGTTGAGCGTCGCTCTGCTGCATCCGCCTCTTCTCCTAAAGACCATATCTTTCGTAGTTTCAGATAACTTATAACGTAAACCCCCAATTCAGGGGAAGGGCACTCTCTCTGCTCAGAAGTTGTCAGTTCCTGCGAATCGGTCTTGCGAAAATCCCGTTATTTTGTCATAAACCGTTATCTAACAAGCTGATCGGATTTGATCTCGCCAGTGGCTCAGGATGCCCGACGCATTGGTGAGGAAAAGGATTTCTCAAACGTTGATCGAACCGCCTTCACAAGAGTTGATTCATCGCCTGACCAGCCTCAAGCTCTGTACAGCCGCTGATCTGAGACGATGCCGACGACGAGTCAGAAAATTGGCCCGGGGAATCCCGGCTTTTGACTCGGTCTGGATTGATGCGCTGGTTCAAGCTCAGAAAATATCCCCCTTCCAGGCCAAAGCACTGGAAGCAGGGCACCCCGAACAGCTGACCGTTGGCCCTTACCTGCTGATCTCTGAACTGGGACACAGTCATAAATCTCGTACTTTTATTGCACGACCTTCTGAAAGTGCTGATCGCTGCGCCCTGAAACTGACACAACCTCAGTCGGATTCCATAAACCAGCTGCAGCAGGATTTCCACACATTGCTGCAGCAACTGCAGGGTCTGCATCACCCCTCGTTAATTTTGCCCCGCGTTGTCAAACCGGTAGGTCAGCAGATTGTGGTGATCAGCCATTTCCTACCCTCATCAACGGTTTCCGAACTGTTAATCCGACGCGGACGCTTTCCCGTTCCCGTTGTACTGTCACTTGGAGCACAACTTCTAGACGCCCTGGTCGCCCTCGAAAAACGGAGAGTGATTCATGGTGACATTCGCCCCTGGAACGTACGGCTGACTCCCAGCGGAATCGCTGCCCTGGTCGATACGGGGCTGGAACCGATCCTGTCACCGGAACTGACGATTCACTCATCCTTACCGCCGCGCTGCTACGACGGAATCGCTCCCGAACTGATAGGGACCGGGCGTCATCCCGATGCCCAGAGCGACCTCTACGCACTGGGCTGTCTGCTCTGGGAGTTACTCGCAGGCCGACCTCCGTTTACGACGGGAGACCCTCTGGCCAAACTGGCCTGTCATCAAACAAAGACCATTCCTGATATTCGCAGCTGGGCCCCCGAAACACCGGCTCCCCTGGCTGAAATGCTTTTGAAACTGACCGCATCACAACCCAATCAACGACCGACCAGCATGCAGGCGGCTCAACAGCAATGGCCAGTTTCTCAGCAAGGATCCCGGAAAACACTGGCTCGCTTCCATGCATCATTTCAACACCAGACGACCCGCAGCCAGAGCGAAACAGACACCAGCCGACCAGGCCGACTCCCTCTGATTGCCGCCATGATCTTCGTCCTTTCCGGACTGTCTTACACACTGCTGGATGAAGGAGCCCGCAATCACCTGCTGGAAATCACCTCTCGTGTTTCCTTCACTCAATCCAGCTCAAACTCATCCCCAGCTGAGACAGCCACCGAGGCTTCTTCTAATCAAAAAGCCGAGACTGCTGCCCAACGACAATTACTTCCCGTCCCTGACGGAAACGGCGTGATTCTGCTGGATTCAGCCGAACCATACGTATCCACACAAATCTCAACGGTCGGCGGATTGACCATCAAAGGCACTGCCGAAAACCCGGCGATCATTGAAATCGAAGAGACTCCCTGCCGCATCGTCGCCGCCAGTCTCAGCCTCGAAAATGTGATTTTTGTCAACCGCACCCAAAGTCCTTCTCCACAAAAACAGTCAGCGTCAGCAGGCACTTCCACGGCTCTACTGCACGTGACCGCCCAGAGCCTGAAGATCAAAGGTTGCTGTTTTACTCAACTCGATTCAGACAGCTCCAACACCGCAGCCCTCGAAAGGGAAGCCGTTTACTGGAGTCCCCTCGATCCGCAACAACGGAACAGTAGCCAGGTCCACATTCAGGACACTCTGTTTGCGGTCCCCGAACATGCACTACACCTGACACATACGCCTCAAGTCCTGACGCTCACAAACAGCTTGAATGTCACGTCTCATTCTACGCTTTACCTCGAACGTGCCCCGGAGATTGACCAGCAGTTCAATTTGAAACTGCAGCATCTGACGCTCCGAAAAGCAGGCCCACTGGTCCTGTTAAACTGGAATGATCCCACATTAATTCCCGGCACCATTCAAATCGAGGCCCGGGATTGCGTGTTTGACCTGAATCAGGCAGCCCTGATCCAGGTCAGAGGTCAGAAACCACCGGAAAACTGGCTCTCTTCGGTCAGTCTGCTCGGCGAGGGCTCCGTTGCTTCTGCAGAAATTCAGATCGCAGGCTGGCAAGCCTCAGCCACAGAGCCACTCCAGGAACTGAGCACGCTCAATATGGATATCGAAGGCCTCTCGACTGGTAAATTCGAATACGCAGCACCACTCAGTCTGCACGTGGAAGACTCAGTCATTACCGCCGCACAGGTCCCGCGAACTTCCTCGCTGCCACCGGGCATTCAGGTAAAACAGTTCCCCGCATTCCTGGCACGCCTGATGTCTCTCGAAAACTGAGAACCGCAGCCAATTATCTCCAACCACGCTCCTTGAAGGGAGGACAGAGGGTTGGTAACATCTCTTCCAGTCCTGTGAAAAACGACCTCCGTCGGCCGGCAGCACACGGGCGGCTCCGCCAGTTGACGAACGCACACACTTATCTGATGTGACTATGAATATCGACCATGAGTATCGAACCGACATCTCCCGTGGCTGGAACCGGAAACACATTTTAGGACTGCAGGACCTCTCCCGGGATGAGCTGAACATCATCCTGAATCAGGCAGCCGAATTTAAGCGGCTCGCAAACATTGGAGAAACCAAACTCACCCCGCTGGCAGGCACCGTGGTTGCGAACCTGTTCTTCGAACCTTCCACACGCACCCGCATCAGCTTTGGTCTCGCAGCCAAACGACTCAGTGCCGACACAGTTGATTTCACCGCCTCCGGCAGCAGCCTTTCCAAAGGGGAAAGCTTTGTCGACACCGCCAAAACCATCGAGGCCATGGGAGTCTCCTACGTAGTTGTCCGACACAAAACTCCCGGTGCCCCGCAGCTTCTGGCACAACACCTGGATGCGAATATTCTCAACGCTGGCGATGGAACGCACGAGCATCCAACCCAGGCTCTGTTGGACATCTTTACCATCCGCGAGCATTTCGGGAAAATTGCAGGACTGACCGTCACCCTCGTCGGTGATATCCTCCATAGCCGGGTCGCACGGTCGAATATCTGGGGTCTGAAAAAACTGGGGGCTCACGTGATCGTCTGCGGTCCCACCACACTAATCCCCACCGATATTGAGCAGCTGGGTGTAGAAGTTTCCAACAGCCTGGACGACGTGATCGATCGCACCGACTGCCTGAACCTGCTGCGGATTCAATTCGAACGCCAACGCGGACATTATTTCCCGTCGATTCGCGAATACGCTCACCTGTTCGGCATGAATAAACAGCGCATCAACAAAGCCAAAGAGGATGTGCTGATTCTGGCTCCCGGACCAATCAACCGTGGTGTGGAGATTACTCCCGACGTAGCTGATGGCCCGCACTCTGTCATTCTCGGACAGGTCAGTAACGGGCTGATTATCCGCATGGCCTGCCTCTACCTGCTTCACTTACAACGTATTGCCTCCCAGGGAACATCTGGATGAAATCTCTCCTTATCAAAAACGGGCACATTATCGATCCTTCGCAAGATCTGGATGTGCAGGGCAACCTGCTCGTCGAAGGAGGAAAGATTACAGGACTCTGCGATGACGATGTCATAGCAGACGAAGTGATCGATGCCACAGGATTGATTGTCAGCCCCGGGTTCATTGACCTGCACGTCTCCCTGTGCGAGCCAGGTTTCGAAGAAGACGAAACCATTGAAACCGGTACGGCTGCGGCATTGGCCGGTGGTGTGACTTCGCTGGGTTGTCTGCCGAATACCGCTCCAGTTGTCGACGACCGATCTTCCGCAGAGTTCATTCTGCTGCAGGCCGAGCGGGCATCTAACTGTCACGTCTTTCCCCTGGGAGCAGTCACCAAAAACAACGAGGGGAAAGAGCTCGCTGAAATCGGGCAGCTGGTCGCCGGCCAGGCGGTCGGTTTCACCGATGCCGACAAACCTATCGAGAGTGCCGAAATCATGCGGTGCGCCCTGGAGTACACGCGCATGTTCGGCCGCCCGATTTTAAATCGTCCGCAAGTCGCGGAACTGACCGAGAAAGGACAGATGCACGAAGGGTTTCACTCAACCGTATTGGGTTTGAAGGGGATTCCCGCAGCAGCTGAAGAGATCATGGTCAATCGGGATATCGCCCTGGCCGAACTGACACGCGGACGCATCCACCTGATGTGCATCTCCACACAAAACAGTGTCGCCCAGATCAGACGCGCCAAGGCGTCTGGAATCCAGGTCTCCGCCGACGTTACTCCCCATCATCTCACTCTAACGGACCAGATGCTGGAAACTTATGATCCCAATTACAAAGTTCTGCCTCCGCTCCGCTCTCAGGAACATATTGACGCCCTGATCGAAGGCCTCAAAGATGGCACGATTGAAGTGATCTGCTCGGACCATACTCCGCATGCTGCCGAGAAGAAAACAGATGAAATCCTGGGTGCTGACTTTGGCATCATTGGTCTGGAAACTCTGCTGCCAGTCTGCCTGCAGACCCTGATCACACCGGGGCATTTAACATGGCCGGAATTGATCAGCAAACTCACAATTGGTCCGGCCCGCATTCTGGGGCTCGCCAAGGGAACACTCGCTCCGGGAGCAGACGCTGATATCACCCTCATCAACCCTGAGGTCCGCTATGTTCTTCAGCGGGAAAACTTGAAATCTTCCAGTCACAACAGCCCGTTTCTGGGCAAAGAACTACAGGGCAGGGCAGAAGTCGTGGTTGTCTCCGGCGAAATCCGCTATCGGGCCGATCATTAAAAACTTCTGCACACAAAATGATCGAAGTTGACGTTCCCCTCTGTATCATCAACAATATCAATAAGTTGATCCGATCAGATCAGCGTGAACATCAGGGAAAGAACGAATTTCGATAATTTAAATCAAGTCACCCAATCGGGATCAAGTTTTTCTGTTCACCATCAGATAGGAACTTCAGACAGCAGGCACTAAACCACTCCCGTTGTAGAGTCGATAATACATATACCGCTCCCAACCCTTTATCAGAATGGGGCTTGTGATTAACTATGAAAAACAGCTTCCTGTCTTGTCTCCTGCTTAAGCGAAACATGAGCCTGCCCGTTCTGCTTTGCCTGAATCTGGCGATTCTGTGCTCTGGTTGTGGCGCAGAGACGTACGAGCAGCGACTCAACGAAACGGAGCAGTATTTCTCATATCTGCATGAACGGAATCAGGCACTCGCTGGTACCTGGAGCGCTCCTTCGATTCACTTCCGTCCCCCCCTCGATTTTCAGGAAATTTCCGCTGCCGCACCAGCAGCAGTTCCGGCAGGTGAGAATGGAGAAGCGGAACCAGCGGAGCCGACACAGACGATCGACCCCCGACAGCCGGATTTTGCCGATCTCAAACTCCCCGGTCTTGAAGGCGCCTGGCGAACGGAAGTCCCCGTCGATCTGGAAAATGAAACTGTGGATCGCCCAGCCTATCTATATGTGCTGTGCAATTACTCGCTGTTGCAGAACGAGGAGCAGGAAGCTGCTGGCAATTTTATCAACGAAGTCAATAACCAGCTCTCCATCACTTTCAACGAGTCTTTGAATACGAAAGACTTTGTTACCAAACGCTTTCCCCGTAAGCGGGGTTATATCAAGTCTAAAGATTTCACCTTCAAACAATTTACTCCCAAAATGCCCATCGATGGCGCCCCTTATGTAATACAGATCTACCTGATTGAATCGGGTGAGTATCAGGCTGCCATCCTGACTTTCATCCCCGAGAACATGGTCCGTAAATCCAAGTTGCAGGAACAGATCGATTTCAGCCTCGAGACATTCGAACTGCAGCCCCCGCAACGCGGAAACGGCGGCGGAGAATCACGCCCCAGCACGCAGTTTTAGTTGACTCAATGAGCGGAATAGAAAAGAGATCACAAATCGTAACGATCTGAATCGCCAATCAGACTCTCCAATAGACACATCAATCTATGTCACTCATTCACCCTGGTTTATTACTTGGAATTCTGCTGGCAACAATCCCGGTGATTCTCCACTTTCTGCTTCGTTCCAAACCCAAAAAACTGATCTTCCCGGCCTTAGCGCTGTTGCAGCGACGTAAAATTCAAAACTCGCAACGCCTCAAACTGCGACACATCTGGCTCCTGCTCCTGCGAATTCTGATCATCGTCGCCATTGTCCTGGCACTGACACGTCCCTCACTCCCACCAGCCAATTACAATTTTTCGACGTACGAACTGGTCATGTTCTGTTCCATCATTGTCTTGGCGGTGTTGGCCTACCTGGGATTGATGAGACATTATCAGAAACAGAGGATCTCCCAGCAGTCTTTGAATACACGACGCACTTTTCTAAGGGGAGGCATCGGAGGCGCTGCGTTCCTGCTGATAGCACTCCTGGTTCTCTGGCCTTATCAAAGGAGAGTCTTCGCGGAAATTTCTGCTCCCTTACCGGCGGTTTCTGAGAACATTCCGGTCACGGCGATCTTCCTGTTTGATACCAGCCTGAGCATGGACTACCGCCAGGAAAACCAGTCACGACTGGAACAGGCCCAGTCCATCGCCGAAGAGCATTTGAGTAATCTCCCCGCGCAGAGCAGGGTCTCTATTCTGAACAGCAGCAGCGAAGATATCTCTCCATTTCAGTCGGACCTCACCGCGGTAAAATCCCGGCTCAAGTCCCTCAAAACATCCGCCTGGTCCCTCTACCTGGATGATCGCCTCCGCACTGCCATCAATCGTCAGGAAGATGATTTCAAACGCAGTCAGAACGAACGCCAGTCCTCAGGTTCACAGGCAGCCAGCTCTGATCAGTTTGTGCGGGAAATCTATATCTATACCGATCTGGCCCGCACCGCCTGGCGCAGCCAGCCTTCCCAGTTAATTCAACAGCAGCTGGAAAAGCTTAAATGGCTGGGAATCTACGTGATTGATGTCGGAGTGACCAGTCCCCAGAACATCGGGATTTCCCACCTGGATCTCTCACGTGAATCGATCACACTGGGCAATTCCGTCTCGATCAAAGCGGAAATCACATCTACAGGCATCACGGCCAGTGACACGTTTCTGGAGCTATACACACAAAACGAGAAAGGACAGTTGATCAAACGGGATCAACGCCCGCTTTCCACGGTCGCATCTCCAGACGATGCTCCCGCAACAGAGAATGTGACCACCGGAGCAAAACCGGGCCCCCAGCTGGAAATGAGCCTGCCGAATGTCGACCAGCCGGTCACGCAGGGGGAACTGCGGATCACCTCTTCAGATCCCTATCTACCCGATGATGTCCGTTATTTTACCATCACCGCCCGACCTCCACCCAAGATTCTGATTGTCAGTCCTGATGCCAGCTCTGCCCGTCTATGGAATGATGCCCTGGCCCCCAGACCTTTGGTCGCCCTTAAAAAGAACCGCTATCAGTGTGAGATCGCCCCCCTCAACCAGATCGCAACACTCCCCCTGGAAGAATATGCCGCCATCTACCTGATCAACATCACCAGCCTGCCTGACAGTCTGTGGCAGCAGTTTACAGATTATGTCAAACAGGGGGGAGGCCTGGGAGTACTGATGGGCAGCGACGGCGATGCACCTGAATCGACAATCGTCTCGTTCAACTCCCGTCCGGCACAAGAACTCCTGCCCTTGGAACTGTTAGGCTCACTCAAGTTCATCCCGCCGGAATTCCTGGACCTGGAACACAATGAGCACGCACTGTTCTCTTATTTTCAGGACCTGGGAGGCACCGGAGAACTCTCAAACATGGAAGTCAACCGCTACTGGCGTGTGGAACCGGAAAACCCGGACCAGGTCATCGCCCGCTATACCGATGCCCGCCATTCGCCCGCCATCATCGAACGTAATCTCGGCAGGGGAAAGGTCGTCGTCTTGACCACAGGTATCGACGCTCAGGGCTGGAGCCAGCTCCTGTATGCCCGCTGGTCTTATCTCGCGTTTGCCGACCAGTTGACCCGCTACCTGATCCGTACACGCTCCAATCGAACCAACTATCTGGCTGGCGAAGTTGCCATCTATCAATGGCCGGCTACCGCCACCACACCGGAATCGTTCCTGCTCAGAACCCCCGATTTGAAACAGCTTCCCATTGAAGTCAAACAGGGAACGCATCAGGTCTCTATTCCGGATACCCGGGTCGTCGGCCATTACGAGCTTATCGATAATTCGAGTAACGCCACTCGGTCCTCAAGCGGATTCAGCGTGAATGTCAATCCGGCCGAAAGCAATTTCCGCCCTATCAGCAATCAGGAACTGGATCAGATCCTGGGAGCAGAACGTTACAGTATGACCCGCGATATGGAAGGACTGAAACGCACCATCCGAACGGGGCGACTTGGTGTCGAAATCTTTCCGATCCTGGTCACTCTTCTGCTGACCGTCTTCTGTCTGGAACATTTTACTGCAAACTATTTTTACGAAATCGATCAACCTTCAGAAGAATCCACATCCTGAACGACAACTCAGACAAGCACTGTCTGATGTGAAACTGACTCTCTCATGAAACCAATCTTTGAACCAATCTGGTCCTGGCCCACGATGATCCTGCTTATCATCGCGCTGTTCGCATTGGTTCTCACCACCTATCCCGGGCGCGTCAGGTATTTTTCCCGTCCGATCAGGCGAACATTGATCGGTCTGCGGCTGCTGATCGTCTTACTGCTGGCTTTCATGATGCTGCGTCCCGCGATCGAACTGACCGACAAAACAGTCCGTCAGTCCTGGTTGTACATCCTGGCCGATTCCAGTCGCAGCATGCAGACTCAGGACGGCCCCGCGAGCACCACCCGCCGCAATGAACTGCTCAAAACCCTGGAAACCGCCCAGCCTGCGTTCAAGGAGATGGATAAGAATATCAAAATCAGGCGGTTTGATTTTGCACAGGATCTGTCGCCTGTTGAAACATTCTCCGATGAAGCGGAAGGACAGCAGACGGCCATCGGTTACGCATTGGAAATGCTCTCCGGCGAACTGCAACAGGAACAACTGGTCGGCATTCTGCTGCTTTCTGATGGAGCGGAACGTTCGCTTCCCCCCCATGATGTCGATATCAGATCACAGGCCAGCTATTTCGGCGATGCCGGCATCCCCATCTACACGCTCGGCTTTGGTTCTTCCACGTTGCAGGACACCACCCTGGATCTGGTCATGGAAAACCTGGTGATTGATCCGCTGGTTTTTGAAAAGAAAACCACGCCAATTACCGTCAAGGTCCGCAGCCTGGGTGCGTCCGGGAAAGATGTCACCGTCCGGCTTCTGGTTGAAGATCGAGCGGGGAAAAAGATCGGTGAAGCCGGCCTGATGCTGCCTGCGGCTCCTTATAACAATTCCCGGGTCGCTACCCAGATTCATCCCACCCAGAATAACGAGCTCGACACCGTCGAACTCTTCTGGACTCCAGAAGTGCCGGGAGAATACAAAATTGCCGTCGAAGCGGTTCCCCTCGATGGAGAAATCAAGCAGACGAACAACCGCCTGGAAACGATTGTCACCGTCCAGAAAGGGGGCGTACAGGTCGCCTATTTCGACGCGCTTCGACCGGAGCAGAAATTCATCCGCTCCATGAATGACCCTAAAATTCAGCTCGACTATATCCCCATGGGCAGCGGTTTCTCCGGGGGCAGAAAACCAACCAGCCCCGACCTGAATGATGTTTCCAAATACGATGTATTCATCATTGGAGATGTCCCCGCGGATCTCCTGGGACCAACACTGCTGCGTAAGATCGCCGCCCAGGTGGATCAGGGTTCCGGCCTGCTGATGACCGGTGGTTATCACAGTTTCGGCCCCGGAGGTTACACGAACACGCCATTGGACAACTTTATTCCGGTCGAAATGCGGAGCAGTGAAAAACAGACGGGAAATGGGATCGCAAAAGACCTGCATCATTTTGAAGATCTGAAAATGATCCCCACGTCACTGGGCCTGCAACGGTATGTCATGCAACTCGATAGTTCGGCAGACCGCAATCGCCAACTCTGGAATGAACTGTCCCCCCTGAAAGGAGCTAATAAGCTCCGTAAGAAGTATGAGACGGTCGAAGTCCTGGCCCAATCCGCAGGGAACGGGGCCGTACCTCTGCTGTTTGCCTCCGATGTGGGAGGAGCCCGGGTCATGGCGTTTGCCGGCGATACGACCTTCCAGTGGTTTCTCTCAGGACACCGTAAGGAGCACGAGCGATTCTGGCGACAAATGATCCTCTGGCTGGCTCACAAAGAGAATGACTCGGATCAGAGCGTCTGGACCCGGGTTGAACCTCGAAACGTCGCTCCCGGCAGTCAGGTCCCCATCCTGTTTGGTGCCCGGGGCCCGGAGGGGAAACCGTTAAGTGATGTGAAGTTTACGGTCCAGGTTGCAGGTCCCTCTGGTAAGACGTCTCAAGTTGAAGTCGTGGGAACGGGAGAAACATCCCGTACGACTTTTTCTCAGACGACGAAGCCCGGGGATTACTGGGTGACCGTGCATGCAGAACAGAACGGCGTTTCACTGGGTTTTGATGCCACCACACGTTTCATCGTCGATCCCCGGGATCTGGAACTGGATAATCCCGCAGCCGACTACTCGCTGCTCGAAACGATCGCCTCACTCTCGGGGGGAATAGCTGTCCCTCCTGAAGAGCTGGGCAGCTTCCTCAACCGGATGAACAAGGACAAATCCTGGAACAACGACCTGACCCGATACAGGCGAATATCACTCTGGGACAACTGGTATTTTCTGCTCCTGTTCGTGCTGCTGCTCTCCCTGGAATGGTTCCTGCGGAAGAAAAAAGGCCTGGTATAACGGTTGTCCGGGCATTTGTCTGATAATCTTCTGAAAAACTGCCGAAAACGGAAACTCCCTGAAAAAACAGGAACATTATTTCCATCGCAGGCGTCGATCATTCTATAATAAGAACGTAAGGACAGTTCTTTTTACGGATTTCAGACTGACACAGGTTTTCCATGTCTACAGCTTCCAACTCGACGCCATCGACAGAAAATCGGAACGGACAGTACGCCAAATTCGATGAGTATGTGGACTATCAGGTCTCCCGCACCGGTTCACACATCAAGGCGAACGATCTGCTCACGACGGCAGTGGGTATCTCCACGATTTTCCTGGGCTATCTGTTGCTCTTCATTCTCTGTGATCACTGGCTGATCAAGGGGGGCTTCGGTCATTTCGCGCGGCTGACCATGCTCGCCGGGGTGATTCTGGCCAGTATTGGCTGGGCTGTCTGGAAACTGGTTTTACCCTACTTCAAGAAAGTGACACGTCTCTATTCCGCCCGTGCGTTAGAACAGACCTCCGAAGACATGCATGGCGCGCTGTTGAACCTGGTAGACCTCCAGCGATCCGACCGTAAAGTCAATCCGGACATCATCAGTTCGCTCGAAAAACGGGCAGCACTGACACTTTCCCAGACTGATACCGAACAGGCGGTGGATCGACGCCCGCTGATGCGGCTTTCTTACTGCCTGTTGTTTGTCGTCGCCATTCTCTGTTTCTACGCACTCTTTTCGCCTAAACAGATCTGGCCCTCACTCTCGGCTGCGATCTCATTCTCCTCCCAGCGCGAGTTTGCGACCCAGACTCAGATCAGTTCCGTCACCCCCGGCAACACAGAAGTACTGGCAGGCAGCCAGTTGGAAGTGATTGTCGATCTCCGGGGCGAAGTGCCGGAAGACGTCACACTGTTCTACACATCCAGTGACCAGGGGCGCGTCGATGAGCCGATCAAACTCCGAGCCGTGGATGAAACCCTCAAACGCTTCCAGGGTCTGATTGTTGGCGTCAATGGCCGCGGGATCCGCCAGAATCTGAGCTACCATATTGAAGCCGGTGATGCGGTTTCCGAGGAATACCAGGTCAGTGTCATTCAGCCCCCCTCAGCGACCGTGCATTCCGTCCGCTACGACTATCCTTCCTACATGGAACTGGCAGCAGTAGAACAGCCCGGCGGCGCTATTGATGCCTATGAAGGCACCAAAGTAACCGTAGATGCTACGACCAACATGCCCATTACGTCGTTTGAAGTTCTCTTTTCTGACGAAGAAGATTCTGCCTCTTTGCTGGAAGAGTTCCAGGTCATAAAAACGATCGACAAGAATACCATCTCCGCCTCCTGGAAACTGAAGCTGAGATCTGATGGAACTTTCCCGAAATTCTATCAGATCAAATGCAGGAACGAAGCAGGACAGGTGACACTCTCGCCGACCGTTTACCCACTGATGATCCGTCGCGATCTACCGCCGGAAATCAGTCTGCTCTCACCCAAACAGGACCTGAAACTCCCGTCTAACGGCACAATCCCGATTTCAGTGATCGCGGAAGATCCGGATTTCAAACTCCGCTATCTCAATCTGCGGGTTGAAAAACAGCAGATTCGCATTCTTGATAAAACCCTGTTCGAAGGGGATCGCAAAAGCGTAGGCATCAATTACGATCTCGCATTGGAACCGCTCCGATTGAATCCGGGTGACACAATTTACTTCTGGGTCGAAGCACGCGACAACAAACACCCCTCCGGGAACCGCAAGAACACACCTAAGATCAAAATCGAAATCCAGGAACCGGTCTCACCCGAAGAAGCCAAAAAACAACTGCAAGAACAAAAGCAAAAGGCCGCGGAAGAGAAGCAGCAACAGAATCCTGATCAGCAGAAACAGCCCGGCCAGCAGCAAGGTCAGGAAAAACAACCCGGTCAGCAGCCAGGTGACGGCGACCAGCCGATGCCAGATCAGAAAGAGCAGGGGGATTCCAAATCCGATTCTGGTAAACAACCCGGAGACCAGAAACAGCCGGGCAACGAAGATCAGAAACAGTCTGAGCAGCATGGACAGAAGAAATCAGATTCCCCTGAATCAGGAGCAGAGCCAAACCCGGAACAGGGTGAAGGTCAGCCCCAGTCCAAGCCGGAGAAAAAAGAAGGTCTGGACAGCGATGGCAGTGACGACCAGGCAGCACTCAAGAAAATTCTGGAGAAGCTGAAAAAAGAGGGTCAGGAACCAGACTCTGATCAAAAAAAGCCTGAAAACGAAAAACAGGGTTCTGAGAAACACGACTCCGAACGCCCGGGCTCTGATAAGCAGATGCAGGAACCGGAATCGAATGGAGCCGATTCCAAGTCCAGCGAATCCTCTTCCAGTCAGGATAAAAACTCTCAAGGCACACCCGGTCAGGGTCAGAACCAGGACAAAAACCAGAAACCCCAGCCCTCTTCTAAGGCAAATGAAAATAATCCTGATCAGAAATCAGCAGACCAGAAATCCCCGCCTCAAAAAGGCAGAGTAGAGGATGGAAAGAAAGAGCCTTCCGACTCGAAAGAAGCGGATCGCAAAATGAAAACCGAAGGAGATCCCAAAGGGAAGGCCAGACCGGACAATGATCCCGACGCTGATCCCAAGCGGAGCAACAGCGATGTGAAGCGGGATCCGAATGAGAAACCGGCGATGCGACCGGGAGACAAAAAATCTCCGAATGCCAATCCGCAGGAGAAACCGGAGCAGTCCTCTTCCAAACCGGGACAGCAGAATGATCAGCCCGATCAGAAACCGGGTTCTGAAATGCGAAAACCACAACAGTCGAACGACAATCCCTCCTCACCTAAACAGCAACAGGCTGCCGATGGGAAGAAGTCGCAGCAGAAACAGGATCAGCCTGACGGTTCTAACCAGCCACCGGGGGGTAAACCAGAAGCCAATGATCAAAAATCCAAACGTCCCCAGGACGGAGAGAATGGCAACAGTTCCCAAAATGACCAGGGACAGAAAGGGAGTCAGCAGCCCGGCAAAGGTGATTCCACCGGACAAAAAGGAAACCAGGAGCAAGGCAACAAAGGCAATCCCTCAGGTTCCAGTAAATCAATGGAACAGAACCAGTCCTCAGAGAAACAGGGACAGGATCAAAACCAGCAGAATAAAGGCCAGTCGGGAAACAACCAGAACAAAAATCAGAATCAGAAAGGCAATCAGTCTGGCGAACAAAAAGGAGATCAAGCTGGTGGTCAGAAGGGAGGCCAGAAAGGAGGGCAGGGTTCATCCGAAGGTAAAGGGCAATCTCAGAAGAGCAACAGCCAGGCAGCAGGCTCCAGTAAAGGCTCCAACTCCAGCGATCCTCAAGGTTCCAGCGCGACGACCGGGGGCACCGCTCCTGGTGACAGTGAATCAGGGGGCGCCGGTTCCAGTCCAGCGCTGCCCAACGCTGATGAAGCCAACCTCGAATATGGAAAAGAAGCCGCCAACCTCGTTCTGAAACGCATCAAAGACGAACTCAAACGCGAGGAAGTCGATCCGGAACTATTGAAGGAACTGGGCTGGTCGAAAGAGGAAATGAAACAGTTTTCTGAACGGCTGCAGAAACAACTGCAAATGCAGGATAATAACCAGCAGTCTCCTGAGTCCCTGGCCCGTAAGCGGCAGTTTGAAGAGATGCTCAAATCACTCAAACCCGCTCCCCGGGCGGCACGCCGCAACCGGAACAGTACCAGAGAACAAACCAGCGACAGCCTGGGGCCACGTCGATTGCCGGTTCCGGAAGAATACCGTGAAGCCTACGAAGCCTTCACACGTGGCCTTGCCAATCAGAAACCGGCTGACAAATAAGTCGCTCAGATGAATAGCTGGCAGACATCACTCGCACTACTGACTCCCTGTTTAAGAGAGCAGCAGTTCGAGATCTTCGCTGGACAGGTTCTTCAGGACGCTCTGGTTTTCTTCCAGGATCGCATCGGCCAGTTCGCGTTTCTGCTGCTGTAACTCGGTGATCTTCTCTTCCACCGTATTGCGACAGATCAGCTTGTAGGCAAATACTCGTTTAGTCTGCCCGACACGGTGTGCCCGGTCGATCGCCTGCGTCTCCACAGCCGGGTTCCACCACGGATCCAGAATGAAGACGTAATCCGCAGCGGTCAGGTTCAGTCCCAAACCACCAGCCTTGAGACTGATCAGGAACACACCACAGTCTTTATCGGTCTGGAATCGATCGACGCGTTCTTTACGATCGCGCGTCTGTCCATCCAGGTATTCGTAGACGATCTCTTTCTGATCCAGGTGTTCCTGCACGATCGACAACATACTGGTGAACTGTGAAAAGACGAGGGCCTTGTGACCTTCTTCGATCAGTTCTTCCAGGTGTGGAATCAACACATCCATCTTGGCCGAAGCATCCAGGGCACGTCCCCGTTCCAGCAGAGCAGGGTGGCAGGCTGCCTGTCGCAGCCGGAGCAGTGCTTCCAGCACATGGATTTTGGTTTTCCCCAGGCCCTTGGATTCGACCATCCCCAGGATTGAGTCCCGGTAATGCTGTCGGAGTTCGTCGTAAAGACGGGTCTGATCTTTGCCCATATCGCAGTAGAGCGTCTGCTCAACTTTGTCGGGCAGTTCGTTAGCCACCTGTTCCTTGGTTCGTCGCAGAATGAAGGGTCGCAACGCATTCCCGAGGAGGAGCCGGGCATTCTTATCTTCGATGTCGTTGGTGTAAGCTTTGAACACCGAACTGCGTCCCAGCATGCCGGGATTGAGAAACTCGAAGATCGACCACAGATCTCCCAGATGGTTCTCCACTGGGGTACCACTCAATGCGATTCGATGTTTTGCCTGCAGCAGCCGCGATGCCTTCGCAACCTGCGACCCCGAGTTTTTAATCATCTGGGCTTCATCCAGGACAGCATAATCGAACTGGATATCCTTGATCTGAGTAATATCGCGACGCATCGTGCCGTAGGTCGTTAAAACCAGATCGTACTCTTCCAGCGAATCGATCAGTTTCCCTCGATCCCCGCCTGCGTACTCGACAACTTTCAACTCAGGCGTAAATTTGGCAGCTTCCTGCATCCAGTTGAACATCAACGACTTGGGAACGACAGCCAGTGAAGGGAGATGTCCTTCCCGGCCCTTCTTACGACGTAACAACAGGGCCAGCAGCTGTACCGTTTTACCCAGGCCCATGTCATCAGCCAGACACCCACCAAAGTGGAAGTCCTGCAGGAACTGCAGCCAGCCTAAACCTTCGAGCTGATACTTGCGCAAGCCTCCTTCGAATCCGGCTGGTTCTTTATCCAGGGCAATCCCTGAAAAGTTCCGGATCTTATCCCGCATTTCATCGAATTTGGCGTCTGTCTCAACAAATTCCTGTGAACTCAGTAAAGCGTCCAGCAGCGCCACCTGATTGGGAGCGAACCGAAGATGCTCTTCATCAGTAACCGCTAATCCGGCCAGAATGCCGTACTGTTCGATCCACTCTTCCGGCAAGATCCCCAGTGAGCCATCATCGAGTCGAATCGACGAATCACCGCGGGCCAGTGCTGATAACAGCTCAGGAAACTTAACCGTCTGACCTTCAAAATCGATATCTGCGTGCAGTTCAAACCAGTCAATTCCGGACTGGACCTTGAACATCATGTTGGATGGCTGATGGACCTGTTTGCCATCGGCGCGAACCACCCAGCCGGCATTGATCATTTCGCGAACTGCTCGCCCCAGATCACGGGCTGCAATTTCCACATCGCGTCCCTGAATCCGCCTGTCCAGCAGGCGACGGAAACCACTATCCTGAAGCAGTGTCCAGGCTTGAGATTCTTTTTCGCGGTTTCGCAGAATGCAGCGTTTTTCCTGACGATCCACAATCGCCCACTGGGTGCTGCTCCCCGAGACCAGATGGTCCAGATAATTAAAATGAATCTCGCCATACAGGCGATCCTGCTGCCAGCGTTTCTTCTGCGGAGAATGGATCAGCAACTCCGGACTGGGATCGCAGGTTATCTCTTCCAGATGCAGTTCTTCAGGCAGTTCCAGTCGGGGCAGGACAGGCATGTCCAGCAGGCGGTCTACCAGTTCCTGCTGCTCGCCTTCATCGACTTCAATTGTCTCATTCATCTGAATCATTTTGATCCAGGGAAATGCATCGTAATCTTCCAGAGGCGTGATTTTATCGCGGGTCAGTACCAGTCCTCCCGAGACAATCAGACGTGCATCTGTGATTTCCAGAGTATCGTTTTCTCGTTTCAGATGACCATTCAGCTTCCACGTCGATTCTTTGCGGTCATGCTCAACTCCCATCCGGAATTCCCAGGCATGCTCTCCATCCCAGACCAGGGAATCGACGTCATCAGGCTGTCGATCCAGGTAACGTACGTGTCCTGTACCGCACATCAGTGGAAGAATCAGCTCACAAAGCTCATATGGCACCCGATAGCGGAACGCAGCCATTTGTGTTTCGGTCTGCTGGGCTCGCCAGTTGGTCCGCTCAGGTGTCCCGCCGGAGAGGTACGCCAGAATCCGGCGATCATCTTCATGTTCGACTTCCTGCAGCTGGCCGACTTTGAGCTTGAGTGGCTTCAGCTTGCCCCACTGACCGTTAGCTCTTCGCTGACGCTGTGAAGTCTGCACAACCAGTTGTCCAGATTCCTGACTTTCTTCTACATCAATCTCGTAGAAGATCTCACGTTCCTGTTGCGTGGTTTTAGACAGAACCGGCGTGAGGGCGAAATCATTTTTCAGTTCAACCAGTTTCGTTTCCCACTCGCGCAGTCGCGGACGCGAAGTCACTGCCGTCGACTGTTCCCCACTCGACTTTGATTTGCGAGACCGACCACTGCCCAGTTCGAAATCGGAGGGCATTGAGAAATCGTAGTCGTCATCCTCTTCATCGAAGGCAATCGGTGTATTTTCGATGATAAAGGGAGGAATGTATCCAGGTTTGACCGAACCGGTCAGGTAACCCGCTACATCAACCGCCAGAATAGATGCCCAGAGATGTTTACAGACATTGAACTTCTGAAACTGATCGCAGGTGCAATAGGTCTTCAGATTGCCGTCATCGCGGGACAGCTGAGTCTGATACTCTACACCGTCTCTGACTACCGCAAACACATGGTCTGCGGTCACGCGCGTCAGTTCAACCCGTTCGGCTTCAATGTAAGCCGCTCCACGGAAACGAATGTCCGCACGAAATTGATTTTCCAGTAATTCTGCTAACGTCATGGACGGCCTCCTGCCTGATCCCAAAACGCAACTCGCATTATTGAGACACTCCCAGTTATCTGCATAAGTCAGTCCTGAATGGCTCCTGGACCAACGCTAGTATCGGTCGGAACTTATAATGTTAGGTTCGCTCAGCCAGATCGTTTCACACTGAACCAGCCCGGGTGGGTTATTGAAGTTTTACCCTCAACTCCCGTGCAGAGCGCATCTTACGAGGTTACTAGATCCACGCCGCTTTTGACCAGTCTATCTGGAGGGTTTTCTTATGAATTTTTGACTTCCATTTAAAAATTGATTCTGAGCATTCCATTATATTCAAGAGTCTCTGAAGTTCAGCCCCCTCAGACTGGTCGAACGGGAAAAAGTGTGATATACGACTCCCACAAGTCCTTCGCTCGATTTCCTTTTTTCGAAAATGGATTATATAATAAGTTTTTTGCTGTCAGCCCCTGCAGTAAAGCGAATCAGAGACCAGTGGGCTCCCCTGAAAGCAATTGCGACTAATGGAACAACCTCACCAGACCCTCACCGAACAGGAAGTCATTCAATGGTTCGAAGAGAACCTTCCCGTTGAAGACTATCGCAATAAACGTATTCTGCTCATTATCCCGGATGCAACCCGCACCGCACCTCTGCCTCTCTTGTTTGCAACATTCCATCGCCTGTTAAGCCCTGTTGCCAGACAGATCGATGTGCTGGTTGCCCTGGGCACGCATCCCCCCATGCCCGAGAAAGACATCTGCCGCCTGCTGGGAATTTCAGAATCGGCCCGCCGGGCAGAATACAAAGACGTGGGACTGTATAACCACGAGTGGGACAACCCCGAACGTCTGACTGAGATTGGTACGCTCACCAAAGAAGATACCAAAGCCATCTCCGAAGGCCTGCTGGAAATGGAAGTCCCTGTGACGATCAATTCCCGCATCAGGGATTACGATATGCTCCAGATTATGGGGCCCGTCTTCCCACATGAAGTCGTCGGTTTCTCCGGTGGCAGCAAATATTTCTTCCCGGGAATCTCCGGTCCGGACCTGTTGAACTTCTTCCACTGGCTGGGCGCCCTGATTACCAACGTGGGAATTATTGGCGTCAAACATACGCCGGTACGCGAAGTCGTAAACCGTTCTGCAGCAATGATCCCTAACGAGAAACGCTGTATTACCTTCGTCGTCGCTCCAGACAGTTCGCTCTACGGCTTGTTTTACGGAACCCCGGAATCGGCCTGGGAATCAGCCGCCAACCTCTCCGGCCAGATTCACATCAAACGGAAGCCGAAACCATTCAAACAGGTACTCTCCTGTGCTCCCCTGATGTACGATGAACTCTGGGTTGCCGGCAAATGTATGTACAAGCTGGAACCAGTAGTCGCTGATGGGGGTGAACTGATCATTTACGCCCCGCACATGCAGGAAATTTCGGTCACTCATGGCAAGCTGATTTCCGAAGTTGGCTACCATGTCCGCGACTACTTCACCAAACAGTGGGACCAGTTTAAGGACTACCCCTGGGGCATTCTGGCCCATTCGACTCATGTCCGTGGTACAGGGACATTCGAAGACGGCATCGAACGGCCCCGGGTCCAGGTGACTCTGGCTTCCCAGATTCCTCCCGAACTCTGCGAGAAAATCAATCTCGGCTATCGTGATCCCGATACGATCGATGTCGAATCATTCGCAGACCGTGAAGATGAAGGCATCCTCCTGGTAAGAAAAGCAGGGGAGCACCTTTACCGTCTGGAAAATGAATAATTCAACCAAAGTGTCAGCGACACGCTGATCATTCACAATTGCTGATAACTTCTGACCATCCTCAGGAAACATTTTTCTTATCATGACTATTCACTCAGAACAATTTGAACTGAAAGCCCGTCTGGAACTTGCACTGACCGCCTCTGAAAAGGCCAGCGAGCTCATCCTCAAATACTATCAGTCCCCCGAACTGAAGGTAGATCGCAAGTCAGACGACTCACCGGTCACGATCGCCGACCGCGGGGCAGAGGAATTGTTGCGGGAAGAAATCACCATGGCGTTTCCTGACGACAGCATCATGGGTGAGGAATTACCGCCGGTCGAAGGTTCAAACGAATTCAAGTGGATCCTGGATCCGATTGACGGCACCAAACCGTTCACACAAGGCGTGCCCCTCTTCGGAACCCTGCTGGGTCTGGAAGAAAACGGTAAGCTCGTCATGGGCGTCTGCCGTTTCCCCGCTCTGGACGAAGTCGTCTATGCGATCAAAGGAGATGGGGCCTGGTGGAAAATCCGTGACCAGGAACCACGTCGCGCCCGGGTTTCAGAGAAAGCTCAACTCTCTGATGCCGTATTCTGTACCACCACCATGACTCGCTGGGAAACTATCGGTAAGCAGAAGGCCTATGAAAACCTTTGTCGCAATTCCTACCTCGCCCGAGGCTGGGGCGACTGCTATGGCCACATGCTGGTGGCCACTGGTCGTGCCGAAGTGATGGTGGACCCCGTCTTGAGCCCCTGGGATGCTGCTGCTTTGCTGCCCATTCTGGAAGAAGCCGGCGGTCACTGGATTGACTTTGATGGCAAGCCTTCAATTTATACTGGCAACGGAATGGCCGTCAACGACGCTCTCAAAGACGAAGTCCTGCAGATTATTGCCCAGAACTAGCCGATTTCCAGCTAAAAAACAGGGTTAGAAGTCGCATTGATTCTCGCTGCGGTTCTTTGCTAGGATCTCCTCAGGAAGGACTGATTCGATCCATTCAGGAACAGAACGCAACTTCAGGGAAGAATTGCATGGCCGGTTATACGGAGCACATCAGCGTCAGCGGGTTATTGGGAGTCGTTTACGGCTCCGTGGGCTCCCTCTTTCTGGGATTCACCCCGACTCAGGGTATCCTGGCAGGAGTACTGACCTGGGTAGGCGGTATGCTGCCAGACCTCGATTCTGAAACGGGACGGCCCATCAAGGAACTGTTCAGCCTGACTGCCGCCGTCGCTTCCTTTATGGCCATGCGCTGCATGATTCGCAAAGGGGCAGATCCCGATGATGCGATCCTGATGGCGGTCGTTACCTATGCGGGAGTTCGTTACGGCGGTTCAGCGATCCTCTCGAAATTCGCAGTACACAGGGGCATGTTTCACAGCATCCCCGCCCTGATTATCACCGGAGAAGCCGTCTTCCTCTCCTACATCAGCGATTCCTTCGCGGTGAAATTTCTGATGGCCGGTGGTATCTCACTGGGCTTTCTCTCCCACCTCGTTCTGGACGAAGTTTACAGCGTGGAACGCAAAGGGGTCACCATTCGTCTGAAAAAATCTGCGGGGAGTGCACTGAAATGGTTTGGGAACGGATTGTTTGGTAACGCGGTCGCCTATGCAATCCTGCTCACAATGACTTATATCACTCTCGTCGATTCGGGTGTGCTGATTCCCCCACCGCAACAGGCAAATCCGATTGAAAAATCAGAACCGCCAGTTCAGCAGGCATTGCCTTTTAAAACCACAGAGCGTCTCTAAATCCCTGTATCCTGACTTGCAGGGATGGTATCCCCTTCTTGGGTCCCTTATAATCGCACGGGTAAAAACTCAGCGAGACCAGGAATAGCTCAATCTAGAGCAGGGGAGCAACAGAATGATTATAGCCGGCGTCCAGATGGATATCGCCCTGATGGAGAAAACGGATAATCTCCATCGAATTATCGCAAAAATGCACGAAACTGCTTCCGAGGGAGCGGAACTGACCGTGTTCCCCGAGTGTGCACTGACCGGCTACTGCTTTGACAGCCTGCAGGAAGCAGTGCCACTGGCTGAAACGATTCCAGGCCCCACAACGAAAACATTACAGCAGGTCTGCCGAGAGTTGAATCAGACGGTTGTGATTGGAATGCTCGAACAGGCTCCGCAT
This sequence comes from Gimesia chilikensis, assembly GCF_007744075.1. Lineage (NCBI taxonomy): Bacteria > Pseudomonadati > Planctomycetota > Planctomycetia > Planctomycetales > Planctomycetaceae > Gimesia > Gimesia chilikensis. The sequence goes on along the minus strand of NZ_CP036266.1, from coordinate 3,227,357 downwards.
GGAGTTTATAACTCGGCAGTAATAATTACGCGTGAAGGTGTGCTCGGCAAATATCGAAAAATCCATTTGCCTTATCTCGGTGTCGACCGCTTCGCGACGCCTGGCGACCGGGGATTCGAGGTCTTCGAACACCCATCTGCACGCATTGGTGTGAATATCTGCTACGATAGTGCGTTTCCGGAGTCATCCCGGGTAATGACACTCCAGCAGGCTGATCTGATCATCCTGCCGACGAACTGGCCCACCGGAGCAGAATGCGTGGCCGAGCATGCCATCAACACACGGGCCATGGAAAACGGGATCTTCTATTGCGCCATCAACCGGGTCGGTGAAGAGCGGGGCTTTCAGTTCATCGGCAAGAGCCGCATCTGCGGCCCCGCCGGAGAAACATTGGCCACTTCAACCGGGAGAGAGGAAGAAATTCTGTATGCCACCTTCGACCCGGAGCGTGCCCGCAACAAACGCGTTGACCGCGTTCCGGATAAACATGTGATTGATCGTCTGGCGGATCGTCGTCCTGAAATGTACGGTCTGATCGTGGAGCCCCACGGACTAAAACCTCCCCAGCGTGGTTGATCTGCCGACATACTGAGCACATAGGCATGCCAGACAACCGCTTAGTTTGGCATGCACAATGCTATATGTTCTCCAACTGGCAGCCTTCCCGCTTCCGTTCCCTGGATATGTACCGGGACCAGAACAGGCTGAAATTCACATAACAGCATTTGTTCATTTACACTTACAGAAACGAATGGAGCGTTTCAGTTTCTTTACAAACCAGCTCGCCATGAAAATGCGAGTCAACGAATCAGTGATGCTGAAAAGAAACACATGAAGTCCAGACTGTTTCAAAATGTGATCGCGGCCCTGATTCTGTTAATCGTTTCGGGAGTCTGTTTTCAGGTACTCGTGAGTCACCCGGCAGATGTCCTGGTGGGTATCCAGAACCAGGGATATAACGACACGACCAACGCGTTCATCGGTTTCAAAGACTATCAGCGCGAGTGCCTCCAGCAATTCAACCAGTTTCCCTACTGGAATCCGTGGTCATTGCTGGGCATGCCCTGGGTGGGAAATCCACAAGCGTCTCTGTTCTACCCGGTTAACTGGATATTCTTTTTCCTCAATGCGGCTTCTACGATCAGCTGGGTACTGGTTCTACATCACTGGTGGGCCGGTTGGGGCGCGTATCTGCTCGGCAGAAAATATCGGTTGAATTTCTTCAGTGCACTGCTTTCAGGGATTGTTTTCCTGGCAGCCCCTTACTTTGTTGCCAAAACGGGCGAAGGGCACTTTACATCTGTCACACAAATCGCCTGGTTCCCCTGGATCTTATACGCGTACGAACTCCTGCGTACAGGAAGTAAAAAAGCGGTTCCCTTCGTGGTTATTGTGATTTCTCTGGCATTTTTTTGCGGCCATGTTCAGGAACTCTACTATCTGCTGCTGTTCCTCACAGCTGCGATTATCATTGAATCAATCCTCGAACTCTTTTCTAAAAAGAAACCAATTGAAAGCGAGCAGGGTGCCGTAACCGAACTGGAAGAAACAAGTAGACCAGGTCTCTGGATTAAAGGCTGGTTGACGGCAGGTCTGTTAACAGCAGGTCTTGTCGCCATTGATCTGATCCCGGTGTTCATTTACACGAAACAGGCAGTCCGCTCCAGCGGAATTGACCTGGCCAGCCTCAGTGCAGGTAGCCTGAATGCAGCCAGCCTGCTGCAACTGATTGACCCGTTCGTCTGGGGAAATCCAAACCAGTATACCGGCCCCGGAACCTTTTACTGGGAAGCGATCTGCTCATTCGGTTGTTTGCCTCTGCTACTGGCAATCGTCGGAGTTTTAAGTTCCTTTCAACAACGAATCGTGATCCGGCTGACACTGATTGGACTGATCGCCTTTCTGCTGGCGTTCGGTCCCGCACTTCCATTTTATAAGTTGTTTTATCAATTGATTCCCGGGGCATCGATGTTTCGAATTCCTGGTCGTCAGCTATGGATCTGCACCCTGGTCGTCGCAATGCTGGCCGGGTTTGGATCTCAATGGATTTCGCTGTTGTATCAGAACTCAAAAGGTCGAACCATGCGGCTGCTCGCAGGAATCGCTGTTGTTGCAGTTCTACCAATCCTGATCTATCTGATATTTAAGTCTGCAGGGAGCCTTAAAGTCAGTCTGGCTCCAGACAAGATGTTCAACATCCAGGCAGGCTACCTGCTGACAGCCCTGCTAGGCATCTCGATTGCGATTTTTCTCACCAGCCTCTCACGAAAGGCCGCTTTCGGAGGACTCGTGATCCTCTGCCTGATCTGTACCGGAGAACTCTCGGTCTATTCAAATAACATCCTGTGCACGATCCCCCAATCATCCATCCGGGGAGAGACAGAAATCGTTCAATTCCTGAAGAACAACCTGGGGGAACACCGTGTACTGGCTGACCAGCACCTGCTGAGTGATCGTGAGGCCTGGAAAAATCAACTCTTAAAAGTTCAAGGTTATGAACCAGTGCCCCTGGTGCGACTCGGGCTCCTGGCAGCCGCCACGTTCGACCAACCCAATGCAGCCAGGATGATGGCAGGATTCGACTCGCCGCAACTTGAAAAAGCGGAACCACAGCTACTTGACCTGATGAGTATCAAATATGCCGTATTGAGAACCAGCGAGCCCGTTAAGCTGGAAGGTTGGAAGACGGTTTTACAGGGTCAAGTGCCTGCGGAATACACTCTCAGGGGATCAAAGCCACGCCAGATTCCATTCCAGATTATCGAAAACCAAAACCCGCTTCCCCGTGCTTACCTGGTCGGACAAACCCGTGCGTTTCAGGACGAGGAGTCCAGTAAGAAAATCGTAGCAGCCATTTCGAAAGTAAAACCACGTGCTGAGGTTTTACTGAGACAGGATGTCCTCCCCAAGGGAGACAGACAGGCATTTCAACCGGCAACCATCCTGGAAAACGGCCCCAATTTACTGAGTCTTCAAGCGGATCTTGACGCGCCAGGCTACCTGGTCCTGTCCGACATTTATTACCCCGGCTGGACTGCCAGACTCGGTCAGCAGGAACTACCAGTCCTGCCCGCGGATTTCTCTTTGAGAGCGATTCCTCTGCCACCTGGTCAGCATCAGGTTCAACTGAGCTTCGTTCCACCCGGCTTTCAGATTGGTCGTGTTATTTCTCTCACCGCCCTGGCAATATTATGCATTCTGCTGGTAAAAGCATTCCGTTCAGACTCTAAACCGCAAGCCGAATAAGACTTGATATAGACGAGGATCGATCAATCATTCTTTCGATCGTTGTTCTCTGATGTACTCTCTTTTTGTCGCTGCAGGAATTTTTGTACGTCCGATTCTGTCGGTACAAAACCACCGCCGATGAATTTCCCCAGGGGACGTTCTACCCGATGTACCAGATAGCGTCCCGATCGAAACACGACGGGCTGAGACCAGGGATAGGCTCCCTTGAGACTGACGGGGTACTGAGGCGGCACTTTCTTTTCTGGACTTTCCGCAGTTGCGAGTGCTGTTTCCCTGTTAAACCCGCTCTCGATCAGATCGGTCACGATGAATTTCTGCGGGCTGTCTTGAATCGCCTGGTGAAGATCACCGCGGTGCTTGCGGCAGAAGACCAGTACCGAATCGAAAAATCCAAAGCGCGTCGCTGGCTGCAACCCTAATTCCGGATAGAGATAAATTAAAGTACTGTTGTAACAATGCAGCTCGCGGTCTTTGAGCTGCTGCTCCGCCAGATACTCCCGGACGGCAGCGAGATCTTCCCAGTCGACCTGGACCAGTAATGCCAGCTTCGACTTTAATTCTGCATCGCTGGATTGCAGTAGACAGGTCTTCCACAAGCGGGCTCGATCAGGCTTAAACGCAGGAAAAGTGAGGACCACCAGCAGCAGAAACAGGGCCATTCCTGATTTCCAGCCCCAACCTAAAGCATGTTGACTGTAACGACTGCCCAGATAGCCGCCAATCACCGTGATCGCCAGCAGATGAGCAGGGGGATGGACATAATCAAACAGATGCTGAAATGCCATCGACTGAAACAACCAACCCAGGTACATCAGTGCCAGTAGACTTTGATCTCTAGAAGCAGGACTGGAAACGTCTTCAGATTCAGCCTTGCGACGTGCTTTCCAGCCGTCTTTCAACATGATCAGCGCCAGCGGAATCGCTATCAGGTTCAGCAGAAACCAGGGATAGAATCGATACAGAAACTGGGCAAACCGCATCACTGTCCAGCCAGATTTCCGTGCTGCGACGTATTCCGGATTCCACTCCAGAAACGTTTCCAGAAACCAGGGCCAGGCACCTGACTGCCATAACCAGGCAATGCCGGCTGCTCCCAGAAACAGTCCCCCTGACAATAATCCTGTCAGGTCAAGTAGAGAACGCCGCCACTGCCCCAGTAACCAGACAGACCCTAGCCAGACGCATAATGCGGGAACCGCGACAAAAGGTTTGATCCAGAATGCAGTTGCCCAGAGCAAACCTTCCAGAAATGCCCAGCCCCAGATCGATGCGACTCTGATTTGTTTGTCTGCGAGCAGGCGATCGAGCTGTTTTCGCCTCATCCAGAGTGCTCCCAACGAAGGAAGCAGTATGATGGTATCTCTCTGGAAGTGACACCACTCCGAGAGAGAGAAATAAAAGGCATAGAGTGCGATGGCGATCCAGAGCATACCCGTCATGGAGAGCTGACTTCTTCGACTCCAGAAGGCCAACAAGGTCACCGATCCGGTAAAAAACAGCAGATCGACACACCGCAGGGCATCAGAACTCATACCAATGATCGGTCGAATCAGCATGTGCAACCAGACAATGCCCGGCAGATTGGTCTCGAACATGTCCTGATACAGCGTCCCCCCATCCAGCACCGTCTCAGCCTGCACATCGTAAAGCACGACATCAGTTGCCAGCGGCATTCTGATAAACAGGGGGACACACAGAATGACCAGAAATAACAAAATGATACTGGCAAACCAGGCCCCCAGGGAAAACTGTCTGTCTGGCAGGTCACTCACCCAACAACTCCACATAATTACAGTACTTTTATGCAATTACACATCACCAGACAACACTATAGACATCATAAGCACTATAGTTAAAATATATATTTTGTATCCAATACAAAAAACAGACATTTCATATGGAAACTGTCTAGTTCTACTGATTACCCTGACTTGGCTCAGAGTCATCTGAACTCATGACATCAACGTTATTTCGTATTGAGATCTGATCACGTGGACCCGGCACATCTGACTGAATTAATTGAACTTGAGGACAATTACTGGTGGCATGTTTCCAAACGGAAACTGGTTACCGAGATCCTGACCAGAGAGTTCCCCGCCCCCGGGCTGCTGATAGAGGGGGGGATCGGTTCAGCACGAAATCTGCTTGAATTCAATCGCATGGGATATGATGTCGTTGGGTTTGACCTCATGGAAGCAGCTGTGGAATATGGTCGTTCCCGTGGACTGGATCAACTGCACGTCCATGAATTGAGCCAGCCCTGGCCCGTTGATCCAGAATCAGCGAAAGCAGTCCTCTTACTGGATGTCATGGAGCATGTGGAAGATCCGGTGCAACTCCTCACCAATGCAGCCGAGACGCTGGAACCGGGTGGAGGTATCATCATTACCGTTCCTGCTTACCCCTGGCTCTACTCCGACTGGGATCGCAAGCTGGGCCACTTTTGTCGCTATACAAAAGCGCGTTTTCGGGATAATGCCCAGCAGGCAGGTTTAAAAGTGAAATGGGTGACTCACTGGAACTCCTTTACACTGGCTCCCGCGATTTTGGCTCGTGGCAAGGACCGCTTGTTCAATAAAAGAGATGACTCGCCCCCCCGTTTCAATCGTGTCTCCCGCTTCACAAATTCCTGTCTCATGTCGTGTGCGAAGCTTGAACGCACTCTGATTCATTCCACAGGTGTTCCCTTTGGATTGTCCCTGGTAGGAGTTCTAATCAAATGAGCGCGGCCAGTGATATCCAGTCGAAGAAAGATTCTGCCCGCAAACCGGTCACTGACGTACTGATTTCAGTCGTACTTCCCGTGTTCAATGAAGAAAGCGTCCTTGCGGAACTGCAGCAGGCTGTTGAGGAGGCTCTACAAACCGTAGGCAGTCAGTATGAAATCATCTTCGTCAACGACGGTTCCTCAGATAAAAGCGGGCAGATACTCGATGAGTTAGCTGAGCTCAATCCCCGGGTAAGGGTACTGCACTTCGCTAAAAATTTTGGCCACCAGGCCGCCGTGCAGGCGGGGCTGTTGCACGCAACCGGCGACGCCATCGTGATCATGGACTCCGATATGCAGGACAGCCCGACCGCGATTGTGGACTTCGTGGAAACCTGGCAGTCCGGTTATGACGTCGTTTACGCCGTTCGAACCAAGCGTAAAGAAAATCGTCTCAAACGCTGGGCATTCCAGACTTTTCATAAACTACTAAATAAAATCTCCCATACACCTATCCCCCGTGATGCCGGCAATTTTGGTCTGATTGATCGCAAAGTTGCGATTCAAATCGCACAGCTCAATGACCGTGACCGGTATTTCCCTGGTCTGCGTTCGTGGGTTGGATACCGACAGACCGGGATCCAGGTTGAGCGAATGGCACGGTACGATGACAACCCCCGTGTTTCTTTCGTACAACTCTGTCGACTGGCCAAGACGGCAATTTTCTCATTCTCATTCCTGCCTCTGACCATATTCTATCTGATTGCTGCTCTTTCCACTCTGGTCTGTCTCGCTCTGATCTCATTTGTGCTGTACCACAAACTGTTCACCGGGCTGGCAATTCCAGGCTGGGCATCGACCACGATTACCGCCTCGTTCTTTGGTGCCCTGAATGCTTTGGGAATTGGAATTTTGGGCGAGTATGTGACTCGCATCTATGATCAGGTCCGGGCGCGGCCCATGTATATCGTCGGTACCAAGACGAATTTTACCAACCCGGAAATTGAGGCCCCTTTATTGGCCCGTCAGAATCAGCCGCAGTCAGAGACTGCACCTGTTTCCCGGCACTTGGATCCTGAATATTCCGGACAGCACTGAGAGCGGGTTACTGCGAAGTGTGCTTCGCAATACTGACTGAGTCCTGGAAGCGTGAGCTCGGCTTTTCGCCGGATTGCTGATTGCGATCCACTTCATAATTCTGGGTCGTATGCAGCAGACGCGGTCGGAAGACGACCATCAGCAGCATCGGTAGATACCAGAGCAGATAGACACTTCCTTGCTGCGGATACCAGAGCAGGGTGGCAATGATGATCGCCGTCGTGTGTGACATCAAATGTCCCAGGTTTTTACGGCGGGGCCAGATTGTCAGACAGGTGATCAAAAGCACAAAAATCACAAATACCGGGATGCGATACGCCGAATCGTACGTACTCCAGAAGCCCGGCATATGCTGGCCTCCTTCGAACTTCAGCACGGACCAGTTGATCGAACCGATCGTCTGCTGCGTGAAAGAGAAACGATCAACTGATGTCAGAATCAGGCTGCCCAGCAGGACCACAGCCACCAGAGTTCCGGAAAGTACAAATCGCTTGAGGCCGTTTTTCCAGTAGAAACTGGCCCAGAGAGGCAGCAGGAAGACTGGGAAGAACATCGCACCACAGGCCAGCCCCATGAAAATTCCGGACAAAATCGGCTTCTGATACGTTACGAATGCCCAGACCAGCAGTGCCGCTGGCAACACATGGTTGGCTTTACTGACGTCATACGCGGTACAGGGGAGCAGCAGATAGAGCAGGGCCATCGCAAGGCCCACCTGCGTGTCTGCAAAATGGACCTTCCCCATGATAATCAGCCCCACAACCACAAACGCATGCGCCAGAATCGCCATGATGCGAGCAGCCAGAGTCGCGTGATCCAGGGTCCCGGTAACGACCGCGTTGGAGAAGGGAACCACTGGAGCAGCCAGCAGTCTTGCGGTTGGACCAGCTTCAGCAGGCTGAGCTTTTGAGACATTACCGGCATCCTGCATACTCAGCAGACTGTCAGCCTGTTTAACTGTTTGGATCGTATCTGGTGCTGGGTTTTCTGTGAACACGCGCACGACAAAAAACGCAAAGATCGAGACACAGAGAAACGCCATTCCAAAGCTGTTTAAATTCTGTTCGCCGCGAGGACGCCGCTGAAAGAGACAGTCGATACTCATCCGGATTACGAACAGCCCCGTCCCGACGAACAGCCAGAAATTACCAACCACGGGGTAGTCACCCAGGAATAAAAGACCCGGCGAAATTAAGAGGAGCAGAATCAGGTCCAGATTGCGCAGCGAAAAGATCCGGTCAAATCGGAAAAAGACCGCCAGCGTCAGCAACAGGGAAAGATAAAACCATGTTGCTTCACTCACATAATAATCAGGTAAGATGTGATTCATACAAGAATACCGCCAGTGACCTGAAATAAAATCACCAGTCGTCAGGGCTTAAGTTTTGAACAGGTCCCCTTGTTCAGCTTAAACCGATGCACTCCGACTCAGCCAGATCACGTTTGACCCAGACCTGACTGGGGAGCAGATTTGGCTTTATTGTTCACAGAATTTACATTTTAACCAGCCGATAATTCCAATTTTCTCAAGATCGCGCCGATTTTACCCGGAAGCGTAACCATACGTCCACATAAACAGCAGTTGGATCAGCCAGATTTGAACTGATAGCACTGTTTTTCAATCCATTCAGCCCCCAAATCGAATGTAAGAACTCAGATAAAAACATCAGATTATTCAGGATTCTCTTTGAATATCTGATTTCTTACAGACATGATAAAGCCAGCAGACAGCCTCCCCAAAGCTGGCTGAGACGACAACTTGTTTCCCCGGAAATCCATACCTGATCAATGGAGATTTCAGATGAAGAAATACTGGACTTCAAGTTTCCTGTTCCTCTTTCTGATGTTGATCGGAGTATCGTCTCCCACCTTTTCGAAAGAACCCGCTGTTAGCGGGCAAGAGAGTTCATCATTCCTGGAAGCCTGCCTCCCCAAATTGAACACGAAACAGGGTATCTGCGTCGTATTGGGACCGCTCCCGGATCAACAGGTATCTGAGATCAATCGACTCATTGAACAAACTCAATTTCAGATCTATTTCCAGTCTTCTGATGCAGCACAACTGGCTGAACTCCGCAAGCTGGCAGATCAACGGGGTTATCTGGGAAGTCGTCTGTTTGCTGATGCGGGAACCAATAATTCAATTGCCCTTGCCAGTAATCTGGCCGATGTCGTCCTGGTACCAGTCCCCCTTAAGAATGATCAGACTCGTGCAGAAATTCTCCGAGTCCTGCGTCCACAGGGAACCGCTTATCATTCTGAGGGAGAACTCACCAAACCGATTCCAGCAGGCAACGATGATTGGACGCATCCCTATCACCGTCCCGACAACAATCCTCAGTCAGAAGATCAGAATGCGCGGGCTCCTTACCGCACTCAGTTTCTGGCCGATCCTAAATTTTCCCCCATGCCCGAAGTTTCGGTGGCAGCGGGGGGGGAAAGTCTTCAAAGCCTTCGGGCATATCGCACACAAACAGAATCAGAATGCCATTCTGAATACTTTAATGTGCATCAATGCCTTTAACGGCACGATCCTCTGGAAACGTCCTCTGCCTGAGGGATTCATGATTCACCGTAACACGATGATTGGCACTCCCGATGCCCTTTACATGGCCGATGATAAGTCCTGCAAAATCATCGACAGTGAAACCGGCAAGATCAGGGATGAAATCGTGATCGATCAGAAGTTCTCTGATGGACCGGTCTGGAAATGGATGGGCATGCAGGATGGCGTGCTGTATGCACTGGTCGGAAATAAAGAGGTCAAAGTCGATACCCAGAAATCAGCACGGCGTGGACTGGGGCACTGGCCCTGGGGCATGTGGAAGGGCCATGATTATTCCGATCCGAAAAATGCATTCGGCTTCGGCAGAACTTTCGTGGCGATCGATATCAGCAACAAACAGATCCTCTGGCACTTCAAAGATCAGGACTATATAGACAGCCGGGGCGTCTGTATGAAAAACGGACGCATTTTCTACTACTGCCCAGATAAATTCCTGGCATGCCTGGAGACGAAAAAGGGCAAACAACTGTGGAAGAACAACGATCCCAAGCTTCTGGCTTCAATCGGTTCCAACCAGCGTGCACAACATTATGTGACGGGTTACGCTACCACCACCTATCTGAAATGCAGCGATGACTACCTGTTTTTTGCTGGTCCACAACGGCTACACCTTGTTTCCGCCTCTGCGGCCGATGGCTACCTGATGTGGGAAAAAGAGCATGGAAATCTGCAACTGGTGCTCAGAAAGGATGGCATCTATGCAGCCGGCCCCAAAGAGACAGGCATGAAGCTGGACTACGCAACGGGTGACGTCCTCGCGGCACTCCCCACCCGCCGTGCCTGTACCCGGGCGACCGGTAGCGTCGACAGCATCTTTTTCCGAACCAGAGGCGGTACTGTCCGACTGGAAACGGCCACCGATTCAGCGCAGCATATCGCCCCGATGCGGCCCCCCTGTCAGGATGGCGTGATCGTCTCGAACGGACTACTGTACTGGGGCCCCTGGATGTGTGGTTGCGAACTTTCGCTTTATGGTCACATCAGTCTGGGCCCGGAACAGAATTCGTCCACTCCCGCTGCACAAACGCCCCCGCGACTTACCCGATACACGGATCAGTTGGAAACAGTTGAACCACTTTCAGCGAGTGAACAGGACTGGACCGCTTTCCGAGGTGATGCCCGACAATCTTCCAGCACCAACGTCGCAATCCCCGTGAAAACAAAACAGGTATGGACCACGAAAGTTGTCAGTAACGCTCTCCCTACAGCCCCGGTTGTGGCAGGAGACTTGATTTTTGTCGGAGACCGCAATGGGGCAATCTCTGCTTTCGACCTGGAAGGGAAACCGGTCTGGAAACGCTATACCGGCGGAGCGATCTACTATCCTCCCACAATCGCACAGGACCGCCTGTTTGTGGGCTCAGCTGACGGACGCGTCTATGCGTATGCGGCCAGAACAGGCGAACCACTCTGGTCATTTCGCGTGGCTCCCACAGTCCGCTGGATCCCCGTGTATGGTAAGCTGATCTCGACGTGGCCCGTTTCCGGTGGAGTCGTCGTCCACGATAACACCTTATACGCAGCAGCGGGTATCGCTCACTTTGACGGCACTCACCTGGTTGCCCTGGATCCTATCTCAGGAGAACTCAAGCAGGAAAATAATACCTCGGGAGTTCTGTCCCCCACGGTCAACAGTGGCATCAGCCTGCAGGGAAGCCTGTATGTAGCTGACGATGAACTCCGTTTCCTGGCCGGAGGCGTGTATGAGCTTGCCCGTTATGATCTCAAAACTCTTAAGTGCCTCAACGCGCCGCGTTCCGAGGTCACCTCTCAATACCGTACCGCCTTTTATCCCTACTATCCTGAATATGGCAAATACCTGTCGATCGAACATACCCTCGCCGACCGCAGGGAACTCGTGCATGATGCCAGTTATGAAGGCAGTGTATTTACCAACCTGACGCTCAAGGAAGCGTTGCCTCCCGGAGCTCCTAAAGAGAAAAAAGAGGTCGCCCGCTGGCTGAGTATGCGGGCACGCAGAACGGGACAGGCAATCAAACGTAAAAACCTCTGGGAAGATCAGCAGCAGCGGCGTTTCACCAGTTTCATTGTGTCTCCCCAGACACTGCTGACAGCCGGACATCCCGACCAACAACCAGAGAAGCCGTTCCTCACCGCCATCGACATCGGAGAAGGAACCGATCTCTGGTCTCATCCTCTGCCAGCACTGGCTGTGAAAGGGGGGACCGCCATCGATTCCCATGGCCGCATTTTCGTCACGCTGGAGAACGGTCAGCTCTGCTGTTTCACTCCGGAATGAACCAGCTTCTAAAGTCTTGTATTGACTTTCAGTGCAGGAGAAAATCCGTTAGGGTAAGGCTGTCGAACGATCTGAATTAACCCGTAAAAGTGAATCCCCATGGCAGCCACGATCCAGCTTTTTCTACCGCAGCAATACTCAGCAACAATTCCAGTGCCCCAGGAAGGATCCACACTGAAAGCTGGAGCCTTTCCTCAGAATCAGACTTGTGATCTGTCAGCGGCAGACATCACCGGACTCTGTGAGCAGACAGCAGCTGATTTTGTGGGATTTCTGGATTTTCCTATTTCAGACTGCGGCTTGCCGCATCCACTGGTATCGGGTCAACTGGAAACTCCGCATAACAGTCTGATCGTGTGCCGTTTGAACGGAGCGACGCTCTTTGGTCAGGCGTGGGACACACTGACTCCCACTGCTGCATCCCTGGCCTTGAATCCCCTGGAACATGCATTGGTCCTGTTCAGAAAAGAGGACTTACAGAACCTGCAGAATCTGAAAGCCAACAACCATCTGCTCTGGCAGGCATTCATTCAACTGATTCAGGCTGAAGCGGACTGCCAGATACTTGATGCCGTGATCGACCTCGACGATTATCATGGATTCCCCCGACATTTACCGGAGCTGGCTCCTCACGAACCCGGCTCGGAATACGAGTGGCTTTATTCACTCCTGCAGGCATATCAGCCAGAGGAGGATCTGCCCAATATCAGCTCCCGCCCTGATGCTAAAGCCGTGAAAGCTGGCCTGCTTTGCATCCATGATTACCTCGAGGAAAGCCATCAATATTCGCAGTCGGTGCAACATGACGGCAGACATCGTGCTGGTGACTACTGGCATCACATCATGCACCGCCGTGAGCCCGACGATTCAAACGCCAAATACTGGAGCAGGGCAGTCGGCCATCACCCGCTGCTCAATGAACTCCCGGACGTCATCGCCCCTTTATTTGCACAGTTTGGGGACAACCAGGTTTTAGACTGGCAGACCCCACTGGTGTCCAGTGGCAAATGGTCGCTGAACGAGTTCGTCGACTGCTGTGCAGAGTCAGCAGCCTCAGGGAATGCCTCCCTCGATACGTTTGCCAGGCAAAGTCAGTGGATCGAAATGCAGCTTTTACTCCAACGGACATCCCTTGATGCGACAACAGGTTAAGAACAGGGGATAATTTCCGCTATACGGAGGATCTCCGGAGTCGGTTACGACCCGCAGGATTCTCATTTTTAAATACGGAATAGAAATTCAGCAGAAATGAGCCCTTAAATTCTGTTGACAGCCGCGTTTGGGCGGTTATGATTTAATTACTTACCGCTCAATCCTCCTGCGACTCTCCTGCGGGCAAACCGAGTGGATATCCATCACTGGGATTTCCTTCGAGATATCGTTTCGCAGGGCCATCATGCGGGAATTAGATTTCCTCCTGATCTCTCCCTGCCGCCGGCAGAGCATACCCGATTGGAACATCCCGACTATGCTGGTGTTCATTTTCGGTGAAGCTTCCATCTGTTACCATTTCACTGAAAGAACCGGATTACAGAGATTCACGGAATCGTCTACCTCGACCGATTCATAGAAGTTAACGGGACCGTTAGTATGTTTGGCTTTCCTGGCTGGATTGAAGTCGTCATTATTCTGGGAATTGTTCTCCTGCTGTTTGGCAAACGTCTGCCCGGCGTGATGAATTCCCTCGGTAGAAGCATTGTCGAATTCAAAAAAGGAGCGAAGGAAGGGGAGGAATCCGATGACGATTCCTCAAAGATCTCTTCGCAGGATTCCTCCAAAGACAGCTAGTCAGGCTGACGAACCGCGACTGCGCGAATCAGAGGTTGAATTCAGTTTCCAATCGCCACAAGGTGCACAGTGCTTTCCAATTTGCGGAACACCTTCATCACCTTCATGATAATTGAGAGGTTAAAACATGTTCCAGACCATCACACACATCAATGCCGTCCCCGCCTTTCTGGGTATGCCTGGCGGTTATGAAATGATTATTGTCGGCATTATTGCCCTGCTGCTGTTTGGCAAACGATTGCCAGAAGTCGCACGCAGCCTGGGTAAGGGGATTGTCGAATTCAAAAAGGGAGTGAGTGGTATCGAGGACGAAGTCAATCAGGCTTCTTACTCACATTCTCAGCCTGAAACACCACGCCCCAAACCGGAAGAACGTTCGGAAGAATTCACTGCTCCGAAATTCGAAGTTCCCAGTTCCGAACCCAAAGAAGAAAAATCAGAGCAGGCTTAGTAAGAAGGCTTTCTGCTCAGAACTTCCACATCCACGATCCGACCTGACGGTTTCGTCAGGTCGACTACGATCGGCTGAGGTGTCACTTGTTGAGAGATGTTGCCGGCGGCATCTCTCGCAACAACTTGCAGATAAAATTTGGAAGGATTCCCGGGGCGAACCGACCAGGTAAACCGCCCCTGGTCCTCCTGCCACTCCACAATCGGCTCCCAGGGACCACCTGGCTGGGTCGAGTAATTGATGGCGATTGGCTTTTCTGCAGGGTTAGGCTCGCTGATATTCCAGGAAATCGTGACTTTATTCGCTTCCCCCCCCACTCCCTGAACCACTGGGTCCAGTTGAATCACCGGCGCCTGACGGTCTACCACAACGACCACATCAGGCTTTTCGCCTGACTTGGGCAGGGCATCGGCCAACCCGGCACCACTGCGAACCCGCAGGGTAAATCCGTAAATTCCATCGTTGGGAACTTCGACCTGGAAGGGACTCTTTTTATCGGGGTCTTCACCGTATTTATACCATTTCTGGCCATTATCTTCTGTAATATAAAGCTCGACAGCTCCCACTCCCGAAGGTCCAACCTCGTCGACCTGGAAACCGATCTGGAACTGAGTCCCGTTCAATACCTGTTTCCGATCAGCCGACCAGTTTTGAGCAGGCATCGGATACCGGTTTTTCGCATATGCAGGCCGTTTTTCGGGATCGTCGGCAACGTACTGTCCTTTGACCGAATCCTGGACGGGAGCCCCCGCTGGTGGAGCGGGATCAAATTGTCCCTCTCGGGGAAAGACCCCGGGCATCTGACGATTCGCCAGCGGAGTAGATGGTTCAAGCGCACCAGGCTGTTCCGGCTGACCGGGTTGCTTCAGACTGGAATAAGGAGCCGGTGAACCCGGATCGTTCTGTGTTAGACTCTGATCGGGAAGCGATCCCTGCGCGATCGGCTGATTGAAATCTGGTAGATCCTGCTTCGGCTTGGGTAATGTGCGGCTGGCTGCAGCCACGACGCGAATCTGTTTCTGGCTGCTCCCCACGTTGTTCGCTCGGTCTTTGATCATGCCTCGTACAGAAACAACGCCCCCCTGCGAAATTGACCAGGTCGTCTGACCTCGGCTGTTAGGGGCAACAATCACACGTTGCCAGTCCTGGCTCCCATTCTGGGCATATTCCAGAACCAGTTTCGTAGGGTCCAGATATTTGTCCTCAGCGTTCCAGATCAGCTGAACTTTTCCCGGAGAAACCTGTTTCAGATCCAGATCGAGCTGGGGAGGGGTGGTATCGATGACCACACGCAGACCAGGTTCGAAAACGCGCCCCGAAGGGTGCAGTTGATTATTGGCATCAAGTGTCCGGACCGAGAACCAGTATTCGCCATCCTGGGTCGCCGTGAAAGGAAATTTCCGCGTCGAAGGAGAGACCGATTGCTGATGATTCCAGCTGACTCCGCGATCAGTCGAGACATAGAGACGAATCTCCCGGGCCCCCAGACGATCAATTTCCGCCTGATCGTAGTGATAAGGAATCCGGAACTGCGTTTTACTGGTAAAGACAGGCGGTGCCGTCGCTGCAGAAACAGAAGTTGCAGCGCCACTCCAGATACAGCAACTGATTACCAGTAGTGAAAATAGTCTCATGCCAATGCACCTCCATGGCTGGATGACAATAGAATCAGGCCATCCTGCCCTGGAGCCCCTCCTGCGATTATGGTAACTGATCCAACAGCCATGACGTACGGGAATACTAGTGATGGATCGAACTCTGGCATGACAAGCAGCCTGAAATGGGCCGTACGCTCGCCTGGCGTCGCTTGAACCGTCAATTCAGAATCGACGGACCACTAGTAGACCGAATGCCGACTATCGGAAAATATCGTCCATTCGGATCTTACGACTTGAGACGATCTTTCGGGCTGAAACAGTTGTATCAGTACTGCTCCAACCCGTCAGACTTAAATGGCCAGACTGGTCAGTTATTTATAAAGCCTTGTTGAATCAGGCTTTGCGAAGCTCGGCAATTTTGGCCATGTATTCAGCGGTCAACTTCTGGATCCCTTCCAGATCGCCATCAGCGACCATCTGTTTCGTCACCAGCGAACTACCCAGACCGACGGCACAGGCACCTGCTTTCATATAGGCAGGCAGCGTTTCCAGATCGACTCCGCCTGTAGGCATGAGCGGGATCTGGGGCAGGGGACCGTGCAGGGCTTTGAGATACTCGGGGCCACCGACAAAAGCCGGGAAGACCTTAATTATGTCCGCCCCGGATTCCCAGGCAGTCAGCACCTCGGTGGGTGTAAACGCGCCCGTCATGATCAGCTTATCATAACGGTTACAGAGCTCGATCACATCTGGATTCACAGTCGGAGTCACAATAAACTCCGCCCCGGCCAGAATCGCAGCCCGCGCTGATTCCGGGTCCAGAACCGTCCCGGCCCCCAACAGGATCTTGTCGCCGATCTCACGTTTCACCTGAGCCAGAATATCCAGGACATTGGGGACGGTGAATGTGACTTCAATCACATCCAGGCCCCCGGCATAGATGGCTTTGGAAACATCGACCAGTAATTCACTGGAGGGAGCGCGAATAATCGCCACTGCACCACGATCCATAACCTGTGAGAAATCCGCGTGACGACTCATCTGCTGTTACCCCTGTTTCTCTGATATCTTGATCAAGCTGATAGGAATAGAGTTCGTTTATTACGACTGAAAAGAGAACTGTTCGGCAAATTCCAGGATCCACAAGTCCATGAGATCCTGAAAAGACTGAATGTCAGCCTCTGCAATAAACTGATAATGCGAGCGGTTAAAGGTCTCTTTATTGCGAATGGTTGCTTTAGCAACCAGTTCAATAATATGTGTTTCTGTAAATGGCCTGACAATCATTTCCAGCCGACTGTACAGTGTCTGTGCCTTGCCACGTGACAGATTGACATCATCGCGGGTAATGCGGGATCCCCAGCCCTCTTCACCCATAACTGTATTGAACTGAAAACCGGGGAAGTGATCGGCCAGTTTCTTCAGACAGTTATCAATGTGGTCAGTCAGTTCGAGTCGGTACTGAAGATGAAGATTACGAAACTCCTCCTCGGACATCTTCTTACCGACTTCCTGCCGGGTTTCTTCATCTTTGGCCGCACGCCCCTTATTGATCGCGTGCTTAAGACGTTTTTCAAAGTCCATTCGTAATCCCTGAAATTCAAAACCGGTAGTTATAAGTCATAAATCAAAATTCACTGCCGAGCAGGCAGACTTTTATTATACGTAGTTACTGGCAGAAGAGATCATAAAAGTGATGAGTCTGGTATGCAATGCAAGGCACACCCGTGAGCGACAGTTCTCTGGCGATTCGTCACTTCCCAAATAATGATTCTCGTTCAACTTAAGGTAATATCGACAATGTAAGTCTTACCAGATTCGCTGGAACTGTGAGTGCTCTCTGTGTTCGGGTGTACCCACTCCCTGCTGTGGCCCGGTTGCCTTTCAGGCTTCTGGAAAAACCCAATCACCCCTGTATTTGAGGTGGTTTATTCCAAAATGCCACAATCATGCGATTCACCACAGAACACCTGTTTTGATTTACTACCGTATTTTGCTCGACTTTGGCGCATGATATGCAAGTTCATTTAAACCACTGCCAAGGCACTCAGCCCCAACAGGGCTTGCCTGAATTATGGTTCTTTCCAATAATGAAGAAAAGCTCAGCAGCGTTCAGATGGACTTCACGTTCAAAGGGACGCGATCGAGGTGACTGTCGCAGGTTTAAACTAGGAAAGGCAGAACGAGATTTCCTTCTGCTGATTTTAAAGTGGCTCAGAATTATTTATTACAGGGAAATCAGGCGGCTAAGCAGAAGCTGTTTAAGGAACTCTTTGACGGACACGCCGTTGAGTGGTGCCTGGCAGTTTTACTAATCATTTTTTTGATTTGGGTAATAGTATGGATCGTAGGACGTTTTAGGGAAAATGAAGATCGTCATGTCGATGCGCGTGAATTACTGCTCCAGTTCGCAGAAATGCAACGAGAAGGTGACCTTACCGACGACGAATTCCGATCCATCAAAAAACGGCTTGTTGATTCATCCGATAACAATCCGGAACAAGAGAAGAAAGACGAGTTGTCCGATTCTCCAGATGTGAGTGACCAGCAACATCCCGGTTGAAGGTCAGCTGTGCTTCATCGAGTTCCTGTTTGGAAACGACTGTATCACCCGATTGATTGCCTCTGATATTTATTTCTGATTCTAAATGAGGAACTCATTTCACAAGTTATACCTATCGAGTGATTTGCAGGGAGGCAGAATCAAAACTCACTGGACGTTGAACGCCATAATTTAGTTGACACCGTTGAAGGGAAGCTATGCCCACCGGACGAGATATCACCTCTGGAAAACGTAATTCTTCTGGTAAGAAAAATGCGAACTGCTCTTTCTGTAGAAAAAGTTATCGCGAAGTCGGCCCTCTGGTAGAGGGGCCCGATAATGCCTATATCTGTGGAGAATGTATAGAAGTCTGCCAGTCGATTCTGGAACAGGAGCATCGTCGTCGTGGAACGACTAAAAAACTGTTCAAGAATGTTCCAACTCCCCGGGAAATTGTCACACACCTGAATGACTACGTCATCGGCCAGGAACGTGCCAAGAAAGTCATGGCGGTTGCTGTCCACAATCACTACAAGCGACTGATGCACGCCGAGGAAGCCAGTTCAGATCTAGAACTGGATAAATCAAACATCCTGCTGATCGGCCCCACTGGTTCCGGTAAGACCCTGCTCGCCAAGAGTCTGGCTCGCTACCTGCAGGTACCGTTCGCCATCGGTGATGCGACAACCCTCACAGAAGCCGGTTACGTCGGTGAAGACGTTGAAAACCTGCTCCTCAAGCTGCTGCATGCTGCTGATTTCGATGTAGAAGCTGCCCAGCGCGGAATTCTGTTTATCGACGAGATCGATAAGATCGGCAAAACCAGCCAGAACGTTTCGATTACGCGCGACGTTTCCGGAGAAGGGGTTCAGCAGGCACTGCTCAAGATGCTGGAAGGCACCGTTGCCAACGTGCCTCCTCAGGGTGGCCGCAAGCATCCCGAGCAACAGTACATCCAGCTCGACACCAGCAACATTCTGTTTATCTGCGGTGGTACTTTTGTGGGACTCGAAGACATTGTCGGTAAGCGACTCGGTCGCAAGACGATTGGCTTTGGACAGTCTCATCAGAAGAAAGATCAGGAAAAGTCCAAGAACGACCTGCTGGCCCAGGCCTCAGTCGACGATGTACTTGAATTTGGCCTGATCCCCGAACTGCTCGGACGACTCCCCGTTCTCTCCACGCTCAGTCAGCTGGAAGAAAACGATCTGGTTCGCGTCCTGCAGGAACCAAAGAATTCTCTGGTTCGCCAGTTTCAGAAGTTCTTCGAAATGGAAAACGCCGAACTGGAATTCACAGATGCAGCCTTGCATGAAATTGCCTGTATCGCCCAGAAAAAGAACACTGGAGCTCGTGGTTTACGTAGCGTGATCGAACAAGCTATGTTCGACATCATGTACGAACTGCCCGAGCAGGAAGCCGGCAAAAAATACGTGGTTACTCCGGAAATCATCCGGGGCACTGAACATCTTTTCCCCAAAGATGACTCAGCAGCCGCATAGACTTGCCCCTGGGCAGAATCTATAATGAACCTGAAATGAACAATTTCCCGCCGGAGCAGCCCTCCGGCGGGTTTTCTTATGTGTGGTCAATCGTTATGAAAATTCGTCTGAGCCTTCAAAATGGGTCTAAAAAACTGAAGTCGATGACACTCACAAAAACGACTTTGGTGGGCCGATCAGCCGACTGCGACTTAAAGCTCAAGTCCGATCTGGTAAGCCGTCATCACTGCAGGATCGTGCTGACTGAGTCAGTAGCGCTGGTACATGACCTGGGTAGTTCCAACGGCACCTTTATCGATGGGAACAGGGTAACTCCCAAACGGGATACCAAGTTGCTGCCGGGCTGTGTACTTTCCATTGCTGACGTCAGCTTTCGTATCGATTACGACCCACAGGTCTTTGTGGACGTTGGCTCTACAATCAACCTCAAAAGCGTGGGGGAACTACTGCCGGAGCTGCCTTTTGCCTCCGCTTCAGACGATGTAATTCCCGTCGCAGTGGATCTGCCGGAGAACCAGGACAAATCATCCGGGAAAAAGTCCACCGAAACGGTCACCATCGACGAATACAATCCAGATGCGGAAACTTCAGAAAATAAAAAGACGATTCAATTTCCAGAAATTGAATTAACGGATAAGATGAGGCAGAGTTAAATCTTCTTTGTCACCAGAGCAGGATCCGCAGATGTCAGACAACGATGTACAAGACCTCTTGAAGTTAAGCAAACAGCTCCTAGACTCCATTGATCACAAAGACTGGAACACCTACACCAGTCTCTGCGATGAAGAGCTGACCTGTTTCGAACCGGAAGCCCGGGGGCATCTCGTAACCGGAATGGATTTTCATCGCTTCTACTTCGATATGAACCCGACAGGTCGCCCGCGGCAGTCTACTATCAGTTCCCCCATGGTTTCCATCATGGGAGAAGTTGCTCTGGTCACCTACATTCGCGTGGTACAATCGATTGACGAGCATGGCCACGATCATAGTGCTGCCTGCGAAGAATCCCGCATCTGGCAGAAACAGGACGGAGAATGGCAGCACGTCCACTTTCATCGTTCCACCATCTGAAATACCAACCGCGACAGGCCTGCCCAGTCTAATCATGTTCGCTCAGGCCTGAACAACCATGATTGAGTTAGTATGACCAGCGAAACAGAACCCCGATCCCAAATCGTGATTCTCTGCGCCGATCTGATGTTTCAAAGTCAGATCACCGGTGCCGCCCGTCTCAATGGCTTCTCTTTTACTTGCGTCCTGAGTCTGGCTCAGGCGTTGGGAGAGCTGACAAACGAGTTCCCTCAACTGCTGATCATTGATTTAAATCAGCCGGAAATTGACTGGGAACTACTGACCCGAACGATGCAGCCATATCCGCAATTGACCAGCATCGCATACGGACCGCACGTCGACACAGAAACACTTCAGCAGGCCAGGGATGCAGGCTGTGACCAGGTTCTGCCACGGAGCCAGTTCTCTGCGAATCTCCCGCGATTACTGCAGACAGCATTCTCGACAGACGATTAGCTCAGACCAAACTTTTTCAGCAGGCCCTGGAAGGCTTTTTCGCCATCTTCCAGAGCGACGACGGCACTGATCCGGGTTTCACTGGTGTTGATCATCTGAATGTTGATCTCCGCCTCCGCCAGGGCGCTGAACATTGACTGCCCGACTCCCGTATGGCTGCGAAGTCCAATCCCAACTACCGACAACTTGGCAATCTCTGCCTCATGGCTCAGCTCGGCGTCTCCCCACTCCGAGAGCAGCGGCTCGACCAGTTTCAGGCTTTTTTCCAGCGAGGTGCGCGGCACGGTAAACGAAAGATGCGCCTGCTCCTCCTCGCCCATGTTTTGCACAATCATGTCCACGGAAACACCGCCTTCTGCGACGACGGAAAACAGACGCGAGCATATGCCCGGATTGTCCGGCAGATTTCTGACAGTAACTCGGGACTGACTCTGGTCCAACAGAACTTCACTGACTACGATGTCTTCCATATGGGAGAGTTGATCGACGATCTCCTGCTCCAGTTCTGCTGTTTTCTGCTGGGACTCGTCAGGCTGTCCCTCTCCGGCCTGAATCTGATTCGATGCAAAATCGTAGCTGGTCAAACGGTCCAACTCAAAACCGTTATGGATCACGCGGACTGCTTCATCGCATTGATCCCGGTCGACGAGTACCGTCACCTTGATTTCGCTGGTCGTAATCATCCCCACATTGATATCAGCGTCTGCCAGGATCGAGAACATCCGACTGGCAACACCGTAATTGTTCCGCATGCCACTGCCGACGATGGAAACCTTGGACAGATTGGTTCCATGCTGAATCTTACCGGCACCGATATCTTCAATTGCCTCGCCAGCTGCGGTCAACGTCTCGGCAAGGTCAGACTGAGGTACGGTAAAGGATACCCGTGCCAGGCCCCCCGTTCCCACATCCTGAACGATCATATCCAGGGTAATTTTCCGCTCTGCCATCCGGGCAAAAATGCTGCTCATGATACCCGGCTCGTCCGGAATATCGGTCAGGCTCACCCGAACCTCATCCCTCACAAAGGCCACTCCGGTCACGACCGGAGCCGCATCCAGCGCCTGTGCCGCGATCAGGGTGCCTTCACCATCCGAAAAAGAGGGGCGTACCTTCAGGGGAACTCTGTATTTTTTGGCAAATTCAATAGAACGCGAATGCATCACGCCCGCTCCCAGGCTGGCCAGCTCCAGCATTTCATCGTAAGAGATGCTGGCCATCTGATGGGCCTCGGGAACCACACGGGGATCGGTGGTGAAGACCCCTTCCACGTCGGTATAAATCTCGCACATGTCGGCTTCGAGAACAGCTGCCAGCGCGGTCGCCGTTGTATCACTTCCCCCACGTCCCAGGGTGGTAATATTCCAGTCTTTGTCCCGCCCCTGAAAGCCGGCAGCAATGACGATCTTGCCTTCATTCAAAGCCGCTTTCATCCGCTCAGTCGAGATTGAGATGATGCGAGCCTTCGTATGCGAGGAATCAGTTACTACGCCGATCTGAGACCCCGTCAGACTGATCGCCTCGACCCCCAGTTTATGAATCGCCATCGCCATCAATGCCACTGATTCCTGCTCGCCGGTAGAAAGCAACATGTCCATTTCGCGGGGAGTCGGACGATCGGTGATTTCAGCAGCCAGGCCGACCAGTTCATCCGTTTTTTTGCCGCGGGCGCTGACAACCATCACGACCTGGTGCCCCGCCTGATGCATGGCAGTCGCGCGACGGGCAGCAGCCTGAATCTTACTGGTATCAGCGACACTCGTTCCACCGAACTTCTGGACTATGAGCGACACGTCTCGTCTCCAATTTCTAAACTTCTGATGCTAAAGAACTTGAGTAGGGTAATCTCGACTGGCAGAACAAAACGGCTCCATTCCTGCTGCCCAAGTGCTAGAAAGGTAACAAATCCCCTTTGATTCGTGAATCAACAGGCTGGGGGGATTCCGTAAAACCTGGAAAAGCCCGGAAAACTGACAGGTTCTACCAGTTCAGCCACCACAGTCCCCGGAAATCAGTAGCTGGAACCTCAATAAATGGCATATCGTACACTACCTCAATGGGCAATAAGAGCCATGATTTCATCCGCCACCTTTCGGGAAGCCTCCGGGAGGGCTAGCTTTTGCATAACCTCAGACAATGAATTCCGTTTCGTAGAATCATGCAATAATTCGACCACTGCGGTCTGTAGGTTGTGCGCGGTCACTTCGGCATCAGCCATCTGCTCTACCAGCACCGCAGCTCCTTCTGCCTCATAGAATTGAGCATTAATCAGTTGATGATCGCCGATCGAATTTGGGTAGGGAATTAATACCGTCGGACATCCCGTACAGGCCAGCTCTGCCAGAGTCGTAGCTCCCGCCCGCGAAATCACCAGATCGGCCTTCGAATACCATTCCGCCAGATCATTAATAAATGGCTCAACGGTTACGCGCAATTCGGAATCGTGTTTCTGAAGTTTCTGATATTCCTGCACCGCATACTTCCAGTCTGTCTCACCTGTCTGATGCACGACATGCAGTCTGCGAGGCAGGGCATCTCGCCCCTGTTCCAGCAAAGAGAGTACCGCCTGATTCACCGCTCGTGCCCCCTGGCTGCCACCTAGAACCAGCAACAATATCTCTGATGGTTCGCTCTTTGGGGTGGTTTCAAGATGCGTCATCTGCTCACGCACCGGATTGCCAGTAAAGGCAATCAGAGGCCTTCCAGAGTGAGGCTTGGGAAGACGGGTTTCGGCAAACGAAGTACAGATAACATTGGCGCGAGAGAACAGAAACCGGTTGGCTCGACCGGGAATGATGTTTTGCTCCAACAACACGATCGGAATATTAAGCCAGCTGGCAGCCATAATCAGAGGCACACTGGCAAACCCACCCAGTCCAATCACCGCAGCCGGTCGTTCCGCCCGCAAAATCCGCCGCGCCTGCAGACAGGCACGTCCGTTATTCCAGAAGAAGCTCCAGGGAGCGCTTTTCAACTCATTACTGGGAGAAGAAGCCAGTCCGAGATGCTGATATCCCGAACGTTCAATAATCTGCTGCTCAACCGGTCGATTGGAACCAATAAATGTTATCGAAAAGTCGTCCATTGAGGCGAGTTGTTCTGCTACCGCAATTCCGGGAAGCAGATGACCGCCAGTGCCACCGCCGGCAAAAATAAGAGATCGTTTCTTAAGACGGGATTCGGTCATCATCGTGGACGCTACCGGACAAGGATTTCAAACTGAGATCAGACAGCTCAGCATAGAATATGTCATAGGAAAATCCCAGTCACTCTTTTTCCAGCTCTTCATCCTCGCACTCTTCATCTTCGCACTCTTCATCTTCGCACTCTTCATCTTCGCACTCTTCATCTTCGCACTCTTCATCTTCGCACTCTTCATCCTCGCACTCTTCATCCTCGCACTCTTCATCCTGGGGCGCTTCGTTGATTGGAAGAGAGGATACTGACTGATCAATGGCAGTCTCAGGATCATCTGACTGATCCAGGGCAGGGTCGATCTGCAGACTCTCATCTGTTCCCGCGCGGGTTAAGCTGACAATAATCCCCAATGAAAGCAGACTGACCATCAGATTCGTCCCTCCATAACTAATCAGAGGGTGCGAAATCCCCTTGGGAGGAACCATGGCTGTGACGACGGCCACATTGATAATTGCCTGCAACACCAGCTGCAGCAAAAGTGTAAAACCCGCAACATAGGCAAAAGACTTCTGATTCTGGGAACGCAGAATATTGAACCCGGCCAGGAACAGACCGATCCAGAGACCTGCAATCCCCAAAGTACCAATCAACCCCAGCTCTTCACCGGCAACAGAAAAGACAAAGTCAGTATTCGCTTCGGGAAGAAAGCTGAGCTTTTGTGCTCCTTTGCCCAGACCGGAACCACTGATTCCGCCAGCCCCCAAAGCCATGAGAGACTGTTTCAGCTGGTATGGCGCCGATTGCCAGTTGGTCCAGGTATCTACAAAACCGGTGATACGTTTCAACTGATAAGGCCGCAATGCCACCAGCATTCCGACCGCAGGAATCGCGCATAACAGACCTATTATAAAATTACGAAGAGGCCAGCCACCTAGGAACAGAGCCAACGCCACGCCCCCCACAAGAAACAGCGAGGTTCCAAGGTCAGGCTGCTTCAACACAAGTGGAATCACGAGGAGCAGGGGAACCAGCAGCGGAATTGTGCCTTTCCACCAATGGTTTAAAAATGCCCGACGCTGGACCATCAATCGCACAGTCAGTAACGGAAGCGCGATCTTCGCCAGTTCGGAGGGCTGCAATGAAACAGGCCCTAATCTCAGCCAGCGCTGAGCACCATTCACCCGCGTCCCGACTCCCGGAATAAGTACCAGCACCAGCAATGCTACGGTTCCCCAGAAGAGCAGGGGCGCACGCTCGTACCAGAATCGGGCTGGCAGCATGGAAGCAATTGAGGAAACTACAACCGCCAGAGCTAGAAAGGTCAGGTGCCGGGACAGGTAAACCTGCTCAAACTCGGTTGGCCAGGATGTAATACTGGCACTATGTACCATTAACACCCCGATCCCCAGCAGCGCGCAAGCCATCGAGATGAACAGGCTGCGATCATGATCAGGCTGAGTTTGCGGCAGGAGTGAGGTAGGTTTCATATTCCGATCTCGAAAATGACACAGAGTGACATCTCTGAAATCGACTATTTTTCGGGCACCTCACCAAAGGTAACCCCATAACCAGACCATGATTTAGAAACATTGCCGCCCGACATGAATCAGCTGACAAAACCGTGATAACAGGCCATGGAATCGCTGCCCCCACTTCGCAGACCGCTAGAATCGACAGAACAGCCAGTGCTTTTCACGCTTACCTGAACCGAACTGATTCGACGGCAGATCAGGTTGCAATTTTCAGACTGGCAACCGCAATAATCGCCAGCAAGGCGGAACAGATCCAAAAGCGAACTACAATCTTCATTTCATGTTCGCCCTTGAACAGGAAATGATTGTGCAGAGGACTACAGGCCAGAATTCGGTTTCCGGTTCGCTTATACCAGAACACCTGCAGCATCACACTCAGTGTCTCGACGACAAAAACGCCGCCGGCAATCACCAGCAGAGCTTCCTGTCGAATGACCAGCGCCGCAAACCCGAGTAGCGCTCCCAGAGGCAGGGATCCGGTATCTCCCATGAAAACCTGGGCTGGATAACAGTTGAACCAGAGAAATCCAAGCACCGCCCCCACGGCTGCTCCCAGTAGAATACTGAGTTCACCTGCACCGGGAATATAGGGGATCTGCAGATACTCAGCCATCACCTTGTGTCCCGCCAGGTACGTCAGGCCGGCGAAAGCAGATCCGGCAAACACCATACACCCACTGGCCAGTCCATCCAGCCCATCAGTCAGGTTGACAGCATTGGAACTGCCCGTCATGACCAGCATCGCCCAGGGAACGAACAGAATTCCAAGCGGAAACACCAGACGAGTGACCGGCATGATCAGATCCAGGCCCGCTGGAACCGTCGAATGACTATGATACAAGGCAGCCCCAATCAATGCAGAAAAGATTAATTGCACAATCAGTTTCTGCCGCGGCTTCAGACCATTCTGCTTGGTACTCAGCTTCACCCAGTCATCGTAAGCTCCCAGCAGCGCAAATCCCGACGCCGTCAACAGGCCAAGTTGCACATAGCCGCTGGAAAGATCCGCCCAGAGCAGACCGGAGATCAAAATTGCCCCCACGATAAAAATGCCCCCCATGGTCGGGGTTGCATTCTTGGAAGCATGAATTTCATTGAGCTTTTCCGAGGCGCTGTCGATTCGTTCCCGGAAACGTTTTTCCAGCCAGCGAATCGCAAACGGGCCGAGTAGAATCGCGATCAGAAATGAAGACAGGCTGGCCAGCGCAATGCGTGCAGTCAGAAACACACGCGAATCGCCAGTGGAGAGCACTTCCAGTTTTTCCAGCAGGGGAGAAAAATGATTCAACAACCAAATGATCATGCAGTGTTTTTCTCGCCCGGATTCAGGGTCTCATTCATTTTTTTACCAGGTCCTGTAAAGAGACCGGGCGCCGAGACCCCAATCTCGACGCCCGGAAATGATTTCACCATGATACAGCATTGGAGTGATCGACCCAATTAATCACAATTTCCGGTGCTGATTTGTCCGCCGAAGCGAACGCGCTCTGGATTCCCGCAAACCCTAAGCACATGGCAAAATCATTGAGTTAGACACATGAAATATTTTTTTCTCCCTGAGTGGACTGCACTGAAACCTGCTGCTTGAGATATTCCAACAGCCGCTCCATCCGCATACCACGGGAACCTTTGACTAATACAACATCTCCCGGCTCTAGACCGGAAAATACATCCGCTTGAATCTCTTCGACATCTGCCCCTTGCACGATACATCCAGCAGGGAACTGTTCTTCGAGTGCTCCTGCCGCAACGGATGCCGCCTGGGCACCACATACATACAATCGATCGATTGTGGAACAGGCGACCTTTTTTCCAATTTCGCGATGATAACCGGGCGAGTCTGGCCCCAACTCCAGCATATCGCCCATTACCAGAATCCGCTTTCCGGGAGTTGGCCACTCGCTCAACAGCTCACATGCCGCTCGCATCGAAACCGGACTGGAATTGTATGCGTCATCCACCACGGTCCAGTCTCCAACCAGTTCGACATGACAGCGACCGCGAACTGGTTCATACTCCCGCAGGCTGTCTGATAATTCCTGATTTGACAGTCCCAGCACTTTACCAACGGCAATCGCGATCAGAGCAGGGTAGACAAAATGACTGCCCATGACCGGGATAACAAAACTTGTTCCATCGACCTGGAAGGTCAGGCCATTTTCTTCCTGACGAACCGCCACGGCTCGCAAATCATTGCCTTCTCCCAAACCAATCCGGAATGAGGGAGCAGGGCTGCGAGAGACCAGAAAGTCCGCATAGGCATCGTCACCATTGACAATTGCCAGTCCCGAAACCGGAAGTTGCTCAAACAGTTCTGCCTTCGCTTCAGCCGTTCGCTGGAGTGTTCCAAAATGTTCCAGATGCGAAGGCCCAATTCCAGTTATGACACCGATCTCAGGACTCACCACTTCTGCCAGACTACGAATCTCACCCGCCTGTGAAGCCCCCAGTTCCAGTACCGCGAACTGATGCACAGACTCAAGCTGAGCAATACTCAGGGGGACACCAAACTCGTTGTTATAGTTAGCAGGACTCTGCACCCCCTTCAGATAAGGAGCCAGGGCTGTGTAAATCATATTGCGGGTGGTTGTCTTGCCAACACTTCCCGTAACTCCGATGACAGTTGCAGACTGCTGCCGGCGATACCAGTAAGCAAACCGTGTGAGTGCCTGATTCACATCATCCACGAACAAGAGTTGTGCCGAGTTGTTTTCAGAGACGAGCTGCTGTTTCACAACACAGGCACTTGCCCCTCGTTCTAATGCCTGCTTTACAAACTCGTGACCATCAAGGCGCTGCCCCTGAATTGCAAAGAACAGATCCCCCGGTTGGACCGTGCGTGAATCAATTGAAATCCCGCTGACACCAGTTGTACCGGCAGCGGAATCGAAGTTATTCGATCTGCTGAGAAGCACCTTGCTAAGTGTTGCGAGAGATAGATGATTCATAACTGTCTGGCCCGTGGTTCCTTTGAATTGTGAATAATAGAATCTGTTAAGCGGAAACTTTCTGAGAGTCCGAAATTTTCTGCTCCGCGAAATACTGCTCTACAACCAGTCGATCGCGGAAGGGAACTTTCCTGTCACGTAAGATCTGTTCGCATTCATGACCTTTACCGGCAATCAGCACCAGATCTCCTGCCCCGGCTTCTGACAAAGCATATTCGATCGCTGCTTTCCGATCTTCGATCAATTCCGGCGTCACTCCCTGAGACTGACAGCCGGCAGCAATCGCTTTCATGATCTGAAAGGGATCCTCGCTCCGCGGATTATCGCTGGTGATGATCACCCGGTCTGCTTCACTGCCCGCTATCCCCAGCAGGCCGCGTTTCGAACTGTCGCGATCCCCGCCAGCCCCAAATACACAGAATAAACGTCGATTACAGACCTGTCGGGCAGAGAGAATCGCATGTCGCAATGCATCATCAGTATGGGCATAATCAATCAGCACGGTACAGGACTGACCACAATTCACCTGTTCCATTCGACC
The DNA here is from genome assembly GCF_007744075.1 of Gimesia chilikensis. Taxonomy (NCBI): domain Bacteria; kingdom Pseudomonadati; phylum Planctomycetota; class Planctomycetia; order Planctomycetales; family Planctomycetaceae; genus Gimesia; species Gimesia chilikensis. Next base: position 3,197,910 of record NZ_CP036266.1, on the reverse strand, counting down.
GGGAACATTTTCCAGGGCCTGAATTCCGGCCACAATTTCGTGCAGGCTCAGACCAAGCCCCAGGCAGACAGCTGTTGCCGCCAGGCAATTCGAAACATTATGTCTGCCGATGAGAGTCGTACTGACTGAATTAGTGTCTGACCCGAATACAATTTCAAATGCAGTACCAGCCGCCGATTCCTGTATCCCAGTCACCTGCAGATCTGCTTCCGACTCAAGCCCGTAAGTCAGCAGCTTTTGAGCCGACTGCTTTCCGTCTGCCATCGAACGACAAACGGGATCATCGAAATTCAGCACCAGCGTCCCTTCAGGCTTGAGATGCTGAATGATTCGTGCTTTACAAGCTGCATAATTTTTCAAATTCTGATGATAGTCAAAATGATCCTGTGTGACATTCGTCACCGCTGCGACTGCCAGTTGTGTCCCCGCAAGCCGGCTCTGGTCCAGAGCGTGGCTGGAGACTTCCATTACTGAATGCGTGACTTCATTCTTGACCATTGCAGATAATAACTGCGACAACTCTAATGCATCGGGCGTCGTCAGCGAAGAAGGGCGAGACTCATTTCCGTCATGGTACTCGACCGTACCAGTGAGACCGGCCTTGTATCCGGCACTCTGTAAAATCGACCGAACCAGCCAGCTGACCGTTGTCTTTCCATTGGTCCCGGTAATCCCTACCGCATCCAACTGCCTTGAAGGACGGTCTGCCAGTTCCGAACATAGAATCGCATATGCCTTGCGAACGTCAGCCACAATACACTGAGGTACTTCCAGTCCCGTCAACGGACGACCGGTCAGTACCGCCTTAGCACCGTTTTTGATCGCCTCAGGGATATACTTTTCGGCAGACTCTCTGGTCCCGGCAATCACCACAAACAGGTCTCCCGGCTGACAGCGTCGACTGTCGGACTGCAGGGACGTCACGCAAATGTCAGCACAATCCACAAAGCTCGCGGAAGGAAATTGCGATCTTAAACTGATGGCAATCGTTCCCGGTGACAAGCTTAACGATGAAGATGACATGGATGTGAGGTATGAACCATGCATTTCAATGAAACCAATGTCTGAAAGGGGGGGTGGCTAGGGAATGCTTTGATCTAAAAGGCTGGTGGTAAACAATAACAGCCGGAACTGGCTGGGAGATGTGATTGGAAGTGATCAATTTCTGGTTGCGTCTTTGAAGTGGGAGCATTCTCCCGATTCTTCAAATCTGGTCAAGGCGGGTTATGCAAAAAAATGCCGCAGCTCAGACCGCTTGTAATTTTTACACAAGCAACTGCCACCTACCCCAAACGGCATCCCCTTCACACAATAAATAGAAAGCGGACCGGGCTACTTTTAGCAGAATTTCCAGCCCCAAAATTAACCTTACCTGCAGGTTACACAGTCAAGCTCTTAACCCTCGCTACCCCAAAAATTAAAATTAGTATTTTTACCTATTTCATAGATAATGATATGGATTGTCGAGAAACGGGAAGGTATGCTGAGAAATTATCAGGCCCTATCCAATACATGTCCTAAATGCCTGATATCAAAAAACCTGAAGTTATAGGTTACTTTCGAACTGCAAATTCTTGCCAGCAATCCGAACCACACCTTGGTGCGTGATTTGCTGAATATAAAACAGAAGAAAGCTCTCTTTATGGAGAATGTATTCTTACTCTGATTTTCCCTGGATCCCATAATTCATTTCGCTGTGCCTAAGGAGAAAGAGGATGAAACTGAACTCGCGCCTCAAAAAAGGTTTTACTCTGATTGAGCTACTTGTCGTCATTGCGATTATTGCCATCTTAATAGCCCTGTTACTGCCGGCAGTCCAGCAGGCAAGAGAGGCAGCCCGTCGATCGACGTGCAAAAACAACCTCAAACAGATAGGCCTGGCGTTCCACAATTACCATGACGCACACAGCTGTTTCCCCTTTTCCTGGTTTGTAGATGCCGCCAACCCTGCAAATCCGAAAGCCAGTGTTTACAACATCATGCTTCTCCCCTACATGGATCAGGCACCACTCTACAACCAGTGGAATTCATCGTATCCTGCTTTCGATCAACTGGCCGCCATTCCTGCTGTGCAACAAAACCTGCAGGTCATCAAGAACCCACTTCCAGTCTTCATGTGTCCTTCCACACCAGAGGCCACAACCCACACCTACGACTTAACACCTGCCGGATTTCCACTTACTTACACCGCTGCCCGAACCGACTATTGCCCGGCTTTAGGAGTTCGCGGCACTTATTCTTCAATCGCCTACACCGGTCACCCGGCAGCTAACAGTCGATCCGGAATGCTGACCAATGTAGGAGTCGACCCCAGTAATCCTTCAGGGGGAAGCAATACAATCACCAGAATTCGTGATGTAATCGATGGAACATCCAATACAATCCTGCTCGGCGAACGGGTGGGAGGCACAAATATCTATACTGGTACAACCATTCATTCGGCGTTCACCTCCGCCTACGGCTCAACCAATGGAGGCGGATGGGGAGACCTCCTGAATGGTGAGCACTGGTATACAGGCTCTCTCAGAGATGGTACACCCGATGGCCCCTGCGCCATCAACTGCACTAATATTAGAAGTGCAGGCTTTCTTAGCTTCCACGTTGGAGGGGCTCACTTTCTGCTGGGCGATGGCGCCGTCCGTTTCATCAGCCAGAATGTTGATGCCTACACTCTGGCATCTCTCACCACTCGTGCGGGGGGAGAAGTCCTCGGCGAATTCTAAACCTATCTTGCCAAGCAACAGCAGGCTCAGCGCCAGACGCCACGTCTGGCGCTGACAGGTTTAGCCATTCTACATCAGCCACAACCGAGAAAGCTCCATGAAACGAATCAATGCCATTCCCCTGGTTTTATTGTCGCTTGTATTCACAGGCTGCAACCATGTAGAGGAACCTTACACTAAAAAAACCTATCCCGTAAAAGGGAAAATTACCGTTGATGGCAAAGCCCCCGGATCCCCGATTCAAATCAACTGCGTCAATAAGGGTGAAGTTGATACGGAACACCCTACGCTATCAAGAGGCTCAAGCGATAACGATGGTGTCTTTGAACTTTCTACTTATACAACCGGTGATGGTCTTCCTCCCGGCGAATACGCTCTGACTTTTGTCTGGAAGAAATTCGATTTGGTGAACCGTGGCTACAGCGGACCGGACAAGCTGAAAAAACGCTATGATTCACCACAGAAGTCAAAAATAGAATTTTCTGTTAAAGAGGGCGATGAAGTTGATCTGGGTGTCATCGAACTGACCACCAAATAAACCTTCTCACATTCATCTACAAAACAGTCGCACTAAATTGACTCAACCAGGCGGCCCCCAATAGTTAACCGCCACTCCTGCTCGTATACCGGAAGTAAAACATGTTGCATAGAACCTGCATTCTCCTGTTATTTTTCAGCTTCAGTTCGGTACTCTCTGCAGCGGAAAATGTAAACCTCCGCACCAGACCGGTAGAAGCGAAAGAGGTTCCCGAGGCTTTCTTTAACTACATCCAGAAAGAAGAGCCTGAATACAAATGGGAAATCCATGACTCACTTTCCCACGACGGCGTGACAGCCTACCCTGTAGAGCTGACTTCACAAACCTGGCAGGGACACACCTGGAAGCACTGGCTTTACATCTTTGAGCCCGATCAGGTTCGGATTAATAACAAGGTTTTACTGTTCGTCACAGGGGGCAGCAACGGCTCGCGCCCCAACGAAAAACGACTCAAACCCGCCTTCCTGCTTGCTAAAACCACGGGAGCCCGCATCGCCTTACTGACACAGGTCCCCAACCAGCCCTTGTTTGATGGCAAAAAAGAGGATGACCTGATCACCGAAACCTGGCTGCAATACCTGAAAACGGGAGACGAAAACTGGCCGCTGCTGTTTCCCATGGCCAAAAGCGCCGTCAAGGCCATGGACGCCATTCAGGAAATTGCGCGCGAGCATCGAAATATTGAGATCGACGGCTTCGTCATTACCGGGGCATCCAAGCGCGGCTGGACCAGCTGGCTCACACCCGTTGTAGACAAACGGATCATCGCCACAGCACCAATCGTGATCGATACCCTGAATTTCCGCAAACAGATGAAACATCAGATTGCCACCTGGGGAAAATACAGCGTTCAGATTATTGACTACACCAGCAAAGGCCTGATCGTTGAAGGAGTCGAATCCCCTCGGGAAAAACACCTGCGACTGATGATGGACCCTTATACTTATCGCCATCAGCTCACACTTCCCAAACTCCTCGTTAATGGCACCAATGATCCTTACTGGGTCGTCGACGCCATGAAGTTTTACTGGTCAGATCTCGTAGGTCCGAAGTACATCCTGCAGGTCCCCAACGCAGGACATGACCTGGGGAATGGAGTCGAATACGCCCTGCAAACCATTGCAGCATTCTTCATCCATGCAGCAACGGGTCAGGAACTGCCGAACATAAGCTGGGACAACAGCAATGATTACGAACTAAAGCTGACTTGTGACAGCAAACCGACTCGGGTCCGCATCTGGAGCGCTTACTCTGACGATAAGGATTTCCGTGACGCCCAATGGTCATCACAAGACGTTACCCCGGAAGACAATAGCTATCTGGCTAAAATAAACAAACCAGATAAGGGGCATGTCGCCTACTACATGGAGGCCATCTACCACATCAATAATATCCCTTATTCACTCTGTACTATCACTACCTCGAAGTGACTCAGGCTGGATACGAGAGGGGGAGGTCCTTTTTCAAATTCTTAAAAAGAAGGTTTACTTTTCATCTATCAGTTTCTTCAATGAATGTTAAGATTGGGTCAGAGGATAGACCCAAATCCAGTATGCTGATGGAACGATTTTAACTGGTGGTGAAAGGAACAACCACATGAAAAGTAAACCCCTCCCCCGCACAGCCCAACCGCTTCCTGCAAACACAGCTTCCCGCATTGCTCCCCGTAATTTCGAAGCGCCACATGCGCTCGAATGCGAGATCAAGCACGCGCTGGCCATCGATTCCGATGTCTGCCTGAACTCTCTGGTCGTGCGACGCACCAAAAACGGCGTCTGCCTGGAAGGCGTGCTCGAGTTCGATGACGAATGTCCCGATCTCAGCAAGCGAATTCAGGCACTGACCGGCGTAGAAGAAGTCATCAACCACATGGTGATGAAACGCCGCATGCCTATCCCCCCTAAAGGCTGATAAACCCCTGCTGCACAGAGGATTCAGAACGTCAGGTCAGAGCACTACCTGCGCAAAACCTTTCCTGCACGTCTCCGATTTCACGAAAAAATTCTGAAATTCCTCTGTGCGCCGTTTTCAAGTTCTGATAAGTTTCGCGAATCAACCTCGCTGTTTTCGGCGTCGTCAGCTTTGATTCACGTCTTCAATCATGACCATGATTATCGGCGCCCGGACAAGCCTTTACCGTCATCATTTTCGATCCAGCTGCTGCCTGATTCAGGATGAAGCAGGGCACCAGTTGCAGGAACTTATTGAAGCACTTATCAGTAGCAGGAAGGCCACTATGAGTCTCAATCAACCCCCCAATCAGGACTTAATGGTTCAAATTCGCTGGCTTATCCGCAGAGATATGCCAGAGGTTCTCCGTATCGAAGAAGAAAGCTTTGAGTACACCTGGTCTGAAGAGTACTTTCTCAGCTGTCTCCGCCAGCGGAACTGCATCGGGATGGTAGCCGAACATAATCATCAGATCGTTGGATTCATGATTTACGAACTGCATAAATCGATGATCCAGGTACTGAATTTCGCTGTTGCCCCGGAATTTCGGCAGCAGGGAATCGGTCGCCAGATGGTACAGCGGGTGATCGACAAGCTCTCGCAGCAACGACGTCGGGAAATCGTATTGGAAGTCCGTGAAACCAATCTTTCGGCCCAGCTGTTCTTCCGAAAAATGGATTTCCGCGCCGTTTCAGTGCTGCGGAATTATTTCGAAGACGCCGGGGAGGATGCTTATGTCCTCCAGTATCGCCTGCAGCGGACCGAACAGGAGTTTGCTCCTGGCCTATCCCCCAAGAACCGGATCACGAACTACTTGGACGCCTCCGACGCTGCCTGAAACTGACAGCACATGACTGAACTCTCGCACGGCGAAGCAACACAGAGTCCTGAGACGCCTGCGATTCAGCTGCGCGGAGTTCGTGTCCATAATCTGAAAAACATCGACCTGGATCTGCCTCTGCAGCAACTGGTGACAGTTTGTGGCGTCAGTGGTTCAGGCAAAACCAGCCTCGCCTTTGACACCCTCTATGCGGAAGGGCAAAGACGCTACCTCGAAACCCTCTCTCCGGCAGCACGTCAATTCATTCACCAGTTGCCCAAGCCGGACGCAGACCGGATTACCCGAATCCCCCCCACGGTCGCTCTCAAACAGAATGCCGGTCGACGCGCTGCTACAGGTAAAACACTGGAACCGAACGTCGGCATTGAATCGGGGGTCCAGAATTACCTCCGCCTGCTGTTCAGCACCCTGGGAGAGGTCATCTGCTCAAACTGCCAGATCCCCGTCAAACCACAATCCCCAGAATCGGTCCTCACTTTCATACACAGCCTGCCTGAACAGACACGTTTCCAGATCTGCTTTCCCTTGGGATCTGTTTTTGATCGACCGACCGACAAACTACTGGCCGAACTGATTCAGCAGGGCCTGACGCGCGCGATCATTGATCACCAGTCCTGTAAGCTCGATGAAATGGGAAACAACAGCTCGATCACGAATAACTGCCTGATCGTACTCGATCGCCTCAGCACTCGTAAAGCAGATGATCAGCGTATCCTGGAAAGCCTGGAGCTGGCATTTACCGAATCTGCTGGTACAGCAACATTACTGGTAGAGCAGCCACCAGCAAGCCAACCGAAGGACACACCATTCCTCGTTGATGAACAGGAATGGTACCGCTGTGATTTCTTCTCCAGTCTCACCTGCACGCGATGCCAGGAGTCCTACCTGAAGCCAGAGCCACAGCTCTTTAATTTCTATAGCCAGATGGGTGCCTGCCCAGTCTGCCGGGGTACAGGCACTGATCCTCAGTCAGGCGAACTCTCCTGTCGTTCATGCCAGGGAAGTCGCCTTAACTCCACTGCTCGTGCCGTCCGGATAGCAGATTTGAACATTGATGAGTTGGGGGCACAAGCGATACCGCAGATCAATTCCTGGCTGAGTCACCTCGATTCAACACCCACGGCAACTTCGCTGGTCAGGGAGATCACTAATCGACTGCAGACATTGGAAGACCTGGGCATCGGCTACCTGTCCCTCAATCGCGGTCGTTCCACGCTTTCCAGCGGAGAGCAGCAACGAATCGCACTCACTGCCGTTCTCAGCTCGAACCTCGTCAACACACTTTATATTCTGGACGAACCCTCTTCGGGCCTGCATCCAGCTGACAGCCAGCGTGTGATTTCGATACTGCAGCAGTTACGAGACCTCAATAACAGCCTGGTTATCGTGGAACATGACCCGGAATTCATTCGTGCCTCAGACCACATTATCGAACTTGGCCCCGGTGCCGGTAGAGTTGGGGGAGAACTCGTTTTCCAGGGTTCAATTCTCGAAATGCAAGATGCGACTGACTCACCAACCAGCCGTTTTCTCAACTCAACTCATTCCAATGACTTTGGATCCCTATCCGGAAAACAAGCGAGTGGATCGATCACCCTCACAGGCTGCACAACAAACAATCTGCAGAACATTTCAGTTACTTTTCCGCTGGGGCAACTCTGTATCGTTACCGGTATCAGTGGAAGCGGTAAAAGCAGCCTGGTGGAACAGACTCTATTCCCCAGCCTCATCAGAGCATTAGCTGAAGAGCCCATATCAGACCTTGGAACAGTTTATGAGTCAATCTCCGGAACAGATCAGATCGACGAGGTTATTCTGCTGGATCAGTCACTGATCGGCCAGACTCCCCGCAGCATCCCCGCGACCTACCTGAATCTATTTGATGAAATCCGCAGTATCTTTGCCCAGACCGCTGACGCGAGACTGCGAAACCTGACAGCCAAAGACTTCAGCTTCAACAGTAAAAATGGCGGACGTTGTCCTGAATGCAAAGGAACCGGCTTCATCGAAATCGACCTGCAGTTCCTGGCAGATCTTACCATGGAGTGCCAGTCCTGCCACGGAGAACGCTATCAACGCGAACTTCTGGAGATAAAATATCGCAAACTGAGCATCGCAGATGTTCTGAAAATGACCGTCGATGAGGCATTCCCCTTTTTCCGGGGACAGGCGTCACTGCAGAAAAAACTAAAGCAACTCAAAGATGTGGGACTGGGGTATATCCCCCTGGGTCAGCCACTCCCATCCCTTTCCGGTGGAGAATGTCAGCGACTCAAACTGGCAGCTTACCTCACGACCAGCAGTCGGAAACGCACACTGTTCCTGATGAATGAACCAAGCCGAGGCCTGCATCCCCTGGATATACAATATCTGCTCAATTGCTTTGAATACCTGCTCACGGCGGGACACTCCCTGATTTTGATCGAACACAACCTGCAACTCATTCGGATTGCCGATCACATCATTGACCTGGGACCAGCCGCAGGAGAGCAGGGGGGCCAGATCGTAGCCACCGGCACACCCACCGAAGTGGCACAGCACCCCGACTCCCTCACGGGTGCAGCACTCCAGAAGCTGAACTCTGGTTTTTAGCAATCACGCTGAATCAACGTCTGCGGCGTTGACGTTTCCCTTTTTTGCCGCCCCTGCCGGATGATTTCCCTGACGCTGACTTGGTTGCTTTGCCTCCCGACTTTTTCAGATCGTCAATTCGGTCTCGCAGGAGTGCCGCCCGCTCGAACTCCAGTTTCTCCGCTGCTTCAAGCATTTCGCTTTCCAGTTCATTGAGAAACTCCTGGGTAATGTATTCCGACTCATCCGAAAAGCCGACTGACTCCCTCACAAACTGGCGCGCCTCAATTTCGTCTTCAATCCCCCGCTTAATCGCCTTGCGAATCGTTTCCGGAGTGATGTTGTGCTCGCGGTTGTACTCTTCCTGAATCGCGCGGCGGCGATCTGTTTCCTCAATCGCACTCTGCATACTGGGAGTCACCCGATCTGCATAGAGAATCACCTCAGCATTCACATGCCGTGCCGAACGCCCGATTGTCTGAATCAGACTCGTTTCACTTCGCAGAAAGCCTTCCTTATCAGCATCCAGAATGGCGACCAGTGACACTTCCGGAATATCCAGCCCTTCGCGCAACAGGTTGATCCCCACAACCACATCATACTTCTGCTCGCGGAGCCCCCTTAAGATTTCAACCCGCTCAAAGGCATCAAGTTCAGAATGCAGCCATGCGCAGCGAATGCCTTCTTCCTGAAAATAAGACGACAGATCCTCCGCCAGCCGCTTGGTCAGGGTCGTTACCAGCACACGTTCATTTACCTCCACCCGCTTGAGAATTTCTTCCTTCAGATGAGGCACCTGACCGCGAGCCGGGACAATGCGTATCGCAGGATCAATCAGCCCCGTGGGTCGAATGACCTGTTCAACAACTTCCCCCTCAACGCGTTCCAGCTCCCAGTCGCCTGGTGTCGCGGAAACGAAAACAGTCTGCTTACGGCGTTCGTTCCATTCTTCGAAGGTGAGAGGCCGGTTATCGAGAGCCATTGGCAACCGGAATCCATGGTCGACCAGGTTTGTCTTACGCGAACGATCCCCGGCAAACATGGCTCGAATCTGAGAGACTGTTACGTGCGATTCATCTACGAACAACAGGAAATCATCAGGAAAGAAGTCCAGCAGTGTATCCGGTGGGGAACCTGGTTTTCTGCCCGCCAGAGCACGGCTGTAATTCTCGATACCCGGGCAAAAGCCAACCTCTTCCAGCAGTTCCATATCGTAGCGGGTCCGGGCACTGAGCCGCTGAGATTCCAGCAGCTTCCCTTCGCTCTGTAACACCTGCAGCCGCTCATCCAATTCTGTCTGAATCTCTTTAATCGCTGATTCAATCCGTTCCTGCGGGAGAACAAAGTGCTTGGCAGGGTAAATGTAGGCCTCGTTGACAGTTCGCAACACCTCGCCCGTCAAAGGATCAATGATCGCCAGGTTTTCGATTTCGTCTCCCCAGAACTCGATCCGATAGGCGAACTCTTCATATGCGGGCCAGCATTCGACTACGTCGCCTCTCACGCGAAACCGGGCTCGCGCCAGTTCAACGTTGTTGCGATCATACTGAATATCTACCAGTCTGCGGAGCATATCATCCCGGTCAATCTCCTCTCCCACACGCAGGGGAATCATCATCTCCAGGTAGTCTTTCGGTGACCCTAAACCATAGATACAACTCACGCTGGCAACCACGATCACGTCCCGCCGACTGACAAGGGCACTAGTCGCCAGAAGCCGGAGTCGATCAATTTCATCATTGATCGAAGCGTCTTTTTCAATATAAATATCGCGCTGGGGAATATAGGCTTCCGGCTGATAGTAGTCGTAATAACTTACGAAATAGGTGACTGCATTATTCGGAAAGAACTCTTTGAATTCAGAATACAATTGCGCTGCCAGAGTTTTATTGTGCGACAGTATCAGAGCAGGGCGCCCCAGTTCTGCGATCACATTGGCCATCGTGAACGTTTTACCGGATCCGGTCACCCCCAGCAGAACCTGATCAGACTTGCCTTCTTTGATGCCTTTCACCAGTCCATCGATAGCACGAGGCTGATCTCCCGAAGGTTGAAAGTCACTCTGTAACTGAAACACGGACATGGTTGCTCTACTCTCTGCGTCTGGTCAGCGCACCGGTTCACCTCTGACCGGAACGGGGAAACTGATATCTTCTATGACAGATATTGTAGAGCATCCTGGTGTCACGAATAAAGGGAGCCACTGATTCCCGGCAGAGAACCAATAATCACAGCCCGGACACCTGAAAAACGACTATGCTTCCGGATGGAGTGATTCCGGATCGGTGTCGTCACTTGGATCTACCTCTGATTGATCGCTCTTAGCAGCTCCGTCCTCAGGAGCTACAGCATCCGAAGCGACTTGATCAGGCTCAGTCTCACCCGACTCGGGAAGTGCCTCTACTTCTATCTGAGCTGTCTGCACCATCTCGGGATCATTTGTTTCGACACTGGCAACTTCCTCTTCCGCATGCTCAGTTACCGACGCGTCAGTAGTCTCCGCTATCGGAGCGCTTTCTGAGTCTTGCGTTTCGGGCAAGGGAGCCATAATCCAGATTTCGCCGTAGTCTTCCGGCTGATCTGCCCGGAAATGATGATGACGAAGTAGTTCCAATATCGCCAGAAAGATCCCGGTGATCCGACTGCGCAGTTTTTCGCCTTCAAAAAACGCACTGAAGGCGAGCTTCCCTTCCTGACGCACGCGTGCTCCAATTCGCTCCACATAGGTAGAAATTGGCGTGTCGTCATACGTAATGCTCGACTCCTCTTCGACCTCTTTGCGTTTCACTACGCGGGCCAGCGCACTGACCAGGTCCCAAAGCTCGACTTCCTTGATGAGATCCTCTGCAGGATCCTTACCCGATTTGGGCCGTTCATCTGACAAACGGGGATAGCGTTCCTGCCATTCGGCAGCATGTTCTTCCAGAGCGTTCGCTGCATCTTTGAACTTCTTGTATTCCAGCAACTGCTGAATCAGATCGCTGCGGGGATCGTCAATCACTTCCGCAATTTCTTCTTCTTCGGCCCGGGGAAGCACCATCCGGCTTTTAATTTCCGCCAGAGTACTCGCCATCACCAGAAAGTCACCCACCAGATCCAGATCAATCAGTTCCAGCACGTCCAGAAACTCATTGAAGGATGACGTAATCGTAGCCACAGGCAGGTCCAGAATGTCGAGCTCATTCCGCCGGATCAGGTATAACAGCAGGTCTAATGGACCACTGTATATCTGCAACTCGACCTTATATTGGGCAGTCGTCATAAGCTTGGTTCGGGCTCTGTCACGTAATATCGTCAGGGCAATATTACGATAACCTGTTTTATGTCAGCGGGTTAGAATACTTATTTCAATTCAGGAGGTGGGCGATTTTTCGTCAGACTTCGCGCACACCAGCCTGCTATGATCGTTATCGTCAGATTAACCGTCACAAATTGAAACTTTCCCCAGCTTCGAAGGGGAAAAGAAAAATCGGCAAGTCCTGATGACTTGCCGATTTTGATTCATCGTTTTCCGATGACACAAAGCTGAAGCACCTTAAGTTCCTCTCAGCGATTTCATCCTGAACAATCGCTGGAGAAGTGCCTCCGTGATCCATTTTGGAATCACGCTGCTTTGCGGACAGGCATTTGCAGAATTTGTGGTTCTGGCTCTTCGCAGGCAGCCAGGAAGTTTTCGAAGACCTGCATATCCAGAGCGGAAGCAGAATGATTCTGCGGGTGCCACTGCACGCCGACACAGAACCAGTCTTCATCAGGTACTTCGATCGCTTCAACAACACCATCCGGTGCTGTTGCAGAAACCACAAACATTTTGGAAACATATTTCACAGCCATGTGATGCTGGCTGTTCACCCGAATTTCTCCAGGTCCATACATTTTATCAACGCGGGTACCAGGTACGATATCAATGATATGTCGCAGGTTAGCTTCAACACCATCACGGTGATACATGGCACCGGGAACATCTTCAGTGACATGCTGGTGCAGTGTTCCACCACTGATGACATTCATCAGCTGCATACCAGATCCGATGGCCAACAACGGCATTTTCATTTCCATGGCCATGGTGCAGACACGACGATCAAAGTCTTCACGACGCAGGGGCATGGCGCGGGAAGCAGGGTGTTTTTCGAATCCCAGGCGAATCGGATCCAGGTCCAGAGCACAACCCGAAAGTACCAGACCGTCCAGCTGTTCGAGCATTTGTTTCAAGTCATCGTCATCGGCAAGCGGGGGAACCATGACGGGAATTCCGCCGGCATCGGTCACTGAGTCATAGTAGCCTGTGTAGAACCAGCTCAGTGCCTGTGTCTGTTTTTGCTCGGGGCGAAAGTCTCCGGTAATTCCGATCAGAGGTTTTTTTGACATCGAATCCATCCTTCACTTCAAGTGCACTTCCTGTGCGGTCAAAACGGGTTGGGGAGGTAACGGGATATCCCCAAAAACCGGGGACCGGAGAAAGCAGAGCGATACGCTAACGAAGTGCGTTCGAGCGGATGAAATATCCCCCCTGTCGAACGAATAGAAAATAGAATCCATTCTCTTCTAGCGGTCCGTTCCTTCGGTCCGTGTCGGACTGATGTGAATCAGTCCGTTTGAATGTCGTCTGTGAGTCAGTTCGAATCATTCAAGTGGGGGGATCTTAGTACCCCGTCTGGAGGCTGTCCAGCGAATCGATCATTTTGAGCGATTATTTTTTCAAGTTGCAGATCAGACACCATATCTTGTGCCTTGGGCGTTTCGGACACCTGAATTTGCATCACAAATCGGCTTTTTTCAGAGAATTCTTTTAAAACTGGGGTTTTGCCTGCTACAGGCCGGCAGTCTTAAGCCGTCTCTAGCGCATCATTCTGTTGATTTGACTCGGTCGACAATGCCGGCAGAACGGACGCACCAACGGCAGCCAGCAACAGGCAGGGAATTATCGCATAAAAGGCCAGATGGGGTGTTCCCAACGAAACAAAATGACTCGTGATTTTTGCCTGAATCATTCCGCCACCTCCCCAGGCCATACCCATCGTAATTGCTGAAGCAACACCACCACCTTTGGGAAACAGTTGATGAGAATAGGAAACCATCGCTGGACTCGTCCCCCACAACACCAGCCCGCTGGGGACCAGCAGGAGCGTCATCAACCACGTGGGACAGCCGTCCCAGCCCAACACCAGCATCAGTGGAATTCCCAACAGCGGACAGGCAATCATAAACGCTTTTTCGTGACCGGATTTGAAACGAAACGCCATCAGTAACATGCCGACACTGGCAGAAAACAGAAAAACGGATTGCACTAACCCAATTTGAAAAGCAGAAACATTCTGATCTTTGAGAATGAAAGAAATCAGTTTGTCCATCGCCATGTTTGGAACCAGCCTCAATGAACAGACCATAAACAGGAACAGTGCCAGAGGGATTTTTCCTTCCAGCATATGATAGAGCGATTGAGGTTTCTGAGTCTTATCGCGTTCGAACAGTTTCGCTGGTGGTTTTCCAACGTAGTGTAAAATCAGGATCAAACCGGCATACAAAGGAGCCAGGATCCAGACACTTTTCAAGCCCCAGGTTGTTACAATGGCACCACAGGCAATCGGTCCCAGGGCCAGTCCCATCGCGCCACCAAACATGAATAGCGACAAACTCCGTGTCCGGCGTTCGGGGATCAGAGCTCCCGCGACCACAGCGGCCTCGGGATGAAAGGAACCGATGCCCACGCCCCCCAGTAACAATGCCACACACAATACCGCCACATTGGGTGCGGGTCCGACCAGAGGCATCATGATCGCCCCCAGCACAGGACCAATCCATAAAATTGAGGGGATTGGATATCGATCGCGAATATAGCCGAAAACGGGTTGCGCCAGCGATGAAGCCAGTGCATGAATCGTCAAAACCAGAAACAATGCGTTTTCCGAAAGCGAGTGTACCCGCTCCAGTTCCCCCCAGAGAGGGCCGACCACTATGGCCGAAGCATCAACGATGATGTGCGTCAGCGTGAGACAGATCAGACAGCGATAAGCGTAGGACATTTTGAGATAGAATTTCGAGGCAGGGGATCAAACTGGAGGACAGCTGTTATTCTACTGATGTGGCCCATGAAATGGAAATCGGCTTCCCTGGACCAGCCTGAGTTTTGATATCTTTTCAGCACGTGATATACAGGCACGATGCATTGTGATTTTGAGAAAAACTGGCTATACCAGCAGAAGTTCAGTGACTCAACCTTCGATTCAGGAAAGATGGATTCTTGGAAACAGCGGCAGAATGGTCCTTTGACTCAACCAGCGAAGCAGATACCCGGCGTTTAGGGGCACTGCTGGCCGCCCAACTGGTTCCAGGCACGGTCATTGCCCTGAATGGGAATCTGGGTGCCGGTAAAACTCGCCTCGTTCAGGCGATTTCCACGGCACTGGGAGTCGATCCTGCTGAAGTAAACAGTCCCACCTTTGTGCTGGTGCAAGAGTACGAAGGACGACTTCCGCTCTACCACTTCGATACCTATCGTCTCAAAGATACAGACGAATTCCTCGAACTGGGAGCGGACGAACTATTGTATGCAGAGGGAGTTTGCCTGATTGAATGGGCGGAAAAAGTTTCAGAAGTGCTGCCTCGGGATGTCTTGCAGGTCACCATCACACACGTCTCAGAAACCACACGCCGCTTCGAATTCAGTGGACAGGGGCCACGTTCAACCAGAATCATCACCGCTCTGAAAACGACAGGCTGAAACCATATCAACATAATGCCGCATCGGCAGGGAGGCCAGACATGACAAATCCAGCTGAGGAGAAACTGCTTGTTACAGGTGCGACCGGACTGGTAGGCAGCCAGGTAATCCAGCGGGCGCTAGAACTCGGTAAACCAGTCACCGCTCTGGTCCGCTCTGTAGAGCAGGCGTCATTCCTGCAAGAGCAGGGGGTGGAACTGATTGAAGGCGACCTGACCCGTCCCGAAACTCTTCAAGAAAAGCTCTCGGGCATTACCCAGGTCGTACATACCGCCGCCAAAGTGGGAGACTGGGGTAAGGTCGATGAATACCGTCAGACCAACGTTACCGGTTTAATGAACCTGATCGCAGCTCTCCAGGAACAATGTAGCTTAAAGCGATTGATCCATATCAGCTCCCTGGGCGTTTATGCAGCCCGTGATCATCATGGCACGGATGAGACCGAGCCCCCTCATGCATCCGGAATTGATGGTTACACTTTGAGCAAAATCGAAGCGGAGCAGATGCTCCAGCAACAGTCGATTCCTTATACCATATTGCGTCCCGGATTCATTTATGGCCCCCGCGACCGAACCGTTCTGCCCCGAATTCTGGAGCGACTCCAGTCTGGTCAGTTTGCATATCTCGGCTCTCCTGAGAAACTGATGAATAACACCTATGTGAAACACCTGGTGGATGCCATCTTTCTGGCATTGAATCAGGAGCAGGCCGTCGGTCAGATATATAATATCACCGACGTTACCCTGGTCAGCAAACGGGAGTTCATCTCAACGATAGCAGAACAGGCCGGATACAAGTCACCAGAAAAAGTGGTCCCCCTGCCGGTAGCCCGGCACCTGGCCAAACTGCTTGAGGGACTCTGGCGACTGCTGGGAAAGAAACAGGCCCCCATCCTCTCTCAGGCGCGTATTAAGTTCCTGGGATTGAATCTGGATTATAGCACGCTCAAAGCGCAGCATGAGCTGGGCTATGCACCACAGACGACCTATCAAGAAGCCATGTCAGAGACTATTGACTGGTTTCGAGAACATCAGAAATTGCCAGGGTAACTCTTACTTGGGAATTCCCTGTGAAAATACTTGTTTTTATAGATCTCCAGAGAATGGGTATTTGACCCGACTCTCTCTTCAAGCTTAGAATAGCCACATGGAAAGTGAACTGACGTCTGCACCCGATCTGCCAGAGACAGAAACAGCTCTCCCCCAGCGGAGTCGGCGGCGGTATATCATCAGCTATCTGATTCAACTGGCTATTTTCCTGACAATATACATCCTTTCCATCGGTCCCTTGTTCTGGCAATGGTTTGCTTCGTACCACTCAATGAGCTCCCCATTCTTCGCCGCATTCTACATGCCACTCTTACTGGCCTGTGACCTCTGTCCGCCCCTCGCAGATGGCGTAAACTGGTATATCAATCTCTGGATCTAAGCCACCTGACGATTCAAGTCAGTTAAGCTTGCAGCACCTTTCAGGATCTGGTCGCCTGAAAAGAGACGCCCTGAATTCCCAGGCCTTTAACATCAAAGCTCGTCCATATCAAAAACCCAAACCTCAGTAGCGCAAGGTAGATTGACAAACCCAAGATTCCAAATACACTCGTTAACTGGAGCACTGTCGTGGAATTCTCCCCAGTGTCCTGCCTTAGATATCTCTCACAGCGCAAGCCAAAAACTGCCTGGACGGCAGCCATCATACGGGAGCACGGAAACTCATGAGCGACACACGTCCTTTTGCTCACCTGCATTGTCACACTCATTTCAGCATGCTGGATGGCGCCAGCCGCATTCCGGAAATGGTCAGCAAGATCAAAGAAGCAGGCATGAACTCGCTGGCAATCACCGACCACGGCAACCTGTACGGAGCGATGGACTTTTATAGCCATTGCCGGAGCCAGGAAGTCAATCCGATCCTGGGTCTGGAAGCGTATATTGCCCCCCGCAGCCGTTTCGAAAAAGGGGCTTCGCGGATGAAAGAGGCCAGTTTTCACCTGACCTTACTGGCCCAGAATCGCCAGGGGTTCGAAAACCTGATTAAACTCTCATCCATGTCTTACCTTGAAGGCTTTTATTATAAGCCGCGAATCGACAAGGAGATCCTGGAAGCCCACAGCGACGGACTGATCCTGCTGACAGGCTGTGCCGCAGGCGAACTGTCGCACTATATCCTGGGAGAAGACTGGGAAGAGGCAGAAAAACTATGCGCCTGGTATGAAAAAGTATTCGGCGATCGCGTGTATATGGAGATCCAGAATGCCGGTCTGGAGATTCAGCGGCAGTGCATGGAAGGCACCGTCGAACTGGCCAACAAGATGGGCCTGCCCCTGGTTGCCACCAACGATGCGCATTATGTCGAACAGGAAGATGCTGTTGCCCAGGACGTGCTGCTCTGCGTTAGTACGCGTGCGGTCGTAAGTGATGAAAAACGGATGAAAATGACAGGAGACCAGTTCTTCGTCCGCACTCAGGAAGAAATGTATAACGCGTTCCCCGGCTTTGAAGACGCGGTTGCCCGCACACAGGAAGTTGCCGAGCGTGTCGACATTCAGATGTCGGACAAAAAATTCTACCCGGTCTTCCAGCCACCGGATGGAATGACAGACACACAGTACCTGCGCAAACTCTGTGAGGAACGCCTGCCCCTCAAATACGGTGATGAACTGAGCCAGGCGCACTGGGATCGTCTTAACAAAGAACTGGGCGTCATCGAGCAGATGGGTTACTCCAGCTACTTCCTGATCGTGTGGGACTTTGTCGTCTTCGCTGAAAGTGAGAAGATCCCCTGTACGGCCCGTGGTTCGGCTTGTGGAGCCATTGTAGCCTTCCTCCTGGGAATGTCGCAGGTCTGCCCCCTGAAGTACGATCTCCTGTTTGAACGATTTCTCGACCCCAGCCGCACCGAACCGCCCGATATCGATATCGATTTCTGCCGTGACCGCCGTCAGTTGGTGATCGATTACACCAAAAAGAAATACGGCGAACGTAGCGTGGCCCAGATCGGGACGTTTGGAACACTCAAGGCCAAAGCCGCGATCCGTGACGTCGGCCGTGCGCTGGGCGTCCCCTTGGCCCGCGTCAACGAAATTGCCAAGATGGTTCCCGACTCACTGGGGATCAAGATCAAGGATGCCATCAAGGAAAGCCCCGATCTGCAAGCCGCCTACGACCAGGATATGGAAGTAAAACAGCTGCTTGATCTCGCTATGCAGTTGGAAGGTCTCTGCCGCAGTGCAGGGACCCACGCTGCGGGTGTGGTGGTCGCCGACTTGCCGCTTTCTGAAGTCGTCCCTCTGCAGACAATCACCGGCAAAACGGACATTATCACCCAGTGGGATGGTCCTACCGTGGAATCGGTGGGGCTGCTCAAGATGGACTTCCTCGGTCTGCGAAATCTCACGATTCTGGACAAAGCCGTTCAAAACGTGAAGAAGCACTGTGGGATTGAAATCGATCCGCACCATCTCCCTCTGGACGATGAAGAAACGTTTGCCCTGCTGCAACGCGGAGAAACAAAGGGCATTTTCCAGTTGGAAAGTGGCGGAATGCGTGACCTGCTGACCAAGATGAAGCCGGACAAGTTCCAGGACATCATCGCTACCTCGGCTCTGTATCGTCCGGGTCCCCTGGAAGGGGGGATGGTGATGCAGTACGTCGATGTGAAACACAACCGGATTCCGATCCCTAAAGTTCATCCGATCGTGGATGAAATTCTGGAAGAAACCTATGGCGTGATGGTTTACCAGGAACAGGTGATGCGGATTCTGAACCGCGTCGGAGGGATTGAGCTTTCTGCCGCGTATCGTTGTATTAAAGCGATCAGTAAGAAGAAGCTCAAAATCATCGCAGAGTTCAAAGACCAGTACATCGCAGGTGCCAAAGAACGGGACATGGATGAAAAACTGGCAATCGAACTTTTCGACATGATCGAAAAATTTGCCGGTTACGGTTTCAATAAATCACACTCCACCGCTTATGGGGGTGTCGCCTATGCAACTGCGTACCTCAAAGCGCATTATCCCAAAGAATTCATGGCCGCCTTGCTTTCCTGTGGGATGGAGAGCCACGAGCGAATCAACGAGCATGTCGATGACTGTCGCAGAATGAAAATTGAAGTTCTGCCACCGGACATCAACCGGTCCGATGTGGAATTCAGTGTCGATGGCGAAAAGATTCGTTTCGGCATGGGCGCCATCAAGGGGGTCGGAGAGCAGGCACTCGAAGAAGTAGTGAAAGAACGGGAAGAAAACGGTCAATACAGCAGCCTGTATAACCTGTGCGAACGTGTCGACCCCAAATCGTTAAACCGCAGCACCTTGGAAACTCTAATCAAAGCTGGTGCCTTGAACAGCCTGGGCGGAAATCAGGCGCAATTGATGCTGACTGTAGAAAGAGCAGTGCAGTCGGCTCTCAAGATTCACAAGGACAGGGCACGCGGGCAGAAAAGCCTGTTCGGCGATGAGTCTGCCAGTGATGAACCCGATTCTGCAGATGAGGCACTGTTGCCCGAAGCCGAAGACTGGTCGCGAGCACAGAAACTCGCCGCTGAAAAGGAAGTATTTGGTTTTTACCTGACTTCGCATCCCCTGGCTGAAATGGGTGACGCCCTGACCAAGTACGCACAGAATAGAACGAATGAACTCGCGGAAATGGAAGACCGGGACGAAGTCATTCTGGCCGGCATGGTGTCCTCCATCAAAAATGCTGCCACCAAGAAACCCAGTAAGAACGGTCACACCCGGTACGTGAACTTTGACTTTGAAGATCCACACGGCCTGGTACGCTGCATTATGTGGCCCGAACAGTTCGCTCGCTTCGGGGAAAAGGTCAAGATGGAAGCCATGGTGATCATCAAGGGTAAGATAGACAAACGAGGCAGGGAGCCCAACGTAATTGTGGACCAGTTACTGACCCTCAACGACGCCCGCAAGCAGTTTACCGACCGGTTGGCAATCAACTTCAAACGGGGAGTCCACACGCGACAGGATATGGTCAATGTACATGATGTGCTGACGCAGTTTCCGGGGCAAACCGAGGTGATTCTGGTCGTCGATTCCGTGGACCAGGAAAAGCCGGATACGAGCTTGAGGTACGTCTTGAACCCGCCCGGTAATCTTCGCGTGTCCTGCAGCGAGGAGTTCGAAAACCGCCTGAAAGCCACGATTGGTGAAAGTCATATCCACTTTCACACTCCAGTCGTCAAGAAAAAAGCGATTGGCGGAAGTATCGGTCGCTAAGCCCGTTGCAGCGACAAACCGTTTAAAAGTGCTGTTTTCGACTGATTTTAAGAAATCCGGGGCTCCAGACGAACCGAAAATAAGATATAGTTGCGCTACCGGTACGGTAAATTTGCACATTCAGGAAGAAAAAATGGTTAAAAAAACAACGGGAATACTTTTGCTGGCGCTGACAGGACTCTCAGCACCGTTCTGGTTTTCTGCAACCAGGGCAAACCAGCAGACAGGAGAATCCCGTCAGCCACTGCAAACACGTCAGGCCGTTCTGCAACAGATTCCACCTCGAGTAAAATCAGAGTCTGTGAGAGCGAATCCCCTCCAAAAGACTGTGTCACAGGCTCAAAAATCGGCCGTCATTACTGGCGAAATGATTTCACAGTTGACTCCCGATGAGATCCTCACCCGGCTCGTTGGACGATGGGAGCAGACCAAAAGCACCAGCAGACAGATCCTTACCATTGAAGAGAACGGCAAGGCAACGATGATCGTCGAACCTCAGGGACTCTGGACTGCTGTTCTGGGAGACCGTGTCACGATCAATATCGAGTGGAGCCTCAATCAGGGAAAACTGACACTGCGAACCGTTGGCGGAAGTCCAGAGAATAAATTAGATTATATCAAACAACTCTGGGGAGAAGAATTTGTCCGGGAGATTCATAGCATTGAGGACAAAATGTTCACACTGCGGGATGACTCCGGCGATGTAAATCAGAAATGGATCCGCACTTCCTACTGATCAAAACTTCCGTTTATCCCTTCAGTTACGCTTCGATGCCACTCCGAAACTTGTACTCTCATCTAATTCGCCTATCATAGAGGCATATGGCTCCTGCCTCTGATCTTCTGAATTCAGGCTGGACGCTCAAGATTCACCTTCTGTTGCATTTTCTCTATACAGAAATCCACAAACCGTAATTCAGGCGGGTGAAGAAGCGTAATTAAGAGGCTGGCACTTCAGCCAGTGACAACAACGTTTTTTACTACTGAAAGATCTTTTTTAATGAGCACTCAGGCTCCCACATCTTCTTCTCGCTGGCAGTCGCTGGCGGACCAGGTTTTATCCGGTTATCAGTTGACCCGTGAAGAGGGTCTGGAAATCTTAAATTCATCTGACGATGAGCTCCTGGAACTGCTGGCAGCCACCTATCGGGTACGGCAGAAATATTTCGGGAAACAGGTTCAGCTCTATTACCTCAAAAACGCCAAGAGCGGACTTTGCCCAGAAGACTGCGGTTACTGCTCACAAGCCCGCGGGTCCAAGGCAGACATTCCCAAGTACCGTATGCTGAATGAAGAGAAGCTGCTTGAGGGCGCCAAGGCCGCCGATGAAGCCAAAGCAGGTACTTACTGTATCGTCGCCAGTGGACGTGGCCCCACCGATAGAGAAGTAGAGCACGTTGCCAGTGTGGTAGAGAAAATCAAATCAGAATACGATCTCCGCATCTGCTGCTGTCTGGGCCTGCTTAATGAAGAACAGGCACAGCGTCTGTCGCAAGCCGGCGTGAACCGGATCAATCACAACCTGAACACCAGCCGCGAATACTACGACAAGATCTGCTCCACTCATACATATCAAGATCGCCTGAACACTCTGAAAGTGGCTCGGGAAGCAGGAATGGAACTCTGCAGCGGACTGATTGTCGGCATGGGAGAAACGCTGGAAGACATCGTCGATGCCACTTTTGAGCTGCGTACCCTGGAAACCAAATCGATCCCGGTCAACTTCCTGAATTCCATCGAAGGTACCTCACTGGAAGCGGTGGATGAGCTCGACCCCCGTCACTGCCTCAAGGCACTTTGCCTGTTCCGCATGGTTCATCCCTCAACGGAAATCCGGATTGCAGGCGGACGCGAAGTAAACCTGCGTTCGATGCAGGCCATGGGGCTCTATGCTGCGAATTCCATGTTCGTCAGCGACTATCTCACAACCAAAGGGCAGGCCGCAGAAGCCGATTATGAAATGATTTCTGATCTCGGATTCGAAGTCATTGTATCGGGCCACGAAATGGATGCATCCACTGAAGCCCCCGAACTGGCAGGACAAACCGAGTCCCGCTGAGCCCGCTTTATTATCGGTCCGGGAGGGTTTTGTGAATTCCACAAAGCCCTTATCTGGATTGAGGTTGTAAGAATAACGCTCCCAACGTATGATTCCGACTTCAGATTGAGTGCACGGCGTACAGACCTGCTCAATCTGCGGGAATGGAATCCATCATCTTAGAGTCAGGGAGCACCTGAAATGAATTCAGGCAGACTGCGTGCCAGCGATCTTTCCAACAGCTCGGCAGCCGAAAACGAAACCACCCCCACCTTCAAGATTTTTCCGAGTACGGAAGCAGCCCCCTTTGATCACCCCGATCAACTGCTGAAGGGCATCGCCCGCTCACGCGATTATCTGCTCTCCCTGCAGGATCCCGATGGCTACTGGTGCGGCGAACTGGAAGGAGACTCGATTCTCGAATCAGAGTACATTCTACTACTCGCATTCCTCGGCAAACAGCACAGCGAAGAAGCGATCCAGTGTGCCAACTACCTGTTGGATATCCAGATGCCTGAGGGAGGCTGGAACATGTACCCCGAAGGCCCCATCGAAATCAGTGCTGCCGTTAAAGCCTATTTTGCCCTGAAACTGACGGGCCATTCACCCGACGCCGAGTACATGCAACGGGCTCGTAAAGCAATTCTGGCAGCAGGCGGAGTCGAAGCCATCAACAGCTTCACACGGTTTTACCTGGCACTTCTGGGGGTGATCCCCTATTCAAAATGCCCTGCTGTCCCTCCCGAACTGATGCTGATTCCACGCTGGATGCCTTTCAACATTTTTGAAATGTCAGCCTGGTCCCGCACCATTCTGGTTCCTCTCAGTATTCTCTGGGAATATCGTCCCTCGGTCACTTTACCGGAAGAGCAGGGGATCAACGAACTCTTTACCGGTTCCCCAGAGAACTACCCTCGGAACGTCCCGAAATCAGAGGCACTCGATTCCCTCAAGAAAAAAACCTGGTTCGACTGGCACCGCTTCTTTCAAGTCGTCGACCAGGGTTTCAAACTGGTCGAAAACCTGGGGATCAAGCCTTTTCGTAAGCGGGCAGTCAATAAAGCCTATCAATGGATGCAGGAGCGATTCGATCACAGTGATGGACTCGGAGCCATTTTTCCTCCAATCATCTGGACCGTGATCGCTTTAAAATGTCTTGGAGAGGATGAAAGCAGTCCTGATATCCAGCGTGCCTTGAAAGAACTCAAAAAACTACAGATCAAAGACGGCGACCGCATCCGCCTGCAGCCCTGTAAATCCCCCGTCTGGGATACCGCCATCAGCACGATCGCACTTCGGGAAGCAGGCGTCTCCAATCGTCATCCGGCCATCCGCCAGAGCGTAAAATGGCTGCTCTCCCAGGAAGCCAGAATTCCGGGCGACTGGGTCAATTCAAGCAAATCCCAGACTCCCGGAGGCTGGTACTTTGAATTCAACAACGAGTTTTACCCCGATGTCGATGACACGACGATGGTCATCATGGCCCTGCGTCGTTGCCTGCCCAAAACCCTCAAACAGGATCAATGGCTGACCGACTTCCTGGTCAATCCTGAATGGAACCCCTACGAAGAAGACCTGGACACAGAAGCGATTGTCGCAGGCAGAAGTGAGTCGCGCGAACAGGCCTTTGCTGACCTCGAACTGTTGCAACCAATGATTGGCGCCATCCGCAGAGGCGTGCACTGGGTCCTGGGAATGCAGAACAAAGATGGCGGATGGGGCGCATTTGACCGGGACAATGACCGGGAATTATTCACACAGGTCCCCTTTGCCGATCACAATGCGATGGTGGACCCGAGTACCGCCGATTTAACGGCCCGGGTCCTGGAAGCATTCGCCGATGTCCAGCTCCCCATCAGCCACCCCGCCACGCAACGCGCGATTCAGTACGTCTGGAGCGAGCAGGAAGACGATCACTGCTGGTACGGTCGCTGGGGAATCAACTACCTCTATGGTACCTGGCAATCGATTGTCGGCCTGGTACAGATTGGAATCCCGACAGACGACCCTCGAATTGTCCGTGCAGTGGGCTGGTTGAAGTCAAAACAGCAACCCAGTGGTGGCTGGGGCGAGACAGCTGACAGCTATGCTGATCCCTCCCTACGCGGACAGGGAGAGGCTACGCCTTCTCAGACCGCCTGGGCTCTAATGGGCTTGATGGCAGCGGGAGAAATTGACTCAGCTGCAGTTCGCCGAGGTATTCACTACCTGCTGGAAACCCAGAAGAATGACGGTAACTGGGACGAAGAACCATTTACCGGGACAGGCTTCCCCAAGGTCTTCTATCTCAAATACCACCTGTACCGCACCTATTTTCCGCTAATGGCATTGGCCCGATTTGAACGCCTGCGTCGTTGAAAAAAATTGCATGCCAATATTTGCAGAAATATAGGGTTCACCCCTATGCACAGAACTCCACGTTCGTCAAAAAAACAAATTTCCTGACAAAAATCTGCAAAATAAATGCCTGAAAAACAGGGACTTGCGGCAACAAAGTGCACACTTGGACCCTGCCATAAGAAAAATTTAATTTTTTCTTAAACTAAGAACAAGCAGTGCTTGTTTCCTCTTCATCGCAGGTATATTTTTCTACTGCGATTGCTATCCATCCAGACTGTGAAGTCTACCAATTTGCTCGCAGATGGACTGGCAGTTCGACTGCACAGGCAGTTCAAGCAGGCGCCCTCTAAACCCAACCCTAAGACAAACTGGAGTTAAGATGAAGAGTCGTAAAGGAACCTCAAAGCGTGGGTTCACATTGATTGAGTTACTCGTTGTGATTGCCATTATCGCAATCCTGATTGCATTGCTTCTGCCCGCCGTACAGCAGGCCCGTGAAGCAGCTCGTCGTTCTACCTGCAAGAACAACCTGAAGCAGATCGGCATCGCTATTCACAACTACGCCGATACTCACACTGTTTTCCCGCTCGGATATGTCAACCAGACCAGCAGCTCAACTGACTTTACCTGGGCATGGTCTACCTTCCTGCTGCCATTTGTCGATCAGGCACCACTCTACAATTCACTCAACCCGAATGGTGGCCTGCTTCTTCCCGCAGCGAACACCACCTACAACGGTCAGCCCGCTTTACAAACAGCAATTCCTGTTTACCGCTGCCCTTCGTCTGTCGTACCTGTGATCAACAACCAGCGTACTGACAGCGTTCCCAGTGGCTACGGCTCTCTCAGCTACCCTGGCGTTTCTGGCCACGTAGCAGCTCTGACCGGAACCCCGGTTACCACCTACCAGGACAAGGGAACATTTTACCCCCGCAGCAGTGTCCGATTCCGTGATTTCACTGACGGAACATCCAACACAATTCTGGTTGGCGAACGTGCCTTCCAGTTCACAGGAACTGTCACTCAGCAGCCATACGCTGCCATCTGGGCCGGCGGACGTACCAACAACATCGGTACCAGCGGAATCATCACCAGCCTGAAAGAAGACAGCCTGGGCGTTGTTTCTGATGCAACTCGTATCAATCTGAAATCAGGTCCTGCTCATCGTGGATTCAGCAGCCAGCACGTAGGTGGTTGCCACTTCCTGCTGGGTGATGGTACTGTTCGCTTCATCAGCGAAAACATCAACTCTTCTGACTACAATTCATCCAATGGCCCCGCAGCCATGGGAACTTATCAGAAACTGGCGATCATCAATGATGGACAGGTTCTGGGCGAATTCTAATCGCGATAGTATCAGTCACCGTTGAGGTTTCCTCAACAGCACTGTTCATAAACAGGCAGGCTCTCAACCCGAATCAGGGAAGCGAGACCTGCCTGTTTTTTTATGGTTTCTCCAGTGCAACACTGAACAGGAATTGCAGGAAATTCCCTCCCCAAAATATTTTCTTGTTGCACAACTGGGAAAAATCAGATATCGTTTTCTTCTGGCTCTCCTGCTCATGAATGACACCTGACGATTACTACGATAGTCCACGAGTGATATACTTCCATGTTCGGGAGAGGAACTGTTTCTGTTCCTGGGCATAAGTATTACGTTTCAATAGTCGCGAGTCGCTCCGCGAATTGAACTTTCCCAGGGAAGGGGCGCTTATGCAACGAGTGCATCGTTTCCGAGTCTGGCCTGACGTTTCGTTATCGCTGCTGGTTCAGCTTCGCTCACTGGCTCTTCGCACTCGCCCTCTCTCTACCCTCTGCTTTCTACTCTGGTCCCTGACAATCGCAACTGAATTATCAGCGTCGGAACAGGAAGACTGTGAGCAACTTCTCCTGACCGGCCAGTATCAGGCTTGCATTCAAGCATCTGCCCTCGCCATTGAAAAAAAGGCGTACGGCTCTGAATGGCCGCTGCTCAAAGCACAGGCTGAGTTTGCCGTCGGGCAATACGCTGAAGCCCAGCAGACGATAAACGCTGGCCTGAAACGCTATTCATGGAGCTTGCCTTTACGATATCTCGCCTGGCAGATCTACCACCTGAATAATGAGCATGAAGCTGCAGACGCGTTTCTGAACAGCATTCATGAACTCGCCAGCCGTTCTGCCTGGCGCTATACCGATGCTGATAGTCTGGTGGCGTTGGGACAGGCTTCCCTGCAACGGGGAATGGACCCTGGTCAGGTACTCGAAACTTTTTTTGATCGTGCCATCCAGGAATATCCCGACCAGCGAGCTGCCTGGCTTGCCAGTGGGAATCTCGCTTTAGCTAAGCACGATTATGCTCTGGCCAACGAAACTTTCACAGCGGGACTGAAACAGGTCCCCAAGGATCCAGATCTCCTCTTCGGACTTTCACAGGCATTAGCACGTTCCGACTCTCAACGCGCTGCCGTGCTCGCCGCCGAAGTTCTGGAAATCAATCCCCGCCACATTCCAGCACGAATGATGCAGGTTGGCCAGCTGATTGATTCGGAACAGTATGAGGCGGCCAAAACCGAACTGAATCAGATCCTTTCGATCAATCCTCATCTGGCTTCTGCCTGGGCCAGCCTGGCTGCGATTGCCCATTTTGAAAATCGTCCTTCCGATGAAACCGCCTATTACTGGCAGGCCTTATGTCATCACGATCAAAACCCGCATGTTGACTACCTGATCGGCAAAACACTCTCGGAACATTATCGGTTTTCAGAAGGTGCCACCTACCAGAAACAGGCTCTGGAAAAAGAAGAAAAATATCTGCCGGCCCGGATTCAACTCGCACAGGACCAGTTAAGACTGGGGCAGGAAATCAGTGGCTGGGAGCATGCCCAACAGGCTCACAACCAGGACGGTTACGATACGACTATATTTAACCTGCTGGAGCTGAAAGACCAGTTGGCCCAATTTAGAACTCTGGAAGATGATTCCTTCATCATTCGCATGGAAGCCAGAGAAGCAGCCATATACGGTGAGCAGGTCAAAGCTCTGCTCCATGAAGCCAAACAGTCGCTCTGCCAGAAATATGGACTCAAACTCAACCAGAAAATCACCGTCGAAATCTTTCCCGATCCGGATGATTTCGCCGTGCGTACGTTTGGTATGCCGGCTGTTTCAGGTTATCTGGGAGTCTGCTTCGGCAAAGTTATTACCGCCAACAGTCCCGCTTCGCAGGCCGATCACCCTGCTAACTGGCAGTCTGTGCTCTGGCATGAGTTCTGCCATGTCGTCACTCTGGAACTCACCCATAATAAAATGCCCCGCTGGATCAGCGAGGGTATCTCAGTGTATGAAGAACGTCAGAAGAATACGTTCTGGGGCGAGACCATGACTCCCCAGTATCGCGAAATGATCCTACAGGGAGAAACCACGCCCATCAGCCAACTGAGCAGTGCATTCATGAACCCCAAAAGCAGTCTGCATATTCAGTTTGCGTATTACCAGTCATCCATGGTCGTGGAATACCTGGTCAGAAACTTCGGTCTGGAAACCGTACGTAAAATTCTGGTTGACCTGCAGGCAGGCATCCCCATCAATGTTGCTATCGAACGTCGCACCAAGATACTGGGAGAACTGGAAGAAGAGTACGCAGTCTGGCTGAAACAGCAGGCACTCGATTTCGCTCCACAAGCAGACTGGTCCGAACAGGATCTGCGACCGCTACTCAATGACGATACCAAACGTTTCGATGACTGGATTCGGGAACATCCTGACCATTTCCGAGGCCTGATGGCCTATGCAACGATTCTTTCAGAAGAAAACCGCACAGCTGAACTCGAAACCACCCTTAAAAAACTGGTGGAAATCTATCCTGTATATACCGGAGCAGATAACGCTGCCCAACAACTGGCCCAACTTTACCAGAATCAGAAACGTTTCGCAGAGGAACAACAGATTCTGGAAGAGCATGCCCGCATCAATCCTGACGCATTGGAAGTCTACCAGAGGTTGATCGAACTCTATCAGCAGCAGGAAGACTGGTCTGCCGTTTATCAGACGGCCCGTCTGGCCCATGCAGTGAATCCCATGAATCAGGATTCACAACTCTCACTTGCCACCGCCTGTACCAGACTGGACCGGCGGCAGGAAGCGATCCAGGCCTACCGGGCGATTCTGGCATTAGATCCCCATAATAAAGCTGAAATACACTACCAGATAGCCCGTCTGCTGAAATCAGAGAACCAGCAGCAGGCAAAACGACACACACTGATCGCGCTCGAACAGGCCCCCCGTTTTCGGGCTGCCCACCTTTTACTCCTGGAATTGACAACAGAGAACACCACCCCACGCTCGCAACGGAACTGACATGTAAATACAGAGGCTCGGGAGGAGCCTGCCATGAACAAAACCCTGATTTCACTGGCAGCCACAGGCATTATACTGATCGTCGCCACGATCTGTATTGGACAGTACCGCTCCCGCATCCCTATGGACCGGAATGGTGTTCCGGAATGGAAAGTTGATCCCGAGTTCCAGCATGACGTCTTCACCTTCGTCCGCATCCGCTACAACTCACATCGGGGCTGGCGCCGCTGGGCTACTGATTATCCAGACAGTGATCTGAACTTCTCCTACCGTCTTCAGCAATTAACTTCGCTGAAGGTCGATCCCGAAGGTCGA
This sequence comes from Gimesia chilikensis, assembly GCF_007744075.1. Taxonomy (NCBI): domain Bacteria; kingdom Pseudomonadati; phylum Planctomycetota; class Planctomycetia; order Planctomycetales; family Planctomycetaceae; genus Gimesia; species Gimesia chilikensis. Next base: position 3,168,305 of record NZ_CP036266.1, on the reverse strand, counting down.
ATCCTCGAACTGACTGATGAGGAGCTTTTCCATTACCCGTTTATTTATCTGATTGAGCCCGGCTCCCTTGAATTTACGGAAGAGGAAGTCACCGCCCTGCGACGTTACCTGACCAACGGTGGCTTCATGATGGTGGACGATTTCTGGGGAGAAGCCGAGTGGGATAATTTTGCCTGGGAAATGAAACGTGTTTTTCCGGACCGCGAACTGGTCGACATCCCTCTTGAACATCCCATTTTCCATTGTGTATATGACCTCAAAGAAAAACCACAGGTCCCCAGTATCGGCGTCGCCCAGTGGGGACGCTCTGAAGGAATTACCTGGGAACGGGAAGATGCCCGGGAAGTGCATTATCGCGGCCTGTTCGACGATAGCGGCCGATTGATGGCGATTGTCTGTCACAATACCGATCTGGGTGATGGCTGGGAACGGGAAGGGGAGGATAAATGGTACTTCCGTGAGTTCTCGGAAAAGAAAGCTTATCCCCTGGGGATTAACATTGTGTTTTATGCCATGACCCACTGAATACAGCGTCTCTGCTTTGACAGTTTTTTTATCAGGAGTCGAAACGTGAATTTGAAACTTGTCTCCCCCGATGTCAGCGACACTGACGAGCGCATCTTTGAAATGCTGCAGAACAGTCGACAGCAGATTGACCGCGAAATTTCTAAAGCAGTCATTGGGCAAAAAGAAATTATCGACCAGCTCCTGATTGCACTGTTTGCCGGCGGACATTGCCTGATTACAGGTGCTCCGGGACTGGCAAAAACTCTGCTGGTAAATTCCCTGGCCCAGGTTTTCAAACTGAAATCTCAGCGTATTCAGTTTACTCCCGACCTGATGCCCGCCGACATCACGGGGACGGAAATTCTGGCAGGTGATACATCTGAATCACGGGCGATGAAGTTCGTCAAAGGCCCCGTCTTCACCAATATTCTGCTCGCAGATGAAATTAACCGTACGCCTCCCAAAACACAGGCTGCTCTGCTGGAAGCGATGCAGGAAAAACAGGTCACCGTCACGGGGATCAGATACGAACTGGAAAAGCCCTTTTTCGTGCTGGCAACTCAGAACCCGATCGAAATGGAAGGCACATACCCTTTACCGGAAGCACAATTAGACCGCTTCATGTTTAATCTGGTCATTGATTACCTCTCTGAGGATGATGAGGTGGCCGTTGTGACCCAGACGACAGCCCGCAATTCTGAACCGATCGAACCACTGTTTACCGGAAATGATATCCAGCAGTTCCATGGTTTTGTGCGTGAAGTACCTGTTGCCGAAGAGATTGTCCGTTACGCGGTTCAACTTTGTGCGGCCTCCCGGCCACACCAGGAGAATACTCCGGAATTTATCAATGAATGGGTCAACTGGGGAGCTGGTTTACGTGCAGCCCAGAGTCTGATTCTGGGCGCCAAAGCCCGGGCCGTTCTGCGGGGACGAGTTCATGTCACCCAGGAAGATATTGAGGCCCTGCTGGCACCAGTCCTGCGTCACCGCGTTCTGATCAACTATCGCGCAGAGGCCGAGGGGATCACCGTAGAACAGGTTGTGCAAAAATTGATCGAAACCATTCCCGCCCCCGTCAAAGGATGAATTGAAGCTGCATGAACACAAATACCACAGCCCGCCGTAACCAGAGACTGATGTCTCAACGCATTGACCCTGCCTGTCTGATGCGGATCAAATCTCTCGAATTACGCGCGAAAACCGTTGTTGAAGGAACCTGGAAAGGACTGCATCGCAGCCCCTACCACGGGTTCTCCGTTGAATTCACCGAATACCGTGAATATACGCCCGGAGATGACCCGCGCCATATCGACTGGAAACTGGCAGCCCGCTCCAACGAACACTACATTAAACGATTTGAGGAGGAGACAAACCTCTGCTGCCATATGTTGCTCGACCTCAGTACCTCGATGCAGTTTCAGAGCCTGGGCTATACCAAAGCCGAATATGCCAAAACCCTGGTTGCAACATTTGCCTATTTCCTGGCCCAGCAGCGCGATGCCACCGGACTGATCATTTTTGACGAGCAGGTGGAAACGATCATTCCCGCCCGCTTTACGCGAGGGCAGCTCAGACGAATCTTGATCGAACTGGAACGTCCCCCGCAAGGTTCACATACCAATCTGATCTATCCCCTGAAACATGCAGTAGAAACCATCAAAAAACGAGGGCTCGTAGTCCTGATATCCGATCTGCTGAGCCCCCTGGATGAATTAAATACCCACCTCGGTTATCTTCGCGCACAAGGACACGAAGTCGCATTATTCCAGATTCTGGACCCAGCAGAAATTCACCTTAATTTCCACGAAACGGCAATCTTCGAAGATCTGGAAACTGGTGAGCGTATCGCCCTCAATCCCAAAGCAGCCCGGGATAATTATCAGCAACAGTTACAGGAACATCAGGCGGCGATTCAGTCGTTCTGCCGCAAACAGGGAGTTCATTACCATCAGTTAACCACAGATATGCCCCTTGAGCAGGGGCTTTCTGAATTCCTTACCGATCGCGCTGCCTGACAGTGCTATCTAATTAGAGGACCTGAGTTGAGTTTTTTAACCCCACTTTATTTAGTTGGTATCATCGCCGTCGGACTGCCGATTCTGCTGCATCTGGTCCGTCATCAGCCTAAGAACGTCCTCTATTTCAGCTCTCTCCGCTTTCTGGAACACAAGCCCCCCCAGACTAATCGCAAAAATAAAATCGAGCACTGGCTGTTACTCTCATTACGCGCTTTGGCCGTGATTCTCCTCGTCGCCGCATTCGCCCGTCCTTTTTTCAAGAACCAGGATCTGAAGCTCGCCTCAACACAGCCCCAGAGCCAGACCATTCTACTGGTTGACACCAGTGCCAGTATGCAGCGGGATTCCCTCTGGGAAAAAGCATTATCCCAGGCAAATGAGATCATCAAAGAGACGCCGCCGAATCAAATCTCAGTTTATACGTTTGACACACAACTCAAAGCAGTCAAACCGTTACGACAGTCTCAAGAAACACGTTCAGCAAGCTCACTCGAAAGAAACCAGAATCTATTAGAGGAATTGACTCCCGGCTGGAAAGCAACTGATCTGGGAACGGCCCTGGCGGAACTGGCGGCACTCCTCCAGGAACAGGCAATCTCTGATCCAACCGGGAGCATCCTGCGTCACACAAAAGTCGAACTGATTACGGATTTCCAGGCAGGATCAAGAACCGAAGCGCTCTCTGAGTTTTCCTGGCCGAAGGAGTTAAGTGTGCGGTTGCACCAGCTAGAAGCTGACAACTTAGATAACGCCGGCCTGCAGTTACTCACGCTCGATGCTGAGTCTCAACCGACAATTCGAATTGTGAATGCAGCTAACTCTCAAAAGGAAAAATTCACAATCGCCTATGAAGTACAGCCAGGTAAACTCGAAAAGAGTCAGCAGGTTTATATCCCTCGAGGCCAGTCTCGAGTTGTCCGTATGGCCGCCTGGCAACAGCCAGCCTCTGTTCCCAGAATTGTGCTCAGTGGCGATCAACAGAATTTTGATAACCACCTTTATCTTCAGCCCCCGGCCCGGCCCAATCTGACCATTGTGCATTATGGGACTCCTGCCGAAAACTCGATTGAGTCTGCGAATTACTTTGCCCGACGGGCCTTTCCCAGTACCAGCCAGCGATCCATTGATTTTCAAACAATCGGCCCTGATTCACCACCACTGCTGATCACCGCAACAGAGATCCATTTGATGCTGATCAGTCGACAACTGGCACCAGATGAAACAGAACAGGTCCAACGTTATCTGGAGCAGGGGGGAGTAGTCCTTCTCACGCTGCACGATGATCAGTCCACTGATTCGCTGAATCAGCTGGCGACGCATAACGCAGACACTACAGCACTGATAGAAACAGTCTCCCCCGAAATCAACACTTATGCCTTACTCACCGATATCAATTTCGAGCATCCCCTGTTTCAGATTTTTCAGGCTCCGGAATTCTCAGACTTCACCCGACTGAAATTCTGGAATTATCGCGGGCTCAAACTGCCGGAACAGATTCCACATCGGGTACTGGCCCGCTTCGATCATCAGGCTCCCGCGATACTGGAAATAACACGAAACAAAGGAAAACTGCTCGTAATGAGCTTTGGCTGGACGCCTCAGGAAAGCCAGTTCGCGCTATCAACAAAATTCGTCCCCATGTTAAATGCAATCCTGACTCTGAATGACCGAGCCCAGAATACCCCGGCGCAGTTCACAATCGGCCAGAAAGTCAATCTCCCCGCAGATCAACAGACGCGTCTGATCAGCACGCCTGATCGCTCCCAGATCAAACTTGCTTCCGATCAGCAGGATTTCACAGAAACGATTCTGCCCGGACTGTATCAGGTTGAAAGTGATACCCAGCTGCCCCCGACCAGGCAGTTTGCAGTAAATCTGGATATTAGCGAAAGCCAGACCGAGCCTCTCGCGCGAGAAAAGCTGGAAGCTCTTGGAGTCCACTTTATGGACTCTGGTCCAGGATCGCAGGAGCATACTTCTCCCTCCGAACTTCAGCGTCAGGCACAGTTACGAGAACTGGAACAGAAACAGCAGCTTTGGCGCTGGTTGATCATAGTGGCTCTTGCGTTACTGGGCCTGGAAACGGTGCTGGCCAGATGGTTGACCGGCAATTCTTCTGCGACAGGAAAGGCGTAAACATGGGCCTGCCCGATCTATTAAAACAGCTGAATCAGGTCATCTTTCGCCAGCAGATCAGTCTGAAGCTTAAGCGACTGACGCTACTCTGGCTGGTTGCAGGCGGTCTGACCCTGCTGATGGTACTCCTGCTTCCCCCCGTAGCAACTCCTGCCGAACAGTACTTGTTATTGGGAGTTTTACTGGGAGTCCCAACCTGTATCGCTGTCGGCTTGCTGGCACATCGCTCGCGAAACCGCTACTCTCCAGCCAGTCGGCATGCAGTGGCAAAACTGATCGAAGAAACTTATCCTGATCTCGACACCAGTCTGCTCGCAACACTGGAGCTGGAAAAGCAAAACTGGAATGAGTCACCCACATTTCTGCAGAAGCGTCTGCTGGCCCAGGTTATTTCACACGGCACAAACCATGACTGGCGGCAGGCGATTTCCAACCGCAGTCTGATTCTGCAGAGCACCACACACTTAACCTGCTTTACTGTCTGGTTGCTCTGCTGCCTGAGTTGCTGGACTCTGCTCCAGGCCGCTCCCACTCCTCAAAAATCATCCATCGCTCTCATAAAACAGGCCCAACAGGAATTCAAAGTTGAAATTCAACCTGGTTCTACCGAGGTAGAAAAAGGACATCCCTTGCTGATCACTGCACGTTTCTTGGAAAAAGTCCCGGAGACTGCAATTCTGCATTTCAAAACTGCCAGTGGGACCACCACAGAACTTCCGCTGACCAAACAGCTGGACGACCCGATTTTTGCGGTTCGAATTCCTTCTTTAATAGAGGATTTGAGCTATCAAGTGCACTCAGCAGACTGGAAGTCAAATGTTTCACAGGTAAAAGTCTATGTCCTGCCCGAGCTGGTTCAACTTGACAGCACAATCACACCGCCAGACTATACAGGTCAACCAGCGCAGCGGAATGAAGACAGTCTCACACTGAGTGCAATTGTTGGTTCTAAAATTCAATTCCACGCCCGCTTTAATAAGCCAGTGAGAACAGCTGAACTTAGAACCGATAACGGCAATTCATTACCGATGGTGATCGATTCAAATGGGTTATCGGGCCGTCTGACATTGCAGGCAGAACAGGACCAGACCTGGAACCTGCTTCTGAACGACAGCGATGGTCGTTCAAACCGCACACCACCATTTATCGACTTGGCCGTGATACCCAATCTTCCACCTGAAATCAAAATCACATTTCCAGCTCGCGACACCCGTGTCTCCCCACTCGAAGAAGCACTGGTTCAAGGCACCGTAGTAGACGACTTCGGCCTGCAACGGGTAGGTCTGGTTTACTCGATTCCAGGCCAGGAACCACAGACTGTAGTACTCCGTGAAAGCGATAAAGCAGCAGTCGATTTCACGGCTGAGCACACTCTCTCTCTGGAACGTCTGCACGTGCAGCCCGACACCCTGATTTCCTATTACCTGTTTGCTGAGGATCTCGAAGCAGAGGGTCGCACGCGCAAAGTCCTCAGCGACATGTATTTCATGGAAGTCCGTCACTTTGAAGAGATATTCCGGGAAGGACGATCTCCCAGCGGCGCCTCACAGGCAGGAAAAAGTGGTGGCAACGCACAACAGGCCGAGAAGCTGGCAGAACAACAAAAACAGATAATAAATGCAACCTGGAAAGTCATCCGCCGCGAGATCAAGTCAACCGTTTCTGAACAGTTTTCCCCAGATCTCGAGACGCTCTCGCAAGCACAACAGTCGCTGGTAGCAGAATTGCGCAAGCTTTCCGAAAAAATCAAATCCCAAAAATCAAAAGCACTGATTGACTCCATCTCGCAAAGCATGCAGGAGGCCGCTACCTGCCTGGACTCCGCCAGGGAGGCGCAGTCTGTATCGACACTTTCAACGGCTCTGGCTGCGGAACAGACTAGCTATCAGATGCTGCTGAAACTGCGTGCCCGGGAGCATGAAGTCTCCAAGAGTAAAAACGGCGGAGGTAGCAAGGGGGGAGGCAGCAGCCGTTCGCAGACTCAACTGCAGCAGTTGGAACTGACCAATAAAAAACAGCGTTATGAAACAGAAAATCAGGCTTCTCAGCCCGCTGCTGCTCAACCAGATCGGGAATCTCTACAAATTCTGAATCGTCTGCGGGAACTGGCTGAGCGTCAGAAAGATCTGAATGAACAGCTCAAGGAGTTGGCCAATAAACAGCGGTTTGCCAAAACACACGTAGAACGGGAAGAGATCGAACGACAGCTCAAACGCCTGCGGGAACGACAACGCGAACTGTTGCGTCAGGCGGATGAAGTGGCCCAGCGGATGGATCAGGCCAAACAACCCGATTCAATGAAATCACGTCGCGAACTGGAACAGACCCGCCAGCATCTTCAACAAAGTGCCCAGTCATTAAAAGAGGGGCAGGTTTCCCGGGCTCTGAACTCAGGCACCCGGGCACAGCAGAAACTAAATCAGTTGAAAAATGACTTCCGCAAAAAAACAGCCAACCAGTTCGCCGATGCCATGCGTTCGCTGAACCAGCAGGCAGAACAGCTTGATCAGAAGCAGCAGGCTATCAATCAGGCGATTAATGACCAGAAACGGAAACCGGAACCGGGAGCACGGCGTTCCCTGAGAAGCCATCGGGGCAATTCAGAATTGGCAGATCAGTTGAAACAACAGGAAGACCGCCTCAAAGAAATCATGGAACAGATGAAGCAGGTTGTACAGGAATCGGAACAGGCAGAGCCGCTGCTCTCACGACATCTGTATGACGCAATTCGCAAAACGAGACCCTTTCGCCCCGAAGAAGCATTGAAAGATGCGGCCAATTTCCTGAAAGAAGGAAATGGTAATCAGGCTCGTGAAGCAGAAGAACGTGCTTCACGCGGCATCGAGACCATGAAACAGGGAATTCAGGTCGCCGCTGAGAGCGTACTTGGCAACGATCTGGAATCATTAAAACGCGCTCGCCAGGCACTCAAATCGCTCTCTTCTGAAATACAACAGGAACAGCAACTGGCAAGCAATTCTCCCCAACAAAAACCACCAGGCACTGGTTCGGGAAAACCTGGTTCCCCATCTCCACAACAAGCAGGTCAACGTCCCAATCCAGCAGGTTCTCAGGGGCAAGGTAAACCGGGTGAGAGTAGACAAGACCAGAACAGCCTGGCACAGAATCAGCCGATGCCTGGAAAATCAGGTCAAAATCCGTCCTCAGCCGAACAGTCAAAGTCTGGCCAGCCTCAATCTGGACAACCACAGCAGGGACAATCAGGACAAAGTCAACCTGGAAAAAGCCAGTCCAATTCATCAGGACAGCCTGCCAGTCAGGGGCAGGGGCAGGGGCAAGTACAGCTGACCTCGGCGCAGGCAGGCAAAGGAAACGGTTCTCAAGCCAACTCCCCCAATTCTTCGCAAAATTCAGCCGCTCCCAAATCTCTTAAGGGACAACGGGGACAGTCTCAGGGAGGACTTGGTGGTGGCCAGGGAGGCCCCGGCAGCCCAACCCCTGGACCTTTGACGGGAAACCAGTTCCGCGAATGGTCAGACCGGATGCGGGACGTGGAAGAAATGGTGGGGGATTCCGAACTACGTAGTCGAGTCGCTCAAATTCGTGAACGCGCACAGAGTATGCGTGCAGAGTTTAAACGTCACTCCAAAGCACCAGAGGGAGACTTGATCAATGCACAAATCCTGGAACCGCTGGCTGAAATTCAAACAATTCTGTCAAACGAAATCAGTAAACGAGGTGCGCAAACATCGCTGGCACCGATTGACCGTGACCCGGTACCAGAAAAGTACTCAGACCTGGTCCGACGCTATTATGAAGAACTAGGGAACGGAAAATGATCAGTCTGGCAGAAATTCAATTGGGTGCTCCGGGCTGGAGCCTTTTTGTACCAGTAGCCATCATCTCAGGACTGGCGCTGTTGGTCTACGCGTACCGTTCACTGACAGTTCAGCGTGCCCTGTCAGGGGGGGCTGCCGGGTTGAAACTACTGGCGATCGCAATCCTGGCTATCACCCTGACGGAGCCACTCTGGAGTGGCACACGTATGGCCCCCGGCACGAATCTTTTCGCAGTCTTGGTTGATGACTCGCAAAGCCTCGCCATTCAGGACCCGAAAACGGGTAAACCCCGTAGCGAACAGTTGAAACAGTTACTAGCGTCAGCCAATAAACAGCAACCTGAAGCTCAAGCCCGCTGGCTGATCGATCTGGAACAGAATTTTTCCGTACGCAAGTACTCGCTCGACTCTCATGCTCATGCCCGCTCTGACCTGACGCACCTGAAATTTGAGGGAACGTCTTCGAATCTGGTAACCAGCCTCAATGAACTCAATCAGCGATACCAGAAACTGCCCCTCGCGGGAATCCTGGTGCTGACGGATGGAATTTCAGCCAGTGATACCAGCCAGCTGAAAACCAGTGTCCCCATCTATCCGGTTCCCATCGGTCATGTCGCTCGGTCAACCGATCTGGCAATTACTAATACTTCAGTCAGTTATTCTCCTTTCGAGGATGCTCCGATACGCATCTTGGCCGATCTTTCCGCCACGGAATGCCAGCAGAAACAGCTTACCGCCCAACTAATAGATCCGGCTGGAAAAGTCGTTGAAACTATCACGCGCGAAGTCAGTCAGCCCGAGCAGCAGTTCCAGATTCGCTTCCAGGTCAAACCAGAAGAGACCGGCGTTGCCTTCTATCGGATTAAAACCAGTGTCAATATTCCAGAGGGGGGCGAACTGACGCTCGCTAATAACCAGCGCACACTGAAGGTCGACAGGGGACGGAAAGCACACCGCGTTCTTTATGTCTCGGGGCGTCCAAACTGGGAATTCAAATTCCTGCGGCGTGCGATTCATGAAGATGAGCATATTCAGCTGGTAGGACTGATTCGCATTGCACAAAAAGAAACAAAGTTTGATTTCCGTAGTCGAGACGGGGAAGAGGGCAATGCCCTGTACCGTGGCTTTGATGAGAAAAACGAGAAGGATCTGGAACGCTATGATCAACCGGTATTTGTCCGGATTAACACACAAACGCCGAATGAACTGAAGGATGGTTTCCCCAAAACCGAAGCCGAGCTGTTTCAGTATGAAACCGTAATCATTGATGACCTTGAAGCAGCCTTTTTTACTCACGATCAGATCGAACTGCTGACCCGCTTTGTTTCAGAACGGGGCGGGGGGCTGGTAATGCTCGGAGGCCAGGAGTCATTTCAACAGGGGGGCTATGACAAAACCGACATTAAGCGAATGCTGCCAGTCTACTTTTCTCACGCTCCCAACCCACAGATATCCAGCGATGTCCAGTTTCAACTGACACGAGATGGCTGGCTGCAACCCTGGTTGCGTCACCATAAACAGGAACAGGACGAACAGAAACGACTGGCAGAAATGCCGGCGTTCAAAACCATTAACCGGGTAGACACCACCAAACCAGGCGCGATCCTGGCAGCCGAAGCGAAAAACACATCACGCTCCTCTACCCCCGCAATCGCTTCACAACGTTATGGACTGGGCCGTGTCACAGCTGTAATGATTGGGGATCTGTGGCGCTGGCGTCTCCAGGAAGATTCTCCAAATCCGCAACTCTATAAAGCCTGGCGTCAGCTTTTGCGCTGGATGACTACCGACGTTCTGGAACCAGTCTCGCTGCAAGTTGTAGAATCTGAAGATGCCTCATCGGGTACAAAAATTAAGATTCTGGTCCGCGATCCCGAATTTCAGAAACGCAGTGATTACCTGGTCGCTTTAAAAATCACAACTCCCGACAAAGAAACGCTTGAGCTTACAGCTGAACCGCTCGCCGATCAGCCTGGAGAATACCAGACATTATATCTGCCACAACAATCAGGAGGTTTTACAGCCACCGCCACAGTCACTGCTCCCGATGGTAAAACTCAAACTGTCACCAGCGGCTGGGTACATGCTCCCGAAATCAAAGAGTTTCGCTCGGCCCAACCCGATCTGGCATTACTTGAGCAGTTGGCACATGATTCTCAAGGTGAGGTCGTTCCCGCTGCCAAATTGCGACAATTTGTCAATTCGCTGGATCAACGTAAGTTACCGGTGATGGAAGAGGCTGTCACGCCACTCTGGCATCATCCGGGGGTGTTGCTGCTTGTCCTGGGATGTCTTTTTGGAGAATGGTCTCTCAGACGCTGGAAAGGATTACCCTGATGCGAAGTTTCAGAATGACCATTATTCTGGCGGCGTGCTCTTTGATCTGTGGGAATCCGCTAGTGCACCTTGCTGCCGCAGAATCACCTGACAGACCAGAACGTTTTATCCTCGTGCTCGGGGCTGAAGGAACAGACGAATATGCCATTCAATTCGCTGACTGGGCTGAGAACTGGAAACAACTTGCGGTTGGAAAACAGGCTGAGTTGACTGTGATTGGAGAAAGCCTCGATGCCCGCAATTCTGATCGAACTCTGATCGAACGGGAACTCCTGCGTTCCCCGGAATCCTACAGTGCAACCTGGTTGATCCTGATCGGGCATGGTACGTTTGATGGGAAATCAGCTCGCTTCAATCTCCGCGGCCCCGACCTGACTGCGGAACAACTGCAAGTCTGTTGTGATCAGATTACACATCCACTCGCAGTGTTGAACTGTTTTTCGGCCAGTGGTCCTTTCCTGCAGGCACTCTCAGGGGAGAATCGTGTGGTAATCTCTGCTACCAAAAATGGATTTGAGTTCTACTTTTCCCATTTCGGTAAGTTTTTGTCCGCAGCGGCTTCCGAGCCAGAGTCAGATCTGGATCATGACGGACAGGTCTCACTCCTGGAAGCTTATCTGGCCGCTTGTCGTCAGACAGAAGCTCATTACCTGGAGCAGGGCCAACTGGCCACTGAGCATGCGTTGCTGGACGATAACGGCGATCAGCGGGGCTCAAGAGCTGATCAATTTAAGGGGTTGGATCATCTCCCCGAGCCAGGAGCAACAGCCAGCCTGCCAGACGGACATCGAGCTCAGCAGTTTGCCGTCTGTGCATTGCGACCAGTTTCCCAGATCACTGGAACTCAAAAGCAACGCCGTGATGCACTGGAAATCAATATTCTGGAACTCAAACAGCGAAAGACAGAATTTGAATCCGAAGACGATTACTATCAACAGTTGGAACCATTAATGATTCAACTGGCTGAGATCTATCGGCAAGCGGAGCGGGGTAACACTCCCACCATTCATGACCCGCTGGTGGTCCCTGTCAAAGCAGAACAGACCGGCGAATAACCGGTCTGTTTGCATAGTAGATTCAATTTTGACAAGGTAAGCAATATTACTCGCCACTGATTTCCTTGGCCAGTTTTTTGAGAGCTTCACTCTCAATCTGACGGACTCGCTCTCGCGTCAGTCCCAGTGCCTGCCCAATCTCTTTGAGGGTCTTCGGTTCCTCACCATCGAGCCCAAACCGCATCCGCAGGATGTTGGCTTCGCGATCTGGAATTTCCTTCAACAGCCTGAAAACATGTTTGAGGTTGTCATTTTCGACCAGTTCATCGTCCGGCCCTTTGAGACGGTCATCGGGAATCATTTCTCCCAACGACCAGCCGGCGTCCTGTTGTTCTGACTGCGGCGAGGAATTGTAAAGCTGAATTGCTTTCTTGACGATTTTCAGTTTCTTGGGAGGAAGATCCAGTTCACGCGCAACTTCCTCAGTCGTCGGAGTACGGTCCAAAGTATCCTGAAGCTGGGCAGTTGCCCGCCGCCACTTGGTCAACAGTTCGACCATGTAGGCAGGAATACGGATCGTTTTCGCAGAATTTACCAGAGCCCGTTTGATTGATTGCTTGATCCAGTAACTGGCATAGGTACTGAAACGGGTCCCCATATCCGGGTCGAAGCCTTCGACTGCCCGCAGAAGCCCCAGGTTACCCTCTTCGATCAGGTCCTGGAGTGGCAGGCCTTTGCCGGAATAAGCACGAGCAATATTCACCACCAGTCGCAGATTCGCACGAACCATCCGGTCGCGTGCCTCTTTATCACCATGTTCAATGCGATTTGACAGCTCTCGCTCTTCTTCGGCAGAGAGCAGGGCGGTTTCATTGATCTCTTTAAGATATGTTTCTAATGGATTCTGTACGGCTGAAGAGGAACGCCGTCGAGCAGTTTTCTGCATGGAAAACCTGTTATCTGTTTCTGGTGACAAATGGAAAGGCCGTTCGTTATCCATGGCTTTCCATTCGATTTGCAACCGTTCGCGGGAACTCGTTTCCTCTCGACACGATAATTCAATCACAGTCAGTCGGTTAGATATACCGACACCCTGTAGAGTTTTTATCGGCAGGCAACATCGCTTTTCTGAAACAGGAGTCGAAAAGCAGCCCGGGAAAACACGGTTCTACGGAAGCTGTAACGGTTATATCAACTGGGGTAGATTAGCGAGCTAAAACACAGCTATTACAGTACTTTTTCACAAATAGCCCACACTGACATTGCATCCAGCAACTTTGATCCATGTGCATCAACACTCGAGAAACAGACACGACTTAAGTATCTGGTAGAACATCGAATTCGCTCTAGACGTAAAAAAAGCGGCGATCATTTCTGATCGCCGCTCTATATGCAACTGACAGTCAGTGACTGAAAGTGTTATGCAAGTTTACTCTTCGCTGGAATCTTCTTCTTTGGAAGCTTCCGCACTCTCTGAAGGCATAGTGAACAGTGGAGCATCTCCACCAGTTCCACCCATGAGTTCCTTACGAGGAGAGGAAGTAACTTCGCTGCTTTCACCAGCAGCAGCTTCTTCTTCAATCGGTTCTTCGAGTTTACGACTCAGGCCGATTTTACGATCGTCTGTGTCGACACGCAGGATTTTTACATCCAGGGTTTCGCCGACTTTGACGATGTCTTCCGGATTTTCAACCTTGTGGTCTGCCAGTTCAGAGATATGGAGCAGGCCTTCCAGTTCGTCTTCCAGCTCAACAAAGACACCGAAATTGGTGATCTTGGTAACCACACCCTGCACGATTGCACCTGGCTGGTATTTCTGAGGAATGTCGGTTTCCCAGGGATCCGAAGAAAGCTGCTTCAGGCCCAGGGCAATCCGCTTGCGTTCTTCGTCAACAGAAATTACCAGACACTCGATTTCATCGCCTTTCTTCATTACTTCACTGGCGTGTGAAATCTTACGGGTCCACGACATGTCGCTCACGTGCAACAGCCCGTCGACACCTTCTTCCAGTTCGATGAATGCACCGTAGTTGGTAAGGTTGCGAACAGTCCCTTTGACCTTGGCACCTTCCGGGTATTTCTTGGTAACTTCGTCCCAGGGATTGGACTGAGTCTGCTTCATCCCCAGAGAGATTTCCTGCTTGTCTTTGTTGACGCCCAGAACCACAACTTCGACTTCGTCGCCGATATTGACCAGTTCGCTGGGGTGGTTGATGCGTTTGGTCCAGGACATTTCACTGATGTGAACCAGACCTTCAATCCCGTCTTCCAGTTTCACAAAGGCCCCGTAAGACATGACATTGACAACCGTGCCAGTAACCTTGGTTCCCACGGGGTATTTGGATTCGACCAGTTCCCAGGGGCTCGGTGATTTCTGCTTGAGGCCCAGAGCGATCTTTTCTTTGTCGCGATCGACGCTCAGGATCATGACTTCGATTTCGTCATCAATCTTAACGATCTCAGTCGGATGATTGATACGGCCCCAGCTCATGTCAGTAATGTGCAACAGACCATCGATACCACCGAGGTCGACGAAGGCACCAAAGTCGGCGATGTTCTTGACAACCCCTTTGACGATCTGACCTTCTTCGATTTTGCTGAGCAGGTCCTGTTTGAGCTTCTCGCGTTTTTCTTCGATGAGCTTACGACGTGAAACCACAATATTACGACGGGCTTCGTCGATTTTGAGGATCACACACTCAATTGTACGACCAATGTAGTTGGCGATATCAGAGGGACGACGAATATCGACCTGGCTGGCTGGCAGGAAGACGTTCACGCCGATATTGATCAGCAAACCACCTTTGATTTTGCGAACCACGGTACCAGAAACCACATCGCCTTCGGCGTGGGTTGCGATGACCTTTTCCCATTCGCGAATCCGGTCTGCTTTGCGTTTGGAGAGCATGGTCAGGCCGAATTCATCTTCGACCTCTTCGAGCAGGACCTGTACTTTATCACCGGCCTTAGGAGGTTCTTCCTCTTCGGACCATTCGTCGATATGTACGACACCTTCACTCTTGAATCCGATGTCAACGAGAACCTCTTCACCATCGACACTCAAGACCACCCCGTCGATGATCTGATTTACATCATAGGCAATGGAAACAGATGCGTAGACATCATCCAGCACCCAATCATTCTCATCACCTTCTTCACCCGCTTCAACTTCGGGCATGACCTCGGCAAATGCAGCATCCAGGTCTTCGTCAGAAATACCAAACTCTCGAATTAAGTTACGATCAACCATACTAAAAAAAATCCAACTACACTTTTGATTTCGAAATTCATATCACGACTGGAAGTCATGGTTTTCTGATGTCAGCGGAAACAGAGCAAAGTTCTATTTCACAAGCTTAAAAGCGTCTCTTTATTGACATCATCGCATCATATTTGACAGATGCGGGCCTCTACAGGGCTGTCAACTTGCCTTCAAACCGGAACCGACAATCTAAAAAAAAAGCGAAGAGATCAGAGAATCTCCCGCAACGTTCCAGTGAATACCAACTTCTCCAAAACCATCTGTCTGACTTCATGGTCAATGCCCAACGCATTAATCAAGGCACAAAGCAGATCAGTCCGGCAAATATATCAGAAGGTTTTCATTTAATTCCAGCCATATAGGAGGCAGAAAGTGATGAAATCGCTGATTTCTTCGATTTTTCACCAAAATTGAGCCGGAATTCAATTTCACCCTGATTTAATGTCAGGAAAACCGGGGATGTGGCGACTCGTGTACCACAGACGGACTCTGTTGACTTAGTTTCGTGATTTTCTGGCGGATGGCATCAACCGAATCTGAATTATTCAAAATAGAGATTTTGAACTCTGTCTCGTAACTCTCACCGGGCTGTAATACCTTAAGCCGCCCCTGTTCGCGTTCTGTAGCACGGAAATTAGGGTAATTGATGCCAGGCTCCAGGCCAGTCACGTAGCCAGCGGCTTCGGGTTGAGTATTTTTCCAGAGAGTAAAACAGGGTAGTTTCGCCTGCACAAACTCCACCAGAAACCCTATTTCACCCTCTCTACCAGACAGCAGAGCAGGGGTAAGCCCCTGCTCGTCGGCGACGGGTTTAAAATAGTAAGCTTGCTCGGCATAACCAGGCGTCGGCCCCAGATAGGTCTGGTAAGCCGTAACACCCTCTGCAGCACGGGGATCGCGTGGAGCCATTTCTTCAAAAGGGATCGCGAACTGAGCTCCCGCTTCCAGAAAGGGCGCCCCCACATTGATGTGATAAAGCAGTTCGGATTCTGCTTCACTGGCACCTACATTGATAACACGGTCTTTGATTGTAAATGATTCAGAACCCAATTGAGTCTCCAGGGTCGATTCCAGCTGCAACTGGCTGCCAAACAGCATGCCCTCTGTCATGCGTCCGGTAATTCGTATCCATCCCCCGTCTGCAGGATCCAGTTCGACTGAGACATAATGGGCAGGAGTATTCGCGATGCGACCATGCAGGGTCAGTTCCGACTCAAGCGGGTTGCCGCCAGCATCTGTTCCAGGGGGGCCCATGGAAATCAGCCCACATCGACAAATCAGTTCATTGAATCCACTCAGCCAGCCCAGGCCACCCCGTTCAGAGAGGTTAACTAATGCAGGATTGACCGGGGCTTTGACAGGAGAACTCCACCCGAGAGGTAGCTCATCGAACATCCCGTTCCAGACTCCCATACCCCTGGTAGGGATGATATTGAGCTTTAAACGCCCGTTATTAACTTCAATCAGGTCCACTCCCTCAGATGGACCTCCATGTAATGGTCGTTTGTCGACAGACCATTCTGATTGCTTTGAAAACTCAGGGTGACTCTCTGAATTCAGAAGAACCTTCTCGATCCAGGTTTGAGAACTCACATCAGTGAACAAAATCTGAGTTGGTTTCATCGGGGCGCCTCAATGCTTTGGGATCAGAAAATCGATATTTTCGTCATTACCGTCGCAATAATGAATTTCAGTCTGACGATATGGATAATGTAAACCGCTCCATTTCACATATCCACCAGTGAATGCGAAAACGAAACAGAAACTACTCTTGCAGATGCTATTTACGACTTATAATACAGAATAGAACCGATTAATCACAAACCGACAACCCTTTTACAACTAAAAGTTGATCATGGAACCATCGTCTATCGCACGTTTTCCACAGTCTGATGAGCACGGCTATCCTTACACAACCGAATGGTACGACTCACTGAAGTCGTACCTGGGTGAGGCGGGCTGCCGTCAGTTAGGCTTCTATCCGATCCCGCAAGATTTTCTACTGTCGGTCGTGATCCCGATTTTCAATGAACAAAAGACGGTAGAGAACCTGATCAGCCAGGTCAAAGCAGTACCCATTCGCAAGGAACTGGTACTCGTCGATGATGGCAGCACAGATGGTACTCGAGATATTCTCAAACGTCTCGAAGAGCAATCGCAGTCGGAGCAGGATGCGTATAACGAAATCCGCGTCATTTTCCACGAGGTCAACCAGGGGAAAGGGGCAGCCGTCCGCACTGGTTTCCTGGAAGCACAGGGGGATGTAATGCTGATTCAGGATGCTGACCTGGAATACGATCCCTCTGAGTACCCCCGTTTGCTACAGCCTATTATCGAAGGTCGTGCCGATGTCGTGTATGGCAGCCGGTTTCTGGGAGATCAGCCGCATCGCGTTCTCTACTATTGGCACTACCTGGGAAACAGGTTTTTGACGACCCTCTCAAACTGCTTCACCAACCTCAACCTGACCGATATGGAGACCTGCTATAAGCTGTTCAAAAAGGATGTGATCAAGGAAATCGCTCCTGGACTCTGCCAGAACCGATTTGGTATCGAGCCGGAACTGACAGCCAAAGTGGCCCGACGTCGCTGTCGTATTTTCGAGATGTCGATCAGCTATGATGGACGCACTTATGATCAGGGGAAAAAAATCGGCTGGAAAGACGGCGTCAAAGCACTCTGGTGTATCGTCCGCTACGGTCTGAAGGATTAGTGACCAGCCCCAATCTGCAATAAGCTGGCTCAGCGGCTACACTTATTTTCACAACGGCTTACCCGTTCCTTTCTAAAATCAGGTCTGCCACCATTGCCTGCGGGGCGGATTTTCCCATAGAATCAGCAAATAATATTTAATCTGGCAATGATACACATGTCTCCCCGCTCTTCGCAGGAAGAATTACCTGGCCGAATACGGATGTCTAACCAGAAGACAATGACACGCCAGGACGATCCCAGCCATCAGCAACCAGTAAGAAGATCTTAAGCAACGAACGGAACAGCATATGGCCTCTCCGCAGGAGAATCCCCAACGAACTCCTCCTCCCGGCAAAGATCCCCAAAAGCCATCCAGCAAAGAAACTCAAGGTGCCCCATCAACCGGCCCCTGGCTGATTATCCTGCTGATTCTGGTCATTGGCAGTCTGATGATGATGAAATCTTCTCCGGAGAATACCGGTTCGAAGGTCGATTACAGCTTTTTCATCGATGAGCTCAATAGGGGCAACGTCGATTCCGTCGAGTTCCACGGAGATATTCTGACCGGTAAATGGAAAGTCCGTCCGAAAAATCCGGATGATAAAGAAAAGAAGGGGGAAAAGCTTGCGGAAGAGTTTAATACCGTGCTCCCCTCTCACCCCGTTGAAGATCGTGACCTCGTTCCCGAGTTGATTAAACAGAATGTAACCTTCAAAGCCGAGAGCACCAGTGTCGGCATTGGTACGTATATTTTACCCTGGCTGATTGGTCCCTTGCTGATCATCGGCTTCTTCTGGTTTATGCTCCGACGGTCGGCCGATCCCATGGGATCGGGAATGCTTGGTAATTTCACCAAGAGCCCGGCCAAACGATTCCGGCCTTCCGAGGAACAGACCACGTTCGACGATGTCGCAGCGATGGAACAGGCGAAGGCGGAACTGCAGGAAGTGGTTGAATTCCTGAAAACTCCGGCCAAATTTCAGCGTCTCGGTGCTCAGATCCCCAAAGGGGTGCTTTTGATGGGCTCGCCAGGGACCGGAAAAACTCTGCTGGCTCGCGCCACCGCAGGGGAAGCCGGTGTTCCCTTTTATTCGATTAACGGTTCGGAATTTATCCAGATGTTCGTTGGCGTCGGTGCCAGCCGGGTGCGTGACCTGTTCCGCAACGCCAAGGAAAATGCCCCCTGTATCATCTTCGTCGATGAAATCGATGCCGTTGGTCGAATTCGTGGTGCCGGACTGGGCGGGGGACATGATGAACGCGAACAGACCCTCAACCAGATGCTCAGTGAAATGGATGGTTTTCAACAGAATGAAGCCGTCATTGTAATCGCCGCAACCAACCGTCCCGATGTTCTGGACCCGGCATTGCTGCGTCCCGGGCGATTCGACCGGCATATCACAGTTGACCGCCCTACTAAAGAGGGCCGGGCCGCGATTCTGAAAGTACATTCGCGGAAAATCCCCCTCTCGGATGATGTCGACCTGGAAAAGATCGCTGCAGGAACAATTGGCTTTTCGGGAGCTGATTTGAAGAACTTGGTAAATGAAGCGGCCCTGTCTGCGACACGGCTCAATAAAGATCAGGTTGACAAAGAAGATTTTGACAATGCACGGGATCGTGTTTTAATGGGACCACCTCGCGAAGAGATTCTCAGTGAAAAAGAGCGGGAAATGACCGCTTACCACGAAGCTGGCCACGCGTTATTAGCCTGGTTGCTTCCGGAGATCGATCCAGTGCATAAAGTGACCGTCATTCCTCGCGGCAGAGCGTTGGGCGTGACACAACTGCTGCCCGATGAAGAGCGTTATAACATGGGTGAGAAACAACTCCACTCGCAGTTAGCCTTCATGTTGGGTGGTCGTGCTGCAGAAGGGCTGGTGTTTGGTGAACATACAGCCGGAGCAGCTGACGACATCAAGCGTGCCACACAGATCACACGTAAAATGGTCGGACAGTGGGGCATGAGTGGTGTAATTGGACCTGTGGCGTTTCGCCACTCAGATGAAAACCCGTTCCTGGGTAAAGAGATGAAATCTCAAGGCGAGTGCAGTGAAGAAACCGCACACGTCATTGACCAGGAAATGCAGCGATTCTTAAACGCTGCTGAAGAACGGGCAGTGAAAATTTTAACAGAAAACAGGGAGAAACTTGACCTGCTGGCAAAAGCACTCGTAGAACAAGAGGCCATTGACAGTAATGACATCAAGCGTCTGATCGGAGTTTCGGTTCGGGAACAAGCGAACCTGGATAACGCGAAGCAGGCTGGTACTGATACAGAAAATGAACAGCCACCAGAATAATGCTCCGGCACAGGATGCCTCAGCGCAGAGCGAGATTTCTCCTGCCTCAGCAGGAATTTACAGGAAATGAATCAGAAGAAGAAAAAGAAAAAAAAGACCACAACCGCCAGCTTTGATCAGTTAGGACTCAATGACAAAATATTAAAAAACCTGAGCAAAGCAGGTTATGAAAAACCAAGCCCCATTCAGGCTGAGTTGATTCCGATCGCTGTCACCGGCAAAGACTGTATCGGCCAGGCACGTACGGGAACGGGCAAAACTGCAGCATTCTCGCTGCCGGTTCTGCAACAGATTGACCTCAGACGCCCTGGAATCCAGGCCCTGATCCTCGCTCCAACCCGCGAGTTGAGCGAACAGGTCGCTGTGGAAATCCGTAAACTCTGTCCTTCGAAGTCACTCAGTCTGGCCGTCCTTGTGGGAGGCAAGCCTGTTCGCCCCCAGGAAAACCAGCTAAAGAAAGGTGCCCAGATCGCCGTTGGTACCCCTGGACGAGTCATCGACCATATCAACCGTGGTAATCTGAAGCTAAACACCCTTCGCTTTGCAGTTCTGGATGAAGCAGACCGAATGCTGGACATCGGCTTCCGACCAGACATTGAGAAGATTCTCCGCAAGTGTCCCAAAGAACGTCAGACTTTGTTGCTCTCAGCAACACTGCCACCGCCTGTCGAGCGGTTGGCACAACGCTATATGAATGAGCCTGTGATGATCGATCTGTCTGAGAACAAAGTCAGCGTCGATGCCATCGATCAGTATTACATCACTGTCGATCCAGATCGAAAAATCAAACTACTCTCAAGACTCTTGTTCCAGGAACGCCCGAAACAGACCATCGTCTTCACCAGAACCAAACGGGGAGCCGACAAGCTGGATCGGATCTTCTCGAAAAAACTGAAGGACGTTGCCGCCATTCACGGGGACCTGCCTCAACCCAAACGGGACCGGGTACTGAAAAAATTCCGTGAAGGAAAAATCCGTCTGCTGATCGCCACCGATGTGATGGGACGAGGGATTGATGTCAGTGGGATTTCACACATCATCAATTTTGATATTCCTGAATTCAGTGATGACTATGTGCACCGTATTGGACGAGTTGGAAGACTCTCATCAGATCTGAAGGGGGCCGCATTCACCTTCGTCGCCCCCGATGAAGGTGATCAGTTAACCAATATTGAGAACCGGATTAACCACATGATTCAGGAATTCCGGGTGGATAAATTTGAAGCCTACCGCCCCAAAAAACCACGCAAGGAACTGGAACAGATTTCTCACCTGGGGAACACAGAGCACCTGATCAATCCTGAGTTCGGTGATTTTTAAGCCGCGTCAAACCAGTTGCTGGAGAAACTGCTCAATGCGGGGCAGCATGATTTCATGTGCGTCTTCAAAGACGTAATGCCCCGCGTCCGGAATTCGCAGCGTCTCTGCCTGGGGGAACCGACGCTCGAATTCATCGAGAAAATTCGTGGTAAAGCACCAGTCTTTTTCTCCCCAGACCAACAGCATCGGCTTATCTTTGAACTGTGCTAACCCGTCCTCGACATGCTTCAATGTCTCATAACTGGGGTGCGAAGGCTTCAGAGGAATATCCTGCACGAAACGGTGCACAGCAACCCGGTTCTGCCAGTTGTCGTATGGCCCCAAAAAACCGGCTTTGACATCCCCGGTCATCCGCTCATGTTTCTCCACTGCCATCCTAATCGCAGCCCCGGAGAAGAGATTGAGACCTCGGACGCCCCAGGCACCCAAAACAGGAATTCTGCAGACTGCAATTCGCAGGGGAATTTCCTGTGAACGAAAGGCGGCGGTGTTCATCAGGACAAACTTTCCGAACCGTTCAGGAAGGTCGACCGCAGCCCCCATTCCGATGGCGCCGCCCCAGTCATGGGCAAACAGCGTGATGTTCTTGAGATCCAGTTCTGTGATAAGGGTTTTCAGATTCGCGATATGTGCCGCAAGAGTATAGGAATAATCCTGGGGCTTATCAGAGAGCCCACAGCCCATGTGATCGACGGCAATCACGCGATAAGAGCGGGAAAGCTGCTTCACCAGCCGCCGCCAGGCGAAGCTCCAGGTAGGATTTCCGTGCACCATCAGCAGAGGCTCTCCCTGGCCTTCATCCAGATAGTGATATTGATGTCCGTCAATCTTCAGCCAGTGCGAAGTAAACGGATATTCTTCTTGGATCTGTTCACGAAAATTCATGTGGGCTTCTTCAATCGTAGTCTCTGACAGCATTTCTAGCGATGGCTCTCTGTTACTGGTTTTGCATACCTTATCGGGATTCCCCGTTTCTGGCGAGTGAACCATCCAGTGCTTTTAAAAACCGCTCCAGATCTTCCCTCTGATGGGCACAGGTCAGCGAAATTCGTAATCGGGAAGTCCCCTGAGGAACTGTGGGGGGTCTGATTGCTCCCACCATGAAACCATCTGACTGCAGATCCCCCGCCACCTGCATCGTTAAGGCAGGGTCGGACAGGATCACAGGTATAATTGGCCCGGTGGAGGCAGGCACCGTCAGTTGAGAACGTTCCTTGAGGCCTGATCTCAGATAGCGGGACAGCTCATGCAGTCGATCGCGCCGCTCTGGTTCTGTCTGGATGACTTCCAGTGCAGCACAGGCAGCAGCACAGATAGACGGGGGCAGGGCAGTGGAGTAAATCTGGGTACGCACGCGGTTCCAGAGCCAGTTGATCAATGTTTC
Organism: Gimesia chilikensis; assembly: GCF_007744075.1. Taxonomy (NCBI): domain Bacteria; kingdom Pseudomonadati; phylum Planctomycetota; class Planctomycetia; order Planctomycetales; family Planctomycetaceae; genus Gimesia; species Gimesia chilikensis. The sequence continues at coordinate 3,145,547 of NZ_CP036266.1, read as the reverse complement.
AGAACCAGAAACAAAGCCTCCCAGGCAGCCCACGGCTTTACTGAGTGTACCAATCCGAATGGCCACCCTGTCTTCAACTCCCAGCTCTTCAGCCAGACCGCGCCCTTTACCTCCGTACACACCGGTACCGTGCGCCTCATCAATGATCAGGCTGGCCCCAAACTCCTCTGCCAGATCACAGAGATCACGCAAAGGGGCGGAAAGGCCATCCATACTGAATACGGAATCGGTAACAATAAACTTCCGGCCTGCTCCCGTGGGTTTCGCGAGCTCGCGTTTCAGTTTCTCCAGTTGATCATGTCGATAGACACGAAACCGGGCTCCCGAAAGTCGGCAACCATCAATCAGGCTGGCATGATTTAACCGGTCACAGAAAATGGTATCTGCTTCCTGAGCGACCGCCGAAATCACCCCCAGGTTGGCAGCATAGCCACTCGGAAATAACAGAGCCGCCTCAGCCCCTTCAAATTTTGCCAGTTGCTCTTCCAGACGAGCATGCCAGATGGTTCGACCACTCACTAGGGCACTGGCGCGAGCCCCGACTCCCAACTCAGACAGTGCGACAGAAGCTGCAGAGACCAGTCGTGGATCCTGTGCCAGATCGAGATAGTCATTACTGGAAAAATTGATCAGTGTCTGGCCTTCAAGCAGACAACGTCCCCCAGCAAGAGGCTGAAACATTCTGCGTGAACGAAACAGCCCCGCCTCCCGGATCTGCTGGAGATCTGTTTCCATCCATTCCGGGAGTTCTGAGGACGTCATAAATTCGACTACCTGACGGGAAGAACTACAAGAGTCCGACTACTTGAGTGCAATTACATGATTGCTGAGCCGTTCAAATCCATCTTCCGTGATCAGGTAATTATGCTCAATCCGCATGCCACCGACACCTTCCACATAGACACCAGGCTCTAGAGTCACCACGTCACCTGCCAAAAGAGTATCGATGCTCTCCGGCACGAGAATCGGTGCTTCCGGATGTCCCAGCCCGAGGCCATGACCGGCGTGATGCTGGAAGTTTTCTTTATATCCAGCATCCCAGATTGGGGCTGCTGTTGCGGCATGCACATCAGCACATTTGGTTCCCGCTTTGAGAGTCGACTCTCCCCCCTGCATAGCAGCCTGACAGAGACCAAACAGTTTTTCCTGCTCGGCACTCGGTTCGCCAACCGCAATCGTATTGGTAAAATCGCTGCGGTATCCGTGAATCACGACCGAATAATCGAGAACGAACAGATCACCGTTGCCCAGAACATGTCCGGAAGGAAGTCCGCCTGCCTTGGGGACCTCAGGCGTTGAAGCCCGGAAGTCACCATAAATAATCACTGGCAGACCGGCGGCCTGCAGTACCGCCGCTTGCACTTTACGAAAGACATCAAACTCACTCTTACCAGCCTCGACAATTTCTCGGGCACAGGCGTGACCTGCGTCACAGGCTTGCATGCACTGTTTCAGCAATGCAATCTCGTCATCGTGCTTCTGACGGCGCAACTGACGCAGCACGCTACCCAATTCAAGTGTCGCATCGGTCTGAGTAATTTCCAGTTCCTGCAGTGCCCCAACCGGCAGCCATTCAGCTTCGATGGCACCTGAACGTCCTTTTAATTGCGGGACAACTGACGCAAGTGCTTTAAACAGGGCGTGATCTCGATTTTCGACCGAATGTTTGTGGTCGTACCAAGTTTCAACAGCCTCGTGATCTACATAGAACTCGGCAGCTGCTGACCGGAGTGTGAAATTATCTCCGATCAGTGTAACGCCTTTTTCCCGATCCAGCAGTAACAGAGCCCGTTCGCCCCGAGAAAAACTGCAGGGTTGCACCACAAAATTCGAGAGGTACAAGACGTGACGCGGGTCTGCAATCAGAATCCATTCCAGATGATCGGGAACTGCATCCCACAATCGTTTCTGTCGCGCCTGACATCCTTCTTTTGTCAACATAACGATATAGCCCTTCAGACAGATTAGTTTTCAGCGTTTTTTCAAATCGGCTTCTTATTCGTAACCGTTGGCAACCAGCCAGCGTTCCGCATCCAGGGCTGCCATACACCCGCTACCAGCCGCGGTGATTGCCTGCTTGTAGTTGTCATCGGCCACATCACCGGCAGCGAACACTCCATCCACATTTGTATTCGTGCGGAAGGGAACCTGCCACTGGATAAAACCTTTGTCGTTCAGGTCGATCTGACCTTTCAGAAAATTGACATTCGGCGTATGCCCGATCGCAGCGAAGTAGCCGGTGGCTTCCAGCTCTTCGGTCTGGCCTTCATCGACGGTGCTGCGAATCCGCACACCGGTCACGCCCTGTTCGTCGTTCCCCAGAACTTCATCGATGACCGAGTTCCATTTGACTTCGATCTTTTCATTCGCGAGTGCCCGGTCCGCCATGATCTTACTGGCCCGGAATTCATCACGGCGATGTACGATGTAAACTTTGGAGGCAAACTTGGTCAGGTAGGAGGCTTCTTCCATCGCGCTGTCACCACCGCCAACCACCACCAGTGGATGATTGCGGAAGCGGGGCATCGCTCCATCGCAGACCGCACAGGCGGAAACGCCCATGTTCTTAAAACGATTCTCTGAGTCCAGCCCCAGATAATTAGCCCGGGCACCTGTTGCGATAATTACCGCCAGGGCTTCTACGGGTTCTCCCTTTGACGGAGTCACCTTATAGGGATGTGATGAGAAATCGACGTCGACCACATCATCAGTGATAACCTTGGTGCCAAAGTTTTTGGCTTGTTGCCGCATCAGCTCCATCAGTTCCGGACCACTCACTCCATGACCAGTGTGAGGAGCCATATATTTGCGTTTGGATTCCTCAATGGAATCATTCAGGTACGACTCCAGATTACCCGCAGGAAATCCGGGATAATTCTCGACTTCGGTTGTTAATGCCAACTGACCGAGGGGAAGTGTTCCCTGCAAACGGTTTTCTTCAGTCACTGCTCCTTCGAAACACAATGGCTCGAGATTGGCACGAGATGTATAAATGCAGGCTGCCCAGGCAGCGGGCCCTGATCCGATCACAACAACTTTTTCTGGCACGATTGATATCCTCCTGAGATGCATTCTTCCTGACTGAAGTGCTTGAAACAAACTTTCAGTACATGAATCTGCCAGTGGAAAGGGATTGGTAAATACAGCCAGCATACGAACCTGGCGTGTGTCACAATCCTACTGAAGTTGGGGTAGGAATTCCAGAAGCCGGGAGGACAGGATTAAGTGCTGAGACGGAAAAGAGGAAACAAAAAAAGGTGCTCCAAAACACCGAAGTGAATGGAGCACCTTTTCTGTGCTGAATGGAGCAAGTGCGGGCCAACGCTTGCCACCATCGCTGCCATAGGTATATTGCACAAGCTGTACCACTCAATATTTTTTCCGCATTTTTATCCCTAAGAGCCTGATATATAGTCTTTTAGAGTTTTAAATAATTTTTAGCCGTTTGGGGGCTACTCTTGAACCCGTTGCATAATGCAACATTAGTTGCAAAATAAGACAGCGCAAAATGCAACACACGCTACTGCGGAGCAGTTTTCTAAGATTTGGCGATCAGAGTCTTGCTATTCCGGAGCTGGTTTTCATATTGTGAACCACAAACTGACCTGATCAGTCTAGAATCATATAATTAAATGACTTATCTCCTGGCCGGGTTGCCAGGGCTGCTACATGTTTTAAGGAGAGTTCCGTGTCGAATGCGTCGCCAGCACGGCCGAAAAAGTTTACCGTCCCCCGTTTCATCGCCGCCAAACAGAAACAACAGAAAATTACGATGCTGACAGCCTACGATTATCTGTCAGCAAAACTTCTGGATGAAGCAGGATTAGACTGCCTGCTGGTAGGCGACACTTTAGGAATGGTCGTGCAGGGCAAGAGCACAACACTGCCCGTGACCGTCGATCAGATGATCTATCATGGTGAAATGGTGGTCCGAGCTGTTCAGCGGGCTATGGTGATCGTCGATATGCCATTCATGTCGTTCCACGTTTCTCCCGCTCAGGCATTGGAGAATGCCGGCCGGATTCTTAAAGAGACCGGTGCAGACGCCGTCAAACTTGAAGGCGGCGTGAACCAGGCGAAAACGATTGAAGCGATTGCTGCCGCCGATATCCCTGTGATGGCTCACCTGGGACTGAAACCTCAATCAGTGCGTGCTCTGGGAGGTATGGGGAAAATTCAACGGGACGAAGACCAGTTGATAGCAGATGCCCTGGCAGCAGAACGCGCAGGAGCGTTTGGGATTCTACTCGAAATGATTACGGCTCCCATTGCCAAACGCATCACAGAAACCGTCACAGTTCCCACCATCGGTATCGGATCCGGATCAGGTTGCGACGGACAGGTGCTTGTCACTCCTGATATGCTGGGTATGAATGCCGAATTTCACCCGCGATTCCTCAAAAAATACGCGGATCTGGCATCAGATATCACTGCAGCAGTGCAGGCTTATGCCAGTGAAGTTCGGGAAGGTGCCTTCCCGGATGAATCACACAGCCATACCTGATATCTTTTAATCCACTTATTTAGCGGATTCAGCGGGTAAAACTTTTACCCGCTTTCCCTGAAGATTGTCGATCCCCAGCACGAACATGACCCAGAGAGCTGAAAAAGCCTCTTTCATGTTGATTTTGGAACTGCCATAGCGACGCTCTTCGAACGTGAAGGGAACCTCCTGAAAGGTACAGCCAACCCTGCGACAGCGGTAAAGAATTTCTTCCTGAAATGCATATCCTTTAGCACGCAGCAGTTTAAAATCGATCTCGGCCAGTTTCGGAACACGATAACAGCGAAAACTGCCGCTGCAGTCACGTGATTTCAAGCGTAGCAGCAGTCGAGCATACCAGTTGATCGCACCACTCATGAAATAACGCTTCGGCCCCCAGCCCTCAATTTTTCCGCCGGGCACATACCGAGAGCCGATCGCTACATCTGCCTGTTCAGTTGCAGCAACGAGATCAGGCATAAATCGAGGAGGGTGGCTGAAGTCTGCATCGAGATTCAGCACCAGATCATAGTGGTTTTCAATTGCATACTGAAAACCGGCAATCGTAGCAGTTCCCAGGCCGAGTTTACCGCTGCGGTGTATCGAATGAATTCGCGAATCCGTCTTTTTGAGCGATTTGACATAATCGCCTGTTCCATCCGGCGAGTTGTCATCGATCACCAGAATGGCAGCATAGGGGAGATGATGATGAATCTCCGGAATCAGCTGTTCCAGATTTTCCTTCTCATTGTAAGTACATAATGTCACCAGCAGGCGCGGAGTAGCAGATTCATTCATCGGTTTCAGAAGCCCAGCATTCAAGCAGTCAAATCATTTGGGGGGAATCAGCAACGGTGTTTGTTGACTTGTAGCAGGCTCCGGAGCAGGAATCAACGGCGCACCCGGTGTATCTTCTGCCTGGGGAAGGGGAGGCAACCCAAGATTATTGATTTCGGGAAGCGGTTTGGGGGCAGTTGTTTTGTTTCCAGACTCTTTGCGAGCGGGTTGCTGCTTTACAGCCGGAGGCGGCGGTAGCGTTCCTGAGATAGGAGCCGAACGCCTTGGTCCCAGAGGTTGAGTCTGGAGTTGAGGCTCAGATTTCTTCGATTCAAATGCCGGAGGCCGCGTATTTGCCGGATTGACGATGTGACCACCGGAAGCTTGGTTCTTCTGCGGGACCACCTGCTGACCAGCCTGCTGAACCTTAGGATCCAGAAAAGCGAGGAAGTGATCCCCCCGTCCAGCCAGTCGGGCTGCAGTCTCAAAAACATCATGTGCCTGTTCTGCCTGACCATTGAAATGCAATACAACGCCAAATACGAATAAGCGTTCCGGATCGCGAATATCTTCCTTTACCCAGTCCGCTACCTGGTGGACCAGGGAATCTCTGGCAATCGCATTGTCAGGACCAAACAGTTCACTCAAACTTTCTCCCGTCACAGGCCAGGAGGGATCCAGAGCCAGCCCCTGCTTAAATTCATAGGCTGCTCGATCATACTGTTTGAGTGCCAACAGAGCATAACCCTTCTTGAAATGCGGAGTGGCCAGATCTTTTGCCAATGATGCTGCAAATTTGTAGCGTTCGTAGGCTCTACGGTAATCCAGTTTCTGGAAATACTCATCTCCCTTAACCTGATTTCGGAGGCTCAGTTCTCGCGCATGCCGTGTGGAAGGGACGATGTATTTTTGAATCTTGCGTGAGGGCTCTGGTAAATAGTCCGGATCAGTCCACCGTTGAAGATCCTGCTGTACTGCGTTATTGAGTGGCTGATTACTGACAGTTCCCGGATTGGTTAATGGCAGCGTCCCCGGAACATTACTGTAGGGATAGACCGTCGGCGGTGAAAATCCCTGACCGGGCAGGATCGGATACATACCGTTTAAGGAGTACCCATTAGAAAACAGCACAGGATTGCTGGCCACAAATGCATCAGTGCTGTAGTAACCGAAGCGGTTGTAGAAATAAGGTCCCCAGGGATTTCCATAGTAGGTATTCCCGGGAAAAGCGAAATTGAAATAGACGCTTCCATTATTCCCGCTGACCGACCAGCCAGGGCTGGCCCAGTTCCGGCCGTAATATCGAGGATAAGAATGGCTGTGGCCGTGATGAGAGTGATGATGCCCGTGCGCACCATGGTGTCGATTTTGCGCCCAGCCAGGAATGGCAAAACCTGAAAGCAGACAGGCCGCGCTCAATATGAGAAAGTATCGCATTCATTCTCTCCTGTGGCCCAGAAATAACGAGATGCCTTCATTATGGTTCCCCGTTTGCGGAAAAGCAAGAACGGTTCAATCACTATAAACGAAAGCCTCTGACAGAAAACTACCTCTGAAATCAGAACATGAGCCAGGGTCATAACTCATCAATGTGGGAGAATATCTTTTTCACGCACAATTCACACTGTAGAGGCAAACGAATCAGCAGGCAGACCGGAAAAATCAGGTGCGACCGGAGTCATCAGTCCTGATCGATAAATTCACTCACAAACCAGGCTGGCTGGTTAAGTTTTAACGCTGATATTTCGAGGAGCCTCGAGAGTCACCTGGTGCAAACCCTTCAATAAAAACAGCTCCCGGGAACAGGTCTCTCCGCACATTAGGCATAGCCGAAACGGTCAACTTCAACTTCTCTTCTAACACACAGCCCTCCCAGTTTGACACTTTATAAGGGTAGTTCACCCGGATTTCACAGCATAAATCTACCCTAGATTATCCAACCGTTACGACGCACATAATCGTGTGTAAAAATGACGTAACCTTTTTATCTGATAATGACTTGAGACATTCAAGCGGTAATTACAGCACGCCGATAGATTGTACCAGTCGCAATGAGAATTCATATCTGAATGATCAAAACAAACAATTCGGATGTGAATCAGGACGGTGCTGGAGAGCATCGTCCACAATCGAAATTACTAGAAGTTTATCGTAAGGGTATCTGACCTCGGAACGATGCCCTGAGAATCAAGCCAGCGCGAGTTGAAGATTTCAACTTGGACCAATAGCAGTCCCAATAGGAACAAACCAAAATTCGCGCCGTAACCACTGTGATGTGACACAAGAGGCACATCAATCTGTCTATGATGGTCAGAAAACGACCCAAGAAGGAGACGCTGTTCTATGAAATGGATTAGTCTGTTCAGTGCATTTGTTGTGGCATTGGGGATGAATGCCGTTGCACAAGCAGATCTTTTTGACCTTTCGCTTAATTGCGGGGCTGCAAAGAGCTGTGAATGTGCCTCGACCTGTCAACCAGAATGCTGTAAACCCACTATTACCAAACCTTGTGAGCCTAACGTTTATACTTATCAGCGTCAGTGCTCTAACATTAAACCGCCTTGCTGCTGTGAATCTGCTCCAACCTGCTGCAAACCGCTTCGCAAGAAGCTGCGTGGCTGGTTCAAACGGAACTGCTGCAGCACCGATTCCTGCACTCAGGATAACTGCTGTGCTCCTGCTCCCAAAGCATGTGCCGCACCAGCCCCTAAGGCTTGCTGTGCTCCTGCTCCTCAAGCATGTGCCGCTCCGGCTCCAAAAGCCTGCTGTGCTCCTGCTCCCAAAGCATGTGCCGCACCGGCTCCACAAGCCTGCTGTGCTCCTGCTCCTAAAGCATGTGCCGCACCGGCTCCTAAGGCTTGCTGTGCTCCAGCTCCCAAAAGCTGCTGCCCCGCTCCTAAGACCTGTGCTGCTCCGGCTGCAGATTCCTGCTGCAACGAACAGCCTTGCTGCAACGCTGATCCTTGCGAAATCGCTGAACTGATCTACCAGTCTCAGACTGCTTGCTACGCTAAACACCGTCGCAAAGCTATCCACAAACTGGGCGACAAGTTCCGCTGTGACTGCAACCCGGAAATCATGTGTGCCTTCATCTACGCTCTGAACGACGCTGACGAACGCGTTCGTGCTAAAGCTGCTGATGAAATCGGTGACCAGCTCCGCAAAAACTGCTGCTGCTGCTCTCCTGAGCTGACAGCTGCTCTGACCTGTGCTCTGGGTGACTGCGACAAGAAAGTTGTTCGCGAAGCTATCCAGGCTCTGGAACTTTGCGGATACGAAGTTGTTGAAGGTTGCTGCGAACAGCCTTGCTGCGACAATGGATGTGCTCCTGCCGGATGTGCTCCTTCTGCAGCTCCTGCTGCTCCTGCTCCAACTTCTGATCCTAAGGCTTACTTCCCAAGTCGTCTGCAGGATCAGCAGAAGCAGACTCGCCGCCTGAGCGGTAACAGCCTGTCAAACCTGTTCGGTCTGATTGACTAGTCTTCAATCAACCGGTCAGCTTGACCGATCTGAAAAACGAAAACGGCTCCTCTGGATTCAGGGGAGCCGTTTTTTTGTGTTTATAACCTGAATTCCTGTATTGAAACCTGCCCATTCTGGACAGTATAATCCAAAATACAATAATTGATTGCCTTAAAGACCTGAAACAAATAGACTTAATTTATCGTTCGTATTCTGTGACCTGATTTGTTAGGATACCTCTAAGAATCAGGATAACAATCAGAAGTCTCGAATTGATGTCGGGCTTGAGCGATTGGAAATACCCACCAAACATGCGACTCAAAATACGGGTTGCATCCTGCCAACTATATCCTGCTGAAGACTACTGTCCGAGAGTAAAGAAACTTACCATGACCCTGTAAGTCACTCGTTGTCTGATTCCGGGAGCATTCCGATTCCTCGGACGGCTGATCTGAATCGACGATCCAGATTTGAAGGTTCACACCAATGCGACGTCGTAAATTCCTCAAATATTGCAGCGGTATTCTGGGATCTGTCTACGCCACCATTCTGGCGGTTCCCGCACTGGGTTTCCTGTTTTCAACACTGAAACGGGGCCGAAAAACTGAACAGACTTACCAGCTGTCCCGTCTGGACGATCTGGAACCCGGGGTGCCTCAGCGGTTCACTATTGTGGATCAGCGAGTTGATGCCTGGACAAAATACCCTTCCGGCCCGATCGGATCTGTCTGGATCACCAAGAGTCAAGATGGAAAAGTAACTGCATTCTCTTCAACCTGCCCCCACTTGGGTTGCGTGGTTGACTATGTGCCCGGCGACGAAGAATTCTTTTGTCCCTGCCATGCCGCCACCTTCCAGACAGATGGTGCCGTAGTCAGTGGACCTGCTCCCCGCGGTATGGACGAATTAAAGACCTCGATTGTAAAAGTGCGAGGAGAGCAGTGGGTTGAAGTCGAATTTCAGAAATTTGAAGCAGGAATTTCGGAAAAAGTTTCGATAGGCTGATTCAATGCCCTTAAATTTTCACACTGCGACTTAATCACCTTGACGAATTAATCTGTGTCCCCTGGGGAGAGATTTCCGTGCTGTCAGAAAAAACAAAACAGTGGATCGATGAACGAACCGGATACAAGAATTTTTTCCATGCGATCTTCCTATTAAACTTTCCGACCAAACGACGCTCTCGCTGGCAGTTTATCTGGGGAGGCGCTCTAGTATTGATGATGCTGGTGGAAATCATCACCGGCGCACTCATGATGACCGTTTACAGTCCCTCTGAAGCCTCGGCCTGGGGAAGTGTGCATTATATGGAAACCCAGGTAGACCTGGGCTGGTTTGTCCGCGGATTACATCACTACACGGCGCATATGATGATTGTCGCGATCATCATCCATATTTTTCTGGTGATTATCTCAGCTGGCTACCGTAAACCGAAAGAATTCATCTACTGGACCAGCCTGCTGATTGGTGGGGTGATTATCGGACTGACGATTACCGGGAACGCGCTTCCCTGGGACCAGAAGGGGTATTGGTCGTATCAGATTGAAACCGGGATCGCCGGCACAATGCCAGTCATCGGTTCCACTTTGCGTTCTCTGGTAGTAGGCGGAAGTGAATTCGGCAATCTGACCCTGACACGGCTCTACACCATTCACGTGATGGCACTGCCTGTCATTGCCATCATGCTGTTCGTATTTCACATGGCGTTGATCCGCCGTGAACGCCTGCGAACCGCTAAAGTCAAAGAAGCAAACGATGATCCGAATGTGGATTTTGAACTGGATGAAGACGATCCAGTCAAAGACGAGATTACGCAACCTTACTGGCCTTACCAGACGACTCGTACCCTGGTTCTGACTCTGATCCTGGTTGGAATCGTGATTCTGCAGATCGTTGCCTATCCTGCATTGAAAAACAAGCATCTGGACGTTGGCATCGGAGACTGGCAAGCAGATCTACCCGCCAGTGAAATTAAACTTGAGGCTCCAGCAGACAGCGCAATCCCTTATGTTGCACGTCCTGAATGGTTTGTTCGTTTTCTGTTCGAGTTACGGCACATGGTTCCCAAAGAACTTGAGGTGCTTGTCACCGCAGTACTTCCGGGTGTGATCCTGGCGATTCTGGTACTGGTTCCCTTCTATGAAAAAGTCTTTGGTGAGCAATGGGGACAGCGTCTGGCGATCGTGGTTTATGTCGGTGGTCTCCTGATTATTTCCGGTATCAGCTGGTACGGAATCCAGGCAGAACGCAGTGCACCGGATTATGAACTCAACCGATCACAGGAACTGGCATATGCAGCACGTGCTTCCTGGCTGGCCAGCAAAAATGGGGTGCCGCCAGAAGGGCCTGCGTCTCTCCTGCGAAATGACCCCAAATCGATGGGGCCGATAATCTTTGCCCGGCACTGTGGTATCTGTCATACCTGGAATGGACATGACGGAACCGGGCATAACATCATGGAAATGAAGGATGGTAAAAAAGTCATCGCCACACCTCGTGCCTCTGATCTGGCTGGCTTCGCAACCACAAAATGGTTAACCGAATTTCTGCTGGATCCACGCTCTACCAAATTCTTTGGGCACCTGGCTACGGTCAAGGGAGGGGATGCGATTCTGAATGGCGACATGAGCGACTGGGCAGACAGCTATGTCGGACCGGAAGGGATCCTCACTAAAGAAGATGTCGAAGCGGTCGCAGCTCTCGTTGCGCGGGAAGCGAAACGGCGTGACTATGTGAAACCTTCGCAAGAAGTCATTCAGCGGGGTATTTCCGTCTTCAGCGGTGTGGACTTTAAAGATAAGGCAGGCAAAGTCGTCGAGTTCTATGGCTACTGCGCTCAGTGTCACGCTATGAAGGCTGGCGATCCCAACGAAGAGGGTGGGGGAGCCGCTCCAGACTTCAACGGCTACGGCTCTGAAAAGTGGCTGATCGATTTCATCCGTAAACCCGGAGCCGAGCATTTCTACGGCGAGAAAAACATCATGCCTTCCTTTGAAGAGTCCAAAATCTCAGAGCATGATATTAAACTGCTCGTCAAGTGGATGCGTGGCGAATGGCAGCGTCCGACAGAGGAAAAATAATAGAGACGCTCTCCCGCTTATTGTTGCGTGTTGTTTCCTGAGCGGGGAACGAGAACCGCATCTGTTCTCTCAGAATCGGATGTCTGTTTTCGTAAGTGTTTCAGGGCCGCTGTGAGGACAGGATCAGCGATTCTGGTAAACTCCTCGGGGGCAGCCTTCACGGGTACGTCAGGTTGAATGCCAACAGTATCAAAGGATTTCCCGCTCGCATCCTGGGGAACCCAGCGGGGCAGGTTGACTATGATTTCCGCTCCCACGTCCAGCTGGCGGGGATTGCCGCTGGAGCCTGCTGTCCGGTCTCCCATAGTGGTAACATGCGGGCAGGCCGCCAGCATCAACACAAAGGCCTCGGCGGAACTCATCGTTCGTTCTCCCTGCAACACTATTACGGGCCCCCGGTAATACCAGTTCTGATCGGGTGCAAAGATCCGCTTCTGCAGCGCCCCCAGATCGGTGTGCTTGGGGCCACTGCGATACTGATGCATGGCATATAGTGTCGACGCTTCGGCAAAATAACCTGCCATTTTCCTGGCCAGCGGTTCTGCACCACCTCCGTTAGCACGCAGATCCAGAATCAGGCCACGGGTCTCCTGCATCTGCTTCAAAGCCACTTCAAACCGATCTGGCAGACTGGAAATGGACAGTGAATCAACGGCAATGTACCCGATGTGGTCCTGAGTCCGTCCCCAGCGCAAACCTTTGATCTGATTCAGTGGTCCAATCAGGTTAACCGCAGCCGCGGGACTGGCGTTAAACAGTCGCTTCCTCTGATAACCATTCAGAAAACGTCCAGACACCCTGACGTACAGGTGCAGATCTTTTAATTCCGCCAGCATCGCATTCAGCGTTTCTGCCAGGTCCTGATTAGTTTTCGCATTCGCTGCCCGGGGCCGGTACTCCTGTTTCAACTGTTGCCAGTCGATCTGCTGTTTGACTGCAAACAGGGCATACTCACGATCAAAGGCATACCAGACCTGATCGAAGATCCGCACCGCCTGTCCCTGTTCCAGTGGCAGGGGCACAGATAGCGTCTGCTGACGAAAGGCATCCACGTACCGGGCGGTCTGTTTATTAGTATCGATGACATAAAATCGCCGTTCACTTTCTGAGGTTTCACAGTCGATCACCACCGATTCCCGGGAGGGCACTATAGGTCTGGCTCCTGCATGCCAGCTGGAACGGAGTTTATGATTCACGAGTCGACGAGCCTGTTTGATGAGATCTGCGTCTCCCTGTTTCACGACCGTATCGGCGGGGAACAGCTCTCCCACGCGTGCAGGATGAAAGCGAATCCAGATGCTGGTGATGTGGTCTCCCTGACCGCCACTCGCTTTGAGGATGTCCCCTGGTTGATCCGGATAGACGGCCGCCCAGAGGACATTCGAGCCATTTTTCCCCAGGACGACCTGGGATGGTCCGAGCTTGATCTGAAACTGATCCCCCAGCTGGTACTCGAATGACTCGAGCCGCCAGACGTCCTGCGGACCTGTCTGCCAGTTGTAGCTTTGATTCTGTATTGAGAAATCGATCGTCGCTGGATACTGTTTTGCCAGATCGGTGGCACCGACCGGAATGGTCCGCGCTGACACCAGACTCATTACCAAAACGGAACAGACCAGACGAAACGTCCAACGCCGGCAGGCAGTTACAGAATGCATCACAGCACCTCTTCTCAGACGAGAAAGGATTCCAGTTTGATGAACCAGGTGCCTGCATAGCGGGACGGCCGCCGCTGATCCGTTATTTTGACTCGAGTGACTCAGGTAATTTCACTTGAGAATGGCCAGAGAGATAGGCAATCAGATCAGCAATCTCCTGTTCGCTCAGCTTATCCAATTGTCCCTCCGGCATCAGTGAGAGATTGGACTGACTCATCTCTTCGATCTGGCGTCGGTCCAGTACCATCAGCTCTGTCTGTGTTTGCAGTGTGAGCTGTTGGTCAGTCTTACGAACAACATTCCCATTCAATACCCGACCATCTTCCAGAGCGACCACCACCATCTCGTATCCCTTGGGAATCAGGGCAGAGGGGTCGACCATGTTTTCGAGCAGATAATCCATATTGGTCCGGTTAGAGCCCGTGAGATCAGGTCCAATGTTTCCTCCGCTACCGAAGAGACGATGGCATTTTGCACAAGTCTTCTCATAAAGTGCTCGCCCCTTCACACGATCGGCATGCTGTAGACGCTCTGCAGTGAGAAGCGTTTTATAACCTTCGATCTGGGCCCGCTTTTTCTCTGGAGTTTCCCGAGTCAGTCCCCAGACCTGATTCAGTTTTGCCACTACAGCTTTGTCTTTAAAGTTGCGTAATTGACGCACATGAAATGCGGAGACATCTTCCTGGGGCACCTGTTTCTTGTCGATGGCAGCCAGGAGCAGTAGTACGTATTCCTTCCGACTGCAAAGCGTATCCATCAGAGCCAGACGCCCCTGATGTTTAATGTTGCGGTAACGCCCCAGCATGCGTTCCACAGTTTTGGGATCATAGAAACGTGAGAGCCCCCGAAATGCCAGGACCTGCAATTCGGTCGTGTAGGCAGCTTGCTGAATCACAGGCAGGAGATCTTTATCCTGAGAGTTATTTAACAGGGATTCTAATGCCTGATAGCGGCTCTTCATCGGCTGATCTTGATCCATCGCAATTTTCTTGAGTACTTCCATCGTCTGGCCATCACCAAAGACAACCGACAATCCTGTAACCAGCTCTCGCAGTTCTTTTGAATCTGTTTTCTCGGCCTGTTGTTTCAGTGTATTCCAGTTGCCAGGCGTTTCTGCCTTAAGACGACCTTCTAGAGCCGCCTGCATTCCGGTTAACAGATCCTGTTTGACTTCGATGTCTTTCGTGTCAATCACCTGCTGAACCAGACTCTTAACATATTCAGGATGCTGATCGATGTCTTCGGTCAGCCGCCGGGCTACAAGTTGACGGACCAACGGACGAGTTGCGTGTTTCAGATAATGAATTGCTGCATCGCTGTCAGCCATCACAGCCGGTTCAATTCCGTACCAGAGCATCAGCGTAAAGTTACGATCCTCTGTATTCTGGTGATGGGCATCCAGGGCTGATACAATTTCCCAGCGATCAGACTCAGGCAGCGACTGTAGTGCAGAAGCCAGATAGAGCCGCACCAGGCCTGATTTTTCATCCTTCGCCAGTCGGGCAAATTCCTTCACAGCTGAAGCAGGTACCTGATCGTCATCGACCAGATATCGAATGGCCCAGATCCGCACATGTTCGTTCGGATCCTGCAACTGTTTGGTAAGCCAGGCATCATTCGCCTGATTCATACAAAAGAGAGTCCACATGGCACGCAAACGACGGGAGACATCTCTGTTCGTCTCAAAGATTTTCAATAGTTCCGCCTTGGCCTGGTTCCAGTTTTCCGACTCACCGGCACGCTCCATGAGAATGCGACGCGCATGGCGTACATACCAGTCGTTGGGATGCAGTTGCAGCTTAACCAACTCGCTGTCGGACAGTTTGTTGAGATCGATTTTTCCGGGGAAAGTCGGTTTCCCATAACTGACTTTATAAATACGTCCGCTGGTGCGATGCACGCCATCATGGTCATGACATTCTCCCAGATCGGCCCAGTCCGTGAGGTAGACTGCACCATCCGGACCGTACTTTAATTCGATGCCACGAAACCAGTCTGAACCAGTTAACAGGAAATCGGGCCGATGCGTCCCCTTGTACCCTGAACCTTCACGAACCAGCGCGTCATTATTGACACGATGGCCATGTGTATTACACAGAAAGATCGAGTTTCGATATTTGGACGGCCAGTTATCACCCAGATAGATCATGCCGCCACAATGACTGTGTCCGCCCCCCAATTCACCGTGAACCCCCGATGTATCACGTGAATCGGTCCACTTTCCAGAGGAGCTGTCCCAGTGATCATGGTCGGCGCACTTCGTCATCAGTTCATACGCGTAGGGATTGGGATCACTGCCGTGTCCGGACATGCGAATATAGTGTGACCCGGGAATCATATGCCAGAGATGGCCGTTGACGTTGTTGGTGAAAAACATCTGGCCGTATTCATCATAGTCAAACCCCCAGGGATTGGTGGTACCGGAGCTGACTTCCTCCACGATCTTACGATGAGGATGATACCGCCAGATCCCACAGTGGATCAGTGTTCGCCGGGAAGGTTCCGTTTCGGGAGTCCCAACCAACGACGAATCAGTAATACCGTGCCGACCGTAGAGCCAGCCGTCCGGTCCCCAGGTCAGTCCGCTGACAATATTGTGACGGACAGTTTTATAGTTCCAGCCTTCGAGTAACACCTGCGGTTCACCATCGGGCACGTCATCGTGATTTTTATCCTCAATGTAAAGCAATTCACCACGGCACAAAGCCCAGACGCCGTTAGATCCGACTGATACGCTGGTCAACGGCCCCTGTCCCTGCCAGAACACCTTCCGCTGATCCATCTGACCATCACCGTCGGAATCTTCCAGAATGACAATTCGATCCTGATACTGATCCTGATAGACTCCATGGGCTTCATAGGTGAAACACTCCGCCACCCAGAGACGCCCCCGGTCATCGATGGCAAAGCCGATTGGTTGATGCACATCAGGTTCACTGGCAAACAGATCTACTTTAAAACCCTCGGGGACAGTCATATTTTTGACTGTCTGTTCGGCAGAAGTTGCCTGATCCTTGGGATCCTGAGTATTTTCTATTTTGAAGTCATCAGCTTTGAGCAGAGACAGAGAGCCCAGGAGCAGGGCAGAGACCAGGAAGACGAAACAATGGGGGCGTAGATCGAATAAGCGCATCGATAATCCTTGTTAACTTCATGTCAGTGAGCATAGACAGTTAAAAATATGATTATCAATGCTATAGCAGGCTGGAAGCAAGAGCAATCAAATCGGGTTTCAGATCCCCGATTCTGTCAGAAAATCAGACTCGCGAATTTTCGCTTGTTTCAAACATCTCGCGAAATTTACCAAGCACTTTGGTAACCGCGGAAGAGAGGGGGCCATTCAGCATCGCACCAGAGGCCTGACGATGCCCACCACCGCCGAAGGATTCGGCAATCTTTGAGACATCCCAGTCAGTACGACAGCGAAAACTGACTTTTACCTGTCGACTCCGTTGCTCCACTGCAATGAATGCTGCCTGCGTCCCAGCCAGGGTCAGACAGTAGTTAACCAGCCCTTCAGTGTCCACGGGAGTCGTCCCTGTGGCACTGAAATCTTCACAGGTCACGATGGTGTAGGCCAGCAGCCCGTCAAAATCAGACTGAACTTTCCCCAGCACACGGCCCATCAGTTTTAATTGAGGCAAGTTGTTCTGTTCGTACAGATTTTCATAGATTCGATGCGGTTCTGCACCAGCCCGGATCAGTTCGCTTATAATCTGCATTGTGTAGGCAGTAGTGGAAGGGAATCTGAACCAGCCTGTGTCTGTGGCGATTGCAGCATAGAGAAACGTGGCGATTTCCGGGGTCAATTTACAGTTCAAAGCCTGTCCCAGATCAAAAATAAGACAGCCGGTCGCGGGAGAGGTCACATCTTTAAACTCGTCTGCCCCCAGAGAATCCGAGCTGACATGATGGTCAATGATGACTTTCCGCGACTTTGTTTTACGATAAAAGTTCGCCAGTCCCGGCAGTTGTGACCAGGCACTTGTATCCAGGATAATATGGATCTCTGCCCATTCGAAATCTTCGGTAGCGACCCCATCGCCGACATGGCGAACTTCATGTTCGCCCACCAGAAAATCCATCCCCTTCGGTTGAACCGAAGGATTGATGATACGAACCTCTTTTCCCAGTTGCCTGAGGAAACCGGCAAGGGCCAGTTCTGAGCCGAGTGCATCCGCATCAGGACGAACATGACACGAGAGAAGCACCTTCTGATGCGCACCGATCAGTTCACAGAGGGGGCTCCAGTCAATCTTGCTCATTCATGATTCCTGATCTAGTTGTGTGTTCCTGCTGATTACCTGAACTGACACCAGCTCAGCATCTGAACATCATAGAAGATTATTCCAGGCCCTTCCATTCAGTGGCCTGCTTTTTTGCTGATTCAACATCAATCGTCAATTGTGTTTTGAGCGCCTCGACATCAACAAAAGTTTGGACGTCTCTCAGTTTGTATAGAAATTCTACTCGCAACTCCTGATCGTAAATTTCTCCTGTAAAACCGATCAAATGGACTTCGACTTTCGCGTCCTGATTTTGGAAAGTTGGATTGCCTCCCAGATTGATTGCCGCGGGGAAACGTTTTCCCTCTGTGATGGCAAATCCACTGTAGACACCTTCCCCCGGAAGTAATGTCGGCACTCCTGAAAGATTCGCGGTAGGAAAACCAAGACCCCGTCCCCGGGCATCCCCATGACCGACTGTCCCCTTAATCTGATAGAGTCGCCCCAGCATCTCTGCTGCCAGGTCGACATGCCCCGTCTGGATCGCTTTGCGAATTTCCGAAGAGGAAATCATCCGCTCAGCGCACATGCTGGGTTCAACGACCTTGAAAAACATACCCGCCTCTTCACAGAGAGACTCCAGCAGTGTCACATCTCCTGCACGATCTTTACCAAAATAAAAGTTGGGACCTTCCACGAGCCCTCGCGCATTTAGCTGATCACACAGAATCTGCTGAAAAAACTCCTGTGGACTCAAATTCAGCAGTTCCCGGCTGGTGGGGTATGCGATGACACAATCTACGCCCAGTTGCTCCAGAATCGCGGCACGTTCCTCAATTCCCATCAGTTCGGGAGGGGCGTGTTCGGGGCGAAGCAGGTGAATTGGATGGGGATCAAATGTGAAGACCATCGCCGGCAGCTCTCTCTGGCGGGCATGATCGACCAGAGTCTGAATCATCTTCTGATGGCCCCGGTGGACGCCATCAAAGTTCCCGATCGAGATCATTCCGCCCCGACAGGCGTCGAATCCTTCTGTACCACGTATTAACACCGCTGAACCCAATATTTATTTGTCTTTATTTAGTAATTCGCCTGGATCGGGACAGATCGTCGGAAGTACCCCTTGAATCGACACGAATTCAGAAAATGTAGAGCGATAAGTACCATCTGCTCCCAAATATTGCTACTATTATGCGTAGGAAAGGTGTTTCCTCGCTCTCCCCGATCTGCGCCAGGTCTGGTTCCACATCTCTGGACCAGCCTGCATCCGGAGGGTGCTCACCTGTTTTTTCAAGCATGCTTTTGGTATCTCAAAACTCAAGATGATACCATCCAGTAACAGATTCACTTTATTAAATAACTGGAGATAACGAAATGGATCAAAGCCCCATCAATCGTAGAGATTTCCTGAAAACCTCAGGAACGACCGCCGTCGCCGCCAGTGCGATTGCCGGACTGGCCACGGCCCCCGCATTGGGAGCTGGAAACAGTAACGAAGCCATTCGAATCGGATTTATCGGCCCCGGGGGACGCGGTTTTGGTGCTCACGTCAAAAAACTCGTCCAGTTGAAAAAAGATGGTAAAAACATCGAGCTGGTTGCTGTCGCCGATGTCTATTCCGAACACCGTGACCGGACTGCCAACTACATCAAAAAAGAGCTCGGCAACGATGTCGCGAAATACACTGACTACCGCGACATGATTGAGAAGGAAAAGCTGGATGCCGTCGCGATCGGAACTCCCGACCACTGGCATGCCAAGCAGACCATCGATTCCATGAACGCCGGCTTGAACGTTTACTGTGAAAAGCCGATGACGAAAAAAGTCGAAGAAGCCCTGGCAGTCGTTGATGCCTGGAAAAAGACCGGCAAAATCATGCAGGTTGGTGTGCAGTCTACCAGCCTCCCTGTCTGGGATGACGTTCGGGCCCGTCTGCAGGATGGCCAGTTAGGTAAGGTGCTCCAGTTCCAGACAGAATATTTCCGGAACTCTTCCATGGGACAGTGGCGTTACTACGCTCTGAAAAAAGAAATGAACCCCACCAACATCGACTGGAAACTCTGGTTGGGTGTTGATGACGGTCTGGCCGAGTATCAGCCGTTTGACCGCGCTGTCTATGCACAGTGGCGTCGCTTCTGGCCATTCGGGTCAGGGATGTATACCGACCTGTTCGTACATAGAACCACTTCCATGTTGAAAGCCACCGGACTCCGGTTCCCGGGACGCGTCGTTGGTGCAGGGGGGCTGTATCTGGAATACGATGGTCGTGACGTACCCGATGTCGCTACCGTTGCTGCTGACTTCAATGAAGGCGTGCAGGGATTGATCAATGCCACCATGTGTAACCAGGAAACCCGGATCAAACAGATCATCCGCGGACATAATGGTTCCTTCGTATTTGGCAACGGAGAAGGTTTTGATGGGTACGACTTCATCCCTGAACGACCTCAGGTCACCCGTGACAGCTCGCTGAAACAGCAGCGGATTGACGTTGCTCAGATCAAAGACACAACCTACGCTCACTTCAAGAACTGGATCGAAGCGATGGAAGCCAATGATCAGAGCAAGTGTAACAACCCACCTGATCTGGGTGCAGCTGCGATCGCCGTGGTCAACCTGGGCTCCAACAGCTACCGACATGGTAAGGTTTACCACTTCGATGGTGAGACAGGCCAGATTTCGGATGGCGACGGCAGTTGGGCCAAGAAATGGGAAGCCATGTCCGAAGCGCGACAGAAACCCAAGCACATCCCCGGCTGGAAAGCAGGGGATAAGGGAAGCCTTCTGGAAGAGCCCAGCTACATGGCTCTGGCAGGCCCATGGATTGACGGAAAGCCTCCGAAGAACAATCCCAATAATAATGCCGGTTAATACTAAGGTTTAATTTCTCAAATCCCGCGTTCCCTACCCGGAACGCGGGATTTTTTTTACACTGAGAGTAAGAGTTAACCGATCTCGAACTTCGTATTCTTACTGACCAGACTGGAAATCAAGATTAAACATATTACCTCTCAACTTGCCTGCTGTCTGTTTCTGATCATTTTCACTCAGTTGAACGTTTCTGCTGCTGAAAAGAAAGGTTTCACCTGGAAAGATCATCCGGATCAGAAAGTGGCAGACCTGTACTATAACGGTCAACCAGTGCTGCAGTATGTCTACCCGTTTGATAAATCCACCCCGGAAACATTTCACGACACTTACAAAGTCTTTCATCATGTTTACGGTCCCCAGAGCGGAGCGGTGATTACCAAGGGCCCCGGTGGGAAGTACACACATCATCGTGGATTATATGTCGGCTGGAATAAAACCAGCTTTGATGGCAAAACACTCGACTTCTGGCACTGTAAAAACGGAGCCCATCTACGTCATGACAAGTTTATATCAATGCAGGGCGGCCCCGATGCGGGGACAATGACTGCGGAGATCCACTGGGAGGATGGCGACGGGAAGCCCGTGATTATTGAAACACGCAAAGTAACGGTTACTCCGATCAAGGTTTCCAGCTCTGAAGCACCAGCCTGGCAGATCGACTGGCAAACTACCTTACAAAGTAAACGCGGCGAAATTACTCTCGACGGCGATCGTCAACATGCCGGTTTCCAGTACCGTGCCGCCCAGCCAGTAGCCGAGTCCAATAATGCGACCTATGTTCGCCCCGAGGGATCGCCTCAGCAACCGGCTCCCTACCAGGTCTCAGACCGAACCGATCCCGACAAGCATGTGAATCTGGGCTGGCTTGCCATGTCATATGATATTGACGGCAAGCATTACAATGTGGAGTACATGGAAGATCCGAATGTACCGAAACCATCGCGATATTCCGAGCGCCCCTATGGTCGCTTTGGTGCCTTTTTCGATACAAAAATTGATGAAAGACATCCGCTTAAGATGAACTATCGATTGATTGTGAGTGAAGGGAAGACTCCTTCCCAGTCCGAGGTTCAGAAACGTTACGACCAGTTTGTCTCCTCGTTGAAGAAACAGGACTCCTGATGAGTAAACCGACAGTTGCAATCATTGGTGCCAGCACAGACCGCCAGAAATATGGAAACAAATCGGTCCGCGCACATTTGAGCCAGGGATACGAAGTTTATCCTATCCATCCCAGTGCAAATGAAATCGAAGGTTTGACCGCCTATCCCAGCCTGCAGGATGTACCTGCGGAGAATCTGGACCGAATCAGTGTCTATGTGCCACCTTCCGTTGGAATCCAGCTGCTGGAAGAAATCCAACAGAGAGGAGCTAAAGAGGTCTGGTTTAATCCGGGGAGCGAAAGCCCGGATCTGCTGGAGCGGGCACGGGAACTGGGATTAAATGTGATTCAGGCCTGTAGCATCATCGCCATCGGTGAGTCCCCGGCGGATCATGCAGACTAAAACGATCCCAAAATCGCGATTGAGCCCTGCAACTGGTTCGTATAGAATGAGATCAGACACGCTGCAAAGCGGTCTGGATTGATTAACCCTCACTCGGTACGCAATGAAGCATCGATCATGAAAAAATGTAAAGTCTGTAACAAGCCGGCAGTCTATCACCTGACTGAGATTCAGAATGGTGAGGCACAGGCACTGCATTTCTGTGAAGAACACTTTCAGGAATATATCAGCGGGCAGACATCGCAGGACGAATGGGAACCTCAGGATGATGCGACTCTGATTGAACTGAGTTCTCAGGAACTGCAGTTAGATGAAGAGATGGAATGTCCCAATTGCGGAATCACATTTCAGGAATTTCGCAGTGAAGGACGACTCGGCTGCCCGCATGACTACATCGCCTTCCGAGAACCGCTGATTCAATTACTTGAAAACATCCACGGTGAGTGCGTGCACATTGGTAAATTCCCCAAGCGAGCCCCCACTTCCAGTCAGCAGCAGTACAATTTAATCAAACTCCGGCGTGAGTTGACCGCAGCGATTGCAGAAGAAAATTACGAAGCGGCCGCTTCGCTAAGAGACGAGATTTCCAAGCTGGAGCAGGAAGAACATGCAGAGCCGGAATCGGACACCTCTGCCGAGTAAGCTTTCATCGACTGTTTTGACGTCCGAAATACGGTAAATCTGGCTGAAACCCCGTAAAGTCGCACTTTTTTCAGTCGGTCGATTTGTGTCTCCTCCCTGAAATCGTTAGTATTCCTGCAGATTCACAATTCAACCGGGGATGTGGTGGAATTGGCAGACACGCTAGATTTAGGATCTAGTGCCGCAAGGCGTGCAGGTTCAAGTCCTGTCATCCCCACTCAAAAGCACTAATGCTCCTGGCATCAGTGCTTTTTTATTGCGCCTGCTCCAGAATTCGCACTACTTGCGCGTATGTGTCGACTTCGATCAAATCGCCATCCTGGATCATTTTCGTGGCTCTACCTGTGCCAATGAGCGTCGGCTTTTTGAGTTCGCGGGCCAGAATCGCTGCATGACAGGCGATACCACCATCGTCAGTGACAACCGCACCGCAGGTTTTCATGAGTGGGAGCAGGGCAGGATTCGACTGGATCGAAACCAGCACTTCATCAGCCTGAACCGAAAAACCTTGAGAATCCAGGCTCAGAACCACCCGGGCCCGACCACGAAAGATTCCCGGCCAGGCGGCCTGCCCAGTCAACTCATTAGAATCTCCCACTGGCAGACTCTGTCGCTGTTTCGCGAGACGAGTCAACAGATAACCAGTCTGTGAAACCAGATGAAAGCTCTCCTGTCCATCAAGCAGCTGAAAGATGTAGCGTTCTCCGGAATCGATCGACTGCAGACGTGTTTCCAGCAGTTCTCGAGTGACGAGCCCCTGTTTCAGTTCGCTCCATAACACCAGATCACAGGCGCGATCTGGCTGTGAAAATCCCAGCCTTTCAGCAGTCTGTTTCGCCAGAGGTTTAAGCAGTTTTCTTTCAATCACGGGGTAGAGAGAATGAGAACGAATCTGCTCTGCCAGAGAGCGTACCTCAGGATCATCAATCTGATGTAATTCTATATACGTCAGTAACCAGGCTGGAAACACAGTTGTATGCTGGGCAACATCAGCGAAAAAATCCTCCAGTTCTGCCAGATCGGCGAACCCACTCACTCCCTGTTCAATGACGGCCGGGCCCTGTGCATAAATCCCCAATCCATAACGGAGGATACGAATGATTTCGTCTCGATCATTCTGGAACAGATATCCAATTCGATCGAGGAACTCATCAGCCGATTTTTGAGAACTAAACAGATTCATCATACCCGTTTCGTCTTGTATCAGCAGTGCTTCATTGAGATGTGTCCCCAACGTATGATCCGCATGCCTGGCATCCATCCAGTAGGGGAGAATCGAAGCAGCCAGCAGGAAAAACGGACGCCTTACACAAAAATGCCATTCCAGACTTTGATCAAACAGACTTTGATCATACTCAGCAGCCAGCGTAGTGATAGGACGTGCCTGGAGGATCTGGAAGTTCCCATTCTCGATGGCCCATTCCGTGTCGATGGGATGCCCGTAATGATCATGCAATCGTGCCAGGATCCCGGCATATTCCGTAACCTGTGAGGTACTGATTTTAGGCTGGCTGCCTCGACCATCCAGTTCCTGCCAGACGGGCTTCGTATTTCCATCCCCCAGCCAGAGGGCCTCCTTCTGCTCACCGATGACCGACTCCAGTATCTGAAAAGAGTCACGCTCTACGATGAATTGGTCTGGAACAATCCGTCCTGAAACAATGGCCTCCCCCAATCCCAGACAGGCCTCGATCAATTGGATGTCCGGTTCCTGAGTTACCGGGTGGACAGAAAAACCAATGCCCGAAATTTCGCTAGCCACCATCTGCTGTATGACGACCGCCACCGCGATTTCCCCTGAGGCATAACCGTGAGTCGCTCCATAGGCGAGAGCAGATTCGCTGAAGAGAGAGAGCCAGCAGTCGCGAATCCGTTTTGTAATTTCGTCTGGTGACACGTCCAGCCAGGTTTCCAGCTGGCCGGCCCAGGCGCTCGTAGCGCTGTCCTCACAGGTGGCACTGGAGCGTACGGAAACACGCTTTAGCTGCATTTCATCAGTTGCCTGCCTGACAGCCACTTCGAGTGGTTCTGGAAAACAGACTTCCTCGAGACAGCTCTGAATTTCAGCGCGTGCCTGGGCCAGGGACAGTTGATTCGCAATTAGTCTCTGAATGACATCAACGACAGCAAGTTTAGGCTCCCCCTGGAAAAAATATTCTCGAAATGCGCAACTGGAGACCACAAAGCCAGGAGGAACCGGGGCCTTAGCCTGAATCAGTTCTCCCAGCGATGCCCCTTTGCCTCCGGCTTCCGCCACGTGGGTCGCATTGATTTCGGATAGTCGATAGATCAGCTGTGGCATCGCTCTGGTTCTCCTGGATCAGATCATTTTTCAGACCAAAGCTTACCGAGTTCTCTACTGCCAAGAAATACTATTCATTTACACAGATCTCAAAATTATAAAATCCTCATTTCCTGCTGATATTCAGCACCTGGCTATGGAGAGTGATCTGTACTTCAAATCCATTTCTACTTATGGTTCCCCCCTGAACTTTAACTCCCTGGCTGGGACTTGATGCTCCTAATTACGCATCGCAAGCCTGTCCTACTTTAAACCTTTCTCCTGGTTAGTCAGCAACGGACTGTAACATGAGATATTTTCTGCTCTTACTTCCACTGCTACTATTTGAGGGGGATGCCAGTCTTTTTGAGTATCGCACCAAAAACTTCACCGTATACTGCCGAGACGCAACACTCGCAGTTCAAGTGGGAGAAGCAGCCGAGCATTATCGTGATCGACATGCGCGGGAATGGCTCGGGCATCCAATACCCAACTGGTATGCTCCCTGTCCGATTCGAGTTAATGCAGGAGACCATGCAGGGGGAGGGGCAACTACCTTCTCCTTCGACCAGGGACAGGTATTTGGCTGGGATATGCAGGTACAGGGATCTTCCCAAAGCCTGCTGGAGAGTGTTATTCCGCACGAGGTGCTGCACACAGTCTTCGCATCCCACTTCCGTCGTCCCTTACCACGCTGGGCAGACGAAGGGGCTGCGACCTATGAGGAAGCAGAAGCCGAAAAACGACCGATCCGTGAACTGGCTCGCGAAGTCGTCGGCACCGAAGGGCAGATCCCGATTCGCAGGCTGCTGGTCATGCAGAATTATCCGGATAATCTAGGCGGAATCGCTGTCCTGTACGCTCAAGGTTTCTATCTGGCAGAATACCTGATCGATCGAGAAGGGAAACAGGAGTTTGTCCGTTTTTTGGATACTGCCTATCAGACGAACTGGGATACCGCGTTTCACACCCACTACGGTTTCCAAAACCAGGAGGCGGCATACACTGCAGCCTGGCAGAAACATAATCAGCTCGACCAGCAAATTGCCAGCCGATACGAAGTCAAAATGTTTACTGGTGCTGACTGCCGCCAGTGCGAAGAGGATCGCAGGACCATTCTACCTCAACTGCGCGCTCGAGGACTGGTAGTAAAGGTTCTGGATTATGATCGCAATCTCGAACAGGCACGTCAGGAAAATGTAATCGGGCTTCCTACATATATCATTTATGAAAATGGAAAACGGATCGCCAAACTGCGAGAGAGTCGCGCCCTGAGTTCACTGCTGCAGCGTCGCCATTGAGATTGAGTTTATTCTGGGAGATTCGATTACCTGTCGACATTCTCAGAACAAAGCTCCTAACATCTTTTTCGCTTAACATTCCCAGGAACGCCGTTCGATTCCGATCGACAGCTCTGTTGCCTGATGACAGCCGGAATGCCCACCGTCCTAGATAGGCACCTGTCAGGGAATTGCTGTAGATCTATCTACCACATCTAATCAAGATCGATACATGCAACTGTGTAAAGTGTTCAGCAGTTACAGCCGTTTTTTTGAGTCCTCAAAAAATATCGCCCTGGATCCACAAGATTAATAACATTTCTTAATAAACAATCTTGTTGCTTCTCTTTACTCAAAGCATAATAAATTCAGCTATGTGCATCATTGATACACACAGCCTTGGTATTCTCGCGAAGAATCAAGCGCTCTGATTGAACGAAATACTAATCACTTCAATTCTTCTGAATTCTATTTCGTTTCATCAATTATCTTTGAAAGGCACACTCATGCGCACGCGCCCTCACAAACTTGGTTTTACCCTGATTGAATTGCTGGTCGTTATTGCCATCATTGCAATTCTAATTGCTCTCCTTCTTCCCGCAGTTCAACAGGCCCGCGAAGCAGCTCGACGCAGTACTTGCAAAAACAATCTTAAGCAAATCGGGCTGGCACTTCACAATTATCATGACACACATCGAGTGCTGCCTCCGGCAACTATTAACGCTGGTCTGCAGTATTGTGACACAGTCCATGGGGCCACGGGCAACCTGCTCAATCATACCTGCTACCAGATGATCCTGCCCTTTATCGATCAGGCAAATATTTATAATCAGTACAACTGGAGTCTGCCCAGCGGACGCGCTAACCACGGCACTGGTTGCACGGGTTCCGTGACTACAGACCAATATTCGGTTGTGACATCTCCCGTCCCCGTTTTTCTATGCCCCTCTGATCCGGGAACTCAACAAAACTCTACGACTTCTGGTGCTTATTATACAAGTCCCGGATGGCGGACCAGTTACGGCGTCGTGAATTACACGACCGGGGGTAACGGAGGAAGTTGGAGAGCAAACAACAGCACGCTCAAAGCTGCGATGGGTCCGAACGGCGCGGCTCAGTTTCGTGACTTCAAAGATGGAACCAGTAACACTATGGTCATGTGTGAAACCCAGTTGAACAAGACATCGACCAGCTACGGACCTTACTGGAATGCCGCCACACACACCTTTTTCATCCTACCAGGTGTAACTGGTTATACTCTTAATTTTGACCATACCAATGGAAAACAATACGCTTGGGGAGCTGGTAGCCACCATGTCGGTGGAGGTCACATCCTGATGGGTGATGGTGCCGTTCGATTCCTGAGCGAAAATGTGGACCGCGTAGGAGTAGTTCAGGCTCTGGTCTCCATCGGTGGTGGCGAAGTCATTCCGGAATTCTAAACCCGACTTCCTGTCACTGACTTAAAGGTAATTCGACACTGGCCGCGGTGGTTTCGTCCACTGCGGTCGGATTCATTTCTCTGCGACGCTCGCAATTTCTTCTACAGATTTTAACTTTCTGACTGGATCAGATAAATGTATCTTTCTTTTAATTCGCTTAAATTCATTCTCATCAGTTCGTTGCTTTTTTGTTTTTCTGGATGTGCTGGTGGCAGTGGTGAAGCAGTCCCTGAATTGGCGGATGTAAACGGTGTGGTGACTATGGATGGTGCTCCACTGGTTAATGCGAAGGTTATCTTTGAACCTCAGGAAACGACTGGAAATGCCAGACGCCGTGCATCAAGCGCCACGACCCAAGAGGATGGATCATACAACCTGGACTACAACGAAGACGCCTCAGGTGCCTCCCTCGGTAAACACCGGGTTGTAATCATTAAGCTCACTGATAATCCGGAAGACGCAGGCAAACAACTGGTTCCCACGAAATACAACGATAAGTCTGAACTTACGGCAGATGTAAAAGCAGATGGGAACACAATTAATTTCGATCTCAAATCGAAGTAGGTCGCATCAGATCCGGACTGGCTGCTTAGCAGGATCAGTTTTTGGCTCAGCTTTCTCTGAACTGACGTAGTGACTGCTTCGCAGCAGAAACCGCTTTTCGACCAGATTCCACATCAGGATTGCCCCGAGCAACGTCAGGCAGACCGCTGTCCCCAGGAAAGACCAGGCATGCTCTTCAGACCAACCGGCGTTCAAAAGCAACTGGATTAGCGGGAAGTGCAGGATATAAACCCCGTAGGAGAAATCTCCATACTTTCCAAAGTTGCCTGCATACAGAAACAGACCGAAAAACAGGACAATCACTGCCAGCGCAGCAGGTTGCAGCCAGGGCAGGGGAGTCCAGTGATGCGTCAGCAACATGACAGTCGCCAGAGTGACCAAAAGTCTGATATGACGTTCGAAAAAAAGCAGGTAATAAAACAGTGCCGCTCCTGCGATGAAGAAACAAAGCTGCCCGGGTAGTTGGCGTGCCAGCTGTTCATAAAACGGATTCTCTGTCCGGATTGAAGCATCTAGCAACAGTTGGGCATATACGATCGACACGACATAAACGAGAATCAGCAGTGGCAAGCGGGGGACACGCCGCAGGCAATATACCAGCACTGGAACGGAAACATAAAACATCACTTCCACTTTCAGTGTCCAGAGCGCGCCATTCACCGCCGGCATCCGATTCGCTTCAAAGACTCCCGGTAAAGTGGACTGCAGAAAATTCAGAAACGTCAGATTAGCCAGCAGATATTTTACCCAGGTAAAAGAAAAGTACTCAGTCAGAGATAGACGGCTTACCAGAACCAGTCCAAGGGCTGCCAGTAAAATGACGGTAACGTACGCTGGATAAATCCGTCTGATTCGTTTGCTGGTATAAGAGGAAAGCGAAGAGGAACGTTCGTAACTCATCACGATCAAAAACCCGCTGACGACGAAGAATGCCTGGACTGCAATCCGCGATGAAAGATATTCAGGCAGCGCAGCTAACGGACTAAATCCGGAAAGTTCCGCTGCATGCACCAGACAGACTGTCAGAGCCAGCAGCAGCCTGAGCAGATCAAAGTTATTCTTCTTGAGGCGGGGATGATCGAGTGGCAGTAAATCCATTTTCTGACCCGAAATTGACAGTGTGAGCGGCGAAGTACCAGCGAGGACTGTCGCAAAACAGGCAAACTCTGTCAATATGGGTCATTAACGAGACTGCTTTAAAGCGGTTCAGGTAGTCAAAACTGCTTGCATACAGGAGCTTAAAACCGAATCGGAACCGATCTACGTTCGCCCGAAGTCACTTTCAGCTCCAAACGGGCATTCAGTTCCTCAACATGAGCTCGACTCTGTTGCTGCAGATATCGAACCATCTCTTCCCGCTGTTCCGCAGAGATCCGTGGAGACTCAGGGGGTGAGAGCCGAGTCGGGGCCGCCTCTTCCAGAGACGATGCCAGCACCCCCACCAGCCCGGTGGCAATATTCAGGGTCAACAACACCAGATAACGTGTTCTTTTATCGGTATTGACTTCCTCTTCTGAACTTGCGAGCCGCGTGTCCGGTTCGTGAAAAGCAGGTTCAAAATCGAATTCACAATTGCAGAATTCACAACGACTACTGTTACGATCAATGTCTGCTCGACAGCTGGGACACACATGAAATTGCGTCCGAGGATCGTCCTCATGATATCCAGTCATCACGACTCCTTTACTGGTTTGAGGAGAAAGAGCGCGGGTAGCTCAGTCCTTTAGTCGGCCCACGATCAATTGTACCTCCTTGAAAACGGCTGGCAATGTCATTTCAGGAGAGTGGTTCATCAATCAGAAAAATCGACTGATTCAACAGGAGTGTACCGACCAGCACCCGAAGTGAATGGAAGCCACATGACTTGTCTGGAATAATTCTTTTAGATCCAAAGCCGCTACTCTTTAGCATTTTTCTCCCGCAACAGCTTATCGTTGAAATCAGCCGGCTTTGATCCACTCTCAAGCCGCAGGTTAGCTCCCATGCTCCGTTTGTGACTGAAGGGAACTCGGTTCGCCTCTGACTTCTCCAGGATCGCATGCAGATCGGCCCGCATCTTTCTGATCTGCTTCTGATATTCAGGATCAAAAATCAGATTGTGCTGTTCCAATGGATCTTTCTCCATGTCGTAAAGTTCGTCAATATCCCAGATACCATGATATTGGATGAATTTATAACGTGGTGTCCGCAGTGCGAAGGTCGTTGGCGTCTGAGGGAAATTGAATTCCCAGTAATATTCATAGAGAATATTCTTCCTCCAATCGGCTGCCGGTAATTTCCCTGCTGCCAGTTCCAGGAAACTTTGACCATCCATCTGAGGCGGTGTTTTCAAGCCGGCAGCTGCCAGGCAGGTAGGGCCGATATCGATGTTGGCGACGACTTCATCTACCACGGTGCCTGGTTTCCAGAGACCGGGACAGACGCCGACCAGAGGCACACGCATGGACGCTTCATATGCGGTCCGCTTGTCAATCAGGCCATGTTCGCCCCACTGAAAGCCGTTATCCCCCATGTACATGACCAGTGTGTTTTCACCATAGCCGTTGTCTTTCAGCCACTTCCGCACGCGAGCGATCGATTCGTCCACGCTCAGCAGGGCTTCACAGTATAGACGATAATGCTCTTCGATATCCGTATCCTGGTGATAGGCAAAATCAACACCGTGCCAGCTGTTTCGCTGGTTCTTCAGCCACATCGGCTTGTTGAAGTAATTCTCAGAGGTATTGGCCATCGTTTTAGGGATCGGCATCGATTTATCTTTGTAGCGTCCCGCATGACGTTCCGCAGGGTGGAACATCCCATGCACTCCCTTGTGTGAGAGATACATGAAGAAGGGTTTATCCTGCGTTTTGACACTTTCGTTCAACCAGTCGATGGCATAGTCCGTCAGTTCGTCGGTAATGTAACCTTTCTGCGGAACTCTTTTGCCATCGACATTCAATGACCATTTCTTCAAATGTTCGGGCGGGTAATAGTGCCCCTGGCCGCGAAAGGAAACCCATCTGTCGAAACCGGGCCGTGGGTCGTCCGAGTGACCGCCCATGTGCCACTTCCCGAAAAAACCTGTCTGGTAGCCGGCGGCCTGCAGGTATTGGGGAAAGAATTTCGTCCCAGGCGGGGTCAGTACGTTATTATCGACCACACCATGATTGTGCATATACTGTCCGGTCAGAATCGAAGCCCGACTGGGAGAGCAGAGCGAGGTGGTAACGACTGCATTCTTGAAGTAAACCCCCTGTTTGGCCATCGCATCCATTGCAGGAGTCTCTACCCAGGGATGACCGGCAAAACCCATCACGTCATAACGATGATCGTCCGCGAGAATAAAGACCACATTACGCGGTTTGGCACCTTTGATCTTTTCCAGTTTGAGATCTGCAGGAGCGGAATCTGCGGCGGACAGGGAAGTGGTCCCCATCAGGACCAGTAGACAGAGCGTCGAAATCAATCGCATGGCAACACCAGTATAAATTGAGAGTAATTCTTGGTTAGAGACGGATTGTCACACAGACGGGATTAAACTTATACACTCCCAAGTTAGCAAAGGGCACAAGCCAATACAATAAAAGCAGCTCGGGAAACAACGCGTACTCTGGCAACACCTGTAAATCTCCGCATAATACAGGCTGTAAATCCATACGTAATTTTCCACAAAGGGAACAATGGAATGTACGATTGTGTCATTATTGGAGCAGGGCATAACGGACTGGTCTGTGCACATCAACTCGCACGACAGGGTTGGAAGGTGCTGGTCCTGGAACGCCGCGAGCTTGTGGGCGGAGCCTGTGTGACCGAAGAACTCTGGCCCGGCTTTAAGGTCTCTACCGCGTCGTACCTGGTCAGCCTGTTGCTGCCTGAAATTGAACAGGAAATGGAACTGGCTCGTTATGGTTATCGTGTCCTGCCGCGCAATCCGAGTTCCTTCACCCCCTGTACTGATGGGCGTTCTTTGCTGCTGGGACCGGATCTGAAACAAAACCAGGAACAGATCGCGCAGTTCAGCCAGCGCGATGCAGAGCAGTTCCCCCGCTATGAAGCGATGCTGGAACGAATCGCCGAGTGCCTGGAGCCTGCGCTGGTACAGACTCCTCCCGACCTGCTTCCTCTCCCCGCATCCTGGAGATCAATCGGCCTGGGGAAAAAACTCCGCGACACGAAAACAGCCTACCACCTGCATCAGTCACTGAAACGACTGGGAGAAACAATCCCGGAAGCAATCGAACTGCTCACCGGACCAGCTCTGCCGATTTTGGATCGCTGGTTTGAATCAGACGTTCTGAAGTCAACACTGGCAACCGACGCAATCATCGGCACCTTTCAGCCCCCCTCCGCCCCCGGAACCGCCTACGTTTTACTGCATCACGTCATGGGTTCTGCCGGTGGTGCGCGTGGTGTCTGGGGTTACGTCGAGGGGGGAATGGGCGCACTCAGTCAGGCCATGGCCGCCTCTGCCCAGGCATCCGGTGTCGAAATCCGTACCGGCGTTTCGGTGGATGAAATCCTGATCCAGGGACAGCAGACAACCGGCGTCCGCCTCTCCTCCGGTGAAACAATAGCCACGCGGAGCGTGGCCTCCAATGCCGACGCACATGTGACATTCGAAAAACTGATCCCTGCCGGAACACTTCCTCAGAACTTCTCTGCAGCGGTCAGCCGCATCGATTACAGCAGCGCCAGCATGAAGATCAACGTAGCTGTTAGTGAACTACCTGATTTCACCTGTCTGCCTGGCCATAATGAACCCGGCCCACAACATCGGGGAACTATCCACATCGGCGCCAGTTGCGAAGAAATAGAACGGGCCTACGACGATGCCAAGTATGGCATGCCCTCACAAAAGCCGATTATCGAGATGACGATCCCCACTGCAGTCGACAACACCCTGGCACCAGAAGGCCAGCACATCCTCTCTCTTTTCGTGCAATACGCCCCCTATCAGCTTAAGCAGGGGAACTGGGACGAAATCAAAGAAGAGTTCGCCGACCGCTGCCTGCAACGGATAGCGGAATTCGCCCCCAACGTTCCTGCATCAGTCCTGCATCGCCAGATTCTCTCTCCACTTGATTTGGAACGAACCTTCAGCTTAACCGGCGGCAATATCTTTCAGGGGGCAATGCCCGCCCATCAGCTTTATAATCTACGCCCCGTCCCTGGCTGGAGTGATTACCGAACTCCGATCAAGGGACTTTATCTGTGTGGGAGTGCCGCGCACCCGGGGGGGGGTGTGATGGGCGCCTGCGGTCGCAATGCAGCACGGGAGATGCTCCGCGATGGCAAAAATTAATCAGTGCATACATCAGGGAACGCTGATAAAAAAGAAGTCTCAGTTTGCTTTCGCAACAGTTCCAGCTCTCGTAATCGGTGCTGTCGATATCCTGTCCCACAATTCAAGATGAGGAACGAAATGTCTTGCGCAATGCTCATCCTTTGTTCCATTTTCAGCCGAATCAAAGAGTGCCGAAACCAACGTTAGTGATAATGTTCGAGTCACTGACAACTTGAATTCATTCTCTACCCGGGAGAAATACCGTGAAACGCCTCACAGGTTTGCCTGCCATCCTGGTTGCCCTTGTTTTAACTCTTTCAATTCCTGCTTCTGATACATCCGCCTGCACCGGGATCACAATCAAGCCCAAAGATGGTTCAGCCATCTTCGGCCGTACTTTGGAATTCGCTCAAGACCTGAAATCCAACATCATCATCATCCCCCGTAATCGTGAGAATGTCGGAAGTACTCCGAATCAGAAACCGGGTTTAAGCTGGACATCGAATTATGCGATGGTCGGTATGAACGCCTTTAATCTACCGGTGATCGTCGATGGTCTTAACGAAAAAGGGCTGCATGTCGGCATCTTCTATTTTCCCGGTTATACTGACTATCAAAATTTGTCTGAGGAGGATCTGGCCCACAGTATTTCTCCTGTTGAGTTGCCTCTGTACCTGATGGGGACTTGCCGGAATGTCGATGAAGTAACTTCTGCGGTAAAAAAAATCAAAGTCGGCAACGTGGTCATGCCTCAACTGGGTGGCGTCCCCCCGTTCCACTACATTGCCAATGACACAAGTGGAAAATCGATTGTAATCGAATACGTGAATGGTGAGTTGAATATCCATCAGAACCCACTGGGTGTTCTGACCAATGCGCCAACGTTTGACTGGCAGATAACTAACCTGAGCAACTACGTCAACCTGCTCACCAATAATATATCCGATATCAAAGTCGAAGGAGTCGAAATAAAAGGATTCGGACAGGGAAGTGGAATGCTCGGCCTGCCTGGCGACTTTACACCGCCATCCCGCTTTGTACGTGCTGTCGCTTTTTCTTCGTCGGCATTTCCGGTCACAACTGCGAAAGAGGGAGTACTACAGACATTTCACATTTTGAATCAGTTCGACATTCCCAAAGGAGTTGCTCGCGGAGTCGAACAGGGAAAAGTCGTCGGCGATTACACTATGTGGACCGGCGTCTCCGATCTGACAAACCTGCGTTACTACTTTCGCACATATGACGACAGCAGTATCCGGATGGTCAATTTAGGTTGCCTGAATCTGGATGCTCCGGAAATACAGACAATCTCCATCCAGGGTCCCGAACAGATCATCGATGTCTCTGGCTGTGCCCGCTGAAACACGCTTGAGTTCCTAAATCGCATCAGGATGGTTTGACGAGCTCAACCGAAACGTTGCAAAACAGATTTCTTGGCGCTGCCCCATTCATCTGCCTGACCAGCATCCTGCCAATCTCCTGCCCATAAGCTTCGGGAGAGAGGCAGGGGCGAATATGCGGGAACAGGCAGGGGGCTTGCTCGCGGGCAAAATGATCCGCGACCACTATTACAGGCTGCTTCTTCCGCGTATAATTCAGTTCGGAAATAATCGCCGCAATCGCCTGGGCCGCTGGTTCAGAGCGACAGAGGATTCCATGCTTATCTGAGGAGCGTTTCAGGACATCCTGAGCGGAGACCTGTATCGCCCGATCATCTGCCGGAA
Source organism: Gimesia chilikensis (assembly GCF_007744075.1). Taxonomy (NCBI): domain Bacteria; kingdom Pseudomonadati; phylum Planctomycetota; class Planctomycetia; order Planctomycetales; family Planctomycetaceae; genus Gimesia; species Gimesia chilikensis. The sequence goes on along the minus strand of NZ_CP036266.1, from coordinate 3,110,286 downwards.
GACAGCGAACCGTCAGCCGATCGATTCCCCAGCCTGCGCCGTGCATCTCCCGCTGCACAGCATCCAGTAGAAGATGATCGCCGGCTGTCACTTGATCGCGAAATACGATCAGTACCCGCTGGCAATTCTGTTGGAGCAGATGCTGAAATAAGAGCCGACCAATCTCCCCCTGATCCCGGTCAATATGAGCCAGGCCAGTAATCGATGGTTGCAGTACCCCATTTACAACTGTCGGCAGTCCGCTCTCCTGCAGGATCCGCTGCACGCCCACCTGTGCTCGTTGCAAAACAAAGCCTTCAGTCTCGTTCGACTTGAGCGCCCGGTTCACAATCTCTTCCACATACGCTTCTTCATCCCGGTGCGGCAGGAAGTTGAATTCAAGTTCTGCCTCGGGAAGTTCCCGCTGCAGGCCAATCAGAATACCGTCGGCCAGCAGGCCTTCCCGTTCGAGATATTTCTGGTGTACCACCAGATGCACGCGACGCAGGGCCTGCTCAGTCTGGTTTGATTCCGGATCAGCAATGAACGTACCGGCCCGTTGTTTACGCACCAGAACCCGTCGCTGAGTGAGCAGTTGCAGAGCCCGGTTGGCAGTCGTTCCACTGACCTGAAACGAACGTGCTGTTTCACTGGTTGTGTAGTAGGGATCCCCGGGCTGCAGCTTTCGCTGTTGAATATCGGACTGGATTCGCTCGGCCAGATCCACAATCGCTGGTTTCATTGAGAAAGTACATTCACTCGAAAAAGGACAGTTTTTGCTTTGATTTCCGGATCAACTTTTATAATATTACGATACAGATAATAATATCGCAACAAAAATATTATTAAACCTTTTTACTGGAAATCAGCCCATGCCCCCTTTTCTCCTGCGCCCGGCGAAAACCTGTTCCCTGTTCCTGCTGATGACCTTGAGCCTGCTGCAGGCCACTCAAGCAGGTGACCTGCAAAAGACAATGATCTTTTCCGCCCGGGATGGTCAATATCACCACTACAGAATTCCGGGCATCATTGCCACCAGCAAAGGAACACTGCTCGCTTACTGCGAAGCCCGCAAGACAGCTGGCGACTGGGCCGATATCGATATTTTGATGCGCCGCAGTACCGATGGGGGACAGACCTGGGCAAAGCCACAGGTCATTCACAATGCGAAAGAAGAAACAGTCAACAATGTCATTGCCTTTAACGATGCTCAGACCGGACAGGTGCATCTCCTCTATTGTGAAAACTATGCCCGCTGTTATTACACCCAAAGTAATGACGACGGAAAGACCTTCAGCCCTCGCGTAGAAATCACCCCGGTCTTTGAAGAGTTCCGCAAAGAGTACGACTGGAATGTCATCGCCACCGGTCCCGGACATGGTATTCAACTACAGAACGGGCGGCTGCTGGTACCAGTCTGGCTTTCCACCGGAGGGAAGAAACATCGTCCTTCCTGCGTCTCCACCATCTTTAGCGACGATCACGGCAAGACCTGGCACCGTGGCGAGATCATCGTCAACCAGGGGGAGCAGATCGCAGGCGAGACGATCGTCAATCCCAGCGAAACGGTTGCCGTCCAGTTGTTTAATGACAAAGTCCTCGTGAATATCCGCACCGAATCGAAGCCGCACCGTCGGTTGATTGCCATCAGTGAGAACGGCGCGACCGGCTGGACTGATAAACATTTTGATCCGCAACTGCTCGAACCGGTCTGCATGGGCAGCATCCTGCGCGTTCCGGCGAGCAAGCCTCAGCCTCAGAATGCCATCGTGTTTGCAAATCCCGACAACCTGGAAGGTTCCAGCAAACGCAGAGGCCCCAACCGGGACCGCAAAAACCTGACACTGCAGGTAAGCTTCAACGACTGCCAGACCTGGAGCGGCAAAAGAGTGCTTGAACCAGGGATCAGTGGCTATAGCGATCTGGCAGCCCTTCCTGATGGCACCATTGTCTGCTTCTATGAAGATGGCGGCCTGAAAAATAACGGTTACGACACAACCGGCTTGACAGTGGCTCGATTTCCATTGAAATGGATATTAGAGGATTGAGCCTGTCTGTTGTAATTCATTCGTCCCTCCTCACCGGTTACGCTCACCGAACTCGATTGAAAGTTGATCATGCCTCGTTCCCTCAGCCTAGTTGTTGTGCTGTTCTACAGCCTCCTCGTAATCCTGTCCCCTCTGTCTGCTGCAGAACCAGACCATAAAGTCGACATCTGCGTCTATGGCGGCACCTCTGGTGGTGTCGTTGCAGCTGTCAAAGCAGCCCGTCTTGGTAAGACCGCTATCCTGATCGAACCGGGCCAGCACCTGGGCGGCATGAGTTCCGGTGGACTCAGCTTCTCTGATATGGGAAAGTCAGCCACGGTGGCTGGCATGGCCCGCGAGTTCTACGAACGGATCGGTAAGAAATATGGCAAGCCGCTGGAAACGCGACTGGAGCCGCACGTCGCAGAAACAGTCTTTGAAGAAATGATCAAAGAAGCCGGCGTGAAGGTCATCCGGGGAGAACCACTACAGAAAGTTCAAAAGCAGGGACCACGGATCGTGGAACTGACCACAGAGCAGGGGACCCGCATCGCAGCAGAGATGTTTATCGACTGCACCTACGAAGGCGATCTGCTGGCCGCAGCCGGCGTGTCGTATTCGCTGACCCGTGAAGCCAATTCACAATACGACGAAACATTGAACGGCGTACAGTTGTATGAAATCCCTCAAGTCCATTTTGGTAAGTATGACAAAATCGGCCGCCGCAAAGATCGACGGGGGCTCTGGGATCGTGCCATCCCCCTCGATCCATACAAAATCCCTGGTAAACCGGAAAGCGGCCTGCTACCCCTGATCGAGGAAGGAGAACTGGGAACAATCGGTGAAGCTGCTCCCGGAGTACAGGCTTACTGCTTCCGTTTATGTGTCACCGATCAACCGGAGAACCGGATCCCGATCGCACCTCCTGCCAACTACGACCCGGCCCGTTACGAGATCGTGGCCCGCTATATCGCTGCCTGTGAGAAAGCAGGCGATGATATGGACCTCCGCTGGTTTACCAAGCACGATGCCCTTCCCAACGGCAAGTTTGATTTCAACACCGCCTATTTCGGTTTGAACTACGTCGGCGGCAACAAGGGGTACAGTGAAGCCTCACACGCTGAGCGTCAGCAGATTATCAAGGAACACGAAAACTACGCCCGCGGCCTCTTCTACTTTCTGAAGACGGACGAACGCGTTCCGCAGAAAGTACGTGATCAGGTTAGTCGCTACGGGCTCTGTAAAGACGAATTCCAGGATAACGGAGGTTGGCCGCACCAGCTCTATATTCGCGAATCGCGACGGATGGTCTCCGACCTGGTGATGACCGAACATTTTTGTCGCCACCAGGTGGTCGCCCCCAAATCGGTCGGTCTGGCCTCGTACGGCATCGACATCCACGAAATCCGCCGGATCGTGCACAACGGAATAATGGTGCGGGAAGGCAAACTGCTGGGTCACCATAGCACCCGCGGCCCCTATCCGATCGGTTTCGACGCAATCGTCCCCAAGGCAGAAGAATGCGATAACCTGCTGGTCACCTTCGCGATCTCCGCCAGTCACGTCGCTTTTGGTTCAACCCGCATGGAACCAGTGCTGATGATTCTCAGCCAATCCGCCGCAACCGCTGCCAGCCAGGCTATCGATGTGGGATGCGCTATTCAGGAAGTGAATTACCAGCGACTCCGCACCCAGCTGCTGGCTGACGGGCAACTACTCGACTGGCCCGCACCTGTGCAAAACGGGAAGTCGACTGCACGAGTGATCGTAAACCCCGAAAAATTACCGGGCATCGTACTCGACGATTCCGACGCTGAATTCATAGGCAGCTGGGCGGAGAGTAACGGTCAGCCTTCACCAATCGGCAGGAACTATTCCCACGATGGAAACAAGGACCGGGGCCAGAAGTCGGCCCGGTTCACTCCCGCGATCAAACAGTCAGGCGACTATGAAGTCCGGCTGCTCTATACCTGGCATCCGAACCGTTCCAGTAAAGTTCCGGTGATGATTCAAAGTGCCGACGGCAAGAAAACCGTCATTATCAATCAGCGTCAGCCAGCGCTGGTCAAACAGGTGCCAGTCTCGCTGGGAACCTTTCACTTTGAAGCAGGACAGCCTGCCTCCGTCACAGTTTCCAATCAAGGGGCCGACGGCTATGTCGTCGTCGATGGCCTGCAGTTGCTGCCCGTGAAACTCGCTGAAGCAGAACGGACGGGGAAACGAAAATCGGGATACCCTCAGCTGACGATGGAAGCCAAACCGAAATTCAGTCAGCCCAACGCGGCCCAGGCAGCACAGGTCGCCTTCTCCCCGCTGGCGGAAAAGACGTTGCCCCGCACGCCCGGTGAATCGACGCGGCACTCCACCGAGCCGGTCCAGCTGGCACCGTCTGCGGACGCGGATGAAGTCGCCGGGAAATCTTATGACGTCATTGTGGTCGGCGGCACCGGGGGCGGTGTGGCAACAGCCGTCCGGGCGGCCCGCGAAGGGTGTTCGGTCCTGCTGGTACAGCACAACGGGCATATCGGCGGAATGATGACCAACGGTCTGATGCAGTGGGACGCCCTGTATGGCGGGCCGCGTTCCCCGCTGTTCAGCGAGCTGTTGGAAAACATCGAAAACTACTATATCGACACCTTCGGCCGCGACTCGCGCGATCATCAGACCGTCCGTTATACCCATGAAAAATACCCGATCGGCTGGGCCGAACCACACGTCGCCGAGCGGGAGTACAACCGGCTGGTGGCGCAGGAAAAGAACATCACACTGCTCCTGCACCACTACCCGACGGACGTCGATCGCCAGGGCTCCCTCATTAAATCAGTCACCCTCTGCCGATACGGCACGCCCGGGACGATTCAGGTGAAGGGAACCACGATTGTTGATGCCACCTATGAAGGGGATCTGTTCGCGCTGGCCGACGTCCCTTACCGCGTGGGCCGCGAAGCCCGCGATGAATATAACGAGCCACACGCGGGCAAAGTCTTCGTCAACATTGACGGTCATCGGCCAGAGAGCATCGTCAATGAGGGGCTCAACATCCGCGTCTATGGTGCCCGTCAGGGGAGTATCGATCCCACCAGCCCATTCTCGGTGGATGGCGCAGTGCAGGCCTATAACTACCGGTTCTGTGTGACGTCTGATCCCGCCAACCGGCTGCCGATCCCAAAGCCGGCGAGTTATGATCGTGCAAACTACCTGGACTTTCACCGTCGGTACATCCCGGCGAGCCAGGGGCCAAACCACAAATCACACGTCAACAGCCCGATCATGCCCGGTCATAACCATGCCTATCCTGAAGCCGACTGGCCGACCCGCGAGAAGATCATCCAGCAGCACCTCGACTTCGGCCTGGGACTGATGTGGTTCCTGCAGCACGATGAATCAATCCCGGAAACCAAACGACAGGAGTACCTTAAATGGGGGCTGCCTAAAGACGAATACGCCGACTTTGATCACGTGCCTTACGAAATGTACGTCCGCGAAGCACGGCGGATCGTGGGCCGGCACGTCTTCAACGAAAATGACGGGATGCTGGCGGATGGCTACCATCGCACACCGATCCACCAGGACAGCATCGCGGTGACCGACTGGTACATGGACTCGCACTCCTGCACAACCGACAGCCGCCCCGGCTTCAAATATGACGGCAAACTGATCCTGACCGAAGAGTCCCGCCCGTCTCAGATTCCATATCGCGCACTGTTGCCGCAGGGGGTCGACAATCTGCTGGTGCCGGTCTGCCTCTCCGCGACCCACATCGCCTGGGGCGCAATCCGCCTGGAACCGGTCTTTCTCTCCACAGGCGAAGCCGCTGGTTACGCCGCCGCCCTGGCAAAGCAGCAGGGAACCACGCCTGCGGATCTCAATCCCGACCTGCTACTGAAAACGCTGGTCCGCCGCCGGCAGCTGGTCAGTTTCTTCAACGACCTGAAAGTCAACAACTCAGATCCCTCAATCCCCGCCGCCCAGTACTTCGCCACCAAAGGCTTCTTCAACGACTATAACGCCCGTCTGAACGAACCACTAACCAAAGCGGTCCATGATGTGTGGGAACGAGGGCTGAAACAGATGGAGCAGGGGACATCGGATCCCGGTAAGCTGGCTGTAGAGGTCCAGCAGGCGGAAGAGGAAACATCGCCAGCGACGGGGGAGACGCGCGGGGCGTTTCTCCTAAAAGCATGGGGAAGTGTTGAACCACGGTCTTCCTGAGGATCTGAAACTCAAGTTGACTGTTTTCGCAGTTGAAGTATGATCTGAACGTTTTGTTCTTCATTCCCAGAGTGCTCTTTCTTCAGGAAGCATCCATGTTCGACTTCGATACGCCCACCGTTAATGAAATCGCTCCGGATGTGTTTCGGATTGGATGTTATGCGCCAGCCCTGGATCTGCAGTTTAATTATTTCCTGGTGCGGGATGACGCACCGCTGCTGTTTACGACCGGGTACAAGTCCAGCTTTCCGCTGGTACAGCAAGCGGTCGCGCAGGTGATGGATCCTGCAAAACTGCGGTATATCGCCTTCAGTCATTTCGAGTCGGATGAATGCGGGGCGCTGAACCAGTGGCTGGAAGTGGCTCCCGGGGCGGAGCCGGTCTGTAGCCTGGTTTCGGCAATGGTGAATATCAATGACTTCGCGATCCGGCCGCCCAAAGGGATGGTCGACGGCGAGCAACTTAACACGGGCAAATATCAGTACCGCTTCTGCTCGACCGCACAGCTGCCGCACGGCTGGGACGCGGGTCTGCTCTATGAAGAGACGCAGGGGACACTGTTCTGTTCGGATCTGTTCCATCAGGGAGGGAATGTAGATGCGCTCACCGAAAGCGATCTGTCAGAACAGGTGCTGGCCGCGATGCAGCAGATGCAGGCGGGACCGCTGGCCGATTATATCCCTTACACGAAACAGACGGACCGAATTCTCAACCGTCTGGCGGACCTGAAACCCAAAACGCTGGCGATCATGCACGGTTCCAGTTTCGCCGGAGATGGGGAACAGGCCTTTCGGGATCTGTCGACCGCGATGAAGTCGGTCTTCGGTTGAAGAACCAAGGCCATTTTCTTCCACCACGCAAGGGACTTAAAATACGAACGTTTCTATTGGTGAAGAGATCATGCTGAGAGACGGCAGACTGAAAAAGTGCTTGCCTGCTTGATTGAGATCCGTCAGAATAAACCGTGAGAGTCCTTTGGAATGTTTCGCGAGGTTCTGTCCAATGCATCCGTCTTTTAGAAAGTTACTGATCCTCTTCGGCCCGTCCGTCGTTTTTCTACTGCTGATGATAATGCTGGTCTACAACAAGCACAGTGCGCAGCATGAGCCAACACCGCTTGAGATCAAAACGGCACAAATTCGACTGGGGACCAGTGTGGAGGACGCTGATGCCATCATCGGGACGCCCCCCGACCTTACAAAAGAATCCAGGGGAGTGATTGTTAATTCCACTATGTTACTGGATGAAACGAATCCAAAGTCAGCCGGTTATGGTCCGCCCCAGGACTATTTACTGCGAACCTGGAAGGGTGAAGAAGTCAGCGTGACTGTCGTGTTTGACCTGGACGGAAAATCTGTCTGCCACTGGTCCTGGTGGAACAACCAGCCCCCTCAGTCTCCCTACGGCCCCTATCGGGTGTTTGAGCGCGTCGGGCTGTTTTGAGTTTAGATGGATGAAAAGTCAATGAAACACAGAGAGGATCAGATTTGTAAGCATTGTGGTCGGCCATGGACTCTGCTGGGGATTCTTGAAAATGTAGAGAGTTACTGGCCGGAATTGGATGTCATTCGTTGCCTGGCTCCCTGTTGTGGCGTTCCCGAAACTTTAAAACTGGAGAATGGTCTGATTCGTCGCGGGTATGTTTATGCTGCAGGTGAACCCCATTTTTCTGATATGGAGCACTATCAAGTCCCCGGGCTGACGGTGGTAAAAAGTCCTGAGTCTCTGAAGTACTCGCTACACCAGAAAGAAGTCACCGTTACGAAACAGACGGGGTGATTCCTTTTTCATATTTGCAGCAGATGAAGTGCCATTGATTATGCTTTTTAAGTAGACAATATCGGATTAAAACTGTCTTTCCCCTGGAGAGAATCTGATCCCGCCGGATCAATTCGACGTTAATTGTCCCCCCAATGGCCTCGTTTTCGGGTAAGGGAGGGACGATCTCAATTCAACTGTTCATGGTTCTTTTTGCTACCACAAAAGTCACGAAAGCATATCAGTACTATTTCACCTTCGCGAACTGCTTCTGGAAGAATTCCAGCATTTCGCGTTGAGGATTGCGGCCTTTGGCTTCCGGCGTGTAGATAAAGACGTTTTCGATTTCGAGTTCGTTCATCTTTTTCACCAGATCACGCCCGAAATTGGGGTGATGGATACCCTGGCCGGGGCGGGCGTTGGCGGGCAGGGGACCGTCTGCTTCGCTATAGACCATGTAGAGTGGTGGATCGTCTTTCGTCAGATGCATGATCGCAGACGATTCGTCATAGCGTTTCTGTTGTTCCAGAGTGGGATGCAGGGCTTCTTCTGCTGTGTCCACGCCGTAAGCTTTGAAGATCGAAGCATGCTCCCAGGCCCGGCCACCTACCAGAGCTTTGATTTTGATCGGATCGTATGTGCTCTGTCCGCCAAAGGTGCCGACCGCCTGAATGCGGGTCGATTCGCGTTCAATGGGATCGTCGCTGTCCGGTTTGGCCAGGTCGTCGTGAAAGCCGATCCACATCGAGATCCCGGCGCCGGCGGAGCCCCCAAAGCAGGCCACCCGCTTCGGGTCAATGTTCCACTCCTTGGCTTTACTACGGAGAAACTGCACGGCCCGGGCTCCGTCGCGCTGGGGCTCGGGGAGCAGAACTTTTTTCCCGTCAATAAAGCGGTAGTGAATCGCAGCGACGCTGATGCCGGCATCCAGACACTGCTGTAGAAAGCCGGGATTCACCCGCTTACTGCCTCCTACAAATCCGCCGCCGTGAATGTAGACGACCAGGGGGGTCGGCTGATCGGATTTGGCCTGGTAGAAGTCGAGTACGTTCCGTGCATGGTCACCGTATTTCACATCAGCATGGGTCGGTTCAACAGAATTGAACGGTCTTCCCTGACGTTTCTGCATTTGCTGACGATAAGCCCGCGCTTCGTCTCGGGTGAGAATACCATCTTTGTTTTTATCAGCCGCCGGAAAGCGTTTCAACAACTTCTGCAGGCGTTCGTCCGGCTGCGGTTTTTCATCGGCTGCCCAGACGGGATACGAGCTAACCCCAAAGACACAGATGGCGAGGACGCAGAGAGCGATATTTATGAAACGCATTTGTAGCATTGAGTCACCCGTTTTCAATAGTTCTAAGAGAGGGAAACGATTCAAGAAAATCGATGGACATTTTAAAGTGCCGTGCTGTTACTTCTCAAGCAAATTCTTTGGCACTATGAATAACGCATACTTTTTCTACCATGACAGACACAAAAAGATTGATTTAAGCCAACCTGGACCGATTCCTTCCACGATTTTGAGCCCCGAGTGAGAGTGTCAGTATTTACTCCAGAACAGAAACAAAATCTGTACTAAAGTTCGAAAAACAAATCCGGTTCTGCCGGGCAAGAATTACAAAACAGGTCTGACTTCGGGGTATCTGGACTGATAGAATGACATAAATAGTCTGGAATTTGCGGGCCGCAATCTGGAACAGCCCTGACAGGGCGGAAAGCGCTGGTCGATGAAACTCCTCTCTTACTTCCGAAATAAACGAAGACATATCCAGTTCGGAACAATGCTCTGCCTGATGGCCTGTTTCACTACAGTCAGTCTGGCCCAGACGAATAACGGAGGCAACAATAACGGTAACAACACCAATAACCAGAACAACAATCAGAATGCCGGTGGGATCACCATTGATGCGAATGGAGTCATTTCGGCGCCGTTTCAGATCACGTTGAACAGCAAGCAACTAAACCAGAAACGGTTACAGGCCCTGGCGGCCCAGGCTCTGTCTGCAGACATCAATCAAAAGTCGGAGTTCCGCAAGGTTTCGCTGGTGCAGTTGGAGAAACTCTGCCAGGAATATAAAACCAAAAATGAGCCACTGCCCCCCGAGGTGCAATATCTGGCAGGGTTATGGCGAATTGATTACCTGTTTGTCGATCGGGAGAACCATGACCTGGTGATCGCTGGCCCGGCAGAGGGCTTTGCAACGAATGCGCAGAACCGGGTGGTCTGTGTGAATTCAGGGAGGCCGCCAATCCGGCTGGACGATCTGGTAGTGGCACTGCAATCGCAGGAACAAGACCTGGTGACTGGCTGTTCGTTTGATGCGAAACAGGAAAACCTGGCACGGATGCATGAATACATTCGCAGAACAAACAATGCCTCTTCGACGGCGACCGCGGTAACCCGTTTCCGCACCATGGCTCAGATCCTGGGGATGCAGGATGTAACCGTGACTGGAGTGCCGGCAGGTTCTCATTATGCCCGGGTACTGGTTGAAGCGGACTACATGTTGAAACGAATTTCGATTGGTTTGGAGCCCTCGGGAATTCGTGAGATCAAAAGTCACCTCGCGACCCTGCGGGGTGGAGGCAACAGCACTCAACGATGGTGGTTCACGCCCCTCTATGATGCATTCACAACCACAGCAAACCGGGATGCATTTCAGTTCTCTGGACAGCGATTACAGATGATGTCCCAGGAAGAGTTCGTTAACCAGGCGGGACAGCGAACAGAAGCTTCAGAGACCCGAAATTCAACAACCCGGTATGCGCAGCAGTTCACAAAATATTTCGCAAAACTGGCAGATCTGCACCCCACATTTGCCGAACTCCAGTCTATCACTGACCTCACCATCCTGGCGGCATTGATCCGGAAAGAACGACTCGACGACCAGGTGGGATGGGATTATCGGTTCTTTCTTGCTGAATCCGATTATCTGGTCCCCCAGGGAAATATTCCTACACAAGTACCAACGGCGATGAATTATAAGAAGGCAGGGCGTTTGATGATCTGCCTGGTAGGAGGCGGTGTGACGATCAATGCTCGATCGGTACTACGTCAGACCGAGTTTGTAACGATGCGGGATGATTCACTGACTGAACGAAAACAGTCAGTTCAACGAGGGGAAGGTGACCTGAAATCCCGCTGGTGGTGGGATTGACGTTCGATATGTGATACGTTTTACTGAAACTGATTCTCGTCACCCTCCAGACACTGCAGGCCGATACCTTAGTGACTGGCCACCTGAAATCAACACGACCTATTAATCAACACGACCTATTAAAAGAAACTGAATTCATAATGAGACGCGCTTCCTTATTAACTCTATTCTGTTTTCTAGTCTGTTCTTTCGTTTTGTCGAACGGAACTCTCGTCTTTGCGGCGAAACCGAACGTGCTGTTGATTATGACTGATGACCAGGGATGGGGGGACGTCCGACTGCATGATAATCCGTTGATTGAGACGCCGAACCAGGATCTACTGGCACAACAGGGAGCCCAATTTGAGCGATTCTTTGTTTCGCCCGTCTGTGCCCCGACTCGAGCATCCCTCTTGACGGGACGCTATAGTCTGCGGACGGGCGTGCATGGCGTAACCCGCGGTTTCGAGAACATGCGAGCAGAAGAGGTCACGATTGCTGAGATTCTGAAATCAGACGGATATGCAACCGGTGCCTTTGGGAAATGGCATAACGGGCGACATTATCCGATGCATCCCAACGGCCAGGGATTTGACGAGTTCTTCGGTTTCTGTGGAGGTCACTGGAACAGTTATTTCGACACAAACCTGGAACATAATCGACAGCCGGTTAAAACAGAGGGCTACATCACAGATGTGCTGACTGACAAGGCGATCGATTTCATCAAACAAAACCAGGAACAGCCGTTCTTCTGTTATGTCCCCTATAATGCACCGCATTCGCCCTGGATCGTTCCAGAGAAATACTGGAACAAGTATGCCGACAAAGGCCTGGATGACAAAGCATGTTGTGCCTACGCAATGGTAGATTGCGTCGATGAAAATCTGGGCCGATTACTCAAAACCCTGGATGAATTGAAGCTGGCTGACAACACGATTGTGCTGTTCCTGACAGACAACGGTCCGAACAGCAATCGGTACAATGGTGATATGCGCGGTCGTAAAGGCTCGATCCACGAGGGAGGTATTCGCGTACCGCTGTTCGTACGGTACCCGGGAAAAATCGAGCCTGGAACAGTCGTCAAGCCGATCGCCGCACACATTGACATTCTGCCAACGCTGCTGGAATTCTGTGACGTGGAATCAACATCCGGGGTTCCCGTTGATGGCAAAAGCCTTGTGCCGCTGTTGACCAAGTCTGCTGAAGCGAAGTGGCCAGAGCGAATGCTGTTTGTCGATCGTCTATTCCGCAACTCGATTCCGGGAACGGAGCTTCCCGTCGGGTCAGTGCGTACCGACCGCTGGCGAGCCGCATATGAGCGAAACAAGTGGAGCCTGTACGACATGCAAGCCGACCCGGGAGAGAAAATCGATGTTTCTAAAGAGAACCCGAAGGCTCTAAATCGATTGAAGACAGCTTACAGCAAGTGGTTTCAGGATGTATCAGAACTCGGCTTTGAGCCGATACCCATTCCAATAGGACATCCAAAAACATCAACAACATCTCTGCCCGCAAATGAATCATTTCTGAAGCCGGAAGCCGGGCAGGGGATTAACTACAGTGGCAAAGGACACAATGGTTATGCTAACAGCTGGATCGAAGACTGGACCGACACCGGAGCAAATGCAGTCTGGCACCTGGAAGTATTAACGCCAGGAACTTATACAGCAACTCTGAAATACACCTGTGCCAAAGCTGATGTGGGCTGCCAGATTGCCGTGGAAACTGGTGACCAGAGTCTGAGTGCGACAATTTCCAAGCCTCACGACCCGCCCAAGGTTGGAAACCAGGATCGGGTTGAGCAGTCAGATAACTATCAGCGAAAAGACTGGGCGGAGCTTAAACTAGGCACATTGGTACTGAAAAAGGGCACCTGCGATCTCAAGCTCACAGGCATCAAAAAGCCAGGCAATGAACTGATCGACGTTAAGGGGATTGAGCTGATGCGTCTGCAGTCAGAGTAAGCATGAGCCGGTCTGCTGCGTCCTCTGCACTCTGAATCGAATCAGGAATGCCAACACCACGATAGGCATTCCCGGCCAGTTCCAGCCCGGGATAGCGTGACGCCTGTTGTTCAATCTGCTCGACCAGTTCCAGATGCCCAAGATGATACTGGGGCATGGACTGATTGTGCCTGAGCAACTTCGAGAACAGAGGTTTGCCATGCAGTCCCAGGATATCGTCGAGTTCGCTGCGCACAATTTCCTGCAGCTCCTCATCGGTGTGTTCCAGCATTTCTGATTGCATGGCACCGCCGATGAAAGTACGCAGTTGAATACAATCTTCCGGCGCCCGACCAGGAAACTTACGACTGGCAAATGCCACTGCGAATATTTTGCGTTTCTCTGCAGCAGGAATTACCAGACCAAAAGCGCGGAGCGGATGTTTGATATCCGAGAGCTTATAAATATTAACGAGGATTGCAGTAGACGCATATTCAATCTGCGCAAGCAGGCTGGAGAGTTCGGGAGCGAAACCGGTGGTCATGCTTGCCGCCTGATGTGTGGGCGCTGCGATTAAAACGGCGTCGAAATGCTGCGTTTGAGCAGCCCCCTTTGAGGCCATGGTCACCTCATATCCCCCCCCCGCCGAAGGCACAACATGGGTAACACAATGTTCATAGAGGATTGTTCCCCGCTCGGAGACACGCTCCGCCAGAGTGCGTGTCAGCGTTTGCATACCTCCCTTGAACGCAGCAAACAGACCATAACGGGCACCTGTGGCATCGGACTGGGAGCGGGCTGCTTTCTTCTGATGCCGGGCCGCTTTGATCAGGCTGCGATGATCCCGTTCCATGTCCAGGAAGCGTGGAAGTGTCGCCCGCAAGCTTAGTTTCTCTGGATCGGAGGTATAAATACCAGCTACCAGTGGTTGCACGAGTCGCGTCAGAGCTTCTCCACCAAATCGGCGGGTTACGAAATGGGCAAGACTTTCATCGTCCTGATCGAGCCCGCTTGAACTGTGCCGACGAGGAAGAAAGTATTCCAGCCCCATGCGAATTTTCCCCCAGAAGCTCAGCAACGGAGTACGCAGCATAGGGAGCATTCGCGAGGGGGTCATCAGTTCGAACCCGAGTGGGACAGGCACTGTTAACCCTCGACTCAACACGAGTGCTCCCCGGTAGCGGGTATCAGTGGAAATCAACTGATCTACCAATCCCAGACGTTTACAGAGATTGATGCCTGCAGGTTTGTTGGTAATAAACATGTCGGCACCAGTATCGATCAGGTAATCCCCCTGATCGATGGTCCCGATCCACCCACCAGATTCTGGTTGCGATTCGTAAAGGGTCACTTCCACAGGCTGCTGCTGCTCATCAGACAGTTCCAGAATATGATGTGCAGCAGATAGACCGGTCACTCCACCACCAATCACGGCGATGCGTTTTACTGCTGTTGAAGGATTGGAGTCAGTCATGAGGTCGTTCAATATCAACAGGACAACAAAAAGAACTTATTTCAGGCGAAACAGTTATCTGCAGCCGAGTTCATGGACCATTTCAACAAGCGCTTTGACGTTGTCTGGATTCATATCAGGCATCACGCCATGTCCGAGGTTAAAGATATGACCGTTGCGACCGCCGGCGGCATCGAGGACGGACTTTGCTTTCTGCTTGAGAACCGGCAGATCGGCATAGAGAGCAATCGGATCCAGATTGCCCTGAACTGCTACCTCTGGACCGAGGATTTCCCAGGCATCTGCGAGGTTAATACGCCAGTCGAGCCCAAAGACCTGACCGCCGGTCTGCTTTTGAAGTGGGATCAGGGCGGGGTTCCCTGTCATGAAGTTAATAACAGGAGCATGATCCTGTACCCCGGCCACCAGCTTCGCGGTATAAGGCTGAACGTACTGCTGATAATCTTCAGGGGAGAGACAGCCGGCCCAGCTATCGAAGATCTGCACGGCCTGGCATCCGGCTGTGATCTGGCGTTGCAGATAGATGATCAGGTTGTCAACGAAGCGGTTCATCAGGGCATCCCAGGCAACCGGATCGTTATACATAATCTGCTTGGTACGTCGGTAATTTTTTGAGCTTCCCCCTTCGATGGCATAGCTCGCCAGGGTAAAGGGGCAGCCGGCAAAACCGAGCAGAGGAATATCTGTCGGCAAGTCTGCACGGATCAGTTTGACGGCATCAAAGACAAATTCCAGGCAGTTCATATCAGCGATATCTGTCAGACGATCAACCTGAGAAGATTCCTGAATCGGATTGTGAATAACTGGGCCTTCGCCTTTGACATATTCCAGATTCAAGCCCATCGGCTCGAGAATCGGCAGTAAATCAGCGAACAGGATGGCAGCATCCACCCCCAGTACACTCTGTGCTGTGAGCGTGACCTCCGCTGCGAGTTCTGGAGTTTTACAGAGTTCAATAAAGGTGACCCGATTACGAACTTCCATGTATTCCGGCAGATAACGCCCTGCCTGTCGCATAATCCAGATGGGAGTGGTATCAACGGGCTCGCGACGGACAGCCTTCATAAACCGACTGTTTTGACAATAGGCTGTATCAGCCTGCGGCGAATTCATTCTATTTCTTTCCGGTACGTAACGTATTGAGAATATCTATCAGGTGGGAATATTCTATCAGGTAGGTCGGTCTTCTGAAATTCAGGACAGCATCGATTCCGGAATCAGGTCAGGAGACTGGATAAGTCATTTTTTCCGGGCCAGGATTTCAGGAGCGGCCTCTAAGGCCCCTTTAACCAGCGGCCCCATTTTAGGTGGGCTCGATTCGAAGTCGATAGGGAGCCCTTCCTGATTCAGGGCCTCGGAGCAGGCGGGACCGACTGAAGCGATCATCGCCCTGGCTGCTGCAGCGATCCATTTATCACGGACCTGTTCCTCTTCAGCGATCTGCAGAACATGAGACACCTGCTGTGCACTCGTGAACATCAGGATGTCAAATTCTCCTCTGATCGTCGCATGAACTGCATTTCGCAGCCCGGAAGTATCTTCAGGAAGCGCCCAGCGATATACAGTCACCGGCGTCACCTGGGCTCCCCGGTTTCGGAGTTCGTCATAAAATTCCTGAACCGGCTTTCCGTATTCCTGAACGACAATGTGCTTACCGGTAACGGAGAATTCTTTTTCATCCCAGATCGAAATAATTTCGTGCCAGGTATTGGGTTCCGGGGCGGAATAATGAATGGGAACTTCCCAGTTGCGAAGTACAACAGTTGGCTTAGGTCCGCGTACCGTAACTATTGTTTTTCGCAAAGCGTCGAGAACCTGTTCCCGGAGATAATATGCCTCTGCAGCCTGAAGCAGAGCTGTAGCTCCGACTCCGGTCAGAAAGACAATCACATCGATTTCACCACGAAACAACCGTTCGCAAAACGCTTTAACCTGCGCATTGTCTTCCAATGGGATTTCATCCATGGAGTGCACCAGAGTAGGAATCCCCTGATTGCGTTCGATCAGAGCCTGCATGGCGTCCTGTTTTCGACTTTCAAAACTACAGACGCGTAAACCGGTAGCATTCATAGAGCGAGTTTCACTGTAAACGTAAACAAAAGAGGGTGGCTGTGCAGTTATTATAGAGCGCGCAGCAGAGACATTGAATGACCGATTTGCAGTTTCTTAGAGAGAACCTGTATTTCGGCGACAGGATCCCAGCCACTCACGAAATTCTGCATCAACTGCAGAGAGATCATCCACGTTCAGAATCTGGCACAAAGTCAGTCGGCCTGTGGGGTCAGAAGCCTGATTCGTTCTGAGTTTGCGATAGAATGGGGAGAGGAGATTCTTTTGTTGCAGATACAGACAGAAACAACGAGCGTAAGCATATGTCAGAGCTTCCCGATCCGTTCGAATTCTGGCCTGGACCACAAGATCATTGAGAGGTGGAAGCTGATTTCGCTCCAGGGCGGATAACAGGATCTGAACCCTCCAGTTAGTCGTCCCCAAAAGTCGATTACCCTGGTCGGAAAACTCACACTGCTCATGTAGGGAAGCGAGACCTTCGTCAAACCATTCCGGCATGCCAGGATAATCGACCTCGGCCAGTGCGTGGGTCAATTCATGTCCCAAAGTGCCGCTTCCTGTGGTCAGGTTCAGGACAATTCGCAACTCATCAGCCATGAAGTAACCATAATAAGATCCGGTCTGTCGCTGATCCAGATCGCGAGCGACCTGCTGATACCGTTCTTGGCTGGAAAGAGCGACAATTGTGACAGGTTGATCTGGTTTCGTGTCAAAATATGAGACATTCAGTGCGTACTCTGTGGGCTGGATCGCTTTGCGGTAAAGTGCATCAAGAGTGCTGACCTCATAATCACCAATCAGAACATAAGGTGCGATGATTAGACGATTGGTCGGCAGGGAAATGCGTTTCTGAATTGCCTGCGCCTGTAACTCGCAAGCCGTCTGAAGCTGCAAGGGTACTGATTCAGAAGGTCTATCTGGAAGTGCTTGCCAGGATTCTGGTGGGCTGAGGCGAACGACATTAGCTAGTGCGCGGTTCTCCTCTGTACCAGAAAATACCAGGAGGTAAAATCCGGCGATCAGACCAAGTGGCCCGGCGATCAGCAGAGTAGTGCGATGAATAGACAAAAGCAAACCTTTGACAGAGTCGGTCTGACATGAATTCAGACTGCCTCAAATGACAGATGGATCTATCAAAAAGATGACATGTAATTATAGATCACCTGCCGATGGTCCACTTGAGTAAAGCTTGCCGGTTTTTGAAATTTAGAACATGTTGCAGCCCGCTTGAATATATTATCTGCCTTGATCGCCGCGAATTGCCCAATCACCAAAACCCTCATGATTGGTTCATTTTAACAGATGGCCTAATACTGTTCCCGGAGATGCAGAAAGAACGCGGTAAAACCCCATCAAGGATCAGTAACAATCTAACCGAAATCTTGTTATACTGGACTTACCGATTATGATGGCGCAGAGGCCGACTGTACCATCAGATACTGAATACAGACCCTTAAAACAGATCAAAATGAGCCAATCTTTTCATCCTGAAACAAACCAAAACCGCCCCAATGTTCCGTGGCGGCCCCAAAGCCTGCACAATAAGATTCAGACTCGTCGACCATTATTTACCTCCGCCGAACTTCACGCACTAAAGACAGGAATGCATTGCACCATGTACCAATCAATGGGAGCTCACCCCGACGAAGTTAATGGAATTAAAGGCACACGCTTCGCTGTCTGGGCACCAAATGCACAGGAAGTCTGTGTGATCTGTGATCGCAACCACTGGAAACATGGAGAAAATTACCTTCATTCCAGTGATGCTGGAGTCTGGTCGGGGTTTCTCCCCGAGGTAGGCCAGGGAGACGCTTATAAATTCAGTCTGCGAGGCCAGAACGGTGAGTTCTTCGAAAAGAGCGATCCCTACGCTTTTTACTCCGAACTGCGCCCGAAGACCGCTTCGATCGTTTATGATATTGAAAACTTCCCCTGGCAGGACCAGCAGTGGTTACGAAAACGCCAGGAGACCAACTGGCATAATGAACCTGTTTCAATTTATGAAGTCCATTTGGGTTCCTGGAAACGCCCCAAAGACGGGCGACAGTTCTTTTCTTATCGGGAACTGGCCAAGGAACTGGTCGATTATGTGCATCAGATGGGCTACACCCACATTCAGCTGATGCCTGTCACAGAGCACCCGTTCGATGGATCCTGGGGCTACCAGACGACGGGTTATTTCGCACCAACCAGCCGGTTCGGCACCCCGCATGATCTGATGTATTTCGTCGATTACTGCCATCAGGCGGGAGTCGGTGTACTTTTCGACTGGGTTCCCGGCCATTTTCCCACAGATGGTCACTCCCTCGGCCGTTTCGACGGCACCTGCCTATACGAACACGCAGACCCTCGCAAAGGGTTCCACCCCGACTGGGGGACCTACATCTTTAATTATGGGCGGAATGAGGTTCGCGATTTTCTATTGTCGAGTGCCCATTTCTGGATTGATAAGTATCACTTTGACGGTCTCCGCGTAGATGCCGTTGCCTCAATGCTGTATCTGGACTATTCACGAGAGGAAGGGGAGTGGGTTCCCAACCCCAGCGGAGGCCGTGAAAATCTGGAAGCAATTCAGTTCCTGAAGGATGCAAACATCAGCCTGCACGGAGCCTATCCGGGAATTCTCACGATTGCTGAAGAATCTACCTCCTGGGGAGGTGTATCACACCCGGTTTATAACGGAGGACTGGGCTTCAGCATGAAATGGGATATGGGCTGGATGAACGACACCTTGCGTTACATGCATTTCGATCCGATATATCGATCACATCACCAAGGCGAACTTTCTTTTCGCATGATCTATGCCTTTACAGAAAACTTTGTACTGCCTTTATCTCACGATGAAGTCGTACACGGTAAACGTTCCCTGCTATCCCAGATGCCTGGCGATCTGTGGCAACAATTCGCAAATCTAAGACTGTTGTACGGATATCAATATACAATGCCAGGCAAAAAACTGCTCTTTATGGGGGGAGAACTGGCACAGTGGACCGAATGGAATCATGATAACGAACTTGACTGGAAACTGATCGGTCACGAAAAACACGATGGAATTCGTCGCCTGATCGGTGACCTGAACTACTTATACCGCACCGAAAAATCTTTATATGAGACTGATTTTTCTCAGGAAGGATTCTCCTGGCTCCAGTGTGATGACTCGAAAAACAGCGTATTTGCATTCCAGCGAAATTCGACAGATGATGAGGAGCACGTCATTGTGATTGCTAACTTCACACCTGTGCCAAGGGAAGGCTATCGAATTGGGGTCCCCAAAGCGGGTTACTACCATGAAATCATTAATAGTGATGCCAAGATTTACGGTGGCTCCAATATCGGAAATGCAGGTGGGGTCTACAGCGAGAAAATCAGCAGTCATGGTAAGAACGACAGCATCACGTTGAATTTGCCCCCGCTGGCATTGCTGATTATGAAACCGGTAGCAGCACCGCAGAAGAAAATAAAATCGGACACAAAGTAGAATGCGTGTTTTGGGGATGCCAGATGGTACTGAACTTCGTCTAGTACCCGTGCAGATAGAGAAATTCTGCAAAGAAAAGGGTGGAAATTGCGGTTCCACCGTTCTATGATATTGAACTTATCAGCACATTTTGCGTACTGATAAAAAAAGGACGCCGCTGAGTGTATAGGCGCTCGCCCAAACAGTCCCGACGAGGGAAAGTTCGGCTATACTCCCCAGCAGCGTATCCTTTGGTGAAGTTCAAGTCAGAGTGAGGAAGTTGCTCGTTTCCTCACTCTGTAGCTGGTAACAAAGCAAACACCGTACCAGCGACAACCCCCTCTCGATCGCATTTCCATAAGTCCATACTTCAACGCGACTTACAATATAAAAATATTATTTCTTTTTTTTACAACCACCCTCCAAGCTCCAAATCTGCCCTCCTCGAAGGCATTTTGCTGCTTAGATACACAGCAGATGGTTATCAAATGTGCTGCCAAAGATTCAGATAGAGTTATTCCGGGCAATCGTCTACTATGAAGGTTAAATAAAAGAATCAGGGACTTGCTGAGGATCGATGATTGCATAATCCCTCGACTGGTCCAGTCAGAATCATTTCTTGTGCTGATGGTGATTTCTTGTCTGACTTAGAACTTCAAGAATGGTCGCGTTACACGGGACCTGCGTGTTGGTATTCACTATCCTATCCCGGTGACTGGGTCAAAGATGAGAAAGATGGGATTCTGCAACTCAGCCCCCCGGAAGGTGAGTCCACTCTTACTATCAGCTGTCACTGGAAATCAGTCCTGCCGCAGACCTCTACAGTTGCTGGCATGGAAATGGATTTCGATCAACTGTTCGTCAGGCATCGTAATATCCAGCAGCGCCCCCCATTAGCAATCGAACATGAATCGAGTGCCTATTCTGGTGAAGCCATCATTCAAAAGAAACGGAGCTGGTGGCAAAACCTGGTGTCGTGGATCCCCGGTTTCCCCCAGAACTGGCAGTTCTGGAACCTGTGGTTGATACGGGAGCGCTCGATCCAGATGGTCGTCACCTATTTTTACGATCCGCGCATCAAAGACGAACATTTTAAAATCGTTCAGCAAATCTTACACTCGATTCAGATTACTCTCGATCCTGCACATCCTCCAGAACTATTCGCACAGGAAGTCCTGACTCTGGCAGAAGCGAAGTTCCCGCTGATTCCTTCACATTTATTACCTGGGTTCCGGCTCAAATTTGGTGAAGCAGAGTTGAATCTGAGCAATTTTTATCGAGCCTATCTGAATTCCCGATCTGAATTCGAGAAAAATATCACGACAGCCCTCGCCACGATTCTGCAGATCAATGAATGGGGAACCGATCAAACGGAACCGGAATTTGAACAGGTGCGGGATCGAATCATGCCGATCCTGTTATCCCGAGACTCCTGGCAGAACCATTTCCCCAATTTTGTCGGGGAGAACTGGATTGCGAATCTGGCCATCCTGTATGTGGTCGACGAATCGAACGCGTACTGGTATATTCATGAGAAGCTGCTGGAAAAGTGGGGAATCAACTACGAAGAAATTCACGAGTTGGCCCTGACAAACCTGGACCGGTATTTTGAGTATCACCAAATTGAGTTGATCTGCATGTCCCGGGAAGACGGGCCAGACATGATCATTCAAAGTAAACCTGATGCTTATAATGCATCGCAGGTACTGAGTAGGGGCTTTTATCAGCAGGCACGCCGGTTTCTGGGAAGCGAATTTCTGGCCGGGGTCCCCAACCGTGACTTTCTGCTGGCGCTCAGCTTAAGTGAGTCACAGATAATTGAAAAAATTCAGCACAATATTGCCTGTGATTATTTGAAAATGGACCACCCGCTTACGGATCAGCTACTGGTTGTCACTGCGGATGGAGTCAGCGAATATTGCGGTGTAGGCTGATTCTGGATTTCTAAAGTGATAAAAGAGTAATGCAACAGGAATCAAATATCTTCTCCGAGAGACCGGGTGAATTCATCACAATGGGAACTGGAACCAGCGTGGGAATTCCCATCTTTGGCTGTGATTGTGAAGTCTGCACATCCCCCAATCCGAAGAACCAGAGAGGACGCACTTCCGTATATATTGGCGCTCCTGAAGGTGGCTTTTTAATAGACACACCACCTGAGCTAAGACTGCAAATGCTACGGGAAAATATCCCCTGGGTTCACGCGGTACTCTATACTCATAGCCATGCCGACCATCTATTCGGTCTGGATGATGTCAGAATCAGCGGCTATCGACTGGAAAAATCGGTTACACTCCACTGTGAAGAGATCGTGGAACAACAGATTCGCCGTTCTTTCAACTATGCCTTTGAAGAACCTACCCACAATCTTCACCACATGTCGAGGCCAAGGCTGGATTTCCAACGTGTTACCCTGGAGCCTTTTGATCTGCTGGGCTTGAGAATTCAACCTATCCGACTGATGCATGGCACACTGCCAATCCTGGGATACCGGATTAACGACATCGCTTTCTGTACCGATGTTAGTCATATTCCGGAAGAAAGCTGGCAGTACCTGGAAGGTCTGGAGTACCTGATTATCGATGCCTTAAGAATCAAACCACACCCCACACATTTTAATCTGGAACAGGGACTGGAAGTCGTTGAGAGGGTAAAACCCAGACGTGCTTACTTCACGCATATTTCGCACTCGCTTGAGCATGAAGAAACGAACGCCAGTCTGCCTGAGCATGTCGAACTGGCATTCGATGGTTTATCATTACCTTTAACTGGGACGAAGTGATTCTCCAGTTACGGAAGCTGGAGCCTCATTCCCGGCATGATGTAATTTGCATTCTTCAGAAGATCACGGTTTTTCTGGTAGATCTGAAACGCAGCGGAACGTTTACCATAAATCCGCAGAGCGATTGACTCCAGTGTATCTCCCTTCTGAATTACATAGGTCTTCGCTTGTTCCCCTTGAGTACTGTTTTTAGACGCATCCGGCAGACTTTCAAACAGATCTTCTACAATTTCATCCACATTTTCAGGCTGGACCTGAGAGAGTGAATGCCCGGTACGTGTTCCCTTATCTGTGGTCCCAGGTGTCAGAGGAGAGCGGGGGACTGGAATGAATTTACGGTAACTGTCAGGAATTGAATTCATTCCCGCTGAGTCTTCCAGCTGTTGAGAACTCAATGAATTCTCGAGTCGCTTAACGGCTTTACCAACATCCTGCGTATCAGGAGCCCCTTTTTCTGCTGACTGTGACAGTGACTCGATCAGCCCTTCAAACTGAACCGAGCCATTCTCTGATTTGAGCTTGGGCTGAGAAACCATCTGCCCCACAGTTCGCTTGCCTGAAACAGCAGGAGTCCCGGTATTAGTCTGCCGACCTGCTGACTGTGGCTTCATTTCAGGAGTCGGGTAAACGGGAATCCGTAATTTCATCCCTTCACGAATGTCGTTCGGACTACGAAGCTGATCGCGATTGATATTGAATATTTCCCGATATTTCCGGCTCGTCCCCAGGTAGCGAATCGAAATTTCAGACAGAGTTTCGCCTGATCGCACTGTATGAACTCGATACTGCAGCGGACGTCTCTCGCCACTGTTTGCTGGCTCTGGATTCCTCTGAGCCGGATTCACCTCCCAGGCATTATTGTGTGCGGGTTTACGTGTTTCGTTCTTGAGAGGATCTGAAGCTTGCGTTGAATCAGGAGCTTGCGGTTGTGCGAATGTTTGATTCTGGTTGGGTTCAAATTGATCATCTGAAAGATCCGAACTGGTAAACTGATTCTCAATCGAAACTTCTTCTTCCGGAAGTTCGATTTCCTTCAGAAAATCAGGCATTTCTCCCCAGCGTTCGGCGTTGCCGGACTTAGCCTGCCCGCCTGGTTTTGTATGAGAAATAGTCGGAACAGCAACTCCGGTTTCTTTGGTGGCCCGAGGTGAGTCCGAAATGCCGGTCAGAGTCTGCTCACTTCCCAGTTGAGTTTCCAGTGGGTCCTTAGTCGTGGCCCCCAGATAAGGCGTTCGATCTTTATCGGCGATTTGCTCATCCAGATAGTGGGGGTCGTTGAGTTCTGGAATCTCAACTGTAGTATTATTTTCCTGGCGCAGACAAAATGCGCCAACGAAACCAATTACCAGTAACGCTAAAGCTAAACCGACTTTTTTATCTTGATGCATTAGAACCTCGCCTCGAAAAAACGCAGTGTAGTAATGCGTATCGGGCGAAGTTCTTTAAAAGAAAATCAGAAATTGAGCAGATCGGCACTGCGCAGGAAGATCCTCCTTCCAGTATCACACTTGAGTGGATCATGCTGAAAATACGGAGAACGGTCAGAACAGACCCATCAGTTGATCAGGCTGTAGTGATTAAATTGATCGGCGAAAAGAGCGTGACTCTGACGTGCCATCTCATCCTGTGGAAGACTACACCTCTGATCAGGAATGCGACTCCTGTTTGCGTCTCAACCGGCTGAATAGATTCTTGTATCTGCCTAGAGCAGGGCCTCTCAGATGGGCAGTCGCAGATGACTCTGATTTTTCTGTTGCTGGCGAATCCAGTCGAACAGAAGTTTTTGATGCAGTTTCAAGCTGACTGTCATGCTGCAAGTCATTTTCCCACTCTGGATAATCCGATACTGCTGAGATCTCTTCCGTCTCAGGCTGAACGATATCATATACATCTGCAAAGTCGGTTTCTTCAGGAACCGAATAATTCCGGATCTCATTCAGTGCATTGAGCAGCCCCTTACGAGTTTCCGAACAGACTTCATAAACCTGGGCAGCCAACAGTTCCTCGAAAGAGCCCTCACCACGTGAAGCCTCTGCTGCAAGTTCCTGGAACACGTCGGGCTCCAGTTGATTCAGTGCCGCTTCTTCAAATTCCAGTTCAGAAGTTTCATTCTGCTCAAGGGGATTTCCCGCGGAAAACTCAACGGTATGTCCAAGCTCACTCTCTGATTCTTTAGTTGGCAGCTTCAGCGACTCTATGTCAGATACTCCCTGAGCCTGGAGCTGTGGTACATACTGGAACTGAGGCGCACGTAACTGAAAGACGGAAGTCGTGGACTCAAAACTCTGATGTTTTTCACCAAACAGGGACGCAGGATCGAATCCGGCATCGATGGCAGCATATCGATCAACGACATCTACAAAATCGCCGTATGTTTCTGTCACTGCCGAGAGAACCGGGTTTAAATCTGCTTCGGACACCAGTTCCTGATTATCAACCGGAGAATTGATCTCCAAGTTGATTTCTACGGTCTTTTTGACAGGTGTTTGAGAAGATACGGTCTCACTGCCAATCTCGATCGCTTCTAATCCTTCACCAAACGAGAACGGGTCTTCGGTTGAAGCACCATCCTCGGAGGTTGCCAGCTCTTCAAATATCTCCGAGGGTTCATCTACCAGCTGATGGAGTCGCTCCTCGATCGACTCATCAATGTCATGTTCCAGTAGAACATCATCATCAATAAACTGATCCAGCTCTGTAAGTGCTTCTTTTTTTCGCATTTCTTCGAGGGGAGAGGGAACCGGCAGGGGATCATTCCAGTGAAGAGGTAATTGCTGCAAGTCTGCAAAAGCTTCACGGGCGATCGCCTCATCAACTTCTTGAACATCCTGCATATAAGCCAGCATCAGGCTGTGATCGCAGATTTGATTCAGACAGCGAGGCAACCCGTCACTTACGTGAGTAATAAACTTGACTGCTTCGACAGAAAAACAGCGTTTGTTCTGAATTGAAACGCGATTGATGCGGTATTCAATGTATTCTTCAGATTCCTGTCGAGTCATTCGATCCAGATAGGTCTGGCATCCAATTCTCTGGTTTAACGAAGACAGCCCTGGCTGGATAAGCGTCTCTTCCAGCACAGTCTGTCCGGAAAGCAGCAGTTGTACAGCAGGCTTTCCGTCAAAGGCGATGTCTGACAGAACCCGTAATTCTTCCAGAAAAGGAGTTCCCAGCAAATGAGCTTCATCGACAATCACTAATAATGGCTGTCCGTGAACCAGAAATGAAGAACGGATTTCTGCGGTCAAAGCCAGGCGTAATTCCTGCTCGCTGATTTTTTCATAACAGTCAGTCAAGCCATAGAGCAGTGTCTGCAGTAATGCCCGGACAGTCGGAAAATTGCAGTGCTCCAGAAACTGAATCTGGAACTGATCCTCAAGCCGATTAATCAACTGCCGGCAAATTGCCGTTTTTCCAGTTCCCGCATCGCCGGTAAGAATCGTGATTCCATTTAAGCTGGAAATCGTTACCTGGATTTCGTCCAGTACATTCTGGTGTTCCGCTGCCTTGAAAAAACATGCAGGGGAGGGTGAAACGCTAAAGGGTCGATCCTTGAACCCAAAGAATGTTTCGTACATTTCCGATTGCCTTCTGGATGATTTTGACTCAAGAAAAGGACACTCAGAACCTGAAGCGCATCCTGACATTACCGGTCCCGCGTCCTATGGAGAATTCATCGAACAGGCTCCCCCCACTTCTTGAACATTACCATTACAATCGGCAGCATCTGAGCAGGGTCACAGGGGCGCATTACCCAAACGCTAGATCTTGACATTCCCAGATATTGAAAATCGGAAATATTCCGATTGTGAAGAATGGGTAATCTTACCTGTTCGAGGACTCAGAGGTTCCTGAAGGACATACGTCTCAATTCCAATCTCCAGCCACCGGAAAACTCTGAGTTGACGACAATTTCACAAGAATGTAAGTTTTTTCCTGGTAATATTTTATGAAAACGTAAGCAATTATACGTAACTCTCTCCTTTTTCTTCCCAGTTTGCTGGAGTAGACTTTATAACATGCTCGAAACAGAGACCGTTTTCGTTAGCGTTCCGGTCTCTGATTTAATTGCAGTTTTAGCGATTTCAGTGTAGCGAAATTCAAAAATACCTGTCATTATTTCCAAGCTCTGAATTGTTTTATTCCTCATCTCAGGAGGCACTCGTAGAATTTCTGATGTCAGAAGCCACACTTTCTTTCTCTGATCCTGATCAGATCCCGGTTCTGCTGGGAACCCATGATTGTCACATCAGACAAATTCAGGATGCACTGGGTGTGAACGTCGTTCATCGAGGCGACGAATTACGAATCATCGGCGATGATTCGCAACTCCAGAAATCACTTCGCATCTTTTCCGAGTTAAGAGCCATCATCGAAAAGACCGGCCAGCTCAAAAATGAGCAGGTACAAACAGCCCTGTTTGGTGGAAACTCCAGCAGCAAGCAAGAAAAACAGACCCCGGACTCGACGCCTTCGGCGATTGATCTCTATGAAAAGTCACGAAAAGTACATCCGCGAACTCCGGGGCAGTCTGAATACATCAAGTCGATCCTGGAACACGACCTGGTATTTTGCACAGGTCCAGCAGGGTGTGGTAAAACTTTCCTGGCGGTCGCAATGGCTATAAACGCCCTCCGCACGGAGCAGGTCCGCAAAATCGTGCTGGTACGGCCGGCGGTCGAAGCTGGTGAAAAGCTGGGATTCCTTCCGGGCGACATGCTGGCCAAGGTCAATCCATTTTTACGTCCGCTCCTGGATGCTCTGGGCAGTCTGCTCGACTATGAGCAGGTCAGTCGTTACATGGAAAATGATATCGTAGAAGTCGTGCCGCTGGCTTTTATGCGTGGTCGGACTCTGGACAACACATTTATCATTATGGACGAAGCTCAAAACACAACAGTGACCCAGATGAAAATGTTCCTGACCCGTATGGGAATGGGATCCAAAATCGTGGTCACAGGCGACGTCTCCCAGATCGACTTGCCCCCCGATGTCTCATGTGGCATGACGGATGCCATCAATCGCCTGCGAAACATAAAAGGCGTCGGACTTACTCAGTTAAAGAATGAAGACATTGTGCGTCATCGACTGGTAGGTGAAATTGTCAAGGCTTACCAGAACGAAGACATCTCCTGATACTGATTCTGACCGCGTTTTCTCAATTTAATCTCATCTTTACGAACGACTCAGGTTGCTTCCATGGCTTTTTTTGGTCCTAAAAGATCCCGAACGGCGCTTGCTGCCAGTTTGCGTGATTCTTCCAAACTAAGTTCGAGGCTGCGCGAATTACTGAGCAACCGGGGTACACTGTCCCGTCTCAGCGTCTGTCTGCTGACTATCCTGATTCTGATGGTCGCAGTCGAAAGCTGGAAAGCACCTTTTCCCTACCGATTAGGCATGTACTCCGAACATGGGATTCTTGCCAGTGTTTCGTTTGAGGTAGCTAATCCCATCGAAACCGACCGGGAACGGACGCAAAAAGAGTCTGAGGTCCCGTATTACTTCATTCAGAACCCCATCTTGATTGATAACCTTCCCAAACTTCTGAGAGAAGACCTGAAAGCCATCGCCGATGCCAAATCACTGGATGAACTGAATAGCGATGCCCGTGCTGAACTGGGTTTGACCCCCTCACGTCGGCTGGAACAGTTTGTAGATCAGTTCCCGGAAGAATCTGAGCAGACCTTTGCAGAATTGAAGTCACAGGTCTCCAGTCCTGACTCCAACGATACAAAAAAAATCGACGCAATCATTGAGGATTTTACAAAACTCATTGCACCACTCAAGACCTATGGGATTGTTAACGAAAATGATCTGACGAAACACCAGATTCGCCCCGGTGATAAAATCGAAATCGTTTACAAAGACACGGGAGAACAGAAGAAGGTAACCACCTTTGATATCCGGCTGCCTGATCAGCTCTCTGCAAACAGCGTGATCGGTCGTGAATGGAGTAAATTCCCCAAACTGGATTCCATGAAGTCGGCTCTGTCTCACTGGATTTACTTCCAGGCTCCTACAACACTGGTTTACGATGCTGCCCGAACCCAGACAGAACGAAAACAGGCAAGGCAGGACGTTGAAGAGGTCTACGACACTTTCCAGAGGGGCACAGTTCTGGTCGAACCTGGCCAATTGATCGAAGACAATCAGCTGGCTCTGCTACGAGCAGAGTACGAAACGAAAGAAAAAGCGGTCCCCTATTATGAGCGGGTTGTACGAGTCAGTTTCATTTTTCTGATGTTTATCGTACTGGCAGTCTTAAACGGATATCATCTGCTGAGAAATAAAAGGGCTGTTGCCAGAACCGTCAGCAGATTGAGTATCTATCTGAGCGTCATTGTCTTAACCGTGTTTCTGGGTAGGATTCTTTCCTACGATCCCTGGCGTGCAGAAGTACTGCCTCTGGTAGTCACCGTAATGGTCTTCGCGATCGTCTATGACCAAATCATGGCGATCCTGACAGCGTTGTCGTTGTCATTGATACTTTGTCTTTCCACGGGAAGCTCGCTGGGGCATTTCGTGGTATTAATGAGTATCTCCTCAGTGGCGGTTACTTCGCTGGCCACAGTCTCATCCCGCTCCACTTTAATCAAACTTGGTTTCGGCATGGGATTGACCTACTTTCTGGTCTACTGGGGAATCAACCTAATCAACAGTCAGGAGCTTTCCAACGGCCTGATTGATCAGCAGGTCCTCTGGGAAAGCCTGCAGGGAGCAGGGTGGTGTCTGGCAGCAGGTTATCTGGTTGCCGGAAGTCTTCCCTTTATTGAGTCTCTCTTTGGCGTAGTAACGGATATCAGCCTGCTCGAGATGAGTAATGTTTCGCACCCACTACTGCAGGAACTGGTCCGTCGAGCACCAGGTACCTATAACCATTCCATCTCGATGGCTACAATCGGTGAAGCAGCAGCAGACAAAATCGGTGCAAATGGATTACTGGTCCGTGTTGCCGCCTACTACCATGATATCGGCAAGATGCTCAAACCCCAGTACTTCATCGAAAACATGGTCGTTGGGAGTGAAAGTCTACACGACAATCTGGCCCCGGCGATGAGTACCCTGATCATTATCGGCCATGTCAAAGATGGCGTCGACCTCGCTCGTCAGCACAATCTACCACAGCCGATCATCGACTTCATTGAACAACACCACGGCACCACGCTGGTTGAGTATTTTTTCCGTGAGGCGGAAAAACAGGCCGACCAGAGTCCTGATCACAAAACCGATGCAGAAGAGTCATCCTTCCGCTATCCCGGCCCTAAACCGCAGACTCGCGAAGCAGGGGTCATGATGTTAGCAGACGCCGTGGAAAGCGCCAGTCGAACCTTAAGTGACCCAACTCCGAAACGGATTAAGTCTCTGGTCCATTCACTGGTGATGAAACGGTTGCTGGACGGACAGTTTAACGAATGTTCGCTGACATTGAGTGAGATTAATATTGTCGAAGAATCCCTGGTGAAATCTCTGATTGGGATCTATCACGGACGCATCAAGTACCCCGAAGAACGTTCTGCATAATCGAGTAATCAACCACGGAATGAACACAACCGACCAGTATCAGATCGATATCCAGAACTCTCAAAATCTGCTCGCGATTAATGAGCCCCAGCTTCAAGACGCAGTCCGCTACCTGCTGGAGTCAGAACAGGTAATCCAGGCAGAGATCAGTCTGGCGATTGTGGATAACCCCACAATCAGGGAATTGAACCAGCAATATCTGTCACACGATTATGACACCGACGTGCTCAGTTTTCTGCTGGAGTGCTCCCAGGACGAAAGTCTGGACCAATCAGTCATCAGAGGAGCAGGGAAGTCGATAGAAGGTGAAGTCATTATCTCAGCAGAGATGGCGATTTCCATGGCCGAACAATACCACTGGTCCGCTGCAGATGAATTTCTACTGTATGTCGTGCACGGATTGTTGCATCTGTGTGGTTACGACGACCTGTCGGAAGATGAATTAAAAGTGATGAGAGCCCGCGAACAGCAGATTTTTGATCGCTGGAAATTACAGATTCCTCGCCGTGAAGAGTGAAATATGATCAGAATATTCCCGAGTTACCGATTTATCTCTGAGTTTCCAAAAGGTACACTCTAACCTGAACTGGCCGAGTTCCAGCTTCAACTTCTTCCCCTGATATTTGGTTATTTAATCGACAAATGGTCCCGCTGGTTATTACCGTACTCATCGCCTTGATCCTGTTTTCAGGGTTACTGGGCTTTTCTCTGAGAGATTTCTCTCGCAGCCGACTGGAAACACTTTGTACTGAGGCGGGAGTCCCAGATCGATTCAGCGAAATTCTACGTTCACACCCAACCGTCCTGCTGGCCGCTGATATCTGCTATCTAACTGGAGTTATTCTCCTCTCAATTATCCTGACGCGACTGTATATACACATACCGGCCGAATTCAATTCACTGGTTATCACTGCCCAGTTTGCGGCTGAATTACTGCTAGGCCTTTTGACTGCCATTCTGGTTATGTTAACTCTTCCTTGGACTTTGGCCCGCATTGCGGGAGAACAGTTCCTGCAGCGTTCCTGGCCCGTGGTACGCTGGATACCCGTTTTCCTGAGCCCCGTCACGTGGCTGTCCTGGAAAATCGATGAGTTCTCACACCGCCTGGCAGGGAAAGAAGAGAACAAGAACGGCCGTGAGGCAAACATCAGTGAAGAAATTCTCTCGGTAGTGGAAGAAGGAGCCCGAGGAGGCATTCTGGAGTCGGAAGCTGGCAAAATGATCCAGCGGGTGATGGAACTGCAGGATGAGGACGTCGGAGCTATTATGACCCAGCGAATGGATATGGAATACATTTCCGTATCTGCAACTCTGGATGAAGCGCTGCTCAAATTCATCGATGTAGGACATTCCCGGATCCCTGTAATTGGAGAATCTACAGACGACATCGTCGGCATTCTCTATGCCCGGGAACTTCTTAAACATTACTCCAAAGAAAATCAGAACCTGAACTCAGCAGACCAGCTCACGATCAAGGATCTGATGTTTACCCCCTTCTATATCCCTGAAACAACTGGAATCGATTCTCTGCTGGAAACCATGCAGAAAGAACATGTTCACATGGCAATCGTCATCGACGAATACGGCGGAGTAGCGGGTCTCGTCACCATGGAAGATGTTCTTGAAGAAATCGTGGGGGATATCGTCGATGAATTTGACGAAGAAGAGGAGCAGATGATTTTTGAACTGGGTGAAAACCTGGTGGAAGTCGATGCCCGTGTCCATATTGATGACCTGAATGAACAATATGATTATGGGCTGCCTGAAGGCAAAGACTTTGATACGATTGGAGGATTCGTAATCACCCAGTTCGGTAAAGTCCCGCTACCGGGAGAAACCATGACCTGGCAACAGTTGCGGATTGAGGTCATCGAGTCGGACGAACGCAGAATCAGTAAACTACGTATCGAACTTGACCCCTCTCTGATGGAAGAAATCGACGCTGACGTCTAGTCAAATACTTACCAGCGTTCCACCGGCCCACCAGGCACGGGGATATGCATATCAGGTAATGTGCCTGTCCGCGATCCGGAAGTAGGTCCTTGCGACGCAATATTGCGGATCGCCTGATCAAAGTCTGCTAGTGTCTGGGCACACTGGAATTCATGCCGCAATGCCGGTTTGACGCGCATCGATTTCAAATACCAGTGCCCCATTTTCCGAAACATGGAGATCGCCCGATTCTCGGTGGTCATCTCCAACAGATAGCGAAACTGCCTTAAGAGGAGTTCAAGCCGCTCATCAAAATTACCCGGGGGATAACAGTCTCCTGTCTGCTCCCATTGCACGAGCTGCCTGAAGATCCATGGGTTTGCCAGTGCTCCGCGTCCAATCGATACCCCTGCACAACCTGTCGTTTTCAGCATGAAATCCGCATCCGCAATCGAGGTGACATCACCATTGCCGATTACGGGAATGGACTCTACAGCTTCTACGACTTGTCGGATGCCATCATGATTTACAGTTCCCTTAAACCCCTGCTCGCGAGTACGACCATGGATGGCAACTGCCACGATTCCCACCTGCTCAAACTCTCTGGCAAAGAAGGGGGCTGATAAATCAGAATCATCCCAACCGAGTCGCATCTTGACTGTGACGGGAATTCTGACAGCATCTACTACAGTCTGCACCAGGGAAACTGTGTCACTGGGGCGACACATCATACTGGCCCCGGCGCCCCCCTTGACAATCCGATTCACCGGGCAACCCATATTAATATCGATGGAATCGACCCCGCGGGACTCAAGCAACTGTGCTGCATCCCGCATGTATTCCGGCTTACTGCCGAAGATTTGCACTGCAAAGGGAGAGTCCTCTGGACAGGTCTGAATCAACTGAAGCGTTTTCTCACTTCCTTCCAGCAGGCCCCGTGCATTCACCAGATCGGTGGTTGCCAGCCCAACACCACCCAGTTCTCTGACAATTCGTCGAAAAGGTAAATTTGTATAGCCTGCTAAAGGAGAAAGCAGATATCGCGACTCGAGCTTCAGCGTCCCATAACAGACGGCAGGACGAAACGCAGGCTTAGGGGGTAAAGTTTGATTCATGATCATTCAAATTGAAAATATGACAGTGCTTATATTCTGAGTTTTATTTTAGCAGGGGATCAGACAACTGAAAATACTGACCAAATCAGGCTCTTACTCGCTTAAAAGATGGCAGATTCTTTCAAATTAACGATGTCAAAATGGGGAGAATAACAAAATAATTCTCATTGAAGTCACCCTACCGATTATGCCGATAAAGTCGATATCGCTTTATTCTAACCTCCACCGCGGGAAATGATCTGGTGCTGACTCGTATTTTGGCAATATTGATTGGTTTGTCGAGCCTGACAGGGTGCGTGATCATGCGGACCACTGTGACCAATCCAAATCCGAGACTCAAAACCGTTGCTGTGGTTCCTTTTTTTAATTTGAGCCAGGAGCCAGAAGTCGACGGGCGCCGCTTTGCCCTCGCCTATTATTCAGAACTACAGAAGGTTCCGGGGTTCCAGGTCTTGCCCGTCGGTGTTGCAGAAGTGGCGATGGTAGAACATCAACTGCAGATGAATAATCCGGATGACGTGCTCAAGCTGGCGAAAGTTCTTGACGTTGATGCCGTTGTGATCGGTGCAGTCACTGATTACTCCCCCTATTATCCGCCTCGAATTGGATTGCAAGTCTCCTGGTACTCACCTCATGCCCAGGAATTTACTCCCGGAGTTCCACTCCTGGTCGAAGAGCGGCGTGAGAAAAAATCAGTCCTGAACCAGGTGTTTAAACTGGATCGGATTGTGAATCATGAAGGCAAAAAAGAAGTCCGGTATTCCAATCATCAGGAGCGGAAACAAACCCGCCAGGAGATGAAAGCCAAATTCAAATCATATAAGGAATCCGCATCGGCAGAATGTCCCCCTGAATTCCAGGTACCTGAGCCTGCTACCGAACCAGTTTTCAGAGGTCAATCCGAAGAGCCGCTTGCAGCCTGGCCATATTCACAAAACCAGCAGCAGGTGATCCAAGTCTCTGCCCAATCGAATCAGGGCGCCGATTCAACATCCCCCTTTGGGCAGCTTCCCTTGAAGGCTAAACCTGCTGTAAACTCGCCAACAGTTCAAAAATCAATGGAGGCTCCTTCTCCCACCCCACATCACCATCCCGGAACAAACTCCACCACAACTCCTTCATACACGAAGCAGTTTGGTGAATTTTGCCCTCCCACCGCTACGACAGAA
Source organism: Gimesia chilikensis (assembly GCF_007744075.1). NCBI lineage: Bacteria > Pseudomonadati > Planctomycetota > Planctomycetia > Planctomycetales > Planctomycetaceae > Gimesia > Gimesia chilikensis. Next base: position 3,075,710 of record NZ_CP036266.1, on the reverse strand, counting down.
ATCGGCGTCTGTGATCCTCGCCAGCCATTCATGTCTTATACACGGCTGTTTGACGGTTCTGATGCCGCTCTGGTTGCCAACTTACGTGATTACCTGGAAGTCAGCGGAGACCGCCGCAGTGGAGGCTGGGAAGCTTACCTGCATCGGAGTGAGGACTTTATACGGTTTACAGCACATTTAATGATTGTAGAGATGTTAACACTACATGGTGGTCAGGCTGAGCACCAGATGATCTTCAAGGTCAGAAAATATCGATAACCCCACCTCTTAACCGCCGATATTAATTAGCGCGGTTGCTTGAGCACTTCCAACCAATCCTGTCTCTGACATAAGTGCTCTGATGAATAAAAAAGGACTGCTACTGTGAAACAACAAATGAATGTCGTTGCATTGGTAAAAGATTCAGAACGCTATGTTTTTCTGTATGACGATGCCAGTTCTTCCCAGATGCTTCAGACCCTGGGACAATACGCAGCAGATAAAGAGTTGAGCTTCACCTGGTATGATGCAGCAGTCATGAGTCAGAAAGTCAGAAAACTGAGACGGGAAGCTGAGCAGGAACAGCAGACTGGCAGATTACGCAAAACTGCATGAGAACGATGCTGACAGCACTTCTCTCAGACTCTGAAATCCACACATTCATTCAGCCAGACCAGCAATCACATGATATCCTCTGAGCATGTCAGGCCAGTTGAACTGCACGATGCGATTGATAGTTTCCTCAGGTATCTCGATATCGAGCGAAATGCATCTGAACTGACCTTGAAATCGTATTCAGAAGACCTGGGAAGCCTGCTGGAATATCTGACCGAGTACGAAGAGACGCTACTATCGCCCGATCAGATCGGAATCAGCGAATTACGACGTTACGTCGCGTACTTACATGAGTGTCAGTACGAAAAGACTACGATTGCCAGACGCCTGGCGTGCCTGCGGAGTTTTTTTCGTTACTGTTGCCGCGAAGGATTCACTCAAACGAATCCGGCCAAGCCGCTACGAACTCCGCGGACCGGAAGAAAACTGCCTCATTTTTTAACAACAGATCAGATTGGTGCCCTCTTGGAAGCGCCACCTGCCAATCAGAAAATGGGCTTAAGAGACAGAGCCATTCTGGAAACCCTGTATTCAGCAGGGCTGCGTGTTTCCGAACTCGTTGCACTCAATGTAAGCGACTGGGATCAGGATGCAAATATCATCAGAGTGCTTGGAAAAGGCCGCAAGGAACGTATTGCTCCCATCGGCAGTTATGCCGCCAAAGCACTCCAGCGCTGGACAGCAGAACGTGAGGGTAAGCCAGAATCTCATCCTGATGCGGATGCTCTTTTTCTGAACCGGCTAAAGACGCGACTGACATCCCGTAGCGTCGGCCGGATGCTGGAGAAATACCTGCTGCAGACAGGTCTGGATAAAAAGACCAGCCCACATACACTGCGGCACAGCTTCGCTACACATCTGCTGGATGGCGGCGCCGATTTGCGAAGTGTTCAGGAAATGCTGGGACACAAAAGTCTGACAACCACACAGATCTATACCCACGTCAGCACCGCCCGCCTGCGTGAGACCTATGAAAAAGCTCACCCGCATGCCCAAAATCAATATAAGAAACGCTGAGCTGAACTATCTCTTCCGCTGTTTGTGTCCAGAGAACCAGTCAGAATTTTAATCGACTTGATAGATCTGAGGCGTCCCTGATTCCAGACTGCAGCGGGCCAGTTGAACCAGCCGGATTGCCTGACAGACATCTCTGATATTTGCCACTGGAATAATCCCGCCCACAGCTCTGCGACAAAAGTGATCCAGCATGACTTCCAGTTCCTGACGGTCACTTTTTAGTGATTCCGTCATCGTTTCTGTGTCATTTTCCCAATGGATCTCATCCGGTGAATGAAATTCTGCGTGACCGTTGCGGCAACGAACCTGATGTCGGGGATAAAGTGAGTCAGTCGACTGCTGATGTTGTTTAATATCAATCAGTGCAAAACGCTCGGCAGCAGTGACCGGATCTGGTAGAAATTCGATTTTAATTCTCCAGTGATCCTCTGACTGAATACTCGAGTCTGAATGGAAACTGGAATGGACTTTAACCGGCTTGGTGCGCATAACGTAACAACACCAGTCGATTAATCCGACCAGAAAATCAGTTTCATTTTTCTGTCCCGGAATATCCACCTGTTGATCAGCCGCAGGCCGACAGGTTTGCAGATGGATCGAAACCGGCTTACCAAGCCGTGTGACAACCAGTTCAAAAAAGCGACTGGTGGCCTGGGAATAACGACGGCTGAATTCCGGCATTAATGTCACCAGTTGATCGGTTGCCCGCTCATGAATTTCCCCCAGGAGATTCAGATCTTCTCCCAGACTGCCGGCAATATACACGGGGCGATGCTGCTGACTCAGCACCTTCAATGGATAGTGATTCATCCATTCCGAATTTAACAACAGGAAAGCGTCAACGGGATACCGGGTCGTCAATGCCTCAATCCCTGAGGCGACCGCTGCATTCCATTGAGATGAAACCTGTTCCGCTCGACTGCGCACCGGATCATAGACGGCTTTGATCTGGATTCTTTGATCCATCATCCGCAGGACAGGTTCATAGCGCTGCTCCCAATATGGGCCGAGCCCTATTATTCCAATTCTGACCATACCGGGAACATTACAATTTGGGAAACAGGATGAAACAGATTACATTCTCTAGACAGAACCTGATCAGAAATTCAGAATCTTCTACCCAGAGATCCAAGTGCAGAAACAGATATGATATTCATTAAATATGTATAGAATCAAGACTGTATGAGCCAGTTGCCATCGATACCCTGAATCAGTGAGCTACATTCGATCAAGCTGGCCGATAATACATTTACCAGGATGACGATATAAGACCAGGCAATCAGACTCTTGACGTGACAGAGATTCTCTAATGAGATTGAATTCAGGCTAAGTCCATCGAATGCTGTTATCCTGATCTCAGTGAACTCAGCAGCCATCACCTGAAAATCGATTTTCCCGCTCATATCGTGTCTGTCGTGAAAAATTCCCATCTACCTGCAAAATCTTAAAAAGACAGCAAATAATTTGATAGTCAGGAGTTCAAACAAATTTTGGGTGTATGTTTTTTAGCTGAATAACGTAGAATTATGATAAGAGATCTCTCCAAATCCAGTGTCAATCAGTCCTTTTCGCCTGTCAAAATGACTGATTCAGAAAGGTGAGCCAGTTATGGGTGATACAACCGATAAACCATCCGATCTCCAGAAGCAGAGTTCACTCAGTGTCAGCGAAGAAATCGAATTACAGGGCCATATCATCGATAGTCTGCTCCTGCCCAAGATTCTGGATGAAATTACAGTTTTAGGTGGCGATTTCTCGATTGATGAGATTTCAATTGGTCACTCCCGGTCTGACAGCAGTCGGGCCCAGATCAAAGTCACGGCCCCCGACGACGAAACGCTGCAGACAATCCTGACTCAGATTGCCCAACATGGGGCCGTTCCCTTGGAACAGCATGACTGTCTTCTGGCACAGGCTGACATGGGTGGTGCATTCCCGGAAGGGTTCTATTGCACAACCAATCAGAAAACCGAGATCCGTGTAGATGGAAACTGGATTCCGGTATCGCTCCAGGAAATGGATTGTGGCATCGTGGTGAGTAAAGATCATAAATCAGCTCATTGCCTGCCGATGGCTGATGTTCAGGAGGGTGAACTGGTCGTGCTGGGTACCCGGGGCACACGTGTCTTTCCCATAGATAGAGGTGCACCGGAAGTTGCCGGTTTTTCATTCATGAACAGTACTGTTTCAAGTGAGAAACCCAAGGGAGTTACCGTCCGTGAAATCGCCGCCGAGATGCGACGCGCGAAACAGGGGGCCGGAAAGATACTGGTGGTCGCCGGTCCTGCGGTTGTACATACCGGGAGTAGAGCTTATTTCAGCGAGTTAATCAGGGAAGGGTATGTCAATCTGCTGTTCGCCGGGAACGCTCTGGCCACCCACGACATCGAAGAATCGTTTTATGGGACCAGCCTGGGAATCTCGATGGAACATGGTGGATCCAGTGAAGAAGGTCACGAACACCATTTACGTTCAATCAACCGGATTCGTCGTCTGGGTAGTATTCAGAATGCAGTCGAGCAGGGGGTCTTAACATCAGGGATCATGTATGAATGCGTGAAGAATCAGGTCCCCTTCCTGCTGGCGGGGAGTATTCGTGACGATGGTCCTTTACCCGATGTCATCACTGATACGGTCGATGCGCAGAGAAAAATGCGTGAACTGTTAGAGGGAGTCTCTTTCTGTCTGATGATCGCTACCACTCTGCATTCGATTGCTGTCGGGAATCTGTTACCGGCCAGTGTCAGAGTGGTCTGTGTGGATATTAACCCGGCCACTGTCACTAAACTGGCAGATCGCGGCACGTTTCAGACAGTCGGGCTGGTTACTGATGTGGAACCTTTTCTCAGAGTGCTGCTCGATGAAATCAATAAAGGATCGTAAGGATTTTGTTAGCTGGATCGCCTTGTTATACTGTAAGTAATTAGCCATTAGTTATCTTTAAATCAGCCTGTTTCCCCCGAAAGGGCATTCCCCATGCAGGAATCGACTCAAAAGAAATATCACGTTGCTGACTTCGCTCAGATCGAAGGGACCGCTTGCCCTTGTGGGACTGCCCGCCGCGCATTTGCTGATGTGGATGACTTTCCCGGAACCCTGCACGTTACCGAGATCTCAGAAACAGCTGAGCTGCACTATCATCGCAAACTCACAGAGACGTACTACTTCCTGGAGTGTGGTGAAGATGCTCAAATGCAACTCGATGACGAAATCATCCCTGTACACGCCGGAATGTCTATCGTAATACCTCCCGGGGTCCGTCATCGCGCTATCGGCACCATGAAAATCATCAACATCGTTTTTCCGAAGTTCGACCCTGCTGATGAATGGCTCGATTGAACCACTTTCTCAAAATACGATCAGCAGTTAAAAAGAGGCAACGGTTCTTTATGTATTCACCGTCGTTTCACTGCAATAAGGGCAGGACTCTCCGTAGATAATTTTCCCACAATTCGTACATTCGTGTGCACCGTAGGATGGCTTATCGGGTGTTACCCAGCGCTGGTAAGCCAGAAACACGAATACGGCTGTGACGAAGATAGCAAACAGAATTGCCAAACCACCGGTACCGTAAGAAAAGAAGATTCCCAGATCGATCACGATTCCGCAGACAAGAAAGACGATCGCATCACGCAGACGCTCCCTGCGGTTATCCGGGGAATCGACAATTACCTGCTCCTGGTACTGCAGGATCTGATACAGCAATTGATCACGTTCTTTCTGGAGTTGCTGTGCTTCTTTCCTCGCACCAGCGGCGGACAGCAAACGGGCAGCGGTATCCAGAATACGGAGTGTATCGTCAGTGTTAATCTGGCTCTGATGAGCCCAGCGGTTTCGATACTCTCTCAGTTCGCCTACAAAGCTGCGTTCCAGAGGAGTGAAACGGTTACGAAAGACGCTGTTCCAGTGATCCCATAAAATCAGGAGTGTTGAGTGCGCGTCCCAGCGGATTGCGTCACCTTCAGGCTGTGAAGTCAGGGGAGAGTTACGGAAGCTCTCTTTGGCACGGTCAATCCAGCTGTCCTGGTAAACCGCTTTCATTTCCTGCTCAATGACGGGATAGAGTCCTGTCCCCAGTAACTCTAGAGCCAGCTTGATGCGCTCATTATCACCTGCCACGCAATTCCCCTCTTCCGCCTCACAGAATATTTCCCTAAAGTCAAGCTCGTGAATCCTTTCTTAAGTTTCCTGATACCAGAACAATACTTCCTTTTTTTAGGGAACAGGTCAAGCACGCAACCGGCAGATTCAACGAAAGCAGGGGATTTCTTTGTCCACTAATCTGGTAGAAACGATTTAGCAGGCCTTTGCGGTGGTTAATTGCAAATTAGATTCAGGCAATCAGTTCATCCACCACACGACCGTGAACATCAGTCAACCTGAAATCGCGGCCTGCAAAACGGTAGGTCAGACGCTCATGATCAAATCCGAGCAGCTTCAAGAGTGTCGCATGCAGGTCATGCACATGCACCTTATTTTCAACAGCAGCAAATCCGAATTCATCGGTCGCCCCGTAGGCTTGACCACCTTTGACTCCACCTCCAGCCAGCCAGACGGTGAATCCATGGTTGTTGTGGTCACGACCATTCATTTTGCCAGCATTAGCTCCGGGTGTAGGGAGTTCCACAACCGGGGTCCGTCCAAATTCACCACCACAAACAACGATCGTATCCTGCAGTAATCCCCGCTGTTTCAGGTCTTTGAGTAATGCTGCAATTCCCTGCGAACACTCGCCGGCCAGACGTCGATGGTTCTTCTCAATTTCATCGTGGTTGTCCCAGGGTTGACCGGCACCGTGCCAGAGTTGCACGTAGCGGACACCACGTTCCACCAGTCTACGAGCAATCATCATCTGACGGGCATGCACTCCAGAGCCATACATCTCGTGAATGTGCTGTGGTTCCTGGCTGACGTCAAATACATCTGATGCCTGCATCTGCATACGATAAGCCAGCTCAAAAGACTGAATCCGGGACTCAAGAGCGGACTCCTGGGCCCGTGCTTCCTGGTGACGACGGTTCAAAGCCTGCAACAGATCAAGTTGTCGACGCTGCTCGGGCAGGGACTGCTTCTTATTTCTGATATTGCTGATCAGTTTCTCAATATCAGTATGTTTGGTATCAATGTGCGTTCCCTGATAGGCACCCGGCAGAAAAGCAGAACGCCAGTTAGCAGATTCCGTAATGGGATATCCCCCCGGACACATCACGACGAAACCGGGGAGATTCTGGTTTTCGGTCCCCAGACCATAAGTCACCCAGGCTCCCATACTCGGGCGTGGCTGAATCAGATCGCCACAATTCATCATCATCAGGGAAGGCTCATGGTTTGGCACGTTGGTATACATCGACCGTACAAAGGCGATATCGTCGACACAGTCTCCCAGTTCGGAGAACAGCTCACTGACTTCCAGACCACTCTCGCCGTACTTTTTAAATTTAAACGGTGAGGGCAGGGCGGCCCCGGTTTTCCGTTCTGTCCGCAGGTTTTCCGTCGGCAGCATCTTACCAGTGTACTTTGCCAGCGCAGGCTTGGGGTCAAATGTATCGACTTGGGAGGCGCCACCATTCAAGAAGATATGAATGACGTGCTTGGCTTTACCCGGAAAATGAGAGGTTTTCGGTGCCATTGGCGATTCTGTATTGACCCCAGAAGCTCCCTCAGCAGAATTCAACATTCCTTCAGAAGCCATCAGTGAGGCGAGTCCGAGCGAGCCCAGACCGGTACCACACCGCTGCAACATCTGTCGACGCGTTAAAATCGGATCAATATTGAAATGTGGGTTAGTATCAGCCATGAGTTCAGGCTCCCCATTCTATTTGAATCTTTTGAAAAAAGACTTAGTCTACAAACATGAATTCATTTGAAGTGCAAAGCACCTGGGCATATTTTTCCCATCCACTCATTCGGGCAGGAGTTTTAACCTGATCCCTATGGTGTTCCAGAAACTGTTGCCCTAATTCAATTTCTTCCTGGGCAGGATTTCGTGCCAGAACCCTCTGGTAGAGCTGTGTAATCGCAGCCTCAATGCCTTTGTCAGCAGCCACCTTTTCCAGGTCGAGATCCTTGACCAGTAAAGTCGACTGTTCCAGTAAAAGCGGACTGTTCATCGCAAACAATGCCTGCTGTGGTACTGTCGTGTAAGGCCGTTCTGCGGTACTGGATTCTACGTTGGCAAAATCAAACGTCCGAAATACGTTGGGCAAATTATTTCGGTCGATAAAACTGTATACCGTTCGTCGGGGTTCCGTCGGTATCTGATCGATCTGGAAACTCCGCCCCCCTCGATCATCCGACAGCTGTCCGGAGACAAACAGGATGGAGTCGCGCATCGCCTCAAAACTCAGTCGTCGAGGAACATGTTTCCATAACAGACGGTTGTCGGCATCAACCAGAATGGCCTCTGGATTATCTTGTGCTCCCTGCTTGTAAGTCGCAGACAACATGATCAGTTTATGGAGTTTTTTCACGGACCAGCCCTCATCCATGAAGCGGGACGCCAGATAATCTAACAGCTCCGGGTGTGTCGGAGGATCACTGCGGACGCCAAAATCGCTGGGAGTACGAACCAGTCCTTCCCCGAAGTGATGCATCCAGACCCGGTTCACGAAGACCCGCGCTGTGAGAGGGTTATCTGCCGAGGCGATTGCCTGAGCCAGTTCCAGTCGACCACTGCCTTTCGCAAACGGCTTCCGATCCTCGCCTGCCAGAATCCGGAAAAACTGTCGTGGCACCTTATCACCACGACGGCCCGGATTTCCACGCAGATGTACGAAGGAGGTAACCGGCTGGTCTTTATCGTACATCACCATCGCCCGCGGTGGCGCACCTGGAGAGGTGACATCCAATGTGGCCAGCTCTTTTTCGAGCTGACGAATGCGATTTCTCTGCGCCCGATTGAACATGCTCAGAGCCACTTCATCACTGCTGGCAGTGGGGGTCTCAGAGTCATATAAAATCTGTCGCAGTTCTTCAGCAGCCGGATCGTCCAGCTTCTCAGGTGCGGCAGTTTTGGCTTTGGTAGCGTCAGCAACCGTTTTCAACCAGGCCTCTTCAACCTCCTTAAAAACGCTACCATAAACCCGGCAGACGTCGTACATCGATTGCGGTGGGTTGTTTTTGAGGGCATGGATCACCAGGCGATTAATACGTTTATTCGGATCAGTCTCAGCTTCCGATTTCGATAGTTTATCAATGATTTCAGCCGACTGTCTGGCAAAATCACCTTTCTGTTTTTTGAGACCAGCAAATTCCGACCAGGGAGCAAATACCGTACGATAGTCCTTGGATTTCTTTCCCAGAAAAGCACGCCAGAGGTCCACATACCGCCGATGAGGTGCTTCTTTGGCATACTGAGGCTTTTCATCCCCTTGGGCCAGGTTCTGTTTTTCAGCAACCGCCTGTAATACCTCGCCGACGGACAGACGGGCTTGTGCGCGGAATTTGTCTGCTTCCGCATGTACATAATCGTCTACTTTTTTCTGGCGTTTGGCCCGCTCTTCCTGATACTTCTCATAAGCCTTCTCTGACTTGGGCTTGCCGATCAAAGGCAAATCTTTTTCTTCGGGCTCATAACTGCTGACAAACACGCTGTAGAGCGAGTAGTAATCTTTAATCGGCACAGGATCGAATTTATGGTCATGGCAGCGGGCACAGGATGCGGTCAGTCCGAGCAGTCCTCGTGAAACCAGATCGATCCGGTCGTCTGTAATATCGTGGATGTTTCCTCGGTAACGGCGTCCAACGGTTAAGAACCCTAAAGCCGCCAGAGAACGATCATCACCTTTGCGATCCAACTGGTCTGCAGCCAGCTGTTCGAGAATGAACTGATTAAAAGGCAGATCCTCATTAAACGCCCGAATCACATAATCGCGATAGGTGTAGCTGTAAGGATAACGTCGCTCGGATGTAAAGACATACCCTTTGGTATCGGCATAGCGGGCCACATCGAGCCAGTGCCGGCCCCAGCGTTCTCCATACCCGGGAGAAGCCAGCAGCCGATCAATCAGCTTTTCATAAGCCTGTGGGTCTTTATCATTGACGAATGCTTCTACTTCTTCATACGAAGGAGGCAATCCTGTGAGATCGAGACAGGCACGTCGAATCAATTTTCGCTGGTCGGCGGGCGGAGAGAGCGACAGTCCTTTTTCTTCCAGTCTGGCGAGTACAAAATGGTCAACGGGTGATACTGCCTGCTGATCATTTTTGACTGGTGGTACAGACGGCTTGGACACAGGCTGAAACGACCAGTGACTGCTGGATAAGGTTTCGTAATCATAGGCACCATCGCCGGGAACTGCTTTCGCGTCTTTTTCCGAGTAGGGCCAGGGGGTTCCCATTTTGACCCAACGGGTCAGAGCTGCAATTTCCTGGGGAGGCATTTTTCCTTCAGGAGGCATCTGACTGTCATCGTTATGATATTGAATCACCTGAATCAGACGACTTTTCTGAGGATCCCCGGGAACAACCGCAGCACCGGTATCGCTCCCCTTCATCATCCAGGCATGTGAGTCCAGACGCAAACTGGCTTCCTGTTTTTGGGAACCGTGACAGGCATAGCACCGCTTGACCAGAACAGGACGGATTTCTTTCTCAAAAAACTCAACCTGTTCCGCTGGGATTTTTTTGGTATTTGCAGCGTTTGCTTCAAAGGAAGCTGTACAGCTCAGGTAGACACAAGCTGCCAGATAGAAAGCTTTGGGAATCAGATGGGACTTCACAGTGGGAGAACTGCAAATCGGAAGTCGCTTCATTTCTAAGCTCTTTCTCAGCAAAACGCGGTGGGAACAATCAGGAGGGAAGGGACCGCCACAGATGGTGAGCATGGCAAGCCCCGCTACATGTATTTTACACTGCCAGAAACGCAAAGTGTAGTCTCTTTTTTGCGTTTAAGGCTTGTGAATCTTAGAGTTAGTTCAATTCTAATTCACGCGTATTCTTAACATTGTTGTGTAAATGGGCAGTAGCGCCATGTTTAATTAGTCCCGTGAATGTATTACAGTAGGACTATCGTCAATATCGACTGGATCAAAGGTCGATCCCATAGAATTTCCTGAACTCATAGCTCAGAAAAGAGGTACTACGATGACTGAAGATCAGGCTTTAACCGAAGAGCAGATGCAGGAATTCCTGAACACTTACTCTGCATGGGAATTACGCGACGGCTGGTTACGTCGCAAATTCGGAACCCCCGGCTGGCCTCATACCCTTATGCTGGTGAATACGATAGGTTATCTGGCCGAGGCTGGAAACCACCATCCCGACCTGAACGTTGGCTATGCTGCTGTCACCGTTAAACTGCAAACGCACAAAGTTCGTGCCATCACAGCCAAGGACACCAGCCTCGCACAAAAAATTGAAGAGACTGTTCTCTGGCAACCAAACGAGGATTCGGCACTTGATGGTTTCCCTAAAAAGTGGGTTCACTAGGAGAAAACGGACGCTTGAACAAAAACGACTCAATCGGGCATCCGGAACGGATTCTGTTTGTTACCGGTAGACTGGCCGAATTTTCGCTACGGGAAGTTCTGGAGAAACTCGCTCCCCAGGTGGGATTTGAGTATGAAGTCGCCGTTTTGAATGTGCAGGTCGCTGCCTTATTGCACGTTCCACTGATCAGACGCCGTCTGCAGGTTCCAGAATCTATCGATTGGGTTATGCTCCCCGGCATGTGTAAAGGAGACCTGCAGGAACTGACCGATCATTTTGGTGTCCGGTTTGAACGAGGTCCCAAAGACCACTTCGATCTCCCCGAGTTTTTCGGTCAGGCGAATCGTCCTCCCCGGGATCTCTCAGGATTTGATATCGAAATTCTGGCAGAGATCAACCATGCTCCTCTGCTTTCAGACGAGGAAATTCTGCGACAGGCAGACCTTTATCGGAACAGCGGTGCCGACCTGATCGATGTCGGCTGTATTCCGGGAGAAAGCTGGAGCAGAGCGGGAGAAGTCGTGCGACTTTTGGTCGAGGCTGGCCACCGGGTCTCCATTGACAGTTTCGATCAGGCAGAAGTCGAAGCCGCAGTTAACAATGGAGCCGAACTGATTTTGAGTTGTAACTATTCAAATCTCGACTGGGTTTCCAGGCTGGGAACAGAGGTGGTGGCAATTCCCGATCTCCCCGAAGATTTCGATTCGCTCCATAGAATAGTGGATCAATTACTGCAGTCGAACACGCCATTTCGTATCGACCCCATTCTGGAGCCGATTGGGTACGGCTTCGGTGCATCGCTGGAAAGATATTACCGGGCAAGGCGTGAGTTCCCTGATTTTGAAATCATGATGGGGATTGGCAATCTGACAGAACTGACCGAGGTCGACACCGCAGGTATGAACCTTGTCCTGGCTGCCCTCTGTCAGGAATTACGGATCAAGAGCGTTCTGGCTACGGAAGTGATCAACTGGGCACGGACCGCAGTGACAGAATTTGATCATGCCCGACGACTGGTCAAATATGCGATTGAGAATAAAACTCTACCCAAGCACATTCACTATCAACTGGTGATGCTCCGGGCCCCCAAACTGAAACAACTGGGTGCCGAGGCACTACAGAATCTGGCCAGTCAGATACGTGACCCCAACTATCGCATTTTTGCCGAAGAGAACGAAATTCACGTCATGAATCGTGATGGGTACTGGAAGGGGACAGATCCCTATGAACTGTTTGATCAGTTCCAGGCAGTCGTCTCTAAATCATTGGATGCTTCTCATGCGTTTTATCTAGGGTACGAGATGTGTAAAGCTGTGACCGCACTTACATTGGGAAAACAATATCAGCAGGATCAACCGTTAAGCTGGGGCTTTTTGACACAGGAGGAAGTCAGCGCTCAGGAACGCAGGCAGGAAGAGAGAAAAGGACCTCAATGCGGCCCCCGCTGATGATTCCTTAACTTAACAGGTCCTGATATACTGAAGTCGGTTTCAACGATTCTCACAGCTGCTCTATTCGCGTTTTGGTACGAAATTGTTCAGTTATGTCCGGTAATGTCTCTCAGGATCTCTCACATTGCTCCCCAGTGCAGGGGACCAGTGATACGAGCCAGCTCCCGCTCGTCGAAGAGCTCACCCCCTGTCCGGACCTCGAATCTCTGCTTCAGGAATTTACTAGCGAAAAGGGGCTCCTCGTCCTGGACAGCGCCCGTGATGCCGGATCTCTGGGCCGCTACTCCTACCTGATGTGCAACCCTTTGAAACGTTTTCAAATTCAACAGGCCCGCTTGGGAACTGATCCCTTCGAGACGATCAGAAGACTTCATAGAGATTTGTGGAGACCAGCGATTTCAGAACTTCCCCCATTCCAGGGAGGCTTTGCAGGACTGCTTTCTTATGAACTTGGACGCAGTTGGGAACAGTTTCCCCGGGCAATCAATGATGAATTCGGGCTACCTGATCTCGCTGTCGGCTTTTATGACTGGGTCATCGCCTGGGATCATCAACAACATCGTGCCTGGCTGATCGTCCACGGATTTGATGACACCCTGGACTCACAATGTACCGATCAGGCTGCCCGGCGACTCCGTGAAATCAAACGACGAATTGATGCGGTTGTACTTCAGCAACACAAGCCTGTGTCTCCTCAACCGAATCAGGGAACGCGGTTGGAACAAAAGGATCTCGCTGCCTGCCACGAGGTTGTTGGATTTCCAGGTATCTTCAGCAATTTCAGCAAAGACGAGTTTCTGCGTCGTATTGAGCGAATCATTGAATATATCTACGCAGGTGATATTTTTCAGGCGAATTTCTCACAGCGATTACTCAGTCCGGCTACGATGCCAGCCGCAGACCTCTACCTCAATTTACGATCACGTAATGCGGCTCCCTTTGCTGGCTACTTTGCCTGGGATGACTGGACGGTACTCAGCGCCTCCCCGGAACGCTTCCTGCAACTATCGGACAACGAAGTTGAGACCCGCCCCATCAAGGGAACCCGCAGGCGTAAGACAGTCCCCGAAGCCGATTTACTCACTCGTGATGAACTGCGGGAAAGTAAAAAGGATCAGGCGGAAAACGTCATGATCGTCGACCTGCTACGGAATGACCTGTCACGTGTTTGTCAGCCGGGTACCATTCGTGTCCCCCAATTGTGTGAAGTGGAGACATACGAAACGGTCCAACATCTCGTTTCCGAAGTACGTGGAAAGCTTAAACCAGAGCATAGTGTCTGGGATCTGCTGGCAGCCTCATTTCCAGGAGGTTCAATCAGCGGAGCTCCCAAAGTTCGTGCCATGGAAATAATCGCCGAACTGGAACCTACGGTCCGTGGCCCTTATTGTGGCTCGCTCTTCTATGCAGGACTTAATGGTGAATTTGACAGCAATATTCTGATCAGGTCCTTTACAATCAGAAAAGGCTGGATTCAATTTCCTGTCGGGGGAGGCATCGTAGCTCAGAGCCAACCACGACTGGAGTATGAGGAAACGTTGCACAAAGCAGCTGGTATGCTCGCCGCTCTGAAACCCTGATCGTTCTCTTGAGAAGAGACAAATGATTCTGATTATCGATAACTACGACAGTTTTGTGTTTAATCTGGCCCGGTACATTGAAGAACTCGGGCAGCAGACTCACGTCGTACGTAATGATCAGATTACGATTGTGGAAGTCATTCAGCTGGCGCCGGCAGCGATTGTTCTCTCGCCCGGTCCCTGTACTCCTCAGGAAGCTGGTCTCTGCCAGGACCTGGTAAGGCACTTTATTAATCAGGTTCCAATCCTGGGAGTCTGTCTGGGACATCAGTCTATCGCCGCGAGTCTCGGAGGAAAGATCATCCGGGCACCTGAACCGATTCATGGTCAGACATCGCTGATACACCATCAGAGTTCCCGACTTTTAGCTGGTTTACCTGATCCGTTTCCAGCCACACGCTACCACTCACTGATCATTGATGAAACTACTTTACCAGCTGAACTGATAATCACAGCGCGGACCAGTGAGGGAATACCAATGGCGATTGAGCATCAGACCGCGTCGCTCTTTGGAGTTCAATTCCACCCGGAATCAATCCTCACAGAGTGTGGGTTACAGCTGCTGGAAAACTTTCTCTCCTTTGTTCAGCCCTGTCTCTCTGAGTAAAGCGTCTTTCTTCCTGCGCTTTGTTATCGTTCCGGTTAGTCAAACTGGTTGAAGTATGACCGTGCCTGGTTGAACTTATCCGTCATGATCCCCCGTTTTTCGCAGTTCCTTCCCTCCTGATTCAAGAACTGCGTAATACTTCAGAACAACCACCCCTCAATCAACCGATAAAAATGAAGTTATCAGAACTCAATCGAACCTGATATCCGCTTCTCTGCGCGCACTGAAGGCACAGGAATACGGGAAGTCTTGTAGGGGCTCTTAAATGCGATTTACCATCGTCAAACCAAACCGTCAAAGTTTATCAATCTTAACAGTCACGTTCTCGCTATTCGTGATCTCCATCAGCCAGTCCTCTGCTGGTGAATGGTTACATGATTTTGACGCTGCCCAGAAACAGGCCCAGACTAAAGACCTGCCTATCCTGCTGCATTTTCATGCTTCATGGTGTGGTCCCTGCCATCAGATGGAACAAACGGTATTGCGAACCGCTGCCGTTAAGAATCTGTTCGGTCAACGAGTGATCGGTGTCAAAATTGATAGCGATCAGAACCGTCATCTCGTCGATCGATTCAACGTCCGTTCCTTACCCAGTGACATTCTACTGACTCCCACGGGGACGATTATCACTCGTACGGACGGATTTCAGAATCAAAACGTCTATCTCAGTTTCCTGGGCCGTGGTGCCTCCCGCTATGAAAAAGATCGACGGGTATATCTGGCTCAGAAAAGCAAACAGGAGCTGATGGAACGCAAGCGTCAGGAAATGGAGCAGCAGGCAGAAGAAGAGCCGGAACCTGCAAATACTCAGAAATCCTATGTTGCTTCCACTCCAGATCGCGTAGGGCTGGAAGGTTACAGCCCGGTCGCTTTGACCAGAGATCGGGAATGGAAGAAGGGGCAGGAAGAATTCAGCTGGCCTTACCAGGGAATCACTTATCATCTGGCAAGTCGTACTGAACTGGAAATCTTCAAAGTCGATCCGGGGCGATATGCACCGCAGTTACTGGGTTGCGACCCAGTGATCTTGAACAAACAGGATCGGGCCATTCCAGGTGATACCAAATACGGTGCCTATTATGACCGCAACCTGTACCTGTTTGTCGATCTGGAATCACGTGAAGAATTCAAAAAGAATCCAGACCGTTACAGCCGCACAATGCATGTACTTAAAATTGAAGACGTGGGCGGCAGCATCCTGCGATAAGCCCCGCTTACTTCGTGTTAGCAGGCTTTTTCAACGCATCTGTTTTTTGAGTTTCGAGGGGCAGGGGAACCGCTTTGTCTCCGGAAGACTTCTGAAATTCCTGCAGACGTTGACGATATCGCTTGTACAATCGGGTCTGCTTGCTTTCCGGTGGCATAATTTGGCCTCCCACACAGACAGCTTTAATGTGTGACGTCTGCTGTAATGGCGAGCCATCAGTGATAATCAGATTGGCCAGTTTCCCTTTCGTCAGGGAACCAACCTGTTCTTCGACACCGAGAATCTCAGCCGCAGACAGAGTGACAGAACGAATCGCAGCCTCTTCAGGCAGACCGTAAGCAACCGCCATAGCAGCTTCAAAGGGAGTATTCCGCGAGTTCCAGGCACTGTTAGAACGAATGCAGAATGGCACTCCAGCATCATAAAGGCGAGCCGGATTTGTGTAAGGTGCATCGAATGGATCATAGCTTTCTTCAGGCCGATGCATGACCGGCCCAACAATGACTGGTACTTTTCTCTCTTTGAGTTCTTTCGTCAATTTCCAGGCATCAGCGCCGCCTGCAATTATCATCTTGAGTTTCTGTTCTTCTGCAAAAAGCAGTGCTCCGGCAATCGCCTCTCGCGAATTGGCCTCTATCAACACTGGCTTTTTACCATCAAGATAAGGCATCAAGGCCTCATACCGTGGATCTGTTACAGGACGCCGTACTTCATCGGCTTTGGTTTGTGATTTCAGTTTATGGTACAGGCGTGCCTGCTTGAAAAACTCTTTGAGTTCCTCCTGTCTATCTTTTTTGATCGACCAATTAATCTGTAGCCCCGCTTCCAGTTGCATGACCATCTCGGGAGCGGTCCAGCCGGCTGTCTGAACGATAGATGACTGTCCGGCGATCAGACCGGACTGCGGGCAGACCAGCACAGTTGTAATCCCCCCCGCACGGGCAACGGGAAACAGCTCGGAATCCGGATTGATGGCGACTCCCGTTCGCAGATCAGGCTGTAAGTCACCACTTTCGGAATAATCCCGGGTCTCTTTAACCTTATCGATCTCAGTCAACCCCAGGGTCGTTCCAGTATCGATCATCCCGGGATAGACGTGCAGTCCCTGCGCATCGACTTGCGGAAGCCCCTTGGGAAGTGGTTTTGCTGGGCCAACATATTCAATCTTCTGGTTTCGAACCATCAATATCCCACCGGGAATCGCATCGCGATCAATTGGATGCAGAGTTGCTCCTGTGATGGCGAATTCATTCACATTGGAGGCTGGTAGTTTCAGTGGCAGATCTTCCTGCTCCACAATTACGGTGCGGGAATGGGCCGACCGCTTTTCCGCGGCTTCAGACATCGCCGTTGGTTGCTTCAAACGATCAAAGTAAACTTCGCCTTCAATGATGGTCATTTCACAACGGGAATACGCATTCAAAGGATGTCCATTAAAGATGGCAAAATCCCCATCCTTTCCGATCTCGATCGAACCAATCTGCTGATCCAAGCCTAGTTCACGGGCCGGATTGATTGTGATCGTCTGCAGGGCATCACCGAAGGACAGGTTTCCATAGCGCACTGTTTTAGCCGCTTCGAGGTAAAGGTGCCGAATCAGTTCCCAGTCATCACTTTTGATTACAGTATTGATCCCGGCTTCATTAAGCAAAGCAGCGTTATGCGGAACGGCATCAAAGGCTTCAATCTTGTACGCCCACCAGTCAGAAAACGTACTGCAACTGGCGCCATGCGCCAGAATTTCCGGTGCAATCTTATACCCTTCCAACACATGCTGCAGCGACCAGACACGGACCCCCAAATTGGAAGCGACGCGGAGCAGCATCAGAATCTCATCAGCGCGGTAGCAATGGGAATGGATGAATTTTTCGTGATTGACGATATCTGCCAGTGCCTCAAGTCGCAGATCTCGTCGGGGAGGGACCAGCTTTATATCAGGATCTGCTTTTTTCGCACGCTCGTATTGCTGCCATTGGCGACGGTAGTCAACAGCCTCCAGAAACGCCCGCTGCAGCGTGGCTTCAACCCCCATCCGCGTGTTGGGGAAACGTGAAGTTCTAAATTTCACATTTTCTCCCAATGCAAATTTCACCCCCTGCGGTGCATCATGGAGGACATGTTCACGAGCGGTCTTGCCATGCTTCAGTTTGACGACAGCATCCTGGCCTCCAATAACATTTGCAGAACCGTGGAACAGACGGGCAGTGGTCACTCCTCCGGCCAGAGCCCGATATTCGGAGGGGTCAGCGGTATTCACCACATCTCGTACGCGGACTTCGGGCACGATCGATTGGGAAGATTCGTTGATCCCTTCGGTAATCATAATATGGCTATGTGTGTCGATGATGCCCGGCATCACGTACATTCCAGTGACATCGATTTCGGTCGTTCCCCCTGGTACTTTCAAATCAGTACCGATGGCGGCTACTTTTCCATTCTTTACGAGCACGGAGGCCTTGGAGAATGTCTTACCAGTGACGGTGATCACGGTACCATTTTTGAGCAGCAAATTCCCACCTGTCGAGGGATGACGACTGATCCGGTCTGACTCCAGTTCCGTCTGAAACTGATGCCGACTGATGTCTGCTCCCTCAGACGAAGTGTGTTTCGGCTTTTCAGCAACCAGTACTTCTGATTCTGTTGGAGAGAAATCCAGTTCGTCGTCCCCCATTCCTTCAAGGGAAAGTTGAATCGGATTCTCTGGAGCAGAGTCACCCTGTGGCGTTTTTCGAACGGCACTCCAACTAGTTTCTGTTCCAAAAGCAGATTTCAGTTTCCCGGAAAGTTTCTGGGGCTGTTTTTCAGCTCCCAGAGTCCCATTGAACTGAAGTTCGATTGAGTGTTCCCCCGCACCAATGGCAACGGTGATTGTCAGCCTGTCCTTCTCTATTTTTCCTGCAGTGACTTTACCATTCCCTTTTTCACTGGAAAATGAGCCTCGCAGTTCAGAACGGTCCTGAGCCAGCTTCAATTCACCAATTACTTTGCCTTGAGCGGACTCGATTTCGACCCCCCAGTCACCAGCCAGATCAACTTTGACTGGCTGCTCTTTCTTTTCAGTGGGTGTCTTTGTCGGCTCCTGTTTTTTTTCTTTCTCTTTTTCCGTGAAATCAAGCTTGAGACCATCCACAAACAGATAGCGTACTTTCGAATCGTCCTCTTCCCAGGGGTGCGACATCACAACCAGATGTGCCAATTTTCCTTTTTCGATTGTCCCCAGTCGCTGATCAATTCCCAGAATTTTTGCTGCATCGACCGTCAGGCTGCGCAATGCTTCGTCTGCCGAGAAGCCTGCTTTCACGGCAACCCTCAACTGGGGAACAACGTCAGAAATGTGTTGTTTCAGTTTCTCTGAGGTAAATGCAACAGGGATTCCACTTTCTGCCAGCTGTGTCAGCCCCTGGATCCTTTGTTGCCAGAGTCTGATTTTCTCCTGCTGGACGCGCTGTGGTTCTGAAAATTCAGTTGTCAGTTTCTCCGACTTACTCTCTTCTTTGATTTTGGGCTTATCTGCAAAGTCGAGTTTGCAGATAACTCCCTGTGAGTCTTTTTTCAGCCGATCCAGACAGAGGTGGGCCTCCGCGGCACCAAGGATCACCGGTTTGATTTTGACTTCCTGGCAAAAATCGAGCGCACGTAATATCTGGTCCCGCGAGTCAGCTGCAAACACCGGGATCTGTTTACCATGCAGTGTCTCCAGCAGAGCAACATAGGTAACATCGGTCGGTGGACGTTTTACGAAGGCTTCCTTGTCCCGATAAATATCCCAGTGCTGTTCATAGTGACGTGTATCCAGAAACGACTGACGCAGATGTGCGACCGCCCCCATCAACGTAGTCGGGTATACATCTCCATGCGGTGCATAGAGACGAAATGAACCCAGAGTCGTTTCCAGCAGGGTCGCTTCTCTGACAGGTAATTCACTGGTGGAGATCAGAGTTCCCTGACCACTGGCGATCTTACCCAGTGGAAGTACATGGACTGCTGTGAAACCAGCTTTCTGATAGTCAGAAAAATTATTTTTCCTGGATGTGATAGCCCGATTCGCCAGAAACTCGGGGCTGAGATAATTTCGATTATCCGGGCGGGTCGCTGCCAGTGCATAACGGCCGAAGTCGACTTTGCGTTCTTCTGGCTTTGGATGCTTGATGTCTTTGTCCAGCAGTTCTGCGGATGCAGCATCTATGAATCCGGGATAGACATGCATTCCCTGACAATCTACGACCTCTGCATCTCCAGGTACAGTTAGATCTGTTCCAACGGCTTCGATCAATCCATCCCGCACCAGTACCGTGGCATTCTTGATTGTAGTACCAGGACGCGTCGTCACAGTGGCATTCGTCAGCGCAAACACCTGTGGCTGAAAACCTGGTTGCCGTTGGACTTGAGCCTGTACGGGAATAACCGCCCCCAGCAGACAGATGAAAAGCAGACGTTTGAAGTATTTAAAATGTTGCATGTCGGTTCCATAAAGCGAAAGCAGGCAAGACACACAGCAGAGCTGTTCTTAATAGAGCTTTCACTGTAGCAGGCAGGTGGGCTGCTGAGAATAGGGAAACCCTGCTGATCAGGCAGGAAAGCCCGTAATTTCACTAGTGGCTCTGGGCACCACTGAAACTCACTGCTTCGTTTTCTGGGGAAACAGTCGTTTTTCCCGCTCTTGCTCATAGTCTGACGTATCCCAGACCGGACCTTCTTTTTGAACAGCAGCATACTTTTCAACCAGCTTCTGCTTCAGTTCCTTCAGGCGATCCGGTTCCTGCCAGGCCAGATTATGCTGCTCGCTGATATCCTGCTTCAGATTGTAGATCTCGAATTTGGTCAGCTTTGCATTTTTGATGAACTGTTGTGAAATTGAGTTCACATTGTTCCCCAAAGGCAGAATCCCCTCTGGTCCACTCCAGTGGGCCACTACTTTCCAGTCTCCTTCACGCATCGCGACGCGGGGAGTGCTGTTCGCACGATAGTAGTTCCAGAAAAGAGGCGTTGTTCGTTGAATCGGTTTTCCAGAAAACAGGGGCAGCAGATTCGCTCCATCCAGCGGCCGTTCGTCTGGTAATGAAACGGCAGCCAATGCGCACAGGGTAGGTAGCAAATCCACGCTGCAGACGGGAGTCGTATTCTTCTGCCCAGGTGTGATATGACCGGGCCAGCGGAGAATGCCAGGGACCCGGATTCCCCCCTCATAGATTTGCAATTTCATCCCCCGAAGAACACCCGGTGATCCCCAGGAGCGACGTGACCCTTTGCCGTAGCGATTTAATGTTTCAGGACCATTGTCAGACGTAAAGAAGACAAATGTGTTCTCCGAGAGTTGCTGTTCGTCCAATGTTTTCATCAAGCGGCCCACAGCAGCGTCCATATTGGCCACATTGGCAAAATACTGAGCCTGATCCTCATAGATGCTTCGATTGAGATACTGTTCGACCAACTGGGGAGGAGATGCGACTCGTTCATGTGGCTCATGAAAACAGACATGCAGGAAGAACGGTTTCTGTTTGTCACGCTTCTCTGTTAACCACTGAATTCCCTCATCCACCACAATCTGGCAGGAAAAACCCTCGATTTCTCCGACAGGCTCCCCATTCCTGACGAAATTAACCGGATTTTCGTGAGTGGGAATCGCGTTGTTCTGGGTACTGAACCAGTGCCTGAAACCATGATCGCCCGGTTGAGGTTGTTTGCTGGAATTGAACAGTCCATTACAGTGCCACTTCCCGACATGTGCCGTGTCGTATCCCGCCTGCTGGAGCAGTTGGGCAATCGTGGTCTCTTCGCGTTTCAGGTGCATCGGATGCCCCTCTGGAATCCAGTCATAAACCCCAAGTCGATTCGGGGTTCGCCCTGTCAGTAATCCTGCACGGGAAGGGGAACAGACCGGGGCACTGGCATAGCAGTCCGTTAGCCGCATTCCCTGTGATGCCAACTGGTTCAAGTGTGGCGTTTTGATGTGTGGGTGACCGTAGCACTCTAAATCACCATACCCAAGGTCATCGCAGAGAATGATGAGAATATTCGGTTTAGGGTCCTGTTGTTTTTCTGCGGCCTGAACCTGATTACTGAAAAGGGAGATTGCCAGAATAAATAGTGAGACGCTTTTTAATTTCATACTGCTCAACCTGTATGGTAATATGGATTCAGATAAATTTGGCCCAGAGTAGCTTTGCAAGGCTATCATGTACGATCCCCAAACCTCTCGCAATTCCGAACTTCAGGAATGTCAGTGCTGAAACAGGAAAACAATTCCAGAGAGGTACGAATAATCTTCTCCTGTAATGAAAGTCTTTTCCATAACTTCGCTGTAGAATTTGGGATAGTTCCATGAACGTCACCCGATAATTTCTGGCACTTGTCCCGCATGGGATTGCCAGGGCCAGCTTAGAAAACCAGAGGAACAGTTATCGTGACTTGTTATCGAGCACTCATTCTCACTTTCTGCGTATGTCTGTTTTCCAGTTCGACCATTGCCGAAGCCACTGAGTCACTGGTGGAAAAAACTCACAAGAAGAAAGTGGTCCTGATCGCCGGCCCCAAAAGCCATGGTCCCGTGGGAAATGGAATCCACGACTATCCCTGGTCGGTCAAGTTACTCAAAGTCATGTTGGACAATTCCAATATACAGGATCAGGTTCGTGTTGAGTATCATCTTGATGGCTGGCCAGAAAATCCCGCCACTCTGAATGACGCAGACACCATCATGGTCATTTCCGATGGCCGGGACGGTGAGAAATTTACCGAAGCTCCTCACTTTGCAAACCAGGAGCACCTGCAGCAGATTCAGAGGCAGATCGACCGAGGTTGTGGCTTTCTGACCTTTCATTTCTCTACATTCGCACCGGACCAGTACTCAAAACAGATCCAAAACTGGTCAGGGGGCTATTTTGACTGGGAGGAGAACGGGGTCCGTAAATGGTATTCTGCCATTAAAACCTTGCAAGCCCCCGTCGTGCTTTCTCATGCAGATCATCCAGTCTGTCGTGGAGTCAAACCGTTTGAAATGCGCGAGGAGTTTTACTTCAATCTCCGTTTTCAGCAGAATGACCCGCGACTGACACCGCTGTTGGAAGTTCCTGCCCTGCAAGGCAGAACAGAGCAGGGGAATGTCGTCGCCTGGGCAAAAGAACGTGAAAATGGAGGACGTGGTTTCGGGACCACCTGCGGCCACTTTTATGATAACTGGCAGAACGCTGCGTTTCGCAAATTCATTCTCAACGCGATTGCCTGGACAGCGCAAGCATCAGTCCCGGCCCAGGGTGTTGAAGCACGCTATTATACCCATGCGGAAATCACCTCGGCCCTCACAGGAATCAAGGGGACAACACCTGCGCTTGTGGATGATCGCCCGATTCGCGTGTTGATGTTCGCAGGCAATGAAGCACACACCTGGCATAACTGGAAAAAAACAACTCCTGCGATCAAACAACTGCTGGAGCGGGATCCGCGTATCAAGGTCGATGTCTCAAATGACATTGAAGAACTCTCACAAAAACCTCTGCAAGACTACCAGGTCATCATTCAAAACTATACCAACTGGCACGATGGAACCCCATTAAGTGAGGCGTCGCGAACCGCCTTTATGAATTACCTCCAGAAAGGAGGGGGGCTGATCCTGATTCACTTCTCCAACGGCGCTTTTCATTTCTCGCTGCCCAAAGCGGGGGAATCTGACTGGCCGGAGTATCGTAAAATCGTCAGGCGGGTCTGGAACCATGACGGAAAAGGGGAACAGAAAAGCGGCCACGATGCGTTCGGAAATTTTGAAGTACTGATCACTGATGACTCTCACCCGCTGACGCACAATCTGCAGAATTTCCCCGTAACCGACGAACTCTATTTTCGACAGGCTGGCACGGAGCCCGTTGAACCTATCATTACGGCCAAATCTAAAGTAACCGGAAAACGGGAGCCGCTGGCCTGGACCTATCATTACGGTAAGGGACGCATTTTCCAGACACTGCTGGGGCACAGTGAAAAAACGTACGACACCTTCGAAGCTTGCGAAATACTGCGTCGGGCGACAGCCTGGGCAGCGGGGAGAAACATACACGAGCTCAAACGTCCCCCTGAGAAACCAGCCAGCAATAATTCGGTCTCTCTGCTCGGTCCAGGTAAGTGGGGAAAGGCACTCAATACCAATGCAGGTTCGATCTCCATTCCCGCTGAAACAATTCAAAAATCGAAACATCTGAGTGCTGACTGTTGGGTCAAGTTGAATTCGAAATCAGGATTTAATGTCTTCCTCGCCTCCAGCAAGAAGAGCAACCCGGCCCACTGGGAGATGTATTCTTATGCCCGCAGCGGTTTCTTCAGTGTATATCTCCCGGGGCAGGGAGGCGAATACAAAACCAGGATCAACATCTGTGACCAGAAATGGCATCACGTGGCCATGACCCTGGAACCTGACCGGATTCAACTGTTTGTCGATGGTAAACGAGAGCTGGAAGCTTCACTGCCTGCCCCAAAACAAACAGAGATGGCCTCGGGGAATCTTCGGATCGGCGGCCTGGTAGAGAAGTCAATCTTCAGTGACGGCCTGCTGGATGAATTACGGATTACCAAAGGGGCGCGTGATTTCACACAGGTGCCCCCCAAACCTCTCAAAACAGATGCCGAAACGCTGATTCTGTTCTCATTTGATGAGATAGGCAAAGACTTAAACACACTTGAAGAAGCCTCTGGTAAGCTCATTCCCCTGGAAACCAGAACCCAGGTTTCTCAAAAGGAACCAGTTAAAAAAAAAGAGGTCCGTGATCACTGGGGCAAAGAATCGGTCGGCTTTGAACAACCAGTCCAGGCGACCGAGGACAACCGCTGGCAACAGACAGACATGGGTAACTGGCTGGCCAGTATTGTGCCTCTCCCCTCGGGTCCCGTTAAGAAGGGACTCTCAATCCGGGTCGGTAAACAGCAGACAGGGACCGCCTGTTATGATACCAGACACTGTAAACTGCGTGGTCTCTGGACTGGGGGCTTCCTGAAACCATATCCGGAGCGTTTCGGACTGATCCGGGCCCCGGCTCCGGAGGGAACGATTCACTTTTCGACACAGGAGGGTCCCGGCTGGAGTCCAGAATACCCCTGTCGTTTTCTCGGCTCGCACGTCAATCGGGACCGTGTCACGCTGGAATATCAAATCGGTGAGACAACTGTTTTTGAGTCCCCCTGGCTGCTGAAGAATCAAGGCCCCCATTGTTTCACCCGGTCATTTGAAATCGGTCCGGGTAACCAAAGTCTGCAACTGCACATTGCGGACGCCAGTCAGGTGAAAACAGTACCTGATGGTAGAATGCTGTTTATTTCTAAGGATCCACAGTCTCCCTTTACCATTGGATGCGACGGTTGGGACCAAATCCTGCCCCGAATCATCGACAATGGAAAAACGCAAACTGCGGTCTTTGAAATTCCGCCCCGAAAATCTACACAACATTTCAACATCTTCTATCAAATCAATACGGCTCAGGACACTCAGCAAAAGTTCCCCACTCCCAGTCTGACATCGGCTTCCTTACAGCCACTCCTGATACCGGGGCCGTCCCGCTGGAATGAACTCCTGAGAACACAAGGAGTCGTCAGCATGGATGACGCTCCCTATGTCGTGGATACAATTTCTATTCCCTTCGAAAATCCTTATCGAGCCCTCTTTTTCATCAGCGGTCACGACTTTCTGGATAACGGAGACCTGGCTGTCGCCACCGTACATGGCGATGTCTGGCTGGTGAAGGGGATCGACCAGGACCTGAAGAACCTGAAGTGGAAACGCTTTGCGACCGGTCTGTTTCAGCCCCTGGGACTCAAAGTTGTGCAGAATAAAATTCATGTGCTGGGACGGGATCAAATTACGATCCTGCA
The DNA here is from genome assembly GCF_007744075.1 of Gimesia chilikensis. Taxonomy (NCBI): domain Bacteria; kingdom Pseudomonadati; phylum Planctomycetota; class Planctomycetia; order Planctomycetales; family Planctomycetaceae; genus Gimesia; species Gimesia chilikensis. The sequence continues at coordinate 3,049,976 of NZ_CP036266.1, read as the reverse complement.
CGACCAGAATCTGAATGACGAAGCAGACTTCTATGAATGTTTTCATAATCAGTACTCCACATCGCCCGGAGGCCATGATTACGTCACCTGCCTGGAGACCGACTCTTTCGGCAACTTTTATTTCATGCATGCCCAAAAGGGAGTGATGCAGGTTTCTTCCAATGGTCGCCAACTGACCAACATCGCTTCCGGCTTCCGTAATCCTAACGGGATGGGAATCGGGCCCGGCAATATCATCACAGCTTCTCCCCAGGAAGGTAACTGGACTCCCGCCTCAAACATCACAGAAATCAGTCCCGGGGGATACTACGGATATGGCGGCCCACGTATCACGACAGAACGTCCGCTGGGCTACGATCGGCCGTTATGCTGGATCCCTCGCCTGCAGGACAATTCGAGCGGCGGCCAGGTCTGGGTCACCAGTCGTGAGTGGGGGCCTCTCCAAAACCAGTTGCTGCACCTTTCTTATGGTCAGAGCAAACTCATGCTGACACTTCGAGAGGTAATCCAGGGGCAATCTCAGGGTGGCACTTTAACGCTCCCCTTGATTTTTGATTCAGGCGTAATGCGGGGAAGATTCAGCCCCCGGGATGGACAACTTTACGTCAGTGGAATGAAAGGTTGGGTGACAAATGCGGTGCAAGATGGCTGCCTGCAGCGCGTGCGTTACACGGGTCAGCCTGTCGATCTCCCTGTCGCTGTCAAAACGATGCAGAACGGGATCTCTCTGTCATTTTCAAATGTACTGGAAAGAAAAACTGCAGAGAATCCAGACAACTATGCGATTCAGCAGTGGAATTACCTCTGGTCTCAAAATTACGGTTCCCCGGAATACCGAGTCTCCGCCCCACAGGTTGAAGGGCGGGATGAAGTGGAAGTACTTTCTGCGACTTTGCTGCCCGATCAGCGGACTGTCTTCCTCGAACTCCAGTCCGTCAAACCAGTAATGCAGATGGGTATTTCTTACCACCTGACCTCAGAGACAGGCACAAACCTGAAACAAACTTACTACCACACAATCAACTCCGTATCCACACAGAAAATGGATTCGGACAAGTTGACTCGTCGTAAGAAAATGCGATTGCTGACACTCACGCAGCGTCAGCAACTGAAACCAGGTATTCTCTGGAAATTCCATCAGGATAATGCCACATCAGAGATAAACGATGACGCACGCTCATCCCGCATGCTGGCCCTTTCGGTCAATGAGAACGAACCGGTCACCCCTTTTCTTAAACCCGGAACATTCTCAGCCACAGCAGAAGGTTTTCTGCAGGTCCCCCTGTCTGGAAAATACTATTTCAGTATGGAAGGCAGTGGAAATTGTCGCATGGCAATCAATCAGAAACTTGTTCTGAAAGCAGAAGGAACTGATCTCAAACAAGCCCCACCCGCTGCAGTTACATTGGAAAAAGGCTATAACCGAATTCGTCTGAATTACCAGAGTCCTTTAAAGGGGGGAGCCCATCTACGAATCCTCTGGCAGGGTTCTCAGTTTGCCACCGAACCCGTGCCTCCCACGATTCTAACTCATTTAAGCGATGATCGGCTATTGGAGAAAATGCGACAGATCAGGGCAGGGCGGGCGTTATTCGCCGAATTCAAATGTCACACCTGTCACGGGGTTAACCAGGAAAACTCAACAGGGTTCACCTTTGATGCTGAGCAGTTGTCGTCAGCGCAATCTCTGTCGAGGATGCCTGAGCTGAACCAGTCTCCTCCCGACCTTGATAATATCGGAAACCGGATCAGCAAACGCTGGCTATTTCACTGGCTACGCAACCCGCACAGCCTGAAACCAGATACCCGCATGCCTCACCTGTTAGGCCCCCCGGATTCAAAACAGACGATTCAACAGGCAGCAGACCTAACTGCCTGGTTTGTGTCGCGGGCTACTAAACCTGTTCGTTCCGAACCCGGGTTGCCCCTGAACCCCGACCCTCCAGCCTCTGAGCAGTTAGTAGAATCTGGCGCGAAACGCTTCGAGGATCTGGGTTGTATCAACTGCCATCACTTCAATACAGATAACCCCCAAGCCGACGAATACCAGAGACACTCTCTGGCATTGCTCAAACGAAAATTCAGTCACTCACAGCTGGCTCGTTTTTTAGAGTTACCACATCTTCACCACCCCTGGAGCAGGATGCCAGACTTTAGATTAACACCAATTGAGTCGGCAGAATTATCGGCATTTCTGATCGAGCGTTCAGAAGGCAAAATCCCGAGCGCCATGATCCCCCCGGCTGGATCGGCACAGCGGGGACAAAAACTATACTATGAGACGCTGGGCTGTGCCCGCTGCCACGGCTCCCTAAAGGGAGATGATCAGCCTCTCACCCTCAAACGCTCTGTGTTGACCGGCCAGCCAACTGTGAATGGCTGTCTGTCAAAAGAGAATGAAATCGCTCGTGGAATCCCGAAATTCAGTCTCACTACAGTTGAAAAAGAGTCGATCCAGGCCTTCCTGCATTTTGGAACTGAATCCTTACAACAGAGGAACTTCTCCGAAATCTCAGATCGCTGGACGAAACAGTTGAACTGTGTCGCCTGCCATCACCGCGATACAATCCAGAGCCCACGGGCCATGATTGTCGTTGATGAGGGGGAGTCTGGCTTACCGCCTGAACCCTTACCATCTCTGACATGGGCGGGGGAGAAATTGAAATCGGGATGGCTGGAGTCCTTTCTGGCAGGCGAAATCAAATGGCGTCCCCGTCCCTGGCTGAAATCCCGTATGCCTCAATTCCCAGCACATGCCCATCTCCTGGCTACGGGTCTCCGAGAGGAACATGGCATCCCCTCACAGACTAACTCCCACCTTGACTCCAGCCTGCAGGAAAAGCATGAGACTCTGATTGATACGGGTAAGCAGCTTACCACCAGGCAGGCACTGGACTGTCGTCAGTGCCATGGCATAGGGGACTTGCAACCTTCGGGAGATGAGAAAACCAGAATCGCTCTCGGAATCAATTTTGTGCATATTCGCGAACGCCTGACTCCGGAATATTATCATCGATTCGTCCTTGATCCTCCTCGATTTGACATCTCAACCAAGATGCCAAAACTTTCCGCAGACGGAGAAACGACAAAGATTTCCACAATTCTGAATGGTGATGCCCGACAACAGTTTGAGGCCATCTGGCACTATATCCGTAGTCTGGAAGAGCCTTCGCGAAGCTATTCGATAACCCCGCGCCCCGACTGAAAAATTAATTAATCTCAGATGTCTTTTCTGAACTGCATGTTAAAATTCTTCTCACTTCCAACTTTATTTTAATGTATGTATTCAGGAATTACTCTCGATGCCGCGGTATATTCGTACGGGACATGGATCACATGATTCTTCTCTGAAACTGCGACTGGTTGTCGCTGCCGGGATCGCGCTGTTCTCATTGATTTCGTTTTTGATGAAATCCGATGTCAATGAGATCACAGGTGAAAGCCAGCGGGTCGCTCTAACCGAGCAACAGGAAATTGCACTTGGATTACAGGCTCTCCCTGCGATTCTGGATCAGCATCATGGCGAGCATCCGGATCAGGAAGCACAAGCATACGTTGATCGAGTGGGTGAAAAACTGCTGGTGAGTCTGAATGCGTCTTTGAGGAAACAGGGGCGCAGGAACCCCTACCGATTTGACTTCCACCTGCTCAATGACAACCAGGTAATCAATGCTTTCGCCTTACCTGGGGGGCAGATATTTATTACCGCCGGCCTGTTTCGACAACTTGAAACTGAAGGACAACTGGCAGGAGTTTTGGGACATGAAATGGGGCATGTTTTGTCGCGACATGGAGCACAGCACATGGCCCAACAGGAATTCACGCAGGGGCTGGTAGGAGCCGCAGGCGTGGCAGGCGGAGATGTCAGCAGTGCCCAGATGGCACAAATGATCGGCTCCATGGTAAATATGAAATACAGTCGCAGCGACGAGCTGGAATCAGACCGCTGGGGGATCAAACTCATGGTCATGGCAGGCTACGACCCATATGCCATGACCGGGGTCATGGAGATTCTGAAACGCTCTGCAGGAGGAGGGAGGCAACCGGAAATTTTAAGTACGCATCCCGACCCGGGGAATCGAATCCAGCGTATTCATGATTATATCCACCGCACTTATCCCCAAGGATTGCCTGACAATCTGGAACCTTAAACAAGGAGTCTATTTCTGAAGCAACAAATGGGCTCAACAATGAATAATTACTGCATTCCGAACTGACTGAACAAAACATTCGTCAGAAACAGAATAGTCAATTGACTTTAATTGACGATAAGTTATGATGTTAGCAGACTTGGCTTCCAAACCGATTAGTATTGACGCTACATGTAGGTTTTGGTAAACACTACTAACTAAGCAATCTCTGGTAAGCCGTTATTTCCACTGAGGATCTCTCCCGCTTTTTGAGATCAAATTTCCAGCATCCAGTGAGTATTTAATTTCACTGGTTACCAATTTGGCTTTTAAGTGAGTTGAGTCGTTACCAGCGGGTCGTCAGTTCCTCAACAGCACTATTCCCGATTTACTCGGGAATGCTTCTTCTTGAAAGTTTTTCTCTTTCTGGATGCACTTTAAGAGACTTTGCGTATCTGCCCCTGAGGCAGAACAGCCTTGCTTTCTGTTGGTCTGAGATGCGACCAATGATTCAACCCGGGGGGTTGATTTATGTTCGAAACAGCAAGCTGGCTCAAGGATTGGATCAATTTTATTCTCCCAATTCACTGGAGTCCTCTGACGAAAAAAGTGAGATTGTCTCACAAGTAAAACATTTAAAAGTTCCGTATTAGCAACCATTTATTGGTTGACGGAGTACATAAGAAACGATTGAATTTCTAGTATCAGTTTTGACCATAATTTTTGCCTGAAAGGATATCGGCAAGACCATCACCTAACAGAGGCTTGAGTCAACAGACATTGCAAGTTCGCTGTTCTCAACGCCAGGGCCTCATCTCTTTACAATAGCCAAAGCGATGACCCTCCTAATACGGGAAGATAACAGGCCAAGACGGCCGAGTCCTCAAGCGGGCGAACGATTTCCCAGTGTAAATCTTTCTTCATGAGATCAAGACCAGGTCATAATTGTAAGAATTGACTCGAGTCGGTTTCCGCTGAAAAAAGAATCGGCACATTCAGAAGAATGCCAGCTACTTTTCAGTCTCCCTGTGAGCTCCGCGCTGTCAGTGGTCTGATTTGAAATCATGTATCGAGCTGGTCGTGTCATGTGAGTGCCGTAGTTGTATCTCTAATTACTTCTTTACTTCTTTATTATCATTTGGTGTTTCTGTATGGCTGCAAAGAGTTCTGAAACTTCAGATAAACCAAAAACCACCCGTCGAAAAACTACCAGGACACGCAAAAAAGCGGAAAAACCTGCCGAGGAAATTGTCGAACAAAGTGAAACTGAATCACTGCAGGACGAATATCATCGTAAGGCAGAAGATAACCTCGAGCTTTTCGAAAACCCTCACTCTTCTACTGAAGCAGACACTGAAAGAGAAGATGAAAATATGTCAGATTTTCCTGCTGATTCCATAGACGACGAGCCCAGCGCCAACCAGACAGACAATGACCGTTCCGGCGATAAATCTGGAGGCAATCGCCGTCGTCGAAGACGGAGAAGAAAATCAGATACCCCCAATGCTCAGGGACGCCCGGGGCAGGGAGCGAACAATCGCGGTCGCGCTGGCAATAGTAATAACCGGGGAGGTCGGTCGCGTACCGGTGCCAAACCCCAACAACGCCGGTCCCGTTCTACATCACCTGCCGCCAATGAAAATGTCACAGGTGTTATTGAAGGTGTTCTGGAGCTGCACCCTAAAGCATACGGATTCATCCGGGACCCCAAAGTGAACTACAAAGCTCAGGATTCTGATGCTTTTGTTTCCAGTTCATTGATTGAAAAACACAATCTGCGTGAAGGTATCCTGATTCGGGGCGAAGTTGGTCCGGGTACCAGAGGGCAAGGGCCTCGCCTGAAGAGCATCGAAACTATCGATGGGCGCACCATCGAAGAGTACATGGAAATCAAATCCTTCGATGAGCTCACACCAATCAATCCATTCGAGCAGATCAAACTCGAAACTGGCCCCATGCCGATCACGATGCGGGTAATGGATCTCCTGACTCCCATCGGAAAGGGACAACGTGCTCTCGTTGTTGCACCTCCTCGAACCGGTAAAACTATGTTGCTCCAGGATATTGCTGAAGCCGTCAGTAAGAATCATCCTGAAATCCGCCTGATGGTCCTGCTGATTGACGAGCGGCCTGAAGAAGTAACCGAAATGGAACGCTCCATTAAAGGCGAGGTTATTTCCTCTTCAATGGACCGGGATGTTGAAAGCCATGTCCGCACCAGCCAGCTCATCTTCGAACGGGGCAAGCGTCTGGCGGAAGCCGGTGAAGATGCCTTCATCCTGCTGGACAGTATCACCCGAACCGCTCGTGCCTTCAACAAATGGGTTGGGAATACCGGCCGAACCATGAGCGGTGGTCTGGATGTGAAAGCGATGGACATTCCCAAGAAAATGTTTGGAACCGCCCGCCGCTTTGATGAAGGTGGCTCACTGACAGTTCTGGGCACAGCCCTGATTGATACCGGCAGCCGGATGGATGAAGTGATTTTCCAGGAATTCAAGGGAACCGGTAATATGGAAATGGTCCTCAGCCGGGAACTTTCCGACCGACGTATCTTCCCAGCAATTGATATTACGCTGTCCGGGACGCGACGCGAAGAAAAAATTCTCGAACCGGAAGCACTCGAAGGGGTCACCATGCTTCGTAGAAGTCTGATCTCTTTAAATCCTGTTGAAGCCATGGAGCAATTGAGCAGCACGCTCAAGAAGTTCCCAACCAACAAAGAGTTTCTGGAAAAGATCCGGGCTATTCTCTAGTTGACCTGCATTGACGGATCTTAAACGTCAGTGCAGTTCGACATACAGCATCGCGATTGTTGCGATCGGGGTCAGAGTCATCAAGCCAACCTCTTTAGATCAGAGGGAATCTTCCAGGTGAACGCTGCGGGTCCTGAACCAGAACAGCCTGATCATCAATCTGAGCAGCATCAGCCTGTAGTTGGCGTTGTACGCCTGGTGGTATTTCTGATTCTCGCTTGTGTCATCGGGCTGGGTTATTATTTTTTCCGGGACCGGCTGACACTCGAATACTTCGCTTCCCAGGAAAGTTACTGGAAACAGTTTGCAGCTCAGCATCCGGTTTCAATCTACCTCGTCGCCTATCTGATCTACGCGGGGATTACGGGGCTTTCATTACCTGGGGCAGTGCCACTGACGCTGACCTATGGCTGGTTCTTTGGATTCTGGAAAGGACTGATTCTGGTCAGTTTTGCTTCCACAACAGGAGCCACTCTGGCATTTTTAACCAGTCGCTATTTATTCCGATCCTCGATTCAATCCCGTTACCAGAATAAATTTCAGCAGATCAATCAGCAGTTTGAAAAAGAGGGTGCGTTCTACCTCTTTTTCATGCGACTCGTAGTCGCGTTTCCCTTCTTTCTGATTAATGTCGTTATGGGCCTGACGACAATCCGGATCTCGACCTTCTGGTGGGTGAGCCAAACAGGTATGCTTCCCGGGACTGCCGTCTTCGTTTATGCTGGTACCAGCTTTCCCACTCTGCAGGAATTGTCTGAACACGGCGCGAAAGGCATCTTGACGCCTCAACTCATATTCGCATTCATTTTACTGGGCACCTTTCCGTTTCTGGTAAAGCTCATCGCTCAACGCCTTCAACAACGCTAATAGAACATTCTGAATCAGGACAGAGAAAACGAGTATGACCGATCGTATTCAGCTACTTCCCGATGATGAATTCAATCAGGATCTAATCAAAAAGGTTCATCCCACCGACTGGTCCAATCCCACTCCCAGTGGGCGCTACAATCTGGTAATCATCGGAGCGGGAACCGCTGGTCTGGTAACAGCGGCGGGAGCTGCTGGCCTGGGAGCGAAAGTCGCATTAATTGAGCGAGGTCTCATGGGTGGAGACTGCCTGAATACCGGATGTGTCCCTTCGAAAGCGATCATCTCTTCTGCCAGAGCTATACACAAAATTCTAAATGCAAAAGACTTGGGGATCGAATTGGCCCCCGAAGCCACCTCTGTTAATTTCCAGGAGGTGATGCAGCGCATGCGGAAATTAAGAGCCGAGATCAGCCATCACGACTCAGCTCGTCGTTTTCAGGAACTGGGTGTCGATGTTTATCTTGGTGAAGGTCGTTTTCTTGACCGCAAAACAATCAAAGTTGGGGAGCAGACACTTCACTTCAAAAAGGCCGTTATCGCAACGGGAGGACGTCCTGCGGTCCCTGACATTCCCGGTATCAAAAACATCAACTATCTGACGAATGAGAATATTTTTTCTCTGACAGAACTTCCATCCAGACTGGCAGTCATCGGAGGTGGACCAATCGGCTGTGAGCTCGCACAAACCTTTGCCCGCTTTGGCTCACAAGTCACACTCATCGAATCTCATGCGCAGATTCTTTCCAGGGAAGATAAAGACGCTGCCCAAATCATTCAGCAAAAACTGGATCGAGATGGTGTTAAACTCGTCTTCAATGCCAACACCTCTCTGGTCTCTGAGAACGAACAGGAAAAACTTCTGACGATTGAAACGGCAGGGCAGACAATCAAGTTGGAGGTCGATGAAATCCTGATAGCAGCCGGAAGAACCCCTAATGTTGAAGGTCTGGAACTGGAACAAGCCGGAGTTGAATACAATCCACTATCTGGTGTGATCGTCAATGACTACCTGCAGACCACAAATCCGGATATTTATGGTGCAGGGGATATCTGCTCTCACTTAAAGTTTACCCACAATGCTGATTTTCAGGCTCGGCTGGTAATTGGCAATGCGCTATTTCCTGGCAGAAGCAAAGCCAGTCGCCTGATCGTCCCATGGTGCACGTATACCGACCCAGAAGTAGCACATGTGGGACTCTATGAGCATCAAGCCAGAGAAAAAGGTATTCCCGTCAACACCTTTATCCAGAAGTTGGACGGCGTCGATAGAGCGATCCTGGATAATGAAACCGCCGGTTTTGTAAAGGTCCATGTCAAACGGGGAACAGATAAGATTCTAGGTGCAACGATCGTCGCAGCACATGCGGGTGATTTGATTTCTGAAATCACCCTGGCCATGCAGAGTAGGACCGGTCTTAAAAAGTTAGCCAGTGTGATCCATCCTTATCCAACTCAGGCGGATGCGATTCGTAAAATCGGGGATCAGTTTAACCGCACTCGTCTTACCCCGTTTCTGAAGTCCCTTTTGATGAAATGGCTGAAATGGACGCGTTGAAGCTCTGTTTTACACGATTAAGTCTGTATTTAGATTAGAATCGGTAAATGCCATTTGTAGAACGCTCCGCTGCAAGATACTCTGAAGTGAGAGATTTTGATTTCTTCAAACAAAGCAATGCACAAGCGCCAAATCCATGACCACAGAATACCAGACTTATTTCGGAGACCTGCATAACCACAACCATGTGGGCTATGCCCAGGGCTCTCTGGATCGCTCCTTTGAAATCGCCCGGAACCATCTCGATTTCTACGCTTTCACTCCCCATTCCTACTGGCCTGATATTGTGGAATACGATGGCAAAATATCCCACAAATGGAAGAATGGATTTCATATAGCCCGCTCCCGCTGGCCGGAAGTGGTTGAGCTTGCCAGACAATTCGACAGACCGGGGGAGTTTGTCACGATTCTAGGCTATGAGCGACATGGCACTCAGGAGGGGGACTATCACATTCTCTATCCGGATCTCAGAGGAGATTATGAACTGATCGAAGATCTGGCTGAACTTCAGGAATTTGCACGAAACCGGGGTTGTCTGCTGATCCCGCATCACCCTGCTAATCGACTGGGGCACCGTGGTTTTGACGCGACGAAACTGGCCCCCGAAGTGTCACCTGTCCTGGAAATTCATTCAGAATGGGGTTGCGCTGAACATGATCGGGCTCCTTTTCCGTATAAAAGACATACAGAGGGGGGACGCTGGACAAAGCACACGCTGCAGTACTATCTCAATCAGGGATACCGACTGGGGGTCATTGCCAGTACCGATGATCACCTCGGACATCCCGGTGGATATCGCGAGGGTCTGGCAGCCATCAAAGCCACTGAACTGTCTCGAGAAGCCTTGTTTGACGCGATCCGCAATCGTCGCACGTATGCGGTAACTGGTGACCGCATTGAACTCGATTTCTTCCTGAATGACCAGATGATGGGACAGGAGCTCTCATTCACCCCTGATCGCCGTATCAAAGTTCACGTGCGAGGCTGGGATGAAATCGACCGGGTCGAAGTCCTGAAAAACGGCCGTGTGATACATCGTGATTTTCCAGTCGACAACATTCCTGATAACCGGTCCTGGAATCATCCGGTTGTACTCCGCTTCGAATACGGCTGGGGACCGTGGCCCGCCCTGGGTTGGGGAGGGACAGCAGACTGGAATTTTGCCATACATGTGGAGGGAGGTGAGATTCAGCAGTTTCAACCCTGTTTCACACCGGGGCCTTTCGATGAATTCCGTCGAGATCAAATCCTGGATGTTTCATCAAATCGACTGATTGTCCAGTCTTTTACAGCATTGAAACAACAGGTTGACGACTGGTCTCAGAAAGCGATTGTGCTGCGAATTCAGGGAAATGAACAGACTCAAGTCAGCATTAAATGCACCCAACCCAGTGATTGCCAGCTAACACAGACTCTAGGTGAGTTAGCCGTAAGTAATGAAATGTTGTTTACACGTCCATTCCCCTGGGAATCAGCGATGCTGCACCGGGTTGTTTTTCAGAATCAATGGGAAACAGACTTTGAATTCACGGACGCGGGTGACGGAAACCAAGCTGACTGGTACTATGTACGCGTTATTCAATCCAACGGGGAAATGGCATGGTCGAGCCCAATCTGGGTGAATTCAAAATAACCTCATTGAGTTACTCTATTAGTAATTTGCCCAGCTGGAAGAACACTCTTCTTTCCAAAATTGGGGACCAATTGGCAGGTTTCCCGGAATTGAATCTTAACCTTATTTTGTTTTACAATAACCAGTTATAGAATTTTGCATTTTCCTTTCATCATTCATTGAAAGCAGCCCCCACAATGGTTGACCCAGACAACCAGACCTCGCATCTTGTCGCTCCCGTGTTGGAACAACTGGAGCGTGGTAGCGGCCCGTTTTCCTCACTGATTCAACAGCTGACACAAATCGTAGGGAAAAACAGTCTGCTCTACGATGCAGATGAACTACTTGTCTATGAATGTGACGGCTATATCGTTGACAAATCGGCCCCCGACATCGTCGTTTTTCCAACGTCTACAGAACAGATCTCATCAATTGTCAAAATCTGCAATCAGTTTAACGTTCCCTTTCTGGCTCGAGGAGCGGGAACCAGCCTCTCGGGGGGCTGCCTGCCTATCGGCGGGGGAGTCATGATTGTCCTGACGCGTATGAAACAGATTCTTGAAATCAATCTACGCGATCGTTACGCAATCGTTGAACCAGGGATGGTGAACCTGCATCTGACCAATGCCTTGAAAGGCACCGGTTACCACTACGCGCCGGACCCATCCAGTCAGGGATCTTGCACCATCGGCGGAAACATCGCGACTAATTCTGGTGGACCGCATACGCTTAAATATGGAGTCACGACGAATCACGTACTCGGACTTGAAGCAGTTCTCCCCGATGGATCAGTAATCAATCTGGGGGGCCCGACAGCAGAAACGCCAGGCTACGATCTGCATGGAGTCTATGTCGGAAATGAAGGAACTTTCGGCATCTGCACGAAAGCGATTGTACGTCTGACACGCGATCCAGAGGCACATCGCACTATGTTGGCGGTGTTCCAGACCATCTCTGATGCGACCCGGGCGATCTCGGAAATCATAGCAGCGGGTATCATTCCCTCTGCTTTGGAAATGATGGATCAAGGCATCATACAAGCGATTGAAGAAGCCTTTCACTTTGGTTTCCCCCTCGATGCGGGCGCAGTTCTGCTGATCGAAGTCGACGGACTGGAAATCGCCTTAGATGAGGAAGCACGACGGATTGTCGAGATCTGTAATGCACATAACGTACGGGAAATTCAGCGGGCAGACACTCCAGAGGAACGGCTTTTGATCTGGAAAAGCCGCAAGCAGGCATTTGGAGCCATTGGTCGACTCAGTCCCAGTTACTGCACTCAGGATGGTGTCGTCCCCCGAACCCGCTTACCGGAAATCCTGGAATTTATTGAAGCCACTAGTCAGAAATATGGCATGAGAATTGTGAACGTCTTTCATGCTGGTGACGGAAACGTACACCCGATTCTGCTGTTTGATGAACGCGATCAGGATCAGATTCAACAGGTAATGGAAGCCAGTGAAGAGATTCTCTCCAAGTGTCTGGAATTGGGAGGCAGTGTGACCGGCGAGCATGGTATTGGTGTGGAGAAAATCAATTTTATGAGTCGGATCTTCAATGAAACGGATCTCTCCCAGATGGAGAAGGTTCGTAATATTTTCAATCCCCGTCAGATCTGCAGTCGCGACAAGGTACTTCCTCCCCATGGAGAAAAATCGCAGGCAGCTGTCAGTTTATCACACCCTGGCCGACGGGCTCCACACTGATCTACAACTACTGTTGATGTCCCAGCAGGACATGCTGCTTTTTTGCTCACAACAGATTGAAAGACCATTTATGACACTCACACATTCCGGTACTCCGGAAGATTTTGTTCCGACATCCCAGTCTGAATTGAGTCGATTCCTGAGTGACAATGCAACATCTGCCCGCAAACAGACTTTCCCAGTGGGAGGCCGCACCTCGCTGTCTGTCTGCTGCCCCGACAGTCATTCAGGTCCTTTGATCTGTACCTCTCAATTGAATCGAGTCGTTGATTATCCGGTCCGCGACATGACTATCACTGTCGAAGCTGGAATGAGACTGGACCAGTTAAATGAAATCATCTCAGCCGAAGGACAGCGTCTGCCGATCGACGTACCTCAGTCTAACCGGGCTACCATCGGAGGAGTGATCGCCACCAATACTTCAGGACCACGGCGCTTTTCCTATGGTACGATTCGTGATTACGTGATTGGTATATCAGCAGTCGATGGAGTAGGGAATCTGTTCAAATCCGGGGGTCGAGTTGTCAAAAATGTCGCCGGTTATGACCTTGGTAAAATGCTCATCGGCTCTCTGGGAACATTGTCAGTTATCAGCCAGGTCTCTCTGAATTTGCGCCCCAGACCAGAGTGCATGCAACTGGTCTGGTTTGACTTCGATTCCTGCCAGAGTGTTGATCAGGCACTGGAAGCGATTGTGACATCGGGAACCCGGCCAACTGCTATCGAATACTGCAACAGTAAAGCGGCCCGACAAATTACTGCCGAATCAAGGATTGAACTTCCCAATGATAATCATGCCGTTTGCATCTGCTATGAAGGTCCGGAAAATGTTGTAAAGTGGCAGGCGCAGCAGATTATTGATGAATGGCGTGCCATTTCCTCTCTCGATGCTCAGATTATTGAAGAAGCGCAGGCCTCTCAGTTATATAACGCTTTGACTGAGTATCAAACGTCATCAGATGATCCGGTGACGCTGAAAGCCGTTGTCTTACCATCACAAATGATGTCATTCATCGAAACTGCCACCAGTCTAAATATCGCAGCCCAGGCACATGCAGCAGATGGAATCGTATTCGGACATTTACCCGATTCTGCCAGTTCACTGGAAAACGTGAATCAGATTCTCGAGCAACTGCAATCTGTAATTGATCCAGGAACCGGCTACCTGACCATTTACCAGTGTGAATCTGACTGGGCTGAATCGCTGCCACTGTTTTGTTCGCCTCCTGCTGGCTGGGAACTCATGCAGCAGTTGAAACAGGCCTTAGATCCTCTACAGTTATTGAACACACGACGATTTACAGAGCTGGTGAAATCCTGATTCACAAGTTCTGAAACAATCATAATCAGTAAGCTTCACCCCAGAAGAGTTATCCCATGAAACCCGGAAGTGCCTTTTCTCAAACAACCACGGCAGACAAAGATCCTGCAGAAATACCGGGATCTGAGATTCCCTATGAGAAGTTTCTGGACTGCATTCATTGCGGCTTATGCACGGCTGCCTGCCCGACCTATCTGGAAACAGGGAATGAAAATGACAGCCCCCGAGGGCGAATTTATCTGATGCGTGCGGTCGTTGATCAACGCGTTGAACTCTCGGAATCTGTTCGAGGCCACCTGGATCTCTGCCTGGATTGTCGTAGTTGTGAAACGGCGTGTCCTTCCGGAGTTCAATATGGCAGATTAATTGAACCGTTCCGGGTAGACATGCAGCATCTGGACGCCAAAGAGGGCAGGGGAGCGAAGAATGACTGGTTTCATCGCTGGATCCTGTACCGGTTATTCCCCTATCCCAACCGGATTCGCCTCTCGCTGATGCCGGCCCGGGTGATGCAGTTCTTAAAGCTCGATAAGCTGGTTGACATCCTCGGTATTCCACAGTTGCTGCCACAGAAACTGAAACGGATGCACAATCTGCTACCACGTCTCAAGCCTGTAGAACCAGCCTTACCGGAAGTCTTACCGGCACAGGGAACCCAAAGAGCTCGCGTGGCCCTGTTTACGGGTTGTGTTTCAGAAGCAATGTACAGCCATGTCAATCGCGCCACAGCACGCGTTCTGCAAGCCAATGGCTGCGAGGTTATCATCCCCCGCAGCCAGGTCTGCTGTGGCGCCATTCATTACCACAGCGGTTCAGACGACGAGGCTCTCAAATTTGCTCTCCAGAATCTGGCAGCCTTCGATCAAGAAGGTCTGGATGCCATTATTGTCAATGTCGCAGGCTGTGGAGCCATGCTCAAAGATTATGGGCATATCGCGGAGGAAATTTCGGGGCCCACTGCGGAACAGACAGCACGACTGAAACAGTTCGCAGGCAAGTTTAAGGATGTTTCGGAATTCCTGTTTGAACTGGGACCGATCGCCCCCGAAGGAGAGATCACCCTCAAGGCAACTTATCACGACGCCTGCCATCTGGTGCATGCACAGAAAGTTCAAAATCAGCCACGCAAACTGCTGGAATTGATCCCCGGACTGACCCTGATCCCCTTGAATGAATCCACCATCTGCTGTGGTGCAGCAGGCAGCTATAATCTGACACAGCCTGAGATGGCAGATCAGTTAGGCAAACGTAAGCTGAATAATATTCTGGATACGGGGGCTGAAGTGGTCATCAGTGGGAACGTCGGCTGCACACTCCAGATTGATTCGCAGATACGTCAGGCAAGAAAGCCTCTACACGTCTTGCATCCTATGGAGCTGCTCGATCTGAGTTATCGAAAGCAAAAACCGGTATTTTAGCCGGTCAAGTTGAACCACTGCGTTTGAACAACTATCCTACGCTCAACGGATAGCTTGTTTTTAATAAATAACCAAAGAGTGATTTTATGTCTCAACTCCCTCCCATTCAGGCGGTTGCCTTCGACCTGGATGGCATCATGTTTAATACAGAACACGTGTTTTTCCTCTCAGGCGATGCCCTGTTGCAACGACGCGGGAAAAAAATGACCCCCGATATTCTGAGAGGAATGATGGGCCGACGTGCTCATGAGGGGTTTGAACACCTCACTCAGTTCCTGGATAAACCGGAAGATCCTCTGGAACTCTGGGAAGAAAGCCAGGAAATTTTCCGTTCCCTGCTGGATCAGCATCTGAAACCCATGGAGGGTTTGTTTGAACTGCTGGATTTCCTGGAAGAACTGGATATCCCCAAGGGAGTTGCTACATCTTCACCTCGTCCTTACCTGGAATCTCTGTTGTCCCGGTTTGACATTATTCATCGTTTCCCGATCAGCCTGACTGCTGAGGATGTCACTCACGGCAAACCACATCCGGAAATTTATCTGACCGCTGCTGAAAAAATGGGAGTCAGTCCGAAAAATATGCTGGTTCTGGAAGACAGTGAAACCGGCACCCGCTCTGGCGTGGCAGCAGGAGCTTATGTGGTTTCGATTCCGCATGAGTTCAGCAATTACGGAGATTTCAGTTCAGCAAAGTTTGTCGCTGAGCGGTTGACGGATGAGCGAATTCTCTCACTCCTGGCAGAAAATCGAGGCTAAAAATGCCTCATCTACTGAGTAATCCCATTTGAACTGAGATTTCAGAACAATGGGGCACTGAGGTGCCATTTAAGGCTCCCCTGACCGATACCAATCAGGGAGTCAAATTGAATGCAGGCTGCATTTCCAGGTTTAAAAGTGATTGCCCCCCCTCCAATCAGATCGGAAGTGCAACGGGCCACGTCGGGCATGTGAGCTACAATCGCGATTCGTTCAAAGGCTGTTGATCTCACAAAAGAGATCAACGAATCCAGGCTCAGACCGAATCCCAACCAGGGTTGGGCATAGCAGGCTTCATCATTCAATTCCGTAACATCCTGCAGAATCTGAGCGGTCTGAGTCGTCCTTACAAGCGGGCTGTGTAAAATCAACTCGGGACCTGCATCATGTTTGGCGATCCATTTAGCGACCTTACGAAACTGGTGAGTGCCATGGTCTGTCAGGGGGCGGGCTGCATCTCCTCCTGGTACTACGCCTGCCTGCTCAGCTTTTCCGTGCCTGATGATCAACAGTTCCATCTATATTATTCCTACCTTAGTTGAATGCTCAGAGCTGTGATGAAGTTCTGCGTAGGCAGAAGTCAGGGTTTGACCAGTTTTGTCTTCGTTTCAGATTCGGGTTTGAGATGTGTATCCATCCAGGAATACATTAGAGCACGTGATTCATGGGCCACAGAATGTCCTTTTCCATGAACAAAAAAAGCAAAATTCTGAGGTGCTTTCTCCAGTTCATAGACGTCCATCACCTTCATCAACATCAGCACTCTTTGTCGCTGCGTCAAAGGGTCACCATCATTGAGTCCCGAGAGATCCAGAAATGCCCGCGGTGCAATCAGTGACATGATTTCATGAAAATCAATCGGCGGCAATTTGCCTTCCAGAAGATCCGGGCGGATATGATTAAAATATACATACCAGTGATCTCTCGCCCAGGCTTCGACACGCGCATTCTGTCGGAAAAATGAGGCACTGCAATTTCCAGCTGCTGCCTGTACTCGCTCATCATAGGCAGCCAGAAACATTGATCCATGGCCTCCCAGCGAGTGCCCCAGCACGCCGATCTTGTCGGGATTAACCTCCCGCAAAGTCTGCAGCACATCAATGGCGATGGAATGTTCGTAGGTAAACTTTCCAACCGAGGTCCACTGTGGATGTTTCTCATGAAATGCTTTGGTGTCATATGGCCCCGCTTCCGGGATCCGGTGTCCTGCAACAAAATGATCGGGAGCAATTACCACATAACCACGTCGACAGAGATGATCAAGGTAAGCCTTGTCGGGGTTTTCGATCAAACCTGCTGCACGCTGCTTGCCGTATTTATAAGTGCCATGCAAGGCAACGATGGCCGGGGCAGGTCCTCTTAAATTGAGGGGGACTCCCAGGTAGGCATGCGCCCGTTCATCTTTTTCTACCTGGTAGCTGATCAACTGTCGGCGATAGATACCGTCTACAATGACTGTATCATGAAACTGGATTTGCAGATCAGGCTTTTCTGGTTTGTACTGATCTCGGAGCAACTCCAGATAACGTTTTCGTAGCTCTTGTTTATGTTCTGCCCACTCCTCAGGTGATTCAATACCATGGAGCAGGTCATCCCAGGATGACTCAATTTTTTCGGGTTCTGACCGTTGCCTGGAACTGGCTTCTTCCGAGTGCACGGTGAGGCTGTATCCCAAAATCACTCCCAGACAAGAGAGGAAACACAATAAAGATGATCGCATGAATATACCCTTATCGAAACTGGATAGGAGCATGCATTATCATCAATCAAGAAAGGGAATCACAACTCTTGAATTTAAATTTCTTCTGTTTTTCAAAGGTGTAGACTCACTTAACGGTTGTCCCCCATCTGTCTTCTGTGTATGGGTTCAGTGTCTGGTCTTGATTGCCATTGATTTCAGCTCTAATCAATCCCGATAGGCGACGTGACACCGTTTGCATTGCATTTTGAATGCTTTTAACTCCCGGGCCATCTGCTTCTGGTCATCCTTCTGAAATGCTGTTTGCAGCGTATCGACCCGTTTCTCAGATTCTCTCATCCATTTTTGAAACATCTCATCATAGTCGTCGGCATACTTACGTGCCGCCTCACGGAACTCTTCTTGCAGAAGTACCAGGGTCTCGCGATTCTTTTTCCTGACCAGGGGATGTTGATTTTGCGTCTGCATTTGATCCAGTGATTCGAAATGATGGCTGATCTGCGACATGGCTTTAACCAAAGGGGAAACTGGTGTGGACTCCACCAGTTCCGGGAGCGGGGTATCAGCGGAAGGAACTTTAAAGTTCCGGATGTCTCTCCATAATCCCGCATAGTCCTTACTGGTACCTGCCCGCTTTAAAAAATCGAGAGCCTGTTGCTGATTGAAAGTACCTCGACACAATCCGACGACCGCAGTCGCAGTGGGTCCACGGTGTTTGCCATGATGACAATGGATATAAACCGGGCCTTTGATCTCCTTTGCGACGCGTGCAAAAGCCAGCCCCGCATCGTTTGATACGCCATCATAGCCGATTGGAATATGTACATAACGCATTCCCGCACGCCGGGCCATTCCCAAATGTGGTTCGGTTCCATCGACGCTAACGATGGTTTTGACTCCGAGTTTTTGCAGGGCGTCAAAACTCCGCTGCTCTGCCGGCCCACTACCAGAGTAAACTGCCTCATCGACCTGAAAGACATTATCCAGACCTGGCAGACTCATCGACTTTACACCAACTGGCTTTTGAGCGGGCGCTGTATCCGTCTGCTGTCCTGATAAAGAACCACTGTTATTAACCAGAAGAAGCATACTGAAAAGAGTTATGCTGCGGAAAAATACCATATCCTGTCGTACCTGTTTCGTCTTAACATTTCAAAGGATTGCCCGTCACCTATTTAGAATACCAGACAAGCCTTTTTTGTTCAGTAATCTAGACAAAAAAGGCGTAAAGAAATATTTTGTTTTGAGAAAGCAATATTCAATATCAGACAGGCTTAGAGGAAGCTGACATGGCATACGACGAGGCTCTCGCCGACAGAATACATCAACTGTTGTCTCGCAGGGCAGGGTATTCTCAGCGAAAAATGTTTGGGGGAATCTGTTTCCTGCTCAATGGCAACATGTGCTGTGGAGTCACGGGGACTAATCTCATGTTACGGCTGGGAGAGAAGAACGCTGCGCAGGCACTGAAGGAACCATTTACTCACGAAATGGATTTCACAGGCAAAGTGATGAAAAGCATGATCTATGTCAAAGCTGAAGGAACGCGAGAGGACATTGATCTGAAAGAGTGGGTCAATCAGGCCGTCAAATTTGTACGGACGCTGCCTGGAAAAACTTAACTGCGGATTAACTCTGAGACTGATTCAAGTCAATCCAGCACTTAACGGATTCAAGGGAACACGTAGCCCGGGGCACCATACCAGTAACCATAATAGTGGTAGGGATCAAAATAGAATCCGGAAGACTCCTGCATTATCTGAGCAAAGGTCGGAATCGGGCTCACATTGATATTGACTGTAGGCCGGCCAGGAGTGATCCCCATCGCTTTACGTGCGGCGATCCGCTCCATGCGCTGTTTGGCCTGCAGGAATGCACGCTGTTGAATCAGGCGCTGGCTGACAGACATTCTCTGGTAGGCTGGCCCAGTCTGCTTGGAAGGCCCCCTCGTAATATTCACTTTCCCCTGGTTCTCATCAGAGCTTTTGTTATCTGAGCTGATCTGAAGAGGAACCTGCTCCTGGCTGAACGCCGGTGACATCAGACACTGTGAGATCAGAATTACAGCAACGGCAGAAGAGCGCATATCCAGCCTCTCTCTTCAGTAGAAAATGAATAGTCAAAGTCCGTTCTGCGCAATATGTCTGCGCATAGGTGCGTCCTGTCATCACAGGATCACTTATGGAGACTCATCGACTTTCACCACCAATGATCTGAAGCAATTCATCCAAAACTCGAACTGGAAATTATTTCAGATTGAATCAGGCAATTTAGGGAACCTTTACGACCTCAACCCAGGACGGAGATTTCCCCACTTCATAGGTGTCAATCCGCGTCAACTTGCCGGTCTGGGAATCAATACGATAGGCAGCCAGTTTACCGTTATTTTGCCCCGCGGCGTACAGGAAGTGTCCTTCCGGGTCGATGTTGAAGGATCGCGGCGTTTTCTCAGTCGCTGCCTGTCCCAGTGATTTCAATTTTCCAGTCTGAGGATCAACGGCGAAACAGGCAATGCTGTCATGGCCCCGATTGGAAGCATACAGGTTTTTTCCTGAGGGAGAGAGTTCGATATCGGCACAGGTATTCTTCCCTTCAAAATCAGCCGGCAATGTGGAAATGGTTTGAAACGCTTTCAAGGTTCCAGATTCGGAATCAAGCTTACAGGCAGTGACAGAGCTCCCTTTTTCGTTATCAAAATAGATAAAACGATTGTCTTTTGAAACAGCCAGGTGGCGGGGCTCCATCTCGGGGGCCGCTTCGAAAATCGCCGGTTCATTCGCTTTTAATTTTCCGTCAGCTTCATTCCATAAAAACTGATAGACCGCATTGGGCCCCGTATGGGGTACAAACACGTACCGATTTGACTGATCGGGCAGAATGGCATGTGCATTTTTGTCTGTCGGAATTGTCTGGAGAATTTCGGGCAGGATTGTGCCATCTTTCTTGAGCCGATGCACGGCTACTTTCCCCTCACCATAATAAGCTGAAAGCAGGTAGCGTCCCTTACGGTCTGTGGCGATGTAAGCTGCATTTCCCCCCGCTGGTACCGCAGAGATCAGCGTGAGTTCGCCGTTTTCAGGATTGATACTGAAGCTCATGAACTCTTTGGCAGAGCGGATGGATGCAAAAAGATATTTCTTCTCTGGATCGACTTCCAGACAGCCTGGCGCGCCTGGGACTTTAACGTCGGTAAGATGCGTCAGTTTTCCATCTGCCTCATTCTGCTGATAGATGGCAATCTTCTTCTCGCCCCCCAGAGAAATGTAAACATAGCTGGCTGCTTGAGAGGGAAGAACAGACACAAGACAGACTCCGGAAAGAATCAGGTAAAATCGAAGCAGTGAGAACATGGCGGCTACCCTGGAAATTCAGAAGTTGATAGGGAAATAGTCAGACTCCATTCACTTGCGCAGCGTCAAACAACTGCAGGTACCAGTAGAGCCGGTTAGTAGAGAGATTTCAAGCGGCAGTCGATTGTAAGGCACGTCCCAGAGCTTCCAGCTCCCGGGCACCACCAAAGACAATGCAGACATAAACCTGATCTGCTTCGACCCATTTCACGGTCGCGTAATTCCCCTTACCCAGTTGAGTATACTCGACCTTGCCTGGATCAAAAGAGGTTAATGTGGGCAGGGGACTGACTCTACTGGCAGGAATCTGCAGCAGAGCACCATAGACAGTGCGAGTTTTTCCTGATGAAAGTCTGAAAAAACGAACCGCAGCGTCGTGTACAACCGACTCGCTGATGGAAAGTCCGTAGGTCTGACCAATAAAATTCAACAGACCTTTTTGATGCCAGCCACCTTGTGCCGGAAATGAGGTCGCGAAATTTCCATCGAATTCCGACATGAAGCGACTGTCCAGATTCAGTTCTGGACTGAGCTTCGCCAGAGGAATTACCGGTTGTCGGGTTACCCAGAAAAACGCCAGAACTGCGGCAAACAGCAGGCAAGTCGAAAGCCCCACCAGGGTTCCCGGGTTTTTGAGAAAAGCTCTACGGGAAACAGGGGGGTGATCTATAGAGATGGTGGCATCGGAGTCAATTTGGGCCAGAGCATCCAGTACTCCCTGCTTTCCATTTTCGGGTACATCTACCTCAAATAAAACACGCTTGAGCTCCGAATGAAAGACGGGACCATCAGCGAATGAATCTGAGGCAGAATGATCTGGCTCAGAATATTCAGGTGATCTGGATGATTCGGAAGCGTTCATGGTAATACCGTAAAGGGCAATCTTTTTTATGAATGAATCGGACTTATATCTTCCCGGAGCGAAGCAAACCGTTCCTGCAGAAAAGCCCTGGCACGTGCCAGCCGACTCATCACGGTTCCCAGCGGGATAGACAACTCATTCGAAATTTCTTTGTAGGATTGTTCTTCAAAATAAAACATTAATAAGGGGAGTCGAAAATCCTCGGGTAATTCGTCCAGTGCAGTCTGAAGTTCTTCTGAGGTCAGTTCCGGTATCTCTGCAGGATCAGAGGCAACATCAGGACTGGATCCCAGTGAAACAGGCTCGGCTTTCCGTGTGACTTTTTTCAGAAACAAATTTCGCAAAATCGTACACAACCAGGAACGGGCAGACCTTGCATCGCGTAACTGGGACAGTTTCTTCTGTGCGATCAAATAAGTTTGCTGAGTCAGATCTTCTGCATCAGCTCTGTCGCCCGAAAGGCGAAAAGCATAGCGATACAGCAGCTGATAATACTCATCAACTAATCGTGTCAGTTCTTCCGAATTGTTACGACTGGTCCGTGACATAACCTGATTCTCTAACTAAACAGAGGCAGTAAGACATCTGGTTATTCCCCAGGAAGGTGAATTTATTAGAAGTTTCTCGTTTTTTCCCACTCCGGCTTGCTGCCGCGACAAAACATGAACATTCGAACCCACCCTAAACTGAATCTCGCAGAAACTCAAGTTTCAATTACTTTGTGTTGGAGTGTGAGTGCCTGCAGGCGATTCATATCCGGGTCTGGCAATTCATCAAACGCTTTCACTCCCGGGATTCCTCCTTCAAGATTGACGAGTCTCAGAGGCTCCTGGGCCATATCTTCTCGATAATATTTCTCGCTGGGGAAAATATCAGCGGGATAGGTGAAGTTATCCAGCATCGCCAGAGCAGTACAATGCGAGGCTCCTGTTGCGCTCTCCAGCATCCCCCCGACCCAGCAGGGGATTCCCGCAGTCTGACAGAGATCATGAATCTTGACGGCGTTTGTCAGGCCGCCCACACGGCCCGGCTTGACGTTGACATATTGACAACTCTTCAAATTGACTGCCTGCTGTGCACGATAGGGATGCGTAATACTCTCATCCAGACAAACCGGCGTTTTAATTTGTTCCTGCAGTCGAACATGGTCCGTCAGGTCATCGTGTTGCAGAGGTTGCTCAATCATTGCCAGATCGAATTCTTCGATTGCCTGAAATAGTGGGAGATCGCTCAGGCGATAACCGCTGTTACAGTCAATATGAAATACCTCATCTGGAAAAGCCGTCCGAATTGCCTGAAGCATGGGGATATCCCAGCCGGGACGGAACTTCAGCTTAATCCGAGGAAACTGTTCTGAGACGGCTCCCCCAACGGCTTCAATCAGATCATCCAGATGATCCATCACTCCGAAGTCTGCTCCCACAGGTACCTCATCGCGTGTTGCTCCCAAAGCAATGTGCAGGGGCGTTCCGCTGATACGACTGTGCAGACTCCACCAGGCATTGTCCAGAGCCGCCTTGGCAAATGAATTCCCCTTATACAGCGAGATGGCATCCTGCAGCGCGGAACCGCTGTCAAAACTTTGTCCAACGACTGCTGGTGCCAGCCATTCTGAGACAGTATGAAATACACCCCCCGCCCATTCCGGACTGTAGCAGGGGGCAGCCAGAGGTGTGCTTTCCCCCCAGCCATCAACAGAACCACTGGTCATCCGGCATAACACGGAATGAATGGCTGCGTCTTCGCCGTAAGCGGTACGCCAGGGATAAATCAGTGGCATCGCCACATGGTAAAGTTCAATCCGGTCTATTTTCATCAGAGATCAGTTATCCTGTAGTTTTCATTTTATGAAGTTTTGTCAAAGGCAGATCAGGCGTCTTCCAGTAGATCCCAGAATTCGCTCTCAGCAGCATCCATCCTGGTGGGCTTGCTGGATTGCGGACGCGGCTTCTTTTGTGCCTGTAAAGCAGATCTCTTTTTTTTCCTCTGAGAACCTGCCCGTTTTTTACGAGTTTTCTGTGGAGCATCAGGTGATACCGGCGTTTGTTTTCCGACGCCCGTACGACGTCCCTTATTCGACCTGCTGGATGCTGTTCCTTTCGAATGCTGCTCCGGGGTCGGACAGTCAGACGCCGGTGCCCCCTGCAAGGGGTCACCGCACTGGTTACATAATGCCACTGGCCGCTCTGAACTGTCCAGTCCACGTGCCACAGGATTCGGTTTAGTGGTAAAAGATTCCCGAGGCGCAGCTTTCTGCTCCTTACGCTCCGCTTTGATGGATTCTGCCTGATCCAGTATTTCCTGCAGCATCAACGGATCAGACTGAGAATCTTTCTGTGTCCCGTCCGACGGAGTGGCCTCTGCAGTTGCAGGTGCTGTGGATATCAGGTTCTGCTCCCGAGAAATTTCAATCCGTGCCTCTTTTCCGCTTGTCAAATCTTTAGCGGAAACGTGCACACGTGCTTCCGCATCATATTCCATCTGTACTTCGATTTTGGAATCGACCGGCAGATTCGGAGGCAGTCCTTCAATTTTGCAGTTCCCCAGAATGACAAATGGTTCATCCTGAGAAGCGCCACTTTCGATCAGCTTTAGATGCACCCGGCGTTGATCAGGGGAGACAGTTCCATAGGTATGTTTGACCGCTGCCGGCAACTTTGTATTAGCCGGCAAGAGATAATGCGGTATCCGCTGTTGTCCCGTCTGGTCACGCACCAGAAAGCCCAGTGACCGCGCGTTGACGCTATGCTGCTTCATTTTGGACAGTCGACTTGCGGCATCCTTCGTCAGAATCGATTCCGCGTATTCCCGGTTACTGAGCAACATTCCCGCATAATAAGCTGCACCATGGGCAATCGACTGATCCGGGGGTAATGACAGATTCTGTGTTGTACCGCTGGCCTGTTTCAGAGCATCACGAATCATGGGCATGCGGGAGGATCCCCCCGTGGTCAGCACAACATCCACATGGGCCCAGCCCATATTGTTGTCCTTCAACAGTGCCCGGGTGATTTCAGTGGTGCGATCGACCAGCCCTTTACTGAGTTGCTCAAACTGAGACTGTGTAATCTGATAAGTTTTACGCTGTGAGCCAACCTGGCAAGCCAGGGTGGTTTTGGGTCTGACAGTCAGGCTGCGTTTCGCCTGTTCAACTTCGTTCGCGAGATACTGCAGGCTTTCCGGATCGTTGCAGGGATTGATGCCGAACTCATTGTAAAACTGCTCAGCCACTGATGCCTGCAGTGTACTGTTCCAGTCAATCCCCCCCAGTTTGAGATCACCGCCACTGGCAATCACTTCTACTTCATCTTTCTGGTACTTAACCAGTGACAGGTCGAACGTACCTCCGCCCAGGTCGTAAACCAGAATGCGCTGCTCTTCTGCAAGTTCGGCAAACCACATCCCCTCGGACCCCAGCACGTAACACAGGGCAGCAGCCACCGGTTCATTGATCAGATCGACCTGTGTCAGTCCTGCCTGCTTACCAGCCGCGATTGTTTCCTGTCGCTGCAAATCGCTGAACTGAGCCGGAACAGTGATGACGGCCGAATCAATCCGTCCGATACGTTCCTCAGCGGAAGCTAAAAGCTTCTTCAGGATGAATGCAGAGATATCCCGGGGAGAAAAGTAGCGCCCGTCAATTTCCCATCGAAAATCCTGCTTACCCAGAAAGCGTTTCGCATGCTGAACCACATTCTGCGGATTAACGATGGCGTGCCTGAGCGCTTCAGTGCCAACAATCACTTCAGCGCCGTCAAACATAGCCACGGAGGGAGTAGATAGTTCACCTTCCAGATTGGGAATGGTGACCGGCTCTCCATGTTCATTCAGATGAGCGATGCAAGAATAGGTAGTTCCCAAATCAATGCCGACAGCCTGTAACTTCTGCATAGCGCCTTAACTCTCTTCAGATAAGTATTTTCGCATATCTCCCGCACAAATGGGCAGGCATAGACTCCTTTGATATGGTATCATGGAAACAAGTCACACTCCAGCACCTGATTTCCGTTTTCCTGCATTGGAAGACAGTCCTATAGAAAGTTCTGAAAAGTGCGTCAGTCCGCCCCCCGGAATCTCCCGTACATCATTGCCAGCCTGTTTTCGATGTGCCTGACAATGTTTATTACGCAATCGGAACTGATTGCCCAACTGACAACAGAATCTCCCGTCATTCTCAACCGGGATCAACCACTTTATCTGGTAGAACGCAATTTCAGGCATGCCCTGGCTCAGCCAATCTCTGCCTCCTGGTCAAATGTGGGAATTCGAACGGTTCTGGAAAGGATTGAAAAAACACAACAGATTTCTCTGATCCTCGACCGCCGCATCGATCCATCCACGACTCTCAAAATTGATCTTCAGAACCAGAGCGTGGAAGCGGGGTTGGATGAGATTGCCTCGGCGCTCCACGCCAGAGCCATCGTTGTCGGAAGTAACGTCTACCTGGGACCTGATCAGGCCATGGGGACATTCAAAACCCTGCTGGCACAAAAGCAGCAGGAATTGCTCGCTCTGTCAGACAATCAACCTGATATGAAAACGCGAGCAACTCAGCTTTCCAGGAATAAGTCGTTTTACTATCAGGATCTCGATACGCCGGTTCAATTACTCAATCAGATAGCAGACTCCTATCAGATTACCATCAGTAATCCAGAGCGAATTCCCCATGATTTGTGGTCACATGGCGCCCTGATGGCAGTGAATGCCAATGAAGCACTGCTCCTGGTGTTAAATCAACTGAATCTGACCTTCCTCTGGGAAAAGCAGGGAACCGCGATTCGGCTTTTGCCTGTTCCGGATCATGTGACTGTTCAAAAAACATACTCATCCCGAGGACGTTCCCTGAATGAAACGATTGAACATCTCAAAGAATTGTTCCCTGCAGCGATGATCACCAGGGAAGGCAGGATGCTGCTGGTTGATGCTTCTGCTGACCTTCAGGAAAAAGTTGAAGCAGAACTGAATCCCTCAAAGCGCCCTGTTCGTAAGATGGGAACTCCTCAAATTGACGTACTTCCCATTCAACGCCGTAAGTTCACGCTTCGGGCTCAGAAAGTCCCGGTACTGGCCGTCATGCAGAAACTGGAGCAGTCCGGAATTGAATTTGAGTATCAGCCTCAGCAGTTAAATCAAGCTGGCGTCGATCTCACTCAGAGAATCGATATTTCGGTCCAGAACGCGGATGCGAATGAGTTTTTTGATGTCCTGTTCGGCCCTCTCAATCTGTCTTATCAAATTGAGGGGATCAAGGTGTCTTTGACACCCGATAATTAGAGACATTAACTTAAGAGCAGCCTTCCTCTAAGGACATTTGACATTCCCAACTTTCCCGGAACTTTCTCCATTGGCGCTAGGGTGATACTTTGAATTAACGCCTCAAATCGTGTAACATCCCGAATTAGTGAGTGAAAACAAGTCTTTGTGAGTCTTTTAACGAGATCACCCACACTGCACAGAGGCTATCTTCCGCCCGCTCAGGAAACGGAATTGTTAATCGCAACCTTTTTCAGATTAACACTTTACCACACAAGCCTTCTGAAATTCGCCTGAATAACTGTGGGAAGCGTTCGTAAACGCCTTAATTGATTTGTAAGGAATCGATCATTCTGACACTCGCGGAATTTTCCTGAAATTCAACACGACACTGCCGGTCTGTTTCCGACCGTAGCTATCAGAATGATCAATTCATGCGTGTTTAAAGTATCCGTCAGAGATACCCCAGTTCCGGTGAGGAAAGGGTATTTCAATGAATAGACTACAGCAGAGTGAGGAGAAAACGTGGCAAGTCCCAAGAATATGATCGTGGCACAGTCTGGTGGACCTTCACCGGTCATCAACAACAGCCTGAGAGGTTTAGTCGAAACTGCGAGAGATCTTCCCGAAATCGGCACAATCTACGCTGGCTGGCATGGCATCGAAGGTGTGCTCAAAGAAGAACTGCTGAATCTGAGCGGCCAGTCTCCTGAAGAAATCGCTCTGCTGCGGGTCACGCCTGCCGCCGGTTCCGTGGGAACCTGCCGTTACAAGCTGAAAGATCATCAGAATGAGGACTTCGATCGGATCGTTGAAGTTTTCAAGGCACACAACATCGGCTATTTCTGTTACATCGGCGGAAATGACTCCATGGACACGGCCAATAAAGTCGCTCAGATGGCAACAGAGCGGGGCGTGGATGTCGTTGGCATCGGAGTTCCCAAAACCATCGATAACGATGTGGGAGACAGCGAATTCAAACTGATCGACCACACTCCCGGGTACGGTAGTACCGCCCGCTACTGGATGAGTATGGTCCAGATGGCCAATGAAGAAAACCGGGGCAGTTGTCCCGCCGACCCTGTGCTGGTGCTTCAGGCCATGGGACGTAAAATCGGCTTTATCCCGGCTGCTGCCCGACTGGCAGACCCTCAGCGCAAGATCCCGATGCAGATTTACCTTGCAGAAAATCCGATCAGCATCGAGCAGATCCATGCACAGGTCAACGACCAGCTGCGCAAAGACGGCCGTCTAATCGTAGTTGTCAGTGAAGGACTCTCCCTGGGTGATATCGGGGAAACGAAAGATTCCTTCGGACACACCCAGTTCAGTTCCAGCCAGTTGACCGTAGCCCAGTTGCTGGTCAATGAATTAAACGAGCGTGGACTGGCAGTGAAAGGCGCCGCCCGCGCCAACGTTCCGGGAACTGACCAGCGTCATAACATCGCATACGCTTCTACCGTTGACCTGGATGAAGCATACGGTGCAGGTCAGAAAGCAGCCCTGCTGGCTGCCGCTGGAGAATCAGGTTACATGTCAACCATTCTCCGTGCTGAAGGCCCGGGATACAATGTCCGTTACGACAAGGTGCCACTGCCCGAAGTCGCGAACAGCGAGCGTACTTTCCCCAAAAACTGGATTACAGCCGACGGGATGGACGTGACAGACGATTTCGTCAAATACTGTAAGCCTCTGGTCGGTAACGACTGGCCCAGCATCCCCATGATCAATGGGCGGATGAGACTGGCTCAACTGCAGCCGCTGTTCTCGGACCAGAAACTGCCTAAGTACGTTCCCCAGGCAGACAGATAAACCTCTACATACATAAGCTATTTAATACATACGGGAGACAATTGTGTCGGATAATCCTCTGGATACCAAGTTTGAGAAGAAGAGTGAGTTTCTGATCGGCATCGACTCAGACGGGTGTGCCTTCGATTCCATGGAAATTAAACACAAAGAGTGTTTCATTCCCAACTTTATCAACTATTTTGGCCTGCAACCCATTTCCAAGTATGCTCGTGAAGCGGCTGAGTTCACGAACCTCTACTCCAAATGGCGTGGGGCCAACCGTTTCATTTCCTACACTCTGGCTCTGGACCTGCTGGAAGAACGCCCGGAAGTCATTTCCCGGAACGTGACCATTCCGCGTCTCCAGGGTGTGAGAGACTGGATCGAACGGGAAACCAAACTCGGTAATCCCACTCTGGCTGCCGAAGTTGAGAAAACCAAAGATGCTGATCTGGAACTGGCTCTGAAGTGGTCACTCGCAGTCAACGAGATGATCGCCGACATGGTGCACGACGTGCCCCCTTATCCGAATGTTCGCGAAAGCCTGATCAAGCTGGATCCGGTCGCCGACATGATTGTCTGCTCTGCGACTCCCAACGAAGCACTCAATAAAGAGTGGGAAGAACACGACATCGCACAATACGTTGATGCGATTTGCGGCCAGGAAGCAGGCAGCAAAAAAGAAACATTGGGTCAGGCAAAGAACTTTGGATACGAAGAAAACAAAGTCCTGATGATCGGCGATGCTCCCGGCGACATGAAAGCCGCGGAAGCTGTAGGAGCACTTTTCTACCCAATCAACCCTGGTGCAGAAGAAGCCAGTTGGGAACGCTTCATTGGCGAAGCCTGTGACAAATTCCTGAACGGTGAATTTGCAGGAGAATATCAGGCGAAACTGATTGCTGAATTCGACAGTTACCTGCCGGAACTCCCTCCCTGGAAGAAGTAAACCAGAGACGATCCTGAGCTCAGGAATGACATAGCAGTCACAGTATTATTTAATCACAGAACATTAAAAGCGAAGAAGAAATTTCCATGTCAAAACACGATATCGGCCTGGTCGGCCTGGCAGTGATGGGACAAAACCTGGTCTTGAATATGGCCAATCACGGTTATTCCGTTGGTGTATTCAACCGTACCACGAGCACCACAGACGAATTCGTCAGCCAGAAAACAGATGAGCAGCAGATTACGGGTTACCATACCCTGCAAGAGCTGGTCGATAACCTGGCTACTCCTCGTAAAGTCATGCTGATGGTTAAAGCCGGCCCTGCTGTTGATGCCATTATTGACGACCTGAAAGGCATGCTCAGCCCGGGCGATATCATTATTGACGGTGGAAACACACACTTTGATGATACCAATCGACGGACCAAAGAAGTCGAAGATGCAGGACTCCTGTTTATCGGTACCGGTGTTTCCGGTGGTGAGGAAGGGGCGCTCAAAGGCCCCAGCATCATGCCCGGTGGTTCCCCCGACGGCTGGCCACACGTCAAATCGATTCTGCAGGATATCTCTGCCAAGGTTGGTGAAAACAACGACATTCCATGTTGCGAATGGGTAGGAGAAGCGGGTGCCGGCCATTACGTGAAAATGGTTCACAACGGTATCGAATACGGTGATATGCAGCTGATCTGCGAATCATACTACATTCTGAAGCATGCCCTGGGCCTCACAAATGAAGAGCTCTACAAAGTCTTTGATGAATGGAATCGTGGCGAACTTGAAAGTTACCTGATCGAAATCACCCGCGACATCTTCACCGTACTGGATGGAGAAACCGGCGACTATCTCGTCGATAAGATTCTGGACACCGCCAAACAGAAGGGTACCGGTAAGTGGATGAGCCAGCACGCTCTTGATCTGGGCGTCCCCACCACACTGATTACCGAAGCTGTTTACGCCCGTTGCCTGTCAGCCCAGAAAGAAGCACGCGTCCGGGCTTCCAAAATTCTGAGCGGTCCCGATAAAAAATTCGAAGGTGACCGGGATCAGTTCATCGAAGACGTTCGCCAGGCACTCTACGCATCTAAACTGTGTAGCTATGCTCAAGGCTACGTACAGTTGAACTCCGCCGCAGAACACTTTGGCTGGAAACTCAACAATGGCGACATCGCTCTGCTCTGGCGTGGTGGTTGTATCATTCGTTCAACCTTCCTGCAGGACATTAAAGCCGCCTTCGACAAAAATCCGGAACTGGAAAACCTCCTGCTGGACGACTTCTTCCGCAATGCTGTTGAAAAAGCCCAGCCCAGCTGGCGTCGTGTTGTGGCCACTGCTGTCGAACTTGGCCTGCCAGTTCCCAGCTTCACAGCAGCTCTCAGCTACTATGACGGCTATCGTCAGGCACGACTGCCTGCCAACCTGCTGCAGGCTCAACGTGACTACTTCGGTGCTCACACCTATCAGCGGATGGACAAAGAAGGCACGTTCCACACCGACTGGATTCGTGAGCGTCGCCTCGATTCGTAAGCCCCTCAGCGGGTCTCTTCGAATCACCTGGCTGGTTCCACTGTAGCCAGACTATCCATTTGCCCGTTAATAAAGCCATAATAACACTTTATTAACGGGCATTTTCATGATGAGTGGTGAGGGAGTGAGACAATGCGTATCGTGTTGCTGGGAACAGGCGGATACCACCCGAATGATCGTCGACATACCGCCTGTCTGATGCTGCCGGAGTCCGGGATCATCTTTGATGCAGGAACCAGTTTCTTTCGCGTTCCCCAATACATGCAAACCCGAGACCTGCAGATCTTTCTGACACACGCGCACCTGGACCATATTGTCGGACTCTCATTCTTTCTGGTTCCCATGCTGACCGGACAGGTTGATTCTGTCAAAGTCTATGGCGAAGCTTCCAAGCTGGATGCCATTCAGGCTCACTTGTTCAGCGAAGAAATTTTCCCGCTGCTTCCCGATTACGAATTCATCACCCTACCTGAACAGGTCTCGGTTCCGGAGCAGGGCACTCTCCGCCACATCAACCTGGAACATCCTGGAGGATCCGTCGGTTATCGAATCGACTGGCCCGGCCATTCTCTGGCTTACGTTACAGATACATCCCATCCGGAGCAGCATCTTGAATTTGTCAAAGGTGTCGACCTGCTCATCCATGAATGTTATTTTCCAGACGAGCAGGCTGAATGGGCTGATAAAACCGGACACAGCCACACAACCCCTGTTGCAGAACTGGCGCGAGATGCCGGCGTTGGAAAGCTGGTACTGACACACATTGATCCTCAGCAGACCGGCGATGATCCGGTAGGAATTGAAGTTGCCCAGAAGCTCTTTCCGAATACAATACTCGGTGAAGATCTGATGGAAATTGAGTTTTAAGCCACGTCTCACACATACATGTTTCAACAAGCCAACTAAGAAGCAGCTGAAATCCATGACGAAAGAAACATCCCCGCAATCATTTCTTTCTCAGGAACTCCTCGACATCTTACGGGATCCGACAGACGGCTCACCTCTGGTTCTGGATAAATCACAGGCGAACCTCAATTCGCCAACCTCGGAAAAATCGTATCCGGTTATAAATGGGATTCCTCGCTTTGTAGAGCAGGAGCATCTCTCCAGCTTCGGTCTGCAGTGGAACAAATATGAAGTTGCTCATGATGATGAAGACCGGGCGACATTTACAGCCAAAACCGGAATGGAGCTCAGCGACTTAAACGGTCTTCGCATCCTGGATGCAGGTTGCGGCGGAGGCCGTTACTGCAAGGTCGCTGCCGAGGCAGGGGGGATTGTCTTTGGCGCAGACCACACAACTGCAGTCGAAAAAGCGAGTAAACTTTGCAGCCACCTCGATCAGGTACACCTGGTTCAGGCTGACTTGAAGCATCTCCCCTTTGAACCGGAGTCATTTGATTTCGTTTTTTCAATCGGCGTGATGCACCACGATAAAGATACCCGGGCCGTCTTCGACGCAGTAGCCCGGATGGTCAAGCCGGGAGGTAAGTACTCAGTCTGGCTCTATCGGAAAAATCAATGGTGGCAGGAAGGCATCAATTCCGGGCTGCGAAAAATCACTACGCGCATGTCCCCGGAAAAACTGGAGCCCTGGTGCCGCCTGGGAGCATGGCTGGGTGGGATTCCTGTGATCAATAAAACCTTGAACAAGGTCGTGAATTTCAGCAACCACCCCAACTGGGAAAACCGGGTCTGCGATACCTTTGACTGGTTCGCGCCTGCTTACCAGTACCATCACACTGTGGACGAATTACAAGGCTGGTTTAAAGAAGCTGGTTTTGAACAGCTCAAAATTCTCCCTCCGGAAAAAACAGGGAGTTTCTACCGCTGGTGCTATGATCACAACTTACTGATCGGCAGCGGCGTGAATGTCCAGGGAACGAAATCAGGAGAGAATCAGTCAGACAACAAGCCGTCTTGATTTTTCCGATCAGTATAGACTACGTGCCTTCCCTGACTGGAGTATTCAATACAGCATTCATACTCGATTCGCTTCAATTGTGACATTCTGAAACTATCAGATTTGATCTCCCATGCTCCCTGCAGAAAGGGTAGATCAGACTTGACAATCTGGTTCAAAAAAGTGATAGAGGAGTGAACCTTTAGTTGCTATAAACATCATTTCATCCTGTTGATCGACTCGTTGTATGCCGTGCTTTGAAGTTGCAGATACTGAGTCAGGCCCAGCAGGTAAAATCCAGACAATTCAATATCCCCCACCAGCTGTACTGGTTTGGAATTAAGCGCCACAGGGAGAGTCATGAATCCATCGAATCCTCCGACCGGGCAATCGAATGCTGAAATAGAAGAGTTACGCAACAAATATTACAACGCAACAGTCCAGGATTTGCGCATGCCTCACGCGCATCTCATGATCATGCGTGTAAAGCCTGATGCGGAAGTTCCCCGTTTCTCAGGGGGCCAATATACAACCCTGGGCCTCGGTTCCTGGGAACATCGAGTCGATGGCGGATCTCTCGCAGAATTACCGAAACAGAAACTGATCCGCCGCGCATATTCGATCTCGTGCCCTATGCTTGACGTGCAGGGAGATCTGCTGGCTAATGATGAGATTGATTACCTGGAGTTTTATATCACTCTGGTTCTACGTCCCGACACTGATGATCCACCACTGACCCCCCGCCTGTTCAACCTGAAAG
Source organism: Gimesia chilikensis (assembly GCF_007744075.1). NCBI lineage: Bacteria > Pseudomonadati > Planctomycetota > Planctomycetia > Planctomycetales > Planctomycetaceae > Gimesia > Gimesia chilikensis. The sequence continues at coordinate 3,015,760 of NZ_CP036266.1, read as the reverse complement.
AAGGCGATCGACTGCATCTTGGTAAAAAACCAGTCGGTACATACACGCTCAAACCAGTTGAACCTGCAGATAATGTCATCTTTGCCGGAACCGGAACTGGTGAGGCCCCGCATAATTCCATGACGATTGAATTACTCAAACGTGGACATACCGGGCAAATCGTATCAATGACCTGTGTTCGCTATCGGGGTGACCTGGGTTACCTCGATCAGCAGAAACAGTTACAGGAAAAATATCCGAACTACCGCTATGGATCATTCACGACCCGTGAACCGGAAAATATTGATTCAAATCATCCTCATTACGTGGGGAAACAGTACCTGCAGGATATGATCGTACCGGATAAATTCGAGGCGCAGTTCGGCTGGTCCCCCAAACCTGGAAAGACACACGTTTTTCTCTGTGGTAATCCTTCCATGATTGGTCTACCCGAGAAAAACGATCAGGGAGAGTTGGTTTTCCCTGAATCCAAGGGAATGGTTGAACTGCTTACCGAGCAGGGATACAAACTCTCAACTCCGAAGAGTCCGGGAAATATCCACTTCGAGAAATACTGGTAAGCGAAGAAGGGTTTCAATTCCCCTTGGCGCATCGAAAACGGGGCCTGTCAATTCAGCCCCGTTTTTGCTTGGCGCATTCCACACCTGTTTTGAGAGAAAACAGGGGGCCGCAAATTCGCTGGTATTATGTTGTGCTTTGAAAAAGCAAATTTTCCAGAACAGCGAATCTCTATTATTCTGGTCCAGCCTGACGACTAGTCCTTGCGGTGTCTGATCTTAGCTCTTGCACGTCGTTTTTTACGACCAATTTTTCGACGTCCTTTACCGGTCTTCTTGGTTCCCATTCGAAGCAATGCCTTTCGTATCTACTTCTAAAACTTAGAAAATTGAAATATTCACTCTCTGAATGCCGCAATCCACTCTAATCGCTCCTGATTTGAAGTGATTTTTGATCAGCGGCTGAGTTGTAAGTCCAAGGTGGAAAATACGATTTTAACAGGCATTGATCAAATCTTCAACCACTCATGTAACAGGAAATCACCTGTGCCTTGAGAAATCTGTTACAAACCTCGAAGATAGACCAGCTGACGACTGGCATTAAAAACCCTATTTCAACTTCAGGAACGACAAATATGGATTACCGCAACTTAGGAAAAGCTGGTGTACACGTCTCTCCCGTCTGTCTGGGCACGATGATGTTCGGTGGCCCCACCAGCGAGGCTGACTCCATCTCCATCATGCATAAAGCCATTGATCAGGGAATCAACTTCTTCGACACCGCAAACATGTACAGTACAGGTGGTTCCGAAACCGTTGTCGGTAAGGCACTGGTCGACCGCCGTGATAAAGTCGTTCTGGCCACCAAAGGACGGGCTCCGATGGGAGATGGGCCCAACGATGCGGGAGCCAGCCGAGTTCATTTGATGCGGGAGCTCGATCGCAGTCTGCAGCGGATGCAGACCGATTATGTTGATATCTATTATGTGCACACCCCAGATTATCAGACGCCGATCGAAGAAACTCTCCGCACTCTGGATGACATGGTCCGCTCTGGGAAGGTCCGCTATATCGCCTGCTCGAACTTCCGTGCCTGGCGTTTAGCCGAGGCCCTCTGGACAAGCGATGTGCGTAATCTCTATTCCTTCAGTTGTGTCCAGCCCCTTTACAACATCATGAACCGAGACATTGAAGTTGAACTGCTGCCACTCTGTCAGGAGAAGGGGATCGGTGTTGTCAGTTACAGTCCGCTGGCACGTGGCATCCTGACGGGTAAGTACCAGGCCGGCAAACCATTCCCGGAGGGCAGTCGCGCCTCCCGCAATGATAAGCGGATGAACGAAGCGGAACTACGCGATGTCAGCATCGAACTTTCGCAGGAAATCTCAGCCTATTGCGACAAAAAAGGCGTTTCGATGACCAATTTCGCGCTCGCCTGGTGCCTGGCTAATCCTATTCTGACATCGATCATCATTGGTCCGCGCACCATGGAACAGTATGAAGATAACATGGGATGCCTCGACGTTGAAATCACAGCCGAAGACGAAGAATTCATCAATTCACTGGTTCCCCCGGGAGAACACAGCGGAAAAGGTTTCCAGGATCCGCAGTATCCGGTAACGGGCCGCGGAAAATAATCGATTCAGGGAAGTCCCCCGAACTGACGGACTGCTTCGTACATGACGGTATTCGCTGTACTGGCAAGATTGAGACTGCGGACCTCTTCATACATCGGCAGTTTCAGATTACATTCGGGGGACGCGTCCCTGACGCTGGGAGGCAGGCCATTACTTTCGCTTCCGAACAGGAAGACGTGCCCTGGCTCAAATTCAGCATCCCAGAGCAATCGGGTTGCGAACTTTGTCAGCTTCCACCATGTCCTGTCTGAGAGCCGCTCCTGCACTTCCTGCAGGCTGTCAACGGCTTCCCAGTTCAGGTGTTGCCAGTAATCCATCCCGGCTCGCCTCAAATGTTTTGCGTCCAGCTTGAACCCCAGGGGACGAACGAGCCAGAGTTTCGCTCCCACAGCCACGCAGGTGCGACCGATATTACCTGTATTTTGCGGGATATCCGGCTGATAGAGGACGACATGCATCAGGGGTTCAGAGGAAGATGACATTCAGGTGCTCAAACTGGTAAAAAACTGACAAAACAGTTACAAATACGAATTTACAGCACTCGCAAGCCAGCGCTGACTATGTAATACTTAACGCATTCCCGCTATTATACTTCTGCTTATCGCAGATACGCGTCAGCGTAATGAATCATTATTTGAAATGGTACTGACAGTAGTTCCTGCTGCTGATCTTTTTCCAAATTCCCACAAACCGATTTCAGACCAGAAAACACAATAAGATCTTCCGATGTTTCAAAAAGTTACTGATGCCAGCTTCATCAAAGGTGAACACGAAATCCTCAAATTCTGGGAAGAGAACCAGACGTTTACCCAGCTCCGCCGGAAGAATCAGGGAAAACCCAAGTGGAGTTTTTTAGACGGTCCGATGACCGCCAACAACCCCATGGGCGTGCACCATGCCTGGGGAAGAACCTACAAAGACGCCTATCAACGCTATTACGCGATGACGGGACATGAACTCCGCTACCAGAACGGCTTCGACTGCCAGGGGCTCTGGGTCGAAGTGGAGGTCGAAAAAGAGCTGGGATATGGCACCAAACAGGAAATCGTTTCTCACGGGATCGATAAATTCGTCAACGAATGTAAAAAGCGGGTACTGAAGTTCGCCGCTCGTCAGACCGAGCAGTCTGTACGACTGGGCTTCTGGATGGACTGGGACAATCCGGATCAGTTACGTGAGCTGGCGCAGTCCGTCGGTGAAGAGATGGAAGTCACCATCACCACCCCCAGCGGTAAGCAGGTAACTGATCGAGCTGACATGCTGGTCTCACGTCTAGGGAATGCGGAATGGGGCGGGAGCTACTTCACCTTCTCTACTGAAAACAATGAAACCATCTGGACCTTCCTCAAGAAGTGCTATGAACGGGGGAAGGTTTATCGAGGACATGACGTGATGCCCTGGTCGGGACGCGGGGGCAGCGCCTACAGCCAGATGGAAGTGGCCGATGGTCGTAAGCTCTCTGTCCACAAATCCATCTTCGTCCGCTTCCCTCTGAAAGACCGGGAAAACGAATTCCTCCTGATCTGGACCACCACCCCCTGGACATTGACCAGTAACGTGGCCGCGGCAATCAATCCGGATCTGGAATATGTCAAACTCAAGGCGAAAAAAGACGATGCGATTTACTACTTCGCCAAGGACAACCTCGAGTATCAGCGACTGAGTCGAGAGTACAAAGAAGGCTTTGGACGCCCCGAGTGGTCCTGGCCCAAAGATGTTCCCAAACTGAAAACCCTGGCTCAGATTTTCAAAGAGCAGGGGGGATATGAGATTGTCGACACCATCAAGGGTGCTGAGATGGTGGGCTGGGAATACACTGGTCCTTTCGATAATCTGCCTGCACAACAGACCCCTGGCGGATACCCCAGTGACGATAATCTGCTGGATCAAAGTGGAATTTCCTGCCACAAGGTTGTCGACGGTGGACGCGATTTCAAAGGAAACCCGCATGTGGTCGCTGGTGAAGGAACCGGGATCGTACATACCGCCCCTGGCTGTGGTGATGTCGACCACCAGCTTGGCAAACAACTCGGGCTGGTCGCGATTGCACCGCTGGGCGAAGATGGTCGGTTCGAGGAGGGCTTTGGCGAATTCACTGGAATGGAAGCCATCGATCCTGCGACTCCAGAACTGGTCTTCGAAAAACTGAAAGAGAAGGGCCTGCTGGTTTCAGTCGAACAGTACCCCCACATCTATCCGCATTGCTGGCGGACGGGCGATGAGCTGATTTTCCGCCTGGTAGATGAATGGTTCATTAACATGGACTGGCGCGAAGAGATCAAGGATATCACCCGCCAGATCGACTGGGTCCCTTCCAGTATTGATGGGGAGCAGCACGAACTCGAATGGCTGACCAACATGCGCGACTGGATGGTCTCCAAAAAGCGTTTCTGGGGCCTGGCACTGCCGATCTGGGTAGACGAAGAAACCGGTGATTTCGAAGTCATCGGATCCCTTGATGAACTCAAGGAACGTGCTGTAGAAGGTTGGGAAGCACTCGAGGGGCACACGCCGCATCGTCCCTGGATCGACCAGGTGAAACTGAAAAACCCCAAGACCGGGAACCTGATGACCCGTATTCCGGATGTGGGAAATCCCTGGCTGGATGCAGGCATCGTGCCTTTCTCCACAATGCAATACAACACGAACCCGGAAGAGTGGGAGAAATGGTATCCGGCAGACCTGGTCACCGAATGTTTCCCCGGTCAGTTCCGCAACTGGTTCTATGCCCTGTTATCGATGGCTACCATGATGGATGGGACTCCTCCATTCAAAACATTGCTGGGATATCGCCTGGTGTTGAATGAGGAAGGCAAACCTATGCACAAATCAGATGGAACCGCCATCTGGTTTGAAGAAGCAGCCGAGCAGTTGGGCGTCGACACAATGCGCTGGATGTATCTGGCACATAACCCCGCCAGCGATCTGCGTTTTGGCATGCGGAACCCGGACGAGCAGGTCACGCTGGAGACTCCGGAAGGCCCGATCTCAGAGACCCGCGAAGGAGCACCAACCTGTCTGGTTGAGAGCAAACCAGCCGACGAAATCCGCCGCCAGGTATTAATCCCTCTCTGGAACTCCTACGCATTCTTTGTGAACTACGCACGGCTGGATGAATTTGATCCTTCACAGGCAGCTGTTCCTGTTGCAGATCGTCCTGAAATTGACCGCTGGATTCTGTCCAATCTTCAGGCACTGCTGGTCTCTGCGAAGACGGAGATCGAAGCCTACAACTATGCCGGCTTCCTCAAGAATGCGACAACGTTTATTGACGATCTCTCCAACTGGTATATCCGTCGGAACCGTCGTCGATTCTGGCGTTCACAGGATGCCAATGACACAGACAAACTGGCTGCCTACCAGACCCTTTATGAAGTTCTGGTCACGCTTTCTCAAGCCCTGGCTCCAGTCATTCCGTTCTTGACCGAACGCATTTATCAGAACCTGGTAACCAGTTGGGATAAGAGTGCTCCCACCAGCGTACACCTTTGCGATTTCCCCATCTGTGACACTGAGCTGCTGGACGAGAAACTTAATTTCCGCTCAGCTCAGGCTCAGATTATGGTCAAGCTGGGACACAAACTGCGGGATGAATCGAATCAGCGAGTCCGTCAGCCACTGGCTGAGTTACGCTATGCATGTCAAACCACAGAGCAGGCCGAAGCCATTGAAAGCCTCGCCAGTACTGTGGAAGAGGAACTGAATATTAAGCAGGTTACCCGTTGTGAAAACCTGGATGAACTGGTCAGCTACACTTATAAACCGAACCTGAAAACACTGGGTCCCAAATACGGAAAACTGCTCGGGGTGTTGCGTAAGGAACTTCCCGAACTGGGTGATGAGGTTCTGGGCCCCCTGAGACGCGGTGAATCGGTTTCGCTGGAACTCTCGGGCAACCAGATCGATCTGGAACCGGATGATGTTCTGGTGGGAACAGAACAGGCTGCTGACTGGGCAAGTGCCGACGAGCAGGGGATCCAGATTGCGATCTCGACGAAACTCACACCGGAGCTGGAACAGGAAGGGATGGCCCGTGACTTCGTTCGCCAGATTCAACAGCTTCGCAAAGAGGCCGATCTGGAAATCGAAGATCGGATCATTGTCACATATGATTCGCAGGGGACAGCTGAGATCGACCAGGCTGTTTCCAACTGGACTGATTACATCCTGGGAGAAACCCTCGGGGATCAGCTGGATCAGTCTCAGAGCCTGACGGATGGCAAAGAAGTCACCATCGGAAATGCGAAGGCCCTGATTACAATTCAGAAAGTGTAAATCAGTAGAATAGAAGGAGTGTCAACGTTACATCGATTTCACGTTGACACTCCATTTTCGACTTATTTACTTGTTCTTTTCCTGTTGTTCCTGAAGTCGTTCGACCAGTCGTCCCACATAGCTTTGCAGACGACGATTAACCTGATTATTCTTCACAGGCAGTTTAGCGATCTGGTCCTTCACAGCAGCGACCTTTTTCGGTCCCAGCTTATCCAGTCCATTCAGAGCCAGCATCGCGACATAGAGTCCATCTTTCTTCTGATTCGCGAGGGAAATCAGTGTTTCGACGCCTGCGTTGACATCCTGCTGATTCCCGTAGCGTCCCAGAGCCTCCGCGGCGATGCACCGTACAGACTTCGATGAATCCTGCAACGCGGCTCTTAACTGCGGGGCAGCCTGCTGCACTGCCTGTTTGCCTCGAATCAGAAAGCCCATCGCGGCCCAGTAGCGAACGACATCATTCTCATCTTTGAGGCCAGCCAGCAGCTCTGCCTGGGCATTCGTTTTTTCCGATGAGGCCAGATCCGCCATCGCTAGAACTTCGGGCAGAGGATACAACTCGGAATTATGTCCGGTAAGATAGGGTGCCTTCCCATCCGCCAGTCGATGAATTTCTGCTTCCGGCATAAAGCCCAGATCACGAATCGCCAGCAGTTTCTGATGCTGTGCTTTGCGAAGTTCATTTAAGACTCCCCGGTGCTCGTCAGAATCGACCAGGTTTTTGACTTCGTCCTGGTCTTTCTGCAGATCGTAAAGCTCTTCGGCCGGCTTAGTTTCCCAGAAATAAGTTTGAGGTGGGACAAGTTCTCCCGCATCATACATGCGTTTCCAGACCTGAGTGGTCGGTGTCTGGAACATATAATTCAGGTACTGGCCATATTCCTTGTGTGGCATATAGTTGCGGATGTAAACATAACGCTTGTTACGCACAGAACGTACGAGATCGTAGCGTTCATCCATTCTGCCCCGAAACCCGAACAGGTAATCCTGAGGCTTCGTTTGATATTGTCCCAGAAAAGCATAACCCTGCATGTGTTCGGGAGGTTCGATTCCAGTCAAACTTAACAATGTTGGTGCAAAATCAACAAAGCTGACCAGACGATCCGACTCTCCATCAGTCCGATAATCGGAAGAAGCCAGACTACGAAACTTCGGAGGAATGTAGATCACCAGCGGCACCTGCAGCCCCGAGTTATAAGGCCAGCGTTTGCTGCGCGGCATTCCAGAGCCATGGTCGCCGTAATAAAAGATGATCGTATCATCGGCCAGACCTGCTTCTGCCAATTCCTTGAGGTTTTTCCCCACCAGCGCGTCCATTTCCGTTATACGATCGTAGTATTGCGCCCAGTCGTGACGCACTTCCGGCGTATCCGGATGATAGGCTGGGACTCGTGCTTTCGCAGGATCATGAACCAGAGTATGAGGCCGGTTCCGGATTTTACTCTCATGACTGATGGTGTGATTAAAGACAGCAAAGAAAGGTTGTCCGGGCTTACGATTTTTCCAGTGAGCCTTCCGGCTGGATTCGTCCCAGATCTTTCCCACAGATTCGACGTTATAATCTTCCTTGCTGTTATTGGTACAGTAATAACCGGCTTTACGCAGGTACTGTGGATACATCAGAAACTGTTTCGGAAGCTTGACCATACTTCGCATATGTTCGGCCCCCAGGCAAGTCGGATACATCCCTGTTATCAGCGTGGTCCGGGCTGGAGCGCAGACCGGGGCATTAGACCAGCAATTGAGATAGATCGTTCCCCGCGAAGCGAGTTTATCGATATGGGGAGTATCCGCGTATTCATCCCCATAACAGCCGAGGTGGGGACCATTGTCTTCACTGGTAATCCACAATACGTTGGGGCGGACGTTCTCAGAATCCGCTGCTGATAACGTGGTGACGGATCCCAAAACCAGAGCCAGCACGATCGCACTGAGGAACGCACCGATTATCATTTGTTGAGCACTTCTAGGCTGCATTGATCTCACTTTCAATTCTAAACCGATAAAACAGACGCCCCACTTTCAGAGAGTCTGGAATTTTTTAACTGAGTTAAGTCGTGCAGTCACAAATAGACTGCCGACTACTGACCACGTACATCGTAGCAGAGCAGTAGATCCTGATCGCGCAAAAAAAGCTTCCCGTCAGCGACGACTGGATGCGGCCAAGCGGGCTTTCCAGTCCGTTGCGGCTGATCAAAGCGTCCTTTTTCCACATATGCTTTGGGATTCACCTCGACAAGGGCGATGGGCCCCTTCTCACTACGCATGTAAATATGACCGTCGGCACAGGTCAGAGCCCCTTTTCCTACCGAACGATCCTGCCAGACGGTCTCACCGTTTCGAAGGTTGATACATGTGAGAACCCCTGGGTCGCTCGATCCATAAAGATAACCATCGATCTGGACCATTCCACCATGATGATTTTTCATGTCGGGAGTGAAGAAACCCAACTGCGCAGTGACCCGATTCTGGGCAGCCGACAACTTAAGCAGCGCCCCTCCGGTTCCATAGCCTGAAGCATAGAATACGGAACTCATCTCAGGATAAAAAACAGGTGCAGAACAGTTCGCGGTCTTATTCGCCGCCCGATCATTGCCCCAGAGAGGCGTTCCGTTTTCAGCTGCAATTCCCATGACTCCCGAGTGGGTGAAATTCACGTATTGCTCGACACCTCCGACATCAATTTTAATCGGCGAAGCATAGCCGGCCTGGGGATTGGAGGGCACTGCCGATTTCCAGATCAGACTGCCATCCTGCTTCTTCAGTGCAACCATGGTCGCGCCCTGTCCTCCCGGTGTGCAGATCAGCTTATCGCCATCGATGAGAGGGGATTCACTGATCCCCCAGACGATATTTCTGGCTGAAAACTCCTGCAGAATATTCTTTGACCACTCGAGGTTTCCATCCCGTACGGAGAGGCAGGCAAGATTCCCATTCGCTCCCAGGGCATAAACCAGGTTGCCATCAACAGTCGGAGTTGAGCGTGGTCCATTCCCCTGGTTATTCTGAAAGATCGGTCCATTGGGCTGAGACCAGACAATTTCCCCCGTATTCAGATCGATAGCAAAGACTGTCTCTTCGTTGGCTTTGGTTCCCATGGTAAAAACCAGATTGCCACTGAGTGAGACGGAAGAATATCCTTCGCCCAGCCCGCGAGCAGTCCATAGGAGTTTGGGTGGGTTTTGACTCCAATCCTTCAGCAGCCCGGTCTCTGTGGAAATATTAGCCCGGTTCGGACCTCGAAACTGCGTCCATCCCTGATTTCCTGCAGGACTGGCGTCAGAAGCAGCTGCCTTCTGACTGGTTTTCATTTCTTTACGGGGACGTTCCACCGGGGGTTTTGTTTTGGGTTCCAGAGACTCTCGAACTGAAAAACGAGTAATCTTGCCAGAACTGTCAGTAAAAACGGTGGCTCGCTGTCCTGTTTTGAACTGATCAAAGGCGGCAGTTTTCCCGTTGAAAGTAATCGGAATCGAAGCAGGGACGGTAAAACTTTTTTCTTTTCCACCCGAAGTTTTGATCACCACCTGTTGTTGATCAGCAGAGATTGACTGAATTTCCCCACTGAAAATCGCTGCATCAACCCGGGATTCCAGCAGCATCAAATTGAACAGACAACACACCAGACTAAACAGACAGATCGATCGCATGAGAAACCTCTTTGAATCGGGAGAAAGCGTCTGACTTCCGTTTGCACTGCTGACCAGCAGGCAGGATCCTGTATCGATTGTACTGAAATTAATTCACGGTATGAAGCAGGAAAGCAGATTTGTCCATGAATGACAGCTTTTCTGACGGCCCTGTGGGGCACAGTACAAATGGCCCCTTTCAGTCAGCAGGTTTACCCGAAGCAGGCGTTGTCTGCAGTAAAAGATCAGCAACAACAGGGCGATGATCCGAGTACCAGGTCCAGCGATTTTCAGAAGAACGTACCTGGAACAATGAATTGACCCAGATCGCATCCAGATCCAGTACAGGCAAGGGCAGGGGCCAAGTCGCATTATAACCCTCCCCGGCCTGTTCGAATGAGTTTCGACAGAGTTTACGCAGCGGATTGAAATGGACGGAGTCTCCAGGAGTATTGAAATCTCCCACTATTAAAACAGGATTTTCTTTCTCTTGAGCAACTTCCTCTGCGAGCTTCTGCAGTGCCTCTTTGCGGGATCTGAGAATATCGCTGTTGATATCCACCAGGTAAACCACAAAGGCCTCGGAAATCGAGGAAGCCCCAGACTGCGACACATCAGCCTTAAGATTAATTTTGAGATAACGCCCCATCCGGCCGAAGTTCCCGTATTCACTCGCGGTCGTGGGAAGGCGAGACAAGAGCATAAAACCATTTTTTCCAGTTTGAAAACGGTACCCCGGAAATGTGTTTTTCCAGAACTCCTGTTCCGTGGACAAATAAGATTCCGCTTCCACTAATGCCACCAAATCCGCATCAACCCGCTTGATCTCCTGAACCATATTTCCAATGCTCCAGAGCTGATCTCCGACATTCCAGAACAGCACACGTATAGGCATTGAATCCGCTTCTAACACATGATTCGCAGTGTGATGCTTCTGAAACTGTTTCTGATAGCACCATACGCCGGTTAGAGCTCCCATCAAGAGCCAGATCAGAGCCAAACGGTACCAGCGAATCCAGAGAGTCAGTACTGAAAGAAAGACCGCTCCTGCGCTTGTCATAATCAGGGGAGATATATAGAAAATCAGAGTAGAAATCGTCCCCCCCGAGTCCCGGATTGTCAGGCGCACGATCAAGGCTAAAACCCAACAGACTGACATGACAACAGCCAGAGGTTTCATCAGCCATATTCCCCTGCGGGCTGGTCTCCCAGGCTCTGACTGACCTTCACCATCTTGCTCGACGAGCTTTTCTGAGTTCATGTTTACCTGTTATTCCTGACAACACCAAAAGATCGGAAAACAAATTCAATTGATTCTGTAATTCTGATTCTGGATGAATTCCCTGGAAATATGTTATTATCACGCTACAGATGACATCATGTAACGTGTCAACTTCGACTTTTTTGTACCAGAGGGATTATTACAAGATGAGCCAAACCCCCGAAGAGCGAATTCAGGAACTGGGCCAGACTCTGCCAACTCCGCCAAAGGCTGTAGGATCATACATTCCAGCCACCCAGTTTGGAAATGTGATTGTCACCAGTGGTCAGCTTCCTTTTATTGGTTCAGATCTGATGTTCAAAGGGAAAATTGGTGGGGACCATCTACATGAAGATGACGGGGCCAATGCTGCTTGCCTGTGCCTGATGAACGCCCTGGCGCAGGTTAAAGCCGTAGTGGGAGAACTCTCCCGAGTCAAACGGATCATTCGCCTGGAAGGCTATGTCCATTCTGCACCGGGTTTTGATCGTCAGCCTTATGTTTTAAATGCCGCCTCTCAGCTTCTGACCGATATTTTCGGGGATCAAGGCAAGCACACACGTGTCGCTCTGGGGATTGCTGAGATGCCCCTGGAAGCAGCGGTGCAACTGGCGCTCTGGGTTGAAATCGAATAATCCCCTCAATCTTTTGACCACCTGCCCGAATGAAGTTCAGTGCGATTGCTAAATGGAGTAAGCACAATGTCACGAACTGATGTCGATTTTTCTTTCCGAAAGTCAGTCCCAGCTTACTGGTTCCTGAAGTGGGGTGTTTTGCTACTGCTCTGGACACTGGCTTTGCCGGGGCCCTTGTCTGCACAGTTACCCAAAATCTCGCCAGGATCAGCCCAAAACCAGGATCGTCAGTCTCGAGAGGAGCCAAACAGCCGTGATTCTACTACGACTGAGCAGGGGCGTTGGACCTCGTTTCTGGGAAATCAGCGAAATGGGATATCCGACGAAACCGGACTGAATGTGAACTGGAATAAGCACAAACCGTCTGTCCTGTGGCGGGAACCGCTGGGAGGTGGATACTCCTCCATAGTGATCGCCGACGGGAAGCTCTGGACGATGGCGACGCACCTCAATCATGATTACATCATTTGTCTCGATGCTCTATCTGGCAAGAAGCTTTGGTCGACTCGAGGTGCGCCCACCTACCTGGATAATCAGCGTCAGGCCCGAGGACCTCGATCTACACCTACCTGGCATGCAGGAAAACTCTACTGCCTGCTGCCTGCCGGTGATCTTCTCTGCCTGACCGCAGATACAGGGCGCATTCTCTGGAAAGTCAATATTTTTGATATCAGTGGTGCGCCGCGACAGGAGCAGAAAACGATCTACTACTGGGGGATGTCTGCTTCACCTCTGATAGAGGGGGATCTGGTCATCCTTCAGCCGGGTGGATCTGCCAACAATTCGGTGATCGCCGTCCACAAGGACACAGGCAAGCTGGTCTGGTCTGCTGGAACTGACCCGCCGGGCTATGCTTCCCCAATCGTGATAGAAGCCGAAAACCAACGACAGATTATCGTTCCCACTGGACAATCCATTCTCTCCCTAAATCCGAAAGAAGGTAGCCTGCTGTGGCGGGTTGTCTGGGGAAATAAATACAACTGCAACTGTGCCACTCCCGTCTGGAATGAAGATTCCCTGTTTATCTCTTCCGCGTATGGGACAGGCTGTATGCGGTTTGCTCTGATTCTACAGAACGAGGAACTCCGCCCCATCTCGCGTTGGAAGAACCTATCCATGCAGAATCAGTTTGCCACCAGTATTATCAAAGATGGGTATATCTATGGGCCTCACGGAGATCTGGCGACAGTCACTTATCGCTGCCTGGATATGCAGCAAGGGGAGGTGCAGTGGAAATCACGGCGAGTGGGAAAATGCACCCAGATCGCAGCTCAGGGTCATTTAATCTGCCTGACAGAGCAGGGAACCCTGTTGCTGATCGAAGCGAATCCCACCGAATATCGTGAAAAAGGGGAATTGACCGGCTTACTGGAATTCAAAGCCTGGGCTCATCCGGCACTCGCAAATCACAGGCTTTATCTGCGTGATGAAAAACGAATTCTATGCCTGGATCTGCAAGAAAAATAGCCGCGAGGAATCAGGTATCCTTCACGGCTATGTAATGTCACGCGGTAAATTTAACTTACTTTTCAGCAGTCTGAGTCTCCAGAGTTTTTTGCAGCTGCTGCAGTTTTAGCTGCTCCTGAGCTACTCGTTTTTTCTGAGCTTCCACCTGCTGCTTGATGTTGGCGTCATTACGAACACCGTTCTCTTTCGGCAAGAGGCGTTGTTGCCTGGGCAGAACTCTCTGTGGCGGATGTCGTAGTTTTTCCAGCGCTACTCTGTTCTCCGCTTTGACTCGAGACAGGATTTGATCTGCTTCAAAAATCGTTCTGCGGGCTTCCTGGAATACGGCTCGTCTGTCATCGTCTTTCCCGAAAAGAGCTTCCTGATCGCGGAGTTCTGCATTGTCCGCGTTATCAATATCGTTTTTGGCGCTCATCAATACATCGTAAAATGCACGCGTGAGCCCTTCTTTCAGATCGTCCCGATCCAAGTCTGAGTAATCGGTATCCTTTGAATGAGGCGGATTTAACTGAGCATTCTTGTTTTGTACATCAACTTTAGGCTTCTGTTCTGCAGAGCTGAATCCCACCATCGTGATATAAAACAAGCCCATCACAACAGTCAGTATTGCAAGTCGTTTCATCGGTCTGCCTCATCTCTGGTTAAAGTCACAAAACAGCCACAGGCTGTTTATTCATCGAATTTATTATATTCAATCTATTCACTTTATTTCAATCTTTTTACCAATTAAAGCAAATCAATTGAAAAACATGACGTAAAAAAAGCCTGTGTCGGAAACACAGGCTTATTGATATTTCAAAGATCGACTGGATCAGGAGTTGATCGCATTGATCGCGTTAGCCAGATCCATTAGCTCATTGATCAGGGCACTTCGTAAAGTTGTCAGGCCGGCAATTGCCCCGATCCCGATGATCGTGAGGAGCAGCAGGTATTCAATAAAGATAGAACCACGGACTTTACGTTTCCATCGCTTTGTTTGTGTCCGGATTAATTTTAACACAGGATGCCCTTTCATGAAGTTCAGATAGAAATTCCTCTACCCGTACAAGAGCATACTTTGTACCAAATATCCTAATTTTTACACCTTACCCGGATCACACTTGAAAACGCCTTAAATGGCCCTAAATCAAACAATTTCAGGTGTTTGAATCTGTGAGTTCAAAGCGGTTTTCCCATCAGAGCGTTGAATCGCATTAACAATGATTAGCAATGCTAACCAGAAACGTTAACGTTCAGATACAAAAAGCAGAGGTGAGCTACCGAAGAAGCGTCCAGAAGCCAGGTTTGATGCACAAGGCGAGCACAGACTCAGGAATTTAAGGCACTGAGAGCTGAAGCACGATCAGGGAACGTTTCCCAGAGCTGATCCAGATGAGTGACTTCCAGAACCTCTGTGCAGTATTCGCTCAGACCGCAGATACAGAATTTGCCGCCTTCTCGATGATTGAGACGATTCCACATCCGGAAGATGACTTCAATGAAAGCCGAACCGAAGAAGGATGTATGAGAGAGATCGAGTACAACCACCGGAGGGGACGCTGTTTCAGCAACCTGCAATAACACATCGGTTAAGGCATCCAGTCTTGGCTCATCCAGATTTTCGTATTCTGGACCCAAAGCCACAACTGTGACCTGACCTTCTTTGACTATTTCCGGTGGGTAATCTGCAGGCATAATTCAGCTGTCAACAAGATCATCGTTGGAGAAAGCCCGTATTGAGAAACCAATCGAGCATCAAAGTAACCTACACATAGTAATCCAAATCAGTAACGTGTCAACCAAGAAATCGGATTCCGGGAGTAAGAACTATTGACGCAAGTCCATTCCGAGTGAATATTTACCAACACTCCTCGACCATCGCAACTCCCCCAGTCTCATAGAAGGGAGCCAGCGGAGTTCTCTCGACCGTTATTGATCATTTTTCCATTCCTGAAGCCGAGCCTTCAGTTTGATCTTTTTATTGTTTCGCAAGACCACTAATTCAACCTCGTCGCCGACTTTATGCATTTCTAAGGCATCCAGCAGGGAATTGGCATCCGTAATCGGGATCTCATCCAGTTGCATGATCAGGTCTCCCAGATGCAGATTCCCGGAATCATCAATTCTGATTTCTTTAAGACCAGCTAAGTCGGCTGCTCCCCCCTCCATGATACTCTGAACCATGACACCCGAGACATCTTTGGGCAAAATCTGATTTATTTTGAGTTTACGAATCACGAAGTCATCAACCCCCAGGAAATTTAAACTGGGAGTCTGAATGAAGCCAAAGCGGATCAATTGAGGCACAAAGCGACTGATCAGATCAACGGGGACTGCATACCCAATCCCCGCATAGACATGAGAAGAGCTGTAGATTGCGGTATTAACGCCAATCAGCCGTCCCGAGCTGTCCAGCAGAGGACCTCCCGAATTACCAGGATTAATAGCTGCGTCTGTCTGAATCACATTGCGGATCGATCTGCCTGTCACTGAGATAATCTCGCGCCCCAGGCCGCTGATGATCCCCGTCGTCAGGGTCTGATCCAAACCGAAAGGATTCCCAATGGCAAGCACAGTCTGTCCAACCTGCAAATCGCCAGAATAACCTATTTTAATCGGTTTGAGCTGATCGCGTGGCGCGTCGATTTTCAGAACAGCCAAATCTTTGGAAGGAGCGATGCCGACGAGCTTCGCATTCCAGGTCGTATTATCTGCCAGTGTGACCGAGTACTCATCTGCCTTCTGAATCACGTGAAAGTTCGTGACAACATGGCCCTTACGATCCCAGATGAACCCGCTCCCCGACCCCTGCGACGGGGTTTGAGGATTCATACTGAACTGGTCCATCGGCGATGCAAGACCGACCGTGCGAATATGCACTACTGAAGGAGATGACTCCTTAAACAGCTCGATCGTTCTTAATTCAGTCTGCGTCAGATCCGCCCGTTCCCGGACTCGGAAATCTGGCTGACCATAATACCGCTTCAGCAATTTGAAGGCCATAAAGACAATCAAAATGGTGAGAATCAGGATCAACCATTTCTGAATCAGTGAAGATTTACCGGAAGACCCCGAGTAGGCAGACGGATGTTCTGAAGGCATGACCTGTTTTTTCAAATGAAAATTAGCAGCAGGATTCCAGATACAGATAACACATTATATCTATACCCGGATAAAACCTTACAGTGAATTCTGTCCCGGTTTTCGTTACTGCAGTCGGGCAGCGGCCGAATTGAGTTCACTGATCGCTTTAATAAAACGCTTCTTCAACTTGGGAGACAACTCTGCAAACGAGGATTGTACTTCCGGAGTCAGCATTTTATGACAACGTTCCACCGCAGAACAGATGCGTTTTACGGCTTGCTCCGGAGAAATTTCCGGTTTGGCAACAACCGCAGTCTCTGATCCAGATCCCTTGGGAGCAGGGGAGGCCGCACCTGAACGGAAGGGGCTGTATTCCCCGCCGGAGCCTGAAACATCTCTGGCATGACCTGCGACTGTAGCCGCTGCATCGGATGATTCACGCGATCCCGGTTCCATCCCGGCCCGCTCCATCTGCTCGTATTCAGAGGGATCTCTGACAGAGATTGGCTCATCTGAAACGAAGGTGACTTCTGCGTCCGAGGGATACTCTTCGAACGGCTCTGAAATAGAGAGATCTTCACCGTTCACTGCGCGTCGCCAGGCTTTCAGTTCTGCAACAGTCGCCTGGTTTTCTTCAGCCCACTGGAGACACTCCGGAGCATCATCCCAAGTCAGAGCAATGTAGTAATGGGACCATTTCAGATTCGAATACTGATCTTTCACATCGCCGAAGGTCTCCCAGACCCGTCGACGCTGATAAATCTGATCGCCGCTCAGCCCAACCATTGCACCAAAATCGGCATCGGTTCTGCCTTTGGCATACTTTTCCGTCCACTGGGCGGCACATTCTCCAATGACCCAGCTGCTGTCGCTCAAAGCCTCACGAGCACGGTCAATCAGTTGTTCTTCTGTCAGTTTTTCGGTGGATTCAGTATGTTCGGTCATTTTACTTCGCTGATTTCTGTGTAGAACTGTGATTCGCATTCCGGAAAGAAGTGATCAGATCCTGAACCATTTCCGGCTGAACTGTTTCAAAATGATGAAGCGTTCAAACGCAATTCTGATGCTACACGGAATCTATTGAGAATACCACCAAGCAGACTCACTTCGTTTTCCAGAAGCAATGATCGTCAGGCGAAAACTCCCTAAAGTTTATCAGATGTCATTTCAACTCCCTGCATTCGAGGAAGTTAATCTGGGGGAGATATAAAAAAAATTCCGATCAGCCCCCGAATGCTTGACCTAACTGCGATTGGTTATTAGGATTCGGTCAAATTCGTCTGAGAAATCGTCGAATAATGATTCTATCACTTCTGTTGATTAAATCATTAAGACTCTGTAAGCTCCCTTCTGACAAGAGCTTATTGGTCTTAAACAGAACATTAGACAAGGCGCCGTAGCCAAGTGGTCTAAGGCGGCGGATTGCAAATCCGTTATTCCCCGGTTCGAATCCGGGCGGCGCCTCTCGAAAGAGCCTCTCCCTGATTGAGAGGCTCTTTTTTTATACCTCAAGGCAGCTTCGCAGAACAATTAGATCCCGGACACAAAAAAACCTGACAGACTGCAGCCTGTCAGGTTTTGAAAGAGTTCTGATTTTCTGCTTCAAGCTATTCCGACTTCTGCTTGAGCTGGGCCAGTAATTCTGCATCTTTCAGACAATAGACCAGTGAAATGTCGCTGGCCATACGACCTCTGCGATCCTGGATCTGTCCGCTCAGATTCAACATCTGGTCCAGTCCAGCCTGCAATTCTCGATCAGTCTCACTCGATTTTGTTGTCTCTAACTGTTTCAGTTCTGCATCTGCAGAGCGCCACATGATCCAGGCAGATGTCAGTTCATGCAAATCGGAAGTACCTCGGGGGTAGTATTCATTCACTCTTACTTCCCAAGCCTCTTGTGCGTGCTTCCGGCTCTGTTCAAACTTTATTCGGCTCATCCGCTCGTCCTTCTGGTGACGATAGGAATTCCCCTGGACATACGCAAGTTGAGCCTGTGACAGTTCAAGAAGGTCTTTTCGTCCCAGACCTGCGCCGCGTTCTGAAAGGAGATCGACATTTTCCTGAATCCTCTCCAGACGACGGATATAATCTGCCAGATTAGAATCGTTGTCTGCCTCACGATTATCAAATGAGTTCGTTTCGAGGTTCGCAACAAAAACGGCCCGGGACGCACGGCGGTATTCATTAAGATCTGCAGCCCCGACCATGAGCTCCTGTTTTCGTACTGAATAATACTGATCAGAAAGACGATTGATCTCCCGCAAGGCAAAACCCATCTGGTCTTTATTTTCAGCTGCGGTAGCGATTTCGTATTTATTTTGAGCCAGAATTAAGCGGGCATGAACGACATCGCCAAACCAGCCTTGGGCCGCGGGCTGATTCATCATCTGCAGTTGTTCCACAGCTTTCTCAAGCAAGGCCTGTTTTTCTGTGAGTAGTCTGACCCTGGCATTCTTAGCGTCACGAAGTTCAGCCACATTAATTCTCGCCTGATAGGCCACATTCAGTGCCAGTTGATAATCCGAAAGTGTCATCAAGCCTCGGGAAAAGGAATCGTAACTCTGATCAATCAGATCACTGGCATTGGACTCGAACTTTCGTAATTGTCGATTTTCCTGAGAGGAGATGCGTTTAACAACTGGAGAGTAGATCTGCGGCTTTTGAGCTGGAACCGCTGCTGGAATAGAAGCGGGAACAGGATCCTGCTTTTTCTGCAGGGGGACCACATTCATGGGAATGAATTCCCGCCGGTCCGGCTTAGATGGGAGTCTGACTGTTTTCACTTCTGCCAAATCCAGCTCAGCTGGAGACAGTGAAACTGTTGCCAGGCCTTCTTCTATCTCCAGAAAGCGATGAATACTTTCCAGAGATGTTTCCGGTTGGATGGTTGAGTTCTGTGCCGTGACAGGGGATAGAAATTCTGAAGGCTGGGGTCGCAACGCCAGGCTGACGACCAGAACCAGGATACCACAGCTCAGAAAAAAATGAGTTCGATCATTCATCAGTAAAAGAATCGCCAGAAAAGAAGTAAGCAGATCAAATTGATCTACTGTATTTGTTCAGAGCGATCCGTGCTGTAACCGACAAGCTTCTCCTTAATCTTGTCTATCGACTGAACCCAGCCTTTGAGATTCCGAATTCCTCATCCGGTGCTGCAATGAGCATGAGATGTATTTCTGACAGTTACCTGCAAAATGGTACGACAGGAGTAACTGGACCGGTGATGTTCTCAAGACTGTCTCATCAGAGTGAATTATTTCTTACGATTCCGACCTGATCAAATCATTTTTAGCAGGCAGCAGAACAGTCAACACATCAACGACAACCCAATTACACGACATAAACAAATACCATTTATACACTTACGACATTCACATCTTGGCAGTTCGGATATGGCCGTTTAGAAAGATCCAACAACCTGAAAGAACTCCTATTTCCTCAAGATTACATATTTGATTTTGGTGATAACGTTTGTTATCGTAATCCCAACATCGCAATCACTATATTCCACCCAAACAACGCAAGTGATTCTATCTTAACTATAGAATCACTAAATCAGATTTTTTGATTGCAAATAAAAACTGAATCCGGGCCATCCTCAAACTCACAGCCTGGGTCTATTTCCAAGAGAACAAAGGAGCTGTGATGCCATCTCTGGGGATTATTTATACTTTCGACTCCAAATTAGAAGCCATCCTCAAACCAGGCTTGCTGCAGCAGATTCATAGCCAGGTCAGTCTGGCGAAGTCGTTGCCTGAACTAATGGAGCGGATCCAGAATGCTTCTCCGGCAACTGTTTATCTGGACTTGAGACCTCACGACTTACCCTCTGAATCCGATGATCGCAGCTCTGTGTTATCGTATCTGAGAGAAATATGTGAATTCCCAGTCAATGTCGTGACCATTCTTGATCAGTTTCTACCGGTCGAATACGTCGAAACTGCGAATTTCATCACGGACGCCTATCTGGAATTCCCCCCAGTGCCTGAAGAGTTAAATCTGCTGGCAGAAGAGCTCTCACAGCTTGAGCCTAAAATCATTCCAGAGAGCCTTCCTGAATCACGCCAAATCTTTGATCATCGGAAGCAGGTGACTACATATACCCCGGAAATGATTCCGATTGTCGATCAGATTTCGAAGATCGCCAGACACAACGTAACTTTGCTGCTAATTGGCGAGACCGGTACCGGAAAAACCACGCTGGCCTCCATGATCCATGAACTCTCGCCCAGAAAGGATGAGCCCTTTCAGAACATTGCCTGCGGTGCGCTTCCTTCTGATCTGATCGAAAGCGAACTGTTTGGTCATTTGCGTGGTTCATTCACAGGTGCAGAGCGATCAAAAATAGGTCGCTTTGAAGCCGCAGGGAAGGGCACACTACTGCTGGATGAAATCGACATCCTGTCTCCCAAGGACCAGGCTAAGCTATTGAAGGTAATAGAAACCGGACAGTTCGAGCCGGTAGGATCAACCGAGTCCCGTATCTCTGAAGCGCGATTGATTGTCGCCGCGAATGTGGAGCTTGATGAACTGACCAGAAATAACAAGTTCCGCTCTGACCTGTACTATCGCTTGAATGTTCTGCAATTCCGCTTACCTGCACTGAGAGAACGTCCAAATGATATCATTCCCCTCTCTTTGCTCTTTATCAAGGAATGCTGTCAGCAACATGCGATTTCGGTCACGAAAATCCATCGCAAGGTCCTGGACCTTCTCAAGCAATACAGTTGGCCCGGCAACTTAAGAGAGCTCAAAAATCAGATTCAACGGGCCGTCCTGTTTTCAAGTAACGAAGAGCTGACCACACACGAATTTTCGCCAAATCTGTTCCAGGAGGTCCAGCGCGATTCTCAGATTCAGTCAGTCGCTACAGAGAATCAAACCCTGGCAGATCAGGTTGCACACAATGAGAAGCACCTGTTGCTCAAATCGCTTTCTGAGAACGGATATCGCAAAACAGCGACCGCGAAAGCCCTGGGAATCAGTCGTGTCGGGCTTTACAAGAAGATGCGCAAATATGGGATGCTGGATTCTGGCAAAACCAAACTGCAAACGGAAAGCTAGATCAGTCACTTGATTTGACGTGCATTCCTACGGGTAGAGTTTACAGTGAGGAGTCTGGTGCGATTTCAGGTCGCTTAATCGGACGCCCCTACTGATTACCGCCAGTTGAAGTCTGCTCCAGAACGCTCTCAGAAGTAGCGCTGATGGTCTCACCGTAGGTAGAAGGTTCCAGAATCCCGCCAGGACGATGCTCGCGAATCAGAAAGTTTCGTAATTCAAGCACGGCAGGGGCAAAGAACAGGATATAAATTGGTGGTGCCATACAGAAGATAACCGGAAACAACAGCTTGATACTTGTCTTGCTGGAATGTTCTTCCGCTCGCTGACGATACTTTCGGCGAATCCCGTCAGCAAAATCAATCAATGCGGTAGATACATTGGTCCCCAGTCTTTCTGTCTGAGAAATCATCAGAGACAGCGTGTTGACATCAGGTGCATCGATTCGTCTGGCAAACTGCTTCAAGGCATCGGCCATGGAATTGGCATCAGCATGTCGCCGGATGATGTCAAATTCAACAGCGATATCAGGGTGCGAAAATCGAACTTCCTCGGTAACCCGTTTTAATGCAGTACGCAATGGAACACCACCGGTCAGACACATCATGACCAGGTCAAGTGCATCTGGAAGACCTTTTTGAATCCGGTTTACTCTACGGCTGGCCTGGTTGTGCAATACGATTCGAGGCAAACCATATCCACTGCCTGCTACCAGTAAGCCTGCTACCAGAATAATCTCGGGGTAATTGGTACCCGGATCTGCAAGTACACATCCAATACCAGTGCCGATCAATACCATTACGATCAAAATATTTCGGGTCGCCAGATATTCAACCAAGGCGGTCGACCTGTAATAACCGGCCCGTTTCAGGTCGAGTTCAATCTTTTTGATTTCCTGATCTGACTGTGGAATTACCCCAGCCATGGCACGTTTAAACGCACCAACATGCGAGGCTGAATACGTCGAACCTCCAGAACCTTCTCCACGATTTAATTCTTTTTTTCTACCAGCACGATTTCCAGCTGCAATCGCATCCCCTACCAGGAAGAATACAAAGCAGACCAGCAAAAATGTGGCGATTGTGATGAGATCTAAAAACATGTGAGGCTCTTTAATATTTGGATCAGCTTTTCAGCAGATTGAAGTCGTAGTTTAATAGTCCGTTCTCAACAGGGCGGAGACCCAGAAAATACCGACCACTTCCAGCACAAAGGCGATCATCAGCAGAATATTACCGATCGGATCCGTATACAGATTAGAAACATGCTCAGGAAAAGCGACCAGCAGAACGACAAACGCGACAGGAGCAACAACGGTCATTAAAACTGCCGAAGCACGTCCTGCTCCCGTAGAAGCCCGCATCTGACGGCGGTAATTGATACGATCCCGGATGACATCGGCCATTCGCTCCAGGTTAGCGGGTAAATTCCCCCCCGTCTTGCGATAAAGCATTAATGTGGATGTCAGAATTTTCAGATCAATTAGTTGAATTCGACTGGAGAGAGATTTCATAACTGCAGGAATCGACATGTTCATGTCAAGTTGACGGGCACATCGTCTGAACTCATAGCTGAGAGGACCTCTGGTCTCTTCTCCAACAATAGCGATCGCCTGCTCCAGACTGGCACCAGCGTGTGTTGACCGGGCCAGCAGGTCGATCATTTCGGGTAGTTCTTCCTGAATTCTCTGCATCCGTTTTTTCCGGCGGTGATGCAGAACAATCAGGACCGCTACCATCCCGGCACACATCCCGGCAATTCCTGCCAGTGGCAGATCGGTATAAACGAAGATCGTACCACCAATGGCCAGTCCACAGGCGACAATCATCAGGAAGGCAGAGAAGGGGGTAAACTCAGATCCATTTTCCAGAATGAGTCGATCAAAACGCTGGTCGATCTTTCCCAGCAGACTGCGGGCAGGTTCCTGGTCAAAAACGTTCGGAATTCTTCGCAGGCGGGGACGTCCCCCAAATCTACCGGAACTGGACCTGTTGACTCCAGATAAATCCCGGACGATAAGATAGACAGCCAGAACAGCTACTGTCACTGCAACAAAGCACAATAATGCTACCGATGAACTGTTCACTTCCCACTTTCTCCACTACCAGTAAAACTCAAACTCTTGTGTCAGAAACCAGGACAATCAGGCTTTGAACGTTTTTTGCTCAAAAATCTGATCGCTCAGCCGGATCCCGGATGCTTCCATTCGCTTCAGACATGCAGGTCGGTAACCTGTGGAATAAAAATGACCGATAGCGTTCCCCTGATCGTCCAGGCCCGTTTGTTCGAAACCAAAGATATCCTCGACCTGGTAATCTCCCCGCTCATTCAAAGCGATAATCTCAGAAACACGGGTGATACAGCGTTGCCCCCCTTTCAGGCGAGCCCCATGCAGAACGATGCCGATACCATTTGCGATATACTGGCGAATAACAGGAAGTGGTAAATCGAAACCACTCATGGCAACCATCATTTCCAGGCGAGCCAGGGCATCCCGAGTGTCATTGGCATGGATGGTCGTCATCGAGCCTTCGTGACCAGTATTCATGGCTTGCAGCATATCCAAGGCTTCAGCTCCACGAACCTCACCGATGATGATCCGGTCCGGACGCATGCGCAGACTGTTTTTGACAAGTTGTCGCTGAGAAATTTCACCGACACCTTCGGTGTTTTCCGTTTTGGTTTCCAGACGAACCACATGCTTGTGCTGCAGCAGTAATTCCGCTGAATCCTCGATGGTAACCAAACGTTCTTCCCGAGGAATGAAGTTGGATAACGCATTCAAGAGAGTGGTTTTACCACTACCAGTTCCCCCTGAAATCAGCATGCTGATCCTGGAATCCACAACAGCTGCCAGAAAATCTACAATCTCTGGAGTTAGAGACTTTTTCTCGACCAGGTCATCAATTTCCAGTGGAACAGTACCAAAGCGGCGAATGGACAGTGAAGGACCATTCAGTGCCAGCGGAGGAATGATTGCATTGATACGGGATCCATCAGGCAGACGTGCATCTACCATGGGATTCACTTCATCGATACGTCTGCCAACACGTGAGACTATTCTCTGGATGATCCGCATCAGATGCTGATTATCAGCAAAGATGACATCTGATTCTTCGAGTTGACCATTCCGTTCGATATGAATTTCGTAGGCGTGATTTACCAGAATGTCGCTGATACTCGTATCCGCCATCAATTGGTCAAGTGGTCCCAGCCCGAAGACTTCGCTCAACAGTTCGTCGAGTAGCCGCTCTCGATCGATCCCCTCCAGAACAGATGCATGCTCATCACAGATTTCTGTGGCAACGGCTCGCACTTCCCCAGAAAGTTCTTTTTCTGAGATTTGAGCCAGCATTGACAGATCGAGGGAATCTACCAGCTCCTGATGAATCAGAACTTTCTGTTTCTGAAAGTTCAATTCTGCCTCTCTGTTTTCTGGAAGATAGCTTTCGGGCTCCAGAAAAAGTTTTTTTGTGCGAAGTGATTCCATGTCGTAACCTACAGATATAGTTTCCCAGCACGATCAGTCGGGAGCAGAGACTCCCTCTGAACGGACTTCAATAAAAACAGACTCCAAAACAGCGCCAATCACCCAGGAATTCTGAAAAATCAGGCTATCATTACCTCATCGGTAGATGCGCTGATTCTTTTCCGGGTTTTAAAGTCCACTGGCGGGAACGGAAATCTCCGAAGTCTTGTTATCGTTTTGCTTCATCGTTGTTGTTGCTTTGCTTGAGGGAATCACTTCTGAAGCAACAGGAGTTTCGATCGCGTCGATCCAGTTCTGGCTCTTGTAGGCACGATTTCCTTTAAAGTGCACTGTGTTCAAGGAACCACCCCGGTAGATGTCCATACTGGAAACACGCTGATTGGGGATGAATCCCAGAATGTTTGACAAGGTCAGGCGATCACTCGAGCGTCCAGCAGAAACCACTTCAGTGTTTTCATTGGGGTTCCGCAGCGCCAGGCTCAGTACTCCATGATCCTCGACGACCTTGAGGACTTTGCCCTGTTCGGGTGATACTTCGAGAGTAACAGGATAGTCAGCAGAATCTTTACTTCCCATTCCTACTTTGTGTCCGGGAACAGAGGTTTGATCTACAGCCAGAACGCGTACTTTTTCCAGCAGGGTAATCGTAGTCTCAGGAATCCCATCTGTTTCGTGTGAGCGGAACAGCACATCAACAATTGCTCCGGGACGTGAGAAACCGGCCACATTCCCAACTTTGTGAATGGAAACTGTGACAGCGCGGTTACCAGGCTCGAGAGTATCGGACAGCCCCGGGCCCATTCCTGTTGCATACAGATCAACTGTATGGAAAGGCTCTCCGGCTTTGATTTCCGATTTCAGCACCCGGCCCTGAATAAATTCAGTCGCCATGATTCGTTGCAAGCCGTTCGGTTTGAATCGTTTATCAACCTGATCGGGGAGCATCTTCAAAATGGAGATATCATCCAGTGACAAAGTCTGCCCTGGTACGAGGTCTCGTGAAGCGATGGGAATGAAGACCTGCCGTGGTTTCGCTGGTGGATCTTCTGCTAACACGACAGGGCCCGGTTGCTTATGCAGGAACTGTCTCACCGTATAAGCTGCGCCTAAGCCTAAAAGAATTGCGAAAATCGCTGCCGTCATTGTTCCTGGACTAATTTTTGCCACGTTAACTTCCCTGAAATCTTCGATTATAAAAAATTTCAAGTCATCCGCTTAAGATTTTATCTCTCAACGGATGACACATTGTTTCGATTGATTTACTGATCGTTCCAGATCAGGTTCTACTTTTATTCTCCGGTAGGAGCGATTGTCAGATCCAGGTCGGCAGGAGCACCGTTGAGGGGATCCGTTAACGTCCCTGTATCCGAGTCATGATACTGACTTGTTACCCCGTTTACCGTATAGCTGTAAGACTGATCGATGCTCTCCAGAGCCACCGCTGTATCACCAAACTTCTGGACAATATGATCGCGTAATGTGGCAACTCCGGGAATGATGCCGATGATGAGAATCGTCAACATTAAAACCGTTGTGAATGCGGAGACATTACCTCCTTCATCCGACCAAAATTGACTTAACAGTTTCATTCCTGCTGCTATCCTGACTTTGAGAGAATGCTGACTCGTGCTTTACAGTCACCGCACCAACAGGTGCATCTTATATGCCAATCCAGTACTAACTTCTTAAATACTGTTTTTCAGGGTGTTCCCGAGTGGGCGTCCTCGGGAACCAGCCTGAAAACTCAAACTGTATCAGTACTACTCACCAACGGGAGCAGTGATTGTGACGTTGATACAAGCAGGTTCAGATCCTGCGGTATCGACATTGGTATCACAGAAGTCAGTCTGGTCAACGAACTGGGATCCAGATACGCTGGAAGTGTGTCCCGTTACGCCAGAAAAACTGTAACTTTGATTAATGTTTGAGATAGCTAAAGCGAGGTCACCCAGTTCCTGTACGACTTGATCACGAACGGTGGCCAATCCAACAACAACCCCTAATACCAGGATCGTTCCGATCAACACGAGTTCAGATGAGACAACAAAACCTGCCTCATCATTCCAGAACTTATTAAGCATGTTCATTCTAACTCCTTAAGTATCATTTAAACTGACATAGTCAGTTCTTTTGAACATAGTGATAAAAAATTGAAACAGAAGGTAATGGCTGCTTCCCGCGGGAAACAGAGGACAACACCTGACAGTCGAGTTGTGTTAACTCAGGCAGATGCTGTATTCAAACTACTCACCAGTAGTAGCTGCAATGACAGTGATGCAGTGCACGAAGGTGCCGCTGGTGTCAGTGTTCTGGTCACAGAAATCCAGGTTGTCATCGAAGAGTGATCCTGATGTGCTGGAAGAGTGGCCTGTAATTCCAGAGTAGGAATAGCTCTGGTTGCTGTTAGACATTGCAGCTGCAACGTCTGCGAGTTCTGCGATTACCTGATCACGCAGTGTGGTCAAACCGACAATCATGCCGAGAACCAACACAGTAGCGATCAGCACAAGTTCTGTTGAAACGACGAAACCAGCTTCATCATTCCAAAACTGCTGAAACATCTTCATTCGTACTCCTCACATTAATCAGATGGTTAATGCATACTGAATGCGTCACAAGATCATGTGACTGTTAACAATCCAGTAAATTAACTTGTCTGCATACGCCCGGCGCAGACGTTGCAAAAACACAGCAGACCATGTGCCACTTTTACCACACATGCATATTTTTCTTATTTTCACACCAGGTCGTAATCCGTGCATTTTTCCAACGACCGGTTTTTGAATCACTCCTGCTCAATCCGCCAGTTTCAGTACAATTCTCTTTTCTGTTAGTTTTCCTGACATTTACAGGCAAACGTCACTTGGCAGGTGATACAGCAACCGAAAGTGTTTACGCTGGTTAACACTTTAAACAGCGGTGTAACCAGAGGTGCACAGCAGGTGTTAACCCTGTTTCTAGCGAGGATTGAGCTACGGCCTGTGGGAAAGAAGAGCGCAGAATGCAATACAGAGATTTGGATGGCCTACCAAAGAGACAAGATTCGTCAATCTTTGGTTAACGGAGGCAGCGCGACCTGGGCCGGGAATTTACCTCTCCATAAAGCCAGTGCTCTACCAGCATGGGACAGGAAGGTGAAGCTGTTTTTAATCTCGGTTTCCGGCATCTTTTCAATGGTTTCTACCAGCCATTTTCCTGCCTTCTCCAGAGTTTCAGCAGGAGGGAGGACCTCGGCAGGAGCCAAAGCCCACCATTCCATGGCATGACCAGTCGCCAGCACCCGCCGTGCACGGGGTGTGAATTTCTGCTCCGTCGAGAGATCCAGCTTGGTTCCATCCCAGTTTTTATCCCAGAAACCCTCTGGAGACTGCGATTTCACCAGTCGATCCGTGATGCTCTTCAGATAATCTATGACCTTCTTTCGTCCTGCGTCTGACAGAATCGGAGTTTGTTCATCTACGCGCAAAATCATAACCAGTGCATGCAGTCTATGATTTCCATAGCAGACTCCCTGAGTTGGCTTTTGCCGCATAATCCGGTCGCTGATTACGTCAAAATTGATCCGCTGACCTTCGCTGGTCACCCAACTTTGGGGGTGATCCAAGAATAGAGCAAACACCAGTGCCGACCACTCATATTCCACCTGATTCAGACTGAAGGACTTCAGTGATTCCTGAATCATTTCTGCCAGTGTTGTTTCTCCCTGGGCGAGGACAATCGGATAATCGACGGGTGTCCCCACTTCAGCCAGCGTGGCCAGCGTATGGTCTTCATGGCTTGAAGTTTCCAACCCTTCTTGAACGCGAGCCCGCAAACCATTCTGGTTTCGAACCAGTAGAGGCCTGGTTTTGCCCCCCCAAACCTGACCAAACTGTCGATGATCCAGAAGGATATCGCGCATCTCAATTCCTGACAGGGATTTGGGATCATCAAATACCGCTTCCAGTCCCCAGAAGCGCAGCGCATGATCCACGTAGTTAATGCGGGGCTGTTTACCGCGAAACTGCGGCCGCAGACGGGAAAGGACCTTCCCGAGGTCTTCATCTGAAACGATTTCGGGACGATCATATTCCGGTTTGACCGTCAAGGGATTGAGCCTCAGTGCCGGCAGTTCCTTGGCCCGCTCCCAGTCCTGATAGCGTACGGCTGCCCAGCCAATCACGGCTCCCACGATCAGGATATGCAGACATAAAAATGCTGCGACTTTCAGTTTTTTATTTATAGATGCTCTATGTGAACTCATGGCTGATCCTCTTCTGTCGCAGCGGATTTCTGCTCAGATTCTTTCTCTTTAGCTGTAGCTTCTGATGCTTTTGCTGCCTCAATCAGTGCCGGTTCACGGGACATGACTAATGCCAGATCGTCCTCATAG
Organism: Gimesia chilikensis; assembly: GCF_007744075.1. Lineage (NCBI taxonomy): Bacteria > Pseudomonadati > Planctomycetota > Planctomycetia > Planctomycetales > Planctomycetaceae > Gimesia > Gimesia chilikensis. The sequence goes on along the minus strand of NZ_CP036266.1, from coordinate 2,986,373 downwards.
ACAGGTCGAAAACCTTTCAGACGCCGAACCTGTTTTTCCAATGCAACCTGCTTTTCTTTGTGTACGATGAAGGTCGATACGTTGTATCTCTCTGCAACTGATTGCCAACCTCGATTCGCACGCGCTATTCCCAGATAATCTCGCCAGACGCGTGGCGGAGCCAGATGCACGGCGTTGGTTGTCATGAAGACCTTAAGATCTTTGGGGCCATCCCAAACCAGCCAGTCCCCCCACCACTGGGGGTTCCAGACCTGTTCCTGAGGTGGATAAGCCCTGAGAAACTCCGTCAGTTTGCGCGGCGTACCTTCACTGTAGACCTTGTTGATATCGCGTGGTTTTCCACCAAACAGGGGGGTCGCTATATTTGAAAAAGCGAAGCCAAACCAGAGGATCAAGACACACACAGAAGTCATAACCAGTGATCTGCGTGCCCAGAAAGAACCTGTTTTTTTCTCTCCAGAACCGGACTTCAAGTATACTGGAGTCGTCCGGGGAACCACGGTTGCCAGATGATTCACCATGGCATAGACAAAAATAACCGAAAACCAGCCAATCATCCGCACGCCCATAATCACAGACAGTGAGAGCAGACCAATCCTCAGCACATCAGCCGTCCTGACCCGCTCCCGACTATGACGGTAGAGCCCCAGCATCAACACCCAGGCCATACAGAACCAGATTCCCTCTGCATCCCGAAACTCCAGTGGCTCCCATTCCAGTACATCTTTGAGGTTGGGATTCCGCGGAAAGAGCAGGGAATTGAGAAACAGATCCATATGGTAAGGATTAAGTAATGCGGTGCAGACTGAAAGCTCAGTCACAATCAGCCAGCGACGAACCCACGGATCCGTACAGACCTGAATCAGACTCTTCGTCCTCCAGAGTACTTCCAGTGCCCGCCCCAGGAACTGCAACGCCAGTATGGCCAGACCTACGACAAAGGAACCATGCAGATTTGCCCAAGCCAGGAAAATCAGAGGAATCCCCAGATAGAGACTGCAAAGCAGGGGAGTGGGAGTTTTGCTTGCAGAAACGTCCTCGTCACCGTCAGCGGAAGGGAGCCAGCGGTCGTATTTTTCAGACCAGGCCATGACCACCAGGAGCAACGCCACGCAGAATGTTCCGAAAATTTCCGGTCTGATGATGGCAATCCGACTGGAGGAAATCAGGATCAGCAGGAATGATCCGAGCGTGCTCACTCCGACGCGTCCCGTTTTGATATAGAAAGCACACCAGAACAACACGTGTGTCGCAAACACTGTCAAAGCAAAGACATGTGAAAGCCCCCGTACCCCCCAGAATTCGTAGACTTTCGCAAACACAACCTGAGATAACCATGCCGCGTCAATACTTTTCACGCCCTCTGCCAGCGACAGGAAGGGATCATATTGAGGCAGACCTTGATGTGACAGGATCCAGTCACCGTACGATACATGTCCCCAGATATCTGAGTAAAAGATGTGTACGTTACCGAAATAGAAGAACAGCCAGGCAAACCAGAGGCATGTAATCAGATGCGACCAGCCCATGGAAAATGTTTCTCGATAGAACTGACCTTTATCGAGTGTCGTTTCAGGCTCCAGAGTGCCGGGGTGAGAGTCGATCGACATATTTGCGTCCACTGATTTAAATAAACTCAACTTCAGAATTGACGGATCAATTACCGGAACTTCAGAGTACAGTTCCGCAAAACCAAGTTTATTACGCAAACAATGTTCCAAAGCGATGAAGAGAACTGGATCGCGCGTAGTCAAGCTGTCTGTTCACGTTAAATTGATGAACAATCTGTAAAGCAGCTGTATGAGATCAGAAACGCAAGAAGACCCTGAGCGTCGGGTACATTTTAGACTTGGATATCCCGGGCCGAGAGATGCTGAATCAGAGTCGGTGTGTCTGTAAATACTTCCGCCTGTATCCCCAACCCCCGAGCGGCATTGACATAATCTGCGATGTCATCAGTGTAAAAGGCTTCTTCCGGAGCACACTGGATCTTTGAGAGTGCTAAATCAAAAATCGGCCGTTCCGGCTTGATGGCGCCCGCCTTGTAAGATGTCGCGAAATCATCAAAGCGTTGCAGGACCTCGTATTCATTCCAGATGAATTCAAAATGAGAAATACACGTATTCGACAACAGTACCAGACGATGTCCGCGGTCTTTCAGAGTATCCAGGACCGGAACGATGGACGCATTCAGCTCAAAAATATCGGATCCAGCCCGGACCAGTTCCGGATAGGAGATGGATTGGCCGGCTGCTTCCTCAAACCACTGATGAAATTCCTCGGCAGACAACTGTCCCCGTTCAAACTCCCACTGTTTTCCCGAATCGATCAGCAGAGTCTGAATTTCCTCGCGGGTACGCCCACAAAGCGCCCCCATCTGTTCACACATTCGATCATGTGAAAAGAAGGCGAGAACATTTCCCATATCAAACAGAAAGGTACGAATCACTTTTTGACTCCGGATTTCTGGTCAGAATGCAGTTAAACGCCCCAGTTGTATGATCTCAGCCCCAGATGCACAAGACGCAAATCGGCTCCTTTTTCACCTCTGTGCTGGTCGATTTGTTTTCAGAGCACTGAAGCGGGCACCTCTTATTGACGACATCGCATAATTTGCTTAAATTGCCTGAAGATAAGAACTTGATGAGAACGTAACACGACCTGGTTCCTGTCTGTACACAAACTCTGGTTCGGACGCTGTTTCTGTGCCGGCATTCGAACTGGCTTTGCAATACGTGGAGAAAATCAGATGGATTATGAAAATCAATCCTCTTACCCTTCGGGGGAACCAGGCAAAGAGTGGCCCTGCCTGCGTCAATTCTGTGTGTTTATGGAAAACCGAGTCGGTTATCTCCATCAGTTGCTAAAGCTTCTGGAAAAGTTTGACCTGAGGATCATTGCTTTGAGCACTGTCGATTCAGTAGACGTCGCGATGAGCCGTATCGTCTTCGATAACTACGAGCGCGCCCGAGAGATCTTCGAGCTCTCAGGTTATACCTTCTTTGAAAAAGATCTCATCGGTGTCGAATTGCCAGATGACACGCAGCCTTACATGCGAATCTGTCTCTCATTGCTCCAGGCAGAGGTCAACATCGACTACACTTATCCGTTGCTCTATCGCAGACATGGCAGAGGGGCGATTGCACTGTGTGTCGATGATATCGATCTGGGAATCAGAACACTGACAGAACAGGGGCATCGCATCATCACTGAAAAAGACCTCAAAGATGATGACGAGTACCTGCTCTGATTCAGAACGAGGCTGACTTACAAACCGGGCAGGGCTTGCCTCTTACCGGTACTGGCTGCCTCGTAACAGGCGTAGATCGTCTGAATAATTCTCAAACTCTCGCGGCTGGTGAGCAGTGGTTCTGATTCACCTGCCGCCGCCAGGACAGCCTTACGCACTGCGGGAGTATACCCGCGCGGCTCCAGTGTTTTTTCAAAACGATAAAGCTTCCCGTTGTGATTAACACTCCAATCCAGCGGACGATCGGCAAAGGGGAGCATCTCCAGCCAGCCTTTGCTTCCCCAGATTTTAATCATGGACTGATATCCCTGCTTCAGATAGAAGCCCGCGGTCAAAGTCCCTAGAAATCCCGCATCATAACGCAAGGCGAATGCTGCTGAGTCTTCAACATCAAGCGGTTGACCACCGGCATTCGCCGTAAACCCGCTCACCTCGTTGATCGACGCCCCTGTCAGATACATCGACAGGTCCAACCAGTGAATGGCCAGCCAGGACAGAAAGCCCCCGCCGGCCTGATCCTTGTGTGCGTACCAGCTTCCATGATAGGCGGGTCTGGTTAAGCGGGTCTGATCCGCCAGCAGTTGCAGTTCAACGCCGTAGATCTTTCCCAGCGTCCCCTCCCGGATCAGTGTGCGTGCATACTGGATCTCCGGGTTCGTCCGATTGGCCAGGGCGAGCGATAAATTCAGATGCTTACTTTCTGCCTTCTGAACCAGTGGCTCGAACTGAGACACATTCAGACACGCGGGTTTCTCTGAGAGCACATGCGATCCCTGTTCCAGTGCCAGGTCAATCGCAGCAGGCGCCTGTCGAGCCTCCATCGTGACCAGAGCCAGCTCTGGTTTATGATTCTGGAAAAGAGCTTCTGCCTGAGGATAGACCTGGCTCAACTTGGTCCCCAGTTCCTTTCGTGCCAGATCAACCTGTTTTCCACTCGGGTCCGCCAGGAAGACCGACTTGACGGCTTCGGTCGTTTTCAAAGCTGAGAAATACGCACCCAGGTGTGCACCGGTCTCATTGGTCAGCACGGCCACATCGATCTGTTTACTCATCGCAGAATTCCTTCAGTTTCTCCAGGGGCCAAGCAGTCCACCAGAGGTCAAGACTTTGCATTTGAATCGACATCGTATATTTTATATGAATATATCCTTTCCGCTTTGTTCCTGCCAGAAGCAACTTTGATTCTGGAACAGGAAGCTGTCACATATTTCAGGATCAGTCCTTTGTTAGCAAGCCATCTCGTCGCGCCCGGTCAACTTGAACTCATCGACGTTCCCGAACCCGAATTGCCAACCTCTCCACCTGCAGACTGTGCGGGCCAGATTATCTTTCAGCCCGAGACCACCTGTCTATGTGGTTCCGATCTCCCTTATTTCAATGGCACCGACGAATGGGAAATTGAAATCGGTCACTCTCTACATGAGATGATCGGCACGGTTACCGCGACCAATGGGAACCGCTGGAAAGCAGGGGACCGTGTATTAGCAGTCCCCGTGATGCAACAGGGCCTGCAGGAGCGATTTCTGCTGGATGAATCCCGCACCATTTCCATCGCGACCAACATTCCCGAGGAACATGCATTGATGGCCCAACCCCTGGGGACGGCTCTCTTCGCTCTCAAAAAACTTCCCAATCTGCTGGACAAGACCGTCGCTGTAGTGGGACAGGGACCGATGGGACAACTTATGAATGCCGCCCTGAACAACATGGGTGCGCGCCAGATCATCGGCATTGATCTACTCGAATCCCGGCTGGAAGTCAGTCCCCGCATGGGCGCCACCGCCACGATTTGTAACAGGAATAGCGATCCGGTTACCGCTGTCCGGGAAATTTTAAAGGGAGAACTGCCCGACATCGTGATTGAAGCCGTTGGTCACTCCGATCAGCAGATCAATCTCTGTATCGAACTCTGTCGCCAGGCTGGTCAGATCCTGGTCTTCGGGGTTCCCCCTGAGACAATCGACAATTTCCGGGTACGGGATCTGGTTTTCAAAAACATTACCGTTCATTCCAGTATCAATCCGGATTTCAACCGTGACTTTCCGCTGGCGATGCAATGGCTCTCTGAAGGCCGAATTGATGTCGGTCCGATTATCACACATCGCTTCCCTCTCGCTGAAATTCAGCAGGCATTCGAACTCTTCCGCGATCGAAGGGAGGGGGCTATCAAAGTCATCGTTGATTTCCCTGCGAAACAACAGGCATAATCGAACTATTACATCATTGAATCCCCCTGACTCTGAGGTTCCATCATAATGATATCTGACAAGCCCTGCCGTGTTCTGTGTGTAATGATCTTCTGTCTGCTTTTAACGACTACTGGTCTACGAGCGGAAGACCGCCCCAATATCATCTATGTGATGGCAGATGACATGGGCTACGGCGACCTGGGCTGCTACGGTCAGAAAATTATTAAGACACCCAATATCGACCAGCTTGCCCAGCAGGGGATGCGGTTCACCAACCACTATGCGGGGCACACCGTCTGTCGTCCCTCGCGACTGGTCCTGCTTACCGGTCAGCATTCGGGACACACTCCGATTAGCCAGAATGAACAGTATTATTTCCCGGAAAACACAACGACCGTCACCTCACTGCTCAAAGAACAGGGTTACGCGACTGGCGGCGTAGGAAAGTGGGCCCTGGGTATTCCAGAGTCAACCGGTGTTCCCAGCAAGCAGGGCTTTGATTTCTGGTTCGGCTACCTGGATCAGGGCAACGCGCACAACTTTTATCCTGAATTCCTCTGGAGCAACGAACAGGAAGTTTCACTGCCGGGAAACAAGGTGGGCCCTCACAAACGGGTCTCGATCTCGCGCGAAACCTACTCGCATGATCTGCTGACCCGCGAAGCATTCAACTTTATCCGGGCAAATGCAGATAAACCTTTCTTCCTGCAGGCTCATTACACAATTCCACACGCGAACAATGAAGGGGGCCGCGCTACCGGTGATGGCATGGAAGTCCCTGAATATGGCGATTATAAAGATCGCGAGTGGCCTCAGCCTGAAAAAGGCTTCGCTGCGATGGTGACCCGCCTCGACCGGGATCTGGGCCGGATGGTCGAACTGCTGCAAGAACTCAAACTGGAAAACAAGACCATCATCTTTTTCACTTCGGACAATGGTCCCCATCAGGAGGGCATGCATCAGGTGGAATTCTTCAACTCTAACGGACCGCTGAAAGGATACAAACGCGATCTGTATGAGGGAGGCATCCGGGTGCCGCTGATTGTCAAGTGGCCAAGGAAGATTAAACCAGGTACCACTTCCGATCACATCAGTGCTTTCTGGGACTTCCTGCCGACTGCCTGTGAACTGGCGGGAATCAAGCCACCAGAAAACATTGATGGCATTTCCTACCTGCCTGAACTGCTGGGCCAGTCACAACGGGCGCATGAGACGATGTTCTGGAAATATCGGGGCAAAGTGGCTCTGCGGGCTGGTAAATGGAAGGCCGTCCAGACTGGCCCGGGTAAACCGCTGGAACTGTATAATCTTGATACTGATATCGGCGAGACACACAATCTCGCTAAGGAACACCCCGAAATCGTCGCACGTATGCAGCAGCAGATCGCAGCCAGCCAGTCTGCGGACTAGATGATTTCCGAAATTGGCTCGGTATGTTCAACGCCGACCAGTTTCTGATCCAGTCCGCCGTAAAAGTAAGACAGACGATTCGGGTCGAGGCCCATCTGATGCAGGATCGTCGCGTGCAGTCGTTTGACATGGAACGGTTTCTCCACGGCGGCAGCGCCGAGTTCATCGGTTGCCCCCACAGAAGTCCCACCTTTGATTCCACCGCCGGCAGTCCACATGGTGAATCCGAAGGAGTTATGATCGCGGCCGGTCCCTTTTGCGTATTCTGCAGTGGGCTGACGTCCGAATTCGCCTCCCCAGACAATCATGGTCTCATCGAACAGGCCCCGTGCTTTAAGGTCCTTGATCAGCGCTGCGATCGGCTGATCGGTATTCCCGGCATGATAGCTGTGATTCTTAACCAGGTCTCCATGTGCATCCCAGTTGGCATCATTATGATTTCCGCCTGAGTAGAGCTGAATAAAACGTACTCCGCGTTCGACCAGACGCCGGGCCAAGAGGCAGCGTCTGCCAAAATCAGCAGTCCGGGGATTGTTCAGCCCGTACATATCCTGAGTCTGTTGGGTCTCTGAAGACAGATCTGCTGCTTCTGGTGCGTGTTGTTGCATCTTGAAAGCCAGTTCATAGCTGGCGATCCGGGCCGCCAGTTCCGAATTCCCCGCCCGGGTTGCTTCATGTTTTTCATTGGCCGTTTTCAGCGCATCCAGCAGTTCTCGCTGAACGGCTCTGCTCATGCCCGCGGGTCGTCGCAGGTCTACCAGTGGTGCTCCCTTGGAGCGCATTGTCGTCCCCTGATAAGTGGCCGGCATAAAACCGCTGGACCAGTTCTTGGCACCGCTGATCGGTCCACCTGTCGGATCGAGCATCACCACGTAGCCGGGCAGGTTTTCATTCTCACTTCCCAGACCATAATTCAGCCAGGAGCCGAGGCTGGGGAACCCGCTCAAGATGCGTCCTGAATTCATCATCAACATGGCTGAGCCATGGATTGGAGAATCCGCGGTCATCGACTTGAGAAATGCAATATCGTCGACGCAGGTTGCCAGATGCGGGAACAGATCCGAAACCCATTGCCCCGATTGGCCGTACTGTTTGAACTTCCATTTGGGACCAACAACGCGTCCTTCGTTCTTTTCGCCACCGCGTCCTTTGGTTTTAACGGGAATCGTCTTCCCATCCAGACCGTACAACTTAGGCTTATGATCGAACGTATCGACATGACTCGGGCCACCGTACATGAACAGGAAGATCACACTCTTAGCCTTGGGTTTGAAGTGGGGATCTTTGGGTGCCAGCGGGTTGCGGAACTGACTTACACCGTCAGCGGCGACCGCCTGTGAATTCAGAAACCCATCCGCGGACAACATCCCGGTTAAAGCGACGGAACCAAATCCGCCTCCCGCTTCCCACAGGAATTCCCGCCGTGTTCGTCGGCAAAACTGGGCATGTCCGGCTGGCTGTTGGGGTTGCTGTTCTAAGCTCATATCCTGATCCTTTATACGCTTATACGCTCTCAGGCTCTCTCAAACCCGTTTTATCAATATCGTAGTATCAAAATCTTAATCGAGATAAACAAATTCATTGCGATTTAAGATCGTCAGGCAGAAATAATCCCGGGCCTGTCTCTCAGATAACTGATGTTTGTCTATCAGGCTCTGAATAAGTTGAACTCCCCGATCCACCTCACCGGGCTGGGGCTGACGACCATAGGCGAGGCGAATTGCCCGTGCTACGAACGCCGGGTATTCCGGTCCCGCATCCTTGAGCAGTCGTTCGGTCAGGTGTTCCGCCTGGCTATTAACGAATGCACCGTTAATCATCCCCAGAGCCTGTGCCGGCTGGGTCGTCACAAACCGCACTGCACAACTGCTGTCGGTGTCGGCAAAGTCAAAATTGAAGAGCAGGGGAGTCAGCAGCGAACGTTTGACGAAAATATAGACACTTCGCCGCGCCCGTTCTTCTTCAGACGAATCTCCCCAACCCTGTCCCGGTTTTGACTGTCCCTGCATGACCTCTTTAGAAATCTGTGGATAAAAGCCCGGACCATACATTTTTGAATTCAAGCGTCCATTGACCGCCAGGATACTGTCGCGGACTTCCTCCGCACTCAATCTTCGCATATTGAACCGCCAGAACAGATCATTGGCCGGGTCGACGGCAGCCGCTTCTTCGGAGAATTGAGAGGACATCTGATAGGTATTTGACAGCATGATCAGCTTGTGCAAGGCTTTGAACCGCTGTCCCTCATCGTTAAATTTCAGGGAGAGCCAGTCCAGCAGCTCTGGATGTGTCGGCGGGACCCCCAGCTGTCCGAAGTTATTGGGTGACTGCACGATTCCTCGACCAAAGTGATGCTGCCAGATCCGGTTCACGATGACCCGCGATGTCAGCAGGTTATCCTGGTCAGCGATCCACTCTGCCAACACGCGTCTGCGACCGGAGGTTTTCTGCTCCGCCGAGGGTTGGGGAATTGTCGCCTGCTCACCGCCGAAGATCTCGGGAAAACCGGGCTGAACCGGATCCCCTTTCACGTGCGGATTTCCCCGCAGTAGAACGAAGGTTTCCCGGGGTTCTTTGAGGCTGCGTCTGACGCTGAGTGCCATCTTGCGGGGAGGCAGTTTTTTCCGCTCCGCATTCAGTTTCTGCATTTCCACCTGCATCTTCTGATAGTCCTGCATCTGAGCAGGCTCCAGGAACTGCGCCAGTTTTTCTTCCAGTAACTTTTTGCGTTCCCTGGTCTCAGAACGCCGCTGATCGACGCCCGACATCTTTTTAATACCAGTCTCTTCAATCGCACGCATTTTCTGCTTCAGCTCACCCTGTTTTTCGTCGAGCTCTGCGTAGCGGGTTACCAGCTTCGTCCCCGTGATATCGGTTTGATTAAAAGAGAGTTGATCGGAGCGAATTCCGTATGAGTTCAGACCATGAAAAAACGCCATAAAGCGGTAATAGTCTTCATGGGGAATCGGATCGATTTTATGTTCGTGACAGCGGGCACAGTTCAGTGTCAGCCCGAGGAACACCTGACTGGTTGTAGTGACGATATCATCCAGCTCATTGTAGTAACTCAACAGCGGGTCAGCCGGTTCATCATCCCAGAGCCCCAGACGATAATAGCCTGTGGCAATAATGGAATCATTAGTCACTTGATCCAGTTCGTCCCCTGCCAGTTGTTCTTTAATGAACTGATCGTAGGGTTTGTCTTCGTTCAGGGAACGGATGACATAATCCCGGAATCGCCAGGCATTGGGTTTGTTACCATCCCGTTCATAACTGTTGGTATCTGCATAGCGAACCAGGTCCAGCCAGTGCCGCGCCCAGCGTTCTCCGTAATGAGGTGAAGCCAGCAGGTGGTCAATTAATTTTTCGTAGGCATCAGGAGCAGGATTGTTGACAAACTGATCGACTTCCTCGGGAGTGGGAGGCAGCCCGGTCAGATCAAAATATGCCCGACGAATCAGTGCGACCCGGTCTGCAGGTGGTGCAGGGGAGAGCCCCCTCTGTTCCAGTTTTCTCAGGATGAACGCATCAATTGGATTTTGAACCCATTCCTGGTTCTGGGTGGCGGGTGGTGCCTGCTTTCGGGGAGGCTCAAAGGCCCAGTGTTTTTTCCATTCTGCGCCCTGGGAGATCCAGTTTTTCAGCAGTTCCACCTGGGCCGGCTTGAGCTGCTCTCCTTCCGGGGGCATCTGCAGTCCATCATCCCGGGGGGAAATCCGGGCAATCAATTCACTCTGTTCCGGATGCCGGGGAACAATTGCCGTTGCTTCCGATTCCAGTTTTTTGAACGCTTCATCACTTTGATCCAGCCGCAGCCCCCCTTCCTGTACATCAGGGCCATGGCAGGAATAACAGTGCTTTGCCAGCAGTGGTTGGATCTCCTGGGTAAAATCCACGGGAGGCTGTGAAGGGGACTTAGCAGGGGTCTTCGTTTCTGCATCGACTTCTGCAGTGAAGCCCAAAGTGAAACTGAGGAGAATCCCCCAGAGGAGTAACTTTATTGAACATGGTCTGTTTCTCAAGCGACTGGATTCCGGCATTTAGATTTCTCTCTCCCGACATTGGCGTGATCATGGAATGATCTCAGCAATTTCCAGATGTCATAGTAACTCACAGTTCAATTCATTCTATTCTCAATCATTCCATAAATGAATGTCAATTCAACAATAAACTAACCTAAGTTATTTCCCTCGCAGTGATTTGTGTTCATTTTCTTCCGCAATCTGAGGCGACACCCTCGAAAGTAGTCTGTCTGTAACTCAAAGGATTGTGCTATAATGGTGTCATCTGTAATCACAGACGCGCTTTGACACTGGCATCTGTTTTTGCCCCCGAGGAGAATTTGCAGGATGAAACGAATCAATCCTCCATTCTCAGGGCGTTCTCCCCTGAAGAGTGTCACTGCCAGACTGCTTTCAGCAGTCGCCCTCCTGTTGATCGGGCCTTGTACGTATCTTCTCTCACAAGATGAACCAGCCCGCCAGCTCCTGCTGGCGTTTCTGGATCCTCCTGAACAGGCCGTTCCTGAACAAAGCGAACCTGACCCCGACGCGATCTCCGAAGATCGGGAAGCCTTGATTCACCGGATCTACCGGAATCGAAGTCTGCGAACGCAATTCGAACGTGCAGAACAGAAATTCAACGAACGGGAATTCACCGAGGGAGCCCTGCAGCTGGAAAAGCTGCTCGACCATCAGGAAGACTATTTTTTCTGGCCCGATGATGCAAAACACCCGTTCAATTTTCGCAAACGGACTCGGGAACTGCTTTCCACTGCCAATCCCCGGGACCTCGCCGATTATGAACGTATCTCAGGCCCTCAGGCCAATGGGATGCTGGAGCAGGCACGAGAGTCAGACGACCTGCGCCTCTTTGAACAGGTCGCCTTACGCTTTTATCCCCTCCGGGCCGGATTTGAAGCCATCGATTATCTGGGGACCCGGCATCTGGAGCAGGGGAATTTCGAGTTTGCTTCACGCTACTGGGATCTGCTTCTGGAGAGCCGCATCCATCAGGCCCGCATGAAACCAGTTCACTTTCTCAAAGCAGCAGTTGCTTACCAGCAATCAGACCAACCGAAAAAGGTCACGCGGATTCTGTCCCGTAAAAGTAAAGCTGAGGTTACTCTGGGCGGCGTGACATACCGATTACCGCAGGCGATGGAACGACTCGCTCTGAACCTGCAAAACAGCCCCCGCAGCCCCGCTGATCGTGGCTGGTTGATCTCCCAGGGGAACTCGCAACGAAACCAGTCTGTTGAATCGAGCGTTCCTTACTTTAAGGCCGACTGGAGCCAGCCGATTGCGCGAACTGAAAAATATCGTGCACTCGAGTATCTGATTAATTGGGAGCGAAAGCAGCAGCGTGAGAACCAGTCGACCGCTGTCGCGAATGTTCCGATTGCGGTCGATAATCTGATTATCTATCGTGATTTTAAAGGGGTCAGAGCCGTCGATATCGATTCAGGTGAGACTGCCTGGTTGTTTCAGAGTGCCGGCAGCCTCAACCAGTTGATCGATCAGGTCGACGAACGTACGCCCGGTCATGCCGCGTATTCACAAAATCTGTCGCTGGAGAAATTCTATGCCTGTAACTCGATTTACGGCACGCTTTCCAGCAACGGTCAGGCAGTTTTTGCCGTGGACTACATTCCCGACCAGCTCCCTCCGGTCGAGAGAAACCTGGGACTGCGTCGCAATACGACACATTTCCCCCTGGTCTCACAAAAGGGCAATCGGCTGGTAGCACTCCCCGTCAAACGAAAGCCGACTGCAGCCGATGGGTTAACTGCAATTCGGGCCCCTTCAGAGGATCCTCAACCAGAAACCACCTTTCCGGTGAAACCACTGTGGAGTATTTCCGGATATTATTTTCTCGGCGCGCCACTACCGGTTGGAAACTATCTGTATGCAATCGCCGAGCATAACAGCCAGCTCTCTGTGCTCTGTATTAACCCACACGACGGCTCGATTTTCTGGAAACAGGGTCTGGCTTACGTCGATCAGCCGATTTATTCAGATCGCGAACGTTCATGGCAACAGGCACCGCTGGCCTCTAGTGAGGGGATCATTGTCTGTACAACGCAGATCGACACCGTAGTCGCGTTGGATGCTACAAACGGCGACCTGCTCTGGAGCTATTATTACGGTGAAGGTGATAACTCCCGTCGGATCGCTCAGAAACGTTATTATCGCCCGGTGAGTTTCGGACACCCTGGACTCACGAGCGCCCCAGTGATCTCCGGCAACCGCGTCTTCTACCTCCCCAGTGGCTCCCCCTACATTCACTGTATTGACCTGCAAACAGGACTCCCCCTGTGGGAAGAAGTCAATCGAGAGGATGGCGAACTGATCGCTGCCGTAGTCGATGAGACCGTGCTGGTGCTCGGGGCTGACTACTGCCGCGGCAGGCACATCGAGGATGGTAGAGAGCTCTGGCATCTGCAGGTAGGACCAGTTTCCGGCATCGGTTTTCTTTCTCAGGAGAACTACCTGCTGCCGACCAGAGCAGGGCATGTGCTCAAAATCCATGTTCCCACTGGAAAGGAAGCGGGCTTCTCCCTCAGCAATACGAATCAGATTTCAAGTATCCTGAACCACGAGTTTAAACAGGACCTGCAAGAGGGCGCAGCCTATGCTTATGAGGTCGTCAAGCGGAATGGAGAGCCATCTCCTTCAGAGCAGAAACAGTATGACTGGGCTCCCGGAAATATTATTGCCCATCGTGGGCGGATTATTTCGCTGGGCCTCTGGCAGATCGATGCGTTTCCCCAGGCCGAAGCGATGCTGGCCAGCCTGCCTGACAAGCAGCAGTCGTTATCCCCTCAACAGAAACAGATCGACCAACTGCTCAAAGCCGAACTCGAACTCGCCCTGGGTAACCTGACCGGTGCCCAGCGTCGCCTGGAGTCTCTTCTATCCGACCAGGCAGTCCCAGACATCCAGAATCGTTCCACGGCCCTGCTGCGGGAACTGCTCTATGCGGAACTCAATCGTGGTGGTCAGAGTGAAGCGGAACTCCTGGGCAAGCTGGAGTCGCTGGCCCAGACACCTCTGGAACGGGGACGCTTCCTGTCTCGTAAATCGAAATACTTGCTGGACCAGGAGGATTACCATGGGCTGATGCAGGTCGCTGAGGACTTCAAAAAGATTGAGGTCAATCAGCCGCTGGCCATGGCGGGAGACACACATCATCTGGTCACCGTACAAAGCCTGATCGCCGGGCTGATGCAGCGGATCGCAGACAAAGCAGATCAGAATGACCAGGCAACGCTGAACTCCATTATTGTCGAAGATCAACAGACAGCTTTACAGGGAGCAAACATCTCAGAACTGCAGGCTTTTCTCGACACCTATGGCAGCTGGTCACAGGCAGTAGCAGTACGGAGTACACTGGCCCAAAAAATGATGCAGTCCGGACAGATTCAACAGGCGGAATTTCTACTGATGCAGAACCACGCCGATGCGAATCCTCATGTTGCCGCGGAAGCGGCCCGGCAGTTGCTTGAGCTTTGGGAAGCAGTTGGCCTACCTCATGAGGCGGCGGGACTCCTGAAAGAGCTCAATGAAAAGTATGCGAACATCCCGCTGGAGAATGGACAGACCGGTGCAGAATACGTAGCACGTTATGACCGAGGGTCTGCCGCCTGGTCGATCTATCAGGCCATGCAGCCTTTGCGAGATAACGTAACCCGGGTTAATATTCGTCAAAGCGACGTCGCTGCCCCCGCGCCGCAAATCGCGGCTACTTACAGAAACTATGAACGAAAGTTTCTGCCGCCACCAGAGATCTCACAGTTGTTACTGAAACAGGGCTCCCTGCTGACTGTAGTTAATCGGCACGCCGGTCAATCAATCGGCCAGGTGAAAGTCTCGGACCGGATTTCCTATCCCTATCATTCACGAAATACGCGAGTGGGTCATTTTATTCCCCTGGGAAGCAGTCATAAAATTCATGGTGTTTCACTGCTACAGCTGGATGGTGATGTTTCAGAGCCCCTCTGGACCACCGAATTCGATGATCTGAATAACTCACAATCGCTGTTTTATGTCGGTCCCTCCGGACCTCGCGTCTGTGTCTTTCAGTGGGGCAACCGTCTGTTCGGTCTGAATCCTGCGAATGGAAAAGTGCTCTGGGAGCGGAAGAACATTCCTTCCAAATCCGGCTTCCTCAGTGATTCCAGCAAGGGGCTTGTCGGAGATCAGGAAGCAATCGTCGCTTTCAGTATCAATCGAACGAATTACGATGTTTACAGCGCCATCACCGGAGAACGGATTCGCCAGGGAGAACTTGAACTCAACAGCCGCATTCGACACGTATTTGGTCGCAAGCTGTTTTATGAAACCACTTCTACGACCGAAAAGCGAGTCCGCCTCTGGGATCCGTTGACTGATCGACTGCTTCTTGATGAGCCGGTGGACAACTCCGGTTTCTCTACTCAGATTTCCGATACCGAGCTGGCGATTCTACTGCCTCCGAACCGGCTGCGGGTTCTGAATGTGGAAACAGGCGAGACCATGATCGAGACTGAGATCCCTGATGAATATCTCAAAAACCTCAACAAGTTCATCGGGTTTTCCGACCACGGACGCTATTACTTCAATTTCTCTTACACCACGCCGCGCCGTCGCACACCGCAGAATGATTTCTTCATCAGTGACTCATTCCTGAATGTCGTGCACATCGATAATGATCTACTGAGTATCGACAAGCAGTCCGGCAATATCCTCTGGAACCGCAATCTGCCTAAACGCTCGTGGATCGATACATCTCAGTATGAGTTGCCTTTCCTGATCTTCATGAGCAAGATTCGTACGGAATCCCGGACCCGGAGTTATTCGTTCCTGTTCGAAATCCTCGATGCCCGGACAGGCAAGACCATCGGCTTCAAGGATAACATCCTCAAGGACACGATTTTGCAGATGCAGATCGACCCCCGCTTGCGGAAGATTATCCTGCAGGGGATGCACAGTGCCGTTGAAATTGATTACCAGAACCCAACCCGGGGACTGGAGAATCTGCTGGACTCTCCGTTGTAACTGAGGCTGAATGCAGGCCGCCGTCAAAAGCCCTGTTTTCGGAACCTGTGGCCGGGAAATTCAGGAATACCGGAGCCTCAATCATCGGGATGCTTGACCCGAACCTCACTCCCGTTTAGTCTGTCATAATCTTGAATTCGCGGCTGTCGTATAATGGTATTACCCCAGCTTCCCAAGCTGGTGACGAGGGTTCGATTCCCTTCAGCCGCTTTTTTCTCCAACAGACTCAGGTGGTCTAAAAAAGCTCGACTAACTTCTAGCTTTTTACCTGCCGCTGATCTTCCCCGCGGATCTGTGCCAGCTGTTTGGAAACGGCAGAGAAGGGGACTTCGTGAGGCATTTTGTCTGAAGTCGCCGCCACAGCTGATGCGACTCCGGCTGCTTCCCCCATCGCGACCGCATTCCCGGTGACCCGGTAACTGCTGTGCGCGATAAAGTCACCGCTGATACAGCGTCCAGCCATCATCAGGCCGTTGACATCCCGGGCGATCAGAGCCCGTAACGGAATGTCATAAGGTTTTGATTTGAATGGTTTCTTTTCAATCGCCTTGGTTTTACCTGGGTTGGTGGAATGCACATCGATTCCAAATCGGACATGACAGATTGCGTCATCAAAGCGGGCACCGTTTTTCAGATCCTCACTCGAAACGTAATAACGCCCCAGAATACGACGTCCTTCACGCGTTCCGATCTGTTCTGCGGTCGCGATAATTTCGAGATTGGTCCAGGGATCCCCCAGTTTCTTGAGGCTGTTGACCAGCTTGTGTACTTCTCGACGCGCCTGCAGGGTTGCGTCGGTAACGTGAGCAGCATCGATCGAAAGTGTTCCATATTCGTGGTTGGCCATCATCGCAAACAGGCCGTCCCGCACCCGGAAGATTGTCGGTCCACCATAAGAGGGATCCACGCCGGCCCGCTGAAATTCTGCCAGCAGGTTCTTTTTGGGATTCCCCAATTTGCGGGGCTCTGCATCGCCACGAACGAACTGGGCGATCCCATCTGTCGTTACGCCGGTCAGCAATACCATCAGACTCATCGGCTGGGTGAGCCCGGTACCGGGCTGCCCGAACTCATAACCACAACCGGCCTGTGCCGCCATGTCGCCGTCACCGGTACAGTCAATGAATGACTTCGCCCGCCAGGCCTGTCGACCCGACTTCGATTCAGTGACAATTACCGACAGACGATTGTTGATGTCTGTCACAGCCCCGACCACGCGGGTATGCAGCTGAATCTTGACTCCCGCTTCCAGCAGCATGTCTTCAAGCAGGAGCTTGGTTTTTTCGGTGTCGTAGGCGACCGACCCGTTATTTAAGACGTTACTGGCATCGCGTTCTTCGAGTTTTTCCAGAATCTCATGCATAATGCCCGGCTTCTTCTGAGCATCGATAATTAGCGTCAACGCACCAGCAGTCCAGACACCTCCCACACAGCCATTCACTTCCAGCAGACGGGTTTTGGCTCCGCTGCGTGCTGCTGCCAGGGCTGCGGCAAAACCGGCCGGGCCACCACCACAGACAATCACATCGTCTTCTTCCTGGATGGGAATATTCCGGGCGGCTTCGTGAAAGATCTTCCCGTCAGGGGAAACCCAACCGCGGGTACGAACATGTTGCGCGGTGGAGTTCCAGACCGATTGCCCGCCTCCATCCAGAATCAGCGTATTCGAGGGACGCGTCACGCCATCAACCAGGGGTTGTTTGTCAGCCGCACTTGCTGCCCCCGTCAGAAAGGCGGCAGTTCCACCGGCCAGATATTTTCCAAAATTGCGGCGGTCTATCTTCTTGTCTGCCATGTCAGGCTCCTCATATATACTGATGTCTGGATGCAGTTGAAACGGGGCTGGCTCTTAGCCGTGAATGCGCCGTTGAACTTCCGCCACGATATCATCGATGGGAATTCGCTCCTGTTTCAGCGAATCACGATCACGCATGGTCACACAGTTATCCTGTTCGGTATCCCCATCCACTGTCAAGCAGAAAGGTGTTCCGATCTCGTCCTGACGCCGATAACGACGCCCGATTGCTCCCTGTTGATCGTAGACGGCCTGGATCCCGGCCTTTTTCAACTTCCCGTAAATGTCGGCAGCAACTTCCGGCATGCCCGCCTTTTTGATCAGCGGGAATACGGCTGCTTTCACAGGTGCCAGTTTGGGATGGAACTGCATGACGGTACGAGACTGCATCTCCCCCTTATCATCGGGTTGTTCGTCTTCATAGTACGCTTCACACAGGAACGCCAGAGTGGCCCGGTCGGCCCCAGCAGCCGGTTCAATCACATGGGGAATGAACCGTTCGCGCGTCTGATCGTCGAAGTAGGTCAGATCTTTTCCACTCCCTTTGTACTTAGGCTGACCATGCTCGTTCTTTTCAACCACCAGCTGATCGCCTTCTCGTACCAGTTTTCCTTCCATGTGGGAACGCAGGTCGAAATCACCACGGTGGGCAATCCCTTCCAGTTCTCCATATTCGTTTTCTTCCATGAAGGGGAAGGCGTACTCGACATCCGCCGTCCCGACGGAGTAGTGCGCCAACTCTTCCGGGGTATGGTCGCGGAGAATCAGATTTTCAGGGTTAATCCCGTGCTGAATGTACCAGTTGTATCTGCGGTCACGCCAGTACTGATACCATTCGAAAGATTCATCCGGATGACAGAAGAACTCCATTTCCATCTGTTCGAATTCGCGCGAACGGAAGGTGTAGTTCCGCGGCGTGATTTCGTTACGGAAACTCTTTCCGATCTGGGCGATCCCGAACGGCACCTTCACGCGACCACTGTCGACGACGTTCTTGAAGTTCACGAACATCCCCTGTGCGGTTTCCGGACGGAGAAAGGCGGTTCCTTCCTCGCCCGAGAGAGCACCGATGATTGTTTTGAACATCAGGTTGAACTCACGGGGCTCAGTCAGTTCGCCTCCGGTATCCGGACAGCGGGCTTCCAGTTTTCCGGTCGCGGGAATGCCAGCGTCTGCCAGCATTTTCGCGTATTCCATCAGGTTACAAACCGAAATCTGCGGCTCTTCGCTGTTGGAAAGATTATTGTCTTTCTCGTATTCAGCAATTGCTTTTTCCAGCCGCTTGCGTTTGGTCTTGGAGAGACCTTCCTCACCGATGTCCGCCATATAAGTTTCACAGGCAACCGGTTTCTGATCGGAAGCATATGCGACGGCAACCGAGACATGGTCTACGCGGAAGCGGGCCTTGGACTCTTTGGAGTCCACCATGAAGTCGTGGAACAGATCGAAGTGCCCCGAACTTTTCCAGACGCTGGGATGCATGATAATTGTAGTTTCGACCCCGGTCATTCCGAATGGTTTGGGGGCACCTTCGGGCGCGATGAGTTCGTTGTGCGTCGTGATCATATCGGACCACCAGGCTTCACGGACATTCCGCTTGAGTTCGACTCCTAATGGGCCGTAATCCCAGAATCCCTGCAATCCGCCATAGATCTCAGAAGACTGAAAAACAAACCCGCGTCGTTTACACAACGCTACAATCTTTTCCATCTCTTTTTTCATTGATTTGGTCTTTCCATGCTGTCTTATACAGACATACTCAACTTCGGATTAAACAGAAATCGACTTGAAAATCGTATTAGTTCAGCCGGCTGAAAACGTAATCAGGCCGGTCTGGTGATCAAATTCAGGGACTTGTGAAATCAGTCCACGCTGGCAACATAGTTGAATATCCTCTTCAAAGCCACGCCGAATCAGGTTGCGGCCTCCCAGGCTGGCGCGGACTCCCTGTAACAGGCCATCTGGCTGCTGGATCTGTGTCCGGTAATGGTCGATCACGATCCGTGTGGAATCGTCCAATACCAGATCCTGCTCGCACTGCTCGACCAGTTCGGATGCAATCGCACCGGCGCAGAGACAATCTTCTCCCGTGACGACCCCATCCGTTCCGGCACAGACCAGATAGATCAGCCCGTCACTCGCTTTGAGAATTTTCAGCAATGCGTCCAGATTAAGAAACGCCCCGACCAGGATTCGTCGTGCCTGGATGGCTCGTTTCAGCGCCCGTGTGCCGTTACTGGTGGTGAAGACAATCTTCCTGTCCTGTACTACGTCAGCAGGATAGCGGGCAGGGGAATTATCCAGATCGAAGCCTTCAATCTGAATCCCTTTGCGTTCGCCTCCGAGCAGAACCTGCTCGCCTGCAGACCGGAGTTGCGCTGCCAATTCGCGGGCTTCGTCGATTTCCTGACACGGAATGACCGCCTCGGCTCCGGAATTCAGCGCGTAGGTTATCGTGGACGAAGCACGCAGAATATCCAGAATCACAGCGACACTCCCTGAAAACTCTTCAGGTTGTGACAAGACAGGTAAAAAGCAGGTTCGTATCTCAGCAGGCATGGCTCGTACTGTCGGTCGCGCTTTCCTTCAGATGAACAACAGGACTCAGCGAGCCTTGTCGGAAATATCCTTGCGGCACCAGGCACCATCCCAGCGGATGCACTTCACAGCCTGGTAGGCTTTCAACTTGGCATCGCTGATCGAATCACCAACTGCGGTGACTCCCAGCACACGCCCGCCATCGGTGACAACCTGCTCATCTTTCATGGTTGTCCCTGCATGGAAGACTTTCGTGTCCGCCAGTGCTGCCGCTTCATCCAGTCCGCGAATGACCTTCCCTTTTTCATAATCGCCGGGATAACCTTCAGCGGCCATCACCACACAAACGGTTGGACGTTCGTCCCACTCCAGTGGCTCGATATCGTCCAGACGCTCTTCCGCGGCTGCGAGCAGGAGTTCTCCGAGATCGGTCTTGAGCCGCATCAGCACCGGTTGTGCTTCGGGATCACCAAATCGCACATTGAATTCCAGCACCTTTGGTCCCTGGTTGGTGATCATCAGACCGGCGTAGAGAATCCCGTTAAAGGGACGATCTTCAATTTTCATGACGTTGACCATCGGCACCAGAATCTTTTCGATGATCTCGCTCATCAATGATTCGGTAACCAGTGGGGCAGGGCTATAAGCTCCCATGCCACCGGTATTGGGACCTTTGTCTCCATCGTAGGCTGCTTTGTGATCCTGAGAGGTTTCGAGAGGGATAATCGTCGAACCGCTGACGATTGCCAGAATACTGACTTCCTGGCCGATCAGTTTCTCTTCGATGATGACGGTTTTGCCTGCATCGCCGAACTCTCTGATTTTCATCAGCGACCTGATGGCATCCAGTGCTTCCTGTTTTGTGTCACAGATCAGCACACCTTTGCCTGCAGCCAGACCGTCTGCCTTAATCACCAGCGGCTGTTCTTCGCGGTCTTCAACAAAGGCCTCGGCCGCCTCAAAGTTATTGAATGTTTCTGATTTCGCTGTGGGAACATTCGCCTTCCACATCATCTGCTTGGCGAACGATTTACTGCCTTCCAGCTCCGCAGCCGCTTTAGAGGGACCGAAGACTGGAATGCCTTCCTTCCGCAGGGCATCTGCCAGACCTGCGACCAGTGGAACTTCGGGGCCGATAATCGCCAGGCCGATGGCTTCTTCCTTCGCAAAGGCGACCATGCGGGGGATATCTGAAACACTGATATCCACATTCGTTCCATCCAGACAGGTGCCTGCATTACCTGGAGCACAAAAGACCTGGGAGACGGATTCGGACTGAGCCAGTTTCCAGACCAGAGCATGTTCCCGACCACCCTGACCAACCACTAACACTTTCATCGTTCTCAATACCTGCTTGTTATTCAACGTCTAAAAATAATCAGGGATCCAGTCCTGCTCTGACTGTTCCCTGCTGAAAGTCACATCCTGAGATCCTCGAAACCACCTCACAAAGGAGAGATGATGACTCTGGTGCCATTGTCAAGATGCGCTCAAAATGAGGGTTTTAACAGCAGTGGAGTATATCAGCACTGTTTTGCCCCTAGTAGCATCGCTTCCCCAAATTTATATTTTGCTCCTAAAAAGCTGCTTTTCTCCAATAAGAGAACTGAGAATCCAATTCGATTCCGCATTAACTTTCTTCAGAAACCGTCTCTCTGATATCTGTACTCAGCCAGCCGTTGGACGAATGCCCCTTCAGTCTCTATAATGGTCCATCCGAAACAGATTCCTCGTTGCGGGCTTCGACCAGGTTTACGATCGATGAACCCATGCAACCTGCTGCCTGTCACAGCTGAGGGAGTCATGGTATAACGTACGCAAGCTGAAATTACTTTTATCGTACGATTCCTGCTGAGTATTGACTTAAAGTGAATCAGCAAAAAGACTTTTAACCTTTTTTATTCTCTGGAGATTAAAGTGTTTGATACTGTCGCCATCATTGGTGCCACCGGTGCCGTCGGGCACATCATGCGGAAACTGCTGGAAGACCGGAACTTCCAGGCGAAACAATTTCGATTTCTGGCTTCGGCCCGCTCCGCAGGCAAAACACTGGAATTTCAGGGAAAAACATACACTCTGGAAGAACTGACCAAAGATTCTTTTGAGGGAGTCGAACTGGTCATCGCGTCTACCCCGGATGATGTTGCCGCCGAATTTCTGCCCGCTGCAGTCGAAGCCGGCGCGATCGTCATCGATGAATCGGGTTACTGGCGGATGAAGCCGGAAGTGGCGCTTGTCGTTCCGGAAATCAATCCCGAAGCCGCCCTGGAAGCAAAAGGCATTATCGCCAGCCCCAACTGTTCGACCACCCAGATGGTCATGGCCCTGAAGCCGCTGCACGATGCTTCTCCTGTGAAACGGGTAATCGTGAGCACGTACCAGGCAACCAGTGGAGCAGGGGTTGCCGGCACCAGTGATCTGCTGGAAGGTTCACGCGCCTATCTGGATGAAAAAGACTATGAATATCAGGTCTTTCCTCATCCGATCGCCTTCAATGCGATCCCTCAGATCGGTAGCGAAAAGGAAGACGGCTACACCAGCGAAGAAATGAAGATGGTGTACGAAACCCGTAAAATCCTTGGTGATGAATCCATCCAGGTCAATCCAACCTGCGTCCGGATTCCCGTTGCTAACTGTCACAGCGAAACCATTACGGTCGAAACCGAACGCCCGATTTCACCAGAAGAAGCCCGCAAGCTGTTCTCTGAATTCCCCGGAATCACCGTAGTGGACGACCTGCAGAAACTGGAATACCCGCTCCCCTCGAATTGTGATGGCAGCGATGAAGTCTTTATCGGACGGATCCGCCGCGATATTTCGAATCCGAACGGGCTTTCATTCTGGTGCGTCAGCGATAACCTGCGTAAAGGGGCCGCCACCAATGCGGTTCAAATCGCAGAACTGCTGGCGAAACACAAAGCCTGCACCTAAGCAGGCCCCACACCTGTTTCGTCTTCGCTGCTTCGCGCGTTGATTTTCTTTCTGTTAACGATGATTTTAGCCTCGTGAAAGTTACGCAATGACCGCCTTTCATTACCAAAACGATGAACTGTTCTGTGAAAATGTCCCTGTTGCCCAACTGGCAGAAGAATTTGGAACTCCGCTCTGGATCTACTCCAAATCAGCTTTTCTGGGGCGGTTGAAAGAGATTCAGGACGCATTCGCCGAAGTCGATCCGGTCATCTGCTACTCTGTCAAAGCGAATGGCAACCTGAGCATTCTCAAGACCATGAACGACGCCGGCAGTAGTTTCGACGTCGTTTCCGGTGGAGAACTGTTCCGAGTAAAACAGGCTGGTGCAGACACCACACGTGTGGTCTTCGCGGGAGTTGGTAAGACGGACGAAGAAATCCGCCAGGCTCTCCAGGCCGACATTCTGATGTTCGACGTTGAAAGTGAAGCCGAACTGGACGCGATCGCTGCCATCGCGGGAGAACTGGGCTGCGTCGGTCGGGTCGCACTGCGTCTCAACCCGGATATCGATGCGAAAACGCACCACAAAACCACGACCGGTAAAAAGGGCAACAAGTTCGGAATGGACATCGAACGGGCCACCGAACTGGCGGATAAGGTTCTCAAAGATGATCGTCTCGAACTGACCGGCATCCATATGCACCTCGGTTCGCCAATCCTTTCGACCGATCCGTATGCGAAAGCGGTCAAAAAGGGAGCAGAAGTCATTCAGCAGTTGCGGGATAAAGGCCATAACACCAACTGGATGAATCTGGGTGGTGGTTTTGGGATCAGCTACAAAACGGATGAAGGCCCTTCCGCACAGACTTATGCCGACGTAATCGTTCCCACAATCAAGGAGATCGGCTGTCGTCTGGCTCTGGAACCCGGACGTTTCATCGCCGGAAACTCAGGTATCCTGGTCAGCCAGATCGTCTTCACCAAGCGGGAAGGGGGCAAGCTGTTCTATATCCAGGATGGCGGCATGACCGATCTCGTCCGCCCCGCGATGTATGACTCCTATCATCGCGTCTGGCCCGTCAAACCCAAGGTCCCCATGCCCTTTGACTGTGAAGGAGAAATCGCAGGCTGCGAGCCTGCAGACGTCGTGGGTCCGGTTTGCGAGTCCTGCGATTATTTCGCCAAGGACCGCTATCTGCCTCCCATGGAACGGGGCGACTATCTCTGCATGTTCAGCGCGGGTGCGTATGGTTCTGTGATGAGCAGCAACTACAACGCCCGCCCCCGTAGTGCAGAAATTCTGGTGGATGGCAGCGACTATCAGGTCATTCGCCGCCGCGAAACCTACGAAGAGCTGATCGCGCTCGAGCAGGCTTAAGCTTCAAATCGGTTCTCCGACTCAACTTCCCAATCTGTTCAGAAGACCAGATTCTGGTGGTTGGGTTATAACAGTTATCGGGTTCGTGCCTGCTTTGCTGTGCTGAGAGCAGGAAAGCAGGGGGGCTCCGCTTCCTTCGATTGAACCGTTATCGCCGTCAGAAACGATGATACTTGATACAGAAGCTGCCGTGGAGAATATGTCCATACGAATACCAGACAACAGATTTCTGTGAAGAGTCTATTGAAATAATTGAATTATGTTGTTTTGGGTAAGGTGACAAGAATAGTATATTAAAACTGTTACTATCATCTCGCTGAGAGATATTCTATCTATCAGTTCGACAGTGCCTGCTCAGGCTCTGTCTCGATAGCCGCCATGAATAGCCGACAACCACGACGACACGGAGTCGACTGAATGTCTTTAAATAACCGGATCCTGGCATTAATTGCTCTGGTATTTCTCTGCGCTTTGAGTACGCCTTCTTCCGTCTGGTCTCAAGAACCACCACCGGCCACAACTCCTGAAACAACAACGGCTACCGGTCTGACTGCCGATGATCTGCTGCTCTCCAAGCCTGAGACTCCCGAACAGCTGATGCAAGCTGTGGTCCAGCTGACAGACCTGGGGCATGCGGCTTCCGCCAAAGCGTATCTGGACCAGTTGCTGAAAGGCAATCCAGACGATGAACTGATCCTGAAGCTCCGTGACAAGTACGGTCCCGCTGCTTTTCTCCGCCTGGCTAATAACAAGAAACTGCAACCCGAGTCGATCACCCTGTTAAAGAAAATGGAATCCGCCTTCCGGGCGTATGCCACGGATCCCTCCCGGATTAATTCCCTGATCGATGCACTTTCGGGAACGCCTACGGAACGGGACATTGCCATCATTCAGCTCAAATCGGCAGGTGAGATTGTTGCTCCTCCGATTCTTAAACAACTGAGCCAGAGCCAGGACCCGGCACGAAATGACGAACTCACATTTGCCCTGACTCAGCTTGGTGATCCTGTCGTTCCGCCACTGATCGCCGCTCTGCGGGCACCGCAGGAGAAAATTCGTAAAATCGCAGCAGATGTTCTCGGCGATCTTGCCCGTCCGGCTGATGCTCTCTACCTCTGGAATCCCGCTTTTTCCCAGAGCCAGCCACAAAACGTTCAGGTGGCTGCCCGCATGGCACTGGCCAAGATCCTGGGTAAGAACCCCCGCAAGACCTATGAGCTGAATCGCCACGAAGCGCAGCTTATACTGAAAAATGCGGCCCTCAACCTGTACCAGAAACATGAAACGAAATCAGAAACCCAGCCCATCTGGGTCTGGGACAATGCGGCTCAGACGGTCGTCAAGAAGGAACTCCCCGCCCAGGAAGTCAACCTGGTTGAAGGACTCCGACTGGCCAAAGAAGCTCTGGAAATGTCTCCGGACAAACAGGACGTACAAACACTCTATCTGGCAATGGCGCTCGCCCTTGAAGCATACCAGGTTGGCTGGAATCAGCCTTTACCCGAAGGCCCCGGCACGACCTTCAACCTGGCCCTGCTTTCCGGTCCCTCTGCAGTCAGCCGTGTGCTGGCCCTGGCGATGAAACAGGGGCACACCCCCAGTGCTCTCGCTGCCCTCAAAGCACTGGGTCAGATTGGTTCGCGCACACTGCTGCACGAACAGCTCGACAAGCACTCGTCTCTGATCGCCGCCCTGAATTACCCCGATCGACGGGTACAGTTCGCTGCTGCTACAGCGATTCTGCAGCTTGACCCGGCAAAACCCTTTCCAGGCGCCAACCGCGTAATCAGCATCCTCACCCGTGCTCTGCGGGGCGAGGGGACACAGGCTGCGATCGTGGTCGACAGCAGCATTCCCCGGGGACAGACCATGGCGGGTGTGTTCCACGAACTGGGATATGAAACCACGCCGGTTCAAACAGGCATGGCCGGTTTCAAAGCCGCCACTGATCGCATGGATGTCGAATTCATCGCGCTGGAGTATAACATTGCACGCTGGGGACTCTCTCAAACCATCGCCAACCTGAGAGCCGATTCCCGGACCGCAAATATCCCAATCGTCATCTATGGCCCACTGCGTCTGCAGAATAAGATTGAATACTCAACACGGTACTATCCGCTGGTCAAGTATGTGGTCGAATCAGAAAATACCGACGATATCGGCTCACAACTCAAGCCGTTTCTGGATGGGTTAAAAACTCCTGAACTCACCGGCGAACTGCGTTCCGAATACCGGGCAGCAGCCTTGTACTGGCTCTCGCATATCGCTTCCAGCCAGCGAACGAATATCTATGATCTGAAACAGGCAGAGCAACCTCTGCTGGACCTGGTTTCCGACCGCAGCCTGGCATCGAATGCGTTGATCACCCTGGGTGGAATTCCTACCCGCACTGCCCAGGAGGACCTCGTGCAGGTCATTACGACTCCGACCTATGAGGCAGATGTACGTGAAATCGCCGCATTACAGCTGGCGTTCCATATCCAGAAGTTTGGACTGATGATCGATACCATGCAGATCTCTGCAGTGCAGAAAGCCTACCAGGCAGCCAAAGATCCCAAGTTGAATACTGCACTGGCTTCCGTAATGGGAACCCTCATGCCGGACAGCAAAGTGGTCGGCGAACGGCTTCAGAAGTTCCAGCCAGCTGGTGCACTGCCTTAAGTGGGGCTTTTGCAACATCCATAAAAAAACTCCGCAGGCTTTAACGAGCCTGCGGAGTTTTGTTTTTTAATAAGCCTGAAAGACGCTACTGGGCACTCGCCTGAGTTTTCTTTCTCAACAGTGATCGCAGAGGCTCTTCCAGCTGCTTCACATCGGAAGTAACCACTTCGGTAACCCCTGTGTGATCCACCAGCATCATCATCGGCACGCTACGTACGCCGTAATGCAGTGCGGCCGGGTTGTTCCAGCCCCGCTTGTCACGAGCTGAATAGAAGATCTGACGCCAGTCGAGTGGTGACTTCTCCTGGAAAGCATCGATGGCAGGTTCTTCCAGGTCCAGGTTGACACCTACGATTTCAAAACCGTATTTGCGGTACTTCTTGGAGAGCGTCTGAATCTCAGGCAGCTGTTCAATAAAGGGTTTGGCAGTTGTCGCCCAGAATACGACCAGCACCACGCTCCCTTTGTAATCGTCGATGGAGACATAACCACCTTCAATAGTCTCTCCGGCCAGCTGAATCGGCTGTCCTTTCAGCTTCAGACGACGAGACAGTCCGGCGACCTGTGCGGTCTCATTGCTTTTAGGGAACCTGGTTTCCAGATCGAGGCAGCAGTCCAGGGCTGACTGATTCAAACCGTACAGCTGACAGGTTTCTGCAGCGGCCTGCAACATCTGTGGTGCCCGGATATTTTCCTGGGGAAAACGCGTGGCGAACAGACGAGCCTGTTTGACGAACTCTTCAATCCAGCGCGGGTCCTGTTGCGCAAAACGCTGTGCACTGGTATTCGCAAATTTCGCAACGGTAAAGCCAGCTTCCGCAGCGGAAGGAGAATTCGGATCGCGCTTATAAAGGGACTCGGAATGATCGTACAGAGCGTCGATACTTTCCTGATCTCCCTGCAATGCCAGCTGTAAATGGGCATCCAGCAGATGACGAATGCAGACCGTAAACAACCGCTGTTTTTCTTTGTCAGCATGGGTCTGCTTTACGGCTTCCATCGCCAGTTGAATGATTTTCTGATTGCGGGCGGCACGAGCCTGCTTCAGTTCTTCAACGTTGTCAGTTTTCGGCAGGGCCAGTACACGCAGACGCGTGATCTCGCGTACGTTCCATTCGGCCGAACCTTCCTTCAGCTCGGAAATCTTGACTTCCTCATCGGCCAGTGACTCATCGTCACCGTCCAGATCGTCCATATCGCGTTTGTCACGTTCCAGGCTTGCCGTCTGAATCGCATTTGCATTTGGCTTGAGTGCAGGACCGGTTTGTGAAACCTGAGTAATTTTGGCACTCGGCGTTTTCTGGAGAGGTTTTGCATCGGCCGGAGCCGCTTGCAGCTTGCCGTCCAGTTTATTGTCTGCCGTCTGTGGAGCAGGGGATTCTCCGCCACCACAACCGAATTGAGTCAGCGATAACAGGCCCGCTGCTATCATCATGATACCGTGTCGATGCCTCATGATCTGGGGCTCTCCTTCCTTTGAGAGTCGGTAGTATCTGTCGAACCGGGGACGGGGTATTTCGGATTCAGAACTGAGCCGTTCCCTCGGCATTATCGAAAGTCAAAACACTGAATGGGGCGAGTTTTACGACAAAATCCACTTTGAAGGCAAGACGAAGCTGGAAAAAATTACAATCCACGTCCGTTTTAAAGCAGGTTTCCTGTCAGCAATCCCTTTCCAGGGAGCAGCTGTCAAACTCGCCTTTCTACGCAGACTGCCTTAGAGCTCACCGTGATACTGCTTGAATGCTTCAATCGCAAAGTATTCGGGCAGGCCCAGCTGATTGTAAATCTTTGCTGTATTTCGGGTTCGGTCCTCAGCACGCACCCAGAATTCACGTTTATCGCTTCCCGGGTAAAAAGCACTGTCCTTCTGTGACTCATGCTTGAAGATCGCCTCCCGCTTTCGCAGCACCACTTCAGGGCTCAGCGGAACAGCCCGCTCAATTTCGTGCGGTTCGTACTCTTCCCAGGCACCACGGTACATCCAGAATTCGGGAGTGATTTCTTCAGACTTAACCACATCCACGGCATTGATCACCGCTTCGGCACAGACGCGGTGCGTACCATGCGGATCGGACAGGTCTCCAGCCACATAAATCTGGTGCGGCCGTACTTCGCGTAACAGATCGGCCACGATCGCAATGTCATCTTCGCCAATTGGCTTCTTCGAAACCTGTCCCGTGTTGTAGAAGGGAAGGTCCAGGAAACGCAGATGTTCTTCCGGCACTCCGGCTGCCTGGGCGCCCGCAGTCGCTTCTGTTTTGCGGATCAGTCCTTTGATTCCCAGCATCTCGGCATTATCCAGGTCACCCGCATTCTTGCTGGCGATGCTCTCTTTCAAAGCTTCGATGTGAGACAGAACCTTGGTGTCGTCGGCATGGAACAGTTTGTGGAATTCATGCACGAAATCCAGGTGCCGCAAAGCATCGTGATCGAATACGGCGATATTTCCACTGGTCATGTAGGCGATGTAAACTTCATGCCCCTGATCAGCCAGCGTGATTAAAGTCCCGCCCATCGAAATTACATCATCGTCCGGATGGGGGCTGAAGACGATCACCCGCTGGGGCTCGGTTCCCGCAGGCCGGGTGCAGATACCTTCCAGCAGTCCGTCGAATACCCGTTGACGGATCTGAGCGACAGAACCGTACTTGTGGATCAGCTGATGCAGGTGGTTGTGCAGGAAATCGTCAGTTTCCAGTTTCAGAAGAGGCTTACCAACTTCGTTCGACAGCCAGATGACGGCTTTCTTCTCCAGCTGCGAAGTCCATTCAATATTTCCGACGATCCAGGGAGTTTTGACCGCGGTCAATTCGGCAGCTGCGGCACTATCGACCGCGAACAAAGAATTAGCATGGGTCTGCAGGAAGCTGGCGGAAACCTCATCAGTGACTTCCATTTCCGCGGCCCGCTTGACCACCGACGCCTTATGCTCTCCCAGCGCCATGATGATAATCTTCTTGGCCGAGAGAATACTCCCGACCCCCATCGTAATCGCATGATGGGGCACGTTGTCTTCGCCAAAGAAGCCGCTGGCCGCATCGCGACGAGTAATGGGATCGAGGTTGACCAGTCGCGTCAAACTGTTTCGCGCACTTCCAGGCTCGTTGAAGCCGATGTGACCTGAACGACCAATGCCCAGTAACTGCAGGTCCAGACCGCCATAACTCTCGATCAGACGCTCGTACTCTTCGCAGAAAATGTCGACGTCTTCAGCGGCAATATCACCACGGGGGATATGAATATTTTCCTGCTTCACATTCACATGATCGAAGAAATTCTCATGCATGAACTTGTGATAGCTGTGGATCGAGTCCGGATCCATGGGCCAGTATTCATCCAGGTTGAACGTGATCACGTTCGAGAAATCCAGGCCTTCTTCGTTATGCATCCGGATCAGTTCGCGATAGACGCCCAGCGGAGTCGAACCGGTCGGTAGCCCCAGGACCGCTGGGATATTCTGTTCATTCTTTTTGCGAACCAGATCCGCAACAACAGAGGCTACAAACTTCGCCAGATCGGAAGAGGTCTCGAAAATCTGAGTAGGGACTTTCGTGTGCCTGACAAATTTGGATTTCGGTGTAATGCGTGCAGAGCGTGAGATATCAGTGGCCATCAGACAATATTGATCCGTTAAGAAAAGAACTCCAGATGCAAGTCGCTAACTGAAGCACGATAAAGCTTCGCGCCAGCCGGGACAACTCAAAAAATGTAGTCACACGAACACTAGCCCCGTATACGTGCTTTTTTAATCAATGTTTATTATAACTATCTCCACGAAAAGCTCACTACCAATTGTTAGACCTAAATACAGAGAGAAAGAAATTTTCATGGCAAATCAGGCAGAATCTCTGCGAATTCTTGCGATTCACGCCCATCCAGACGATATCGAAATCCAGTGTGCGGGTACTTTGGCCCGGCTGAAAAACCTGGGATGTCATATTACCATGGCCACCATGACCGCCGGCGATTGTGGCAGTGCAGAAATGGGACCGGTTGAAATTGCCAACGTCCGTCGCGCCGAAGCTCAGAAAGCAGCCGATATGCTGGGGGCAGACTACATGTGCCTCGAATTCCGGGACCTCGCGATCATCGTCGACAACGAATCCCGTCGGCGGGTTACCGAAGCAGTGCGCAAAGCTCGGCCGGACATCGTCTTAACGGCTCCTCCAGTCGACTACATGAGCGATCACGAAATGACCAGTCGTCTCGTGCGAGATGCCTGTTTTGGTGCGTCAGCACCCAACTACACCACTCACGAAATTCAGCCTGCTCCGCCTACGGAAAAAATTCC
This sequence comes from Gimesia chilikensis, assembly GCF_007744075.1. NCBI lineage: Bacteria > Pseudomonadati > Planctomycetota > Planctomycetia > Planctomycetales > Planctomycetaceae > Gimesia > Gimesia chilikensis. The sequence continues at coordinate 2,954,907 of NZ_CP036266.1, read as the reverse complement.
GCACCTGTATTATGTTGATCCGATCGAAGGTTGTGATTATTTTGGAAACCCGATCGAACCACAGTTTATCATCGATATTTCCGAAACCTTTGATCTGAAGATTAAAATGCTGGCCTGTCACGAAAGCCAGCGGGCCTGGTTAAGAAAACAGCACGGCCTGGACGAATACCTTGATGGTACTGAGCGCTGGTCCGCTTCCCGTGGCGAACAGATCGGTGTAAAATACGGCGAAGCCTTCGTACAACACTGCGGCCATCCATACCCTCACAGCAACCTGCTCAAGGAACTGCTGGAGAGTAAATAACCAACCTCACTCACTCCATTCAACAGTAAAGCTGACAAGATGAACGAACCCGCTAAACAGGAACTGCCTTACACCGAGTCAGAAATCGAAACCATGGCTTCGGAAGACGCCAAAGCAGGGCGTTTTCTAACCAAGATGATGGTCTTCACCTTCTGCTATACCATCTTCGTCGGTGCTTATGTCATCTACTGGAGTCTGCAGAACTGACTGGCAGATGCCTCCGCAGATAAACCAGCTCGCTCTGATCGGTGTCCCCGGTCAGAGTTTTTTTACGTCTGGGCTGCTTGCCGTTTTTCCTTGAAAACGGTTCCGTTCGGATTGAGCAGCATCCAGCACAATGCGGCACTCACATAAATGCCCGCCATCAGAATCAGCACTGATTCATACCGGCCCGCATCGAACATCGCTCCTACCACAACCGGGAGCAGGGCGGCTCCCAGGTTGCCCATCATATTCATCATCCCGAAGATCGGCGCCACATGCTGGCCCCCTTTATCGATCGTCACTGTGTAACCACAAGCCCCTCCCAGACCCGCGAAGAACATGCTGATCGAAATAAGTGTCATCGCCAGATTCATCTCTTTCACAAAATAGGCACACAGCGTACACAGCCCGCAGCCCAGCATGGCGACAATCGCAACTCCCTGTCGACTCCAGCGACGGCTCCCGGTCCGTTGCAGTACCAGATCCACCACGATTCCTCCCAGAAAGTTCCCCACCACGAACGTCAACAGCGGAAGACTGGTCAAAATGCCGGAAGAGGCCAGGCTGATATCCCGCGCCTTCTGCAGATAGACGGGAAACCACGTCATATAGAAAATATTCCCCGCCGCCCGGAAAAACTGCTGACCACAGATCATCCACATGGAAAAGCTGGTCAGAATCTGCCCCCAGGGCGTCGGCTCGGCGTGTGTTTCCTTCGGATCATCTTTTGTCTTCTCTGCTGACGTCTCCGACTCATCCCCTCGAATGAGATGCAACTCGGCCGGATTCACCGCTGGATGATCTTCGGGGCGATCACGGAACCAGTAATAAAACACGACCGCCCAGATAAAGCTCGGCACCGCGCACAGATACATGATCGTCCGCCAGGAAACCCCAGGTATTTCAATGCCTCCAACATGAATCCCCGCCAGCAGCAGACCGATACTGAACGCACCAAAGGCACTTCCAATGGACATAAAACTGCCCAGCAACCCACTGGCCAGACCGCGTCGGGCATGGGGCAACCACTTCGAAATCGTACTCGCACAACAGGGGAATATCCCCGCCTGTGAAATCCCAAAGATCAACCGCACGCCAATCAGCATCCAGAACCCGGTTACCATTCCAGTCAGCGCCGTCGCGATTGACCACAGGACGGCAAACGCGGTCAGCGATCGTCGCGTGCCCCACACATGGGCAATCCAGCCACTCGGAATCTGTGACAGCGCGTAGCTCCAGAAAAAGGCACTCATCACCCAGCCCATCTGCGTCTGAGTGATATCAAGCTCTTCCTGGATCAGTTTGGCGGGCACCGAAATCGCATTTCGGCTGATGTAAGCCACCGCTGCCACCAGACACAACAGTGTCAGTACCAGAAAGCGGGCACGCGTCGGTGTTCCATACGAAGTCAGTTTCGGCTCATCCTGATCAGTCACAGAGATCGTCCCTCTCGGCTGGAGTGTCTTACTCGTCTGCTAACGCCTGCATTAATCGATCAAACAGTCGATCCACTTCCGCCTGTGTTTCTTCATCCAGATCCCACGCATGCGGCGTGCAGCGCTGCGCCGAAGTAAAGATTCCCCGCTTCACCAGCAGGTATTTCTCGATCGCCAGAAATCCATCCAGCCCCGCCTGTAACTGCAGCGCCACCAGCGCACTGATCGGAAACGAAATCCGATACGTCGCCTTGTCATCTCCGGCCCGCAGTGCATTCCACAGCGCCACGATTCCATCCAGCAGATCCACGCCCGGCATCGTCCCCGTAATTCCCCGCCGATACGCGTCCACTAGCAGAATCCCGCCCGAACCGTCATAGATCAATGCCTGTCCTGCGGTCGCATCGCGGAGTGCCGACAGGTTCGGACCAATGGGAGACGCTTCCGGCTTGAACCGGATTTTTTCCGCCCCGAACTCATCCAGCAGTCGACGATAAAAATCGATGGAAATTGCGTTCCCCACATATGAAGACGCATCCTGCACAATCAGGGGCAGGGCACACTCGCGTGCGATCGTCGCGAAATAATCCCACAGCGCCGCTTCCGGAATCGCCGTCGTCACCGGGGGGATCGCCATCACCGCATCGCAGCCCGCCTCTTCAGCCTGTCGTGCATAGACCAGTGCCTGACGTGTGCTCTCCGCTCCCACGCTGGCGACCACCACGCCGCGGCCTTTTGACAGTTCTGCCATCAGCCGCGTGAGTTCCCCGCGCTCCTCGTAGGTCAGACGCAGTACCTCCGAAACCATCGCCCCACAGACGCCGTCTGCTCCCACTTCATAACACCAGTCGATCTCCCGCGCCAAAGCGTCCCGATCAATCGTCTCGTCCTCCAGGAGCGGCGTATGCAGTACCGGCAGTACTCCTCGAATCATTCCGGCCATGGATCTGTTCTTTCTGCTAAGTCTGTCAGTTTCAAATTTTCAGGTCGCGTCTCTTATCGTCGCTCACTCCTGGATGATGTCTTCAATCGCCTCGGTCATCCCCGCGATCAGCTTTTCCAGTCCGCCCCGGGCAAACGGCGTCTGCCACACCTGGTACAGATCCAGGTCATACAGTTCCTCCGGCGTCAGGTAACCAGTCGTTCCGTTGATCAGGTTCAGACAGACAATCGTCCGCTCGGGAAACCGCTCTCGCAACGTTCGTTGCAGAATCGAATACGCTTCGGTCGGGCTTCCTACCAATATCGTATCCCCCATTCGCCACACCCAGATCGGCAGTTCTAAAGTATCTCCGTCTCCAATCCCGCGACGAATATTCCGCCTGCGTCTGAGTCGTTCCTCCAGCGCCCGATCAGTACACGCCTGTCGTTGTTGCTCCAGTTCGTCCGCGGTCGGCCAGTCTTTGATCTGCATCTCCACGGTGACTTTCTTCCGTTTCAACAGACTGACCGGCGTCACCAGGGCATGCTTCCACACCGCCAGCGGTGCGCCTGATTCCATCACTCCCTTGTATGCCAGACGCGTGCCTGGAGGATCCATGTTCTCCAGCGTTGCCAGTGCCGCATACGCGAGTTGTCTCCCGTGACGATCCGCCACCGTAGGATCGCCCACGTACTGATACCGCGGCGCAAGCTCTCCCGATGCCCCCTGCATGAACAGGGCAGGGACCCCCAACGTCTTCTGAATCGTCTCGCGCATCGCTCCCGGATAATCGGGCGAGATCGCCGTATTCTCCCACGCCAGCGTCGTCGGATGACAGGCGTAATTCACGATCACCGCCTGCAACGCCCCCTCCAGATCGCTGATTCGTCCGATCACCAGCGTATCGTCAGCGGGCTCGTCCGGATTCCAGCCGCAGATCAATCGCTCCCCGTCCGGGTCGGGCAGATCCCGCATCCCCGCCAGTTCGCAACGCCCGGTCTTCCATTCCACCACCGCCTCGGTCGCGTTTTTCATCGCCTGCAGTGTGACCTTGACCGACGCTTCGTAGACCTGCTCCAGGAACTCCGCCAGCATGTCGCTCGCCGGCAGATCGGGATCAGGATCCGTCAGCGGAGGCGACGCATGCGTGTGCGTGACGCCGAAGATCAGCGAAGCCTCGTCCAGTTTGAGCGCCTCCAGCAACCTTGACTGAAACCGGCGAAACGTCGGCAGCGAGCGCCACCATCCCAGGTCCCCGTCCAGAAACACCGCCGGCTGCTGGGAGTCGGTTTCGCAGAGCACCAGCGCGTTCAATGTCAGTTTGCGATGGATCCAGTCCGCCACGTCGTGTTTCGCGGCCCCCCAGTTCCGGGCATAGATCCCCACCGGCGGGGTGATGTCCACCGTCGCCACTCCGATCCTTCCCCGAAAGAACGCCTCTGTTTTCGCTGCTAAAGCTCGTTCACTCATCTTCGCCTCCGCTTTCCGATGGAGCGCTGCTGCCAGTTTGAATCGTCCGCTGTGTTGACCCGCTTCGGCTTACCAGTCGCCGATGGCTCCGTCCTGGTAGAAGACTCGCTGCACCGTCTCCTGTTCGAACGGATGCTTTTTGACCTCGTCCTCGTTGATCGAAATCCCCAGGCCCGGCTTCGTGTTCGGCTTCACTGTTCGCGTCGCAGGATCAATCTCGAAACCTTCCTCGACCACATCCTGACGCCAGGGCACGTCCTCGTGCACCGACTCACAGATGATGTAGCTCGGCTGCGAAAATCCAAATTCCAGCGATGCCGCCGTACTCACCGGCCCCTGTGGATTATGCGGCGCCAACGCGATGCGGTGCGCGTCTGCCAGCGCTGCGATCCGCCGCGCTTCCGTGAACCCGCCGCAATGGGTCAGGTCCAGCTGACAGATCTCGCAGCCCCGTTTCTCGAACAGATCCCGGAACGCTGCCAGGTGCGTCAGCCGCTCTCCCGTCGCGATCGGCGTCGTCACCGCCGCATTGATCCGCGCCAGGCTCTCGATCGATTCCGGCCAGCACGGCTCTTCGAAGAAATACAGTCCATACGGATCCAGTGCCTGCGCGAACTGCAGCCCCATCGCCGGAGAAGGGCGGGCATGGCAGTCCACCATGATGTCGATCTCGTCTCCCACCGCCTCCCGCATCGCTGCGACACAGTCGTCAGCCGCTTTCACAGGCTTCAGACCTTCAATCGGCATCGTGGGAGGCACCGCCATCGACTTAAACGCCGTGAACCCGTCCGCCACCGCCTGTTGCGCCAGATCTGCGAACTGAGCCGCATTGTCGGTCGACGTCTGGTAGAACGACTCCATATTGCCGCCCCCCAGATGACAGTACAGCCGGATGTAATCCCGCACCGGGCCGCCCCACAACTGATGACAGGGCACGCCGTGAATCTTCCCCAGGATGTCCCACAACGCCAGATCGATACCGGCAATCGCCGTCGACCGTGTGACGCCACTCCCGTGCCAGAAGTGCTGCCGCCACATCATCTGCCACAGATATTCCACCCGTCGGGGGTCTTCGCCGATCAACAGCTGGGACAGATCCTCGATCGTCCCCACGATCCCCCGCGTGTGCCACTCCAGTGTCGCTTCACCCCAGCCGAACAGTCCAGGCTGATCGGTGACCACTTTCACAAACACCCAGTTTCTCATCCGGGCGTGACACACCAGTGTCTCGATGCGTTCGATTTTCATCCGGTTCGGTTTCCCATCTGCAGAAGTTTTATTTTGGCGTCAAAATAACAACATACTCTGCGGGCGACCGGGAAGCAAGCCAGAGGACTCCCGAACCAGACACGATTTTCCTGATCGGCGCAGCAGCGACAAGTCCAGTCTGTACTGTCGTTTCGCTATCGCCGCCGCATCAGGGGAACGTCAGTTCCTCATCGTCGTCTTCGAATTCCTCCAGCCGCTGACGAGCCATATCCGCCCAGGGGCCCATTTCGTCGAATTCGAGATATATCTTCCAGTGGGGCACCGCCTCTTCCACGCGGTTCAACTGGTGCAAAACTTCCGCAGTATGCAGATGCGCATCCGGATAATCGGGGTGAACCTGCAGCGCGATCTCAAACGCCTGCAGCGCCGCTTCCGGATCGCCCAGCTCGTTATGCAGACAACCCAGCTGCGTCCACGCTTCGATGTAATCGTGATCCCATTCCACCGCCGCGTAATATCGCTCGAGCGCTCCCTCCGTATTTCCTTTGAGATACAGCGCCTCGGCCAGATGCAGATGCGTTTCCGGCACATCGGGTTGCCCCAGCAGTGACAGTCGGAACGCCTCGATCGCGGGTTTCGCTTCCCCCGCGTCCAGGTACTGGCAGCCTTCCTGGAACCATTCTTCCGCGCTCCGGTCCTTCACCTCGGGCGTCTTCAGGTGCTCGGTGAACTCAATCGTCCCCTCGAACTCCTCTTCACCCGCCAGCTCGGGAACTTCGGTCTCTTCCGTACCAAAGTCGAACACCCGCTGTCCCTGTTTGGGATCGATCAGACCCCGCTCATCTTTCAGCAGCAGTTGTGCGTCCTGTGAAAGCAGCGTCAGCTGCGAGAGCGGGGCATCGATCTCGTTGAAGACCTTCCCCAGGTGCTGCAGGCTTTCTTCCAGTTCCCGCGGATGCACGCCCGATTCCAGCAGCTGCGACAGTCTCCGCACGCTCGCGACTTCCTGGAAGGAAAAGTAGGGGAGTCGGAAAATCTTCCGCACCGGCTTAATCAGTCCCTGGCGTTCCCATCTGCGGATGGTCCCCACCGGGATATTCAGCATCTGTGTCAGCATCGCGGGTGTATAAAGCTGATCCATATTCACGCCGGGATCGCGAAGTTCAATCAGCGCCAGCCAGTCCGATTCCTTGATGATCCGGATCGGCGTCCCTTCCTGAATCAGTTCCTGGGCCTGGCTCAGATTGACGGAAGGCGAACCGTCTGCTTCCAGCGGCCAGCCCTCTTCACCCACCACCAGCAGCGTCGTCGAACGACTCACATGCTGGGCCGCCTGACCTCCGTGCTGCTCGACGAACTCCCACGCCTTGTGGTGTGTCATGGAGGCGAGCGTACCGGTAAAAACCACACGCTCTCCCTGTAGCGCCGGCGAGCCCTGCAGCAGTTGATCAGGTTGTTCTTCTTCTGTCTCAGCCATAGTCTCAGTAATACAGAATTTCTTCATAAATATCGAGAAAAAAGGGGGTTATCAGATGCGAGTTTCAAAATATCATACCCCCAGGAGGTAAACTTTCCTTGAGGATACTGATACGCGAATCCGTTGGGTAGCTTTCAGGCCGATCCTTCATTATAAGGGAGCAAAATAAGTCTTTTTCCTGCTCAGGGTACTGTTTGTACCCCGAATTTTGACCATACATCCATGGGAGTTGATTGGAATGTCCGTGCTCGAGTCGAATGACCCCGAAATCTGGAACCTGATTCAGGCTGAAGCCAAACGTCAGAAAGACGGTCTGGAACTCATCGCCTCTGAAAATTACACCAGTGCTTCGATCATGGAAGCAGCCGGCTCGATCCTGACGAACAAATACGCCGAAGGACTCCCCGGACGCCGTTACTACGGCGGTTGTGAAAACGTCGACGTCATCGAAAACATCGCCCGCGATCGGGCCTGCAGCCTCTTCGGTGCCGAATACGCCAACGTCCAGCCGCACTCCGGTTCCCAGGCCAACATGTCCGTCTACTTCACCGTCCTCAAACCAGGCGACACCTTCCTGGCGATGGACCTCGCACACGGCGGTCACCTCACTCACGGCATGAAACTCAACTTCTCGGGCAATCTCTATAACCCCGTTCCTTACGGCGTACGGGAAGACAATCACCAGATCGACTACGATCAGGTTGCCAAACTGGCCCGCGAACACAAACCTAAAATGATCATCGCTGGTGCCTCCGCGTACCCCCGCGAAATCGATCACCCCAAGTTCGCAGAAATCGCCGCTGAAGTCGGTGCCGTCCTGATGGTCGACATGGCCCACTATTCCGGCCTCGTCGCTGGTGGCGTGCACAACAACCCGGTTGAAGTCGCCGACTTCGTCACCTCCACCACCCACAAAACACTGCGTGGTCCCCGGTCCGGCTTCGTCCTCATGAAGAAGAAGTACGCCAAAGACCTTAACCGCGAAGTCTTCCCGGGTATCCAGGGGGGACCGCTGGAACACGTCATCGCCGGTAAAGCCGTCTGCTTCAAAGAAGCCGCTACCGACGACTTCAAAGCCTACGCCCGGCAGATCGTCGCCAACGCGAAGACCCTCGCCGATGCCCTGATGGCCGGCGGCATCAAGCTCGCGTCCGGCGGAACCGACAACCACCTGATGCTCTGCGACGTCACCGCCATCGGCCTCGCCGGTAAGATCGCTGAAGAAGCCCTCGACAAGGCCGGCATCACCGTCAACAAAAACATGATCCCCTACGATCAACGCAAGCCCCTCGATCCCAGCGGGATTCGCATCGGGACCGCCGCACTCACCACGCGCGGCATGAAAGAAGACGAGATGAAAAAGGTCGGTGCCTGGATTCTCAAAGTCCTCGGCGCCCCCGAAGACGAAGCGACCATCAGTGCCGTCAAAGGGGAAATCGAGGAATTCGCTCAGAACTTCCCCGTGCCCGGCATCGCGTAACAGACAGAACTCTGACTCATGACACAGCACAGCGATCTTGATATCACGACCATCGACTGCACTCGCGACGATGCCACCGCACTCTTCAGCGAACTCCGTGAGAAGCTGAGCCCCCGCGGCAACGTCGTCTCCGAAGCCGGTCGTCAGCGGACCATCGAACTGTTCGGCGAACCTCTCTCTCCGCAGGAGGTCGTCGAACGGATCTGTAACGATGTCCGCGACAAAGGCCTCGACGCACTCCTCGATTACTCGGAAAAGCTCGATCGCAAGCAGCTCACCCCCGAGACCATGCGTGTCTCGGCTGAGGAACTCCAGGAAGCCCACGCCAAGGCCGACCCCGAGTATCTCGCCACGCTGCGTCGCATTCGTGAGAACATCATCGAGTTCCAGTCGGCTCTGCTGCCGGACGACGTCAAAGTCCTCCGCGAGGCAGGGGAGTCTCGCGTCGAACTCCGTCAGCGGTACCTCCCCCTCAAACGGGTCGGTGTCTGCATTCCGGGCGGCGCAGCCGCGTATCCTTCGACCCTGCTGATGACCGCGATCCCCGCACAGACCGCAGGCGTGAAAGAGATCGTCGTCGTCGTGCCTCCCACCGATTTCGGGGGCTACAACACCGACATCCTCGCCGCCTGTCAGGAACTGGGCATCACCGAAATCTACCGTGTCGGCGGCGCCCAGGCGGTAGCCGCCCTCGCATACGGCGTGGAAGGCATGGAACGCGTCGACAAAATCGTCGGCCCCGGCAACCTGTTCGTGGCCCTCGCCAAGCGTCACGTCTTTGGTGAAGTCGATATCGACAGCATCGCCGGCCCCAGTGAAGTCATCGTCCTCGCCGACGAAACCGCCAACCCCGAGTTTGTCGCCAGCGATCTCATTTCGCAGGCCGAGCACAGCCCCGGGTCCGGCGTACTCATCACCTGGCACGCACCGCTGATCGAAGCCGTCCGCACCGCGCTGTTCAACCAGCTCAATGAACTCCCCCGCGGCGACCTCGCCCGCCAGAGTCTGCTCGACTACGGCGCGCTGATTCTCGCCCGTGATGAAGACGAAGCCGCCCGCTATACCGACCTGCTGGCCCCCGAGCACCTGCACATCTCGACCGCAGACCCCGATCAGCAGCTCGCCAAAATCCAGAACGCCGGCGCCATCTTCATGGGACATTTTACTCCCGTCGCGACCGGCGACTACTACGCCGGCCCGTCGCACGTGCTTCCCACCGGAGGCACTGCCCGCTTCGCCAACGGCCTCTGTTCGATCGACTTCCTCAAACGCTCCTCGGTGATCTACTACAACCAGGAGGGTCTGCAGGGAGACGCCCCCGGCATCACGCTGCTCGCCGAAAAGGAAGGCCTCACCGCCCACGCCGCCAGCGTCACGATCCGCCTCAAGGACTGAAGCGTTTTCACCTGAAGACCCGGAACTGAAAACCGCTGCGCACTGCTCAAACTGGACTGGAACCGCTCCCGCCGATCGGTATGTTGTTTGAAATCTGGCTCGCGCGCGAGACACCTGCCTGAGCACCGGCACAAGCTCCACCAGTGCCTCAACCCCACCTGAACAGCCGCCGGTTTTCACTACATCTGCACCTGATCGCAACGCACCAGTGCCCGATGTTCCCCGGACACAGCCGGACAGATTCCGGCCGGACCGGGACAAATTCCAGGCCACACCAGGACAAAATCCGGCCACATCGGGACAAAATTTTGTCTTGACTCCCCCACGCCCATCCAGAAGATAACCCCCATCAACGGAACCCCCAACAATAATGAGATCCGTAGCGACTGTCTTAAAAAATCAGATTTTAATCACGTTTGCCTCCCATTTTTTCCCTTCTTTGACCATGGTGTTGAGAATGATGAGCAGTTTCCGCATGGCGGCCACGAGGGCGACCATTTTGGACTTTCCATTTTCCACGAGCCGTTTGTAGAACGCTTTGATCCTGGGGTTGTGATTCAGGGCCGTGACGGTGGGCATGTATAACCCGTTCCGGATCCGGACTCGTCCCCCGCCAATCGTTCTTTTCCCACGCAGAGTTCCACTGTCACGGTTGGTGGGAGCCAGGCCGATCAGCCGCGCGATCTGCTTTCGATTCAGACTCCCCAGTTCCGGAAGGTCTGAGATGAGCAGGGCCGCGGTTGTGCCGGCCACACCAGGTACTGACTGCAGGATTTCAGAGCGCTCGCGGGATTCTTCATCCGCGTCAATCAGCTCCTTCAGTTTTTTCTCGATGTGTTTGAGCTGTTTTTTATAGAACTGGATTGAATCGCTAATCATTTTGGCCACTTCCCTGTCCGGGGTGGTTTCCAGGCGGTTCTGCTCCTGGATGATCATCTTGCTGACCTGCTGCCTGCGAGCACTGAATTCCCGCATTTTCTGCTGGACCTGTGTTAAAAGTGGGGTAATCCGCGGCTGCATCACCTGGGCAAATTCCATGATCGTGTGCGCGTCAATCTGATCGGTTTTCGCCAGCCGGTTCTTGGCGCGGGCAAAGTCCCGGATCTGCCGAGGGTTGACGACGGCGACTGGAAACCCATGCTTGTGTAGACAGGCAACGAGTTTTCGTTCCAGTCCTCCCGTTGCTTCCAGGCAGATCAGTTTGGGCTGAGTCTTCTGAAGCACCTGCATGAACTGTTTCATCCCGTCGGGTGTGTACTCATAAACGGAACCTTTGGGACGACCTGAAATTCTGGTATCAAACTTAGATTTTGAAATGTCAATTCCGACGTGATCTGTGTTATGCTGTTGCATGCTAAGGCCCTTCCTTGCTGATACGAGCTGGTGGTGGTGCACCGCTCAGGCGACTGTACGGGTTAAGGCATGGAGAAGCGAGTGGCGATCAAGCTACAAATCGGTCTTTAGGACCAGGGGCAACCACGATCTGACACTCGCCACCAATGCTTCCCGCCTTTAAAGGCGGGAAGCATTGGCTTTATCTGCCTATCAAATCAAAGAACTGCAGACAGTCAAGAGCAGATACAAGGGGCAACCCTGTGTGGTTGCCCGCCTGGCGACACCCCACCAGTTCCCGCCCCAATGGCACAACAGAGCCCCCACCAACCCTGAGCGGCAACGCACCAGCCGCCGGTAACAACCAAACCACCAGCCAAAACACACCACCACGAAAAACCCGCCCCCCAGAACAAAATCAGCCGCAACCAAACCGGGCCGGGACCGCAGAAACCCAAACCCCGGCACAATCCCTCACTCAACGATTCAAAAACACCAGCGGTGCTGTTACATTGAAGCAAGCAGGCAAAGCACAAGACAACAGCAGGAGCAGAACCATGTCACAACACGGGCCCTTTGAGATCTGGGTAGAACTGGAAGCCATCACAGACGGCACCTGGAAAGAGGACGTGGAAGATCAGTTCTGCAACGCGATCATCAAATTCGAAAACGGCGATCGCATCGGCCTCAATATCTGGAGCGAAGCCCGGTTCAACCGCCGCCCCACGGAGTTGTTCTGGTTCAACAACAAAGTCGCCCACGGCCCGGACCTGATCGTCAAAGAGTTCACCATCGACTCCATCAAAGCCACCCTCCGCCAGCTCATCACAGAAAACAACTGGCTCACCGGCAGAGGATTTCCGGCGAAGGAAGATTGAGACGGTTTAGAAGATTGAGACGGTTTAATTGAGATGAATTAATGATACAACACGCAAAACGACAATTACACAGACTATGAGAGCATCGTAAAATTTGTAAGTTATCTTTTGACTTTTTGCATCTATGAAAAAAACACCTCAGGAATAACGTCAAAATGGCCCTTGATCTTGTGAGAGTTCATCGGCACCATTTTCTCCAAATGACTCTCTCTGAAATATTTTTAATACTCGATCAGCAATACGAATCAGTTGATCGAATGTTAGAACCTCGATTCCATGTAAGTGGTCATTAAAATTTCGCAAAGCTTCCAATTGAGTAGATCCACCATCTCGACCAATAAAAATTCGGGCTCGTATTTTGAGTGTATCAAAACTATCTTGAGCAAGAATTGAGTCTCGCTTCCGCTCGACTTCAGTGATATAACGCATTACTTGCCCAAGCACTTTAGAGAGATTAGAAGAAGGATAGTAACTATCATGAGATTTATCATATCTAAATAATGCATCAGTAAATGGTGTTTTAATCTCAACTATTTCCAGATAGTTATCAGTTGTACGTCTTAGCATAAAGTCGAGATTATCATCTCTAGTCCATTTTCTCCGATCTAGAAGTTCACTGTACTCGCTACCAAACATCCAAGGATTCTTTACTAATAATTCTTGGTATTTTTGCTCATCAGTATCCTCACTCTCTACAAGCCTCGTTAATAATTCAAATGCTTTCTGATTCTTGACTAGCTGCGCAGCAACCGCAATGTGCTCTACTATCTGTGGATCGCTTTGTTCGAAAACCTCAACAAACTCCTCTCGATATGAGTTTGTATCTCGAATTCGAGGAACTATTAATTTGATCAACTCGATCATATCAGGAGAGGCAAGATCTGGAACTAATTCAATTAAATCCCCGAGTTTTTCATAATCACGCGACTTAAGTATTCGCAATTCACCGGTTGAACCAGATAACCTCCCCTCATGATGAGCTTGTAAAAACCGGAAAAGAAGCTCAATCTCATTTGGGTTTTCACCATTAAGAGTGATTGACTTTTCAGGCTTATAAAACCATCCATCTTTTTTGCGATCAATACTATCAAGCTTCAAGATATAATGATGAAGTTCCTCCGTATTTGGATTAAGGATTTCCATCAGTGTGGCTATTCTAAATGCTTGAGGCCCTTCCTTGAGAACAGCCTGTTGAATACTACCAAGATTAGGATTCTTGATTGAATTCCGTATCCGTACTTTTACATCATCTAAATTCGATTCAGGTGGCAGACTCATAAATAATTCTTTGAAATCACAGCTAGTAAATATAAATATCAAAACATATAGCACGTATTTAGCTCAAACTAGAAATCATACGAATCACGCCTAAAACGCCTCCTGCAATACTCCCTAGAATAAAGACAAAAGGAACACAACATCCCATTGCTTTCCCCATCTTTCGTTGCCTACCACTTCGCGTAAGAGGTATTCCAGTTTTTCTTGAGATCCTTGATTTTGCACCAGACAAACCAGAAGCTCTCTTCCATGAAAAAGAGAGTCCCGGAATCCCTTTCCTTCTACCCATAGCTTTTTACTCCTTAATTCAATTGAACTGCGTCCCAAACATCAACCGTTATCCACAATCCCCCCAGTAGACTTCTCTTCCACAACTTCAGCCTTCCCACCCTCATACTCCCCAATCACAGCTTTCAGCCGCTCTGAGTGTTTGAAGATATCATCCACGCACTCAATCTCGACTTTGTCTTCATTCTTGTTCGTGAACAGGCCCAGGTATTTCTGTGAGTGGTTGAACCGCAGGCGGCAGATCGGTTTGCGGTTGTTGTCGTCCAGCAGGATGCCGCAATAACTTTTTGTGTCGCGCATCGTCACGCGGGCTACGTCGACCACTTCCCGCAGGATCGCCTTAACGACGTTGAAGCCATCCAGTTCTTCCTGCGTGGTTTCGATGCCGTCACGGGCCGAAGCGTCGTCGCCGTTCTCTTCGTCGTCGAACAGATCCTCACCACCGCCTTCTCCCGAGTTCGCAGACAGGGCGGTCTTCAGTCGCTCGTTGATCCGCTCGTTAATGAACTGTGAGCGTGCATCTTTCACGATCTTCGTGAACTGCTCAATCACCTGCTGCGTCAACCGGCCGTCGTACACCTGTGACGCGAAGAACCGCACGAACTCTTCAGACGGTGCCTTGAGTTCCTCCTCCAGAATCTTCTTGATCGCCCCCGCGTACTTGAGCGTACTGGCCGTCGTCAGAATGTCGTCCAGCGAAAACGCCGACTTTGTGAACTTTTTGAGTTCGTTGATCTGGTGGTCTTCGAAGTGCAGCATGTTGAAGACGAAGAAGGGCTTCGAATCCATTTTGTTAGGCTCGTCGATGTCCGAGTAAAACTGGTATTCGATGCCGTTGGTCAGAATCGCAAACCGGGCCGACGTCACCGAGAAATACCGGAAGAGCTGTGAAGCGTGCACCTTGTCCAGATCGGCTCCCGACCATTTGCATTCGACCAGGATAATGATCTGCTCATCCTTCTTGATCGCGTAATCGACTTTCTCTCCCTTCTTGATGCCCACGTCTGACGTGAACTCCGGGATCACCTCCAGCGGGTTGAACACATCGTATCCCAACGCACTGATGAAGGGCATGACGAACGCGTTCTTCGTCGCCTCCTCGGTCTGGGTGTATTCCAGTTGTTTTGGAATCCGGGCAGCAATTTCTTTCATCCGATCGATCAGATCCATCGTTCCTCCATTCAGCGCACAAAAAGAACCGGGATAACCTGCCTGCAGAAAGGGGGGCACTCCGGCCCGAAATCGAACTGGAGTGCCAGAAGAGGGGTTACTCGTGCGTGCCGGGAGTGCTCGCACCTAATCACTTCCACGAACACTCCCAGGCAGGCCCGCACATCTAAACATTATGCCAGACATGATCAATACGTCAACTATATTCAGACAGACAGACCTGATTTTCGACTGAACAGACCACAAAACCCAGGCAAAACAGAGGGCAGGGCGTCTCTCAGGCAGGCTGACGTTGATAATAAAACCGCCACCAGAGGCCGCTGATACAGGCGCCGACACTGTACCAGAGAATATCCAGCGGATCGCCGGTGACTCCCGGTGATGTAGAGGCGAACTGCGGGAACAGAATTTCGTACTGGATCGACCAGACCAAGAGCGGCAGCAGAATCTCATACAGTTCCGGCGGTCCGTTATGCGGACGGGCTTTGCAGAAACGGGCGATCAACACCACGATCGGCACCAGCAGCGGCACGCAGAGCAGGTCATTGAAATGATTGTGCACGAACCCGCCCGTCACCAGCGGCTTGAGCAACCAGCGATTCACCAGAAACAGCACCAGGGCCGTCAGAAATAACGGATCACGCAAATACAGAAACCGCATCCGTCAGTGCCCATTCGGAATATGTAACGGCAGCAGCATCAGTCCCATGCCGGTCGCAATCACCAGCACCACCAGGGTAAACCAGATATATCGCCACGCCGTCATCGGGTGTCCGGTTCTCGTCGTCCCTTTTAATGACATGAGCGTGAAACAGAACACGAGAAAGGCTGCTTCCGCACCAGCAACCAGGAACCCGTCCCGCGCCACCTCGTCTTTGTCGTTCGTCAGAAAGAACTGCCGGAACGTGGGGAGCGCCCGTTCCCGGTTCCGCCCGTCAACATACAGATCCGCATCGAGGCCCACGCCCCCCGGCTGCCCGTCGCGACCATAAGAGAACAGCTCGTAATTCTCCCCCTCCCGCCGATATTGAAACGGGTTCCCCCAACTGTCCAGCAGCGGCTCGCCCGGCAGTTCCAGCATGGCATGCACGTCGGGAATCTCCGCCAGAGTATCGGGCAGCACACCGTGTGTCTCCCGATAGTCGGCAATCTGCATTCCTAAGACCCGTAGCCCATAAAAACGCGTGAAGTCCTGATTGCGACACATATTTCGCTGACCGCGCAAATTATACCAGGCAGCCACATTCAGAATCACAAAGATCAACGCGCCGCAGAGCAGGGCAATCAGCACGTGGCGTATCAGTCGTCGAATCATAGGCAGGACTCAAAGCGAAGAAAAGAATCAGCGGCCCCAAAACATAAGCGCCATGACAGAAGATGATCACTCCACCGGCTTCGGCCGGGACGTACCGTCGGCGTCGACGCGATCGGAGAAATCCGGTTTCGAACTGAGCTGGACCGGCAAATTGTTTTCCACGACCAGTTCGATTACCCGCATCGCATTCTCGTGTGGTTCGGCAGCCGGAGCGTCCCGACCGTAGTAGACGACTCCCTGCTGCTTCTGCAGCTCGGCGAATCGGGTGCGGACCGCTTCCAGCCCCGCGGGCTCCCCATCCATTTCGATGGTGCCATCCTCGAAGACCCAGATCTTGACAACCGGCCCCTCCGCCGCGGCAGGCGCGGTCTCTTGGGGTGCACTCGCGGCTTCCTCTGTAGGTGCTGCTTCCTGCTGACAACCGGCCAGCCCCATTCCCAGGCTGCTCACCAGCAGCAGTATGACTGATCTCATTGTTTCTCACTTTCTGATTCGAAATACAGGCCCGCGCTCATTTCACTATCGTGCCTGGCCGCGCTGCTGTCCAGTCACCCGGCGGCGGAGTCTCAGCCGAGCCTGGGTTGCCGGGCCAGCAACTCATCCCGGGCCGTGTATTCGTCCTGTAGAGATTCCAGAAAACTCTCGGGCGAGGAGAGGATCGTGTCACTCTGACCGGATTCCAGGATCGACACATACAGAGCCGCGGAGTACGCCTGGCAGTTGATCGACTTCTTCGGGTTGAATTCGATATCCGTAAAACCCCGGTAGCCGACCAGCGTCTCCCGAAGTCCGGACTGCTGCTCCAGGGCACTCAGGTAGAGCCAGTCATAGAAGTAAGTGCGGGGCTTCAAGGGCCAGGCAGCCCCCTGAAACTCGAACCGGAGCAGGCGTCCCGAACTCTGCAGCCGGTCGTCTTTCTTGGCCTCCCGCGAGGTTCCATTGAGCAGGTCGAGAAACGGGCCGCCCCGCTCAAAGACTTTGCTCCCCTGGAAGGCAGTCTCCACGGAGCAGGACCTGCTCCCGTCCGCGTCGGTCAATGAAAGATGAAAGGCACTCAACGACACCCCCAGTTCCTCGGGGGACTTGCTGGAGATCTCCAGCACCGGTTCGATACCTGCCTCCCCGGCGGCGACATGCAGGGAGTGAATCGAGCGCTGCTTCTGAGCCGTCGAGAAGCCGGGGAACCATTCGAAGTCGAGCGAACGTACCACGACTCCCGGACGATCATCGCGGGGAACATAGACGGGGCGGACCGCCATTCAACGTGTCTCCATTCAAGTAGAGCAGGGGGCGACTTCAGAGAAGCCATCATAGACCACAGTCCCCGACACTGCCACAAACAGTCTGTTTTTCAGGCACTTTTCGTATGTGTCCGCAACAAACGGGTGCCACCGTCGGCTCGTCCGACAGCGCCTGGGTACAGACCACAGCCGGCAGGCGCGCTCACCTCAAGAACCATGAAGCGCGTGCGAAAGGACTCACCTCAGGCGACGCGCAAGAGCGCTGCGACAGCCGGCTGGCGCGGTCTTCAGAAGCGCGTCGCGACACCTTCCACGACGCGCGCGAACCATCGCCGAAAATTATTTCCTCAGAATATTTCAAAATTGTGAACTCTGATATTTTAAATTTCCAAAAGATTGGTAACTTACGCGTCGATATGAATATCTTAGTTCATATCTGTTTCTTTAACTCCTTTTTCTGGAGATACCGAGATGGCCAAATCTACTTCTAAGATTGGGCAAACTGCCAAAAAGCAAACTGGCAAAACCACAGCTGCTGCTCCTAAAACTGCCAAAGGCAAAACCAGCAAGAAGAAATAATCTTCTCGCCTGATTCTGGCAGATTGACAGCCCCCTGTTCGAAGAGTTCCTGGAACTCGAAAAACAGGGGGATTTTTTTTTTGGTAGACAGAGAAGTTTCAAGCACCGCACTTTCAACCGTCCCCCATCCTGAAACCCAACCCAGGTCTCTCCGGGATAACGCCAGGGCTGTCAGCCCTCCCACTACCGTGCTCCCCGGGAAACGAATTTTCCCAATACAAGCGGGCCACTCTTGAGTATACTGAGGGAAACAGGCATTTCCCCGACCGGTAACAGGAGCTCAGACGATGACCGACAAACAGCCCCACCAGATCACTGAAGTCTTTCCTTACCTCCGCACCCGGGATGCCAGTGCCGCCATCGATTTCTATGAGCGGGCGTTTGGAGCCGTCGAGGACTTTCGGCTGACCGAACCCGGCGGGCGGATTGGTCACGCGGAACTCAAGTTCGGGGCAACGACGATCATGGTCTCCGACGAGTATCCCGAGTACGGCATTCACGCGCCCCGGGAATCCACGCCGACCGGATCGGCAATCCATCTGCATGTGCAGGATGTCGACGCCATGACGCAACAGGCCGTCGGCGCAGGTGCCACGTTGATCATGGAACCGGCCGACCAGTTCTACGGCGAACGTGCCGCGAAGGTTCAGGATCCCTTTGGGCACGAATGGCTGCTCGGCAGTCAGATTGAAGAAGTGTCTCCCGAGGAGATGCAGCGCCGCTTTAGCGCGATGTTCGAGGCAGGCGAAGAGGAGTGCTGAAGCGCCCAACGCTCGCGAGCTCTCTCACCTGGATTAGATAAGGAGCAGGGGCCTCCCGAGAGAAATTTTTCATTTCCCGGCAGCCAGCGGGAGCCCCTGGTTTAAGCATCGTCTTTCAGTCTGCGCCGCAGCAACACTCGGTCAGACGCTGAATGGAACCGACAGCCGCAAGCATTCGATTGCGGGCAGGCGGGTTCGCGGTGTGTACTTTGATCTCTGGTGGATCGAAGTCCTGCGTCGCGACAGCTTCTTCAATCCAGAGTAGCACATCATAGCCAGTGCCGCGTTCGTCATCGCCCAGATCGTGGTCGAGACTGATCGAGCGGACTTCACCCGTTTTTAAAAATTGAATTGCTTCATCCGGCCAGCGAACCTGTCGCCAGCCCGGCGGTGCCGGTCGTTCGTCATCCAGATAGACGTTCATGAATTTTCCTTGTATTCCACATTAAGAACAGATGAATTCACAGAAAAACGATATGAGGCCTGTATCACAGACCTTCTGCGTAACGTGACACAAAAAACGCCTCACAGGTTCGCTGTTTTCGGGGATCACATCAGCAAACGTGAATAAAAAACGCTGAATTATTAACTGAAAATTAACTTGCAGAAATCGGCTCTGATCAACTCATGTTTTATGAAGCTAACACGTTCTTCACACACCCTTCATAAATGCGGACTAGACTGCCCGCAACTTCAGCAGAGACTATTTTCCATTCACAACATCTCTGACTGTTTCATTCAAGCTGAATTCATCAGCAGCAGATAAGTTCAAATCCGCCAGTCTGCTTCCCACAGGGAAGACGAATAAACCAGTCAGATTTAATTCATTCTCAGTTGTTACTGGTCCTGCTCTCAGACTCAAAAAGGAGAAGTGATGAACAATCGAAAAGCGTTTACCCTCATCGAGCTACTGGTGGTGATTGCCATTATCGCAATCCTCATCGCCCTGTTACTACCAGCGGTACAACAGGCACGCGAAGCTGCACGACGTAACAGCTGCAAAAACAATCTGAAACAAATCGGACTGGCTTTGCACAACTATCATGAAACATTCAGCGCGCTGCCCCCGGGTAGTATCGTCTACTTCAATGGTACTAAATACTATGGACACGGCTGGACCTGGCACGCCAGCATCCTGCCTTATCTCGATCAGGTTCCGTTGTACAACCAGATCCAGGGACCAGACTCCAGCGGCATGGGAGCCGAATCAGGTGGTACAACCAGTGCCAAACAGCAACTGGCCGGACAGACTGTGCTTTCCGTATTCTGGTGCCCCTCCCAGCCCGACGTAACCCAGGGTGTGCAGAAAGGGGGCTATTCGCCTTCGAACTATAACGGCAACATGGGCACGCTGATCGGTAACTCAGGCGACAACTGCTACGGCGGTTCAATTACCACTCCCGCTCAGATGGCAGCCACCGGTGGCTGCATGGGAGCCGACGGTATCTTTTACATCAGCAGCAGCGTCCGTTTCCGGGATGTCACCGACGGCCTGTCAAACACCATCTTCGTCAGTGAAGTCATCGATTCCGGCGGAGACGCCAACATGCTGGGCGGCGGGGGCAGTGACCGCAAGCACTGTTTCTCCGGGGGTGCAGACAGCAATCCGCCCACCGAAATGTCGGAATACCTGATCGCCGCCGAGAGCAATGATCCGATCAACGGTTATGCCGAAGAAGCAGCCGGCAGCTACCACACCGGCGGAGCCCAGTTCGTCTTCGGTGATGGTCGTGTCCGCTTCCTCTCGGAAAACATCGACATGACTCTATACCGTGCCATCAGTACTCGCGCCAAACGGGAAACCCTCAGCGACTTCTAAAGCACTATGACGAATCAATAACGCCCTTCCAGTCATGTCGACGGGAAGGGCGTCAGTTAAAAATGAATCAGAGGATCGTATCCTCGCTACTAAGAAATCCAACGTATCAAAGTGAGTTTCAACCATGACCAGTTTTAAACAGAACAAAATCCAAAACATCTTCAAAGTAACTCTGCTGACCCTGTCCCTGGCAATCACCGGCTGCGGTGGGGGAGCCGGCGATCAACCTGACCTCGGACTGGTTAAAGGGACTGTCACCTTCGAAGGCTCGCCCCTGGCTGGTGCCTCAGTCACCTTCATGCCCGACAGCGGACGTCCCGCCAGCGCCACCACCGATGCCTCCGGAAACTACGAACTGGTTTACATTCGTGATACCAAAGGCTGCAAAATCGGTCACAACAAAGTCATGATCACCTCCGTTGTCGAAGGCGGAAATGAAATGGAATCCGAAGGCGACGATGCCGCTCCGGCTGAAGCCACCAAAGAAAAACTGCCTTCAAAATACAATACGAACACCGAACTGGAAGCTGACGTCAAAGCCGGCGAAAACACCTTCGACTTTGAACTGAAAAAATCCTGATTCCCCAGTCCACGCTGGAGCAACCGCTCCAGCGTGACATGCTTTATAAAACCACAAGAGTTTCAAATTTGAGTTAAACCAGGGATAGATTATTTCATCTGATTACCGAGCGTTTGTATTTTTCGGAACTCGCAACAACTGATGCCACGCTGAACTCAACAGCATCTCAGCCAGGATAACCGGCGATCCTGTTTCGCCATTGCCAGAATCCGTACTTTTTATTGTCCTTTCATCCCTCTAACCCACAAGGAAAACTCATGCAGAATCGAAAAGCCTTTACACTGATCGAACTACTTGTGGTGATCGCGATTATCGCTATCCTGATTGCCCTGTTGCTTCCTGCTGTCCAGCAGGCACGCGAAGCAGCTCGCCGCTCGCAGTGCAAGAACAACATGAAACAAATTGGATTGTCTCTGCACAACTACCACGAAGCCCACAGTGTACTTCCGCCGGGCAGTGTGGTTTACTACAACGGTTCGAAATACAACGGACACGGCTGGACCTGGCACGCCAGCATCCTGCCGTACCTCGACCAGGCTCCCATGTACGATCAGATCCAGGGGCCATCCTCCAGCGGTCTGGGTGCTGAATCCGGTGGTGTCAACGATGCCAAACAGCAACTCTGTGGCCAGGCCCGACTCTCCGTCTTCTGGTGTCCCTCCCAGCCGGATGTAACCAAAGGAGCTCAGAAAAACGGTTATGCCCCTTCCAACTATAACGGCAACATGGGCACCCTGATCGGCAGTTCTGGCGATAACTGCTACAGTGGTAATGTCGATACTCCCCAGGAAATGGCCGCCACCGGTGGTTGCATGGGTGCAGATGGTATCTTCTATATCAGCAGTTCCGTCGCTTTCCGTGACATCACCGACGGCCTATCCAACACGATCATGGTCAGCGAAGTCATTGACTCCGGTGGAGACGCTGACATGCTGGGTGGTGGCGGCAGTGACCGCAAGCACTGTTTCTCCAACGGAGCAGACAGCAATCCCCCGACTGAAATGACCGAGTACCTGATCGCAGCCGAAAACAACGATCCGATCAACTCCTACGGGGAAGAGGCAGCCGGCAGCTATCACACCGGCGGTGCCCACTTTGTCCTCTGTGACGGTAGCGTGCGATTCCTCTCTGAGAACATCTCTATGACGCTCTACCGTGCTCTCAGCACCCGCGCCAAACGCGAAACCCTGGGGGAATTTTAATAACCCACTGATTCCCTCGACTCTCAACTGAGACAGACCAGAACAACCTCTCTGCCAGCTGCGTTGAAGAACAATCGCAGGCAGGGAGGTTCTTTTTTTACAGCCTGTTCATCAATCGAAGTGATAGACAAAGCCCACTCTCATCACAGGCGATTTATATATCCATGCTCTGCCCGGGATCTTCATCAACCGCGCGAAAAGATAACGACTTCTTCATCATTTATTCACACATCAAGTATAAAATTCTCACACTCTTAACAGGCTCTTTCACATATCAGACGTGGTAAACAACATCCGTCGTGCTGGTTCTCACAGCAACTACCTGAATTCCGATTTGCGATTCTGTTTCCGTCACCGTCGAAGAGCACATCATTCGTTAACTCTTTTTTCATTTCATATTCGTTTTTGAAATGCAAGGAAAACACATGAAAAATCGGAAAGCCTTTACACTGATCGAATTGCTGGTCGTCATCGCGATCATTGCCATTCTGATCGCTCTGCTGTTACCCGCAGTACAACAGGCACGCGAAGCAGCCCGTCGTTCACAGTGCAAAAACAACCTGAAACAGATCGGTCTGGCACTGCACAACTACCACGAAGCACACAGCGTACTCCCGCCGGGTAGTATCGTTTACTACAACGGTTCAGTTTACAACGGCCACGGCTGGACCTGGCACGCCAGCATCCTGCCGTACCTCGATCAGGCGCCCCTCTACGATCAGATCCAGGGGCCTTCTTCCAGCGGCATGGGGTCTGAATCCGGCGGTGTGAATGATCCCAAGCAGCAGCTCGCCGGCCAGACCGTTCTTTCGGTCTTCTGGTGTCCCTCACAACCAGACGTAACCAAAGGGGCTCAGAAAAACGGATACTCTCCCTCTAACTACAACGGCAACATGGGAACGCTGATCGGCAGCTCGGGCGATGACTGCTACAGCGGTTCGATCACGACGCCCGCTCAGATGGCAGCTACCGGTGGTTGTATGGGTGCGGACGGCATCTTCTACATCAGCAGTTCCGTCGCTTTCCGTGACATCACCGACGGCCTCTCCAACACCATCATGGTCAGTGAAGTGATTGACTCCGGCGGAGATGCAGACATGCTGGGTGGCGGCGGCAGTGACCGCAAGCACTGCTTCTCCAACGGAGCAGACAGCAATCCCCCCACTGAAATGACCGAGTACCTGATTGCCGCTGAAAGCAACGACCCGATCAACTCCTACGGGGAAGAAGCAGCCGGCAGCTATCACACCGGCGGTGCTCACTTCGTTCTGTGTGACGGTAGCGTGCGATTCCTCTCTGAGAACATCGACATGACGCTCTACCGGGCACTCAGCACCCGTGCGAAACGGGAAACGATTGGCGAGTTCTAAGCCTTCAGATGACATCGATACGTAGAAAAGGCGCCGCTCCCCAGCGACGCCTTTTTGCATTTAAGCGTATTTCGACTATAATGTTTTGTAGTAAATCCACTGAACGCAGAGCTTCCCGCAATCGTGCGTGAGCTACTCTACGATTGCGGGGATGCTCTGACATTCAGTTAATTAACTGGGTAGACGCAGCCGATATCAGCTGTTGCGCTCTACTCAGCTTCAGACAGTTTGTCCGGAATGGATTCCTTCCGCAAACTCCTCGACCATCTTCGCGCAGAACGCGGGCAGGTCATCTGGCTTGCGACTGGTCACCAGTCCGTTGTCACATACGCACTCCTGGTTGACCCAGTTAGCGCCGGCATTGATCAGATCTGTTTTCACACTGGGCCATGACGTCACCATTCGCTCGTTGACCACATCAGCTTCTACCAGCATCCAGGGACCATGGCAGATCGCCGCGACCGGAATTCCTTCCTTAAAGAATTCGCGGACAAAATTGACGGCGTTCACACTGAGCCGCAGGGCATCGGGATTGAATACGCCCCCCGGCAGTACCAGTCCCTGGAAGTCGGTCGCATTCACTTCATCGACCGTCTGGTCAACGCTGAACTCATCACCTTTTTGATCGTGGTGCACACCCTGTATTTTGCCGCTCTCCAATGAGATCAGCCGGGGCTCGCCCCCCGCGGCCTGCACCGCCTGCCAGGGTTCCGTCAGTTCGACCTGCTCGAATCCATCGGTCGCCAGAAATGCGATTGTTTTCCCCTGTAGCTGTTTCCCTGACATTCCATTCTCCTTCCATTTTTCCTGTTCGACTGCACTCACGAACGGTCTCAGAACTCCAGGATCAGTTGCTGACACGCTTGCTTGATATTCGTTTTTTCGTTCCTGAAAATAACCACCGGAGACGACACTTGGGTCGTCCCCGGTGGAAATGGCGTTTCAGTCCGAATACGTCTGAGGGCCTGGCAGACGAATTCCTGAACTGGTTTTGCTGACCAACGCAAGCAACGTGCCAGTCTGTAAAAAAATGAAAGAGTCTAAAAAACAGCCTGCTTTTCTGCAGATCAGAAGCGAGCTGTCAGCCTGTCGTACCATGTCCCCTGGTCGCTCAACAGACACCCTGATCGCTGGCAAGTCAGCACCCGGAACGCAGATCGCTCAAAACACGATCAGGCAGGGGACAGAGAACGCTGTCAATGTTCCCGAGCTCCATTCCGTTAAAGGTAAACCAGCGATTGACCACATCGTTTCTAGAGCAACTTTTCCCAGTTGCGAGCACTGTGCAGTACACGAATAATCTGAATCCCGTCTTCAATGGGGAAATAAAATATCAGGTACCGTCCGAGGGCAAAACAGCGTAAGCCTTCGCGAAAACGATCCTGTCGGGATCCAATCCCAGGGTGATTTGCCAGTTTTGAAAGAGTTGATCGAACTGTCTTAACAGTCGGTCTGCCGCGGAAGAATCCTCTGCAGAAAACTAGGTCCAGATTTCCAGAATATCTTCTTTCGCCTGTCGCGTCTGTATTATTCGCGACATCTATTCCGGCTCGACGATTTGTCGTGTGCGGGCTTCCCTGAGAAGGGCCTCGACATCCCAGTCAGTCACATCGCCAGCATCGGCCTGATCAAATCCAATCTGGAGCTCACGGCGTAATTCTGCATCCATCCAGTGTTGAAAAGCTTCCTGCGGAACCAGTAGATATACTTTCTGCGTTTGGTCGTCTTCAATTTGGAGAGGGCGATCAGGCGACTCCAGAAGTGCCTGTCGCATTTCATCGGTCAGTTTAGGAGTCATCTAATTCCTCGTGCAGATAACAACCAGAGAGCAGGGTTTCCTCTGATAACGATTATACACTTCTGTGCACGTCGTATCCACAATGAATCCAACAGATCTCTGACGCTCAGCTGCGCCGTTCCTGCTGT
This sequence comes from Gimesia chilikensis, assembly GCF_007744075.1. Classification (NCBI taxonomy): domain Bacteria; kingdom Pseudomonadati; phylum Planctomycetota; class Planctomycetia; order Planctomycetales; family Planctomycetaceae; genus Gimesia; species Gimesia chilikensis. Next base: position 2,929,271 of record NZ_CP036266.1, on the reverse strand, counting down.
CGGAGGAACGCCAGCACATCTCGGCAGCCACGCTGGATCTGGGCGCTCATCACTTCGCGGGCCAGGGGGCCATCGCCGGCCCGCAACGCAGCCAGCAGTTTTTCTTTATCGCTGCAGGTTCGCTCTGCCAGTTCCACGGTCAGCAGTCGAGAGCTGTTCCGCTGTGATTCAAACACCAGTGTGACCGCACTGTGTTCGCGGATCACTTTCGCGATCAAACGGTTGCGAGAAGCCTCAATTACAATCTGGTGAAACACCGCTTCACAATCCAGCCAGCGATGAAACTGCGCCGCTGTGGCATATCCTTCATTCCGCTGCTGAACCAGTTCGCGGATCTCATGAAACTCAACCATCAGGGCATCCAGATCATCCAGTTGATGCGGCGTAATGTAGCGGGCCGCTTCCGCAGCCGCACAACTCTCCAGCGCATCCCGCAGAACATACAGCTCTTCCAGATCCTCACGATTCGGGTTCCGCACAAAGGCTCCCGCGCCAGGCACATGCTCTACCAGACCTTCCGAGACGAGTCGGTGAATCGCCTCACGCACGGGAATCACACTCACGCCAATCCGCTCGGCCAGCTTGCGATTAACCAGCTGCGTACCGGGAGTCAGATTCCCTTCCTGCAGTTCCTGCCTGATGTAACGATAAGCACGATCGGCCAGATTTTCGGTGGCTTCATACATTTTTCATTTTCTGGTTGACAAGCGTTTTGGTTTTACCGACAATATGCAACATCATGTTATAACATGTTATTCCATGATGTCAATTTTTTCTTTTTTACAAATTTTTGTGCCGGTTTCCCAGTCGGTGAAGTGCAAAGCTGGGGCACAGGCACAGCAGACCAGGTCTGTACCGGGAGTCTTAACGCCCCTCAATTTATCTGTTTCATCTGGAGAGAATCATGAAAATCAAGCGCGGATTTACACTGATTGAATTACTGGTCGTGATCGCCATTATCGCCATTCTGATTGCATTACTGCTGCCTGCTGTCCAGCAGGCACGTGAATCCGCCCGACGCTCCACCTGCAAAAACAACCTGAAACAGATCGGTCTGGCTCTCCACAACTATCACGAAACTCACAAGGTCTTTCCGTATGGAATCGATCACCGCAACGGCGGCTGTTCGGGCTCTCCCGGACTGACCTACCGCTTCGGCTGGGGCACTCTGATCCTCCCCTTTATCGATCAGGCCAACGTCTACAACAAATACAACTTCTCCAAAAACTACAATGACTCTCCCAACAAGGCCATTGATGTGGTCGGCTTCAAGGTCCCCAGCTATCAGTGCCCCAGTGACCCCCAGAGCGACGACCGCGTGAATATGACCGGTGCCATCAACAACGGCGGACCGGGAAACAAAGACGACCTCGGCAAAACCAATTACTCGGGCGTCGCAGATTCCGTCGACTGGACCTGCTCCGACAATACCTGGCCTGCCAGTGTCGGGAACGGCATCTTCTACAATCGCAGTCGGACCAAAATCAGCGATATCCTCGATGGTGCCAGCAACACCCTGATGGTCGGTGAATGTACCGGCGGACTGACCGGCTCGTTTGACGGCAATCCTTATCCGGTCTGGAATATTCTTGACACTGCCGGCGGTATCAACGGACCTCACACCACGCCTGGCGGTGGCACCTGGAACCTGCGAACCCAGGAATTCTCCAGCTGGCACACCGGCGGCTGCCACTTCGTGCTGGGTGACGGATCAGTCCGGTTCCTTTCAGAAAATATCGACCAGGGAACCCTCTCCGATCTCACGACCCGTCAGGGCGGGGAAGTCGTCGGCGAATTCTAAACGCTGCTTATCAGATTCACCCTCCTGAGATCAGGAATCGCCATGGACTAGAGGGAACAGCCTGCATCCCTCTGGCCTGGCACTCCTGGATCTGACTACAGGAACTCCTGCCGAACGAATCGCCGGGAAGCTGCTCACTCCATCCTTCACCCCCGCAGAGATATAATCTATGAACGCCTCGCTTCTGAATCAAGTTGTCTCCTGTGCCTGTTTGTGTCTCAGTCTCCTCTCCGCCGGTTGTGGCGCCAGTGATGCACCGGAGCGACGACCGGTCAAAGGCATCGTCAAGTACGCCGGTGATCCGCTGGATGCTGCAGAAATCCGTTTTATCCCCGATTCCGGACCTGTCTCGCTGGCCACGATTCGCGCCGGCATCTATCAGCTCGACAACAAAGGGGGCGTCCCTCTGGGAAACTGCAAAGTCCAGATCGTCTCCAGCACACCTCAGCTGGATGAGAGTGTCGCTCCAGGCGATGTCGGCACCAGTGGGGAACAGATCCCCGAGGTCACGGAAATCCCGGCGAAGTATAACTCCCACACCACACTCACCGCCACGATTGAAAAAGGAGAAGGCGCCCAGACGCTCGATTTCGAACTCGAAAAGTAATTCTCACGATTCCGTCACAATACCAGACATTCCCTGTCCATCGCTTTATAATCAGATCAGGGTCTGAAACACGCCGCACAACACACCTGCCTGAAGCTCACAGAAAGATCGCATGATGAATCACCCGTTCTCACTCACACCACTGCTGTTGACCGCTGTTCTGCTCAGCACCTCACAGAATGCTGCTTTACAAGCCGCCGACCAGTTGCCGCTCATCGATCTTTCCAAACAGACCGAGCGACAGACGGTCATCGCCGCCGGTACTCCCAAAGTCTACCAGGGACACCCGACTACACTGCTGATGCCCGATCAGAAAACCATTTACGCCGTCTGGTGCATCAATCACGGCGGTTCCGCCGGCCCCATGGCCCGCAGCACCGATGGGGGCAAAACCTGGGAGCGAATCGACGAACGACTGCCCGCCGGTTACTCCACGCACCAAAACTGTCCCAGTATCTATCGGATGATCGGTCCCGATGGTACCGCACGTCTCTGGGTCTACTCAGCAGCACTGGGAAAACGGGGCGGGCCGGGCATGCCGAGCATCATGAGTGAAGACGACGGCAAAACCTGGAAAGAAATGCCGCCCCTTGGTTTCCCCTGTGTCATGACCTTCAGCAGCATGGTCCGCCTCAAAGATGGCCGTTACCTGGGACTTTATCACCGGGGACCTGACGGCAAGGACCGGGCGCCGCTGGTCGTCCTGCAGACCATCTCCGCAGACGGCGGATTCACCTGGTCCAAGCCGCGGATCGTCGCCGAAGTCGAGGGTAAAAATCCCTGTGAGCCCTGCGTCTTCCGCAGTCCCGACGGCAAACAGCTCTGCTGCCTGATGCGGGAAAATACACACAAAGGCCGCAGTCTGATGATGTTCAGCAACGATGAAGGCCAAACCTGGACGAAGCCCGTCGATACTCCCTGGGGCCTGACAGGCGATCGTCATAAAGAAGTCTTCACGAAAGACGGACAGCTGGTGATCTGCTTCCGCGACCAGGCCCCCGGCAGTTCAACACGCGGCGACTTCGTTGCCTGGGTTGGTACCTACGACGATATCGTCCAGGGACGGGATGGGAAATACCGCATCAAGCTGTTGCATCAGTATGGACGCAAAGGCGATTGTGGCTACCCCGGTGTCGAACTCCTGCCCGATGGCACCATCGTCGCGACGACCTACGTCAAATACCGCGACAACGCCAATCAGAACTCAGTGGTCTCCGTCCGTTTCAAACTGGACGAGTTACCGGCCCCTGAAGGAAAGTAGTACCTTCGTTTCGAGTGGAATACGCAGTGTGCCACTGTCGGCTCGACCGACAGTGCGCGCTGACCATTCCCGCTCAGAGCGCAGTACCCACGCGACTTCAATATCGCGGCGTCTCCACGAAACCTTCCCCTACCTTTTCCATTACAAAGCCCAGGCCCAACGCGCCGGCTTCCAGTACGGCAAACAGAATAATCAGCCACAGCCTTTCCGAAAACGTGAAGGCGATCACCGCCAGGCAGTTGGGAAGCTGTTTAAACGCGTTTCCGATGAAATCCATCAAGGCACGTCCCGCGGTTTTGATCATCGCACTGCGGGCAGCCGCTCGCCTGGTCGAACGGAGGTCTGACTCCAGTTCTTCGCCATGCTCCTCAGCGAAACGTTCCACTTCATTAGACCGCCAGCCCTCTTTCGCATGCGCATACGCGGCGGCAGCACAGGCCCAGCCGAACATCGCAATGCCGATCATCACCAGTGTGATCACCTGCTTGGTCGACCAGCCCTCATCGTGGTCTTTTCGTTTCTTTTTCTTCTTGCGACCGGATTTCGTCGCCTTATTTTTCCGTACCGGCGGCGCATCCTCTTCGGCTCGTGCTACTTTTCGGCTGGCAGGCCGGCGTCGGGGTTTGCGACTGACAGAGTCTCCCGCACTCTCGGGAGGACGCCTGCGTTTACGACGAGGACGGGGGTCTTCGGTCATCTTGTCAGAGTTCCTTACGTCAGCAGAAATCTTGTGGAAATCACATCAGTCTATTTTGCTCATCGCATAGCCCAGCCCCAGTGCGCCCACTTCCAGGCAGGCAATCAGAATGACCAGCCACAGCCGGTGCTGAAATGAAAACGCCAGTACTCCAAACAGATTGGGAAGCTGGCGGAATGCATTGCCGATAAAGTCCCACAGTGAAGAATAGGACTGCTGGCGAATACTTCCCCCATCTTCAAATCGCTGATCGTACTGAATTCCATCAGCATCAGGTTCCGTCAGATTGGTCGACTCCTGTCGCCAGCCTTGTTTTTCATGTGCATAAGCGGCCGCCATAAAAGCCCAGCCAAACCCTGCGATCGACAGCATCAGCATCGCCACGACTTTTGTAGTGGAAGCCTCGTCTCCCTGGCTCCCGCCTCTTCGCGTTGCAGACATCCCTGTAATCACCTTTCGCTAAATTTTCTCAAGTCCACATTTACTGGACTCTCAGTTCAAATTACGTTTGTGCCTGCAATTCGATTCGTCACATTATGACAGCATGTATCCCCCTGTCAACCAGCCACAAATTTTCACAAACCGTTTTCATCTCTGCTTCATATCACACTATCCATAAAAAATGGGGACAGCCCACGATGGACTGCCCCCGGCGGAAAATGAGTTCTTCAGCGCTGGATCAAATCATTTCAGATTCGCTCCTTAAGCGGTTTATCTTTGACGAGCTGAGGAGCAACGAACTCTTTCTGGTATTTATCCCAGGCTCGATCACTTTTCAGTTCAAGATTTCCAGCCCGCAGCCGTTCCAGCGTTGCACCATCATATTTCTCGGTTAAATCAGACATGGCTTTCCACTCTTCCAGGGTGAGTGGTGGCTGCGCGGCGAGAACGGCTGGCTTACCGATTTCAATATCTGACTCAGAGGATCCGCATCCAGTCAGCACCACCGGAAACAGAATCAGGCTCAGACAGACGACACGTAACATTGCTACTAACTCCTGTTAATTCTATTTCAAACGAGCTTACGGAAACGAAACCACTTCGCTGCCAGAGCGGGTCGACAATGCCTGGTATAAACCGAAGTCAATATTCTCAGACAGAAAATGCACCGAGCCATCCACCATTGCGAAATGAGCCCCTCCGGGATGCTGACTGCGGAACACGCCATAACTGGTTGAACCATCTTTCGTATTGAGTCTGGCATTCGTCGTACCCCAGGTATAGCCGGCATACCCATAAGCCCAGACACTACCATAAGTATCAGAGGGAACCCCTGCGGGGGCAAAATCGGTTTCTCCCAACAGAAACGTATTCGTTGTCCCATCTGTGATATCACGCATTTTGGTGGACTTTTCATAACTCGGGCTGCTGGATTTGCTCGTGTCCAGAATGCGGGGAATGATTGCACCGTTATATTCAGGCTCAGGTACGCCATACCAGGTAGCATAATGTAGTAGATTGGTTTCCGGTGTGCCCGCACTGAAGATATAGCTGCAGGGGGCTCGGTTGTCGGTCAGTGGTGCAGTCGGCATCGTCATGGAGGGACAGATAAACGTCGGCACAATCATCTGCACCAGCATCGCATTGGTAAATCCATCGCCATCTGCATCATTAGTGCTGTTACGCGTCTCTTCCTTATCCCAGCGCTGGGCCACCGCATCCTGCTCCAGGTAGGGCATGATCTGAATATGTCCCGTGGTCCAGGTTGTCGTTAAAGGCGAGACAGTCAGATCAACAGTTTCCTCTACGTCAGTCACTGCGTAGGGAAATTCATTAAACGTATCATGAAACATATGCGTTGCTAGCGAGATCTGTTTCAGGTTGTTTTTACACTGCGAACGACGAGCGGCTTCGCGGGCCTGTTGTACGGCAGGGAGCAGCAGGGCAATCAGGATCGCAATAATCGCGATCACAACCAGCAGTTCGATCAGCGTAAAGCCGGATCGTTTTGTGAGGCGGGAAACAGGGCGGGACAGACGTGTTGCGCGAGACAACATGGTGGGTATCTCCTTCAATCAGTAACCAAACGGGAATCAAAATCGCTTCGACTTTGAAACGATCTCTCTCCGGAGGAATCTGGCTGGCTACTGAAAGAAGTCTGTCTCTGGAGACAGCCGGGCAGGAACACGAATCAGCTCGCTCCCACGACACAGGCCCTCCAGACACAACCTCATCTCTCGCGGGCTGGGTCCGGACTGGATAAACAAATCAGCACTTATCACTCAGCACAAAACATGACACTGAGATTCAGTCTCAAAACAATATAGCCACTCTTTTTGAGAACCGTCAAGGGAATTGGCTCCGATTTCAAAAAGAAAACCGTAGGTGATAAGATGACAATCTTAGAGTCTAAGACATTATAATATTGTCACTTACGTCATAACTGCAAACACAGACACGAGTATCTGAAGTGAGGAGCACAGACGACAAACCCGATGTTCAGCCTGGCAAACAAGCTCAGCAGCCTGCGATGATTTCAGGACTGCAGGATTATTGAGAAGCTTCGTCTACTGCTTCGGCTTCCGCTCGCAAGTCATCCTTGACCGTCACATAACCCAGCCACAACAGGCCGACTTCGATCAGAAAGAAGAAGATCACCACGACCGGGTGATTATCATAGAATTCAATGAAAAAGAACCGGACATCGGGCAGGAAACGGATGGAGTTCACAATCACTTCTCCCGCCGAGGATTGGAATCGCGGACTGTGAAACAGGTCCCCCTGTTCCCGACGGAGTTCATCCTCAATACCTCCGGAACCGCGGGGAATCATGATCCGCTCATCCCAGTAGCGGTCGTGTTGAATCACCGACTCCACGGCGATTCCCCAGCCCAGCACCAGGATCGCCAGCATAAAGCCGCCGAACACAATCTTCGTTCTGGTACTCTGTTTCATCTTCTCAGGTGAACTGGTTTCCGACACGCAAGACTCCCATTCTTTCATCACATCGGTCAAGAAAATTGTTCAGATCTGCAGCCGGGAAGGGCTCGCTGCATCAATGTCTTCTGGATGAGTCAACGCTGCTTCAATGCCCATCCGCACTCCCTCAGTCGATGTTTCCGCCGACATGCTGGGTTCGCCCAGGTTCTCCACGCGTGCCGCCACCTCGGGTAAAAAGGGGAGATGAATCCAGCCCGCCCGGATCGACGATTCACTCTGGGACAGATAATGCAGGACCCCATACATTAGATGATTACAGCAGAACGTTCCCGCTGCATCCGAAATGTCAGCCGGGATTCCCGCATCCCGCATCGCCTGAACCATCGCCCGAATCGGCAGCGTTGTGTAATATGCGGCCGGACCGTCGGCAGCCGTCAGTCCTCCCTGCATTGCACGCCCCGCTTTATCTACCAGGCCGTAACGTGTCCCGTCATTCAGATTCTGTGCCAGGCGTTCCACGGTGATCATCGACCGGCCCCCGTATTCCCCCATCATCACGACCAGTTCCGGCTGGACTTCCTCAATCGCCGCTTTCACGACATCGATGCATTTAAAAAATGCGTTCGGCACAATGCACGAAACAATCTCAGCGCCACCCACGACGGCCCCGTCCAGCGCCCGCGCCACCGATTCCGCAGGATTGACCGGAGTATAACCATAGGCTTCAAAACCGGTGAGTAAGACTTTCGTCATCGCAGGCTCCCTTATTCGTTATAGACTGACGGACACAACCGTAGACAGAACTATCTTAAAACAGAACGGCCGTACAATGCCATAACGAAAATCAGAGCAGGGGGGCTACCGGGAAAGAGAAGGCTTGGAAGAAGATTCAGCCCCCTGGATCCCTTCCGCCGCCCGGGCGATATTCTTCAGCATCCCCGCAAACACGAAATAATGCAGCGGACAGACCGCATACCAGTACAGCCGCCCCCACAGTCCCACCGGATCAAATATCGCCGTCTGAGAGATCGTCGAACCCTGCGCATCCTCTTTAACTTCGAACTCCAGCCAGGCGCGACCCGGCAGCTTCATCTCGGCCGCCAGTCGCAGGCGACGGTTCGGCTCAAACGCTTCCACTCGCCAGAAATCGACCGTATCCCCGACGCGCAGCCGCTCCGGATGCGCACGACCACGCCGCACACCAATGCCGCCCACCAGCAGATCCATCCAGCCCCGCAGATGCCAGAGCCAGTTGCAGGCATACCAGCCTGACTTACCCCCGATCCGCTGAATCGGCTGAAACGCAATCTCGGGAGGACACGCCACCGTGGTGCTCCGAGCGTCGACCAGCCGGTTGCCAAATCGCACACCACTCCACGACCGCACTTGTCCCGATGACGAAACCGCGTCCGACCAGCGTGTCTCCGCGAATTCACGTTCCTCGTTGTTCAGCGCCCGCTGAATCGCAGATTCGATTCCCATCGGCTCGATCGAAAAGGCATCCCGCGCACGCTCATCCTGGACCACTGTGGAATGCACAATACTCTCGATCAACTTGCGACCAATGCGTGCATACAAGGGTGTCACCAGTCCCAGCCACAGACTCGACAGATAAGGCGTCAGCACGGGCACCGAAATCATCCGCACCCGCATCCCCCGGCAGCGGGCATACACCCGCATGATCTCAGCATAAGAAACCTGATCGGCACCACCGATCTCAAAGGTCTGACTTTCCGGCAAGGGAATTTCGAGGGCCTCAGTCAGATAGGCGATCAAGTCCTCAATCGCAATGGGCTGCGCGGCCCGCATCACCCACTTCGGCGTGATCATCACGGGCAAGCGTTCCACCAGCGACCGAATCATTTCAAACGACAGACTCCCCGAGCCGATCACAATCGACGCCCGGAATTCAATCACCGGCACTCCAGACGACCTGAGAATCCGCCCCACTTCCTGCCGACTCCGCAGGTGAGGTGAGAGCGACTCTGCTTCATCCCCCAGACCTCCCAGGTAGATAATCCGTTCCACGCCCGCTTCCCGGGCAGCCCGTGCAAAATGTTCCGCAGCCCGCCGGTCGTTCTCCTCAAACGAACCGGACTCGCCCATCGAGTGAATCAGATAATACGCCACCTTCACTCCGGTCAATGCCGGTAGCAGCGTCTCCGGTTCCAGTACATCCCCGTAAACCACCTCCGTGGTCTCAGAGACCCGCTCCCGCAGCACCTCTGGTCGCCGCGCCAGGCAACGCAGCCGGGCCCCCCGCGATTCCAGCACCTGCAGCAACCGTCCCCCCACATATCCGGTGGCGCCAGTCAACAGGATCAACTCAGATGCGTCAGCAGCAGACAGTTCAGGCATGACATCAACATTCCTTAAGAACGGAACAGAACACAATTGGAGCTTCCTGCAGCTCCATCAGGTGTTATAGTCTCGCCCGCACTGATGTTGAGGAGGAAATTCGTATTTTCAGCAGAAATGATATCAGTCGGCGGTGTTCTCTTCCGAATCCGCCTTACCGTGAAACTGTTCCCAGGCGGCTGCTTCCAGATCGCCGCAATCGGAAATCAACTGATCCTGCTCGTCATAGATTTTGTAGGTCTGTTGCACACCACCCAGACTGGCACCTCCATCCAGCCCCACCAACAATGTGTAAAATACATCCGTCAGCACTCCGTCCAGAATCTGATTCATCAGCCGGGACTGTTCCTCTGAAAGCTGCAACGCGGCGATGCCCTCCGACACGGCCAAGCCACTCTTGGAATCCTGAAACAGCTTCAGCAGTGTCTCTTTCTCCCGTTTGCAGCACGCGACAAATTCTTCAGCATTCATCTTGTGTCTCCCAACTCCTGTATTGAAATTCTCAGCGAACCACCTGCTGCCCCTCATCGTAGGCAATCGCCTGTTGACGGCGAATCACCGCCTGCCAGTCCATCCGATGTGGCGGATCCAGGTAATGCTGATACGCCACGGCCATCTGCCGGGCCACTTCCCGATAGGGTACGCATCCAAAGCCAGCCCCCATCGCAGGAAAGGCCACCGTTTTAATTTTGGCAGCTTCGTCTTCCTGGCTGATGTTGTGCTGATACACGGCCAGCAGGGACGCCCAGGTCGCTGCATACACTTTATCCGTCCCGGAGATCGAACCGGGGACGCGCATCGTTGGACTGTGAGCCACATAGGGATAATCGGGATTTCCCGTCGGCTCAATAAACGACGTTCCCAGCGGCTGTTCTCCCAGGTACAGATCCAGAATCCGGTGCTGGATCCGTTTCATCAGGTCATAACCGTGGAAATTGACCACCGCGGCATCAATGCCGGCATTCATGATGCCAAACGAATTCGCCGCAGTTACAAAACAGTCGTGCGGGGGCAGGTCTTCAAAACGGCATTCCATTACCGTCACATGGGGGAGTTCCTGAAAACGATCCCGAAACGCCTCACACATTTCCGCTTCGGGATGAATCAGCCAGAGATCAAGGGGTAAAGACATAAAGAGAAGGGGTCCTTTCTTGGATAGAATGGTATTTTACTAGAGACGGCCCTTACTGGTCAATCGACTACCAGTAACCCTGTCGTGGTGCAGTGTTCCCAAACGGACACGAAACAGCTTGATCCCCCCGTTCAATCTGGTAGCTTGGATGCAGAACAATATTCCCCACCTGCCGCGTTGAGGAGTAACCGCCATGTGCTCGCGCAACCATCTTCCCGCCCCGCTCCCGCGTCTCTCTCTGCTGTCCCTGACCTGTCTGCTGACACTCTGCGTACATCCCAGAACACTACCAGCGGACACACTGTCCGTTCCCGAAAAGTATCAGACGATTCAATCCGCCATCGATGCCGCCCAACCGGGAGACACCGTCCTGGTCGCGGCTGGAACCTACTATGAACGCCTGCGTCTGAAACCGGGCCTTACACTCAAAAGCGTCGGCGATGAGAGCAGGGGAGAACGGGGCCTGAAAAGAGCCGAAACCACAATCATTGACGGCAGCAGACAGAAAGAGGGTGCCGGTGTCCTGCTGGCAGAGAACGCCGTGCTGGATGGATTCACCATCACGGGTGTCGGCGTCTACGACGAACAGAAATGGAACCACCATCACGCCACGCGGGGCGAACAGCAGTCGCACGAACACATCGGTGCTCCGGGCACCCCGGGTATCGCCATCATGGACGTCACCTGCACGGTTCAGAACAACATCGTCCATCACATCGGCTATACCGGCATCGCTGCCCAGGCGACCGCAGGCAAGCGCTGTACCCCACACATTTATCGCAATGTCTGTTACCGCAACATGGGTGGCGGCATCGGCTCCATGCATGACTCACAGGCGGTTATCGAAGAGAATACCTGCTTCGAAAACTTCTATGCGGGCATCGGACACGACGATGCCAGCCCGACCGTCATCAATAATACCTGCTTCGAAAACATCCGCGCCGGGATCGGCATCAGTGAAGGTTCCTGCCCCCTCGTGCGTGGTAATAAATGCTACCGCAACCGTCGTGCCGGCATTGGCTCCCGCACCGGCGCCAATACGCGTCCCCTGATTGAAGACAACGAGTGCTATGACAACGGCATGGCTGGTATCGGCGCCAGCGAGTCTGCCGCACCGCTGATCCGTAATAATCGCTGCTACCAGAACCGCCTGGCGGGCATCGGCTCTCAGTCACACGCCTCTCCTACCATCATCGGCAATGAATGTTATCAGAATGGACAGTCCGGCATCGGTCAGCAAGGCGATGCTGTCACCACACTCATCAACAATTATTGTCATCACAACAAAACCGCAGGTCTCGGTTTCGCTGACTGTAAATCGGGGCGATCCACAGTAGTCAACAACCGCATCATCGACAACGCGCAAGTCGCCGCCGGCGTCCACTCAGGCTGGACCGTCCTGTTCCTGGGAAATGAATTCGCTCGCCAGGGAGGTCTGCCTCCCATTCTCATGGTCTTCGCGGGCGCTGATGTCACCCTCACCGGAAATACCATTCGCGGCGGGGGAGTCGCCGGCATTCGCGTCGCTGGGAAACTGCGGGCGGAAAACAATGAATTCGCGGGGACCTCCCTCCGCAAAGTCGGTCCCCCCAACTTTGGGGTCTGGGCACTGCCCGGTGCGGAGGTCACGCTCACAGGCAATCGCTTCCATCACTGGCGTCACGCGCTCAGTGCCAGTGAAGCGACCGTGATGGCCTCCCTCAACCATATCACAGACTTCCACCGCACGGCACTGCTGATTCAGAATCCCCAAGCCCCGGCGCATGTCTTCAACAATGTAGCAGTCTCCAGCGATCCCCAAGTAGAAGTCCTCACGCTGACAGGCCAGGCAGGTACCGTGAAAGGAAATGCATTACGCAAACCGGATACAGCCCCTGATAAAAATCAATCACCATAAAAGAAGAGCACCCGCTGCGCTGTATTTGCGGCCCGGGTCAGCTCCACGAGTCCGTTTAATTTCTGCAGCAGCCCTGACCGAAAGAGTGTCGTGTAGATCTTCACTTCCTGCGGGTGATACTGCAACTCCGTGAATTCTTCCCACTGTTCCGGCCTGGATTCCACGACACGCATTGTCTCCAGCAGCAGCCGTTCGAAGATCTTCAGGTCTTCACCCGAAATTCGGGTATCTTCGTACGGCTCAATAACCAGTCCGGTCTTTGCAAAGAATGTCTGAAAGGGATCATACAAAAACGCCATTTCCCCAGCTTCCAGACTGACTATCAGCGTCCGGTCAAGCGGATCCGTCCCCCCTTCAATCGACTCCAGCCCAATATCCAGCGCCAATGCTTCACTCCCGGTTTTCATCTAGTCTGAAATCTACGTTTGGAAAACACTTACAGCTCGCGTATATCCGCTCGTTTGACCAGTGCAATCGGCTGCTGATTCTTCCAGTCGTACTGTTTGCCATCAACCGTCAGGCTGTTCAACATCAGATCAAAGTGATGTCCTTCCCATTCAAACGTCACGCGTCCGGGCAGAATGGTCGTGTCTTCAAACGTCAGTTTGTTACCTCGCATCTGTTCCGCCTGTTCGGGGAGTGTAAACGTTCCCGCCGGATGAGCGTTAGCTGCCTGATCGGAAAACACCACCTGCCGACGCAGCGTCCGGTCTTCGCGGCCCGCCAGTCTGAGCGTCAGCGCAAGTTGCTGTTCCGCCTGACCAATCTCGGCCTCCCAGTGCCCCTGCGCGCCGTTGAACGAGTCCAGCGACCAGAATAACAGAATCACACAGCAGAGCGCCCCGCCACAATACAACACGACGTTTTTCAGAATGTCTTTTTTCATGGGAATGCCTCATTTAAAAATAATGCCGAACGGATCGACAGGTGATGACAGATACCAGTCAGGAAAAACAAATGGAATCCACAGTCATCGCATCCGCTGTATGCCAGTTTCCGCTCCCGTTGACCTGTGGATCATAAATCAATCTCTCATCTCTGAGAAAGGCAATTTTAAATCGTCAAATCAACGAATTCCATTTCTGCAGCATGTCACCGGCTCACACTGCAGCATCCTGCACAACACATGCAAAACCTTTCCGCACCGGCCTGATTCTGCATTCTGCTCAAGATGTCATGCAGGAAACACACAGTCGAGAAGAACCAACAGTCAATCCAGACTGCAACTCTCTGTTTCCGTTTCAGCATTCCATACGAGATGAGCATGCAGGAGAGGAGTTGCAAGATTCATGCCGATCACGAACAGCAACATTTTTGAACGTCGTTCCCACACCTTGCCTGTCGCTTGCGTAGAATCAGTGCGTGACTTTGTCTCGATCCTGGGAACAGGAGAGACGGCGCACCCTCAAGCGCTCATTTATTCTGGAACTGCTGCAGATGGGTTTCCAGTTCATTCCATTCGCGGATGACATGCTGCTGCATTTCCGGATCGGAATAATAAGGGTGTCCGCTGTCGACATAGGCTTCGATCGACTCTTTGACCTGCGCGACCAGGGGAAACACGCGGGGCACCAGCTCTCGCACTTCCGGCAGACAGTCATCGGAAAACTGAAACTGGATCGCAGCTCCCAGTCCATACACCTGGCACCACTCGGCTTCCTCATCTGCTCCCCAGACCGGCGTAACCAGCAGATAACGCTCCAGTACCGGGAAATAATAAGCAAACGCTTTCCCCCCCATCCACATGAAATCTTCCTGGTAGACAAAGGGATTTTCCTGAAATCTCTGATAGGCTTCCTGCAACGTCAACCCACCAAAGTTCTCCCAGGCCACCAGCGCGTCCAGATCGCCTTCGTGCGGATCAAAATCCCGTTCGCCGGGCAGGGGACCATTACCATCCCTGAATGGTTGTCCTGTCATAAGTGTTCACACTTCTATTCAACTTTCGCCCCGCAAAAAGCGCGTAGCAGGGCAGCTAATAATCTATCCTCTATCGATCAGTCTTCATAAATCGCGCAAGCAATTACAAAACTGCCAAAGATATTACCGTATCCTACGACAGCACCGACAATAGCCATCCAGTTCTTTCGAGTGGAGAAGCAGGCGAAAGAAACTAATCCTAAAATCCCTGCCAAGTAAGACAATGTCCACCCCAAAGCAAGCAACCTCTCAAAATACTCTGCAGCAGGTCCTTCCCACGTTACCACGGGTTGTCGGCGAGAACCATCCACTCGAATATGCGACTTAGCATAGGAAAGCACTACTGTCCCCAGCAGAGCCAGAAAAGGGGAACAGACTGCTAATTTATCATTCTTAATTACATCATCCTGTTGATACGCCGCAGAAGCTTCCCAGACTAACTTGTGCTTCAAGGACTGAGGTAAACAGAAACGTAATAGCCACAGCAGGATGAATAAATCTGACAGAGTTGCAACGGGAAAGAACAGAAGTTCAAAAATCCCCTCAGCACCGATCGGAGACAAAAAGGGAAAACTTGGGGCATTTCCTGCACTGATATCAGCTTCATTCACACAAAGGCCAAAGAACGTAAAAGGGCAGACCCAGATAAAGTAGATGATCAACAGGAAACGCATCGAGAAAATGATTTCCGTATTGTCAGTAGACTCTAATTCCGTCATTTAGACTCTCACCATACTCGACATCACCCGATCATCAACAGCGCCAGATAAGGCACCAGATTGAACACCAGAAACAGCAGCTTGAACGCGCCTACGAAAACATACATTACCACATCAAAGGTCTCCCTGGGGAGAGGAAACCAGCGTTTCTGGGTCCGGTACACCAGATCCGGCATCAACAGAAAACTGAGCGTCCACAATACCAGCAGCCCCCCGTTGAAAATGGAACACCACATGAAGAAGCTGGTCAACGTCGTCAGATCCATGTCGCTCACCTCTGATGTTTGAGTTTCTGCTTCAGAATATTTCGTACCCGCGCCTTGATCGACGCTGCCTCGTCTTCCAGTGCCCGTTCCAGCAGACGATCAACCTCATCCTGGAATTGCGCATGTTGCAGCGCCAGTTCATGAAACCCGTGATAGGCCCAGGCACGCACAAACTTGTTCTCACTCTCCAGGCAATCTCTTAAGAAGGCCTCCAGCGGTTTGACCTCCCGCTTTCCGATCGGCAGGTAAGACAGGCTCTGCAGCACCTGCAGGCGCGTCTCCCAGTCCTGCAATCCCGACAGAGCCCGAAACAGCGGCTTCGCCTGGGAGACACTCAATGTGTGTCCCGCTTCCAGATGCCGCCTCAACAGCCAGCTGGCCGGCTTCTGCAATTGAGGATCAGCCAGCAACGAGACCAGCTCTGTTCCCAGCGCCGGCTCTTCCGAATGTCGATCATAGACCGCCTGCAGGTCAGAAACCGGTTGACCTGCGACTGCTTCCAGATCCCTTTTCAGATCTTCCATCGCCATCCACAAGTTCCTCTAATGCTGTTCCAGATACAGAAAAATCCACCAGAGCACTCCCGCCACGATCAACATGACCAGCATGATATTTAACGCCACCTGCTCAATCAGTTCTGAAAGTGTATCGTACCAGGCCAGCATATGTTGAATCACCATCGCCACGCCTGCAAACAGAAACAACCCCATGCCCAATGGTACAAACGAGGCATAAGGTTTAAACCCCGTCACCGGATACCATAAAACAGTCAACCCGAGCAGAAAAGCAGAGAAGACCATGGGCGCATCGGCTAAAGTCAACCACGCCAGTTTGATCTGAATCTTCCGCTTTCTTTCGTCCCTCTGTGGATCATTTTCTGGAATGTCAGCAATTCTCTGCCTTGCATATAAGCGGATCCCCGACAGATAGGCCGACAATGCAATCGCAAGCCCCAGAATCGCCAGCAGGTCATCCGGTGTGCTACGTAAACCGACAGCGAACAGACTCATCAGACACCTCTCACCAGTCAAAGGTTTCGACAACGGCTTGACCAGGAGCCCGCATGCCGTTGTCAGATTCATCAGAGAATCGGCGGGAGATTCTCCTCAAGTGTGCCTGCTGCGCATGAGTCTAGCAGATTCCGAATTCGATCGCAGTCATTAATCGGTAGCTCGATGTCAGAAAAACAATTCTCGCGGCGGTTCTGAATCGGACGAATCCGTTTCACTCGAATCCTCTTTTAGCGTAGTGGAATCTTCGGCCTCTGTCTCATCCGGAGAGAACGGCTTCCAGATACCGTGGCGCCACCATCCGGGAAGCGTGGTACTGCCGCTGACCAGAGCCACAAAACCCGCACAGAACGCAATAAAACCCAGGATCGCCACAGGCATCTGCTCCAGTCCGCATAACTGGTATCTCGCATAAACGGTCTGCTGATATCCAGCAAGTGCCGGTGCTGGCTGATCAACGGTAATTGTCGCGGAATACTTTCCTGCTGCAAAGGTCGGCAGATTTACCAGCATGATCTCACCACCAGGCCGTCCCCGATATACGATCGGTTCGCCAGGCGGCACTCCTCCATCATTCATCAGTGATCTGCGTACGATTTCCTCGCCCGCTGCATTTGTGATTACCAACTTCCCTGACAGCCCCTTAAGCAACTCTTCAGGGACCTGTCCCGTGTCATCTCGGAGATCACAATCAAGATAGACAGCTTCCCCATGCGAAACCGAACAGGTCTGATCAAAGGGAACCGTGACCGCTCCCGTTCGTGACAAATCAATCGCTGTCTCCATCGGCCGGGCGATATCCCACCCGTGAACAGTCTGATTGAATCTCCAGGATTCATACCCGGACAGAACAGCGATGCCCAGTGACAGCACTGTCAGCAGCAAACCAACGATTCTGCCCAAGGCCAGTTTCCGCATGCCGGTCATTTACCTTCAGTCAGTTGATTAACAAAGTCTCTGACAACACTGTTGAAAGTTTCCGGATTCTCCAGGTACATGAAGTGACTGCCTCCCGCATCCGCAGCAATCATCTCGACCTGGCCACGGGGAATCTGCTCCGCAATCCAGGGCATGACCTCAGGTCCCAGGTGGCTGGCTTCTCCGCCGATACAGAGGGTTGGCAGCAAAATCCGGGGCAGCAGATCACGATAGTCGGCGGCACTCACACTCAGCAGCAGTTCCGCAGCATACGGGCGGGGAAACTTCAGGCTCTCCTGAATCACCTGCACCAGATCCGCTTCAGAGAAACTCTCGGTAAACATGCTCGCCAGGAATTCGCCCGTCTTGGCCGGTCCCTCTTTGCTGCCGATCAGCTCTGCCTGCGCGAGGACTTCATCGCCGCTTGCCTCGGCCCCATACAGGCGGCATTCGGCTTCCGACCATTCCGGCCGACGGATGCGGGCAATCATCTGATCACAAAGCACCAGGCCACTTAATCCCGCTTCGCCGAACAGATCCAGGTAATTCCAGATTACAGCACAACCCGCGGAATGACCGAGCAGAATCACATCCTGCAGATCCAACGCCTGCAGCAACTCGCGCAAATCCATTGCCAGGCGGGAGACGCGATAACCATAATCCGGTTTGGCCGACTCCCCATGCCCGCGCGGATCCAGTACCAGGCAGCGGCACCTGTCACTCAAGTCATCCAGTTGCCGCTGAAACAGCGCCGCCGACTGCGACCAGCCGGGCAGGATCACCAGAGGCGGTCCCGCACCGGCAGTCAGGTATTGCAGATTCACCCCGTCCGAGGTTGTGAACGTTCCGGATTCGCTTCTCGCCATTGCTTAACCTGCCTTCCGTTCTGGTTTCCTCCACTTGTAAACCATCTCAGTCGGAAATCAACAGCTTTCGAGTTAATTCCCCAGGCACCGGATAAACTTTTTCGCCCGGCAGCTCCCGTTTCAGACTGCGGCTGCTCCCGACACGAATCGCATTCCACTTACGAACCCGTGGCGTCAGATCTTCAATGCCGACAATCCACTCCTCGACAAATTCGCGAATAATGTGACGACTGAGGCCCACCTGAATACTGAAGCAGGGCAGAGCCGCTCCGCGGGAACTCCGTTCCGTGTCCCATTGAATATGCACGGGCGCGGACTGAAATTTCCGTTCCCACTCGGCTGCAGAGCGATAGACGCCCCGTTCGGGAGATGTCAGCTCACCCAGTGAGAGCGCACGTTCCCAGCCGGCACGGGTGATACGGACCGCCAGAATCCGCGTCTGTCCCGTTTTCTGTCCCCAGTGACTGCGATGCATCAGCCATAAAAACGAAGGCTTGATCCACGTCATCCGCTTAAACGAAAACGGACGCACAAACGTCTGTGCCTCAAGCGCCGCATCCGCAATCGGATCTGCATAGGCCTGGTACACAACGATCGTCTCGCGATCATAGTCTGCTCGAATTTCATACAGACGGGCCATCTGGTTTCTCACACATTCTTTAGTCAAGGATCAGGAGAGCACCACCTTCCTGCCATCCGGGTCTTGTACGACATACACCGAATACTTGGGATGATGAGTAAAATCACAAATTTCGATCCCGGCCCGATCCAGTCTCTCCTTCAAATCTCCCTCGATCGACAATCGGAACCCTAATCGAGTCTGATCAACGGCTGCTCCCGGCTTGAGTGGATACAGTTCAAATACCATCTCTTCCAGCTGCGCAGCATAGTGTACCGGTCCGGTCCGATGCTGCTCTTTGTGGAATTGAAATCCCAGTTGCTCATAAAACTTTTTTGAGGCAGACAGGTCCTGGCAGCGCAGCACCAGCAGATTCAGTTTGGCAGACATGGTCTCTCCAGTAAGGCTCAAAGTAGAATAGACGCCAGTTGAGACACCACCATCCGTCAGACGTTCGCCGGAATTCAGTTTTCCGAGCAAAGCCGCTTGTACAAAGCCAGCTGGCTCTGCAGCGACTGACCGGAGTTCGGGCCCACTTCGTCGGGGTCGACAGTCAAGGTTCCATCAATCTGTGCCTGCAACCGTGTCAGTATCCAGCCCACCTCACCGTCAAACTGTCCCGTATTAAATTCAATCCCATCAATTTCCGGCGACAGAGAAGGGGCTTGCTGGTGTTGCACCATCAACTAGGCCCCCGCTGGGACAATCGAGATCCCCGTCGGCTGCCGAATCAACTCCAGCACCACTGGCGCCAGCGACCATTCCCTGAGCAACGCCCCTACCGCCAGCCCCAGCAGGCGAGTCCGCCAGTTACTTTCCTGGATGAGGGTGAGTGCCAGTTCTCGATCCAGTTCTGCTCGCAGCCCACGGAAGGCCTCCAGTTCTCGTCGAAAATCGACATCCTCCAGATCCGGGTGAATCAAACATTGATAGAAATCAGAGGTTTGCTGAAACAGAATTTCCGGTGTCATGTTGAGAAATCCCCTGGGGAATCCTGAAGCTGCGGTGCTTGAACTACTGAGAAGACGTCTGTCGCCATGCTGTTCAGAAGAAATAGGGGATGCTGGTAACGAGAATAATCAGCATCAGAATTGAAAGACAAACGAGTGCCACCAGTCCGGCGGGCCTTCCCAAAGTTCCTCCGAACCGGATGCCCCCAATCGAGAATCCGAATCCCAGTGCCATCGTGATAAAAAGTTGCCAGGGAATTTCACCTCTAGAGATATATCCTGGACGAAAGAGCCAGATCAGGCAGAAAAGCGCCAGGAGCCCTTCGCAGTTGCCCACCCAGTGTTTCCAGCGAGAGCGGGGCACAGCAGCCGTCGCTTCAGCCTGTTCAGACTCTGTTTCAGCCATCAAGGTAACTCGTTTTCTGTTAGTATCACTCTTTAACAACAGGAAGACAGTCAGCTCAGTCGAAATTGGTATACAGGACTAAACAGAGTAAGGCCAGGATCAGCAGCTGAATCACCAGCGATACAATCCCGATCAGATAACCGGGCAGGCTCCCAAAGCGCATGCCTCCCACACTCAGCCCGATCCCCAGCCCCAGAATCACGAACAACATCCAGGGGATCTGTGATTCCCGGGTCAGGTGGCCGGGCGGGGAGCAGAACAGAAAGAGCGAAACCAGGCAGACAAGTGACAGGACCGCTTCACCATTGCCAACCCACTGCTTGCGGATCGGGGGGAGTCCTTCCCATCTCCACGCATTTTCGTTCGGCTTCAAATCATTCATCGCTACCACACTTCCCGATCCGCTCCGGGATCACGCTATCGTCGTCTCCTGCGGGGCGGGCCATCGACGGCTTCGCTGGCCATCTGGTACAGCTTGAAGCAGCCAAACGCCATCAATCCGCAACATGTCAGAAAGACCCAGACAGCTGTGCTGCTGGAATGTCCTTCCAGGCGTGATGAGTCCTCCACACCCGACAGATACTGCACTGTCACCTTCGGCCCCGGTTTCGGCCAGCTGCGTGGCACATCGTCACGCTCACTGTGATGCTGACCTTCCTCATCCGTAAATGTATACTCGACCGCCAGCAGTGGTTTTCGCCGCTCAGATGTCTCAAATACATTCGTTACTGTGGCCTCTGCAGTCTGGCCCCAGATCATGAACTTGAGTTCCTGAAACGCATAATATCCGGAGGAAATAAAGACCACTAAACCAATCAAAACCCATTTCGCCATCGATTTCAACTGGCGCATCTCTTCATCGGTATCCATTATCTCGGGCAGCTTTCATCTGGAGGTGTCATCTGAAGTTGTTAATCCATAAGCAGGCCCAGAATAAACAACCACACAACACCTGTACAGAAGCGGTCAAGCAATTATCCTGGTTTCAGGGAAATTAAGCATACCCTTGAACAGATACAGGCATTGATGGCCTACCGGGAAGGAATCGACAACACAAAGCGGCTGCCTTCACCGAGCCGACTCTCACAATGTAGTTCGAGACGCAGCGCCGTCGCGATATGCTGTGCCAGCGCCAATCCCAGCCCTGTCCCCGGGGAAGCCTGTCGCCGCGCCTGGCGGGTACGGAAAAAGGGTTCGAAAATCGATTCCCGATCTTCCTCCGCGATCCCCATTCCCTGATCCTGCACCGCCAACTCGATTCGATCGCCTTGCCGCTTCGCGTGCACCGTGACCGGCGTTCCCGGTTCGCTGTACTTAAAGGCATTCGAAACGAGGATCTCCAGGATCTGCCCCAGCAGTGCAGGGGAGGTCTCACAGATTAACCCTGATTCACTCTCGCAGACCAGATCGTCTCCGCGGTCATTCTGCTGCCAGAGGTTCAACTCCGCACGCAACCAGGCCGACAAATCGACTTGCTGCAGATCGGGAATCGGTTCATCCCCCGCCGGTCGCGCCAGGAAGAGCAGAGCATCGACGGTCCGGTTCAGAGAACGACTCGCAGAACTGACTGAAGCCAGCGTCTCCTGGTATTCTTCAACACTCCGCGGACGTCGCAAAGCCACATCCACCTGTCCCTGCATCACCGTCAGCGGCGTACGCAACTGGTGCGCCGTGTTTCCCGCGAACCGTCTTTGATGTTCGTATTCCTGAAACAGCTGATCCAGCAGTTCGTTAAAAGCCCCTCCCAGTTCTTCCAGTTCATCCGCGGTGGCAGGTACATCCAGTCGGGCGCGGGGGTCCCGCACATCGAGTTGACGCACTTCATCGGCCAGCTGGCGAATGGGCTTCAAGGCCTGCTCACAAAAGCGCCTGCCCAGTAACGCCGCGATCAGCCAGCAGAACGCCGGCAGTACAATCAAAACCACGGCCAGCCAGAACAGGGTACTTTGTAACGGCGATAGCCTGCTCGCAGCGATCACCGTCAACTCAGCATGCTCCAGCGACGAGCGTTCTTCCACCGGCTTCGGATCGGGAGCCGCCAGATGATGGGTCACAATCCGCCAGCCAGACTGTTGATACGCTTCCGGATCAGGAATCAGCGGCTGTTCGGAATGCCCCTGAGGAGCCGTTCCCGTCGCAGCGTGATAATTCTCCGAATGCGCAATCACGCGACCGTCCCCGGATACAATCAGCCAGAATGCATTGCCGGAGGAAGTTTCATCGGCCACGTAATGATCGGTCGCTTCGAATTTAACATCGTCACTCTCCACCTCCGCCGCTGCCACCAGAACGTGCAGTAAGGCGTCGAGCTGTTCATCGAAATGATGTTCCAGATAAGTCCGCGCCACGCCATACAAGATCAGGGAATTACCCACCAGGATGACAGCCAGCGCGATCAGAAAGAACCGGGAAACCCGCGTGGTCAGCTTCATCGCAGTCCCTCCTCAACGGAAGCTGCTTCCAGAATGTAACCCCGGCCCCGCAAGGTCTGGATCACACGGGGGCCGCAGGCTTCAAGCTTGTGCCTGAGTTCCTTGATATGCACCTCCAGGGTATTCGACAGCCCGTCGTAAGCATCGTCCCAGACGGTATCGTAGATCCGTGTCCGCGAGAGCACCTTGCCCGGATTCCTCAGAAAGAACAGCAGCAGCGAAAACTCTTTAGTCGTGAGCTCCAGCGTCTGACCGGCCCGTGTGACTCTTTGTGTTTCCAGGTCGGCCCGGATGTCTTCGAACTCAATCACCACCGAGCTGGACTGCCCCGGACGTCGTAACAACGCCCGGACCCGCGCCAGCAGTTCCTCGAACGCAAAGGGTTTGGTGAGATAATCGTCGGCCCCCGCATCCAGCCCCGTGACACGTTCGCTCACCGCGTCCCGGGCCGTGAGGAAGAGCACCGGCGTCGTACGATTTTTCTGGCGAAAGCGACGCAGCAGTTGAATCCCGTCTTCCACCGGCAGCCACCAGTCAAGAATCACCAGGTCCCAGGTCTCATTATTCAACAGCAGCCAGCCCACACGTCCATCTTCCGCATGATCAACCGCATATCCCTCTTCGGCCAGTCCCCGCACCAGGAAATCGGCAATCTTTTCTTCGTCTTCCACTATCAAAATCCGGCTGCTCATCTCAAATGCCTTTGACTCAAATCGTATGTATCTCTCGCGTCAACAGGTCTCCTGCACAGGCATTATACGCACTCCTTTCCCAACGCCATGAAAGATGAAGTGGATTTTATCTTTGCTTCAGCGTGGCTTTAAGTCCTGTGACGATAATGCTTTTGAATCGCACGGCTCCTGCCGTTTTACCCGACCTTTTGAAAAGGAACGCCGCATGTCTGCTATATCTTCAACATTCTCCAGGAGAACTGACTCCGAGAGCAGTCCCCCTCAGCCGATCTTTTCCCGCTGTCTATTGACTGCTGAAGCGGTGCCGCTTCTGGCCCGACACATAGAACAGAGATTCCCTGCAGGAATCAAGTTAGCCGATTCGCAGCATCGCCAGGCCGGCAATTCGTCACCGGGATCGCATACACCCCAGACCGAATTTTAGTCTGCCCCCCTGAATTACCGATACTACTACTATTCCGCATCGAAAAGGAAAAAAGAGATGACTACGCTCACCAGTTTTATCAATGACATGTTCTCGACACCGAATCCGGCTTCTGCGTCAGACCGGCAGTATCGGATCGACCGTGCACACGCTCTGGAAATCAGTGCCACCCGCGAATTAAACGATTCAATCCACCTCTGGTCGGCCCGGGAAGCCTCGCAGGTGGAAATCCATCGCTACGCTTCATCTGAAGAACTGGCCGCGATCCTGCATCGTTTTGATAAGGCCAACGGGCAGGGGATCGCGGATGTTGTGCTGCTTCTGGATGAATCGCTTCCCGTTCAACTCGAAGACCTGCTGCACCGCCAGAACCCGGGCCGTCGCCTGACGCTGATTCCCCGCCAGGCCGCAGCCACTGATGTCTGCAACCCACTGGGGATGGCTGGCTCCCACTTCCGTCTCGACTGGGAAGCAGTCGAAGTCAGCTACTACCTGAAAGACGTCCTGACCAGCGGCGTGATCCGCCTCAACAGCAGCGAAAAACTGGCCGTCTTACTACCGGCGAGTGAAGTCTGCACCGAACTCCTGCGAAACGAAGAGCGCCTGATGTAACGCTCCGCAGATCAGGCGCAGCTCACTCATGCACGTAGGCCCAATCGCCCACGCGTTCCAGACTGCCTCCGTAGCCGTGCTCCGGGTAATTCTGGTTGGGAAAGTAGAGCACCAGATCGAAACCCACCCCGAATACGGGAGGTGAGATCCTCAGAACCCAAGGGTTCTCGTTGAAACCCTCTCGTGTATCCGGGCCGGTCACATATTGATACTCGGAACAGGCTGGCATGCCGGTATCCGGAAGGACAGTCAGGTAATCGGGCACCAGATCAGCCAGACGGTCCGGTGGCCGTCCCTGGTCGCGTTCATACTTCTTGATCGCAGCAATCAGTGGCTGGCTCCGTTTTGAAAAGGCTTCCCAGCCCGCACTCCAGACCTGACGTTCCAGCAGACCACCGGTTACAAAGCAGGGAACATACACAGCGATCACCAGCAGCCACAGCCGCGCCCGCGTTCGAGTCCGTTTCATACAGACGCGCATCAGCATGACCGGCAGCATCACCACCGTCGCCAGAAAAGCAATGTGATACAGCATCGTCACACAGAGTAATAACTCACTGCCGTAGGGAGACATCAGAACCCAGGCGACCAGAGGTAAAGCGGCAATTGCTGACAGTGCGAACAGAAAGTATGTCAGTAAGTCTTCAGGCTTCATCGCTGTTTCAGATTTCTGACGATCGCAATTCATCTGTTCGCAACTCCTTACTGTTGATCCTTTACTCTCCGCCGACTCCCTGTTCCTCCTGTTCGACTTCCTTCGCTTGTTCCACATGTGCCCCCGCAGGATTCACGATCCGGTCCAGCACGCCCAGCGCGCCGATGACGCCGCCTCCCGATCCGGAGCCCGAGTCCTTCCTCTGGGAAGGATTCGCCAGATCCTTCACGAAACTGATCAGCAGCGCGATCACCAGGCAGAGAAACAGAATAATTCCCACCAGCACAATCCAGTCAATCTGCTGCATCATTCACCTCCGGATCCCGCTCCAGCCAGCGTCGGGGACACTTTCGATCGCAGGCCGGCACGTATCTGAAACACCGCAACCACAAACAAAATTTTCCCCAGCCATGAAAGCCCCCCCAGAACGAATGAGCCCTGCCAGAGGTACTGATAATCATCCGGCCCCATGATCATCTCCGGTCCAAACTGCCGCATCATCAGTTGCATCACAATCGAGCCCAGTTCTGCCGACAAGGTCACCAGCAGTGCCCCCACCAGCCAGCCTTTGCCTCTGATTCCGGGCCAGCTCAACACTCCCCAGAGTGCGATCACCATCGCCAGCACGATCCCATACTGGTAAAGGTCGGCGAAAATTTTTGTCAGTTGTTCCACGCACTCACTCCTGCCCGTTGATTTCTACTCGTTACGATGCGGATGTTGTACTGGCGATTCCTCTGCAGAAATCGCCAGTTGCCTCCGGTTACAATAATGAATGGCTGCGATCAGGCCGATCCCGTAAGGAATCCAGATCAGTCGATTCCACGGTTCAGATAGAAAATACAACAACAGTAGAAACAGCGAAATACACACCCACATGACCACCGCCGTTCGAACCATAAACGCTTTCTCACGTGGGCCATTCGTATTTTTGATACTCATCCAGGTGCCGATTCCGCCTCCCAGGATCCCCAACAGGCATCCTACAATACTTCCAATCCAAATGAGACTGTTCTGCCCCATATCTGGTTTCCCCCGAGCAAGTAAAAAATCTATGTGGCTGGCTTTACTACAAATAGAAACGCAGCTGCAGGCTCTCTGGTTCAGACATTGTGCCTTAAAAATTCGGAAAAATTCGCGTCGACCAGTCTTTGATCAACAGCTCCACTTCCGGTTCCAGATTCTGGTTCGTGCACTGGATCTGATACATTTTGTTTTCTGTATGACTGCACCAGGTCAAAAGGGGTAAGGACAACAGCCAGGTCCCCAGCACGATGAGACCCTGGAGGAATTCTTTCTCGATGAAGATCCCCAGCCCCGTCCCCAGTGAGTTTCCCGTCATGAGCAGTGCGAGTACGCCGAGATACATGTGAGTCCGTAAGATCGGCTTCAGGCGTTCCATACTCTCGCGATCTCCCAGTGCAGGATATTCCCGTAAAAATCGATCCATGCGCTGTTCGTTATACAACATGCAGAACAGCATCCCGCCCATATTCAGGCAAAACACGAGAAACAGATTCTGCCTGACAACCGCAAACGGTCCCCACCGGCTTTGATGCAGGAAATACAGAAAAACAATCGTGTAAGCCAGGAGCACGACCTGTACCATCAACACCCTGATAACATGATTCTTCCGCCGGCGTTTTGTTTTGATGATACCCGTCGAACTCATCCTTAACGTCCTCCCGATTGCAACCGCTGGTCTTTCTCTTTTGATGAGGTTGCCCGCTCAGGAATATTATAGAGCCGCCACGCCGCCATCGCATCCTGTATTCCGGAAATCAGCACCAGAACCGCCATGACAACCAGAACGCCACGTAACAGAGCGGGCACGTCAGCTGGCTGATAGTAAAAGCCGCTTGGCAGAGATCGCCAGACTCCCGCTTCCAGGCAGACCGCAGTCACCAGCCCCCCAAACAGCATCGCCAGCATGATATGCAGCACATACTCACCGCTGGGAAGTCCCCCCAGCAGCCTGCGGCTCTCCCGCTCCAGCGCAAAGTCCACAATCGAGATCAACACGTCAACCACAAACAACAGCAGCAGACACCAGAAGAAAACTCCCTGCATCACAAAATTAGGAATCACAACAAACAGCACTGCATAGGTCGGGCCGCGCAGGCTGTGTACGATCAGCTCCGCCCGTGAATCGGGATGCTGGCGGATCCCATGCGAAAAGCTGTGGTACAAAGCGATATCAGTCGCCCCCAGACAGCCCAAGACAAACAGGATGTAAGTCGCCACCGCCATTTCCACTTCCTTCACTCAGTCCTCGAAACGGAATCCGGTTCTATTCTATTCGACACCAGTTCCCGCAATGAACGCTGGCGAAAATCAAACGCAGAGTTGAGCGCATTCGCAATCAGAAACTGCGTCGCGAAACGTCCACCATACTGCCATGACAGCTGCACCTCCAGAATGTCCCGCACCACGGTTCCCTCTGTTGTCTCGTCGAATTCATGCAAATGCGTAAACCGGTCAAACGGTCCATGAATCAGCGTCTCACCAAAACGACAGTCGGGCTCATAAACCATATGGCGAAATCCCATGACTACCGGCAGAAAACCTCCGACCTGCTGCTCAAACCAGGTTTCCGCTCCAGGCTGAATATGACCGGCATGACGCAGCAGTCGAAATCCAGGCCACTCCGCCAGCAACAGCCCGAGATGCGCAGGATCCTCATGAAACCGAAACAGCACGTCCCTGGAAACGGGCAGGGTCTGTTCAAAACAAAATCTCATACCAGATGTATTCCATTGCTGAACGACCGTAAAACGACAGGCGCGCCAGTTTACGTTGAACTCGCGAGCTCGACCTCAACCAGCTCTTCAGTTTCCCGGGGGAGTACGACACAGGGATAGAAATAGAGAAACGACATCCCGGTGTAATACGTATAATGGATTTCAGCTCGCCCCACAGGCTCCGCCCGCTTGCGTACGACACAGGTACCAGCGAACCGGTCGGTCAGCGACTGGCAATCCCGGTCTACTCCCACCCACAACAGATCATACACGAGATTGAGAGGAGAGTAAAAATTCAGTAGCGCGCGATACGTCATCCGCCACACAGAAGGCTTTGTACCCCGCAGTGTGATAATCCGGGCTCCCGTCACCCAGTAGCCCACCGTCCGCAATCGCGAAGCTTTGATGACGGTCAGATAGAACCAGATGCAAGCGAACCAGATCCAGGACAGTCCCTTACCTGATTCCTCGTCTACATAGTCCTCAGAGAGAAACAGAGAGAAAAAAGCTAAAGCAAACAGCACTCCCAGCAATACTGTTGCATCAACCAGAAAGATGACCACTCGCTGCCGGAGTCCGATGTAATCCTCGGGCGCAAAATAAACGCCATCCCCCAGGGAACGATCACGTGAGACTCCCGCCATGCTGCACGATTCCTGATTGTGGCAGAGAAAGAAAACCGCCTGACCACCAGACTGTCATCAGACCTTTATTCTACAAGCCAGTAGCCACATGTGCAAACTTTCAGTCACACCAGTCAGCCAACCTGACATTTCACAAACAGAAATCCGGGGGACGTCGACAACCTCTGGTAACTGTCCGGATCGCTCTGCCGCATCCGCTCGTCCGGTTGTCCTTCGCTCAAAGCGGTGATCTGAAAGCCAGCATCAATCAACGGCTGGATGATCTCTGACAACGGTCGCCGGTAATACTCCACGCGCACCGGCTGCCCCACCGTATTCCATTCGTCGATGATTTTCTCCGTCAGAAAATAATTCCCACTCGGGGAAAACCCATAATCGACGAACGGATGATGCGTGGAAAAGACAAACAGCCCACCCGGTTTGAGCACGCGGCGGATCTCTGCGAGCAAGGGGGAAAAATCTTCCAGGTAATGCAGCATCAGCGGGCAGATCACCACATCATAAGCCGCATCCGCTTCACGCGGGAGTCCCTGTGCCAGATCCTGGGAGTAACACCGGACCGCGTCCCCCAGGCTCTGTTCGACCAATGCCACCATTTCCGTGGATTGATCGACGGCAGTCACTTTCGCGCCGCGACTGAGCAGAATTTCCGCATACACGCCCGGACCGCAGCCCAGATCGAGTACCTGCATTCCATTGAGCTCCGGCAGCAGTGCCAGGAGAGAAGGGCGGTCGTAGCTCGCGTTATAGCTGTTATCGCGAATCGCCTGAGCATAGGCGGCGGCATGTTCAGAATACATCGGATTGGACATCAGACAGGACTCCCTGCAGAAGTGAGCTGAATCACCGGGCACACGTCAATGCTGTCTTATAACAAGGCTCCGCCCCCGCGACAATCATCGCAGGGACGGAGTCCGTACCAGTCCCGAATCCGGAGGCATTGTTTTAATAACTGGCGACAGCGTTCAGATACAGCTCTTTGGCCAGTTCCCGCAGCGCCTCGTCCGCCTGGACGCCGCCGATGTTCGTCATCATCACAATCGCGATGTCTTTCTCTTTGTCGATCCAGATCTGGGCCAGGTTCTTGCCATTCGAACCGGCATGATAGAGCAGGGGATAGGGAGCCCAGTCCACCGTCAGCCAGCCCCAGCCGTGCGCGTATTTTCCATTGGGTGGCGTTCCCGGACGTGCCGGTTTATCCCCTTTGATCGTAAAGACTGGAGTGTGAATTTTCTCAACTGTTTCCGGCTTCACTATATTACAGGGGGGCCGCATCCCGTTCCCGGCATTCCAGCCAGCCCAGGTTGCCAGATCCAGAATCGACAGGTGCAGACAGCCCGCTGGCGCGAGGATCAGCGAGTTATCCGCATTCGGTCCCGCCATGTACGCTTTGACTTTACCGTCTTTCTGAATGACATGTCCCAGCGGTGCATCGATTTTGCCCAGGGTCGACTGTGTTCCCAGACCGGCGGTCGTCAGCTGAAATGGCTCAAAAATGCGCTCGACGATCAGTTCGTCCCAGGCTTTGCCGCTCACACGTTCAATCATCGCACCGGCGATCGTATACCCGCGATTGTTGTATTTCCATGCAGTGGAAGGCTTTGTTTCCAGGGGCAGTTTGACCGATTCTTTCAGCAGCCAGTACCGCATATCATTCAGATCGCCATCCACATCGAATGAATCTTTCAGCAGCTGCATCAGATTTTCATCGTCGGCACGCATCCCACTGGTATGTGAAAGCAGTTCTTCCAGTGTCACTTTGCCCACCCCGGGAGCCATTGAATCTTTCAGTTCGGGAAAGACCTCTTCCAGCGTCGAATCCCACTTGAGCTTCCCTTCTTCAATCATCATCGCAGCAATCGTGGCGGTCATCGCTTTGCCGTCAGATCCCAGGTGAAACTTATCGTGAATCGTGACCGGAATGTCCGCTCCCA
Organism: Gimesia chilikensis; assembly: GCF_007744075.1. NCBI lineage: Bacteria > Pseudomonadati > Planctomycetota > Planctomycetia > Planctomycetales > Planctomycetaceae > Gimesia > Gimesia chilikensis. Next base: position 2,898,830 of record NZ_CP036266.1, on the reverse strand, counting down.
TCTTCCGCGTACCCACCACGCCGAATTCCGTCACCGTGCCTCGCACGACAACCGCTGCAGACAATGCCGGCAGATTACCGGACTTCAGATACGGCTCCAGCTTGTGATTGATATTCTGTCCCTTGACGGGCGTCTGCATAATCAGCAGAGTCGCTGCCACCAGTAGTAATCCCGTCCGGCCATGTCCTAATCTCATTGTGTGCTCCCGATTCGCGTCTATAAAACTTCTGCCGTCAGTCTAACTCAATCATGCCCGCCTACTCTTTATCGTGCATCGGTGCAGAGAGCTGTGGAAGCATCGGTTAAAAAGTGCAGACATCAGACAATCAGCATGCGTCGATCCGCCCAGGCTTTATAACTGCTCCGCCGCGTCCGCAACCCGATAACCCTCATAACCTGTGCCTGCTTCATGCTGCTCCTGCACGAGTCGCTCCGGATTCGTCAAACTCCACATGTCAGGACGTTCAAAGGGCGTTGATTTCAGATGCAGCGCCCGCGTCGCCAGTTGCACACTCATTAACGCATCCGCCAGGTTCGCCGTCACATACAAGATGATTCCCGCCAGATACTTGCCTTCAAAGAAAGCAGCGATGGTAAATCCGATGATAAACGTAAAACCGATCAGCTCCATCAGTGCCAGGGTGGTGTGCTTCATCACGAAATCGCCCCATGACGGGAAGATGAAGCTCCGCATGCCAACCTCGATCGGCCTCCAGTACTGCGCGCCACAACTGTCACATTCATAAACTCCCGGGGGAATCACATCGAAGCAGTGACCGCACACCTGCTCCCGCGACTGAGAAACGGAAGGCTCAAAGCCCTGCTTTCGGAATGTCTTACAGTTCTCCCAGACGATGAACTGCAATCGCCGCTGATCTTCGGGAACGATCCCGGAATACTTCAACTTGCGGCCATCTTTCAGATAAAACAGCGTGTCACCAAACAGCGACTGGTCCACCTCTTTGATCTGACTGTAATAGATCTGCCAGAACGACTGCTGAGGCACGCCGGTATCGTTGACGCGAATGCAATAGATCCGCAGGTTGGTCAACACCAGCACGGCACAGGTTGAGGTTCCGACCCAGAGTGACCCCATCAGAAAGACATCGGAAAGCGTTGACTGGTTACACGGCAAAACGAGTTGTACCTCTTCGCGATCCAGCAGAATCTCAGCCAGCAGCGGTTCGAGCCGCTTGAGCAGTTTGAATTGATCCTTGATCTTTCCTTTGACAAACCAGCCCTCGATCCGCGGAAACAGCGTCTCCAGTCGATAGGGAATCTCCGGGGATAATTCGAGATTTAACTCCCACAGCTTGGCGGCCACTTCATCATGGGTCAGGTTCTGCATGGCTCATCCTTCCTTAACTCGAGCATCAAAGAAGATGAATTTATTTTACCTGAAGATCGAAAGCGATTCTAAGAAAATCTGGCCGACTCATCAGGAATTCATGATCCGGCAAAATGTCAATTGACAGCCTGTTTCTCGAGCCGGATCTCTTTCAGCAACAGCCCCCGTTTCGCCAGCTTATACATCCAATCCCCGTAGCTGCCATTCGTCAGCACGAACATTAAGATCGCAAAAGTCAGGTTCCCCTGCGCCTGCAAAAAAATGACATAAGACAGGATCAGGAAGTAGAGCACCATATCGATCAATGCGGCACGTCGCGTCCTGACCACCAGGCTGCCTGCGGGAGGGAAAATAAAGCCGCGGAGACACAAAGAAAAGGGGGTCCAGAAAGTCGCTCCACAGGCTTCACATTCGTAACCCTCTTTCGGCACCGTGGCGAAGCAGTTGGAACACAGATTTTCCCGCGACTGCGAGACAGGCGGATCCAGGCCTTCTTCCTCAACTTTCTTGGCAGCTTCAGAGTATACCGGCTGAAAGTTCTGGCGATCCTGCCAGGGAAAATAATTGAACTTCAGCTTGCTGCCATCTTTCAGCAAGATTTTGTACTGTTCCATAAACACCGGCTGCAGTTCTGAAATCTGGCTGTAATAGATCGCCCAGTAAGGCTGCCAGGGAATCTGCTTCCGGTCAGTCGAAAACAGCAGCATCCGCAGATTGGTGAGTATAACAATTGTTTTCTGAAAACTCAGTTCTCCCAGGGATACAAACAGTACCTGCTCCCGTTCCAATAACGCTTTCAACAGAACCGGTTCGCACGCTTTGACGAGCGGATACTTCTCACCGATTGCCTGCTCGAGACTCATCGACTCAGTGCGGGAAAAAACCGTTCCCAGCCGGTAATGTATCTCAGGCGACAGCGCCAGATTCAGCTCTGCCAGCTTTTCGGCAATCGGTTCAGCGGCTACCTCGGTCATCGTCAGTCTCCCGACACGGCAGGGGATCGATCTAAACGAAACTCACAAGCGCCCCTTCCAGGCTTCCACATCCAGAACTTCACTCAACAGCATCTGTTGTGCACACAGGATCGACCGCTGTAACTCTTCCGCGGTCACTTCACCGGCACTGTTCGATAGAGGCAATGTTCCCGTGGCGTCATTCAGAAATTCGACGGTGAACCCGCGATGCACGGCTTCGCGGGCCGTCGTGTCACAGCACATATGCGTCATATAGCCGGCGATGGTCACGGTATCGATATCGCGTTCCCGCAGCCACGCTTCCAACTGCGTCCCCGTAAAGCTCCCCGGCATCGTTTTCTCCAGCAGCAGATCGTGTGGACGACGGGCGACTTCGGGATGCAGTTCCCAGCCGGGAGTCCCTTTCTGAAAGAACGGCTTTTCCGGATCCTCGAAATGATGCTGCACCACAACCACAGGCACTTTCTGTTCCGCAGCGGCATCCATCGCCTCCAGAATCCGTTCCAGGTGCCCCGCCGGATGCGTGATCGGCAGCGCCCCCGTGAAATACTCATTCTGCACATCAATCACCAGCAATGCCCGACTCATAATAACTCCTTACACCTGGATCAGACCTCAAAGCAGCTGTGCAATTCAGATTAGACAGCCAGACCCCAGCTTGCTATCCCCTGCAGACGAACTAACCTCTCAACCAAGTCTTTCGTGCTTTTCGTGTCTTTCGTGGTTTACATTCACATTTACAGTAACGACGGTTTTAAGTCGCATCCATGTCGGCCAGTTTTCGAGGCTGGGGAACCACGCCTGCACACACTTCGGCAATCCGCTGCTGTAGATTCACATTGATCGGGTCATCGGGCGCGCCGTTCACCGCAATCTCGATCACCTCGGCTGCTTCTTCGAGTTCGCCGCCGATCAACAGAGCCAGCGCCAGGTTCGCTACCAGGCCCATATCGTCCGGCTTGAGTTCTATCGCATGCCGCGCCGCCGAGATCGCCTGTGCCGCCCGTCCCAGTTTCAGGCACTCGTACATATATTCCCGCGCCGTGTCAGCGTTCTCGCTCTTCAATCGATACGCATGCCCGAATGCATCGCAGGCCACCTCCGTATTGTCCAGCGCCTGTTCCGCCTTGCCGATGATCCACCACGCCGACCCATTCCCGGGATTGATATCCAGCACCCACTTGAGCAGTTCGATCCCCCGTTTCAGTTCTTCCTGTGCTATCTCCGTATCCGCAGGTTGCGTCTCGCGGCCCACAATCTGCATATAAGGATTGATCAGATCCAGGCCCGCCCGATACAGACGATCGTGTTCCTGGGAAGCGGGCGTCTCTCCGACTCCCGAAACATCCATAATCACCTGGATATCACAGCCATTCAGTGCCAGATTCTTGTCCTGCGCTTCCTCGTTCGGATCAAGCTTCCGAAAAGTGGCACCACCTCCCTGCAGAGAAACAATGCGTCCTCCCAGATTGACCAGGCCATTCACGACTTCCATGCCAATCGACTGCAGCCCCTCTTCAGGATCGACCCGCACCCCGATACGAAACTCTCGTAGATCCGGCTCATTCTCTTTCTGATTCTCATCCTCAGCAGACATCCGTATTCACAACCTTTCATTGTATATTCAGACTTCGTGTCTTTTTTCTCTCATGATAGTCGAATCAGGCAGTCATTACTATCAACGAATTCCCGATCCTCCAGAGAAGAACTTTCCTTTTCTCTGTAGGGAATCGACCAGCAGGATGAAAGGCATCAGCACAGGTGCGAGCATAAGCATAAATGACATAGAGATCCATTTGCGATATTTCAACAGACGATGGCGTCTTTGAAACTCACTGCGAACTGATCTGTGTCATCTTCGCAGAAATTTTGACCAGTTGCGGTGCCCCATTGTGAAAATAAAACTCCCTGTTCTATTTGCCAATGGTGCCAACACAAGGATCAAAGAACATATCAGGTCACCACTAATTTCGTGCTTTTCGTGTATTTCGTGGTAGGAACCATAGCCTGTGCACTTCAGAATTCACCACCTAGTGCGATGCATACAGCATCACTGTCACGATCACAGTTTCGCTGCTTTCGCACACCCGAAGCATTCCGTGAACGCACCATAGATCGGCTGTCCTTCCGCCCGATCCAGTACCGAGAACCTTACCAGTTCAAACCGTCCGTGGTAGGGACCGCCGGGCTTGAGGAACTCCGCATAACTCGCAGCGACCATCGCGGGGCAGTTGCGGAACACACCACAGCCCCAAGCCCCCAACACAAGGGTTGCACAGCCTTTGCTGGCGAACAATGCGAGTACCTTATCCATCCGTGCCTGCAGGGTTCCGGGAATCTCCGCGACCATCAACGGACGATTTTTCTGAATCGCTCCCGCATTTGGTGCCGGACTCGTCAGAAAGTCCACCTGGTAACTCGCGTCCAGAAACGCGCCCGCATCGTCCCGAAAGACAGGACAGTCAGGCGAGTAAATCATCCGGTCCGAGTAAAACGCATCTTTCTGGTTCCGATGAGCCTCGTAGTATTCGCTGTGAAACCGGGTCAGTGAGCCATACAGGGCGGAACTCCGTGCCAGGCTCTCTTCCTGCGCCTGACTGCCTCCCAGAAAACCACCACCCGGATTCTTCGCGGACGCAAAATTCAACACACCGATCCGGCCTGCATTTCCTTTCAATGCCAGCGCATGCGCCCCTTCCAGGGTCGTCTCATTCGACAGCTCAAACCGGGTCTCGGCATAAGGGCAGGGGGCAGATACCACTTCTGCCCGCAACTGCTCCAGTTCTGTAGGAGCAAAATATTCGGAAGCCGCGTTACAGGCCTCCATCACCTCAGCGATCGAAACCGATTCACCCTGCGGATTCACATACCGACCTACATCCATCACCTGCAATGTCGTCTTCGCCAGATTGGCACGTCCAGTTCGACTACTCATAGTCACATTCCTTTCTCATTTTGTTTCATTCTTTTATTCTTCACTCCCATCTTACCTTAGTGTATATTATACGACAAGGTATTCTCCAACAGGTTCACACCTTTTTAACCAAATCACCACCGCCCCATTTTCCTTTCGTGTTTTTCGTGACTTTCATGGTAGAAAAAATTCTTTTGAGTTCCTTCGTGGTCCCCCGCAGAAATTCTAGTTAGAATAAAAGAGCTCATACACACTCCAGCACAGGATCAACATCATGCCACGCACCGCCCGCCTCGTCTTCCTCGTCTGTATCACCCTGAGCCTGCTCACCACGGCCGCCAGTTTCGCAGCAGAGCCCATCAACATCGGCTCCCGACTCGAACTGCTCGTCGACGACACCCTGATCGACTCCCGCAGTGAAGATGTCCGCTTCGAACTGCATCATCCCACACCCCGCGAAGTCGTCTTCACTTATGATAAACCCTGGGAGGGGAGTGGCTGCGGCTACCAGAGCATTTTCAAGGATGGCGACAAATACCGCATGTACTACAAAGCCTGGCACCTCAACGTCCAAGAGAAGAAATTCGGCCCTGCTAACAGCAACTTCACCTGTTACGCAGAGAGCGACGACGGCATTCACTGGAAACGCCCGGACCTGGGACTCTTTTCCTTCCCACCCGGCAGCGGCAATAAAGATAACAACATCGTCATCGGCAAAGCCCACCGCGACTGGATGAAGTCCGCCAAACCCGATCCCGTGCACCCCGCCGTCTTCAAAGACGAAAACCCCGCCTGTCCCCCCGATGCGAAATATAAAGCCATCCTCCGCTCCCGTGGACCGCACGGACTGCTGGCCCTCAAATCGCCCGACGGCATTCACTGGTCGCTGATGTCGGAAGAACCGGTCATCACCAAGGGAGCCTTTGATTCCGAAAACCTCGCTTTCTGGGATCCGGCCACAAAACAATACCGGGCCTACTGGCGTTACTTCACCAAGGGCACCACCGATGAAAAGAACTGGAAACCCTCCGGCCTCCGCGACATCCGCACCGCCACATCAGACGACTTCATCCACTGGAGCGAACCTCAGGACCTGAAATACGGCGACGCGCCTCCCGAGCAGCTCTACACCAACCAGATCAAACCCTACTATCGCGCTCCACATATCCTCGTCGGCTTTCCCACCCGCTACGTCGAGCGGGGCTGGTCGAAATCTATGGAACAACTGCCCGAATATAAACACCGCAAAATGCGATCATCCATCTCCAACCGTTACGGCATGGCGATCACCGAAGGTCTGTTCATGACCAGTCGTGACGGTGTCAATTTCAAACGCTGGCCCGAAGCCTTCCTGCGTCCCGGCATCGAACGCAAAGATACCTGGAACTACGGGCATCAGTACATCGCCTGGCAGCTGGTCGAAACCAGGTCCGACATTGAAGGTGCCCCCGATGAACTCTCCCTCTATGCCACCGAAGGCTACTGGACCGGCGAGGGCAGCAAGCTCCGCCGCTACACCATGCGGATCGACGGCTTCGTCTCCCTCAACGCCCCACTCAAAGGGGGAGAGATCACCACCAAACCGATCACCTTCACAGGCAAGGAGCTCAAGCTCAACTTCTCCACCTCTGCCGCCGGCGGCATCACAGTCGAACTCCAGACCCCCGCAGGCAAACCAATCGAGGGTTTCACAGCAGCCGACTGCATCGAACTCTTCGGTGACACCATCTCCCGCCCGGTCAGTTGGAAGAAGGGAAGCGACGTCAGCAGCCTCGCCGGCAAACCGGTGAGACTAAAAATCAAACTCAAAGACGCGGATCTCTATTCGTTCAAGTTTGAGTAAACATCCTAGAACTTCCGCCGATCAGTCGTTCTTCATACTTTCCATTATTTGTTTGAAATCAGGATGATTTGGAAATGGATAGATAATCATTTTATGAGACTTCTCTATAGAAAGTTTCTCAAAAAACATTGGATGGATTACACATTTATCTTTCGAAGTTAGTGTTAAACGATCTTCAAGAGCATATTCAAAATCAGCTGTAATAATCTTAGATTCATTATCCCAACTTCTGATTCGACCGACAATTCCAAGTTCTGCGACCAAACGTCTAAACTGATAAGGTGAATAGTCACCGCTAGGCCATTGAGAAGCTGTAGATGATGACATACGGTCAAGTTTTTTCGCGTCAAAGACCATAGGAAATCTTTCAAGGGCACTTACGATATTGGCAACATTCGGAAATACTTTCGAATAAGAATTTAACAACTCTCCTGCTAGCCGAATTTCTTGTTTACGTATAGATTCTAAGATTGCCACATTCGAAAATCTTGGAAACTCCTCACTTTTTATAGCCTTATCAGCAATATGATTACATAAAATAACAAACTGGCGTGGTCTCAATTGTGTATGACGTAATACATAAGGGAAGGTGGCTTCACAAAGATCTAATCCATTGAAAAAATGTGTTCCAAAATGTGGATTCCAAACTTTTTCAAGAACCTCACCAGGACTATCCCAGTCAACATCATCTCTACAATAGGAATTAAATTTTGGATCACGACGAAAGAACTCATTAAGTCGCCACGAAACCAACCTCATTAGATCTTTCGGTCTCCAGTGTAAATATACTGGGTGTCTGATATATTTACTCGGATTTGATATTTCAGATTCTTCTAAATGCGGAAAAACTTCTGCAGAAATAAAAACTTTGACATGAATTCCCACATGTGCATACGATCGATTGAAATTACTTGCACTCTCCACCAGAGCTGCAATTGCACACATCATGGGTTGGTTTTCGATCGAATATTTCTCTAAAGAATCAATCGCAATTATCACGGGCTTTCGATTTGTGATTTTAACAGCGCGATTCTTAGCTTCAGAAAAGGGTCCAGAAACCAAAAACTCCTCAAGATCGTCACTAAGTTCTCCATCGTCGCAAAGAAATTTTGATAGCAATTGCTTCAATAAATCTCGAATAAGAGATGATGCCTTATCAGGTGTTGTCAGTTTTCGAGCTGAATTAATTACAGGATCTTCCTCACAAAGTTCATCAAATATCAATGACCAGATTAGAAAGTCCCAAATTGCCACAACGCGGGACATTGCAAGATCTGGCATTGTTGAGGCACGTTCAGCTATTTTCGTTAAAACTTTCTCATAAACTTTTGGTTCATCAACATCAATACACTTAGCACTGGGCAAGGAATTTTGAAACGTGAAATAATGTGCGAGAGATGTTTTCCCTGATCCACGTCTTCCAATAAATAAGTAATTTCTGCTCTGAAGTGCGAGTTCGTTGAATGGCGTTTTTAAAAAATAAAGATTTTGATATGACTCACGAAATACTTTCACTTCAGCTTCACAGCATTCCTCACCGAATGGTTGTTGTATAGTCACAGTTCATCCTGTCTAAACTCAAATACCTGACTAGAAAATAAATTCTTGAATCAATCTTTTCTTTGAATTGTTAAAAAGATCGCCATGAAACAATTTTGACAACACCATATCTCAACCGCACAAAAGTCAATACTTACAAAACTATTCTTACAAACAGTAGTAATGCCACTAAAAACACATAGACATAATGACACATCAAAACCTCTTGTCAAGCGACATAATTTCCATCATTTATTGTTTCGCACACAGCCATATCTTTGACATTTTAATCTGCGTTCTTTTACCTCAGGATTAGGTTTTATAATTTCCAAATAATTGTTAACTGAGATCTAAGTCACAAACCGTTCTTTCCCTCTTACGTCTACAGTAACTCATCCTCCACCCCACGTTTAATCAACAAATTCGAAGGCACCGCATTCCGATCCAGCATCTTGCGTGCGCCTTCCGCTCCCACCACCGGCAGATGTTCGGGGTCGAGCAACCCTGCCTGTACCAGCACCGAGGCCTGGTCCCAGTGAATGTGCTCCTCGCTCATCTTGCCCTCTTCAAAGCAGACAATCACCACCACGACAAACTCCAGCCGTCGTCCCGTCGGAGCGATCCTGGGCAGCAGCCAGAACATCTCAACTGAATGCGTAGCGGATCACGAATTCATCGACGATCCGATCCAGCCCCACCGTCCGCGTGATTATCTCCATCTCCAGATCGTCCGGCATATTCGGGATGAAATACCTGTCATAAAAGTGATTCAGCTGCCGATGCCCCACTCCCCCCATAATCGTCGGCACATGATTCACATAAGGCACGTCAGTCATCGTGCCGCACGAGGCATCAGCATCCTTCGTCTCAAACTCCGCAGCCAGATGCGACTCCCACAACGCCACCATCGCCCGCTGCTCCGGAGACAATCGCTCGACATCAAATTCATACATTTGAAAATCCCCCCTGTGATCAGTCAATTAGTTCTTATCCCATTCTCTCCTGAACTGAAATTTCGACGATCTCAGCCTGATGTAGCGCCGGATCGCTTCCCAGCCTCACCGAACGCGCCATCGACAGGAATAATGGTTCCAACTCCGCAAAGCGGGAAGAGGAGACCTCGCAGACAAATACAACAACTCCTGCATCAGCTTCTCCTGTAATTACGAAGTACATCGCCAATTCTTTTTCAAAAATACAGGATGCTGTCTCCCTCACATTTTCAAAGGAGTGTACATTCTCCCGTATTATTTTCAGTTCCTCGCCCCCAACATGATGAATAAATGCCTTTAAAGCTGCATTCGCTGTATGGCATTCAGAATCATAATATAAGTTAAACTCTAGTGGACGAAGCTGACCGGACCAGCTCAGTATCTTATCCCAGCCATCCTCTCGAACATTAAGATAATATGATGCGTGATTGCTGGTTCCAGTCCAACTTGCAGGAACCAGCACAGATGCATTATCGTGAATCACACAACGATGACAGGTAATTGTTTTTCGAGGAGTTTTCACCAATGCGTTGTTAAGAATGATAGTCACATCCGGCAGTTGTTCTGCCAGCTTCCGGGCTCCTGACTTAGTCACAGCGCTTCCCTGTGCATTTATAGTTTTCAAGTTTTTCAGTGGAGCCAGATACTGTATTGCACGGTTATTAAATGCGTTTCCCCCAACCTCCAGAAATTCCAGATCTTCCAATCCTGCAAGATGTTGGAATCCATCGCCGTCTCCCTGATCAATGTGGAGCGACAACGACTGTAACTGTTTCAGACCGGAAAGATAATCCAGCACCCGTTCACTGAGTTTGGTATTGCAACGGAAATAAAGCGATTCAAGTTCAGTCAGTTCCGACAACACAGACAGACAATCTTCAGAATTCAGATCTCCGATACTTAAATCAAGTTGCCGCAGCCGTTTAAGCGGTGCCAGTCGAAGTACAGTCACATCCGATAGTGTATACTCCCTTACAAATAGCTCCTTGAGCCCCGTCAAAGTCTCCAGCCCGGCAAACCCCTCGTCTCCCATCGTAATATCGTAATAAGGATATATTTCCAGATGTTCAAGATGGGTCAAGCCAGCGAGAGGAGCAATGGATGTCACGCAAGTGCTCCATAACCGCAGCCACTTTAGTCGTTTCAGCCCCGTCAGTGATACCAAACCCTCTGATGTGATCTCGCCTTCTGAGATGTCGACTTTCTCCAGTTCAGGGAGTCCCGACAACATCTGCAGCTCCGTATTTCGAATTCCCGTCTGCCGCAAATCGGCAGTTTTGATCGGCTGACCGTACCGAAGCGGCTTACATGCATGAGACAATAGAAATCGTGCTCCAGCACTCCTTTTTCCGTCAGTATCCAGAGTTTTCCATTTCGCGATTCGCCGCGCATTCATCTCATGGATCTGTTCTGGCTCCAGGCCATCGCAATAAAGCTCCACCACTGTCCAGGGAGGAAGTTGCTCCAGATACTCCAGTTCCTGCTCAGTCAACCGTTCCGCTTTGATTATCAGCTCATCCAGTTGGGACATGCTGCAAACACACTGATAACCGGATTCAGATAGTTGAGGTCCATCCAACTCCAGTGCTCGTATCTCAGGCGTCTTTTGCAGGATTTCTGCCTGGTCATCAGTGAGGCCCTGGATATACAACCAATTGATCAATCCGATTTCAAACATGGCTAGTTCTGCCCGCCATCCCAGCGGGTCCAGAGACCGAGTCCACCTGATCCTGTTTTGATTAATCAAATCCGATATTTTTTGTTCCAATTCTCCTCGTCGTGATTCATCGAAATCAGGCGAGATGATCTCCATTTGCATACGTACCAGTTCGGCACGGGGAGGGTCACATTCATCCAGCCAGCTCACAAACTTCTGGATCGCCTGCATATCCCAGGGGCGTTCACGGATTGCCTTAACATGCGAATAATATGGACTATCAGCATCTGGATTAGAACTCGATCCCACTTCTTCATCTCCAGACATGATCATATCCCGCTTGAAATTAACTCGACTTGACGAACATCAGTATTCCCGGAGTTACTCCTGCTCCCCACGATACCCCTCCTGAATCTCCTCCAACCCATACGCGTTCCGTTCCACTACATTCACAAGTTCAAAGCCCCACTCGCGCGCCGACAGCACCCTTCGTAATGCGACTCCGAAGTCCTGCTTCGAAAGCTTCCCATATCCGGTCGCCAGGGCAGGGATGTTAACCGAAGTGCAACCTCGTGATTTGATGATCGATAGCGCACTGGTCAGTGTCTCAGCCGCCAGAGCAATGTTCGAATCGTACCAGCCGTCAATCGCCACCGAATACACGATCGAACGGAATGCAAATGGCTCGGGCCCGATTTCCATCACATAACCGGGCGGCACAAACTTCAGCCCCTCATCCCGCAGATACTGATGCAACTGCCTCTGCAGTGCCTCACCCCCTCGAACCAGCAGTGCGCCGTTCACGCCGCCTGACATATTCAGATAAACATTCCCCGAACAAACCAACCCTTCCGCCGGCTGATCCAGAATATCACCATGAATGAATTTGAGCTTCAGATTCATTCGCAGCTCCCAATCTCTTCAAGCCTGTAATCGTTGTGCCATCAATCAGATACCGCGGATTAAACTACAGTTTCTTTCGGTTCCATCCGCTTCGGAAACCATCTGATGACCAGTTCCAGTCCCCACAGACCTGTCAGGCCTCCAATGATTGTCGCAATTCCCATCAGAATTGCAGCCAGCCCGCGCCCGGTTGTTCGCTCTGCCGCAACTCAACCTTCCGCCCGTCCGGATCCTCCACCACATACACCGGCTCCTGATCGACTACATTCTGAGACAGAATTCGCAATACTGGCCTCTTCCAGGCTCTCTCGCAGATCCATAGTCGTTCTCGTGAATTGAGATTTCACCTACCAGACGAAAGCGAATGGACCATTATTCTCTGCAAGCTTTTGCGAGAATTCCTCGTCTGAAAGTATGCAGTACCGAATCAGCTCGATTAACGAAAGGATTAAAGGGATATAAGTCCACACGAACAAAATATACAAAATTCCCCAACCCCAATTGCCCAGGTAAAACTTATGAATCCCCAACCCTCCCAGAAAGAAAGCCAGGAAACCGGCAACCCGTTTCGATTTTTCTGGTCGCTCTGGCAGAATCTTCGGAGCGTTGACGCCAGCCCCCAAGGGTTCCTCAGTTGAATAAAGCATGGTCTTACAATGCTTGCATTTGATCGCTTCGGCTTTAATTTCTTCACAACAGAAAGGACATAGCATGGCCCGGACCTCGGTATTTCGCTCGGATTTCGATTTGACTGACTAACTTGCAGCCGCAATAAAAAAGGCAAACAATAAAAACATGTTTAAACAGCTCAAAATAATTCCAGCAATCGCAACACCGCGCCCTCTATTTTGGATGCAGACGGAAACGATTCCCAAAGCAATACTGATAATCCAAAATAAGAAGAAACCCGCAAAGGTATCACCGTCCCAGGAAGCGATATCAAACAATGCGACAAAACAAAGTATCGCCAGAACTAGTGGAGGAACCGCCAACCACAAAGAGCCAGTCTGCTTTTGAGCTGCCTGACTTGACGCCTGCGCTAAATTGTTCTGAGGGGAAGAGTGAACCAGCATGCTTTGGCAATGTCTGCATTTAATCGCTTTTGCTTTTATCTCCTCCCGACAAAAGGGACAAAGTTTGGTATCGCTTGTTTCCAAGATGAATCCTCTCTACCTGTAACAGTACTCATTCTCGATTCCAGATATGGATCATTTCTGAGGAATCTTTTTGAGTCCAGCCCCTCACATTGATCACTCATACACACCTAATCTTTTTTTGAGTAAAAATCAAGCACAAGCATACATATTTGTACATTACGTTAAATTTATCCAATCGTTTGACCGTGATGACTACTCTGACAAGAGTTGACCACTATTAACACATCCCTTTTCGTGCATTTCGTGGTAGCAAAAATTCATCCCGTCAGTAATCAACCACCACGTTTCCATCGCTGCCGCGCCGCATCCAGCAGCACCGCGACGATAATCACCGCTCCGGTGATCACCCGCTTGAGAGGATCGGTCGCCCCAATCTGGGCCAGCCCTGTCTGCAGCACCGCGATGATCAGCACGCCGAAGAACGTATTAATCACTGAACCCCGGCCGCCCATCAGACTCGTCCCGCCAATCACACAGGCCGCAATCGCCGAAAGTTCGAGTCCCACCGCCGCGTTCGGATCTGCCGTTGAGAGTCGCGAGGTCTGCATCACACCCGCCAGGCCACACAACAGACCACTGATCGCAAACACCACGATCGAGCAGGGGGCCGTCCGGATTCCCGACATCCGCACCGCCTCCGCATTCGTTCCGATCGCCACACAATAGCGACCAAAGACTGTCCGCGTCAGCAGATATTGTCCCACCGCCACAATCACCAGCGCCAGCAGAAACGCGGGCGAGAACAGCAGCCCCTTCACAGGCACACCAATCCATTCAATCGACGATCCAATGTACTTCGTCTGCGAATCGGTCAGCAGGTATGCACCGCCGCGTGCCATCTCCAGCATCCCCAGCGTCACAATAAACGAAGGAATCCCCGCCTTCACACTGATCACACCGTTGAGCATCCCACACAGCGCACCGGTCCCCAGGCAGACAGGCACCGCCGCCCACAAAGGCCAGCCCCAGTCGACCATGCACACGCCCAGCACCGCCGACGAGAGCGCCAGCAGCGAACCGACCGACAAATCGATCCCGCCAATAATCAATACCAGCGTCATTCCCACCGAAATCACCAGCAGGTCCGGAATGTTATTCGCCACCGTAGCCAGCGTCTGCCGCGTCAGAAAGTGATCGCTCATCTGGTGGAAAATCAATACCAGCAGTACCAGCACTCCCAGGAGGCCCGCATATTGAAACAGTGAATACGTCAGCCCGCCATGCGAAGATTGGCGATCCGGGAGTGGAGCAGGGGAGTCAGTCATCGCGTCGTTCCTCCAGAGTTTGTTTTCTCTTGTGATGTATACCCTGCAAAGCAGTCCTGCATAATCGCGTCATACGACCACTCTTCCCTTTTGTATTCGCTCACCAGCCGACCTGCCGACATCACACCAATCCGGTCGCAGGTCTCGAACAGTTCTTCCAGGTCACTGCTGACGATCACCAGGGCTTTCCCTTGCCGGGCCAGTTCATCAAACAGCTGATGAATCTTCCGCCGCGCCGCCACGTCAATGCCCCGCGTCGGTTCGTCAAACAGAAACACATCCGCATCCTTGAGCAGCCACTTCGCCACCGCGACCTTCTGCTGATTCCCCCCGCTGAGCGTGCCCACACTCTGTTCCATGTCCCGGGCATGAATCCCCAGTCGTTCCCACTCGGTCCGCACGACGGTCGCTTCCCGCTGACGGTCAATCACGCCTGCAGTCCCCGCCAGTCGATCCAGACTGGGCAACGTCGTATTCACCCGGATCGACTGTGAGAGCAGCAATCCGTTCTGCTTGCGGTCCTCCGTCACCATCGCCATTTTCGCCGCCACCGCCTGGTGCGGATGTCCGAATCGACGGGGCACACTCTCGCCCCGCAGAAATATATCACCTCGCATCGCGCGATCCGCTCCGAAAATCAGCCGCAACAGTTCCGTCCGTCCCGCTCCCACCAGCCCCGCGATCCCATACCGTTCCCCCGCCTGCACGGAAAAGCTGACCTCCTGAACCGGTCCCCCCGTCATGCCGTCCACGCCTAACAGCGTCTGTTCCCGGGAGTGGTTCGTATGCTCCTGGAGCGCATGCTGCACCGCCTGTGTCTCTCCGGTCATCAGGTCCACCACCCGTTCGATCGGCTGAAACTCACTCACGGCATGCGTACTGACATACTTCCCGTCCCGCAGCACGGTCAACCGGTCCGCAATCCGGGCGATCTCATCCAGGCGATGGCTGATATAAATGATCCCCACGCCCTGCGCACGCAACTCATCCAGCCGCGCAAACAGACGCTCCGTTTCCCCTGCACTCAGCGCCGCCGTCGGCTCATCCAGAATCAGCAGCTCGCACTTCCGATCCAGCGCGGCCGCGATCTCCAGCATCTGCTGCTGGCCCACTCCCAGGCTCCCGGCACTCTGATCTGTTGATATATCCGAAAGCCCGAATCGGTCCAGCGCTGCACGAGCCTGCTGCTGCAGTTCCCGACGATTGATCACGCCCCACCGTTGAGGATAGCGTCCCAGCAGCAGATTCTCGGCCACGGAGAGGGTCGGAATCAGGTTCAGTTCCTGCTGCACAATCTGCACGCCCAGGGACTCCGCCGACCGCTTATCTACGGGAGAGTAGGGGACGCCGTTCAACAACATCTGACCTTCCGTCGGCGGGACCAGGCCGGAAATCATTTTGCACAGCGTACTCTTCCCGGCTCCGTTGGCGCCTACCAGCGCGTGAATCTCACCCGCGCGCAGCTCAAACGAAACACCGTCGAGCACACGCACCACGTAGTCCTTCGAGAGCCCTTCTGCAGAAAACCGCAGCGTCGTGCCCGTCATTTCAGAACCTCAGCCGTCACCAGATCGACGGGTGTCTCCCGGTCTTCCAGTTTCGCCTGCGGTTCCTTGAGCAGGTTCAGGGCATACTCGATGCCATACACGGCCAGTTGATCGCCATGCTGATCCGCGGTCGCCAGAATCTGTCCGTCTTTAATCGCCTGCTGTACCGCAGCGATGTTATCAAAGCCGACAATAAGCACATCGCCCGCTTTGCCGTTGTTCTTCACCGCCGCCAGGGCTCCCAGCGCCATACTGTCATTCGCCGCCAGGATCGCCTTGACTTTGGGATGTTCGCTCAGCATCGATAACGCCAGCGTATTCGCCATACTCATTTCCCACTGGGCCGACTGGCTGTCCGCAATCTTGATATCTGCGGCCTTCATCGCCTCTTCAAAACCGAGCCGCCGCTGTGTCCCGTTGAATGATGTCCGGATCCCCTCCAGCACGATCACCTCATCCCCGGCTTTCAGCTGTTTGGCCAGATAGTCGCCCACCTTTTTCGCCCCGGCTTTGTTATCAGGACCAACAAACGGAATCTCGATCTTCTCCGCTTCCAGGATTTCCTGATCCAGCTTGTTGTCGATATTGATTACGACCACGCCCGCTTCACGGGCCCTTCTCAGAGCCGGCACCAGTGCTTTCGAATCCGCGGGGGCAATCACAATCGCATCCACGCCGCTGGCGACCATCTCTTCGACCAGCGCCACCTGGCGACTCAGATCGCGTTCATCCTTGATCCCGTTGACGACCAACTCGTATTCGTCGCTGTGCTCCTGCTGATGCGTCTCGGCCCCTTTCGCCATCGTCGAGAAGAAATCATTCGCCAGCGATTTCATGATCAACGCAATCTTCGGCTTCTGATTCTCTGACTTCTCCTCATTCGATTTTGCTGCGTTATCCGCCGGTTCTGCACAACTCAGCAGCAGACCACAGATTGTCAACACCAGGGCCAGCCTGGTCCCTTTCCTGAACTGATTCATCGAAGCGCTCCTGTCTTATTTGGTTAAAAGTGTTTCAATCTGTTCCCGCGTCGGCATCGCCGACTGGGCGCCCGCCCCGGATGCCGCCAGAGCCCCCGCCGCCGAAGCAAACCGGACGGCTTCCTTCAAATCGGCCTGTTCCGCCAGTCGGACAGCCAGTCCCGCCGCAAACGCATCTCCTGCTGCCGTCGAGTCGACCGCATCGACTTCAAACGCGGCTACCGTTTCCACGCACTCACCATCGAAGATCACCGCCCCCTGATCGGCCAGTGTAATAATCGCCCGTCGCGGCCCCAGCTGTACCAGTTCAGAAACGAGAGCCGCCTCCTCCACAGAACCGACAGACTGCCCCAGCAATGCCGCCGCCTCCGACTGATTCGGACAGATCAGATCCACGTCCAGCAGTTCCGCCGGGAAATGAGCCGGGGCAGGGGCCGGATCCAGGATCACAGGTACCCCCGCCTCCCGCGCAATGTTCGCAGCTGCGATCACCGTCTCCACCGGGACTTCAAGCTGCATCAGCAATACATCGCTGTCACAGATAACCTGCCGCGCCTGCTCCAGTTCCGCCGGTCCCACCAGACCGTTGGCACCGGGGACCACCAGAATCGCGTTTTCGCCGCTCGTCTCCACCATTACCACCGCGACGCCGCTGGTGGTCTCTCGCTTACGCGAGACGAGTTGCGTCTGCACGCCTTCGGCCTCCAGGTTTTGCACCAGTTCCTCTGCGAAACTGTCATCCCCCACGCAGCCGATCATGGTCACTTCCGCTCCCATCCGCGCTGCGGCGACAGCCTGGTTGGCCCCTTTACCTCCGGGGTTTTCGACTTTCGCATCGGCGATCACCGTCTCGCCTGGCAGGGGTAACTTCGCCGACCGGATCATCAGATCCATGTTGATTGACCCCAGCACGGCAATGCGGGCACGTCGTGTCTCGCTCATCACGGCCTCCCGTTCTACTATTTCTGAGGAGGCTGACTGGAGAGCTGCACGAGCGCTTCAATCAGGCGGGCCCGCTGCACATCATTCAGTTTCAGATAGCGATGCTTGCCGTCCGCTGTTTTTTCAAAGGTCGTCAGGCCATCTTTCTCAACGGTCACGGTGCCGGCATCCGACAGATCGAAATACCCCCGATGTGGAAAGACGCCATACAGCACGCTGGTCAGATCCCACGTAGGACGATCGTGCGGCGGCGGAATATACAGAATATAAGCCTCCGCCAGCGGATGATGATCTACGTAGTTATAGTCCTCCAGGATGCTCTCGTGCGGGTAAGGGACCGACAGACCAATCTCAAAGCCGCTCCAGACAATCGGCGTCGGCCAGTCTTGCGCCAGCTTCTGCGCCGCTGGAATGTCTTTCACCACGTTGTATTCCCGATGATCGACCATCATCCCCTTACGCGGAATCTTCTCAAACGCCCCCGCCATTACTGACAGCAGCTTCACTTTCTGTTTTACCAGCTGCTCCCCGGTCAGCGAACTGATGTCATCCGCGGGCGACTTGAGCAGATTCGCCAGGTTCGTCGAAAACCCGACCTGCGCGATCACCACCGAATGATCTTTCGCTCCCGCCAGTGCCTTCCGCAACACGGTCACGGCTGAGGGTGCCTGTTTCGGATCCGTCAGATCGTGGGGATACCGCAGCTCGCCGTTGTCCTTCTTTTCTGCCAGCACATTAAACTTCCCTGGCTGGGGAGTCACACCACTCTGACAGACTCCGATCGGCACATCTCCCTTACCATAAAACGTATTCACGGCATCGGTAAAAGACGCCGCCAGCGGATTGTCTTTCGTAATGGTCACCGCCAGTAGCTTGCAGTCGCCACGGGCCTCCAGCGCGTGGATCATGCCCAAGGCGAGGACATCGTCCACATCGTTTCCGATATCCGTGTCAAAGATCAGCGGCACCGGACGTTCCGGTTCGGCAGCAGTAATCCGGTTCAGCGGCACTGCACAGACCAGGCTGAGCACCGCTGCCGTCAGGGCGAGCATCTGAGGGAATCGTTTCATTGCAGGATGTCCTTCTTCTGGTTGATAAATCGTCCTCACTCAGGCGGGCGGCTGTATGGAAGCCCGCTGAATGAGCTGGACGGGAATCTGATAATGTTTCTGTTCGGGTGGTTTGCCGGTCCGGATCTGCTCCAACAGTAATCGGGCCGCCACGCGCCCCAGCTGGTTCACATCCTGGCTGACCGACGAAAGCGGCGCTGCCAGATAAGCGGCGAACGGATGATCGTCGAATGCGATCAATGACAGATCACCGGGAATGGTACGTCCCCGTTCGCTGGCCGCCCGCAGTGCCCCCAGTGCGTTCTGGTTACTGAAAGCAAACAGCGCGGTGATCTCGGGACGTTCCGTGAGCAGCGTTTTCGCGGCTGCATATCCGGAGGCCTCATCAAAATTGTGACCGGCGATCAAACCCGGATCATACTTCAACCCCTGATCCTCCAAAGCGGCCTGCACGCCCGCCAGTCGTTCCCGGTTGGGCAGGGTCTCAGGCAATCCCTGTAACACGCCGATTGTCTTGTGTCCCGCTTCCAGGAGTTGTTGCATCCCCTCCCGGGCACCCGCCCGATGGTCGGAGGTCACACTCACCAGCGCGGGATCGTCAAAGCCACGATCGACCAGCACCAGGGGCAGCTTCTGTTTCGCCAGCGATTTCAAATGGCGGTTCTCTATCCCCACCGGGCAGACCACCAGCCCTTCAATCTGACGGGCCTGCAACTGGTCCACCAGCCGGGCCTCGGTCTCACTGTTTTCCTGGCTGTCCGTCAGCAGCACCAAATATCCCTCTTCCTCGGCCGCCAGGGTGATCTCCCGCGCAATCGCCGCAAAGAACGGGTTCGCCACATTAGGTAGCACCACGCCCAGAAGTTTGGTCTGTTGAGAACGCAACGATCGCGCCAGCAGGCTGGGGGAGAACTGCAGTTTTTCGGCTGCTTTCCGCACCGACTGCTCGGTCGCACTGCTGATGCGATACGCTTCCGCCTTACCGGAGAGAGCCCGTGAAGCCGTCGAGACACTCACTCCGGCAGCGGCAGCGACCTCTTTCAACGTAATCGATTTGTTTACAGACTTGCTCATGGAACCCCTTTGCACAATCGATTGTGCATATTACCAGATCAGCAGCGAAGATCAAGCAAAACCGGGATTTTCAGATTTAGAAATCAAACCAGGTGCGGCGTAGGGGCTGGCCTGTGTGCCTGCCCGCCTCGCGACAGACAAATCAGTTGACACTTCAAACGGGACTGGATACTAAACTCAAAAAACACGAAACAGGGTGCCCCCTCAATGTTTCTCGAAACCTCAATGCCGGGTGGTACCGGATGCAATCCGGTATCGCCGCAGGCAACAGGAGGTCACAGGGAGCACGCTGTCTATGTAAAAAACGCGCCTCACCTTGGAGAAATCATACAGATCGGATCGGCCCGGAAAAGGGGAATATCCGCCACCAGCTGGTCCTCGTCAAAGCACGACTAATTCAAAGTCAAAACCATCGCCCACTCACTCATCCAACGCAAACTCTTCCAGAATCCGACGGGCCGGCTCTATGTCTCCCGCCAGGAGCAGGGCGGTCGCTTCATTCAGTTTCGCTGTCACGGTCTGCTCGCCCGCATACTGTTTCTTGAGTCGATACCACAACACCGGCAGCCGTAAATCGCGGGCCGTCCCTGCAACTTTCCGGGGAGACCGGGCTGCAATAAACGAACGGATGATCTCCAGATTGCGATAGCCCCCCTGTACCTGAGGTTCCACCACGGTTCCTTCGCCATAATCGTTCCAGGTCGCGACCTGAATCAGAGGAGTATTGCTTTCGGCTGCCAGTTGCAACGTTTCCTGTAGGGTCTTTCCATCCCGGGCCTCGATTGATCCATAGCTCGCATGCAGGCCCGCCTGCTGATAGATGTCGTGAAAGCCGGGAAAGGCAACTGATATAACCGTCTCCTGTGGCGCTCGTGCGTAGTACTCAGTAAGCCGTTTCCGCCACATTTCAGGCGTGACAGTTTTCCCACCCGAAACAGGAGGCCAGGCAAAGAGTCCATCCAGCCCGGCTGGTTGAACCAGATGCGGCAATCCACAGATCAGCGGTGAATGCTTCAAACCGGTTCTCAATTCTTTCCACTGTGATTGATTTAAATACTGAGGACCAAAAACCAGCAGCAATGGCTTGCCGTCAACCTGTAGATAAGCGTCATCGCCAAACCAGTGCTCGTCCAGCCAGCCCATCACGGATTTCCCCTGGGCTATCACCTGAGAGGCTGGAATCTGTTTTCCCTCCACCAGATGTTTGAGTGTCTGGTCTTCGTAACAGATCGCAAACTTCAACCCGGCCCGTTTCACAAATTTGATCAGGTGCTGCGTGTTACGGTGCACCATTCCGTAATCGCGAAAATCCGTGATCCCGTACCAGTCGATGATCACTCCCTCAATCCCTGCCAGCTTCATGAGCAAGACCTGACACTCCAGCACATCGGGATCATTCGAATCATACAGCCCGATCACAGGGGGATCATGCGTGGCCGCTTCTCTGATCCCTTTTCCTGCCAGCTTGTCCGGATTGAAGTGCCCCATCGTCCAGTGCCAGCCCCATTGTCCGCTGACCGGCTTTGACGAATACCAGGGCATGTAATGCACGAACACCGGTTGCTCAGCCTGTGCAGAGATCTGAGACAGCAGAAACACCAAAAGCATGCTGCCCGCAGACAGCATGCTTTTGACTCGAAATGGAATTCTAAAACGCAGCCACTTCACAATTATTTCAATCCTATAGAATACAGATGCTTGCGGGTCCGAATAAACAACCGCCCGTCCGCGATCGCCGGGGTCCCCAGAATCGAATCCCCCATGTCGTTCTTGGCGATGATCTTCTGCTCGGGACCGTCTTCCAGCACCACGATCTTTCCGTTCTCGCCGGCGACATAAATCTTCCCGTCGCCATAAATCGGGGAGGCGAAGTATTCGCATTCGTTCTGAATCCGTTTCGGTCCCCAGACCTTCTTGCCTTTGTCGATTTCATAACAGGTCGAAATCCCGCCCCCTTTGACCAGGAACATCCGGTTCTCTGTCACCAGCGGCGAGACAATATGGTCGGTGTACTTGGTCTTATGCTTCCAGAGCAGATGCGATTTCGTTACGTCGCCGCGTCCGCCCCCTTTGACGGCCAGTACGAACTCCTGGGCCGGCTCTTCACCAAACTTGGCACCCGCCTCGTTACCGGGAGGCAGAAACGCGATGTCCAGTTCTTCCCCTTCCAGTGCGCCATCCTTATTCAGATCGCCCCGGTCGAAAGTCTTCTTGTAGAACGCCTCGGGCACTTTAGTCTTACCCACGAACGCCTGGATCTCTTCCTTGGTCACCTTACCATCGCTGTTACCGGTCTCCCAGCGGTCGATCGAAGCCAGCCACTGATTGGCAATCCCGCCACTCTGCAGTGAGACATAGATAATCCCGTCTCGGCTCACCGGCGTGGTTTTGATATTTCGCAGCAGGGTACGTGCACTCCAGAGCCGCTTCCCGGTCTTCGGATCGTAGCCGATCAGCTTCCCGGTTCCCGCGACAACGATTTCATCTCCTTTATCCGTTTCACAGATCACCGGATGAGAATAGTTCACCGCCTGGTCGCTGCGATCATCTTTCCAGACAATCTTGCCGGTCTTTTTATCGAAGGCATAAAATGCCGGCGCCAGGTCATCGTCCTGACAGAACAACACCAGGTCCTTATACAGAGTCGGGGACATCCCCGCGCCCCATTTGAAAACGAAGTAGGGAATCGGCAGTTCCTGTTTCCAGACATCCGCCCCCGTCTCAGCATCGACGGCCAGCATCCCCAGTGTGCTGAAGTAGAAGTAAACCCGTTCGTCATCCGCAGCAGGGGTCGTGGCAGCGAAGCTGTTGGTTTTGTGAATCTCTAAAAGCTCACCCGTATCCCAGGTCCGCTCCCACAGTTTCTTACCGGTCTCGGCATCAAAGGCGTACAGGCCGACCTTCTCCTTGTCGACCATTCCCGAAGTAAATACGCGTCCGCCCGCAACCACCGGACAGCCGATGCCGTCGCCCAGTTCTGCAGACCAGATCACATTTTTCTGATCGTCGAACTCAGCCGGCAGTTTATGTTTCTCAGTGGAAACCCCAGAGCAGTTCGGGCCGCGGAACTGGGGCCAGTCCTCCGCCTGTGCGGGACGCATCCCGTTGAACCCGGTGAAACATAAAACCTGTAAAGCCAGCAACAAACATTGATTCCGTAACGAAAGCATTCCCTGAATCTCCTGCGATCTGAAAGAGAGATGACCTAGCGCGATGAACTCGACTCTTCAATACCTGATTATCTGTTATCCAATGTAACTGCATGTCACCACAAAACCTACAACAGAAACCGACTTTTTTTGGACCCGGAAAAACACATAAAAAACCTTACATATCATAGAGACAGCCCGCCGATGAATTGTTAGAATGTCCCGACAGAAGTTTCCGGCCGCCTCGCCGGGACTTCTCACTGCTGGCACGAGCAGGAATCGAATTCACGTAACAGACTGAATGGAACGAAAGGTTCACCCCATGTTCTCGATTCTGAATCAGCCCCAGCGCGCCACGGGAAAGATGTCCCGTCGCGATGTCCTCACCACCGGCGGAGCAGGGCTCCTCGGTCTCTCGCTCCCGAAAATGCTGCAGGCAGAACAGCAGCAGATCGTCAACCCGTTTCAGGGGGGGCGGGCGAAATCGGTCATCTTCCTGTTCCTCTTCGGCGGCCCGAGCCAGCTCGAAACCTTCGACATGAAGCCGGAAGCACCCAGCGAAATTCGCGGTCCTTTCCAGCCCATCGACTGCCGCACCCCGGGACTGCTCATCAGCGAACACCTGCCGCGACTGGCGAATGTCTCCGATAAATTCTCCGTCGTCCGCAGCATGACGCACACCTTCAACGATCACAGTGGTGGCGGTCATTACATCCAGACCGGACAACGCTGGCACCTTCCCATCGGCGGTGGTTTCGATGCGACTCCCAAAGACTGGCCTTCGATGGGATCGGTCGTCGAATACCTGACTCAGCACACACCCGGCGGACTCGAACGCGATCTCCCCAACTACACGGTGCTTCCCAATCGACTTGGTCGCCTGCAGGCCGGCGGTCGTTATATCCGCCCCGGTGAATACGCTGGCTGGCTGGGACGCGCCTACAATCCGCTCTCCACCACCGTGGACAGCCGCGACTCCACCGATAATCCCTACTGGCGCGACTGCTCCGATAAAGAACTCAGTTACCAGATTGAAGGGCTCGCCCCTGAAGTTCCCCTGTCGACGATTCAGCGTCGCATCGATCTGCTCAAGCACTTCGATCTGATGAAACGCAACTTCGACAAAGAGGACGCCCAGATCTTCGACCGCTTTCGACAACGGGCGCTCGCCCTTTTGACTTCCGACAACACCCGCAATGCACTCGACATCAAACAGGAACCGGATGCCCTCCGCGATCAGTACGGACGGCACCTGTTCGGTCAATCCTGTCTGATGGCACGCCGCCTCGTGGAAGCCGGCGTGCGCTTCGTCACCGTGCATTATGACTGTGTCGACGGCTACAGCTGGGACTCGCATCGCAACAGTGACGATGTCAAACAGAACCTGCTGCCGACCTTCGACCAGGGCTGCGCCACACTGCTGGCCGACCTGGAACAGCGGGGCATGCTCGACGAAACTCTCGTCGTCGCCCTGGGGGAAATGGGCCGCACTCCCAAACCGAACAAGAGCTGGGGTCGCGGCCACTGGAGTCAACTCTTCCCGGCACTGCTCGCCGGAGCCGGTATCCAGGGAGGCACCACTTACGGCAGTTCCGACCGTCAGGCCACCAAACCGATTGAGCATCCCACGACTCCCGAAGACCTCGCCGCCACTATCTACTGGGCGCTGGGAATCGACCCGGGCCTGATGCTCCCCGACTCCCTCGAACGCCCCATCCCCATCAACGACGGCGGCGAACCACTCAAACAGCTCTTCGGTTGAACCTTCTCGATATGATTCTCTGCGTAGGGGCGGTGCCCATGTGCCCGCCCGCCTCTCGACGTCACGTCGCCAGTGAAACACGTCAAGGGACCCAGATAAACGCGCCCCGGGGTGGTCCCGAATGTAATTCGGGATTGCCGCAGGCAACAGGAGGTCGCAGAGCACACTCTCCCAGTTTGTGGTTCGACCGCCAAACTCCCACCTGCCCAAATCCCAGCCTGTCGTTTCCCTCACTGAACGTCCCTCTCATCGACCTGCTCATATTGAACTTGATCGGCTCTTTCCGAATCGTATTTTGTTGCAATTGTGCTTCGCGCGCGAGGCGGACGATGCGTGCACTGGAACACGACGAACCACTGACCCAGATGCACCTGAATCGACGCCGAATTTTCCCGTTTTTCACCGGAACAGTTTGAACCGGTCCTCGATGTCTCGTAACATTTCAAATCATTTCGGAGCATACTCAACGCATTTCAAACCAGACTCACCTGAATTTCAGGTGCACTCGCAGTGAATTCAGAATATGAATTCCGCTTGACGCCCTCGCGCCGTTCCGGAAGATAGCATCCGTTCGCAGCCGCGTGTAAAAACAACGCCTGCCATCACCCACAAACATAACCATCGGCACCGACGGGAACAGGCAAAAACCGTCACTGCCTGCTGGACGTACTGCGCAAATTGAACTGTGAAGCGGGAACAGCCCGCTTCCATAACAGAACACGAACTCCGAAATTCCTTGCATTCCCGACCACAATCGGCTCCAATCATGGTTGTCAACATCATCCCGCCTGTCCCCGTGTATCGCTAAAAGGTTTCCCATGCTGCGCTCAGCCTTGATCACCGCCTGCCTGTTCTCGACCTCTGTCTGTTTCGCCGCAGACACGACTCCGAAATTCAAACCACAGACCATCGACGATACCGTCGAGATCGGCTACGGCACCGCCATCGGTGATGTCAACGGAGATGGAAAGCCGGACATTCTGCTGGCCGACAAGAAAGAATTCGTCTGGTACGAAAACCCCAGCTGGCAGCGGCACGTCATCGCCGAGAACCTGACTGAACGCGACAACGTCTGCATCGCCGCCCGCGATATTGACGGCGACGGAAAAGTCGAAATCGCCGTCGGCGGACAATGGAATCCCGGCGACACCCTGAATTCCGGTGCCGTCTTCTATCTCGTTCCCCCGGCCGACCGCAGTCAACTCTGGGAACCGGTGAAGCTCCCTAACCAGCCGGTCGTGCATCGTATGCGCTGGGTCAAACTGGACGATCAGAAATTCGCACTCGTCGTTTCTCCTCTGCACGGAAAAGGCAACAAGCGGGGCGAAGGGGCCGGTGTCAAACTCATCGCTTACGAAAAGCCGGACAACCCCCGGGACGAGTGGCAGCAGACCGTCATCGAAGACACGATGCACGTCACCCACAATCTCGATCCCGCCCAATGGATCCCATCCACACCGGCGGAAGAAATTCTCTACGCCGGCCGCGAAGGCGCGATGCTGCTCTCCTACCAGAACGGCAAATGGACCACACAGAAATTCCCTCTCATCGAGGGGAGTGGAGAAATCCGCATGGGCCAGCTGGCACCAGAGAATCAATTCATCGCCACCATCGAACCCCTGCACGGCGACCGCCTGGTACTCTACCAGTCTGCGGGCTCGAACAAGGGAATCGACCAGCGCCAGGTCCTGGACGACAACATCAAAGCCGGCCACGCGGTTGCCACGGCAGACCTGTTCGGTGATTCGCAACAGGAAATCGTCGCAGGCTGGCGTACGCCCAACAAAGATCAGAAGGTCGGCGTCAAAGTCTACTGGGCCACCGACGCTTCAGGAAAAACGTGGGAGTCAGCCTGGATCGACGACAACGGCATGGCCTGTGAAGACCTGCGTCTGGGCGACCTGAACGGCGACGGCAAAATTGATATCGTCGCCGCTGGTCGCAATTCCCATAATCTCAAGATCTACTGGAATGAATCGAAGTAGACCGACCGGTTACATCGTCCGGCCGCCATCAACGACCAGCATCTGCCCGGTGGAGAGTGACGTTCCCAGCGCGAGATAGACCACGGTATCCGCGATATCTTCCGGCAGGGCAGGGCGGGGGATCGGGTACTCGGAGGTCATCTCCGCCAGCTGCTCATCAGTCATCACTCGCTTCAGCCAGCGGCTGTCGATCGGACCGGGGCAGACAGAGTTCACACGAATCTCCGGTCCCAGTGCACGGGCCAGGGATTTCGTCATCGTATTCAGCGCCCCCTTGCTCGCACAGTAAGGCACGCTCGAACCGCGTCCATCAACGCCTGCCGTCGAACTCACGTTCACCACCGCGCCAATATCACTCTCGCGTAACAGCTTCGCGGCGGCACGAATACAGAAGAAGGGGCCCTTCAGATTCACGCCCAGCAGGCGATCCCAGATCTCCTCGGTTACCGCGTCCAGATCGTTGTGTTCGATGAATTCGGTGGTCCCCGCATTATTCACGAGCACATCCAGTCGCCCCCATTTCTCTTCAACTTCGCCCACCATCTTCCTGACGCCGGCATCATCACTGACATCGCACTGAATCAACAGCGCCTGCACACCCAGTTCTTCCACCAGCGTTCTGGTTTCCTCGGCTTCTGTCTGGCTCTGCGAATAGTTGACGACGATGTCAAAGCCCTCTTCGGCCAGCCGCAGGGCACAGGCCCGGCCCACGCCTGTGGCAGAACCGGTAATCAGGGCGACGTAATTATCATTCATCAGGGTTGTTTCCATATAAAACTTGTGTTTGAGAAAGCACGAATCAGCAGAGCTTAACCGCAGGGGTTGGCTTCGACAATGCCCCAGTCAACTTCCACTCCCAGTCCGGGAGCCTCGGGCAATGTGATGACGGGTCCTTCGATCTGCAGCGGATTTTTGACGACCGAGATTTCATGGTATTCCGGTCCCAGAATATCCCCCGGGTACTCTTCGATGTTCATGTTGGGACAGGCGATCACGGAATGGCACATCGCGGCCGAAGCAATATCCAGCTCCAGGTTCGAACCAATACTGCAGGGGATTCCATATTCGCCGGCGTATTTCACAATCTCGACCGTCTTGCTGATGCCTCCGTTCTTGCCGGGATACACGTTGATCACATCGCAAGCTTCGTTGCGGATACACTCTTTGGCATCCGCCAGGTCAAAGCAGATGTCATCCGCCATGATCTCCGGCTTGATCGCCCGTCTCACTTCAGCCAGTGCGGCGAAATCGCCCCGATGCGTGGGCTGTTCAAACAGGGCCACGTTGAATTCCTCCATGCGTTCCATCGCGGCAATCGCGGTCGCTGCATCCCAGCCCGCGTTCGCATCGATGGTCAGTTCCAGGTCTGGCCCCATCGTTTCCCGCACCATTTTGACGCGGGCCACATCGTCATCGGGATCCGTTCCCACCTTGACCTTGATCGTGCTGAAACCGGCTTCCACCAGTTCCTTTGTCCGCCGCTCGGCCCGTTCCAGCGAATACGCGCCCATGGAGAACCGGCACTTAATCGAACGGCTACGGGCAGCGCCGCCCAGCAGTTCATACACGGGCTTACCCGCTTCTTTGCCTTTGATATCCCAGCAGGCCATCTCAATCGCCGACTTGGCAAACCAGTTCCCCTGCGCGATCTTGTCCATGATCAGATTCACACCATCAATATCACACGGATCATGCCCCAACAGCAGGGGAGTAAAGATCCGATCCACCAGTGCCTGGGCGCCCCAGACCGTCTCACCACTCCAGCGGGAGATGACCGTCGCCTCTCCGGCCCCTTCAATCCCGGCATCGGTCTCAACGCGTAACACCAGGTATTGGGAAACATCATGTTTCCCCAGTGCGGAGATCATGCGGCGTTCCGGTTTGAGGGGAATACGTACGGGAAAGGTCTTAA
The DNA here is from genome assembly GCF_007744075.1 of Gimesia chilikensis. NCBI lineage: Bacteria > Pseudomonadati > Planctomycetota > Planctomycetia > Planctomycetales > Planctomycetaceae > Gimesia > Gimesia chilikensis. The sequence continues at coordinate 2,869,817 of NZ_CP036266.1, read as the reverse complement.
TCGCGGTAATCTTCATGGCTGGTCGTCTCGCTTCCTTTCAGAGTGAGTATGAACTCAAACATCAACCGGCGCGGGTTGGCGATGATTGCTCTCATAATACCAGAACCCGTATCAATCAGAAATCATCAGCCCCACCGTGAACCATGAAATCAATGGATTCAAAAGTAGGGGCTGGCCTGTGTGCCTGCCCGCCTGGCGAGCCTCATTCAAAATAAAACACATGAGGGAAAATTGTAAACACGTTCCCCGGGTGGTCCCGAATGCAATTCGGGATTGCCGCAGGCAACAGGAGGTCTCATAGTATCCGCCATCTAGTGAGAAATCGTCCCACTATTTTCCTCTCAGAATTAATTTTCAAAGGGTAGGCCCGAATGCAATTCGGGCCGAGCGCAGCGAGCAGGAAACTGACAGGGAAATAGACCTGCACAGAACCGGGAAACCAAACTGAGCGACTTGCAGGGGCGGTGCCCATGTGCCCGCCCGCCTGGTGACATCCAAACCGGATCACACTTCGATCGGAACCGGATACCACTTTCGAATACCACCACACAAACGACACCAATACAGCGGGCCACCACACAGGGTGGCCCCTACGTGTTACCCTCAGTTGAATTCCCCCCCTCATTCCGCTAAAAGCAACGTACACTTAATGCCTCAATCCCGAACCCTGAACTCAGCGAGTTTTCCGTGTCAACACTGTCAGACCGTCTCCCCACCACCGAACAACGCATCCTCGCAGGGATCGAAGCAGGACTGCATACCGGCGTACAGATCTATGTCTCTCACCAGGGAGAAACCATCGCAGATACCGGCGTCGGTGAAGCCCGTCCCGGAGTGCCTATGACCGCCGAGACAATCAATCTTTGGCTCTCCGCAGGAAAACCACTGACAGCGATGGCCATCGCTCGTCTCTGGGAGCAGGGACAACTGAGCCTTGATGACCGCGTTACCCGGTTCATCCCCGAGTTCGGCACGCACGGTAAAGAACCGATCACGCTGCTGCACATCCTCAATCATACTGCCGGCTTCCGTAATGTCGATCCCGGCTGGCCGGAACTGGACTGGGACGAATCCCTGCAACGCATCTGTGATGCGCCCCTCGAAGAGAACTGGCAGATCGGTAAAACCGCAGGTTACCATGTTTCGTCCAGCTGGTTCATCCTCGGTGAAGTCCTGCAGCGAATTACCGAAACCGCTTATCCCCAGGCCATGCGGGAACTGATTCTCGAACCGCTGGGGATGACCGGCAGCTGGCTCGGCATGCCTGCAGAAGTCTACGAACAGTTTCAAGAGAACATCGCGTACGTGTACCAGCGAGATAAAGGGGAGATGCTGCTCACCGACTGGCACGAGGCGCCGCGGTGTATCAAAGCTTCGCCCGGCGGCAATGCCCGCGGCCCCATCCGCGAACTGGGCTGGTTCTATGAATGCCTGCTCAATGCGGGAATGCCTCTGTTTGATCCGCAGACGGTCGAAACCATGACCACCCGACATCGCGTCGATGAATTCGACCTGACCCTGCAGCACAAGGTCGACTACGGTCTGGGCTTCATCGTCAATTCAAATCGCTACGGCGCTCAAACCGTCCCCTATGGTTTCGGTGAGGCCGCTTCCGAACCGACCTTCGGACACGGCGGCTCTCAGTCTTCCATCTCCTTTGCAGATCCGGAACGGGAACTGGTCGTCGCGGTCGTCGCGAATGGCAGACCGGGTGAACCCAAACATCAGCGCCGCGCAAAAGAAATCAACGACGCCATCTACGCCGACCTCGGCCTCAACTAGCATCTTCCGGGTCGGGTGCTCCCGGATAAAATCCGGGATTGCCGCAGGCAATAGGAGGTCTCTGTTCTCACGTTGCCTGATAAGCAAACGCGCCTCACTCAAGCTGCTATTCAGCATCAAAAATGGGAACTCAATTCGCAAGTTCTCTCAGCAACCTCCTGCTCGCTGCGCTCGGCCCGAATTTTATTCGGGCCCATCTATGAAGAACATCTTGTCAAGTGATTTAATTCTTTGCGCATGGATTCCTTTCTGAGACACAATCAAGCGGTACGCTCAACCATCTATTCGGGATCGACCACTGTTGCAGGCCGTCGCCATTAAACATCCGTACGAAGAACGCCCCATTCACCCTGACGAAGGTCGCAGACATTTCCCCGCCTTCATGGGCCCGGTCGGGGTCGTTCACACATTCCCGATTGATTTTGTCTCTGATGTTATTAATTCAAATCTGTATTACTCGTCAGCCTGTTTCAGGCAGGCTGGTGTGTCGCTGTGAATGGTTCGCCTGATTTCATGATCGCGACCATCATTCCCAGCAGACGCCTGGCGATCGCCACGATGGCTTTTTTAGCCTTCAAGCGTTTTTTCAACCTCTCGTAGATCGTCTTCCAGCGCGGTACCCGATACACCAGTTGCCAGGCGGCCTCCACCAGCGCCCAGCGCAAATAACGGGAACCTGCCTTTTCGATGTGGAGTTCCTTCATCTTCCCGGCACTTTCCCGTTGTCCCGGTGCCAGGCCCGCGTAGGCAACTACCTGCTTCTGAGAGTCGAATCGATCGATGTCTGCAATCTCCGATAACACGACTTCAGTGATCACAAAACCAACGCCCGGGATACTCTGCAGCAGTTCCCGCTGATGCTGTTCACGAATCGGAGCCGTCCCGGCAAAGTCGACCAGTGCCTGGTTGGCTGACTTCAACTGTTGGAGAAAGAAAAGCCATTCTGAGGTCAGTTGATTCATGCAAATCCGATCAGCGGCCGACAGGGGATAGCTGCTGACATACTCTTGTCCCGCTTTTCTGAACAGGTCTGGTCGATCTGCATTGTAGTTGCTCATGATCCGTCGCATGCGATTCTTGACCGAAGTAATCCGGCGTTGAATGGAGCTCCGCTGACGTACCAGGCCGCGGTGATCGCGTTGCCGAGGGGTTGGGCGATACGAGGCTGGTACCATGTCTCTTGACAGAAACTCGGCCAGAACCTGGGCATCGAGACGATCGCTTTTCCGCGTGGACTCAGCGATGACCCGCAATTTACCAGGGTGGGCGAGGATCACTTTATCAGCCAGGGGCTCGATGAGTTTGATCAGCCATTCGTAGCTGGCCGTCGCTTCCACGACCGCGCGAAAGGGCCCCAGTTCCTGGATGACCTCCTTGAAGAAGGCCACGATAGCAGCTTCATTGGCGCACATCAGACGTTTCCGTTTCTCGATTTTACGCGCTTCATTTACGACGCAGACTGTGATACTCTGTTTGTGAAGGTCGATGCCGGCATAAAACATGAGTGGTTCCTTTCTTTTGTGGAAACAAGGTTGTAACAAACTATGTTTACCACGCGTTAAAGAATACCACCACCGGCTCGGCCTTCTTACATAGTTTCACCCACCACTGATCTCTCAATCAGAGAATGAGAGGCATCCCCTACGGCGCGACCGCACCCACATAGGGTTTCATCCCACCAGGTGTCCCTGCAACCTTACGGGCCGGGTTGTCCGGGGCAGGGGACAGGAACTTCTCATCACCGGGCGTGGTGGAAACAAAATCGTTCAACTTCGCGTCCCCCTGTTTGCCTTTGTTCTTGAACAGATTCAGTTCGTTCGCAGGCAACGGGTTGGGCGCTGTGCGGGAGGAATAGTTTTCCTGGGCTTTCAGAATTTTCCCCCAGAGCTCGGGATTATTGTTCTGTTCCACCTTGGCTTCCGCCCCTTCGACAGTCGAGAACAGGTTACGGGAAATTTCCACCAGTTCGCTGTCGGGGGTCGGCATCGCGGTGATCACAATCGCCGAGTTGGTGATAAAGAAAGTGTTGTTGGTCAGCTTGAGACTGCTGAAAGTATATCCCAGCGACTCGAACTGAATGCCCGTCATGCTTTCGGAGAAAATACACTCCTTGATCTGCGTGTCCCGCACACTGGACGAGAACCGCGCGCCAATCTGCATCGCTGTCAGGCAGCGGACATTCGCCAGAACCAGACCACGGTTTGTTTCGCCGGTGAAGTCCAGGCCGATGGCTTTCGGGCTGCCCGCCTTGAGGCTTACATTCTCGAGCAGGAACGGTTCATTCCCCAGACCGGAAACCCCTTTCGCCAGGACTCCGGTCTGCTGAAAATCATTGACCTTCAGATTTTTCAGGCTGGTTCCCACGAGGTATTCAGACAGTTCGATCGCCACCTTTTTCCCCTGGGCACGGATTAAGAATCCGTCGATCGTCAGCCCTTCAATTCCCTTGAGATTCAGCACCGCTTCCGGACCCTCGGGAGCCAGAATCACCGGTTTGCCGTTCTCGGCCACGATGCTAATTCCCTTGGGATAACTCAGATCCGAATTATCGATCTGAATCCGCTCTTTGAGTTCCTGACCGGCGGCCACCTTGATTGTGTACTGTTTACTGTCGACTCCAAAGGTCTTGTCAAAGACGATCTTGATATCTTTCAGAGCCGCGGCGATCGTTTTGTATTTCGCCTCCGGTCCCACCATGATTTCATCCGGCAGGCTGTCCGGTTCGGGCGGTGGCGCCGGTTCGGTCTTTTTATCAGCAACCACTTCCGGGGCGGGCTTCTCATCTTCGCCGCCGGAAAGGGCAAACATCACCACGCCGATAATCAACAGCACCCCAATCCCGCCGCCAATCACTGCAGGCATGATCCACTGACGTCCGCCGATGACAGCTTCTGCGGCAGCCGCCTCTTCTACGACTTCCGCTTCTTCCTCATCCACTTCTGCTTCGAGGATCACAGAATCATCGGGCAGGGCCTCGCTGACTGGAGCCGGCTTCTTAACGGGCTTCTGCGCCGCCTTGGCCACCGGTTTCGCAACCGGCTTCGCCGTTGGTTTCGCGACTGGCTTTGCGACCGGTTTGGCCACGGGTTTCGCTGCCTGTTTTTCCTGGGGTGGCTCCGGCTTGATTTCTGCTGCCGAAGATGTCACCGCAGAACTGCCGGCAATCCGTGTCGACGCCGAACTGATTTTGTCATCGGGCAGAACCGAAGAGTCACGCACATTGAGACTGGAGGACGCTGGCTGCAACAATCCCGGATTCCGTTGTGGTTTAGGAGCCTCGGGTTTCGGGTTCTCTGGTTTGGTTTCGCGGGCGATGCCGGATTCTTCCTTCAGGTTCGACAGGAACGCTGCCAGCTCCGGATTCTGATTCCCTTTCTCCGCACCACTACCACTGCCTTCCCCCTGGGTCAGCCCCACGCCAGACCCGACGCCGCTACTCAAATTGTTCTGCCGCCATTCTTCATCGGTGTGACTCTGCAGCCATTCATACAATACCGCTGCCACTTCATAGGCTGTCTGATACCGTTCTTCCTTATCCTTGGCCATCATCTTATTCAGAATCTGCACCAGATCCTCGGGGGTATCGGGACGGTCATCCGTCACCGGAGGCGGTTCCTTGGTCTGATGCGCCATCAGTCGCTGTGCCAGGGAACCTTCGGTGAAGGGGGGATGCCCCGTCAACAGGAAATACAGCGTACATCCCAGGCTGTAGATGTCGGCCCGGGAATCCACCTGGTGACTGTCAATCGCCTGCTCGGGCGCCAGGTAATCTGCCGTACCCAGCACTTTTTCATCGTGAGCGATCGTCAGCGATTTGTCTTCTCCCTCATGGAAGAAACGCGCCAGTCCCAGATCGAGGATCTTGACGACCCCTTTCGAATCAACGAGCAGGTTGCCCGGCTTGACGTCGCGGTGCACCATGTCTGCTTCATGAGCATGCGCGAGACCATTGGCTGCCTGGCGGATGTAATTCACCGCGTCCCGGAAATCGAGGATCCCGTTCTTGTTGACGATCTCCTGCAGATCTTTCCCGTCCACGTATTCCATGACCAGGAAGTGAATCTCGGCGTCGTTCTCTTTTTCATGATCGACGTCATACGCGCGTACAATATTCGGATGATCCAGCGAGGCGACCGCCTGGGCTTCGCGATGGAATCGCGCCAGGTAAGAGGCGTCATTGACGCGTTTGGAAGGCAGGACCTTGATAGCACATCGCCGCCGCATCAGCACGTGTTCCGCCAGGTAGACCGAACTCATGCCCCCTTTGCCGACCAGGTCCAGCAGTCGGTATTTTCCCAGGAAAAAACCCTTGTGTTTTCCCTGCAGCAGCTTGTTTGCCTGCCAGCGCGTAAGTAAAGCTCGCCCAATCAGTTCCTCGGCGATCTCACTGGGTTCTCCCAGTTTTCGGTCCTGCTCCTGGTATTCCGCGAGGAGCTTTTTCAGCTGATCGACCGATACCAGACCGCTCTGCTTCACCAGGTTCAGAAAACCCTCGGCCGTTTGTTTACCTGCCATTCTTTACCAATTCGTTCAACGTGTCCATCGATGAAACTCTCATCTGCGCGGGGCTATAGTAACACTCTAGCATCCGATTTAACGACTGACCAGTATTGGTTTAAGGAATATCCTGATTCCCCGTGAATGCAAAATTCGCCACTTGGGGACACCTGGTTTTCATAAATCAGCTCAGACAATTTGAACACTACCGGTTTGCCCCGGGAAATTCAGAACGTGCTCCCAGGCCCCTCGTTCTCACAGAAACAGGGATAAAACCGGGCAGAGATTTAAAAAGCAGGGCAATTGACTATAATATTTGGCGTCAGGATTCGATGATTACTTATATAGTACAGATCAGGGACCGGTCTGGCTGCTCACAGGGACGGATCAGGAAAGACACATGAGTACGATTGCACATAAAGAGGAACTACCGCCGGGGCTCGCATTTCTGGGTAACTCCATGTTATTTCTAGGGTTATCCATCCTGGCTCTCTCATTTATCGGAACGGAATGGCTCCCCTTTGAGATGCCACGCTCCTGGTACTCCAGCCCTTCGATCTGGAAACTGCTCGCGCTGGGACTCTCCGGAGGCGGAGTGGCGGTTCTGCACCAGGTTTCTAAAGTCGAAATGAAAAAACAGCTCAGGCAGCAGCCTATCGTACAAGACGCAGACTGGATGCCCGAAGAACCGGGCCAGCGGTTTGAAAGCCTGACTGTCTACACCAAACACGATTGTCCGCTCTGTGAAGAGGCAATCGACATCCTGGAAGACTACGCCGCCTACCTGCCAGCCTGGGAAATGATCGATATCTTCAGTGATCCCGCCCTGGTGGAAAAATTCGGCACCTGTGTCCCCGTTGTGCTCATCGATGGCAAAATCCGCTTTCGAGGCCGCATTAACGAAGTTCTGCTTCGGCGGATGATCGTCGCCTCTCCGGTAACCCAGGCCATCAAAAAGAAATGCGGCTGTAACAAGCAGGGTTGTGGCTGCCAGCGGAAGAATCCGGATGCTGCTGCGACGGGTGAATCATCCGGCTGTGGTGGTCAGTGCCGTTGTGCATAGCGGCGGTAACGGCCTGATTCGGCTCGAAAAACGGGGCAGGGGCCCTAAAATCGGACTGGCAGTTATTGTGATTCGACTTTAAATGAGATAAATTACAGAAATCAAAGTCAGCTATCTCGGGAGTAACAGGCCCGGTATTCATAAACTTTCATCACATTAGGCTTATAGACCATGTCGTCTGAAATCTCATTGAAGAATTCAAAAATCCTCATCGCAGATGATAATCATCAGAACTGTGAACTGCTCGATGCCTACCTGCTGGATGAAGGCTACGAAACGTTCATGGCCTACGATGGGAAAGAGACGCTGGAAAAAGTCGCTGAAATCGAACCCGACCTGATTCTGCTCGACATCATGATGCCCAAGCTCAGCGGTTATGAAGTCTGTGCCCAGCTCAAACAAAGCGAAGAGACCCGTGACATTCCGATCCTCGTGATCACCGCGCTGAGTGAAATGGGCGACATCGAGAAATCGGTCCAGGCCGGCTGTGATGACTTTTTAACCAAGCCCGTCAACCGCATCGAACTGACGACCCGCGTCCGTTCACTGCTCCGCGTACGTCACCTGACCAATGAACGCGATCGACTGCTGGCCTACCTGGCTGAGGTGGAAGGTTCAACCAATTCCGCTTCCAGTGATTCATAACCCCTCGATGCAGGCAACCGGGACCCGCTGCAAGTCCGCCTGTATTGATCCTATATAAATACGCTCCACTCCCACTCTGTCGGGATGCTGGACCTCGCTGATCTTTTCGAGCGTCCCCGATATTCGTTCGATCTTTTTAATTAGAAAACTCTCATGAGTGATTCTTCGCCCTCCGTCTCGGAAACGAACGGGGAAACCGACACACCACCGTTACCGCGCGTCCTGCTCAAGCCGCGCCGCGCACTTCCGTTCTTCGGTCGACACCCCTGGGTCTTTGCCGGTGCCATCTCGCGCATCGAGGGCAAGCCCCAGCCGGGAGAGGAAGTCCTGCTGCAGACCGAGCGGGGCGAATTCATTGCGCGAGGCCTGTTCAACCCGAACAGCAACATTCGCGTGCGACTCTACTCGTGGGACGCAGAGCAGCCCCTGAATGACGAACTCTGGATCGAGCGACTCACACAGGCCGTCGCACTCCGCGAAGAGACCGGGCTCCTGGAAGACTTCGAAACCTCCGGCTGCCGACTTGTGTTCAGTGAAGCCGACCAGCTTTCGGGACTCACCATCGACCGTTACGGTTCCTGGTTCCTGGTCCAGTTCTCCAGCCTGGCCCTCTCGCAGAAACAGGATCTGGTCATTCGCTTCCTCAAGGATCGCTTCCCCTGCAAAGGCATCTGGCTCCGCACGGAGAAGGGGATGCGCGAAGCCGAAGGCCTGGAAATTTCCGATCAGCTGCTGTTCGGCGAAACTCCGCCGCCGCACTTCTTCCTCGAAGAGAACGGCATTCGCTACGGCATGAACATGGTCACCGGACAGAAGACCGGGTTCTATCTCGATCAGCGCGACAACCGCCTGGCAGCCGCCCGCTATCTCAAGAATCATCGCGTCCTGGAAATGCACTGCTACACCGGTGCCTTCGCGCTGAATGCCATCATTCATGGACAGGCACAGTCGGTGCAGGCCTTCGACGCGTCCCAGGGGGCCATCGAACAGGCCACCGCCAATGCAGAACTGAATGGCGTCGGCAACCGGATCCGCTTTCAGTCGGGCAAAGCTTATGCGGTGCTCGAACAGTTCAAAGAGCAGGGGGAGCTGTTCGATTCCGTAATCCTGGATCCCCCCAAGATGGCCCGGCACCGCAGTGGGGTCAAGCAGGCCCTCAAAGGTTACTTCAGTCTCAATCGGCTCGCCCTGGATGTGCTCAAACCGGGTGGCATCCTGGTGACCTGCAGCTGCTCCGGACTCGTCACGCAACAGGACTTTCAGCAGATGCTGGCCTCGGTCGCACAGCAGACCGGTCGCCACATCCAGGTCCTCGAACAGCGAGGCCAGCCGGCCGACCATCCGGTTTCCCCCAGTTGTCCCGAGAACCACTACCTGAAATGTTTTATCTGCCGCGTCGCCTGATGATTGACGACCGGCAACGGACTGCTTAAGAAAGAATTTTCCGTTTTTTAAATCCAACCTGAAGACCAGAACCGATGTCGCGACGTTCGAAAAAGAAACAACGCTCACAGAAAATGCAGCCGCCCCCCGAACAACTGCTCCTCGATTTCCTCGAAGCAGACTGGCAGCCGGCGCGGGCACTCTGTTTTCAAACCAACCTGCAGCCGTTCACGATCGAACTCCTGCAGCGTCCCGGCCTGGAAACGCAGCTCGACTGTTTCAGCTTTAACAAATCGGTCAGCACGCAGATTGCAGAACAGGTTTCGGAACTCAAGTCCGACGAGACCATCACCATCAGTGCCGGATTTCAATCCCTCTGCGACAGCGAGTTACCAGAAACCGATTACGATGCCGTCCTGCTGCCACTCTCGCAACAGTTTTCCGATGAATACGTTCGCGATCTGACACTCTCAGCCGTCCGCAGCCTGGGGCAGGGGGGCACGCTGACCATCGCTTCGCCGCGCGACAAAGATTACGAATACCACAAGTTCCTGCAGTCGCTCTTTTCCAAAGTCACCCGCGTCGTCTCGGACGCAGGTATTGTTTACCAGGGCAAGAAACAGCAGGACGCGCCGGAGAAGAAAACATTCGAGGATGAAACAGCCATCCGTGAAGGCGAGCGACTGCTTTACGCATACACGCTGCCCGGCGTCTTCAGTCATCGACGTCCCAACCAGAGCGCCCGTACGCTGATCAAACTGATGGAACTCACCGATGAATCCCGGATTTTGAATTACGACTGCGGTTCAGGCATCGTTGCTTTCGCCGCTGCCGCCCGATGTCCTAATGCCGATATCCACGCCGTAGACACCAACGCCCGCGCCATCCTCTGTGCAGAGCAGGGGATCGCGAAGAACGAACTCACCACGGTGCGTACGGAACTTATCACCGGGGAAGCAGACATCCCCGAAGAAGCCTACGACTACCTGCTCACGAATAAATCCTATTTCACCAGCGAAGAGCAGGGGGAACAGTTTCTGCAACTCTGCCTGCGGTCGCTCAAACCGGGCGGACTCCTGCAGTTCTCGACCAAGCAGTATCAATGGTACGCCCATCGTCTGCTGGACCTCTTCACGGATGTCGCCATCGATGGGGCAGTACACCACTTCATGCTTGCCGCTCGCAAGCCGGAATAACTACAAAGGACCTCTTTCACTTAAAACAGCTTTGATATATTTGATATAACAGACTTAAATCGAGTCATTTTCTGGCAATACGCTCAGGCTTGCTGTCATTGATTTCCCGTTTTTACGGATATTTTTCTGATCTTTTTCCAAGATCACCCCGTTGACAGCGAACTGCGAATGTGAAAATATCGCTTTAAGTAACTGAGAAAACCGTCTGCAACGCAACGGAGTGCTCATATAAGGCATTTCAGATTGCTCTATCCAGAAGGAGCCCGTTATGTCATTATTCCTGTCAATTGCTGTCCTCGCTTCCACGCCACAGGATACTCAAAGGAATGAACAGCCAGTCGAGGCTGCAAGACCACAGATGACGATGAATTTTAAGACCTTCGACCAACTGGCCGATTCACTTTCCACACGCGTTGAGACAGGCACACTGCTGTTCAGTAAAGGGGACTGTCTCGCCGTTCGCATCTTCACCCAGAGCCCTTACACGCATGTCGCCATGATCGTCATGCGAAACGGGGAACCGGTGGTCTATGACAGCATGAACGGGGCAGGGGCCCGCTGTCTGACGCTGAAAAACTACCTGAATACACAGCGTCCCGCTTCGATCCATGTCTTTCACCCACGGTCCGCTTTCACTGCAGAGATGACCGAGGAATACGAACGACTGCTCGATCAGAAACTGGGCACACCCTATTCCATCAGGCATCACCTCACGGGCAAACGCGCGAATGGAATTCACTGTGCGGAATACGCCATGGACGCCCTCTCTGCCTGTCACCTGATGCAGGCCAAATCGCCCCCCAAGGTGTCCCCGGCTTCGCTGCTGAAGGGGATCGTCCAGGCAAAACGCTACGTACCCGCGGTTACCTTCGAACTGGAAAAGCCACCTGCGATCGTCGAAAAGCCGCGCAACTGGTGTCACCAGATCTGGATCGACACCAAAAACTGCACCTCGGCCTGCTGTGTGAAACTGCGTGGCTGGGTTCTCTGTCAGTAATCGCCGCCTGATCACAGCCAGACATCTTCGGCGAAATCTGGAAAGAAGCGGAAACACTGCTTGAAACTGCGCAACCCGTCAGCGAAAATCGGCACAAGAGACTTTTGTACCTTAGTGACCATCTTCGTACATGAAAGCGCCGAAGCAATGCAGACCCGTCTGGCTCAGTTTTTTACATACACTCGTTTGTCCGTTCTGTCCTCCGTTCTTCTGATTACGCTCTGCGTCTCAATCCAGCCGGGCAGGGCACAGCAGCCTGCAGGCGATAAACCCGAGACGGCCTTCATCGAACGCGAAGCCATCACGCTCAGACATCCGCGTGACTATTACGTCCCCCTCAACTTGAAGCCGATCCGTCAACTCTCGATCGCCTCGCCCATTGAAGGGGTCGTCCACACGGTCGATGTGCAGCCGGGAGACAAGCCGGCATCAAAGGCAGTACTGGTTCGCTTGGAAGCAGCCATTCCGCAGGCCGAAGTCGCCCGGGCTCAGGCCGCCCTCGATCTCGCCCGGGAAGAACAGAAAAACGCGACCGGTAAAGCAGCAGCCGTTGCCAAAGCCAGCGTGGCACTCGCGGAAGCCGAACTGAAAATCGCCAACATCCGCCTGGAACAGACCACGATCCGAGCTCCCTTCGAAGGGGAAGTCTTCCGCATTCTGGTCTCCCCCGGCACCTATGTCAGAGCAGGGCAGCCCCTGCTCGAACTGGGGGACACCTCGCAGCTCAAAGTCGAAATCCCCCTCGCACGGGAACAGGCGCTGGTAGGCAACAAAATCAACCTGAGCGTCGAAGAACAGGCCACACAGGGAACTGTCAACCAGGTGCTGCCCCTCGACCCCCGCTTTGAAAAACTCAGGGACCTCGCCAACTCGATCACTTCAGCCGTCGTTGTCATGGACAACAAACAGAATCAGCACAGGCCGGGGCAGGCGGTCAGCGTCAGCCTGATTCCACGCTACCCGATCGCGGAAATTCCCACGGTCGCCGTCCAGAACAGCCCGCAGGGGGAACGCAAAATTCAGGTCATTCGTGAAAATGTGATCAGAGAGCTCACCCCCCAGATTCTGGGACAGGTCGGCCCCGAACGCCTGTACGTTTCTGCGGCGTTCGACAAGGACGATGAGATCGTGGTGAGCAGTACACAGCCCCTGGCCGATGGCGCCACTCTGCAGCCGGCGACCACCGTCGGTAAATCAAGCACATCGCCCGGCACACCCCCAGGCAGCTCACCCTCAAAACCACCTGAAAAAAAGGTCAGTTTTTAAATCATATGTTTCGTTGAGCTGACAGCCACGCTACACTATAAAACTGCAGAGCAAAGTCCTGTCTCACAGAAATTTCGCAAAGCTCCCTTCACGTTCCCCTGAGAACTCGGGTTTTAGCACCGCACTGTCATCCGTTACAATAATAAGTCTGGAATGATTCTGTCGGATCACTAACAAGCAAGAGGTTGCGCAGTGGCTGAAAAAGAAACTACTGAAACAGAAAACGATAAACTCGTTGATGAGTATGAGCTCGTCAGCATGATTGCAGACGGCACATCGACTCAGATCTGGGAAGTGAAAGAACAGGGGGGCTCCAACACATTCGCCATGAAGCGGATGCTCCCGGAAGCAATGAAAAAACCGGAAGTGGTCGCCACGATGAAGCTGGAAGCCAAAGTGGGCGCCGCCGTCGATCATCCCAATCTGATTCAACTTCATAAGTTCATCAAGAACAAAAAAAACTGCTACCTGGTGATGGACTATTTCCGCGCACCGAACCTGCGGTCACAAATTTCATCCGATCGCCGCGGTGTGCAGAACCGACTCCGCAAACTGATTGAATCTGCCGCGATGGCATTGGGCCACATGCACGAGAAGGGCTGGGTCCACAAGGATATCAAACCGGAAAACATTCTGATCAGCAAAAGTTCGGAAGTGAAAATCATCGACTTCGGTCTCGCCGTTCCCGTCGCCAAGGGGATCGGCAAACTGTTCGGAAAAGCCAAGTCGGTTCAGGGTACCCGCTCATACATCGCTCCGGAAACAATCAAGAAACAGGCACTCGGACCGGGAGCCGATATCTACAGCCTGGGCATTACCATCTTCGAAGTCCTGACGGGCAAAACACCGTTCCACGGCGAAAACCCCAAGGAAGTTCTGCTGAAGCACATTTCCGAACGTCCCGTGCCGCCGTCCAGCATCAATCCAAACGTCACGCCGGAAATGGATGAGTTCGTGCTGAAGATGCTGGCCAAGAAACCGGAAAACCGCTTTCTCTCGATGGAAGAAGTCGTCTCATCCATCCGCAATCTCAAAATGTTCAAACAGGAAATTGCTGAGCTGCTCGAGCAGGAAAAAGCGGAAGCCGAACAGGCCGAAAAAGAATCGATGCAGGAAAAACGGCTCGACAGCCGCGCCGATGCCAAACTCTCCCAGCTGATGAAAGATGATCCGGAACTGGCCAAGCAGTTGATTGCCCAGCGCAACGCCAACAAGAAATCCAAGCCCAAACCGGAACCACCGCCACAGAAAAAACCGCAACAGCAGCAGCAACCACCACAGCCGATGCCCGGCGGGTATCCACCACAGTATCAGCAGCCCATGTATCCGCCTCAGCCGATGCCCGGACAGCCGATGCCGTATCCGCCGCAGTACCAGGGGCAGCCCATGCCTCCCGGAGGCTATCCGCCACCTGGGTATCCACAGCAGCCTTATCCGCCGCAACAGCAGCCCTACCCGCAGCAGCCATATCCGCAGCAACCGGGGCCACCTCAACAGCAGCAGCCTCCTCAACAACCGCAACAGCCCCCGGCACAACAGCAACCCGCTCCCGCAGGTCAGCAGCCGTCGCCACCGGCTCAAAAACCACCTCAGGCAGCTCCGCCTCAGCAGCAAACACCGGCTCCTCAGCAGCCCGCTGCGAAAAAAGAGGCTGAAAAAGAGCAGAAAACCCGAAATGATGATGATCTTCCTTTCATGGAAGAATTGCCGGATGTGTTCTGAAAATATAAAATCTTGCAAGAATTGCTTGCATCCGTCAAAATGCCTGACATGTTTAAATAATTAACTTCTATCTCTTACGTGGTCCCATAGATTATGTCCGTACTTACCCAGCTTCCATTCGAACGTCCCATCTACGAACTGGAAGAACAGCTCAAGAAAATCGAGCAGGAACCCAATCCCACCGCCAATACCAAAGATGCCATTCGCAACATGCGTCTGGAAATCACGCGGATGAAGCGCGAGATCTTTGAGAATCTCGATGCCTGGGATACCGTCAAGGTCGCCCGTCATCCGGAGCGGCCACAGACCCTGGATTACCTCGAACTCGTCTTCGATGAATTCGTTGAGCTGCACGGCGACAAAGCCATGGGGGATGACCGGGCCATCCTGACCGGCTTTGCCAAACTCGACGGACAGAAGGTCATGTTTGTCGGCCAGCAGAAAGGACGCACGCTGCAGGAACGCACCGAATGCTATTACGGCTGTGCTCACCCCGAAGGCTACCGCAAGGCCCTCTCCAAGATGAAGATGGCTGAGAAATTCGGCATCCCGATCATCTGTCTGATTGATACTCCAGGCGCCTATCCGGGCATCAAAGCCGAAGAGCACGGACAGGCCTATAACATCGCCATCAACCTCCGTGAAATGGCACTGCTCAAGACCCCCATTATCTGCGTCGTGATCGGCGAAGGGGGCTCCGGCGGAGCACTCGGCATCGGCATCGGCGACCACATCTCCGTACTGCAGTTTGCCTACTATTCGGTGATCACTCCAGAGGGCTGCGCAGGCATCTTATGGAAGAACGCGAAGTTCGCCAACGAGGCCGCCAAGGCACTCAAATTCACCAGTCAGAATCTGCTCGACCTGGGCATCATTGATGAAGTGATTCCGGAGCCGCTGGGGGGCGCACATCGCGATCACCGCCAGATGGCAACCGCACTCAAGGCATCGCTCTCGAGCAATCTCAAGAGCCTGTCAGGCCTCCCCAAAGACCAGCTGGTCGACCAGCGTTACGAGAAGTTTCGCAAGATCGGTATGTTCCACGAAGCGGGGGAACCCGTCTAACACAGCGGGTGCGTTTCAGGCCTTTCCATCACCTGTGAATCACAGGGATCCAGAACCACAAACACCTGAAATGCACCCCACCACGAACGTCCGATAATGTCCGTTATGTTAAGTTCGGGGCTGTTTTGGGCCTGTTTTTACAGGGTTTTGAAATCACCTTGTTTCAGCCCCGCTGAATCACCATTACGGCAACTCCATCACTCGCAACACCAGCTCAGAGGCTCTCAGATCAACGCTGATCGCCTCTGATTCTGATCGCAAGCTTTATCTGCGTTGCACGCTCTGCATTCGCTGCTGGAGCGCTGCACCAAGCGAGTTCACAGGCACCCGCTGCAGCTGCAATTGACGTAACACACGCGAGTCTAAAGGCGTGGTCACATCGGTCTGTGGATCGGGGTCTCCCCCGTCCAGCAGCAGGTCCGCTTTCCAGTCTTTCAACACGGCAATCACGATCTGATCCGGCAGTCCGGACAGGTCGAGTTCAAACTCTTCAATCATCGATTTCTGGGCATCGGGATAGTCCGAATAGACGGCCGCAATCTGCTTCAGCAACTGTGTGCGTTCGCTGGCAATCTGCTGCGCCCCATTCGCCCCGAAAGTCGAATTATCCGTGGGTACGGAGACCTGGGGCTGACCTTCCCCCCAGTTGTCCGTCACGGTCCGCAGTACACCCGGAATCTTGGATGATAATTCACTGGCAAACTGCTCCCGATCCTTGGGATCAGTCGCGTTGTATGCTTCAATAATCTTGTCTTCCAGCTCGCCCCTGAGGTAGCTGGGAATTCGTTTCAGAATGTCCTTCAGCAGCGAATCCTGGTTGGTCGTCCGTACGTCCGATCCACTCCCTCCCGGCTTTTCGAAAAACGGGCTGGGTAGATCACTGGAGCCCGGCGGAAACGGATTATCGTCCCCGTGCTGATGATCGTGATGAAAGGGATCGTCCTCGTCGTGGTGCATCGGCACATCCGGATGATCCAGCTTGGCCAGGCAGTCATCCAGTACCTCGTGCAGCTCCGCAGGCATCACGGGTGCCATTTCGTTGAGAATCACCGCAGCCGCGTACCCGCTGTGAGATTTGATCACAGCAGCCCGCGCGGTTTCAGAAATCGTAATCAGAAAGAATGTCAGGAACAGACAGAATACCACTCCCTTGAGCAGTCCCAGCAAGGCTCCCAGGTGACGGTCGAATTCATTGAACTTCAACGAATCGATGGCCGTCTTCAGGCTGCGTGCCAGCGTAAAGGAGATAAACGAGAAGCCGATGTAGATCGCCAGCATCGCAATCCAGCGATTGAGCGGCGGTTTCACATTGATCATCGGAGCCAGCTGCACCGAAAGTGATTCGGCGAACGCGAAGCACAGCACCAGCGCGGCTATCGCAGCCAGCTGCCAGACCACACCCTTGGAGGCGCCTTTCCAGACTGCGTAAATCAGAATTCCAACAATCAACAGATCAAACCACATCGCGACATCCTGTCTCGTAGTATTGCACATCCATGAACAATGATCGGGGTGGCCTCCCCCCTGCCGGTACTCCCCCGATTTTTCAGAAATTCGAGAGCAGGGGATTATAGGTAAAAATCAGGGTCAGCGCAAAGCCCAGATTTTTGCTCGGTAATTACAGGCCCGCTACGTCATGTCTCCCCATTTTGACATCTGAGCAAAGCAGGGGTCTGTCAGCAAAAAATTCTCTGCGATGCGAATTCACCGGTTCCAGTAACGATCAAAATAATACATGATCACCCGGCTCAACGAAATTACCAGGACCGCAGTTAGAATGACAAATACGATTAGAATGAAGATGGCGAAAAGCACAAAGGGAGCACTCCCGATTGGCCCAGTTTCACGAATTCCATCAGTGCGTACCGATTCGAACTCTCGAAACAGATAATTCAGTAACACAGGAGGAACGCCGCATATAAAAATCACGAGTGGTACACTGACCACAATCGCCATGATTTTCTGATACAGTTTCATCCCACAGTCCTCGCTTCGAGGCAATGCATGCGTTTAGAACTGCTTTCGACTGTCCAAAAGCAGGGTGATCGGCCCGTCATTTACCAGTTCCACATCCATATGTTCCTGGAAGCGACCGGTCTCGACTTCGATCCCCTGTCCTTTCACCTCGGCCACAAAGCTCTGATATAACTCGTTCGCCTGTTCGGGACGTGCCGCATTCACAAAACTGGGACGACGCCCCTTGCGACAGTCGCCCAGCAACGTGAACTGGCTTACGACCAGCATTTTCCCGTTCACATCCGCGAGTGCCAGGTTCATTTTCCCGTCCGCATCTTCAAAGACGCGCAGGCCCACGGCTTTCTGTGCCAGGTAAATCACATCGTCCTGCGTATCGCTCTGTTCAACTCCCAGCAGAACCAGGAATCCCTGCTCGATCTGTCCGGTAATTTCACCATCGACGGTCACACTCGCACGGGACACGCGCTGCACAACGGCTCTCAAGTTGTCTCTCCTCGTCAGTCCACTTTCAGATCAGGTCAGTCCGTCATCCCGCGCGAACAGGAAAACGCATCCAGGGGCACATCGGTCGGCTCTTCACAGATCAACTGTCTGATCAACCGCGCCGTGATCGGCGAAAGCTGTAAACCATCCCGGTAATGTCCCGCCGCCATCAGCAGATTTTCAAAACCGTCCACAAAGCCCAGGTAAGGCAGCCCGTCAATCGATCGAGGACGCAGCCCTGCCCACGCACGCTCGAAGCGCGCCTCTTTCAAAGCCGGCACCAGCGCCTGGGCGAACTCAATCAGGCCCGCCACTCCTTCTGCAGTATTCTGTTTATTGAATCCAATATCTCGTTCGGTCGAACCGATCAGCAGTCGACCATCGCTGCGCGGCACCAGGTAGCGTTTCCCTGATTCAATCACCGCCTGAAACGGCAAACGATCCATCGACAGCAATACGATCTGCCCCTGGATCGGCACCAGCTCACACTTGAGTCCCAGTTGAGTCAGGATCTCGGGAGACCAGGCTCCCCCGGCAATGATGGTCCGCCCTGCTCTTTGAATCCCCGCATAGGTCCGTACGCCGGTGACCTTTGTGCCTTCGCGTTCGAAGCCTACAATCGGCGTCCCCGGCTCGAGCTTCACCCCCCGCCTGACGCATGCGGCCAGCAGCGCCTGCATGTGTCGAGGATTACGTACCTGTGCCATGTCGGGCAGATAGAATCCCGAGGTAATCTGTTCTCCAATATAAGGAGCACGTTCCCTCAAGGCACATTCGTCGAGCGTCTCCAGTCGCACACCTGCCTGCTGCCATTCGGTGAGATATTCATCCCAGTTAGGCGTGTCCGTTGTGTAAGCCACGTGCAGGCCGCCACAGTTGAGGTAGCCGTTATCGACACCCGATTCTTCTTTCAGCTGTCGTGACCAGTCCGGCCAGAGAGGCTGACTGGCGGCTCTGAGCATGAGGCGCGCCGTAGTGGCAGATTCTCGATCCGCGGGAGGCAACATCCCTGCCCCCGCCCAGGACGCTTCTTTCCCGAACTGCTGACGATCGAAGACGGTCACCGACAGTCCCCGCATCGCCAACTCATAGGCGATCGACAATCCGATCACCCCGCCACCAACAATATTGACATCCTGCATAAGAATCACGCGCCCTGGTCACACTCAAAATAAACGAAACACTCAGCGCGTCGATTATAGCGGACCGCCCCCAGATTCACAGGGCAGCACTCACTCCCGGCAGACCGGAAATGCGCAATTCATCACACCAGAGACACGCCTGTCTAGTTCGACACGCGGCCGGGACGTAATGTTCGGGCATACGCGGTCGCCAGGGCCCGGATGTTGGTGCCGTACACTTTCGTGATCGCATTCACCGGCGTGGTTCCGCTTTTGAGTTCCTTCAGCAGCGCCGCCATCTTGGGCAGGCCCCCGTTATTGATCAGAAACTCAACCAGCGTGAACCCGACTGCCGTCGTTTCGGATGGTGAGAACGTCCCTTCTGCCACGAGTGCTTCCGGACGCTGCACCTTGGGAGCTGCCTCCAGAGCCTGCTGCCGCAACGATTCGAAATAAGCCTGGCTGGTCGTTGATTTGGATGCCAGCAGCATCCCCAGTCCGCGGGATGCCCACATGGGGACTTCCCCTGCTCCACGCTGAATCGCGGCATTGGTCAATCCGGCCATCAGGTTCGTCTGCAATCCGGGAGAGCTCGCATCTGCCTGATCACCCACATCCTGCAGGACGAGGTATGCATCCAGAGAATTCGGCGTAACCTTGGTATGCCACGTTGTATCGTTGCCCACACGCCGGTCTTCAATCGTCTGGTTGAACTCAGAATAGCCAAAGCGATCCTTGAAGACATAAACGGCCAGCTTACCCTTCCAGAACGGTTTCTGTTTTTCGTTGAACAGTTTTCGCAGATCTTCTACCTGCGTCGTTGCCCAGCCGCTGATCTCCTTAAGACGATCTGAACTCACATTGCCATAGAAGATGAAGTCATCCGTCTCGAGCATTTCCGCCGGGTCATTATTCACGACCCGCTTCCAGGTCGGTTCCAGAGTATCACGACGCAGCTTGGCGAACTCATCAGGCGACATGTTCGCCAGTTCCGCCATCCGCTTCTCTTCATCGGTCGGCACCATTTCCCGCAGATTGCCCTTCGCGTCTTTGCCGTCGAACTTGGCCCCTTCGGCAATCCAGGTTTTGAGGTCTTCTGCATTCTTGCGTTTCAGCAGCGCCTGTCCCTGTGGCATTTTGATCGGATCCTGCAGACCCACCAGGTGCCAGAGCCGACTGTCGTCCGGCTTACCAGGCACGATCACTTCCCCGGTATCGCCGCCACGCAGAATGTCTTCGAAGGTGACGACGGAAAAACCACTGCGGGGATTGTTGCCACTGTGACATCGCATGCAGAAATCGAGCATCCACGGCGCGATATCATTCATAAACGAGACTTTTTCATCACCGGTTGCCATCACAACTTTCACCGGATTCTTCTTCGCTTTCACCGAGGCACCGATCGGATCGGTCTCTTTGGTACCGTCAAAGCGGGCACCCTCTGCAATCCAGCGGGCAATCAGCTGAATCTGGTCCCGGTCCAGTGCGGGTTGGTTCTTGGGCATCCGCTGATTATCGTCGGGAGTAATCAGCTTGCGAACAATCAGACTCGCATTCGGATTCTGTGGCACCAGTAACAGACCATTGCGGCCCCCTTTTCGCATATTCGCGAAGGTATCCAGTCTCAGATTGGCACTCCCCCGCTGCTCGCCATGACAGCTCACACACTTTTCATTCAGAATCGGTGCAATCTGTTCTTCGAAGCTGACGCCCTTATTCGCAGCGCCCGGCTTGTTGCCGCCAGTGCCCATTGCCTTTTCCAGAAATGTCCGCCGCAATGCGATCAGTTTCTTGGTACTGACCGACAGCGGGTCTGTTTCGGGGATCATTGCGTCCTGAACCAGCTTGTCAAACTTCCCTTCTTCTTCGTCGATCGCCGCTTTCGCTTCATCATATTTTTTCTGGCGAATCAGCAGCGAGACCTTCGTCAGATTTTTCTTAATGGAGGCCAGCTCCTTACGCTGCTCGCTGGTCAGCTTGGCTGCGGACGCTGAGACCAGGTTCATTCCCAGGACCAGCATGACGACGCAAACCAGACGCACGAAACGGACAGACCAGAATGACATAACTATCCCCGTTGTATTTGAATTCAGATTTTGAGTGAGTGATGAGATCACAGCGGGCCAAGGCTCCCCTGCTCCGTCATTCGACGAATTCGATCCTCGTCGGTCTCTCGAGACGGGTACCGCAGGTAGCTGTCAGCCCAAGTCTATTGTTTTCAGTATAATAGGGCAGCTGGTGAGTTAAAAGATCTGAATCAGCCGAATCAGAAATCTTCACCGCTTCGCTCCCCTGCTCTCTTAAACAAAACCTCCACTTGTCTCCGGGGATTCGCGGCTATTTCGCTGTGCAATCCAGAATCCGGGGATTTTTTCCGGCGATGTTCCAAGACAATCCTCCCCCCGGTTGTCTATAATCAATCCAGCGGAAACATCTCGATAACCTGTTAAACTACCATTACTTTGACTATGTCACTCTCTGCCGAATTATCCCGAAAAACAGATCGCCTGCAGCAGATTCTCGCGGACATGGACCGGATTATCGTCGCCTTTTCCGCGGGAGTGGACAGCACGGTTGTCGCTAAAGCCGCGTTTCTCGCACGCGGAGATCAGGCACAGGCGGTCACCGCCGTCAGTCCCAGCCTGGCTTCAGGAGAGAAAGAAGAAGCGATCCGGCTGGCAGAACTGATCGGAATTCCGCATCAGCTCGTTTCGACTTCCGAATTCGCGACCCCCGAATACCGGGCCAACGCTTCGAATCGCTGTTTCTACTGCAAAACCGAACTCTACCAGATCCTGAATCAAGCCATCGCCCGTCACGACTGGCAGGACGCCACGGTCGTCAATGGCGCCAACCTGGACGACCGCGGCGATCATCGCCCGGGCATGCAAGCTGCCGCCGACTTCGAAGTCCGCAGCCCACTGATTGAAGCGGGCCTGAACAAAGCCGATGTCCGCGACCTGGCCCGGCACTGGGATCTGCCCATCTGGAACAAACCGGCCCACCCCTGCCTTTCCAGTCGGATTGCCTACGGCGTGGAAGTCACCGAAGAACGGGTCGGCAGGATTGACGCCGCCGAGCGATTCCTGCGGGAAGAATTCGACATCCCGGAACTGCGGGTCCGCCTGGAACCTCAGGAACTGGCACGCATCGAAGTCCCCCTCGACCAGATCAATCGCCTGACAACCCCCACTGCCCTGCCCCGGGTCACCCAGAAATTTCTTGAGCTCGGCTTTCAGAACGTCACTCTCGATCTGCAGGGATTCCGTTCCGGAAGCATGAACTCATTTCTTTCCCTTGAGGAACTACAGATAGCCGCTCATAAATCTTAAGTCACCGTAGAGAACAACACGACCAACCAACCGGTGATGCACTCCGTGATCTCCACAGCAATACATGACAAGGAATAACCCAGTGGCCCCGCTTGATCCCGCATTTATCGATCTTCGCAGTGATACGAAAACCAAACCCACGCCTGAAATGCTGCAGGCCATGATGACCGCGGAGCTCGGCGACGATATGAACGCCGAAGACCCGACCGTGAATCGTCTGGAAGCCATGATCTGCGAAATGCTCGGCATGGAAGCGGCCGTCTTCGCCTGCTCGGGAACCCAGTCCAACCAGATGGGTGTTCGCGCTCACTGCCTGCCGGGCGACGAACTGCTGATTCACGAACTGGGTCACATCGCGATGTTCGAGGGCGGCGGTCCAGCCATCCTGAGTGGTGTCTCCTGTCGCACCCTCTCCGGTGAGAAAGGCATGCTCGCGCTGGAAAACGTACGAGGTAAAATTCGCGCAGACGATCAGCACCTCTGTCGCACCCGCCTGCTCTGCGTCGAAAACACCACCAATGCCGGCGGTGGCCACTACTACCCGCTCGACCAGCTGACCGAAATCTGTGACTGGGCACACGAGAACGGCCTGAAAACCCACATGGATGGCGCCCGCGTCTTCAATGCAACGGTCGCCGGCGGCTACTCGATTGCGGAGGTCTGCAAACCGCTGGATACAATTTCGATCTGCTTCTCCAAGGGACTGGGCTGTCCGATGGGCTCAATCCTCGCCGGCCCCAAAGAGGAAATCGCCAAAGCCCGTCGCTCCCGTAAAGTCTTTGGTGGTGCCCTGCGTCAGGCCGGTATCGTCGCCGCAGCCTGCATCTATGCCCTCGAAAATAATATCGAACGGTTGCAGGAAGACCATGACAACGCCCGCTTCCTGGCAGAACAGCTCGCCGGAATCGACGGGATCTCAATCAATCCCGCGGAGACCGAGACCAACCTCGTCTTCTTTGATATCGCCCCTGAACACGGAAACGCAATGCAGCTTTCAGCCGCTCTGAAAGAGCTGGGAGTTGGCATCGGCGCAATGGGAGAAACCCGTCTGCGGGCCTGCACCCACCTCGACATCACCCGCGAGCAGATCGAACAGGTCGCCCCGATCGTTCAGAAAGCTCTGCAGCAGGGACTGGAAAAATACGCCGGAATCGCCACCGGCCCCTATGCCCGCGGCTGAGAAGCATAAAGCCTTTCATAAATAGACCTTACCACAGGTAAGACCGGCAGAACTCAATCTGCCGGTCTGCCTGCGTATCACAACCGGCATAATCGCTACAGGCAGCCGAGTCCTGTGTCCAAACGCGGATTTCTATATGGGAAGTTAAACTTTTCCCTGAGCAGTCGTCGATGGAATTAAGGTTCAAACTCCCCTCAAAGAATGAGGCTGTAACGACATAAGAATATGTCTTACCTATAAGCCCTGTCTTATTTTACATCATTGAGCTGGAGGATGTGCAGGAAGCCATTCTACATTCAATATTGAATTATCAAACTGCTGAAAACAGGTGTTCTTTTGCTTCACTAAGACGCAAAACCACTTGAAATCAGCGAATTCAATGAAAGAATTGGCCATGACTGCAGACTACCAGTTGAATCGATCCCCCTTCTTACGATATCATGAGTCCCATACAGTAACTAATGGTCGGGAACTTTCGATCCCGTCTGGTTCAGGATCACGTGACAGGGGGAACGCCGCCATGGATGTTAACGGCACCAGTTCTATTTCCGGATCGCTGCCTATCAGTAAGCAAGCTGGTCCGAGCAACACCAACATCAATAAGACGCCTGGTACGAAGCCGATCTCCTCACCGCAGGATCAGCTGGAGATATCTTCCGCGGGGCGTATGCTGGATGAAATGACGAACAACTCCGATATGCGTGCAGAGCGGTTGGCACAAATCAAGGCAGCCATTGATGACGGAACTTACGAAACGGATGAGAAACTGGAAGCAGCCTTAGGGCGACTTCTGGATCAGTTCAACGATTCCGAGTAATCCGCACCGGCGCTGTAGTAGAGACTTTTGACGAGGAAGAGATTTACCGTGCTCAATTTTGAAAGCCTGGAAATCGCTGTTTCTCCTACCGAGAAATTCAGAGAGTACCTGGCCACAAAAGGGATGAGATTAACACAGGAACGCGAATTAATCGTCGCGGAAGTTTTCTCGTCCCACGAACATTTCGACGCCGATCAGCTGGTCGAGCGGATGGCCCTCCAGAAAACTGGACGCCGGGTCAGCCGTTCCACCGTCTATCGCACACTGGGCTCGCTCGAAGAAGCCGGCCTGTTGCGAAAGGTAGCACGGACCAACGATCGCGATGTTTACGAGCACGACTACGGCTATCCCCAGCACGATCACTTCATCTGCAAAAGCTGTGGTGAACTCTTCGAATTCCACAATGAGGAAATTGCGAATCTGCTCGAGAAACTGGCCGAGCAGATCAATTTCCGCATGAGCGAACACCGCCTCGAAGTCTATGGCATCTGCGATGAATGCTCGCGACCTCCTCAGCGTCGCCACAAGAAGCTTGACCTGATCTAACCCCGATCAGGTCATTTCGTCTTGTATTTCCAGCGTGTCAGACGTCAAAGCTTACTGACGCTTAATCGGAATCGACCGGTAAACCCGCAGCATCAGCAGCAGCCCGATAAACGCTCCCAGGGCAATGCCGCCAATGATGGCCAGCCCGCCAACATCGCCAAACAGTCTGCGAATCGAGAATTCCGGCGGCGCGCCAGGCACCGCAGACGACCATTCCGCCAGCCAGATCCACTGCCAGCCCATGAGTACGATCAGCGTCGCAGCACACAGATAGGGGCCGTAAGGCAGATATGTCTTGCCGGTGGTCATCCGCGTCATAAAGCCGATCAGCAATCCACATAAGGGGGCGAGCAACAGAATAGGCACGATCGGCTGCCAGCCCAGAAAACTGCCCACCATCGCCATTAAGGTCACATCCCCCAGACCGAGTGCTTCCTGTCCCAGCAGCACCGAAGAAATCAGGCGTACGCCCCAAGTAAGTCCGCCTCCTGCCAGCAACCCCGCCATACTCCACGCCAGGCCGTGCCAGTGCGAATGGTCTTTGATCCACTCAGGAATGTAAGGCCCCGCCAGTCCTGGAATCGCCTGGTTCCAGTCCACCCAGAAATGGATGATCTGTAACTGCCCCGCGATTGTAGCCCCGATCACTCCCACCAGCATTCCGGTCACGGTGATCTGATCCGGAATCAGGTATTCACGAAAATCGATACTGGTCGCCGCCACCAGCAGAGTCAGCAGAACATAATGATAAAGCAGCCGCCACTCGAACATCCCCTCGGGAGGCACCACCGAAGGCACATCCAGGCAACGAAAGTGGACCGCCATCAGATAATAGCCGGCAAACAGGACGCCCGTCCCCAGTTCGAGTAAAAATTCGGAGCGAGGCAGCCGCCTGGAACAGGCCGGACAACGGTTCCCCAGGGGGATCCAGCGGAGCAGCGGAATCAGTTTCCAGCGCAAAATGCGCGCACCACATGCCTCACAGCGCGACAGTGGCTGCGGTTTTGACTGCAGTGACATCCGCCGAACCCAGGAATTTACCCCCTGCCCGACCACTGCTCCCAGTACAAACAGGACGCCACAAGGCACCAGTAAAGCCAGTTCCGGGGGCAATAATGTATTCAAATGTTTAATCTGCAGGTTCATCATATCTTAAATAAACCGGAATAAAACCTGTGATTTGACAGGTGATTTTAGTGCACGCCTTTGGTAGACTGACGCGTTAACTGGTTTGACCGCATGGTCATGCTGATTGTGAATATGGTGAAGTCTGTAAGCAGCATTGGCAATTGCCGATGCTCAAAAAACATCAAATTAGAGGAAACTGCTGACAGAAGTTTCTCTCCTGGATTGATGAATTCATAAGCAGACCATCAGCTCAAACCAGTGAGAAAAGCGCTCGCTCACTGCTTTTGACAATTCTTTGCGCTCAGAAAGGCCCCTGTAATGAGGAGAGTCTACAGACTTCGTACGTACTGCACAATTTTTACACTCTGTCTTGGTTTATTAGCAAGCGGTCCGCTATTTGCAGATGAAACTACCAGTGCCCCGCCACAACCTTCCAGTGTCGAAGCCCCTGCTCAATTAGAAGTTTCCACTGAGCTGAATGGAGCTGACATGGCCTGGATGATGGTTGCATCAGCACTGGTCCTGATGATGACGGCTCCCGGGCTGGCTCTGTTTTATGGTGGTCTGGTGAGGAAAAAGAATATTCTGGGCGTCATGATGCAATGCGTCTTTCTGATGGGACTGATGTCCGTAATCTGGGCACTCTGGGGCTACAGCCTGGCCTTCGGCTCCGATATTCTCGGCGGATTTGTAGGCGGTTTTGACCATCTGTTTCTCAATGGAGTGATTCCCTATTGGGGGGATGGTACGTCACACACACCCAATAATGGATCCATCCCCGATTCATTATTCATGGTCTTTCAAATGATGTTTTTCATCATCACCCCCGCGCTGATCTGTGGTGCCTTTGCCGAACGGATGAAATTCAGCTCGATGGTGGTCTTCTCCATCCTCTGGGGCACATTTATTTACTGCCCGATTGCCCACTGGGTCTGGTCCAGCAACGGCTGGTTGTACGAGGGAAACAAAGAAGCACTTTTCCCTGCATTCGATTACGCGGGCGGAACAGTGGTACATATCAGCTCCGGATTCTCTGCGCTGGTCTGCGCAATCCTGCTCGGTAAACGACTGGGATATGGTCAGGAACCGATGCCGCCCCACAACTTAACATATACTTTTGTCGGAGCCACGATGCTCTGGGTCGGCTGGTTCGGGTTTAACGCGGGTAGTGCCGGCGGAGCGAATGCATCAGCCGTGAACGCCTTCGTGGCAACACATCTGGCAGCCGCTGCAGGCGTCCTCGCCTGGTCGGTTGCCGAATGGATCACTTTGAAAAAACCAAGTATCCTGGGGGCCTGTTCGGGCGCTGTGGCCGGACTGGTCTGCATCACTCCTGCCTGTGGTACGGTAACACCACTTTCAGGTATTATCCTCGGGCTGATCGCCGGATTTGCCTGTTACTTTGCCTGTACGACTCTCAAATCCAAATTCAAATATGATGATTCACTCGATGCCTTCGGTGTGCATGGTGTGGGGGGAACAGTCGGTGCCATCCTGACCGGCGTATTTGCTACCAAAGCCATCACAGGCGAAGTAAAAAAATCGGGGTTACTGGAAGGTAATTCACAACAGCTCATCAATCAGTTCGTCAGTGTCGGGGCTGCCATCGCGATCTCCGTGATCGGCACGATCATCATCCTCAAACTGATCGATCTGACCATGGGTCTGCGGGTCAGTAAAGATGGTGAAATTCAGGGTCTTGACCTGAGTCAGCATGGCGAAGAAGGATACATTTTCCTGTAAGCATCTCGATGATCAGAGCCGGCTGGTGCTGGCTCTGATCACCTGTTTCAGGAAAGTCATCCGGATTGGCCCTGTGTGTCAGTTCGAATACTTCTGAGAGTTTTCAGGGGAAATGAAATTGAGGTATCGAGATTTTCCCCTGGTTTCGATATAATAGGTAAGTGTGATAGTCGCTTGGGTTTCTGAAAGCGCTGTAGGAAAACCGGGCATTTTTCTGGGAGTATGATTCCGATGAAAAAAGTGGAAGCTGTCATCAGACATTTCAAATTGGAAGAAGTCAAAGATGCCCTCACCGAAATCGGTGTACAGGGTATGACTGTGTCTGAAGTTCGTGGTTTTGGTCGTCAAAAAGGTCACAAGGAGCAGTATCGTGGTGCCGAATACACCGTCGATTTCCTGCCCAAGGCCAAAATGGAAGTGATCGTTCCCGATGATCAGGTCAAAGCCGTTGTCGACACGATTCTTGAATCAGCCCGCACCGGCCAGATCGGTGATGGAAAGATTTTTGTTCTTCCCGTGGAAGACATCATCCGTATTCGTACGGGAGAAGCTGGAGAGACCGCTCTCTAAAATAGACGTAAAGCGAGGGGCCGATTTCCTGCCCCTTTTGCTTTACATCTTTTACAGAGCTGAGTCGCGTTACCCCTTGATAAAGAAGTCTTAGATGAAAAAAATTCAGGCAATCATACGCCATTACAAACTGGAAGAAGTCAAAAATGCCATTTCAGAGCTTGGCATCAGTGGTATGACTGTCAGTGAAGTCCGGGGGTTTGGTCGCCAGCGCGGTCACAAAGAAACCTACCGCGGCAATGAGTACATCGTCGACTTCTTACCCAAGGTGAAAATTGAAATCGTTGTCCAGGACGATGTGGTCCCCCAGACCGTCGAAACCATTACACAGGTTGCACGGACAGGCCAGATTGGTGACGGGAAAATTTTTATCACGAATCTCGATGAAGTTATCCGAATCCGTACGGGAGAAACCGGCCCGGAAGCGGTCTGATTTGCTGACAGCTTCCTTACGCGATTCGCTGTCATCAGGCCAGGCAGTCCTGCTTCGTTTTTCGTTTCAGCCTGGAACAGACCATGTCACGCACCGCGAACTCTAGTTCTGCACAGCAACCTTTTGTTGTCTATCGCGCACAGCTGGAGCAGGCCAGACAACGGGGACGTGACCTGCTGCGCCAGGGAGCAGGCGGACTGCAGATCGCTACCGCCATCGCGGAATCCATCGAACAGCTGCTGCTCAAGATCATCCAGGATCAGTTCCAGGAAATTTCCGCAGCAGAGCAGAAGCTGATTCAGCAAAACTGCTCCATCCTGGTCATCGGCGGTTCCGGTCGCGGTTTGATGGCCCCCTTCTCCGATGTGGACATGCTGTTCCTCTATCGCAATCAGGTTGTTGATGAATTCTCGAACTTCATCGGCAACGTAGTCCGCAACTGCTGGGACGCTGGCCTCAAACTGGGGCACAGTGTCCGCACGATTGCAGATTCCATCAAGATGGCCCGCACCGAACCCGAGTTTGCCACCGCGATGATAGAAGCCCGCTCCATCTGGGGGGATGAGCATCTGGCTGAGCAGCTGATTCGGTCTTACTATCGCCACGTCATCCTGTTTCGCCGACGCATCTTCTTCGAACAGTGCGTTGCCGCACGCTGGGAAGAACGCAAACAGCACGGCGGCGCGGTCATGCAGCTGGAACCCGATATCAAACGTTCGCCCGGCGGTCTCCGCGACATCCACCTCTTACGCTGGACCGGTTACGCCCGTTACGGCACCTCCAACCTCGATATGCTGAGGCTCGATGGCCGCATCAACAGCCGTGATGTACGAACCCTCAAAAATGCCCGCGACTATCTGCTCAAAGTCCGCATTCAACTGCATTACGAAGCCGGCAAACAGCAGGATCTGTTTACCAAAGATTCGCAGCTCTGGATGGCCGAACAACGACAGATTGAAGGCACCAACGGGCAGCGTCCTGTCGAAATCCTGATGCAGGAATACTTCCGGCACAGTAAAGCCGTCGCGGAAATCACAGAACGCTTCATTAAAGCGCATCGTCCCCTGCCCTTCCTGTCGCGGGCTTATGATTTCCTGATGACACATCGTTCAGACGGGATCCTCAAAATCGCTCCCGATCACCTGGATGTCGTCCCGAAATACAGAAACGAAGTCTGCAACAACCTGGAAGAAATTCTCAAACTGTTCGATACCGCTTCGCTGTACGGCATCTCAATCGCCCCTGACCTGCTGGATACCATTCGCGAAGCAGCGCTTAAGTTGCCACCCACAATCACCAATCGCTCGATCGATCTGTTCCGCGCAATCATGGGTCGCAGCACCCAGTTGGGCCCCACATTGAGAATCATGTCGGAAACCGGCATTCTCAATCTGCTGATCCCGTACATGCAACACGCTTACTGTCTGCTGCAGTTCAATCAGTATCACAGCTACACCGTCGACGAACATACTTTCCGCGCCATCGAAGCAGCGGAACTGTTCGCCGATGATGACTCCGCCCTGGGCAGCTCGTATCGCAATATCGAGGATAAGGATCTGCTCAACCTCGCAATTCTGCTGCATGACATCGGGAAAGGCTATGGCGAAGACCACAGTAAAATGGGGGCCATGATCGCAACAGACACCGCGGTCCGTCTGGGGCTCAGAGAGGACGAACAGAAACTGCTCGTCTTCCTGGTCTTAGAGCATCTCACGATGGCCCACCTGGCATTTCGGCGGGATATCTCTGATCCGGACATCCTCTTCGAATTCAGTCAGAAGGTCGGCAGCCCGGAAAAACTCCGTATGCTATACGTGTTGACCGCGGCAGACATCACTGCGGTTGGCCCCGGCGTGTTTACTGACTGGAAGTCGGAACTGCTCGCGGATTTATACGAACGCACCATGCTCCTGCTGGGTGGAAAGCATTCCCGCTATCATCGTGACCAGCGTCTGGCCCGCGTAAAACAGCTGGTCCGAAATCACCTCGACCTCCCCCAGATCCCCGAGTACGAAGAAGATCCCGACTCATGGTTCACCGAGTTGTTTAATTCGTTCTCACCACATTATCTACTGGTCAATTCTTCAGAACGGATTGCCGCCGATATCAAAATCCTCCGCGACCTCCCTCCGGATCAGATCGTGGTGGAGGGGGAATTCGAACCGGACACAGGCACGGTCAATTACCATGTGATCGCTCCCGCCATGTACTCACAGGCCTGTTTCCATCGCATGGTCAGCGTGTTTACTTCTCGTCGCATGGAAATCATATCCGCCCAGATTACGACCAGCGCCTCCGGCGGTGTCGTCGACAGTTTTCATGTCATCGACCATGACTTTGTGGATGAAGTCCCCGTAAGTCACATCGAAAAAATCGAAGAGGAAATCCGCAAGGCCGTCAAAGGCGAAAGCGATGCCCGCACCATGTTCCTCTCCAATCAGCGATTCCATGAATCAACAGAGCTGAGTGGAGAATACGAACTGGGACGCGTGGAAATTGACAATCACTCTTCCAAACGCTGCACGATCATCGACGTCATTTCCAACGACCGCACCGGGCTGCTCTATATTATTTCCCGGGCCATCAGCCGCATGGGACTGTCCGTCGTCATGGCGAAAATTTCGACGCACCTCGACCAGGTTGTCGATGTCTTCTATGTGATCGATGAGCACGAGCAGAAAATCGTTGATGAGGAGCGGCTGCAGCAGATCAGACAGAAACTCGAATCGACACTGCACGACTTCGAACTCGAAGGCTACAAACGTTACCAGCGGGTCTGATTCCGGTTCAGCCGGGAATCACTTCCAGGAACGTCATTTCGTGCTCGACCACAATTTGGCAATCCGAAGCGGCCGCCGGCACCAGCAGCGTCTTACCCTGGAACAGCTCATAGCTTTCGGCACTGCACTCAAGCTGCCCTGTCCCTTCCAGCACAATCAGAATCTGTGCCCGGTTCACTGATGGTAACCGCAGCGGACTCGCACTCTGATGGCGACGGATAGAGAAACAGGAAGATTCCAGCAGAGTCTCAACTCTGTGGTCGGCGTCTTGACGTAATCGAGGCTCGAGCAGATCAACGGGCCCCCGCTGGAAATTGATACTGTTGAATGCCTGCTCAACATGCAGGGGGCGTGGCTCGCCCGACTGATCCAGTCGGTTCCAGTCAAATAATCGATAAGTGATATCGCTGGTCTGTTGAACTTCAGCCAGCAGGATCCCTTCGCCAATCGCATGCAGAGTCCCCGCAGGAATAAACACACAATCTCCCGGACGAACCGGATAACTGTGCAGACAGGCCTCGACATTACCCTGTTCCAGTTGGGCTCCAAGTTCATCGGCATCAACGCCCGCTTTCAAACCGGCATAAATCCGGCTGTCGGGGGCGGCATCCAGAATCACCCAGGCTTCCGATTTCCCTGCTTTACGGGCATCGAAGTCGGCCAGGTGTGAATCATCGGGATGGACCTGCAGGGAAAGTCGATCGGTAGCGTCGATGAATTTGATCAGCAGCGGAAACGTCGAATAGCAGGTTCCCGCACCGTACATTGCCTGGGGATTTTGACCGATCACTTCGGAAAGTGTCGATCCCGCATACTCACCACTGGCAATCAGGGTCGGTGCTTCGGGATGATCTGACAGTTCCCAGCTTTCGCCGAAATCCCCTTCCAGACCGATCGGTTTCTGCAAGATTGTGCCCAGACGCTCCCCGCCCCACCGGGCACGCTTCAAGAGAGGCGTAAACTCCAGCGGCAATAACGTGGCCGTCGATTGGACTTCTTGCAAAGACATAACAGTTGGAAAGTAACACCAGATAACAAGATAGAAAAACTGGAAAGGATAGAAACCTTATCTATCCTAAACCACCAAACCTGCTGGTTGCAACTATAATCATACGAATTGGGCGTACCCGAGTCTCTGTTTTTTCAAACGTTTTCGGCGAATTACTGATCTTGCCGAGTTCCAATTGCCATAAACGGGATCTCCTGCTAATCTCTCCCCCCCTGACCCCATGAGCGAGCCCCACAAACGACACTAATGTACACTTCCTGCCGTTGAAATTCTCCTGACGACACAAAACAACGGCCAGGAACACTGCTTCCCTACGAAAGGTGCTTACGTGGCAGACCTGGTAACCCAAACCTGCGAACTCGAACTTTCTATTGGTGATACTATTCAGGTTGGCGATCAGTTTTTAACGGTCGTAGATATTGAGGGAGACGAAATTCTGTTTCAACTGGATACGGATAACCCGGCTGAGCGCGATGCGACAGCCAGCTCAGCTCCTCGCTCCTGTCGCTGATCAAAACTGATTCCACAAAATTGCATTTCACTTTCCTGCCGGTCAGGTAGACCGTCCTGTTTGTAGAGATGCCTCTCCCGGTTTCTGCCGGGGAGGATCCCCGGGAAACAGGATCCAGAGCGGAATCTCAGGTACCGGGAGCAATTCCTGCCTGGCTCTACTGATAATCGGTTGAAAACGAGGCAAATCCTTAAGCCAGATCGTGGACTGCGCATCAGCATAGACCTGTTTCCAGTCAGACCGTTGCTTCAGATATCCCTGGACCGGCTGAGCTGCAGGAAGCAACAGGATTTCAGTTGGATACGCATCCAGCAATGGTGTGGGTCCAGACGAATCAGCGTTTAACTGCTGAAACTCAACCAGTTCCTGTTCCAGTTGCGCGGAATAGACGGTCCGATAGCGCCCGTCAAATGCAATTCGTGACTCGGGAAAGGTCTGCCAGATGACATATTGCGCCCAGCCATAGTCGGTAAGAATGTTCCCCCGCAGATCCGCTTGCTGCAATATTTCGATTGCAGCCACAGGCATACCCGGAGCCCGACTCTGTGTTTCCACGCCGATCTGCCAGGGTGCTACCTGCTGCTGCCAGAGTTTTACAATCGTATGCACGGATAGTCCATAAATCCCCAAGAGGAGTCCTCCTACCAGTAACATTCGCAATCCGGTACGCTGCGGGCCCGCCCAGCGCTGATGCAGACGGGGTAACAGTTTGTGAAGCCCTTCCGACAAAGGTGCCGGCAGCAGGATCAGCACAGCGATCGCGAGCAGAGCCACATGCCTGATATGGCTCAGTGCCTGATAGGCAACAACGATTATCAGCAGCACGTCGATCCATTCCCACTTACGTGATCCGAAAAACGCCAGGCCGATCAGCAGAAACGGAATGTAATACAGGAGTGCCTGGCGCGCCTCCCACAACGGCTGCCACTCTCGCACAATCTGTTTTGTTACCAGGTGATCCCAGAGCATCTGATGCAGACCGACCCCGTAAGGATTGATCAGCGTCACAACCCAGGCAAAGACGATCACTAATGCCAGTCGCCAGAAATCTGCAGGCCGATACATTCCCTGGATCGTTTTCCCCCCCATCCAGCAGACAACCAGCCCCTGCACTCCCACTCCCGCCAGAAACCCGCCGTGCGAATTAGACCAGAACAACATCAGGACCGGCAGATACCAGATCGCTTTACGTTGCGGATCAGTCAGATAGCCACGCAGCAGCAGGAGTGTCCAGGCAAAACAGCCAAAGGTCACCAGCTGAGGTCGCACAAAGACCACGAACTGTGACAGGCAAAACGCGGTATAAACCAGCAGCAACAGACCACCAGCCAGGCTGGCATGCTGCGATCTCAAAGCCAGCCAGCCTGGAACCATAATCATCAGCAGCCAGAAATTGCGCCAGAGCCAGAGACCGGTATTCCCGAATCGCAACCAGAGCCAACCGAAGGTATCCTCAGAAAACCATTCATGATTGATCCAGGTTGCCCCCGGTTCGGTATAGCAGAACGGATCGGTGTGCTCTACCAGCACATCCGCTTCCAGAGCACGAATCCCGTACAGGGTATGCCCCCACAAGTCAGGATCAGCGATCGTTACGGTAGATATCAGAAACAGGCATGCGCACCAGATCAGCCCCAGGGAGATCAGCCATTCCCGCTGACTCATGGTCCACGCTCCAGTTGCCATTGGTGAATCAGATTCGCCCACTCCAGTTCCCCAAACGAAAAAAAGATCTGCACACAAAGGCACAGATCTTTTTTGTTTCAATTTCTTATCAGTCCGTCAGGTATCCGGCAGCAGCTTATTTGCTTTTCAGAATGTCTTCCAGACTGGGAAGTTCGTTATGAATTCGTTCCAGCCCCGGGACACCGTCGCCATCAGCAGGAGCTTCTTCATATGTTGTCAGATCAATCTGCTCATAGATCCGGTCGAACATTTTGTGTGCGTAAGGAGCTTTTGGATTTCCTCCCAGGGCGATGATCTCACCCTTTTGACGCAAAATGTTGGTGTAGTTGTATGGCCGGAAGTAATAATAGCCATGGTATGCTGGAGCATAAGGATAGTGGGGATACATGTCCCCCGTCGTTTTCCAGTCACATAAGCAACGTTTCTTCAGTTTGCAGTGGCCATCACAGTAACTGCTGCCACACATACCACAGTATCCGTTCCCGCCTCCTGACTGACAGTACCCGTCCGACATGCACTCATGAGAAGCCGGGTAATTACATTCGTAAGAAACAGGAGAAATGGTTGCGGGAGCACTGACCGTGTTGGCTGGCGTGACTTGACCGTCAGACTGCCATACACTCAGACCAATGAGCAATGCAATACTCGCATTCATGAGACCACCTTTTGATATTTTATGTTGTATCTACAACTTAACTGGTAAGGTTAACTGGTGGATCACCACTGAATTCACTCTGGATGGTACGCAATCAGACACCAGAGCAGGAGTTCTCCCACCATAGTTCAGTTTCGTCTCAACACACATAAGGAATAAAGTAGAAAACTGCTGAAATCGCCAGAATCTCTAATTTTGTACATTCTTGAACTACCTCCCAAAAAAACCATCAACATTCAGTAATGGTTGTTCCGATAGAACTGATGCTGTGGGATTTGTCTTTGCGAATCTCCGCTTTGCAGGCACTATGATAACTGCAACAGTTTTTCTGGACCTGATGTGCACGACTATAACGGGAACTGCACCATCCGACCTGATACAACGACACCGCAGACATTGAGTGACACCCCGGAATAAGTATAAGTAACTGAAAAATTCACAGTCCCAGGTAAGACTGTTTCTCGGGGCTGGTTCAAACCAATATACCTTTATATCCACACTGACGACCAAAGGATTGGGAGACGAGTATGTCTATTAACGCCTTATGGAAAAGACGCACAATGCTGGCACTCGCCTGCGGTGTCGCTTTGACGGCTTCGCCCCTTGCTGCACAGGTCCCGCCAGCACCTCCCGTTCCGGGAAAAATCAAAACAAATGGCTTCAAGGCTGGCACTGCAAAGAAGAACACACCAGTCGCAAGCACCAAAGTTAAAGAAAAGGTGCATCAGCTCGTTGATCAGATTTATGAATCTGAAGTTGAGCTGAGTGTCCAGCAGCGACATTCCAAAATTCTGAAAATGAAAATGGACGTCTTCCGCGTCGCGATCGCCGATCCGACCAAGATTGAAGTCGTCGCTTTCGGGTCACAGGAAGTCGAAGTGATCGGTAAAGAAACCGGTACTACGACCATGACCCTCTGGCTGGGAGAAGAAGCCAATCCACAAATCCTGAGCGTTCAGGTGAAAGTAGAAGGCGACAACTCCATCGATGACCTGCGTCGGATGGAATACAGTGAATTCCAGAAGATGATCAATGAATTCTTTCCTAACAGCAAAGTTCAGCTGATTCCTTTTGCTGACAAACTGATTGTGCGTGGCCAGGCTCGTGATGAGCAGGAAGCCGTGCAGATCATCACGATCATCCGTGCCCGGTCCGGTGGATCAGGAGTTGGCGGTGGTGGAGCCAACGGTGCTGGAGGAGGTTCACTCTTCGCTGATGGCCAGGCTGCTGACCCCTTCCCGGGGGGAGCTGTGCTGCCGGAAGCCACTGTCATCGACATGCTGAAAGTTCCTGGTGAAAAACAGATCATGCTCAAAGTGCGAATCGCACAGCTTGACCGATCTGCTGCCCGGACTGCCAGCACCGACCTGATCGTTCAGGCGGGAGAATTCGGCTGGAGCCAGATCTTCACCGGTGTTGCTCAGAACCTGGCCAATGGCGGTTCAGGACTGGTCACCGCATCACTCAATAGTAAACACGTCGACCTGTTCATCTCGGCTCTGGCCCAGAACGGATATGCCAAGATCCTGGCAGAACCAAACCTGGTGACAATCAGTGGCCGTCCTGCAAACTTCATCTCTGGTGGTGAGTTTGCTGTACCAACCGTGGTTGGTGTAGGTGGGGCTCAGGCAGCAACCACTACCTTCAAAGGCTTTGGTACCCAGTTGACCTTCCTGCCGACCGTACTCGATAAAGACCGGATTCGTCTCCAGGTAACTCCGACTTTCAGCCAGGTCAACCCTGCCCTGTCGGTCAACGGAATCCTGGGTCTGGATACTCAGTCTGTCAGCACGACCGTCGATCTGCGTGAAGGTCAGGTACTGGCAATCGCTGGTCTGATTCAGGAACAGCAGCGTGGAGACTTGAACCGCGTGCCCTTCATCGGAGACATTCCGCTGGTCGGACCGCTGTTCTCTAACAAATCAGTACAACGGGATGAAACCGAGCTGATCGTGCTCGTCAGTCCTGAACTGGTCCATCCGCTGGAACCGGAAGATGCTCCGACAATTCTGCCGGGCATGGAAGTCACTGAACCAGGTGACATCGACTTCTACTTCATGAACAACATTGAAGGCAAGCCGGATGTGCACCACAGAAGCACTGTCTGGTACATGCAGAAAAAACGGATTCACCAGCAACAGAAAGATTACATCCATCAGACAAAATCTGATAAGTACTACATCAACGGTGACTACGGTTTCTCTGAATAATCATCTTTAACTTCGCCTGATAAGAGACTATTAAAATATCAATCACATCGCTTCTCCTCGAACATGTGAAAGAAATAAACAAGGGATTAAACGATGTCAATACAACCCAAAATTGCAAGTTTGCCTGCTATTGCTTTAGCAGCACTGCTGGTCAGCGGTTGCCACCACAAAGGTTACCAGGCTCAGATCCCTCACGATTCTGTAGCCCCGCTGGGAACCATCAGTGATGATATCTGGCAGAAGCAGGAAGAAAATGGTGAAGCCTCCGACTTCGTAATCGTTGAAAGCGAATTCGTCGGCTCCACTGCCAAGTTGAATGCTGCAGGCGAAGACCACATCAAGCAGATTGCGGTCCGCATGGCTTCCACTCCGTTCCCGGTGGTGATCGAGCCCAGCTCCATGTCTGTCGCAGAAAAATCTGAATACAAGTACCCGATTCATGGCAACGACGATCTGGACATGCATCGTCGCAACGTCATCGTCAAAATGCTGCAGGCGATGAACGTGCAGGATGCTGACGAACGGGTGGTTGTTGCTCCGGCCTTCACACCAGGCTTTGAAGGGTTTGAAGCATACCGTGCCTACAATAACGGTTTCCGTAACAATGGTAACGGAGGCGGATATGGTGGCTTCGGTGGCTTTGGCTCCGGCTTCGGTGGCGGCGGCGGTGGAATCGGCTTCTTCTAAGCCGGAAGTTTCCTGCTGAGCAACCTCAACTACAGTGGACGGATTCTTCGGGGGATCCGTCCACTTTTTATAACGGTTTAATCGAGTCGTATCAGTCACAATCTCTGAAAGCGTCCTTTTAATTTCGACGCTCTCACCACGGTTTCGATCGAAACCGAAATCAGTCTGAAATAACGCCAGGACACAATTATGAACAGCAATGGATTGTTTTGTTCAACTTTGATCCTCTGCACTCTCACTTTCCAGGGATGCACGCAGTTGAATACACACGTTTCCAAAGTGAAGTCTGTGCTTCCCGGTGGGAAAGAAAAAGACGAGAACGCTCTCGCTGCCGCTCGCTCAATGGAGAGACAGAAAGAGTGGATCGGCGCCAGGGAGAAATACGAATCTTACCTGAAAAAGAACCCGCACAGTGTGAAGGCCTGCCATCGCCTGGGGATTGTCTGTTCGCACCTGGGCGATACTGTTGCAGCTACCCGTTATTTCACTCAGGCCAAACAGCTTGACCCGAATAACTCAGAAGTGCTGAACGACTTCGGCTATGCCCTCTACCAGCGGGGCCAGTATGAAGCCGCTGAAAAAGCACTCGCCGCTGCTCTGCAGAACGATGCTAAAAACCCACGGATCATGAATAACCTCGCGCTGGTTGTTGGGCATCAGGGACGCTTCAAAGAGAGCTATACCATGTTCCGCAACATCATGTCGGAAGCAGAAGCGCATGCCAACGTCGCCTATATTCATACCCAGCGCGGCGAAGGAGAACTGGCTCTCAAGGAATACGACCTCGCCCTCTCGGCAGACCCGGATCTGACTTCCGCTGGACAGGGAGCAGCCGAACTGGCATTGCTGAGAGATCGCATGCTCGCCCACAAGACAGCAGAAGCGGAAGAGCAACTGGCAGCAGCGTCTGCTGAAAAACAGACACAGCCCCAGACCAGTGCGAAAGCAACTGCACCGCAGAAGACCCCGTCACTGGATAAACCCACACAACTGGCCAGCCTGAAAGCTTCTGCAGACACCCGCGCTCAACAACGCGAAACACTGGCACCAAGCAAACCAGCCCCTGAGAAAACCAAGCTGATCAGCCAGGTCTCACTGAAGGAAGAAATGGAATCGGCAGCGCCGGTTAAAGTACAACCCTTCCGGAAAATCCCTGATAATCCGGCACCGGTTAAAACCGCTACCCGAACGGTATC
Organism: Gimesia chilikensis; assembly: GCF_007744075.1. Lineage (NCBI taxonomy): Bacteria > Pseudomonadati > Planctomycetota > Planctomycetia > Planctomycetales > Planctomycetaceae > Gimesia > Gimesia chilikensis. The sequence goes on along the minus strand of NZ_CP036266.1, from coordinate 2,830,137 downwards.
TGTTCAATCCAAACCCGTTGTAACCCGGACCATCCCTCAGCCCAAAGTGGAAACGAAACCTGAACCACAACGGGAAGAGGCTCCTCTGGAAATCAACCCCTTCCGATCACTCGATGAAATCGAAGAGGAAGCACCGGTTATCATTCGTATTTCGAATGAAGTACCTGCCCAGGATAAGACTGCTGCTTCGGAAGAACCCCTGTTTCGTGCACCGGGTGAACTCGCACAGCCATAATGTCACAGACTACTTGACGCGCGCCTCGATGGCTCTGACCGTCGAGGCAGCCTGAAAACGGAAACTTTTATTCTTCGTGGTGCGTGTCACTTCGTCGATTTTCTTCAGACTCTTTTCCGTGCCAATCTCTTTCAAGACGCGCATCACGTTCACCGTTGTCAGAAAATCTTCAGGGGCAAGCTGTTCCAGTACCGCATCCTCTGCATCACTGCCGTACTTAATCAGCTGATTCCCCGCCTGATGAGCTCTGGACCGATCACACAACAGTCCAGCAACCGCCTCTGTCCCCTCATCGGTCTGAAGCTGCAAAATAGCCTGCATCACGTTTTCCTGTCCCAGAATATTAACTTCGGGCAACAGTTGAATCATGGCGGGTATATTCTCTTTGGTGGACCAGACTACCAGAGCTTCGGAAGCATCCTTAACGATGGTGATGTCTTTACTCTCCAGGAGTCCAATCAGGATCCGCGCCACTTCCGGATTTTTCTTCGTCGGTTTCGCCTGAATCAGTTTTTTCAGAGCCGCTTTACGCTGCAGCAGATTCGTCGTCGACAGATCCTGCAATATCCCTGTCAGCTCTGCATCCAGGTTTTTCGGGACCTCAAATTTCGCTGCCGCTTCCCGCTTTTGCATTTCAGCTTCATGCTTCTTGCGCAACTCGGCCTGCGCAGCCTGCTGTTGTGCCAGCTCTTCCGCGGTCAGCTGATGCGATGTGATCGTAATCGGGATCCGATGGGTCGACGACTCACTGCGTCGCACCATTTTGTAATTCAATTTAAGCTCTTTGACCGCGCCCTGTTGTTTGTCAAACTGAATCTGTCCCGAGCCCGTCAGTTCCACCTCAGGTCCGTCTTCGACCATTGCAATCGTACGATAGCTGTGCTGAACCTTGATCGTCACAAGATTCCCCTGCTCCGCTTCGATCACATATTCGGTCGACTTTTTGGCTTCCAGCGTTTTCTCAACATTCGGCCCTCGGAACGGAAGTGCCATCCGGTCGGATGAGATCACCGAAATCTTCGCTTTGTCCTGCTCAGACCATTCCGCTTTACCAGCGGGAGAAAGCGGAATCAGATTGATCTGAGACAAATGCCCGATCAGATACGGCAGCAGCGATGACCCTTTGATCGTCTCGATTTCCCCAAACCGATTCATCACGATCTCATGGGGATTCATCACCCCGGCCATGCTGCCAGTCAGTCCTGCAAAGGGATTCGAATGAGGCATCCGCGGCGCAGGCGGGATAATCAGCCGGCGTCCCTGCTTGTGCTTAATATTACGGATTGAATTCAAGCTCCCGGTACAGCGGATCGTCAGACTGTGATCTGTCGCTTCTGTTACACGGTACTGCTCAATTCCACTGAGCAACTCTGTGGAATCTTCCAGATCCACTTCGATCTCAATTCGATAAGCCAGCTCCTGCCCCTGCTTCCATTGATACTTTAAAGCGACCGGATCGGCAGCAGACAACAACGCAGGCAAACCTGCGGTCAGGAACAGAACCAGACCGAAGCAACGTCGTAACTCCCGGAATGTATTTGAGTGCATCGAACTCTCCCCTGCTCATTTCCTGTCAGAACTCCGGCGACCAAAGCGTACAGACACCATATCCATCAGTATACAGCCACTGCTGGAAAATGCACCTGCTTTCTTGCGGGAAAGCGAAATCACTCCATAGGCACTCAGCCTTTCAGCAGCCAGTCGACCGCCGCGTTCTGGGAGTTCGCTTTCCCCTGGAAGAGTTCCACCTTGTTCAACAGACCTGCTGAATTATAAGTCGACTGTACCAGTTTCGGGACAGCGGCCGAGCTGCTGGCCAGCCAGAGTGCGGCGGGTTCACAAAGCGAGAGCAGCCCCGGCACATCTCCATATTTCACAGCGCCAGGCCAGAGACGCAGATCACGAATGTTCGTAATCTCTGCAAAGCGGAAGCCACCGGGATCCACTGCCAGTTGTTTGACCAGTTCCGGTGAATGGGCACACGCAGCAGCAGCTCTCACTCCGGAAAACCCAAAGCCTGCCACTGCGATAGATTGCGGCTGACTCTCGTGATACTTGCAATACGCCAGGGCATTCAGAATATCGTGCACTTGTCTGGCAAAGACCGGATGATTATAGCCCAGCGTGTAGCCGGCAAATTCACGTGGATTCTTGACGACAGGCATCTCGTTGGGGGCAGCTTGAATCTGTTTGAATTCGCCCTGGTACAATACATCAATCCCGGCGACCGCGGTCCCCGCATCGACCAGCTTCTGCACAGGATCGACCAGTTTTCCATCTGCTTTGAGTAATCCGGACTTTCCGGCATCGGTCAGCCAGAGCACCACTTTCCGATTCCATTGATCGGGCAGACAGAACAGCGCCGGCGTCACTTCACCGAATCGCTGATTCTTAATCAGTGAATGGTACTGCTTATAACCTGTCAGCTGATCTTCAGAAATGGTTTCGGTTTCCAGATCTTCAGCCGCAGGCAACGTACGCCCAATCATTACCTCAATCGCTCCCCCCACCACGCGACGATATTCCGCCAGCGATGTCTGATCGTGGGGTGTCAGTGCTTCGATCTGGCGGGCGTTGTTGCGTGCCAGCGTATGTAGAATTTTAACTTCGGACTGCTCATCCCCCGGCGGCGCTGGATACTCCTTGCTCCAGACGGTCATTTCCTCTTTCGTCAGCGGTTTAAAGTCAGCCTCGACAATCGGTGACTCCAGCCCCAGCTTGAAGTGCTTGTTGAAAAACTCATACATCATTGCCCGGCTGACATAGTTGTAATTGTGAGGGAAGGAATAATATTTCCCCTCAACATCCTCCGGTGCTCCCATCATTTTGAAATGCTGTTTGAGTTCGGGCAGCCCCTTGGTTTCTATTTCTTTGGTCCAGTCATTCGCAGCCGTCATTCCCAGCGGCCGTGGCGCCACCAGTGCCGCGAACTCCACATTCCCCGTTTCAATCCGCAGATAGGTCGCATTTTCACAGGTACAGCCCCCCTGCATCGCAGTCGAAACCATCACCGCCGGAAAAGCCGCCTTGATGCGGTCATCGATCGCGGCCAGGATGAATGTCTGCGTCCCCCCGCCACTGGCACCGGTAATTCCAATTCGGGATTGATCCACTTCGGGCAGCGAACAGACCCAGTCCAGGGCCTTGATGGAGTTCAGCGTCTGCAGCCCCAGTGCGCTGATGAGCCGCAGTTCCGATTGCGCGCTGAACAGTCCCCAGTTTTTGGCGCTCGACATCTCCGGACGCTGCTTCGCAAAACGATGAATCAGATCGTAGCTCAGGCAGACCCCATCCGCGTAGCCCAGCATGTCATAATGAAAGACCATGCACCCCATACGTGCCAGTTCCACACAGCGGGCCTGCAGTGGATAGCGACCGCCAACTTCGTATTTCTCCGCTCCTGCTTCGATATCCGCTTTGACACGTGTTTCACCACTGTCATAAAACCGACCGTCCTGGAAATGACCATGTGGCGAGAGCACCATCGGCAGCGGTCCCTGCTTGCCTTTGGGGTGATACAGATTCCCCGTCACATACAGACCGGGGGAGCTTTCGAAAAAGACTTTTTCAACCGTGTATTCATCCCGGTCCACTTTGCCGTGTACGGTGGCGTTAATCTTTGTGTTTTCAGGCTCAGGCCAGACGCCGGCTGCGACTTTGATCTGCCGCCGCACATATGCAGCACGCTCTTCCCAGGCTTCAGGAGATTCACTGGGGGTGAAGGGGAAATAACCATTCAGATCTTTCAGTTCTCCCAGCCGGCTGTCTTTGAAACCGGGGCCCTGCTCTGCCGCAAACACACTTCCCGCCGGGGATCCCGCCTGCAGCAATCCTGCTGACAATAAAGCCCAGCCGATATTCTGTAATGCTTCTCTGCGCTCGATTGAGAACTGATCGTCTTTCTGCAACATCATCGCCCCGCTTTCCTGGATGGATTAACGTATCAGAGTCGTCTTGCTGAACCCTCAGCAGGTTAGGAATTCATCCAGTCTAACCGGAAAACAGCAGGCCATGCCAGCCTGAGCAGACTTTTTAACGACAGCGATCACTCTCGTCCCGGAGAGGCTCAACCGCGCTTTCGCACCCAGATCACGCCACCGATCACCACGACCAGGCCAATCCCTGCTGCCAGGCTCCAATATAAGGAAAAGGATTCGGGTTGAGGTGCCGGATGATAGCTGGGCACATGCAGCTGTTTCCCTTTCGCGAGGGAATCGGGATGGTTCGGAAACCCGGTGGCTTTGATACTCAAATCTTTCCAGAGCACCTGGACCGGCGTTTCCGGGTCGCTCTGCTGAGCTCCCAGACGCAGCAACTCCACGTCGGCGGTTCCCAGTTCCACCTGCCCCAACTCACGAAACTCATTCGGAGAATCTTCCGTGACCAGGAACTTCAAGAGTCCCCCGGTCCGAACCAGTTTTAATTTCCCGGAATTGACGCTGGTGTCATACAGTTTCACATCATAGTTGCGTTTCTCATCCACCGTACTTGAGAGCATGGAGCTGAAGACATGCTTCTTTCCCGGACGTAGCAGACGTCCCAGTGCGACTGCTGACCCAGTCTCGTCATTCAGTTTCAGGTAGAGACTCGGTCCCATTCCATAGCCGGCTTTCGGATCCTTCCAGACGGGGACTTCGTACGCAGCAGTGATTTCAAAATCCCCCTCAATCTGGAAACGGGGGCTGATCCCCAGCGCGGGGAGCTTATGCCCTGCAGGAAGCCGGAACAGCAAACCTTCAGGACGGGGCTGAAACAACCGCACCGTTCCCCTGCCAAGGGGAACGAGCAGTTTATTATCGAACTCTTCCCCACGAAAGCTGAAATAGGCTTCGCGGGTCTCGGATTGCGCCAGCACCGGCGCGGGAACGCCTCCCAGAATCAGGATCAACACAGCAGTGAGATAACACTTCATATGCCTGCCCCTGAGATCGCTTCGCCTCCGGATCGGGTACCCAAGGCACGCCAGAGTTCATCATTGATATTTTCATTGACGAAACGCACGCTCCCATCTCCCATCAATACATTGACCCCTCCCGTGTGCCAACTGGTCGCATTCAGGATCACTCCGTCCCAGGTAAAACCATTTTTACAGTTCGTGCGATTGGGCGTCCGTACATGGTTATAGCGGGTCCAGTTCATGTTCCCTGCCAGCCAGGTCTGCCCCGATTCCACATCGTACTGATACGCCCCCGCAGTCTGAGGGGTCAGGCGACCGCAGGCATCACTGAACTGGCTCTCGGTCCAGACTCCCTGCAGATTATAAAGGTCAGAGAGTGGATCGATGAGCGTATCATCCCAGCTCCCTTTAACGTGTTCGCTGAACATCGCCGTGTTGGTAAGCCCGTCTTTGACATCGTCCAGTTTCACACTGCTGATCTGTCCGAACATGCCATTCCCTTCCCGCCCGGACCAGGAACTTCCGTTGCACGTGCGATAATTATTGGGCCCCCAGCGACTCTGCAGACGATCCAGATCACTGGGGCAGAGAAAGACTTCCAGTCGAGCCGCAGCAGCGGGGCCGTTAATGACCTCATCAAATCGACGGGCCAGTTCCTGCTGATCGTCGTTGGCCGCATTCACAAACGGATAGAACGGGGCCACGTTGAAATTAAGCTGGTTATAAACCACTGACTGATCCAGATAAGGCAGCAGCATGGCATGCGCGGAATAGCGACGGTCTTCGAGTGTGCCCAGTGAAGAAACAGGACCGTCATAGTCGAGGCCCACGCCAAACGGGAGCACCGAGTGCGCTTCATGGTAGGACTGAACGGCAATCCCCAGCTGATGCAGGTTATTGGAGCACTGCATTTTACGTGCAGCTTCACGCACGGCTTGAACCGCGGGGATCAACAGCGCAATCAGCAGACCGATAATGGTGATTGTCACCAGAATTTCGATCAGGGTGAATCCGCACCGTTTCGAGTAGTCAGTAGACAACAGGGCGTTCCCCTTTCTCTTTAACGCCAGAACTCAGCGGAGCCTGTCTGGCGACAGATCACGAAATAGAATGCCTGCACTCAGTAAGACCTTCCCTGCACTTACTTTTCTTCACCTAATCTAAAATTTACCTAAATTTACCAGAAAATTTTGAATTTCACGGGTAGGAAAACAGGCTCACTATACAACTAATTAGTGGCAACCTGATATTGGTCAGACTTTCAGAGATAGACAACTATCAAACAACTACTGGTTGTTATCCGTGTATCTACCTATCTCTCTCTGGTTTCGATTCGCTGGTTAACAGGGTTTCTTAAGTTTTCAGAGCCTGTTTTTGAATCTGCCGGCCTGATCTATGAACATTTTATCAAATATTCAGAAAAACATCAGTCAGCCCGTTTTAATTAGACAAATTATAAAGCGTTGTTATTTAGCCACTTATAAACAGTTTTTTTGAATTTCTCCACAAAACCCGTTGAGGGGCTGTTGAAACGCGATTGTTTTTAGGGCCCCATACTTGTCCTGTACACGCTAGTATACTAGAATAAGGGCACATACAAAATTCAGGACTTTTTAGTTTTTCACAATAACACCCTCTACTGTTATTTTCCTGAATCCGTATGCGGCTTTTTTCTTAACTCAGGTCCGGTGTGGCCTGAGGCAACAATGAGAATTCCTGGCCGTTTCAGGAATCAATGATTAGTTCACCTTAGAATTCAGAAACGAGGTACTTTGTTATGGCAGGCACCAAAGCAAACCTTACCCAACGACAGCAGGAGATCTACGATTTCCTGAAAGACAAAATTATCAATCGTGGCTACGGCCCCACCGTGCGTGAAATCGGTGCCAACTTTGGCATCCGCTCTCCCAATGGTGTGATGTGTCACCTCAAAGCTCTTGAGAAAAAAGGGCTGATCACCCGCGAGTCTCACATGTCTCGTGCGATTCAGCTCTGTGACCACTCCCAGAAACGGACTCGTCTGCCTCTGGCTGGTCAAATCGCTGCCGGCAGTCCCGTACTCGCCGTACAGGATGATGAGCACATCGACTTCGGACCATTGTTCGACCCGGATGATCAGTTCTGCCTGAAAGTCAAAGGGGTCTCCATGATCGAAGATCAGATCGCTGATGGAGATTACGTCATCGTCCACAAACAGAACACCTGCAAAGAAGGTGACATTGTGGTTGCTCTGGTCGATGGTCAGGAAGCGACTCTGAAACGCTACTACTCAGAAGGCGATCGGATCCGTCTCGAACCGGCTAACTCCAGCATGCAGCCCATTTACTCCAAAAATGTGGACATCCTGGGAGTCGTCACCGGCGTCATCCGTAAATACTAAGCCGCGAATTCAGCCCCTGGCTCATTGAGTCACAGGCTGGTAAAACTCAAATAAAAATGCTCTGGTAATTCACCAGAGCATTTTTTTTCACTGTATCCCAAACAGCCAGCGATCCCTGCACTTCAGCCGGCAGCGCGGGTCTGGTACTGATTCAGCTTGTTATACAGTGTCTTTAAGGCAATTCCCAACTCGGCAGCACACTTGGGTTTGTCTCCATCGTGCTTATCCAGAACGTGATAAATCACTTCCATCTCGATATCACGTAATGTCTTACCTTCCATCCCTTCGGTCCAGTTCACACTGGTCGAACCCGACATCGGAACGGAAGAATTTCGTGTCAGATTGGAAGGCAGATCCGCAGGCTGGATCTGCACGCCATCCCACAGAATCACGGCATGCTCCAACGCATTTGCCAGTTCCCGCACGTTCCCTTTCCAGTCGTATTCCTGAAGAATTTCGACGGTCTCAGGAGCCAGAATATCCTGGGGAATGGAATCTTTTTTCAGATGCCGCTTGAGCAGTACCCGGGAGATTTCCGGAATATCACCTTTCCGCTCCCGCAACGCAGGCAGATTGATTTCGAACGTATTCACCCGGAAATAAAGGTCTTCACGGAAGGTTCCCTCACCGACCATTTCCTGCAGATCCCGGTTGGTTGCACAGACGATTCGCACGTCAACGTGGAATGTCTCGCTGTCACCCACACGGCGGACTTCGCCGGATTCCAGAAACCGCAGCAATTTGACCTGCATCGTTTTATCCAGCTCACCCAGTTCGTCCAGGAACAGGGTTCCGCCGTTTGCAATTTCAATCAACCCTTTACGGGGAGTATCTGCGCCGGTGAACGCGCCTTTGCGATGACCGAACAGTTCGCTCTCCACCAGGTTTTCAGGCAGGGCACCACAGTTCACAGGCACAAACGGCATTGATGCACGGGCACTCAAATCGTGAACACGACGCGCCACCAGTTCTTTACCGGTCCCGGTTTCACCCAGAATCAACGCGGTCGAGTCGGTCGGTGCAATCTTCTCGATCAGCTTTTTCACTCGCAGCATCGGTGGAGTTTCGCCCACGATCTGACACGGGCCTTCCACACTTTTCAGCCGTGACTCGAGTGCGAAATTCTTGTTCTGCAGCGAGCGTTTGTCAGCCACTTTCTGCAGTACGGTCGCAATATCAATCAGTTTACAGGGCTTAGGCAGGAAGTCATACGCGCCGCGGCGGATCGCCTGGATCGCTTCGTCAATACTCCCGTGACCGGTACTGATAATCACTTCGGTTTCAGGAGAGACTTTATTGATATGATCGATCACATCCCAGCCACTTAAGCCAGGCATCCGCAGGTCGACAATCGCTGCGTCAAATGTGATTTTATCCAGTGCCGTCAATGCCGACTGACCGTCCTCGCAGATGGTAACATCATGTCCCATCCGGGGCAGTTCGATGCGCATCACCTCACGAATGGCTGCTTCATCATCGACAAACAAGACCCGTAATTTATTAACCGAATTACTCAACTTGTGCTCCTTCTTCCTGCTTTGACATCCTGTCAAAGAGAAAGCCATTTAACAAATTTCTTAACCGAATGGTATTCTGGAAGGAATCGGGGAAAGGCTCTGAAAAGCAGTTGTTCCTGAAAGGAGGCCCCGACTGCTTTTCGAGGATCAACGTTCACACTGACCTCTCCGGAACCGGAAGATCAGCCACGACCTTTCTCTGCACGAGTTGCATCAGATCGGGATAGGAATTATCGAGAGCAATCTGCTGTACAGAGAACATCCATTTTCTCCTGTATCGTTAACTTTGTGTGAATCATTAGTGGGGAGAGACGTGTAATATCAGATTTTGAAAATCGTGGCAATCGGAGAATCAGAGAAAAACGGTTCTCCAGCAGGCTTTCTAAATCTTTATGCAGCCTTACTTTGCAGCTTGGCTTTTTTAGGAAGCTCCACAAAAAATGTGCTCCCTTTTCCCGGCCCTGCGCTTTCGACTTCGATCTCACCACCGTGGTCCTTCACGATCCGATGCGTGATCGACATGCCCAGTCCGGTACCGGTTCCATCGGCCCGCTGAGTAAAGAAGGGATCGAACAGACTATCCATGACTTCTGGCGACATACCACAGCCGTCGTCTTTGAAAATGAGCGTCACAGAATCGACATGCTCACGAACCTGGATCTCCAGACTGCCCCCTACCTCCATGGATTCCAGGGCGTTGGTCATGATATTGAGCACAACCTGTTTGATCTCGGCCGGATTAAACTCGGCCCAACAGGCTCCCGGCGGGGAAAACTGGATATTCCGTCCTTTGAGACGCTTGATCAGGCTGACCATCGAGCAAACCTCTTCGATGACGGCCACCAGATCATTTTCGCTGCGAACCGAATTCTGACCGCGAGAGAAGTCGAGCAGTTTGGAGGTAATGTCCCGACAGCGCATTGCTTCGCGTTGAATCAGCCCCAGATACTGCTCTACAACATCCAGATCATCCTCCGGGCAGTGTGGCTTCAAATCTCCCATTCGGCCCTGCAGGGATTCGGAAGCCATGGAAATCGCAGAGAGCGGATTATTGATCTCGTGGGCCACCCCGGCAGCCAGCACACCGATTCCCGCCAGTCGCTCAGACCGCACCAGTTGCCTGCTGCGTTCATCCACTTTGTGATTCAATTCGTCCCGTTTTTCCTTGAATCGCTGCGTCATCTTATTGAAGGCTTCGGCCAGTTCAGCCATTTCATCGCGCGATTTGATTTCGAAATGATGGTCAAAATGCCCCTGGGCCACAATGCGAGCTCCGGAGTGCAGTTCCTGGATGGGAGCCAGGACGGTTTTGTAGCCATACCAGATCAGACAGCCGAAGGTAATAAATACTATCAGGCATGTGACCCAGACCAGGTTATAGCGGGAACGATAGACCCGCGATGCCCGCTCAATCACCGATTTCATGCTGGAAGGGACTTCTTTGACTTCCAGAATCAGGCTTTCCAGATGGGCCACTTCCAGGATCATCTGCTCAGCAACCTTCAGCCTCTGCTTGGGATCTTCCAGTTGCTCCGCCATCAGGGAGAGGTGGTCCAGGCGTTTCATAACAGCACTGTGTTGACTGAACTGGGAGTTAACAAATCCGCGCCACGTCGACAGGGAAGGATCCGGCAGGCGATCGACCTTCTGCAGAAAGCCTGGAATTTCGTTATCTTTCACATCCTGCAGCTGTTCTTTAAATTTCTGCTGATAATGGGCACTGGCAGCGGGACGGGAATGACGGATCTTCTGCAGCGGTTCATTCAGGGAGACGACGGATACGATCAGTCGATCGCGATCGGGCAGGCTGTCCAGCGAGTATTTAAAGTCTGCCACCGTATTTTGATAGGAAAGCAGACCGGAAACCGCACCATAGGCCAGCAGGATCAGCATGAAGAAGATAATCCCCAGTCCGACACCCAGTTTCCGCCTGATTGTTTGTGTAAAGAACACACCGACCTCCGTGTCACAAGTCCTTCAGATCCTCTGAAATAAGTGCCAGATCATACCGGATTCACTGCAGAAGTCCAATGTTAAATCGGCAATATCCTGCAGGTGTACAAAAAGGACAGACGGGGCATCCATACGGGCCGACGCTTACTCACCCTGCTGAGACGTGGGGGGATTTTTCTTCCAGCGTGCCTGGTGCACCATTTCCTTCCGATAGGAATGCAGACCGGTCATCAGAATATCGATGGCCCGTGAAAAATCGCGAAAGGCTTTGAGGTACTTCTTCTGCTCGAGTTCTTCCTTAGCCTCATAATAAATTTTATTATGATTCGACCACTCGATCGTCCACTCTTCTTCCATCGCAGCCCGCTGTAACTCTGATTCCATTGTGGTCAGGTACTGCAGAAAATCAGTGTTGAACTTCAGTCGCTCTGACCGATAAGGCCGCCACTCAACGGTTTTATTATCCAGGTAGTCCTTATTTTTACCGAATTCCCGTTGGGCGAACACTTTTCTGACAAGCAGCATCACCAGAAGCGACATGCCGCCAAAAGCCAGAAACTCCCCTTTGTTAAACTGGGTCAGCAACCACATCACGATGCCGGTCGCCACCATCAGCGAAGCTCCCCAGACGCCCGCCAGCCACAACCACTCCCGGTAGTCTTTCTCCAGTTCAATCTCTGGTTCAGCATCAGGCTCCTGCTGCTGTGGAAGATTCCCATCAGGCAAATCGCCCACCCGCACAATGATCACTGAGATATTATCGGAACCGCCACGGAGGTTCGCCAGATTCACCATCAGCCGACAGGCATCACTCGGATCGAGATACTTGGAGATCATCCCGATCTCATCATCCTTGAGATGACTGGTCAGCCCGTCACTGCAAAGAATATAACGATCCCCTTCCAGCACCGGGTAGGGTCCTTCGATATCGACTTTGACCACCGGCTCTGGTCCCAGAGAGCGCGTAATCACATTCCGTGGCTCATTCAGGTAAACCTCTTCCGGCTTCATCCGTCCCTGGCGAATCAGCTCCCACTGCAGACTGTGATCGAAGGTCAGCTGGTCGATCCGGTTCTCGCGGACGCGATAGACCCGGCTGTCGCCGACATGACCGATCACGGCCCCTTCGGGACAGAGACAGAGCGTGCTGCAGGTCGTTCCCATCCGCATGAATTCGCGGTTGGCCATCCCCCGTTCATGAATCGCCTGGTTGGCAATTTCGACGGCGGTTTTCAGAGATTTAGCAACAGGGCCCGGCTTGTTTTTGAAGAAGGTATGCGGAACGGTTTCAGAGGCGATCTTGCTGGCCAGTTCACCAACAGCATGCCCCCCCATTCCATCGGCGACCAGAAAGAAATGCCCATGGTCCCGCCAGCTTTCCTGATCTTTACAGATCCGGACGGAAATGGAGTCTTCATTATTCCGTCGTCGAAAGCCAACATCACTCTGCGATGCGAACTGAACTGGATGTTCCCAACGCATTGAATCCCCTCAAAACAAGCCACTACAGTGCATAGATACTTTACTATTTCATATCTTGGTGAGAATGCAAATCAAACACCAGTGCACACTTTATGAATTCTGTGTTTTTACTGAAAACCCGCAGAATTCTCCTGATTTCCCGATAGAATCCAGATCGCCACTCTCTGCATATCTTTGTCTGGAAATCAGGTTGCTGCCGCTGATCAGCGGGCGTCCGGCATCGTTTTTCCGGTCAGATTATAGACGTAGGCCATGATCTCGACAAAGACCTCGTACAGTTCGAAAGGAATTTCCTCGCCGGCTTTCACATCGCGATACATCTGTCGCGCCAGCGGCTTCCGTTCGATAATCGGAATCCCATGTTCATTGGCGATCTTCCGGATCTGCAACGCGATCTCCCCTGCCCCTTTGGCCACAACAACCGGTGCCGGCATCTTCTCCGGATCGTACTTGATGGCAATCGAAATATGGGTCGGGTTGGTGATCACAACATCGGAATTCGCGACCTGGGAGAGTTCCTGCGAGAGTGCCAGTTTGCGATGTGCTTCGCGGCGTCTCTGACGGATCAGCGGATCCCCGTCCATCGACTTCATCTCTTCGCGGACTTCCTGCTTACTCATCATCAGGTCTTTTTCATGCTTCCATTTCTGAAAGGCAAAATCCAGACCTCCCAGGATAATCAGCGCCAGTGCCAGCAGGATGCCCAGCTCGATCGAGGAATTAAAAATGTCGCGCATAATGGTCTCGGGAGGTGCCCCCATCAACGCGAGAAAATTCGGGAACACCAGGTAGCTGAACCAGACCGCGATCAGCACCAGCAGCGTAATTTTTCCCAGGCTGACTCCCAGCTTGACCAGTCCGCGAATCGAAACGATTCGTTTGGCACCTTCAATCGGATTCAGGCGTTCCCATTTGATCTGCAGCACATCCGGGGTCATCATGAATCCGACCTGTACGATATTCAGGATGATGGCAGCGATAAACAGAATCAGCATCGTCAGAGCAGATCCCTGCAGAAACTGTTTAATGATCGCCTGCACGCGTTCCATGATGACCGCGGTATCGACACGCAGCCAGACCGGGCTGGTCAGCGTCGCTTCCATCAGATTCTTCATGTCGTGGCTCAGACTGACCGCAAAGAAGTAAAGCACACCCGCTGTCGCCAGCATCATCCCCGCTGCATTCAGGTCGGTACTTTTCGCAATGTTCCCCTTCTCGCGGGCTTCATTGCGCCGGCGATCCGTCGGGTCTTCTGTTTTTTCTCCGGTATCATTCTCTGCCATGCTGAATGAATCTCAATTCGAACTACATCACGGTACTGCGGCTGATCTGATCGATGGCACTGGGAATCGATTCGACCACAATGTCAGCGGCGCCAGACAGGGTGAAGATCAGGACGACCAGACTGACAATCGCACGAATCGGAAAGCCGATCACCAGCACATTGATCTGGGGAACCGTATGTCCCAGGTACCCCATCGCCAGCGAAATCAGGGCACTGATCGCCAGCAGGGGCGCGGCAACTTTTACCGAAAGCACCAGCGACTGATGCATCAGGGCCTGCAACAGATCCAGCGTATTGGTTGAGACAATCCCCTCGCCGACGGGAAAGATCTGGAACGTATCGATCAACGCCGAAAGCATCAGCAGATGACCATTAATCGGCTCCATCAGCAGAAAGACCGCGATCCCCACATAATACAGGTACTGGCCACTCAACGACGCGTTCATGTCAAAGCCGGGATTGAAGACTTCTCCCAGCGCCATCCCCGCCTGCTGATCAATCATCTGACCGGCCATCTGCAGACTTAACAGAATCAGAAATACCCCTAGCCCCAGGGCAAAGCCCAGTGTCAACTCACCCAGAATCGACCAGGCATAATCCAACAGAGACGCCGGCATATGCGTGACGAAGCGGTAATCGTTGACTGTCAGTTCCCGTTCTCCCTGGCGACCACTGCTGACGAGTAGCTCCTCAAAGCGTTTCTGCAGATGCGCGGGCACTTCATCCTGGCTGAGTCGCTGATCCTGATTGGCATCCAGCTGATAGAAACCAACGGTAACCTGTTCGTGCAGCGTCGGGGTGATCAGAATCGACAGGCACACAATTAACAGCACCCGGATATTCGTCGGAAAGATCGGCTGCCCGAATACAGGCCCGATAATCATCAGACCGCTGATCCGAACCAGGACCAGCGTGAAGGCATAGAACTGCAGCATCGCCCATTGCAGAATCTGACCAGGCGCCAGCTGCAAAATGGGATTCAACAGATATTGATCGAGCAGTGCGCTCACGGCCTTCTCTTCACTACTTCAGGTTTCGAGGTCGGCTTCAGAGCCGCGACGGAATGTTGGTGATCAGACTGGTGCTATACTCCATCATCAATGCTGTGATCCAGGGCAATGTATACAGAATCGCCAGCACCATCATGATGATTTTAGGCACGAAACTGATGGTCTGGTCCTGAATCTGGGTCACCGCCTGGCCGATACTGATCACCAGACCGACCACGACGGCGGTCAGCATCACCGGGCCGCTGACTTCCAGCATGATCAGCAGTCCTTCTCGCCCCAGATCCACAACGGTTGACGTATCCATAAACTCACACCTGTGTTTTCACGCTATTCCGGGCGCAACGGGAGCGCCGGGATTTATCCTACGGCCCTGATACTCTCCAGCAGCATGCCTACTGTCAGTAACCAGCCATCAATCAAGACAAATAACAGAATTTTAAACGGTAATGAGATCAACACCGGGGGCAACATCATCATCCCCATGCTGATCAGAATCGAACTGATCACCATGTCGATCACAATAAAAGGCAGATACAGTTGGAAGCCGATCAGAAACGCGGTTTTGACTTCGCTCAACATGTAGGCCGGCAGCAACACACTCAAAGGGACTTCGTCGTAGTCGCTGGGTGCTTTATATTCCGCGGCTCCGGGAGAACCAGGCAGCGGTCGCTGATAGTCGAGAAACATCCAGACCGTATCACTGTTACCTGTGAGTTCAATCTGATCGCTCATGAACTTTCGCAGGGGAGCAACCGTCTTTTCAAATGCGTCTTCCAGCGACACTGGAGCCTGCTGAGTCTGGTTCGTATAGGGGACGATTCCCTCCTCGTAGGCTTTCTCCCAGATGGGAGCCATCACCATGAAGGTCAGAAACAGACTCAGGGAAGTCAGCACCTGGTTCGGTGGTAATTGCTGCGTTCCCAGTGCCTGACGTAACAATCCGAATACAATCACAAACCGGATAAAACAGGTCGTCATGATCAGAATCGACGGAGCCAGACTTAATACAGTCAGTAACAGAAACAGCTTGAGAGTCGAATTCAGACCTTCCGGTGACGTCATCTGCTCCACATTCAGCAGCTCGGGAACTCCTGATTTCTCAGCAGAAGCAGGCTGCACGTTGGGATCGGCCTGCGCCGGGAAATTCTGCAGACTCTGACTGCCCACTCCCTGGTTAGAGAGTGCCTGATTCTGCGCTGTGGTCTGTGCCTGCAGAGCGTCTGTCCCTGTCAGTAACCAGCACAGACACAACCAGGCTCCCAGATTTCGGAGCTGTCCCCCCCCGCTCCGCTTAAACATGATCGCGGTCCCCGGTTTCATTCAGGGAATGACGGGAAGGCTGTAACAGTTTCTGCTGCAACCGGGACATGGCAGAATCAAATTCGGGATATTCGTCCTGAGTTGTTTCAGGCTCCGCTTCAGAACGTACCGGAGGTTGCACACGTTCCGGCTTTCGCTCAGTACGCGCTGGTGGTGTCTTTTGCTGAGTCGATTGAAACAGGTTCAGGAACGACTGATTTGCACGAGAAGAGTCCGCCTGTTCGCGACACATTCCGGTAATCAGATCGACTTCGACCGGATCCAGAACTTCGCTCAAGGTCTCCAGACCCGCGGGCGATGATCCCAGAATCAGGATCCGATTGCCGCATCTCACGAAGTGAATGGTCTGACGGGCATCCAACGGCCGTTTTCCCAGAACTTCGAGCACTTCGCGAGGCAGCGTTTTCGCAGACAAAGGATTATGTTTTTTCATCACTTTCGCAGCGATCAGGATTATGCCGATCACCAGTGCCAGCGCACCGAATGTCCCCCAGATGGAAGGCACCCGTCGTGGAGATGCCTGATCTTCTGCTGTTGAATTTGCCTGTTTCTGTCGATCCAGGGGAGTAATCGGATTCGCAACCGTCTTTGCTTCTGAGGGCATTCTCTGTTGAGGCAGACTGCGCGTCTGTGAGGGAGCGATTCCGGAATTGACCGGCTGCGGCCGATTCAAACTCTCCCGACCAATGGTAGTCGGAGCCACTCCCCGTTGTGCCGTCCGGGAATACGTATTGGGATTACCGGACATCTCACGGGGCTGGCGAAATTCAGATGGCCGCGACTGATACGCAGGTTCGGCTGCCTGGCTTCGCACCGCTGAGATCAGCAGGCAGAGCAACGTCAGTACGGCAAGAATGCAAAGACGAATCATGGAATCCTTTACGTCGCCTCTTACGGGATTGGGGGCTCACTCAGCCGGGAAACTCCCTTCCCCGGCGTTACTCTTAAAGTTCGGGAGAAATAATCTCGGCAACACGGACACAAAAATTATCGTTCAGCACCAGGACTTCGCCCCGGGCAATAATGCGGCCATTCACCAGAATATCGACCGGGTCCCCCGCCAGTTTGTCCAGAGGAACAACCACTCCCTCTTTCATTTTCAGGACCTCTTCGATCAGCAGTTCCGTACGTCCCAGTTCGATGCACAGATCCAGTTCGACATTCTGCAGAGATGACAGAGCCATCGCCTCTTCCGGGCTGCCTGTCATTGATTCAAAATTCGGAAACTCAAATGCCTTCGTTCCTCCCAGATCTCCGGGGATACCATGGCCCGGCCCCAGGTTAGGAGAAATTGCTGCCGCCAGATTGGCTTCCGCCTGATTCAATAGCGCCTCAGTCTCTGCATGCGATGCGGAAAACGGGCTACCGGACTGATCTGATGACGCACCATGCTGGCTGAACAATCCATCGATATCATCATTATTGACCACATTTCCGGAACCGGCTGGCTTCGCCCCCTCGTTCGAACCTGCATT
The DNA here is from genome assembly GCF_007744075.1 of Gimesia chilikensis. Lineage (NCBI taxonomy): Bacteria > Pseudomonadati > Planctomycetota > Planctomycetia > Planctomycetales > Planctomycetaceae > Gimesia > Gimesia chilikensis. The sequence goes on along the minus strand of NZ_CP036266.1, from coordinate 2,812,583 downwards.
CTGCAGCAGTTTCTCGATGTCGGAGGGATCCAGCAGGTCGTCCCCCGCACTTTGAGAGGCGCTTTCGCCAGAGGGAGGTTCGTCAGGCGCACTCTGTCCCTGCGAGTTTAAGAGCTTCTCAATTTCGGAAGGATCCAGAAGATCGTCATTATCTTCAGCCACAATCGTATCCTGTTCTGCCGGGGAGGCACTATTGCGTCATTGTGCGGTATTCACTGATGACCGTCTCAATGACATAGCTCTTCTTGAGAACTTTATTTATCGACTCTTTCATCATCCGTTTCATCGTACTCAACTGGGGATCATTCAGATCTGCCAGGCTCGACTTACGGACAACTTCAATCACGGCCTGCTTGACGCGGGCTTTATTCGTTTCTTTGACCATGGTTTCAAAATCACCGGCTGCGCCCTGCTCAACCAGCGCCACCAGGTTGAAGGTCACATGGATGGTTGCTCCGGGTTCGGCGATATTGTTCGTCACGCTGAAGTTTTCAATGTTCACTTCAGCCGTGGTAACCTGCAGATTTTCGCTTTCCCTGGAAAGAGATTCTTCCGCGACTTCCGCCGGTTTATCAGGTGTCAACAGCCAGTAGGAGATCCCGACCTGCAGCATGATGACCAGTAGCAACAGGCCACCAATCTTGAGTAACCGGGCCTTGGACTGGCCGGAAGCGGCCGCACTCTCTTCGGGGGATGCCACTGCCTCTGTTGCGACACCTGCCTCTTCTGTTTCGGTGTCTGTTGCCACGAGTCTCCTCCTTGAACTCTCGCACTCTGTTGGCGCAGGGGCACATCATGTACCCCTCTGCATCCACTTCGGCGGTTTTGATTAGACCAATCAGGCTCTGTATTTGATTACAAAGCGATTTCCGGAATGCCGATCAGGCAGAATTGATTGTAGAACTCAACGCTTACCTGTCTGCGGAGTGTCTATATACGCATCAATCAAAAATACGTCAACCCGACGATTCAAGTATTGCTCTTGCGGGTCGCGTGTGATGGTCCGTGGCTCAGCATCTCCCACTGAACTGACAATCAGTCGTTCGGGTGCAATTCCCTTGTCCTTAAGGTACTCTGCCACATTTTTGGCCCGATAGAAAGAGAGTTCCTGGGAATCCAGGAATTTTGAGTCCTTTGGCAAAGGCTCGGGCGAGGCATGCCCCCGTACGATCAGCCGATTGGGAGTGGGCAGCAGCACCTCCGCAATCACATCCAGTTTTTTCTTCAGCGCAGGAGTCAGCTCCGCAGAAAACCGATCAAAACAGGCAGCCCCCCCCAGGGTCACCTCGGTTCCCGAATTAATTCGTTCTACGGTATTGAAAGGACCTCCACCTCCCGATGAGTCCGCTTTACCCATTTTAGTCCCCCCGTCAGAGCTGGTCCCCTTGGAGGCGGGCTTACTGCGGTTACTGGTAGGGTCCAGCGATTTTCCCGGCACGGCGGCTGTGCCGTGATGCGTTCCGAATCGCTCCCGCAGCGAATCCAGCATGGCACGCACGGATCCTTCGTCGTTACGGATCTCACTCATGGACACCAGCATGATGAAGAAGGTCAGCAGCAGCGACATCATGTCACCATAGGTGACCACCCATTCCGGAACGCCAGGAGGTCCGTCTTCTTCAGGCATCGCCATCTGAATTGCCTCCTTTCCTTCGACCGATTGAGAACATCAGGCAGCCTGACCGTCTTTGCTGACACGCTGGTCTGCCGGCAGGAAGGTATTCAGCTTCTGCTCAATCACTCGGGGATTATCCCCTTCCTGAATTGCAATCAGCCCTTTAATGATGACTTCCCGAACCTGGAATTCCTGTTTACTGTAATAAGCCAGCTTGTCGGCAAAAGGGAGAAAGAACAGGTTCGAGACCAGTGCCCCGTACAGGGTCGTGATCAACGCCACCGCCATACCGGGGCCGATGGCTTCCGGGTCATCCATGTTTCCCAGCATGATGATCAGCCCCATCAGGGTTCCGATCATCCCGAATGCCGGTGCATATCGACCAACAGTATCCATCAGAGATTTGCCGTTTTTATGACGGCCGGCCACAGCTTCCATTTCCGTGCGGAGAATCTGTTCCATGAGATCCACGTCGGTCCCGTCCACCGCCATCTGAACGCCGAGCAGAATGAAAGGGTCTTCGATTTCTTCCGTTTTGGCTTCCAGAGCTAGAATACCGTCGCGACGGGCGATTTCAGCAAACTCAACGATCTGAGAAATCACGGGAGCCAGTTCCGGCTGGTTGGGGAAGAATACCTTCTTCAGCACCTTCGGAAACAGCAGCATCGCTGCCCCCGGAAAGGCAATGAAACAGGCTGCGATCGCCCCCCCGACCACCACTGCAGCTGAGGGAATATCGATAAAGGCACTGAAGCTTGACCCTGGCGCAATGAAAATCGCCAGCAGCAGCAAAATGATGCCTGAAACGAGTCCGCCGGCTGTTGCCTTATCCATTTCTATCAAGGTCCCTGATGTCAGTGGACTCACTCAAATCCGGATCGCAGCAAACCGGAGAGCAGGCCCCTCACCATCACAAGTTATAATTGCTCAATCACTCAGAATCTGTCTCACAGCCCGGGCGCCAGTCGAATCGCACGCGAATAAGCGATCGCACGTTTTACAACTTCTTCCACGCTTTCCCGCACGATCAGGCGATCATCCGAAGTTAAAGTGATAAACGTGTCGGGTCTGCTTTCAATACTCTGAATCAGTTCCGCGTTGACAACAAACTCTTCACCATTCAGTCGGGTCAATTTAATCATGCCACCAGTCTCCCGGGGGCGGTGGTCAAACCAGCCCCTCTGCCGGAACCCTGCTTAACCATCCGATTAACGTCCCAGCACCAGCAGTTCGTCAACCAGCTGCTGTACGGAACTGATCACACGGGCGTTCCCTCGATAGTTCGTGGAAGCCACGATCAGGTCAACCAGGTTTCGACCGACGTCGGTGTTGGAAAGTTCAATTGAACCGGCACGAATCGTACCGGCACCAAAGTTACCCGGCGTCACCAGGAACGGAGGACCGGAACTGACCCCTTCCTGGAACGTGGAGTTCCCACTTTCCAGTAAACCCTGTGGGTTGGAGAATCGGGCCAGTGTCACCTGTCCCAGCGTCCGGATAATCCCGTTGTCAAACACGCCGTTAATAATCCCCGTTTCGTCAATCACGAAACTGGACAGCGTTCCCGGATCCGAACCATCCTGCAGGTCCAGTTTCAAAGTACTCCCTGCCGACGCAGACGAAATACCGGAGATGTTCGAAAGGTCGATGGACACATCCATTTCATCAGCAGCGGTATTGACCCGGCTGATCCCGAATGTAGAAGGGGTGAAGTTAGTCACATTCCCCTTACTGTCGAACGTAATCGTCCCATTGGAGACCGCGATATCACCATCATTGTCATCTGCACTCTCAAGGAAGTAGCGGAAGACCGTATTGTTGGAAGAGCGTGATTCCAGCGCGCTGGTCATCTTCATCGTCACCGGTTCACCCAGCGAGTCAAAAATCACGAAGTCGGTAATGGCACTTTCACCATTCGCAGACTCACTTTTCGTGAATGCCATCGGAACAGTTGAGCCATCGGAAGTAATATTACCAATGGTCACCGAGATATCATTCACGCTCCCGGAATTCCCCACGATCTGAAAAGCACCACCGGCAGTTACCGTCACTCCTGGTTGAGCGCCAGTGGTCGCATCATTGGGAATGCCACCGCCATTCTGAATCCCCAGGGTTCGGTCCATAAAGCTGGCAAAATCAGCGGCAGTCGTGGTTCCCGTAACCTGCATGGTCAATGGTTCCAGAGTTCGCCCCCCTTTGCTGGGCGTAAATGACAGTGTTTCTCCCAGGGTAAACAGCGGCGTACCAATCGTTTCTTCAATGTCGGTCAGCAATGTCGTACCAGTAATGGCAGCGTTCGCGTTCCCGGCATCGGTTAAGTTCCCTGTCGTCAAGATCGAGCCTTGGGTTCCAATTTCCCCGGTCGGCAGTAATGCACCACCAATCTCAACATTCTTGGTTGCCTGGGCCACGTTCAAGTCCCCGAGGGGAACTTTAATGTCTGTCAAAGTGGTCTTAACCAGGTTGAAGTCTTCGTCGACGCCATACCCTTGTACCAGATAACCGCTCTGGTTGGTCAACAGACTCGAGCTGTTCAATTCGAAGTTACCATTCCGGGAGTAAACCTGACCATCGGGGCTGTCCAGAATAAAGAAACCATCCCCCTGAATCGCAAGGTCGGAGGGGCTGGTACTGTTGGTCACACTCCCCTGGGTGAAGTCTTTACGAATCGAAGCACTCAAGGCCCCCAGACCGATCTGTCGGGGATTCGTACCGCCGTTTGAGGAGGAAGGACGTGAACCCACACTCAAGGTTCGAGCAAGCTGCGTCGTGAACAGCACATTAGAGGCTTTAAAACCATTGGTGCCAGCGTTGGCGATATTGTTACCCAACACATCGATGCTGGTTTCATTCAGGCTCAGACCACCCAATGATGTATTTAATGCAGACGTCAATCCCATGACAACTCCTCGGTTGAATCAACCAGGTTAATACCCAATCCTTAGGTTCGTTTTTGCGCAGCATCAGTCAGAACCGTACTACAGCAGTATTCTGTGTATCGTCTAAACTGATCCTGATCATCTTCCCATTTTTCGTAAATTTCGGTCGGTTCAGGCAAGCTTCAAATGAAGCTGCTTCTGTAACCTCCGAAATATCATTCACTTGCAGGTTCCTGTACCGAGGTGATCGACGACACCGGCACTTCGGAATTACCAATGGCAACGTAGGCTTTGCTATCGCGTACGAAAGCACGTTCCACCACACCGGACACAGAGTTATCGGAACTGTCCTTGCCTTCCACCTGCTTACCGATCAGACCAGCGGCCTGAGTCAGTGACTGGCCGGAAGTAATCTCTTTCAGCGTATCTGACAGCTCGATATTCGACTGAAGTTCCCGCATGCTGGAAATCTGTCCCAGAAGCTCTTCATTCCCCATCGGGTTTGTCGGATCCTGGTTCTGCAACTCGGTAATCAGCAACTTCATGAAATTATCGGCGGTCAAACCATTGAAACCGACTTCATCGGCATCGACCACCTTCACGTTTGTGGAACTGCTGGCTCCACTGCTTCCGCTCACTGCATCGACTGCCATCCTGGCAACTCCTTAAATTCCGTTAACAAGGGGGGGGGACTATTAGATCTGAACGTCGATCTCTTCGACATTCTCGGTTTCGACTCCCTGCGATCGGGTCACATGGGGTCGGTTCTGTTCTTCCTGTTCGACATCCTCACGCTGTATGGTTTCGTCAGCAAACGCACGCTCATCGTGACCCTGCTCTGCATCCCCCGACTGATCTGAGAAGTCGTTGGAATTGAAGTCGGCCCCTGACTGTTGCTGCGAATCAGACTGGGACGAGCGTTGATCCTCGCTGGAGTGGGTATTGATCTGCACATCGATCCGATCCAGCGAGACACCCGTCTTGACCAGGGCTTCTTTCAGCTGGGTCAGGTTATCGTTAATGACTTTCTGAGCATGCCTGTTCTGAACTTCCAGTTTGGCGGAGTACTCACCGTTCTTCAGGGAGACCTCGATCTGCAGTGCTCCCAGTTCGGGTGGGCTCAACCGGATCTTGAGCTGTTGCCCCGTCGATTGAGACTGCCGCACGGCACTCGCGATTCGATCCATCAACTGCTCAACCTGCTTCGCGTCAACCACCGGACCGGTCGGAGCAGCTGCCTGATTCTCTGTGGCAACGTTCGTCGTCTGTCCCAGCCCTGTAGCAGGAGTCTGTGTCTGATCGTGACTATTCTGATTGCCGGCATGCTGTTCCTGCGCGAGCGGACCAGGTTTGGTTGCCTCGGTCAGGGCCTTCTGTAAGGCATCAGTCGTCGCTGAGGCTGCTGCAGGATGCAGATTCGTCTGGTTCAGCGCACTCTGCTCTGGCAGCACCTTGTCCCCATCGACCTTCTTTTCTGTTTTTTCGTCTGTCGACTCCGTCTTGTCAGGACCGGCTTTCTCGGTCTGCTCCTGAACCTGATCAATCACCGCCTGTGCGACCTGCTGACCCGGATTCGCGTCACCGGCATCCTGTCCCTGCTGTGGATGATTTTCATTTGGATTCTGCTGCTGGGCTTTCAGATAACGTTGCTGCTGAGCAGCCTCTTGCGCTGCCTGGGAGACATCGCTTTTCACATTGTCTGAGCTTGAGTGCTCATCCTGGGACTTTTGATTCGCAGCCTGCTGATCTTCGGTCTGCTTAACCCCTTTGAGTTGCTCCGCTGACTCTACTGACTGCCCTTCTTCAGCAGCCTGCTGATTATCGGCAACAGCATCAATGATTTCCTCTGACTGTCCCGCGTCCTGGAGCTGCTGCCCCCCCTCGACATCACCGGGAGTCTCATTCAGGGACGTTGTCTCAGTCTGATTCGTAGAGACTTCCTGAGTCTTGAACAGCTCGGCCAACCCTTCTGGAATCGGCAGGGACTCCACCGGTCTGGTTTCCGTCACATCGGTCTGCAGTTTGACCAGGTTCTGATTCTCTGAGAACTGAAAATTGGCCGGTGGACGAATTTCCGTATCTCCGGTTGTCACTTCCTGTTCGAGAGTGGTTGCAGACGCGGCACTCCCCTGAAACAGTGAATAACGGGGCGACTTTTCCTTGACCGGCGTTCCCGATTCTACCGGGACGGCACTCTCATTGACTTCACCAGTATCTGGCTTGTCTTCTGCAACAGGTTTCGTATCCTGAACTGGCGCTGACTGCTCAACAGCGTTCTGACTGGGTTCAACCGCATCATTACGATTTTCCTGAGAACGCGGCGTCTGCTGCTCTCGCTCTGCCGGAGTGGGTGTCTCACTGGTAGAACGTGCCTGCGGTGTTTGAGGCTCCGGACGACCCCGGTCCGATTTCACTTCGTTATTGGTACGGGAATCTGGCTGTGGTTTTTCAGAGCCAGGCCGCTGCTGCTTTTGTGACAGCGAGTCCGCAAGCTGCTTACGATAAGTAGAGTCGGTGGAACGAGTTGCTTCTCGCTGCAAACCGAGGTTCTGCCTGCCGTACTGACTCACATCTGGCGTCTGCAAATCCAGCAGGGAAAACTTGGGAGCGTCTGGCATTCCTCATCACCTCAGAGTTAAACAGGTATCCGAATACAATCGCCTTCAGTCCTCCAGAGAGAACTGCGCAGTGGTGAACGCGACAGGAATCGACGAATTCACCACTATCATATTCGACAGGATTAACCCTGGGACATGACGTCAGAATACGTAATATAGAACAATTTTAGCGAAAAACCGCATTAGTCCGATTCAGGAGCAGCAGCTGTCTATCAGCTGAGAAAATACGGAACCGCGATTCAGTTCTGAGAGAGTTGATCCAGGGTATCGTCAGCGAAACTTCGGAAGGGCTCGTCCTGTGACATCTGCTTAAAGATTTCCTTCCCGCGTTTGATCACCATCGGATCGGGGGCCACCAGGAATTCCTTGAGCAGCTTGGCAATAAATTTGCCATCCATGCCCTTCAGCAGTTGCAGATTCTCTTCCAGTGAGACCTGCATCAGATACTGCACCGCATCACCAGATGGTAATGCCATCAACACGGACTGTGTCTTTTTCGTCGCGACACTCTGGCTCTGTTCTTTTAAAAGAGCCAGCTCTTCCTCAAATTTCAGCTTGGCCGCTTCAAAGGCCAGCCGATCCTGTTTCAAAGCATCGGAAGACTGCGTGATCGAGCTTTTCAGCATATCGATTTCATCTTCACGGGCCACCAGTTCCAGAATCCGCATGGCGCGTTTTTCCGTCACTTCGTCCCGGGAAGGCAGCACCGTTTCATCTTCGACCAGCTCCACTTCGTCCAGAGTCTGGCCGGTTACGATCAGCCGAATATCTTTCACAGCGTCCGCATTCAGATGCCCCCGGAACCAGAGAAATCCCGCGCCCAGCAGCTGCGAAATGATCGTAGCCACACAGAACACGCTGACTATCACAGCCAGAGAACGCATCATCGAAGACCTCCCGACTGTTGTGTCGCGGCCCAGGTTTCTTCCAGTTCCAGAGATTCTTTACGGATCTGGGCAAACTGAAATGCCTCGCGGTGCTTATCTGACAGTTTTTCCATCGCCTTGACTTCCTGCTCCGCTTTCGCCAGAGCCTGTCTGCAGGCAGTTAGCTGCTTTTCTAAAAGCCGGCGATTGGCCTGAACCGTCCGTAACTGTGCCTGCAACTGTCCTACGTAAGAACGCAGGTTCGCACCGGCATCGATGTCTAAGCGTCCCGGCTCCTGTCGCTGCCGGATCTCCTGAATCTGTTCCTGCCGGAGTGCATCCAGGCGCCGAGACTCCTCGACCAGACGCTGATCAGCCTGCAGAATCTCCCCGAGCAGCTGACGACAGAGACTGCGCTTATGCCGTCGCATTTTCAGAACAGATTCAAATTGGAAGCGAAATTTTTTCATGATCGCAAACTCAGGTCAGAGTCAGATTCCGTTTACCTTCAGTTCAGATTGCCCGCCGCCTCAGCCGGAGACATTACGTCTGCAGCTGCTTCAGGGCCTTCTGTATGCATGGGTTTGAGCTGTTCCATCCGTGCCGTCAGATTGGCCAGCCCCTGGGTTGCCAGGTCAAAGTTCGAGTTTTCCGTATTCCCCTGCCGCAGGAATTCATTCCAGATTGGTCGCAATTTAATCGCCAGGTCAACTTCCGCATTCGAGCCCGTCTGATAGGCGCCAATCGAAATCAAATCTTCAGACTGCTGATAAGCGGCCATGAGTTTTTTCAGTTGTGACGCGGCCGCCTGATGAGACGGTGAAGTAATGTCATTCATCGAACGACTGATACTCTGCAATACATCAATCGCAGGCCAATGAGATTCGTGAGCCAGTTTACGCGACAGCATAATATGGCCATCCAGAATCCCGCGCACGGTATCTGAAATCGGCTCATTCGCATCGTCGGCTTCAACGAGCACAGTGTAGAATCCGGTAATACTTCCTGAATCGGTCCGACCACTCCGTTCCAGCAGTTTGGGCAGGAGGGAAAACACGCTGGGTGGATAGCCACGGGTCGCCGGAGGCTCACCGGCCGCCAGGCCGATTTCCCGTTGAGCCAGGGCATAACGGGTCACGCTGTCCATCATCAGCAGCACATCCTTGCCGTTATCACGGAAGTATTCCGAGACGGCGGTTGCCAGATGCGCGGCGCGCAGACGAATCAACGCCGGTTCATCACTCGTTGCCACAATCACCACACTACGGGATAGCCCTTCCGGCCCCAGGTCGCGATCCAGGAACTCTCGAACTTCACGGCCTCGCTCACCCACCAGGCAGACCACATTCACGTCCGCAGAACTCTGGCGAGCCATCTGTCCCATCAAAGTACTTTTTCCAACACCACTGCCCGCGAAGATCCCCAGTCGCTGACCTTTGCCACAAGTGAGCAACCCATCAATGGTCCGAATACCTGTGCTCAGCGGCGTATCGATTCGCGGACGATCCAGAGGCGAAATCGGCTTCGCCTTCAGATTGGCCCGTTCCGCAAGCATCGCCTGATTTTTGCCATCGATACATCGTCCGCGTCCATCGAGGACACGTCCCAGAATTTCATCCCCCACCGCCACGGCAGGGACCGACTGAATCAGTGACACACGGTCTCCACGACGAATTCCAGTCAGTTCTTCATAAGGCAGTAAAAGCGTTTCTTCATCCTGGAAGCCGACGACCTCCGCTTCGATGGCGTGACCATTCTCCCGATCGATAGCGCAAACGGCCCCCAGCGGTGCCGGAAATCCGGAGACCGAAGCCGTCAGTCCCACGACACGGGTCACCCTGCCGGTCAGGCGAAAGGGCAAAATCTGTTTTATCTGCTGGGATACATCAAACATCCGAAAAGACTATTCCTGATTCTGAATGATCAGCTCCTCTGAAATTCGCTCGAGTTGCGTTTCCAGGGTCGCGTCAATGGTGCCATGCTGCGTCTCGACAATACAACCACCGGGAGAAATAGTTTCGTCCTCTATGATCTCACAGCTCTGACACCCGGTTAAATTACTGATGAAAGTTCTGGTGTTCTGCCCCAGATGTTCAACATCGACAGGATTCAGATGAAAGCGAATCTGCTGCGTGCCGGAAGCAAGCTTCAGCGCTTCACTCATCATGGGACGCACCGACTCAGGCTTCGCATTCAGTTCCGCGCGGATCACTTTCTCGGCAATCCCCAGGCAGATTTCGATAGCGCTCTTATCCCAGATCTGTCTCCAGTTCACACGTTCGTGCTGCAAGGCTTCCACGGCCTGCTGCATCGCAGGATAAACGGTTCCCAGTTGCTCCTGAACCATCTGGCTGGCCCGTTGCTCGGCCCGGGTCTGTACCAACTGCTCCTGTTCCATTTGCGCTTCGGTCACCCCCTGTTGATGACCTTCCTGGTAGGCAGTCTGTCTGATTTGTTCCGCTTCCTGCTGCGCATCCAGAATCATCTGGCGCGTCTGGTCGCGCACCTTCTGAATGTAGTCTTCGCATCGTTTTTCGATGTCGTTAAAACTGTAAGCCACCTTCGAACCCAATGCTCGAAAGGCTTCTGCTTTTAACAGTTTAGCTGTTTCCAGTTCCGCCATAATTCCATCTTTATCTGTATTCTGTCAGGCTGCCTCTGCGTCCAGAACCGCCTGACATCAAACTCGTTCCCTGATCGGAATCAGGTAATGTACTGTTCGCTTTCGCTTCCGGAGGCGACTTCAATCTCACCGGCATCTTCCAGCCGCCGCACGCTGTCGACAATCTGTTGCTGAACGGCTTCGACATCGCTGACCTTGATCGGCCCCAGGTATTCCATTTCTTCCCGCAGCATGTCAGCCGCCCGTTGTGACAGATTGCTGAGCACCTTCTGCTTGATCTCTTCGGAAGCTCCCTTAAGAGCCACCGCCCACTGGTTGGTATCAACCTCTTTGAGCAGAGCCTGAATGGCCTTGTTGTCCAGTTTGACCAGATCGTCAAAGACGAACATCAGTCTTCTGATCTCGTCTGCCAGATCGGGTGTCTCCTGATCCATATTTTCCAGAATCCCCTTGTTGGTCATCCGGTCGGTTACGTTCAGGATTTCAGCCACCAGTTCCACACCACCCGCCTTTTCTGTCCCCTGGCTGAATGTATTCTTCATTCGATGTTCCAGGCTCTTCTCAACGTCACGAATGACCTCTGGACTGGTCTGCTCCATATTGGCAATCCGCTTGATCACATCCATCTGCTTGTTGGAAGGGAGCCCTGCCAGTACTTCTGCCGCGAGGTTACTGGGCAGATGCGACATGATCATGGCAATGGTCTGTGGATGTTCTTCGATGATAAAAGTCAGCAGGTTCGCTGCTCCGGACTTCTGTAAAAACCCGAAAGGAACCGAGTTCATCGTCTGATTGATACTGTCCAGAATCGAACCGGCGCCTTCTTTCCCCAGCGACTGTTCCAGTAGTTCATTCACCGCATCCAGACCACCACGTTCCATGTTGGTCTGCTCACCACTGAGAGAAGTGAACTCGTTCAATACGCTGGACTGCTGCTCTTTGGTGACATCCTGCATCCGGGCAATCATCATTGTCACTTTTTCGACATCATCTTTGGACATCAGACTTAAGACCTCTGCAGCCAGCGGTTTGTCCAGACTCAGTAACAGCACAGCTGCTTTTTGGAGATCATCCATGTTTCTATCCACTCTTTAACTGTATTACTGATCGACTCCCGAAGGAGCACCTGTCTACGACTTGGACTGGATCCACTTTCGCAGCACCAGGGCCGCGGCTTCTGGATTGTCGCGTACGAGTAACTGCACTTCATCCCGCTGTGTCGGTTGCCTGCGGGGGCGAATCTCTTCCTCTTCGTCTTCCGCGGGAGTCGGTTTTTCGCGAGGCATGTTTACTTCCTCCGTATTGACTTCTTCAATCTCCGGCATACTCTTATTGAGCATCCAGAGTGCCCAGAGAGCGAACAGCCCCAAACCGATGGTGCTGCCCCACTGGCTCACAAATTCACCTACGGTTTCCGTTATCGGTAATGCCACTTCCGGCACCTGCTGATCCACACGAACGAATGAAGCGACGCTTACGGAATTCTCAGCGGACTGGGAGGGAATCAGCTTCTGAACCTGTTTCTGAATACTGGTTTCCACCTCAGCTTTGATCGTATCGGTCGCCTGTTTGAAGGTGGCCAGATCTGCATCCGACTCTCCCTTCTGGATGCCTCGTTTGATTGCAACGGCAGCGTAATAGTCTTCGGGAATGGAAATTGAAACCTGAACCGTGTTCGGCATCGCAGCGACAAACTCTTTTTCCGTCCAGGTAAAGGAAGGCGCCGACAGCGATTCTGAATTCGTTTCGGTTACCTTCTCGTTCTTCTCATTACCGCGTGCAACCGACAGCGAATTAGGCTGATTGGAACGGGCCCCCGGTTCGGCCCGGGCCGGCTTCTGAGTGATATTCCGCTCTGTCGACTGCTCTTTCGACTGCAGTGCGACCGTGCCATCGGTGTTGATTTCCTGCTTGCGTTCAACGTAGCGCTTCAGGTTTTCTACATCAACGTTCACATTCACGATTACATCGGGAATGTAAGAGAGAGAATCCAGAATCTTGGTCTGGTAATTTCGGGTATGCTTGTTGACCCAGCTGATGAATTTACCATCGAAGGCGGCATTCTTATCTTCCGCGGTGTAAGAGTTTCCGGTGGACTGGTCGAAGACGGTCACCGATTCCGCAGTCAGGTCAGGTACCATGGTGGAAACCGCTGCCCGCAGGCTGCTCGCCAGAGTCGGAGAGAGTTCCCGTCCAGGACGTGGCTTGACCATCACGGTTGCTGTGACTTCGGGAGTGGTGTTATTCCAGCGAAGCCGTTTCTTGGAACGGGCCCACATTACACTCGCATCTTCAATCGAGGGGATGGCCCGGATCATTCTGCGCAGCTGATTCCCTAAAGCGATATCCCGCATGACCTGCAACTGGTCCTTGCTGACGAACATGCTCGATTTCTCAAACTGCTCCTGCCATTCGGATGCCCAGTCAGTCGGTAGCCCGCCACCTTCAATCAGCGCTGCATTGTAGCGGGTCACTTCGGACTGCGGGACCATGATCCGCTGTCCTTTCCGGGTGAAGTCGGTCAATCCCGCCCGCAGCAGGACTTCTTCAGCATGAATCACACCTTCCGTGGTGAAATCTTTCCCCAGCGAAAGTGACACATAACTGGATTGGCTTTCGCGAAAGAACAGGAAGCCAAACGCAACCATCATCAACAGGGGGACGGCCAGCAGAATCGCCCGCTGACTGCCCGTCATGTTCTGATATAAGCTTGCGAACTGTTGATATATTTTTTTTATCGTATCCATACCGGGGTAACCAATCGACTAGTCCATGTCAAAATGGTAAGAGAATCGCTATTGAGTGCGGTTGATCAGAGCTGCATCCGCTGTACTTCGTTGTAGGCTTCCAGCAGTTTATTTCGCATCTGCACCATCATCTTCAGAGCCAGATCCGCCTTCTTCACCGAAGTAAAGACTTCTGCCTGGGTGATATCGCCTCCCAGCAGCCCTTTTTCAATAGCCTGTTGCGAGTCCAGCTGAATCTGATTGGCGTTATGCAGTGAGTCCAGCATCAGTTCCTTGAAGGAAGGACCGCCCGATGGGTTGGCAGTGCCTGCTTCCTGAATGCCTGTCGGGGGAATCCCCGGCACAAATGCATTTCCGATATGACTGATGGAATTCGTCATCCTGTTCCCTTCCCTGAGATCAGATGAAGTTGAATTTTACGATTATGAAAGTCTCACCTCACGCCAGAATCCGCAACGAAGTATTAAACATTTCTTTCGACATCTGCATTGCGGAAATATTGGCCTCGTATGAACGTCCTGCCTCCATGGCGTTGACGAACTCGTTGACCATATCAATGTTAGGATAGGTGACATTTCCATCCTGGTCTGCATGAGGATGGCCGGGATCATACGTTTTTCTTAAAGGTGTGTCTGTATCAATTTTTACATGATATTGAACACCAACTCCTGTCTTCTCCTGGTCCAGGCTCTCCGTATCTGCCTGGAAGGTCACAATCCGCCGATAATAAGGCTCTTTGTCGCTGGCAGGATCATAAGACACATTCACCGCAGCGATATTACCTGCAATTGTGTTCATTCTCTGACGCTGTGCCACCAGAGCACTGCTGCTGATATCAATTCCCTTAAACATACCTCGCTCCTTTACCTGATCTTCCCGAGTTCACTCAGATTACAGGCCTTAAGCTCTTTCAGAGATTACCGTTAACAGCTGATTCATCTGAGCCATCATGGTCTCAACCGCAAACTGCTGCATCAGCGAGTTTTTGGTCATATGCATCACCTGTGCTTCAATGCTCCGATTATTATCATCATTAAAAGTCAGATTCTGAGGCGACGTTTCCCGGGCCTCGTACAGACTCCGCGGAAACAGTCTCTGCAGCTCTGTTTCCGGATTTCGTGTCTCTCCCAGCGTCACCGGCATCGACAGCGACGAACGGTTGGCAGGCTGAGCCAGCTTTTCCTGCAACTGAACGGCTTCCTGCAATGCCTGTCGAAATTCGGCCACCGGGAGATCGCGCATCTTGTACCCGGGGGTATCAATATTCGCGATATTTCCCGCCAGAACTTCCTGCCGACGCTCTGAGAACGCGGCCATTTTCTCCAGCAGTGGCAACGAATTCGAATTCAGAATCTGATCTAACATGATTTACACCTTAATAAACAATAAACGCTGCCGCTGGTCAGGCTGCACGCCGGACCGTGAAGTTCCGTTTTGAATCTGGGCCTCCCCGTGGCGGATAACCGTACGATCTCAGTTTTCCCGAAAGCGTTCTCAAGCCGATGTCCAGCATCTGGGCCGTATTTTCACGATTGCCCCCGCAGCGGGCAAACGTACTTTCAATCAACTTCTGTTCCATTTCCCGCAAGGTCATACCGACCATTGCCTCGGGATCTGCCAATGCCTCGGATCCAATCCAGGGCTGCAGGCTGGCAGCATCCAGGCGAGGACCATTGTCTACACGACTGACATGCTGAAGCAGGTTTCGCAGTTCCTGCACATCGCCGGTCCAGTTGTGCCGCTTCAGGGTTTCCAGGCCATCCAGTGTCAGCAGCTTGGGAACAGTCCCCTCGCTGCGGGCAACTTCGCTCAACAGGTATTCCGTGAGCAATGCCAGATCTTCCCTGCGATCATTCAACCGCGGAACCGTAATCGTCGTTTCACCCAGCACAGAAGCCAGTTTACGCTTGAACTGATTTTGAGCAACCAGTTCGGTCAGCGGAACATGACTTAACGTCAATAGTCGGCAGTTGAGTTTTTTAAGCAGACCGTCTTCGGGAGAGAGATACTCTTTCCGTTCCACGATTTTCAGAATCGCTGACTGCACCGGCAGAGAGGCAAGCTGCATCTGATCCAGGACCAGGGTTCCCCCTTCGGCCTGCTCGAGGCGACCGGGGTTCCACTTGGGCTCATCGGTGTAGCTGCTCTGCTCATCAGTAAAATACCCCAGCAGTTCCCGCTCGACATTTTCAATCGTGAGGCTGCTGCAGTTCACCTTGATAAAAGGTCGCGTCTCCAGAAACATGGCATCATGAATCATCTCCGCCACCAGTGCTAATTCCGTCCCCGGAGCGCCCTGAACCAAAACGGGAGTCAGCAGATGAATCGTGTCGGCAATCCGGTCGCGCAGATTCTGGATCGCCTGACTGTAACCGATCAGCTTACGCGTAGATCGCGTATTCAGTTCCTGAATCAGTCCGGTACACTTTCGCGACAGGCGAGAATATCTGATCGCGGAATCGAGTAGACGGCCAACGCTTTCCAGCGAGTCTTCCGGCTTCAGTTCTGCAAAGGGAACCATGCCAGCCAGACTCCCCGTTCCGCCTGCCTGCCGGGCGTCACGTGTCTGTCCGGCTGTGAAAGCGGGATAAAACAGTACCGGGATCAAACTCTGCTCGGGGAGTGTCTCTGCCTTGAAGGCGTACTCGGCAATCCCTTTCGCATCGAGCAATACACAAACATCTGCCTCGGAGTGCTGTGGTGCTGGAGACAGAACAATCTCTGCCAGCGGCACGACCGTGTAGCCCAGATTTGACAACTGCGTACAGATTTCCAGTCGGCGGATCCGATCTTCGGATACGACCTGGATCACGCCGCGTGATGTTACCTGATGAATCATACTCTGCTTCATTATTAAAAACCAATCTCTGAAAGATTAACGTTACGTATTGTTTTAAGTGACCGTTACTGGTCGATATTCAAATGGCGATGCGTCACTGGGGCCAGGTTGTCCCGGTAGGCTTCACCCACTCTGCCACCCTGATTGAGTGACTTTAACTGCTCACGAGTCTGATCGCGTCGATGCACCATCGACTGCGTGCTGGTATCTTCGTTCTGCAACAACTCGGACAGCACTGCCTCCGATTGCTGTAAAATGGTTTCACAAGTTTCCCGCTGATCTGTCGGCAGCTGATCCCGGTCGGCCTTCCATTTTTCCCAGAGTTGAGGCAACTGCCTGGTATACTGATCCAGTTGTCCCAGCAACCGCTGTTTCTGCCCCAGAACATCCAGCAGCTGCGTGTAATCATCCTGCTCGATCAGATCCTGCTGCTGAAGGGAGAGCTTCAACAGGGCCTTGGAGTATTCCAGACGCACCGCAAACAATTTCGGATAATCAATCATGTGTGTGGAAGTCATAACACTTTTAACATTTTTCTAAATCGTTTCCGGTTTGCCCGAACTGCATCACACAGTTCCGACTGAACCGCAGACAGGTTAATCTTATTTGTCAGGCACCATTTCCAGTTTTGGCTGTGGTCGCCTGCTGATTGGAATAGCGCAACTCCCGCGACCAGTCCAGCCAGCGATTCCATTCCTCACGCCCGAGGTTACTGTCCCGGGAATCAAACACTTTATCGGGCATCTGTTTCAGGATAATCTTGGCCTGCTCCAGCATGCTCTTGGCTTCATTTTTTTTACCCAGGCTTTCATAGCAGCCTGACATTTTCATATAGGCAATCAACACTTCCGTACATTGTGGATAGCGATTGACGGCATCGTGATACGACTTAATCGCGTCTTCGTACTCACCGGTCATGTACAGCAGATGCGCTTTGCCGAAACAGGTTGATTTCAACAGTCGCTTACCGAGGGGATCGAGGCGATCCTGACTCTCGAGCCGGCGGAGATCGCGATTCAGACTCTGTAACTGTTCAATCGCCATATTCAAAAAACGATACTGTTTCCGCTGCAGTTCCTGGCGGGCGTTTTCAGTTCGGGCAGTTTTCATCTCCTGCAAGGGTTCATCCGCCAGATTCTGCAAAGCCCGGGCAAGCAGGAACCGTGCCTCATGCACCTTTTCTGATTCCGGGTACCGATTCACGTATTCCCGCAGTCGTCGCGTCGATTCCTCAAAGTAAAAATAGGGTCCTGGCTGTGCAGTCGACTTCTCACCTTGTGCTGTGCCACCTGCCGCCTGGGGCTTTTGGCCCGCAATCTTCCCGAGGTGAAAATTCAACTTGCCCAGTGCAAACAGAGAATCCGACCATTGTTTCGCTTGAGGCGTTAAATTGCTGTTCTCCAGAATGTCTTTCCAGACCCCTTGAGCCTGTTCGAGCTGATCCTGCTCCAGGTGCGCGACGCCCAGCAGATACTTTGCCTGGAACGCAGCCACATCGGTGGGATAGTTCGTCATCACCCGTTCAAAATGACTGATGGCTTCATCCAGTTGATCCAGTTCCAGCAGAATTTCCCCACGACGAACAAGTGCCTGGGGCATTTTTTTATCCGGGTTGATATTGATAAACCGGGTCAGCACCTTGAGTGCAGTTTCATAATCCTGACCTTTCTGAAAATGCTCTGCAGAAATGGACAGAATCTCTCCGTAACGATCCGTCGTTTTCAGATGGCGGGCCAGTTCATAATATGCTTTACCACTTTGAATCCAGTGGTCCTGCAGTTCATGCTTCAGTCTCTCCCGCTCACTGACGGTCGTCTGTTCGTAGCTGCGTTCAAGATATTCCGCCCACCGCCGATTGGCATTCGCTGCCAGTTCCCGTGCCTGCACTTCAGGTAACAAGGGGGGCAGATATTCCGACAACTGAATCGCTGCACTGAAACAGGTCACGCCATTTTTGATTTTTTCCTCATCAACCCAGTCATTCCAGGCATCGAGTGCATACTTCCGAAATCCTTCCAGGCTGATCCAGCGATTGCGAAAATCTTCCGGACTGCTGACTGACCGCAGCGCCGTCCTGTAGGCGATCAATGCTTCTTCTGTACGTCCATTTTTGCGGAGCAACTCGGCCAGATGCAGGTACGCAGCCAGCCCTTCATGGGTCCCCGCATAGCGGTGGGTAGTCTGCTCATAAAAGCCGATTGCCGCCTCTTCATCATTCAATGATTCCGCACACAGCCCCATCAGATAGGATGCCTGCCGGGAAAACTTGCGGTCCAGTCCCAGGTTATCTTTGAGCGGCGCCAGGATGGTCAGTGCTTCCTGATACTTACCCTCAGCCATCAACGTCTGCGCCTGGAAGACGAGGGTCACCTGGTTGACCGAGTCCCGCTCCTGCACCTTCGTCAGCACTTCTTCAGCCAGATCGTTTTTCCCCTGGGCCAGCATGATCTGAGCACGTTGCAGGTAGAGGCGATCCTGCGTCACGGGGTTAAGATTGTCTGACTGCAGTGCTGCGGAGTTCAACTTGAATGCGTTCTGCAGTTCCGCGTCCGCTTTGTGATCCAGGTAGATATCAGTCAGCATCATGGATGCTTTGAGTTTACCATGCGGCCAGGTCTCGGCCGCTTCTTCAAGCAACGGTCGCGACAGTTTCGTCGAACCGAGCTGATAGAGACTGGAGCCATACGCGAAGCACCATTCGGGTCGGTACTTCTGAATGATCGCTCTACGTTCCGCTTCCTTGAGATAGCGGCTGGCAATCAGGTACTGATGATCCTGGGACTCTCCTGTCAGCTCTTCCGCATTGCGAAAGGCAACCACTCCAAAAATGTAGTATAAAGCACCAGGAAAATCCGGGTCCTGATACTCCTGTTTCTTGAGCGAGTAAGCCAGGTCCTGCGCGATGGTCCACGACTTCGGATCTTCCCGATCTTCCAGCAGTTCCAGCGATTCGGCCAGAATCTCCTGAGGCGTTTTTTCCGGCTCGCTGGATCCACTCATCAGGTAAATGGTCAACAGCACGAGAACCGAAGCGGCGATCCCAACCAGCTTCCAGCGCGAACTGAAAAACTGCAGCAGACGTTGAGGCAGAGCGCGCGAACCATCTTCGCTGACTGAAGCACCAGCCTCGGTAACTTCAGCCTCAGCAGCCATCGCTGAGGATTGCGGGTCTGCTTCGGATTCTGGTTGTTTGTTTGTTTCTTCTGCCATGATAGAACTGCCCGATCAAAAATCGGGAGATCCTGCATAGAACGATCCGATCTGCTGTGAATGTCAGATCAATTCGAAATGGAAATGTGTGAATTGTGGCGGAAACGCCAAAACGAAAAGTAGATTTCCTGACAACCTGAATCAGAGAGACAGAAAACCGGAGAGGAAGCTGTTAGTGTGTTTGAAATGTTCTTGAGAGAGGTGATATGACGGGATTAATAGTAAAAAAATCCGTTTTTTGTCAATATTACTTCAAGTCCAGGGGCTTCCCGGAGAGGCGAATACCGCAAAACCAATGCCCCACCACCAAACCAGGTAAGACGGGGGTACTGGAAAACCTTAACGCAGGATATTACGAACCCGGCTGGCAGACCGTTCCTCAAAGCGTGAGCCCGATTCGTCGAACGGCTCGTGGAGGTACAAGAGGGTTTTTCTCAGAATCTCAGCTGCAGGGGGACCAGCAATTGTCCCGCCGTAGTGGTTTTCTCCGACCGATGGTTCATTAACGACCACCAGAACGAGTACCCGCGGATCATGAGCCGGCGCACCACAAATGAAAGAACTGACGTGCAACTGCGAGGAGTAAGCCCCCGTTTTCGGATCCGGTTTCTGAGCGGTGCCCGTTTTTCCAAAGACCTTATATTCGTCCAGTTTCGCCCGTCGTCCCGTTCCACGTTCAACTGTTTCCAGCATGGGAACCTGGACCAACCAGTCTGCCACCTCAGGTGAGACGAGTGGAGTTGAAACCAGCGGACGCACCTGAGCGGGCTCATCCTCGGAACGGGGAAAATAGTTGTGGTCAATCTGGTCACGAATCAGCCGGGGATTGAGCAGTTTCCCCTGATTGGCCAGGGCCACATGGGCGGTGATCAGCTGAATCGGTGTCACTGCGATTTCCTGCCCCATCGGCACCGAACCGGTCGAATAGATATTCCAGGATTTCAGGGGCCTGACAATCCCCGTCAACTCACCGGGCAGTTGAATGCCTGTCTTCTGCCCAAAGCCAAAAGCCGTGACCGCTTCATACAGCCCCACGTTCGTTAAACGTTCCCCGATTTTCGCCATCCCGATATTACTGGATTTCACCAGAATATCTGTCACGCTCAACATGCCATAGCTGTGATGATCGTGCAGCAGACGTTTGCCCATCCGGTATTCGCCGTATTCACAATCGAATTCTTCATCCCTACTGATCAGCCCTTTCTCCAGAGCGGCAGCAACGATAAACGGCTTGAGCGTTGAGCCCGGCTCATAGATGGAAGCAATCGCGGTATTTTTCCAGGCAGTTTCTCTAATCTCTTCCGGATGATTCAGATCAAAGGTCGGCACAGAAGCCAGTGCCAGTACTTCGCATGTTTTAACATCCATCACGATGGCACAGGCACTTTTAGGTTTCCAGTCTTTGACGATCCCCTGCAATTCCCGTTCGGTATACAGCTGAATGATTGAATCCAGTGAGACAACCAGCGTTTCGCCATTCCGCGGCGCCACCCGGGAATCATTGCGAACCTCAATCACCCGGCCATGAGCATCGCGAACCAGGAACCGATGGCCATCCTGTCCACAGATCATGTGATCGAAGGCCTCTTCCAGCCCTCCCTGCCCTTTGCCGTCGATGTCACGTAATCCCAGTGCATGGGCTGCCAGTGCCCCCTGTGGATACTGCCTGCGATATTCCTGACGGAAGCCCCACGCATCATCGGCCAGCTTCAGTGCACGGATCTTCTTCAGTTCCGTATCCGACAGTCGCCGCTTGACCCACAGGAACAGTTTGTCGTCGTTCTGTTTCAGCCGCTTGAGAAAGTGCCTCTGATCCAGCCCCAAAGCTTCGCAAACTGGAATCACACTCTGATTCCCCTTCAGCCGCTGAGGAACCACGTAGAGACTGTTGGTGACAATTGTCGTTGCCAGCAGGCGTCCGTTGCGATCCAGGATATCGCCGGGCCGGGCCGGTATTTTTTCTTTAAACACCTGCTGACGGGCAACCACTGTTTTGAACTGCTGATGCCCGACGTACTGCAGATAAACCAGCCGTCCGGAAATGACCAGCCAGGCAAGGACCACCAGTACGATCAGGCTCCAGCTCCGCCAGCTGATTCGAGATTGAGAGATACCGGATTTCAAGAAACTGCCCACCTGTCCTCTACACCGGGATAAATCTGTTATTTCTGACGTGTCGCCTGCTGTGGCGTTCGCTGCAGATGCCACTGTAGCAACGGCATTTCGCGACGATTCGTCAGCGCAGGCTCTGAACTGGACTCGACCTCCAGCTCTCCCCGCTCCATTGAGTTTAGAACCTTACGCGGCGAACTGGCGCGTTGCGTTGCCAGCTTCATTTTAGCATGCGAATTGATCAACACTTCCAGCTGAAAATGCTGTCGGCTGACCTGCCGTTTCAGCTTCAGGCTCTCTTTCTCTAGCGCAATGCCGATCAGAGAGACGGCCACTGCCAGCAAAATGGCACTGATGAAACGGAATAACATCGATTCCAGCCTCTTCCGCACCAGCGGACACAGGCCTGCTGCCTCGCCGCCAGTTCAGAAATTGGAGTGATAAAGACGAACTAAAGACGCTTTATCTCTTATCGGCTGGAAGAGTTTCCGGGCACAAGACTGACCCGGCTGGCATCGGTCGGGAGCTGCAATTCCGTACCAATTTGAAGCTTGTTCGGATTTTGCAGCCTCTGCCGGTTCATCTGATAAATCTGAAACCAGCGGGAAGATCTCCCCAGATGACGCTGGGAAATATCTGTCAGTGTATCATTGCTGCCCACGCGATACATCGGGCGCCCATCCTGACTGATGAAAAACCCTGATGCTTTGCCTGGCTTTCGCACAGTGTTACTGCCGCTGAACTCGCTGACAGTAGTCTGATTACTGGTTTTATGAATCGCCTGGTATTGGGCTTCAATCGCAGAGCGATCCGGGGCAATCAGCTTTAATCCCGGACGCATCGTCCGGGGGTCACTGACGCGACTCTTGTTAATCCGGGCCAGCAGCTGAAAATACTTTCCACTGCCGTACAGCTTCTTGGAAATCGTCCAGAAGTTTTCGCCATTCTGAACGACATACTCTCCCCCCGTCGCTGCTGCGACCGGCTGGCTGAAGCTCTCTTCCTGCAACGCACCGAACTCTTCCTGAACCGAGACACTCTGAGTTGGTGCAGGTCCATCGAACAGCCCTCGTGCCTGTGCAGCCGGCTCGGGAGTCATCGCTGTTTCTTCGAAGGATCCCGAATCGATACTGGCTGCCGGTCGTTTGACTGTAGTCACACTCTCCGCCTGCTGGGCTGAAAATTCTTCTGCCCGAAAATCACCGAAACGATCAGTACCCTGAGTCTCCTGTGTTTCACTGAATTCGGAAACCTGAGGCTGTTCAAAGTTCCCTGCATTGGCAGTAGAAACATCTGCCCCAAATTCGTTTGGATTCTCCATCTGACCGGTGGAAGCCTGGGGTTCCGGCTGATCAAAACCGGCATTCCCGAAAGGATCAGGCTCCGACTGGCTGGAGATTTCGGTGATATTGACTTTAGCCGTCTTTTGCGGCAATCCGCCTGAGTTCTGCATCTGCCCCCCGGCACCATCTTCGGCGAGGTCAAAGTTACCAAACTCATTATCACTCGCAGGTTCAGCCTGCTGAGGCATGGCCTGTGTCGGCTCGCTGGAGGCACCAAAGGGATCTTCTTCCACCTGCACTGCAGCAGTGTTACCTGTCTCAGCCTGTGCAAATTCATTCGCAGCCGGCTGTTCCATCAGCCCTGAGCCTGAACCCGTTTCCTGAGCATTAAACTCAGAACCTGCTCCTGAGTTGAAATCATTCTGCATAGCTGCCTGAGGCTGCTTCTGTTGTTGCGCAAACTGATCGCCGCCGGCAAAAGGATCTGCCTGAGCGTTGTCGAATGTCGCTGGCTCCGCCTGATTCTGCATCCCGGCATTAAAATCATTTTGTGCCGGATTACCAAATTCATTGTTGCCTGCAGCAGGCTGGTCAAACGACTCAAAACCATTGTTTGTCTGGTTGGCAGCCATTTCCGTTGATTGCGCAGGCTCGCTCTGATTATTGAATGTTGACTGATTATCAAAATTATCGAAGCCGTTCTGGGCGAACTGATCACCGGCGGGCTGCTCCTGGGTACCAAACGCATTGTCCTGGTTTTGATTTTCCTGGGGGGTAGAAAATCCGGAATCACCGCCGCCCGTATTGAAGTCAGCGGACTGCTCTGTAACCTCTGCAGCACCGTTATTTTCTCCGTTTCCCTCGGCGAAGGGATCCGCTTCACCCGGCGCCTGCTCCCCCGTACCATCTTCGGCAGGGCTGTTGACAGCCAGTGCTTCCTGGGGACGATTGATTTTCTGATAGACAACCAGACCAAAGGCACTCAGCAGAATACAAATCAGGCAAAGCCCTACTTTGGTCTCGATGGCGATTCCGCCCTTAGGCTTCTCGACACCCCAGTC
Organism: Gimesia chilikensis; assembly: GCF_007744075.1. NCBI lineage: Bacteria > Pseudomonadati > Planctomycetota > Planctomycetia > Planctomycetales > Planctomycetaceae > Gimesia > Gimesia chilikensis. The sequence continues at coordinate 2,788,730 of NZ_CP036266.1, read as the reverse complement.
CTCTTCTGCTGTCTCTTCTGTTTTCTTTTCTTCAGTCATGGCACTGAACCAATTCGAAATAAAAACTGTTCTTATTTTTCAGACAGGCAGTCTCCCGCCCGTCACCCTGTGAAATAACTCACGCAAACTATGTTTTGACCGCCACCCGCAGCTTGGCCGTGCGGCAGCGAGGATTGACCCGCTGCTCGGCCTGCGTCGCTGTGATCGGTTTGGCTGTCAGGTTTTTCCATTGATCCCGGTCTTTAAACGCCTGCTTGACCATCCGGTCTTCTAATGAATGAAAGCTGATGATGACCGCTCTTCCTCCGGGCTTCAGCGCCTGAGGCAAGACCGCGTCCAGCATGGTTTCCAGTTGTTCCAGTTCCTGATTGGCGGCAATCCGCAGCGCCTGAAAGACGCGTGTTGCCGGATTTTTGCGAGCCGTCGCCAGGGCCTTGGCGGGCATTGCCGCCTGTACCGCTGCAATCAGGTCCGCAGCTGTCCGGACAGGATTCGTTTTCCGTTGCTGAACCAGTTGGCTGGCAATCCGCTGACTGAATCGCTCTTCGCCATAGACTTCCATAATCTCAACCAGTTCCGCTTCAGACAGTGTTTCCAGTAACTGCCAGGCAGGAATGCCCTGTCGTGTATCAAATCGCAAATCCAGATCGCCCGGTGTTTCAAAACCGAAGCCGCGCGTTTCATCACTCAGTTGATCGGAAGAGAGCCCCAGGTCCAGCAGAACACGATCGACCGAGGGAAGCTGTAGCTCTTCCAGCACCGCGGGAAGCTCTGCATAGCTGGCCTGCCTGAGAAAACACTGTCCGTCCGGCAATGTTTCCACTCCTAATTTTTCTCTGGCAAATCCCAGCATCATCTCATCACGATCCAGACCGATTAAAGTTCCAGTTGTTCCAATTTGTTTCAGGATATGTTGACTGTGACCACCTGCGCCAACGGTGCCATCTACGACGACCAGTCCGGGCGACAAATCCAGTTGCTCCATGACTTCACGGAGCAGGACCGGTATATGTACGGGCCTTTTCTGATCACCGGATTTCCCTGACATGTAATTGGCTACGATTCTAAAAATAAAACAGCTCAATCAGTCGCTGATCATTTTCTCAGACAGAAAATCATCACGATTCTGATCACTGAATTCTGATTTGATTTTTTATGGTGGGGGTAGAAACTTGAGAAGTGTCACTCTTAGAGAGATCGATCGCCCGAGTACCAGAGGGAAGAACTCTATCTGACTCTCAAGCGCGGGAAGTTTAGGAAAATTCTGATTTTCTGACAAGATCAGTTAAAGATTTTTAAAACAGGACCGAAGGCAGTAACGTAAATCGCCTGCCTGAAACAAATTGAGCCTCAGGCAGGCGATTCGGAAACTAACAGGTTTCGTTATAAACTGATCTCGCGGGTCCTGTCCAAGGAGGGAACCCTGAAGCCATCCGCTCCAGGCAGCATCCATTCTACCTGTATGTGGAGACGAACGACCGGTGGCCCAACCCAATATTCTGAGCACACGCAGGTGACATCCATTTCACCTTCAATCCGCAAAGCCCGGTAGCCAGCGGAAGAGTTCCAGATTGTCCTCCTTGAACAACATGAGATTTAGATTTGTTGATACACTCAGTCAGCAATGATGAACATCAATGAATTGTCACGTGAAATGGATTACCAGGGCATTTGACCAAATGCTTGCGCAGCCATCTCATCGAAATGAGGACCATGGTCGTTCAGATAGGTGTTCCAACGCTCGGTATTCCAGATCTCAGCGTGGTCCTGAACTCCAATCAGAACCACTTCCTGTTTCACTTCCAGGCTGGCCAGTTCAGCGAGTCGTTCGGGGATACAGATGCGCCCCTGAGAGTCGACTTCCACCTTCTCCGCCCGTGCATAATACAACCGCAGATACTGGGCTGCCTCCGGGCCATTCCTGGAATATTCTTTCAATCGTTGTGCCTGCTGTTCAAATCCTTTCTCTGAGAAAAGCAACAAAGACGATGCAGTACCAGGTGCGATATAAATCTGGGTGAAGTCTTCGGTGATAAGCTCTTCCTTGAGCCGTTTGGGGATTGCCAGTCGACGCTTTCCATCCAGAATCTTATTGAAAGTTCCCGTTAACGCCATTGGTCCCCACCCGTCACCACTTCTCACCACAGAGTGCTGAATTTACCACCCAGAAAGAAATCGTCAAGCATGATTAAATGCGTAAATCCGATTCCTGGAATCGGATTCGTCCTAGATACTTATCTGGATTGGAATTGCGACTTTGATGATTTTTAAATTTTGTTGAGGGGGGGTGATTCTGGTGTGAATAACCGGTAGAAAATCAGTCAGTCAGAGACAGGATCTGGGAATAAATCTGGTCATATTTCCGGGCAATTGACTCCCAAGTAAACTCCTGTTCTACAAGAGTTTGCGCATTCTCAGCCATCTTGACAAACTGGGTAGGAGAGGTCCTGAAATCGACCAGTGCCTGGTGAAGCTGATCAATGGATCCGATTTCCACCAGTGTCCCCTGCTCTCCCGGTTGAATCAGTTCAAAAATCCCATCAACCCTGGTCGATATGACGGGCAATCCAGCAGCCATCGACTCGAGCACCACGTTAGGCATCCCCTCCCACAGAGAAGAGAGCACCAGGCAGTCTGCCGCCCGCATCAGCTCCGGAATCTGGGGCTGCCATCCAGCGAAGTGAACCTGACTGGAATATCCAGATTCAGAGACTCTCTGCTCAAGTTCACCCCTCAGGGGACCATCTCCTACAAACAGAAGATGAAACTCAGGTGCCTGGCTGGCAAATTTCAGAAATGCCGAAAGCAGATCATGGGGTGCTTTCTGAGGATCGAGCCGACCAACTGAGAGAACCACCTTGGCATCTGTCGGTATGTTCCAGCATGTGAGATCTGCAGGCTTCGCTTCCGCAAACCGCTGAAATTCCACTCCGTTGGGAACAACTGTGATTTTAGTGGGCGATAAATGACCAGTTTGAATCGAAAAGTCAGCCACGGACTGACTGACACAGATATTCAGCTCCACCAACCGATTTGTGAGCCGATCCAGTAACAGATGCCCGTTCCGCCGCTTTTCAGAGACACGAATTCCAGAAACCACATGTGGTACATGTGACAGGCGGGCAGCCAGCCGCCCCGCGAGATTGGCGTGAAATAGAAATGTTTGCAACAAAACCGGTTTTTGTGCTTTGAACTTTTGCGCCAGGTGCCAGATAATGCGGACGTCTCGTGCTGAACGCACCTGTAAAATTTCTGTTGGGATCCCCGCCTGCTGCAGCGGCTCGACCAGTGGACCGGTACCGGTCAGCGAGTAAACAACAGGAGCCCAGCGTTCTCGATTGAGCCGCGTGACAATCTGTACCAGCGCACGTTCCGCCCCTCCGGGCTGCAGACCGGTAATGCAAAATGCAATCGGATAAGGTGCATGGCTGTCAGACAACTGTCATCTCCTGGCAGAATACCGACTTCGCCTGAGGACAGGCGGGCAGGCTCTGTTTCTATTGTTCCCTCAGGGTCAGTCGCAGCAAGCTCAGATTGAAAAATTGTGTTTGTTCTGACCAGACTAATATCAAACGTTCGTTAAAATCCGCCATTTTCAGTCGTTTTCGCGGTCATTCTGCGTCAGCCGAACCTGAATTCCCTCGATCACAGCCCAACGAAACAATACCGATGCCCCGTTTAGATGCCTTCGATTATCACCTGCCCCCGGAACTGATTGCCACTGAGCCCACCCGCCAGCGGGACCAATCCCGCCTCCTGGTTGTCAACCGCCAGGATCGTTCCATAGAGCACAGCATGATCTCCGATCTGCCTCAGTTTCTGAATCCCCAGGACTGCCTGGTTCTGAATGATACCCGCGTGCTCTCAGCCCGGTTGTTTGGAGTTCGCCAGGCCACGGGAGGAAAGTGGGAAGGACTCTACCTCGGATCCAATGCCGAGGGGGAGTGGAAACTGATGAGCAAAACTCGAGGCAAACTGGTTCCCGGCGAGACGATCAAACTGACTCCCGCACATTCACGCAGCGAAGAGAAACAGCTCTCGCTGATCATGCAGTCCAAAGATGAGGAGGGGTACTGGACAGCCCAGGTACAGTCTGATGAAGATCATCACGCCCTGCTCTCACATTTCGGTACCATGCCCCTACCCCCTTACATGAAACGCGATCTGGCGACCGAAGAAGACTGGGAACGCTACCAGACCGTATATGCCAACCAGCCTGGTGCCGTCGCTGCCCCCACCGCGGGACTGCATTTCACTCCCGACCTGCTAGCCAACTGCACCGGGAAAGGAGTCGGGGTTGCCAAAGTCACGCTGCACGTGGGCATCGGCACGTTCAAACCCATTGCCTGTGAAACTCTCGAAGAACACAAAATGCATTCTGAGTGGTGTGAACTTCCAGGCGAGTCCGCCGCGTTACTGAATCGGACGCGCGACCAGGGAGGCCGCATCGTTGCTGTGGGAACGACCAGCGTCCGCACACTGGAATCGGTGGCTCAGCAGGGGCCACTCCAGGCCTGGCAGGGTGAGACCGATATTTTCATCTATCCTCCCTACCAGTTTCAGGCGGTCGACTGCCTGCTGACCAACTTCCATCTGCCGAAATCAACACTGCTCGTGCTGGTCAGTGCATTTGCCGATACCGAGTTGATCCGGGAAGCCTACGAAAAAGCTGTAGAAGCGAAATACCGCTTCTACAGCTATGGTGATGCCATGTTGATTATTTAGCAGCCGCCAGCTTATTGCGGCTTGGCAATATCTTTCGGTACCTGACCATCCAGGTAACGCCAGTTTTTAATGAACGAAATCAGATCCGCCATCTGCTGCGGGTTGATGGTTTTCTCCAACCCGACTGGCATCAGCGAAACGCCGTTGGACTTCATTTCATCGATTTCATCCTTCAGCACGGTTATGGTTTTTCCTTCTGGCTGCGTCAGCGTGATCGATCCGCCGCTGTCAGAAGAGATGATTCCGGTATGCACCACACCATCGATGGTGATAATCGTGTAACTGAAGAAGTTCGCATCGATGGCCCGGTTTGGGTCCAGAATGTTGGTCAGCAGATACTCTGGTGTCTTGGTCCGGGAGTCGCCGATATCAGGAGCAACATTCACGCCCAACTCACCAATCCGGTGACAGGTCACGCAGTTCTTCACAAAGATCTGCTTTCCGGCCAGTGGATCAGCTTTCAGCTTGAGTGACTTCTGGTAGTCAGCCAGAACCTGCTTCCGGTCGGCAGGAATCGCTGCAGCAAACAAGGCGGCTGCCCGCTTCTTGATTCCAGCATCACGGTTCCGTTGCAATCGAGTAGAACGTGCGGGCCCCAGTTCAGAAATCTTGATCTCACCCTTTTCGATTTCATCCAGCAATACGTTCGTCCGATCCTGGCTGGCCAGCATCGCATCCAGAATCGCCCGACGCATGCCGGGAGTTTGCTGGGCAAAGCCATCCATCAAAACCGGTCCGATCTGTGCTTCCCCGTAAGGGCTGATCGCTTCGATGGCTGCAATCTTCACTGCCTGCGAGTTCTTGCCCTGAATCAGATCCAGCAGCGTTTTGCCGGCTGCATCGAAGCCAACAAACTGCAGCACACCGATCGCTTCCAGTTTCTGGGCCAGCGGACTCTTCGGATTCGCTGCCGTTTCCACGATCTTCTGGTAGAACTGATTCAGCTTTTTCTGATCCGCTTCTGAAAGCTGCGTTTGATAGGCGGCGATCGATTTCCCTCGGCGTCGGAGGCTGTTGCCCAGTCCTTCGAAGCCGGCAATCTGCAGAGGCAGATACGAGTCCGCATCCAGGCCGGCAATCAGGGACAGTGTCTCCTGAATATCGTCTGACTTGAGCTGCGGACCAATTACTGCCGCCATTTCTCCCACAGCGTCAGTCACACTGGACTTAGCGGTTACTTTCTGACCAGTCTGTTTTAACTGCTTCAGGAACGATTTGAAAATCGGCACACTTTGATCGGCTGCGGAAGAAAGCACAGCGGCACGAGTCCAGCTGTCATCAGCTCCCTGCAACATCAGCTGTGCCAGTTCATCGACCATCGAGCCACTGTCACCCGCTTCTCCCAGGCTGATTGCCAGCTGGAATCGCAGTGCGGGATCTGCTGTGTTGACCAGAGCCAGAACCTGTTTTTTCAAGTTCTGACTTTCAGCCAGACGCGGTTCACTCAGACGAACCGCCTGTCCCTGCACACGCGGTGATTGATCTTTCAACGCCTGCATCAAAACAGCGTCACTCAGTTTTCCCAGTCCTTCCAGGGACCAGAGTGCCTGAATGCGGGCCTGTTCGTTTTTGCCTGCCGTCACCAGTTTTTCGAGAGCAGGCTGCAGTGAGGCATCCTGACCTTCAAAAATCAGTCGCGCTGCGGTTTCCCGCTGCCAGGAATCTTTCGAAGACAGTGCAGCGATGAGATCTGCCTGCGTGGCATCTTTTAACGCAGTGTAAACAGTTTTATTGATTTTGGATTTCTTAGGTACGATGCGATAGATCCGGCCGCGATCGATTCCGTCATTCAGGTCCGAACGCTCTTTCAGTTCGACCGGCATAAACTGCGGATGTTCGATCACCGCACGATACATGTCACACAGATACAGTGCCCCATCCGGTCCGTTATACATGTTGACGGGCCGGAACCACTCATCCCGGCTGGCGATGAATTCCACTTTATCGCGTCCGTATTTGGAATCGTAGGTCGCTCCCATCGGAGTCATCACATCACGGTGCACCAGATTGGCAGTCGGCTCACAGGTGAAGCTGTTGCCGTAAAATGCTTTCGGGAACAGATCTCCCCGGTAAATGGTCACACCACAGGCAGCAGTAAACTGTCCAGCGTGCAATGTCGAAGTCGTCCAGGTACGGCTGATCGCATATACGCGGGAGTCTTCTCCATCGGGAGAGACATCATGATAGACCGACTTCACAGCCAGGTAAGGATTCCGTTTCAGGTACCGGCTCTCCAGCACGATGTGTTTGTTCGGATTGCGGTTGGAACAGACGAACCGATTACAGTAGTCGTCGAAGGTCAGTCCGAACTGACCGATCCCGGAGATTGATTCGTACTTCCCGGTCAAGGGATGAAAACGGAAATCGAGACCGTTAATCGGAACCTGCTTCGCATTTTTAGTCCACTCGGGATGGGTCGCGATCACGGATCCGCCACGCAGACCATTGGAAATATAAATGTGATTATCCAGACCCAATGTCGGATGGTTGGCACGCAGCTGCGAGTTTTCTTCTTTGAAACCAGTGAACCAGGTTTCGACCAGGTCGGCTTTGTCATCGCCGTCCGTGTCCTTCATGTACTGCACCTTGCCGGCCAGGGTGACGATCAGCCCCCCTTTCCAGGGTTGCACCCCGGTCGCAAATAACAGCTTGTCTGCAAAAACGGTAGCCGTTTCGTAAAAGCCGTCCTGATCCTTGTCCCGCAGCAGCTTAATCCGGCTTTTGGGATCTTCTCCCTCTTTAGGTCCATGAGGATAGTCCGTCATCTCGACCACCCACAGAACACCCGATTCATCAAAGGCAACAGCGACCGGGTTAACCACGTTCGGCTCGGACGCCACCACCTGCATTTCAAAATCAGGATGCACGACCGTCTGTTTTAATGACTCCTCCGGTGAGAGAGGCGACTTGGGTACTGCCGATTCCTTCTCAGCAGCCACCGCGAATTTCAGACAGACACCGGCCAGCAGAGCCAGGCATCCCCAGCGTCCCCATTTAAGGAACCTCTTGCCTGTGCTCGAAGCACGTCTGTGAGAACCGGGGAAAACCGCGAGATGTTTTGCTTGTTTCATGTTTGATCACCGTAGTATTTCAGACAGAAATCTGGATGGAATGATAACGAGGAATTCAGGTTGGATAGAATCTATCCTAACTGACCGACTGACGATTCTCTATCTCGCTTCCGACACGATTTCGAGATTCTGCGGAATTTATAAACAATATTAACGTTTGGCGGCACCAAAGGCTATCATCAAAGGAAGCGATACCGAATTTTCTGTTTCCAGCTATGTATTTCGGGAAATCTCCTGCTTCCACGAGGAATCTGCTTTCCTGACTGCGACGCGATTGATTACCCTGAAAAGGAATCCCGCATAGAACGACACGCCCCTGACACACATCTCTGACTCCTGATTGAACGTGAACTGAACCATGCAGTCTGTCTGTCTGATTTTAACCCGCTTCTGCCTCTCAGCCTGGGTCGGCGCCGCAGTAATTTTTGTGATCAACGGTGTCCAGGATGTTACCTTTCAACCCTTTGATTCACTGGTGCGTGACCAGCTGATTTCACTGCACTTCCCCGTCTACTATACGCTGGAGTGGGTGCTGCTGGTGGGAGCGTTTCTGGGATGCCTGGGAATTCGCTCAAAACAACTGCTGCCTCGCTGGAAAGCAAACCTGATCCTGGCACTGGTCATTCTTACGCTGACAATCAGCCTGGCCGACTACTTCTGGATCTATCAGCCGCTGGAATCCATGATTACGCCTCCGGGCAGTCCACGGCCAGCCCAGTTCACGAACTATCATCAGGCTTCGAAATACATCAACAGTATTAATATCCTGTTGACTTTCATCGCTGCGATCCTGATCAATCTCCCTGTAATCAGAGAGACGCCCGCAACTCGTGAAGAATCAGTCGCGAATATGGAATAGATGCTTCAGCGCGTCGAGCAAGCCGTGCGGCGTCCCTTCGCGTGCTTCCTGACGCAGGACTTCCAGTGGTGGATGCAGCAGCTTATTCACAATCTGTTCGATCGAACGTTTAATCAGTTCCTGATCTTTTTCATCCAGATGGGACAGCTTGCTGAACAGCTTGTCGACTTCCTGCTCGCGCACATCGTGCCACTGTTCGCGGAGCTGTTTGATAATCGGCCCGGTCGCTCGATGATAGACACCGTGCATGAAACGCTCGGTTTCTTCGTCGATGATCGTCAGTGCTTTTTCAACCTCTTTCTGACGTGCCCGCCGGTTCTTTTCACAGGTCGCTTCCAGGTTATCGATATCGAACAGAAAGATATTATCGTTAATCTGGCCGACGGCAGGAGTAAAATCCCGCGGTGCACCGAGGTCGAGAATAAAGAATGTCTTATTGCCAGACTTTTTTAATACCCGCTGAAACCGTTCCACATCCACGATCGGCTGAGAGGCCCCGGTCGTACTGACAATCACATCCGCTTCCGCCAGACAGTCATCCAGATCATCAAAGGGACGCGCCTCACCTCCCACCTTGACCGCCAGCTTCTGGGCATTTTCCAGGCTGCGATTGACCACGACAATCTTCTTGACCCCCTCATCTTTAAGATAAGTCAGAGTCTCTTCGGCCATCTCGCCTGCCCCGATGATCAGAACAGTCTTGTCGTCAAAACGCTCGAAAATGCTTTTCCCGAAGGTCCCCACCGCCACACTGGCGATCGAAACCCGCCCCTCTGCCAGCATGGTTTCCGTACGCACCCGAGCCGAAACCCGGATCGCCTGCTGAAACAAGGCATGAGTCAGCGGTCCACATAAGGCATTCTCGGTCGCCCGCTGATAGGCTTCTTTAACCTGGTTCACAATCTGAGGTTCGCCGAGCACCATACTGTCGAGACTGGAAGCGACCTGAAACAGATGTCGCACAGCATCAGGACCGGTTCGTTCCAGGAAGTCTTCGAAGAAATCGCTGACCGGAACGTGATGAAATTCCGAAAAGAATTTGGCCAGTTCCTGGTGGGAAGGCCCGGACTCCGGCTCCTGCGTCGCGGTATAGAGCTCCACCCGGTTACAGGTCGAGATTACCACCATCTCCGTTTCCGGATAGGACTTTTTGAGGATGGAATATGCCTCTTCCAGCTGTTCTTTTGAGGAGAACGCCAGCTTCTCTCGCACATCCAGTCCTGCTGTCTGGTGGTTACAATATACGACCTGCAGATTCACAAGGCGGCCCTCTCTGCAGTCGTCTCCTGCGATTCTATCCGCGGCTGCTCCGCTCCGGAGTGCCAGGAATCCACGTTCAACAGACGGATATTGGTCAGAATCTGAATGCCGATCACGGTCAGCAGCAACAGCCCACCGGTCCAGATCGTCAACTGAGCAATATGTTTCTGATTGGGTTGTTTCGTTCGCAGAATAAAGATCACACTCAACAGCATCGCCGCCCAGACAATCTCATAGACAATGATGACCGGGTCAACAAACGAAATGGCCTGAGCTCCCTTGCGAACATAGACACCCAGTCCAATTCCGATGCCCATGCCAACCGTCAGCATGGGAGCCGCGATCATCAAAGCCCAGCGATTCAACCGCGAGAGCTTAGCCAGACTGGGCAGATGAAATCCATCGGAAAAATTCTGTTTCTGCTTCAACCGTCGGTGCTGAATCAGATACATCGCGCTGAGCACAAACGAGAGTACAATTCCCACGCCTCCCAGGACCAGCAGTGTAGCATGCAGCATTGCCCAGGATCGGGTCGCGGGCTGCACGAGTGGATTCGTCACGTGATCGACAAAATAGGAAGCCACAACCAGCGCGAGAACCAGCGGAAACAGAAACAGCCCGATCGAGAGTTCCTCATCGATCAGGTTAATAAACAGATAGATTGCCACCAGCAGCCAGGAGAAAACCACCAGCCAGTCGTGCGTCGAGCCTAACAGGGGCGGCAGTTGTGTTTCATGGGAGCGATTGAATAGATAGGCAGTCTGCGCCACCAGTCCCGCCAGGGAAAACAGAATGATCAGCGGTCGCAGCCATCCGTTCTTCTTGCGCAGAAACCGGGCCAACTCTAAGCAGAAGGCTACCAGGTAACTGGCCATGAAACAGAAAACAGTCACATTTGACAACATGCTGACGACTTTATCACGAACAGAAGGGGCTGAATAGTGGTGGGACTGCGGCGTTTCTGATGAGAATCAGAACGGCACCCTATTATAGGGCTGTTCAGCTGGTGAAGGGCAAGTCATCTTGCTTCAGATTCTAATTCGTACTCCGAGATTTTTTTATGCAGCGTATTGCGATTGATCCCCAGCCGGGTGGCCGTCTTGGTCTGGACACCCTGGCAGGACCTTAAAACCTGCAAAATCACTTCTTTTTCCACGAGCGATACAACCTGAGTATGCACATCGGTGGAATCCTCCCCCACCCGCTGCAACTCCATGGAAACCAGATCACGACAGATCGTCTCTGGATCCTGTGCGCGGGCAGAGACAGCACGTGGAGCGGAACGACCGGTCACATGCCCCGGCAGTAAATCCAGCGAAGGACCATCTTCACCAGAGAGTACGATCAGACGTTCAACATAGTTCTGCAGTTCGCGAACGTTGCCCGGCCAGCTGTAGTTCTTGAATGTGTTCAACACCTCGCTCGAGAAATTCGGCAGAGGAATCTTTTCTTCTGCAGAGAACTGCTTCGCAAAAAAGTGCACCAGATCTGGAATATCCTCAGAACGTTCGCGCAGTGGAGGCAAATCGATGGGAATCACGTTCAATCGATAATACAGGTCTTCCCGGAACCGCCCTGCTTCGATTTCATCCAGCAGATTACGGTTGGTAGCCGCGACAATGCGACAGTCGACAGAGATCGATCGCGTGTCACCGACACGTTCAAATTCATGCTCCTGTAGAACACGCAGCAGCTTCACCTGTAGCGTAAAACTGACGGAGTTAATCTCGTCCAGGAAGATAGTTCCTCCGTGGGCCGCTTCGAAACGTCCTGTACGATTCTCAACAGCGCTGGTGAATGCCCCTTTGATGTGGCCAAACAGTTCACTTTCCAGCAGGCTTTCACTCAGAGCACCGCAGTTCACACGGATAAAAGGACCCGTAGCGCGCGGACTGAGTTCGTGGATACCACGGGCAATCAGCTCTTTACCGGTGCCGGTTTCTCCAGTCAGTAAGACCGTCGATGAAGTAGCAGCTGCTCGACGCGTTAGACGATAGACGTTACGCATCGCAGGGCTGTACCCCACCATATCTTCTAAAATAGGGCGATCGTCTTCCATTCGTTTATCGGAAAATCCTAATCAGTCACAGCAAGGTTGTTCGATGCCGAAACAAGTTCATAAGCAGTTTAGTCATAAGCATTTCGGTGAATTATTTTTTCCGAAAGTGGTGCCAGCCCTGAATTCACAGCATGAAAACATTGCACCAGCATGCTCAAAAAGATGGCGAACGCATCAATATGATACGCTATGACTGAAGAGGAAGGAAGTGGCAGACCGATTTTTTTTGAAATTCTGCACGCAATACAATTCGACTGCGAATGGCCGCCACAGACATGCACATTTATTAAGCACGCGGCTTAATAATCTGGCTAATCATGATTCTGAGCTGGTGGCTACCGGCTGACTGGCGGGAATCGGAGTGTTATTTTCATCAACCAGCACGACCTTGGGTTGATGGCCGCGGGCTTCTTTCTCTTTATATTCCGCGTAACTGGCGATAATCACCAGATCCTGGGGATTTACCAGGTGTGCGGCAGCGCCGTTGATGCAGATCACTCCCGAACCGGGCTCTCCTACAATCGCGTAGGTGGTCAACCGGGTCCCCGAAGTAATGTTGTAGATCTGTACCTGTTCGTACTCCACAATGTCGGCTGCTTCCATCAATTCCTGATCGATGGTCACACTGCCATTGTAGGCCAGATTCGCTTCGGTCACCGTTGCTCGGTGGATTTTTGATTTGAGTAGTACGCGCTTCATTCTTCTCAACCTGAAAGAAGATATCGTCTTCTTTTCAACTCTGACTGGAGGCCTGTCTTAAAAATGGACGGCGTATACTAACCAGACGCCATCACAACAAGCAAGAGCCTGTAACCCTGTTCACAAACAGAATCAAGCCTGAACGGGAGCTGCCTCTGAGTGCTGCCCTTCACTTTCATTATAGGCTGCTTCCTCGTGCTTTCCATCCATTTTGTCCCACCAGGGCTCATTCGGCTGTGCCCCCATCAGGCGGGCATACAGGTAATAATAGGTGGGAACCAGGAATAACACGAGCACCGTGGCAAGCATCAGACCAAAAATCAGACTGGCCGCCATCGGAATAATAATCTGAGCCTGGAAAGACGTCTCTTTCAAAATGGGAGCCAGCCCCACAATGGTAGTCATCGAAGTCAATAACACCGGACGAAAACGACGACGCCCCGCATCGATCAACGCATCCTTGAGAGGCAGTCCATCAGCGACACGATGATTGATAAAGTCGATCAATACGATCGAATCATTCACAACCACTCCGGTCAACGCCACCAGACCGAACAGCGAAAACAGGGTCAGTTCCATCCCCAGGATCGCATGTCCAAACACTGCACCAATAATCCCGAAAGGAATGATCCCAAGAATGATCAGGGGTTGCACATACGAACGGAACTCAACCGTCAGCAACGCGAACATTGATGCCAGTGCGATCATCAGACCGACAATCAGACTGTTCACCGATTCGTTGGTCTGTTCCTGCTGTCCTTCCCAGCGAACTCGCACGTTCGGGTATTTGGCAGCCAGCTCATCGATAAAGCCTCCCGGTTTCTTCAGGGCCTGCACGATTTCACGGGCATTTCCCTCTTTCTCATTGAGGTCGGAATAGACCGTAATCGATCGCTGCTGATCGATTCGGTTGATTTCGGAATACCCACGTTTGACAGTAACATCCGCCAGTTCCGTTAAAGGACGTTCGCTTCCGTCGCCGGTCCGGATTCGAATATCATCAAAGCTCATCAGCGAACGTCGCTCCTCTTCCGGGTAGCGGACCATCAGCTTGACCTCATGACGACCACGCTGCAGCCGCATGACTTCTTCGCCGTAGTACGTTGCGCGAACTGTTTCAGCGACATCCGCCAGAGGCACGCCCATGGCGCGGGCTTTATCTTTGATTTTGATCTGGAATTCCCACTTTCCTGGACTCGAATCGTCATTAACGTCCTTAACGCCGGGATAGGTTTCCAACTCTCGCTTGCATGCTTCGACCGCAGCTTCCAGTTCACTTAAATGCGAACCATCAGAGAGCAGCTTAAACTCAATCGGCTTGCCCCCCGGTCCCATTGTAGGCGATTTGAAAGTCATTCGATCGACGCCGGGCACTTCACCAACGCGTTCCCGCCAGAGCTCAAGCAGCGCTTCACTTCCGATTGTCCGCTCGCCCGCCTCCACGATTTCGATGCTGACCTTGCCGATATGACTGCCTTCAACTGTCCCCCCCAGTTGCGCTCCGGATTCTTCCCGGGTACCAAAGCCGACGTTTCTTCGTGTCAGCTTAATCAGTGACTGCCCATGTTTCTGCTGGTACTCCTGATCCAGATCGAGAAAGTCCTGGCGAATCTTACGCGTCGCGGCATCCGTTATTGATTTGGGAGTACCATCAGGAAATTCTACTGTGGCTTCAATCATCCGATAATCGGTTTTAGGAAACAGATTGAAGGGGGCAAATCCGCCCATGATCAAACCTGCAGAGAGCAGCATTAATGCCGCTGCAACCGCCAGCGTAGAAGAGGGATAATTCAGCGAAGCCTTTAATACGGGTGTGTAACATTTTTCGATGAACGCATTCAGTTTCCGCCCGACAAATCCCTCCGATTCTCCATTCTGCGCACCGGATTTCGAGGGATTTCCGTGCGCGAGGTGACAGGGCAGAATAAATGTACTTTCCAACAGCGAAATGAGCAGCATCGCGATTACAGCAATCGGCATCACCGCGATAAACTTGCCCATGATACCGGAGACAAACAACAAAGGAGCAAATGCGATAACCGTTGTCGTTACAGAAGCGCAGACAGAGGGCAGCACCTCGGAGGCACCATCGACGGCGGCAACGACGAACGATTTCCCCATCTGCCGATGCTCATAGATATTTTCACCGACAACAATCGCGTCATCCACGATGATCCCCAGTGCCATCAGGAAGGCGAACATCGAAAGCATGTTCAGAGTCTGCCCCGTGTAATACAATACGATACAGGCACCGAACATTGAAATTGGAATCCCCAACGCTACCCAGAATGCTAACCTCGATTCCAGAAAGATGGCCAGAGTGATAAACACCAATATCAGCCCCTGCAGCCCGTTCGAACTCAACAACTCCATACGGTCGCGCACATCGATGGACTGATCTTTCCAGAGCTTGAGCGAATATCCGGGAGGCAGTTGGACATCTTTGACGTACTGCCGCACTTCTTCCACAATCGCCAGCAGGTCTTCCTGTGATGTGCGTTCGACGGCGATCGACATGGCTGGCTTACCGTTGATTTCGCTGATCATGGTCGTATCAGCAAATTCATCATGTACTTCCCCCAGGTCATCGACTGTCAGCACGACCCCGCCCGCTTCGGTTACCAGTGGAATTTTTTCAATTTCACTCCCGATCAGATGCTTGTTCTTCCCCCGCAGCAACAACACCTGAGAGTTGGTATTCATTTTACCGCCCGGCAGTTCCAGGTTTTCCCGCCTTACAGTTCGGGCCACATCCTGCAGAGTGAGGCCGTACTTTCGCAGGGTCGCTTCCGGTATCTCAATGTCGATCTGATAATCTCGGGCTCCGGCAATGTTGGCCTGCGAGACCGACTTCAGTTGCAACAGTTCATCGCGAATCTTCTCGGAAACCGTGCGGAGTTCCAGTTCGCTGTTCTCATCTTCGTTCCCGGGCCCAATGACGGCAACTTCAATCGCCACCTGACGAAAGGTAATCTGCTGAATATCCGGATCCTCTGCCAGTTCGGGAAAACTGGGGATGCGGTCAATTTCGGAGCGGACCTCGTTTAAAATCTTCTGCACGTCAGGTACATCGGCGCGGAGTTCAAGTACCAGCGAGCCCATACCTTCACTGGCGATGGAGGTGATCTTTTTAATTCCGTCAATCGCGCGGACGGATTCTTCCATCTTCTGGCAGATTCCCTCCTCGACTTCATCGGGGCTTGCTCCGGGGTAAGGCACCGAAACCAGAATGATCTCCAGTTCAAACTCCGGAAAGACTTCGCGTCGCATGAACATCAGCGACACCAGGCCTACGCCCAGCACAGTGACCATCAACGTGTTCATCGCCGGAGAGTTGTTGATGGCCCATTTAATGACCGACTTCATTTCAACTCTCCTTCACGGACAGGCATTCCCTCATTGGCCACACTTAAGGGCGAGGTCACCACACGATCGCCGGGCTTGAGCCCTGAGGCCCCCAGTTCCACCAGCAACTGCCTGCCGCTGGTATCAACCACGCGAATCTTTTCTTCGTGCAGCTTGCCTTCCTGGACAATCCAGACCATGTTACCTGGTCGAATCGCCGTTTCCGGTATTTCGAGCAGAGATACATTACCCTCCAGAGGAATTTCCACCGAGACGTACATACCTCGCGCCAGCGGCGGTGCGCCCACAACCTGAGTCGTCGGTTTTCCATTGACCAGAATTTCGGTCGGCCGCGGATCAGACACGACAATCCGACAAGGAACCGTACGAGTTTTCTCATCCAGTCCGATCCCATCGTAGCGGGAAAGCTTGCCGTCCCAGATAAATTTTCTACCACCAATTTCGTAGTTCACTTTGACCGGCAACTGGGGAAGCTGGTATCCCAGATCATGTCGCCCGCCATTTCCGGCAACGGGCACAGGTTTGCCCTTTTGAGCAGATCGTGCCGCATGCTGCCAGAGTTGATAGAGTTCTTCCATCCGCAGATTGGTACGCACTTCAACCGAAGATGTGTCTTCGATCATTACCAGGGGATCACCGACCTTCACATACCCATCTTTTTCCACCGTATCTTCCACGATGACACCATTGATGGGGGAATAGATTTTCGTACGCTTCAAATCCAGCTGTGCACGGGAAAGCTGTACTTTGACCAGATCGCGGGCATGCATCATCCGTTGTCGACGTGACCGCAGCAGGTCTGCTTCGTTGGTCAGTTTCTGCAGCGCGTTCCGTGCCGCCAGTTCACCCCGCTTGGCTTCTTCGTATTCCGTATCAGAGACGACATTCCTCGTCCGCAGTTTTTCGACCCGGCTTAACTGACTTTTCTGCAGCAGGACTTCTTCGTGTGCCAGATCGATCATTGCCTTTGCATTATCGATTTCAACTTCCAGTTCATCGATGGCGTTCTGAGCCTGCCCCAGTTCCTGTGTCAGACGTTGCACCTCCAACTGGTAATTTTCCGGATCGATCTGAATCAGCAGACTTCCATCTCCGCCAGCTTCTTTTTCCTGCTGCGTGGCTTTCTGCACCAGATTACCGACCTTACATCCATCTTTCGTGTAGAGCACCTTGCCGGCGACTTCCGCTGCCAGCTTCACTTCTCGCGAGGGAACTACAATCCCATCGACGGCAATAGTCACTCCGGAATCAGAAACTTTGATCGTTTCGGTTGAGACCAGGGGCGCGGTCTGTTCGGTCAGGGTTTCCTGCTGTTCCGGCTCCTGCTTCATGGCTTTCAGCACAACCATACTGCCACCACCGATCCCCAGAATCAGAATCGGCAGCAGAATATGCTTCAGCTTCTTAGACCAGCTTTGAGATGTTTTTGTTTTCGTTTCTGACATGACTGATTTCTATGCTGAATCGCATTCCTACGAGAGTTGGCTGCGGACGCTTCCGACCAACGGGAGATTACCGGGAAGAACTGAGAGTGGTCTATCGATCTAGTCGCATTCTGCCTTGCTCCGGTTCAGATCTTGTGAAGTGTTGAAGAAGATTCCATAACGGGTTCGCTGAATTCCTGTTTCAGATTTTTAACAGCTGCAAGGGAGAACTGCAGAATGTGCTCAATCAGATGCTCTGGATCATAGTGGGCTGCCTGCTCTTCCGGCCCCAGCATCAGACTGACCATACCCCCTGAGACCCGATAAAACTGACACTGAGCCGCGATGCTGAAAATACACTGCATCCTGCGATAGGGAGGAATTTCGTCCCCCAGCATTTCCAGCAGTATCCCATCAGCAATATTCACAAAAGGACGAAACAGCTCCTGAATCAAATGCCCGCAGGCTTTCGTCGGCCGCAGGACCTCCCGCATAATCAGGTGATTGCTCCAGGAGAGTTCTCCCGTTCCTAACATTCGTCTGACCAGCGTAATGACCCAATCCCGCAATTTTTGTTCGGCGGATGTTTCGGGAGACCATTCAGGCAAAGGGGCTCGAGAAACTCCCATCTCTTTGGCCAGGCAGATGACTTCCAGATAAAGCTGTTCTTTGTCGCCAAAGTAGTAATTCACGCTCGCTACGTTGACGTCTGCTTTCTGACAGATTTCGCGCACCGTCGCCTTCTCGAAGCCTTTTTCCGAAAAAACAGGCCCCGCAGCTTCCAGCAAACGGTTTCGCACATCAACAGACGACATAAATTCCGGACTCCTGCACGTTTTTAGCGCCGCATTGTGAATTTGACAATCAGGTAACAGGCACTATCAGGGAGAACCCGTAAAAAACCTGTTTCAAACAATTGTATTAAACACGTGTTTAAAATCAATCGGAATCTGACCCAGGAACCATCAATCACCATAAATCAATGATAAAAAAGCACTTAAGATAAAACAGACTGAAAGCGAGAGAAGCGAAAGACTGCCGACAGTTACTTCGTAAACCAACAGCAGATCTTCGCAGAAAAAGAGGTGCGAACCAACTTCAGCCTGTTAAACGCTCCTGGCCTTCATCACGAAAACGGAACCGCTGAAATCCGCTCTCATCGAGCCGCTCTCGCAGCAGTTCTTTCCAATGTCTTTCCGGGAGGCCATTCAGAATGCCATACAGGATAATCCCGATCGTCAGACAGGAGACTTCCACTACACGCATGGGGAGCGAGAACTGTTTTAAATCAGCGAAAATCTCTTCGGAGCTGCAGTATTCGCCAAATTTCTGATCACGGTACATAAATTCCACGCCCGAGAAATCCTTGCTCCATTCATAATCGAAGGGGCCGAATTCCCGCCTGCGGTGGAGAACCCAGAACCGGGTTCCATCAAAGCGTATACCGTGTGTTCCTTGCAAAACGTCCATCCTGTTATTGTTCTGGAAATGCTGAGCTCCATTGTAGAGTGAACCCGAACTACCAGTTATCAAGAAATAAATGGCTATACATCATACGTCATTTTCCCCTGTTTGCGAAGTCCGTTTCTGAACCTCAACACAGTTTTCCCTGTCCTGAAATCCACGGTTTTCCAGATGAATTTACAATCACTAAAACTGCCTGCTTAAAAAAACGCCAGCATAAGTCGATATCTGAACAGAACTTGCTATGATCGTATCGACGACAGTCCCAGATCAATTCCCAAAGACACGTTCAGCCTCATGAAACACACAGAACCCTATCAGGCAGCAGTCGAAATCGTACAGAAACTCAGAGACGCCGGCTTCCAGGCTCTCTGGGCCGGGGGCTGCGTGCGGGATCTGCTACTGGGCAAAGAGCCTAAAGATTACGACGTAGCCACGAATGCCCTGCCTGAAGAAGTGCGTCATCTGTTCGGAAAACGTCGAACCCTGGCCGTCGGTGCCAGCTTTGGTGTGATCATCGTTCGTGGCCACCAGCCAGACTGCGATGTTGAGGTCGCGACATTCCGCACCGAAGGCCCTTACCTGGATGGCCGCCGACCGGAACATGTCCACTTCACCACAGCCGAAGAAGACGCCCAGCGCCGCGACTTCACAATCAACGGCATGTTCTATGATCCGATCAACGATTCCATCTTCGACTATGTCGGCGGAAAAACGGATCTGCAGCAGCATTTCATTCGCGCCATCGGAAACCCTCTGGAACGGATGCAGGAAGATAAACTGCGTCTGCTACGTGCGATCCGCTTCACTGCCACTCTGCGTTTTCGACTGGATGAAACCACATTTCATGCGATCCAGACCATGGCTCAGGAAATCACTGTTGTCAGCCCGGAGCGCATCGCAGAAGAAATGCGAAAAATGCTGGTTCACCCGAATCGTGAATATGCGATGGAACTGGCCTGCACTGCCGGTCTGCTCAAACCTGTGATCCCGGAACTGGCTCCTCTGTGGGAATCTGAGCCAAACCAGCCACTCTGGCAACAGACCCTCAAACGGCTGGAATTCCTGCAGTCAACGCATTTTGAACCAGCGTTCGCCTCCCTGCTGCTCGACCTGCCTGCCACCGATGATCAGCAACGGCTGGATACCGTCTACGAGATCTGTAAACAGCTCCGCTTTTCCAACCATGAACTCAATCTGGTGCACTGGCTGATTGAACACAGAGACAGCCTGCAGGGAGCCTCTGCATTCCCCCTCTCCCGGCTGAAACGCCTGCTGGCACATCCGAACTTCCCTTACCTGCTGGAACTGGCCGAAGCAGACCTGCGTTCCCGGAATCAGTCGCTGGCAGACCTTGAATTTTGCCGAGAGTATCGTGATCATACCCCCATTGAGGTCTTGAATCCCCCGCCACTGCTTACGGGCAATGATCTGATTGCTTCCGGCATCAAATCGGGCCCGCAGTTCAAAGAACTCTTAATTCAAATTCAGGATGCCCAGTTGGAAGAGCGCATCCAGGACCAGGCGGAAGCACTTGCCCTGCTGAATCAGTTGATCAATCAGAAATAATCATTCTCACCCCCTGAAAAGGCTTTCTCATGACAGACAAAGTTCGCATTGGAATCATCGGAGCCGGCGCCGTCTCCGACTACCACCACGTCCCCGGTATCAATCTCGATCCCCGTGCAGAACTGGTCTCGATCTGTGACCCCAATTCAGAACTGCTGGCCCAGCGTCAAAGTGACTGGGGTAAAACCAAAGCGACCACAAACTTCCAGGAAATGGCCGATGATCCCGATGTCGACGCCGTGATCATCGCGACGCCCAACTTCACACACCACGAAATCGCCCTCGCCTGTATCAACGGAGGCAAACACGTCATGTGTGAAAAACCGCTGGGATTGAACTACACGGAATCGGCAGAAATGTATCGAGCCGCCCGTGATGCCAACGTCCGCCACATGACCGCTTTCACCTATCGCTTCGCCCCCTCGATGCGGTATGTGAAACATCTGGTCGAATCAGGAGCCCTCGGCGTACCGCGTCACTTCCGCAGCCAGCGTTTTCTGGACTGGCCCGAGTCCAGTTGGGGCTGGCGTCAGAGTAAGAAACTCGCTGGTGCCGGCGACCTGTTCGACATGACCATTCACCGCATTGACTTCGCACAGGACCTGCTCGGACCGATTAAGAGCATCTGTGGTGCCGTCGCGCAGTTTGTCCCCCGCGACAAAACAGCCGAGGGACAGCCCTGTGAACCTTCTGAAGTAGACGACTGGTCTTCACTGATCGGGCAGTTTGAAAATGGTGCCGTCGGCGTCTGGGAAGGCAGCACCCTGATGAAAGGCTACCACAACGATGGCTTCGGTTATGAATGGGCTGAAGTCAACGGTTCGGAAGGCTCAGCTGCTTATCAGCTGACCGATCCCAACAACATCCTCATCGGTAAGCCGGGACAGACAATGGAAAAGCTGCCCGTCCCCGAAGAATATCTCGTTATCGAAGGCAGCCCCCGTGATCCCCACGCCGGCGTCCCCAGCACCGTGTTCCGCTACGACCTGGTCTACGAATTTGTGTCGGCCATCGTAGAAGAGCGCGATGCGATTCCCGGATTCGACCACGGTGCCTCTGCCCAGCTCATCGCTGACTCCGTCCTGGAATCATTTGATAAGCGGACCTGGATCGACATCAACTGCGATCTCTGATCTCAGAACGTCAGCTGGTATCGCAGCATCGCGGTGGGAGAAGGATCATAATTGCCAATGTTTGACTCGTATTCCAGACTGCGGCTGAATACCAGGCCAACTTCTAATTGACTGATCTTTCCGTTGGTATGTTTGGTTTCCAGGCCACCAATCAGGCGTAAATCGCTGTACGTCACAACGTCGTCGATCCCGCCGGGACTGCGTCGAATAGCCCAGGAACCGCCACCGAACTCACCGGCCACATAGGCCCAGCGTTCCAGATGCTCGTCTTTCTCAAGCCGATAGGTAAACTTCGGCTTGGGGAAGATCAGCTCCAGACGAGAGCCTTCACTGAACCACATGATCATACCAGCTGCCGGGAGCATCATGATGTCTTCACGGTCCAGATAGACCACCCCCATCACAAACTGCTTGGCACGGGAATGGACATAGTACGCCAGCCCCTTACCCGTGATTCTCAGCGAATCGGAAGTCACATTCTTGAAATCACTATACACCCCGGGAGCGACCTCCAACTCGTAGGACCACTTCTCATTGACCTTGTTGAACCAACGGAAGGAAACCGAAGTATCATACACCCGCGCCGGCAGATCAGTCCGCACGGGGCCGTCCAGGTAGTGCACACCAAACCGGGGTGTAATCGTAAATCCTTCCAGTCGCGGCAGATCGACCGTCTCCGAAAGATACAAAGTGAATATTCCCAGGTTATCGTCGTTTCCGGGCAACCAGGTTACCGAACCGGTTGCGCTCTTATGGGCCAGCATGGGGACAAATGTTTCGCAATCAACGCATTCTTCATCGGTTGTCCCCCAGACCTGATCCTCTTTTAACAGCTGGGGAGGAATCCCCAAAGCGGCCTTGGATTCAGCATCCAGTACATCGGGAATCTGAGGAGACTGGCTGGTCTGTTGAATCTGACTCTCATCGCGGGGCATAAAAATCGTCTGATGACGTTGAGGCAACGGTGAATACTCAGATCCGTCCGGGTCGTCAAAGATTGTCTTCCTGTTCTGCGCAGAACAGGAATCGATCGCCCCCCAGAACAGGAACGCACCGAGGGCCAGCATCAGTACTACAGTCCGGTAAGACTGAATGAGCATGAGAATCATCCCAATTGTTTATTATAGCGAGAGTTATAGAAATTCTGCGTGCAGCCCGAGTTGCAGAAAGACGAGCAGATACGGAATCAATCAGATATGAGGTTGGAGAAGTAGAGAGAAGGAAACGTGAAATATCAGGGTTGGTACTCCGGGTCAACCCGAATCTTGCGCCCCGGCTTCTCTCAAAATCTATCAGAAAATGCTGCTCTCTGATCGTTGCCCCTTACTTTCAATGATGTTAGAATCAAATTCATCACATTGGATATATACATTAGAACATATCAATTTCACTTAACAGGAACCAGAGAGACATGGGACGTGTTCAAAAAGGGCGTGAGTTAGCTTCGCGTCGTAGCCGGAAAGCCAAACTGAAGAAACTCCGGGACAAGTTCGAGAAAGCCAAAGACCCCTCTGAAAAAGAACAGATCAAAGAGAAAGTCCGCAAAATCAGCCCCTTTGCGGTTCTCGAAGAATCTGCCTGAACCCGCTGCTTCAGCGATTTGAAACAGAGTGAAAACATGACGCTGACTCAACCCGAAGTGAGCGTCGTTTTTTCATGCGCACAACCGGTGTCCCAGCATAAAACAAAAACAGCCCCAGGTATTTCGCCCGGGGCTGTTTTCGATTCAATTCCAGCTTAGATTCATCGTTCTGAGAACAGAAACAGCCCTTCGTGGGCGTCGACATAAATCGTCGCCCCCTCCGTAAAATCGCCGGAGAGCAACTTGTTCGCCAGCTCATTCTGGATGTGCTGTTGAATTGTCCGCTTCAAAGGTCGAGCACCATACACAGGATCATACCCTTCTTCCGCCAGCAGATCCTTCGCTTCCGTTGAGACTTCCAGCGTATAACCGTTGGCTTCCACCAGGCGGGAGAGATGCTTGAGCTGCAGATCCACGATCTGGCGGATCTCCTCTCTCCCCAGCGGATGAAATACGATCACCTCATCGATCCGGTTGAGGAACTCAGGCAGAAACTCATGCTGCAGGGCATCCATCACACGATTATGAATCAGCTCCTCATCTTCCTTGCCTGACAAATCCATAATTGTCTGGCTGCCGATGTTGGAAGTCATCACCACAATCGTGTTTGAGAAATCAACAGTCCGCCCGTGGCTATCCGTCAGACGACCGTCGTCCAGCAACTGCAGGAGTATGTTAAATACATCCCGGTGTGCCTTTTCAACCTCGTCCAGCAGGACCACCGAATAAGGCTGCCGCCTGACCGCCTCGGTCAACCGTCCCCCTTCTTCGTATCCGACATACCCCGGAGGGGCACCAATCAGACGAGCCACAGAATGCTTCTCCATGAATTCACTCATGTCGATACGGATCATACTGCGTTCATCGTCAAACAGAAAACTGGCCAATGCCTTGCAAAGCTCCGTTTTCCCGACGCCGGTAGGCCCCAGGAACATGAACGAACCGATGGGACGATTCTGATCCTGCAGACCAGATCGCGAACGACGAACCGCGTTAGAAACCGCTTCAACTGCTTCACTCTGGTTAATCATCCGTTTATGAATTTCATCTTCCATCCTCAGCAGCTTATCGCGTTCGCCTTGCAGCATCTTCGATACCGGAATTCCGGTCCACATGCTGATGACCTTGGCAATGTCTTCCGAAGTCACCTCTTCACGCAGAAGCCGCTCACCGGCGTCATCTCCCAGTTCCGCGACACGCGCTTCCATCTCCGTCAGACGCTGCCGGGCCGCATTCAACTCCTGTTCGGCGTTGTAAGCCTGGGCATAGTCTTCATTGGAATTTGTCTGCTGTGCGCGGTGGAAAGCCTGCTCATAAGCGGTATTCAACCGATCAATTTCCTCCTTCAAGGGCTGCAGTCCGGCCAGGGCTTCTTTTTCCGTTTCCCAGCGGGTCTTCAGCGCATTGACACTCTCTTCCCGATCGGCGATGTGCTTACGCAGTTCGGCCAGACGTTCCTGGCTTTCCGGTGAATCTTCTCCAGCCAGTGCAGCCGCTTCGATCTGCATCCGGGTCAGTTGTCGGGTCGCCTCATCAATTTCAGACGGCATGGAGTCCATCTCCATACGCAACTGACTGGCTGCCTCATCGACCAGGTCGATCGCCTTGTCCGGCAGAAACCGGTCGTTGATGTAACGATCAGACAACGTCGCAGCGTTGATCAAGGCATCGTCCATGATCCGCACGCCATGGTGTGTTTCGTAGCGTTCCTTCAATCCCCGCAGAATGGAAATCGTATCTTCGACCGTTGGTTCCTGAACCATCACCGGCTGGAAACGGCGT
This sequence comes from Gimesia chilikensis, assembly GCF_007744075.1. Taxonomy (NCBI): domain Bacteria; kingdom Pseudomonadati; phylum Planctomycetota; class Planctomycetia; order Planctomycetales; family Planctomycetaceae; genus Gimesia; species Gimesia chilikensis. The sequence goes on along the minus strand of NZ_CP036266.1, from coordinate 2,763,737 downwards.
TCCAGGGCCGGATCCTTTTCGATGTATTTGCGGTATTCATCAAGGGTTGTTGCACCAACGCAATGCAGCTCCCCGCGTGCCAGAGCCGGCTTCAACAGGTTCGACGCATCCGCGCCCCCTTCTGCAGCCCCAGCTCCGACAACGGTGTGCAACTCGTCGATAAACAGAATGATCTCCCCCTTGGCAGACTCAATTTCTTTGAGAACCGCCTTCAGCCGATCTTCAAACTCACCGCGATACTTGGTCCCCGCGATCAATGCCCCCATATCCAGGGCGATAACGCGTTTGTTCTTGAGGTTCTGAGGCACATCGCCCATTACGATCCGATGCGCCAGACCTTCCACGATCGCCGTCTTACCGACGCCCGCTTCCCCGATCAACACCGGATTATTTTTACGACGACGGGAGAGAATCTGTACCACACGGCGGATTTCCTGGTCGCGACCGATCACCGGATCAATCTTGCCCTGACGCGCGAGTTCGACCAGATCCTTCCCGTACTGCTGCAAGGACTGGTACTTCTCTTCCGGACTCTGGTCCGTCACCCGCTGACCGCCCCGCACCGCTTTGAGCGCCGACAGTACGTCATCTTCTTCGATCCCGTTGAGCTCCAGCAGACGTTTCGGCTGGTCATCGACCGTGGTGAATGCCAGCAGCAGATGCTCTGTCGAAACGAAATCATCCTGCATCTGATCAGCACGATCCTGCGCTGCCTGCAAAACCTTGAGCAGCGACTGACCGATGCCAACCTGCATCGCTGCCCCCGAAACTTTCGGCAGACGACTGATCTCATCATCCACCATTTTCTGGAGCTGAGACAGATTCGCCCCAATCTTCTGAATCAGAGGTTTGACTACTCCCTGCTCTTCATCGAGTAATGCCTTCAACAGGTGCAGTGGCTTGATTTCCTGCTGGCCGAAATCTTCTGCGGTCTGCTGGGCTCGTTGCACTGCCTCCTGGGCCTTCACAGTCAATTTTTCAAATCGAAATGCCATAATGCTTCTCCAATTCTATTTATCATCTGCGCAGCAACTCAACAGCATCGATTATCATATCAGAAAATCGGCCGGCAAGCAGTGCCTGCTGAGATACTCAAATTTTTAATTGTTTTGATCCAGGCCCGGAGAGGTGGGAAATCAGTTGAGCCTGATCCGAGGTCGGTAGGAATTGTCGGTCGCGTCGTTAAAAATACTCTTGTTCGGGAGCCCGGGGCCCAGCCGGACGGCTGAGCCCCTGTCCCTGTTCTTCTTAGTCGAAGACTTCAGACTCGATCAGTCCTTCTTTTCGAATTCTGCATCGATTACATCTTCGTCTTCTGCAGCAGCCGAGCTCTCACCACCTTCGGGAGCAGCCCCTTCGCCACCAGCGGCTTCGCTGGCTTTATACATCTGCTCGGTAAAGGCGTGAGTTGCCTGCTGCAATTCTTCACAGGCGGAATTGATGGCTGCCACATCTTCTTTCTCGACAGCATCATTCACCTTCTTCACAGAAGCTTCGATGGCAGACTTCGAAGAATCATCGATTTTCTCAGCATGCTCTTTGAGCAGCTTCTCGACTTCGTAAACCAGACGAGTTCCATTGTTCTTGGCCTCGGCCAGTTCCTTCTTCTTCTTGTCTTCATCGGCGTGTGCTTCCGCCTGCTTTTTCATATCTTCAATTTCGGTTTCCGACAGCCCGCTGGACTGCTCGATCCGAACTGAGGTCTCTTTTCCGGTCGCCACATCCTTAGCGGAAACATTCAAGATCCCGTTAACATCGATATCGAAGACCACTTTGATCTGCGGTACCCCACGCGGAGCCGGAGGAAGTTCTTCCAGATTAAACTGACCCAGCAGCCGGTTATCGTTGGCCATCTGGCGTTCTCCCTGGAACACCCGAACAGTCACAGCAGTCTGGTTATCGGCAGCAGTCGAGAAGACCTGATCCTTGGTAACCGGAATTGTTGTGTTACGTTCGACGAGTTTGGTCATGACGCCCCCTTCGGTTTCGATACCGAGCGACAGCGGTGTCACGTCCAGCAGAACAACGTCCTGTACATCACCGGCAATGATCCCCCCTTGAATCGCGGCTCCAATTGAAACCACTTCATCGGGATTCACACCCTTGTGAGGCTCTTTGCCAAAGATCTTCTTAACGAATTCCTGAACCTTGGGAACACGTGTGGAACCACCAACCAGTACCACTTCATCGATGGCACTCGGATCCAGTCCGGCGTCTTTCAACGCCTGCTCGACCGGATTGCGGCACCGCTCGACCAGTGGATCGATCAGTTTTTCGAATTCCGCACGAGTAATCGCCAGCTGCAGGTGCTTCGCACCACTGCTGTCGGCTGTGATGAACGGCAGGTTGATGTCGGTCGTCTGAGAAGATGACAGCTCTTTCTTCGCTTTTTCAGCTGCTTCACGCAGACGCTGCAACGCCATTGGATCACTGCGGAGGTCAATTCCCTGATCTTTCTTAAACTGATCAGCAATGTAGTTGATCAGTTCTTCGTCGAAGTCGTCACCACCCAGGTGACCATCGCCGTTGGTGCTCAGGGTTTCGATCACTTCGTCACCGACTTCCAGAACGGAAACGTCAAACGTACCACCACCGAAGTCGAAGACGACGATCTTTTCATCATTCTTCTTTTCCAGACCGTAAGCCAGAGCAGCTGCGGTCGGCTCGTTGATAATACGCGATACTTCCAGACCTGAAATCTGACCAGCGTCTTTGGTTGCCTGACGCTGTGCGTCGTTAAAGTAAGCCGGCACGGTCACAACAGCCTTATTGACTTTGTGTCCCAGGTAGCTTTCAGCAGCTTCCTTCAGTTTCCGCAGAATTGATGCGGAAATTTCGGGAGGTGTGAGAGTCTTGCTGCCCGCTTCAATTTTCACATAGTCTTCCGGACCACCAACGATCGTGTAAGGCACGATCTTTTCTTCGTTCTGAACTTCGTTGTGACGACGTCCCATAAACCGTTTTACTGAGTAAACGGTGTTCTTGGGGTTGGTCACAGCCTGACGTTTGGCTGGTTCGCCGACCAGTGTCTCGCCTTTATCGGTGAAAGCAACAACACTGGGAGTAATCCGGTTCCCTTCGAGGTTCGGGATCACTTTGGCTTCCCCGCCCTCCATTACTGAAACCACTGAGTTGGTGGTTCCCAAATCGATTCCGATGATTTTTTCACCTTGAGACGACATTTTGAGTTTCCCCTCTTTCTATATCGAGATTGCAGATCGATGACTGATTCAAAGCCCCTCATAATGGCCGTAAATGAAACATCGATCAGGGCTTGTTTTCCATTTTGATTTAATTCAGCCCAATTACGGGACAGTTGACACTGTATGCAAGGACCGTGCCAACAGATCCCCGACAAAGAGCGTTTAACGTAAGATATTTATATGAATAACCTTACAGGACGTCACACTTACTGAAAATCTAGCAGACAGGCAGCAACACTGCCATATTGACACCACCCCCGAGTCAAGCCCGCCACAGCCAAAATGACATTTTGGCAGTCTCTGATGCCGGACCGCTGAAATACGGGCTAAACAGTTCACACGCAAGGCCCAACCGCTTGACAGTCCCCAGATACGGCGGTACAAACTAGAACAATTGAAGACTACTCTGTCCTCTGCTCAAGCAATGGACAAAACGTCCTTCACGTGTGCCTGCCTCGATCTATCTAACTGATTATTTTACAAATCCTTAGATAGTCTTTTCAAGGAAGGCACTCGGGAGAAACCCCGAGTTAAGAAATTCTTAAGGGATTGAAATTCCATAGTGAAACTGGCAGTGAGCATCGACCACACATCCAGGAAGGCTGTGATCTGGCTGCGGTTCATTTTCTGAGAGACAGAAACGAGACTCACATCCTGAAAGATTCCGATGGCCAAGAAAAAAGCGGTGAAAAAGCGAGCTTCCGTGACTAAACCGAAGTCAGCTCCACAGAAAAAAGTTGTTCGCAAGACCAGCAAAAGCAGCCCCGCATCGATCCAGTCTGAGTTAAAAAAGATCGATCGCGAAATCATCAAGCTGGTCAACAAACGCTGCTCAATGACGGTCAAACAGATCAAATCCGATCCGGAACCGCGCAAGGCCATGTTCGATCCCAAATCGGATGAAGAGCTTCGCGAGACCATCGAAAAACTCAATGCCCCCGGCCCCATGACCAATGCGTCCATCCGCGGCGTCTTCCGGCAGATCCTCAGTTCCGCCCGTCGACAGATACACCCGCAACGCGTCGCCTACCTGGGCCCCGCTTACAGCTACACGCACCTGGCAGCCCTGGAACGTTTCGGCGAAGAGGCCGACATGGTGCCGGTCAACACCATCGGATCTGTATTTGAAGAGGTCAATCGCGGGAACACCGAATTCGGCGTTGTCCCCATTGAAAACAGCACCGACGGCCGCGTCGTTGATACCCTGGACATGTTCACCCGCCTTCCGCTGCGGATCTGCGGTGAAGTCCTGATTGCAGTACACCATAATCTGCTGGCACGCTGCGAACGCAGTGAAATCACGGAAATCTACAGCAAACCTCAGGCCCTCTCGCAGTGCCGTGAATGGCTCTCCCGAAACATGCCACAGGCCCACCTGCACGAAGTGACCAGCACCTCGACCGCAGCCCAGCTGGCTGCCACCAAGCCCGGTGCCGCAGCGGTCGCCAGCCACCAGGCATCGGTCGAATACGATCTGCAGATCATCGTGGAAGGGATCGAAGACAACGCCAACAATGTGACCCGTTTCGCTGTGATTGGTGAAGAGGTCTGTGAACCAACGGGTAAAGACCGTACTGCGATTCTGGTCCAGATTGCCCACAAAGCCGGTTCTCTGGCAGACACCCTGCAGATCTTTAAGAAAAACAAAATCAATCTGACCTGGATCGAATCCTTCCCCCTGCGTGGTGAAGAGCCAGGTTACCTGTTCTTCATTGATTTTGAAGGTCACGTGGAAGAACCCCATATCAAGCGTACGCTGAATGATTTATCCAAGAAGGTTGTGCGACTCGAAACCATGGGCTCCTACCCCAGAAGTGGCATTCTGGAGTAAATCGGACCCCGGAATAAGTGATTGAGCCTCAGCAGCGTCCTTTTAACGGCATTATTCTGCCAAAACAGGCTGCATTTCAGGATTTTGCGCGAGATTCCTTGAATCAGTCGCCCGGACTCAATACCTTATCCAGCACACCGAGGAAGCTGGTATTGTTCGCATTCCAGCTTTCATTTGCATTCGACTGATTTCTCGCTCCGATCTGCCCGCAAAACCCGTCTGACGGGTTCCGATTCTGAGTCGAGCCTCAACCCACTATTTTTAGATAATATACAGGATCTATCATGCGTCGTTATCTCGTTGCCGGTAACTGGAAAATGAACACCACCAGAGAATCGGGTACTCAGCTGGCTCAGGCACTGGTCGCAGAAGTTCCTGCTGAAAATCCAGGTGTTGAAGTACTAGTCTGCCCCCCCTTCCCTTACCTGACTTCGATCGGCGATGTTGTTAACGGCTCGGGTGTCGGTTTTGGGGCCCAGAACTGCTACCACGAAGCTCCCGGCGCTTTTACGGGTGAAACAGCAACCGAAATGCTGACGGATATCGGCTGTCGCTCTGTGATTCTGGGACATAGCGAACGCCGCCACATTCTCAAAGAAACCGACGCGGACATTAATCTCAAGGTAAAAAAAGCCCTGGCCTCCGGTCTGCAGGTGATTCTGTGCGTTGGTGAACTGCAGAGCGAGCGGGAAGCCGATCAGACAGAAGCCGTCCTCGACACTCAGATGACCGGTGGACTCGACGGAGTCGATGCTTCAGCTTTCGATCAGATCGTGATTGCCTACGAACCGGTCTGGGCGATTGGAACCGGCCTGACCGCCACTCCCGACCAGGCAGAAGCAGCACATCAGTACCTGCGTAACTGGCTGAAAGACAAGTATTCTGCTGAAATCGCAGATGCGACACGCATTCTGTATGGCGGCAGTGTCAAACCGGACAACGCCCAGGAACTGCTCTCGCAGGAAAACGTCGATGGTGCCCTCGTGGGGGGAGCCAGCCTCAAACCAGAGCTGTTCATTCCCATCATTCAGGCTGCCGCAGGACTGGCCGCCAGCTGAAAACAGGCCATTTTATTCGAATTCGCTGCAGCTCAAGCTATAGATACGATTTACAGATCGTATTCGATTACTGTATGATTCAGCGAATCTGTCTGAGCGACAGCCGGTCTGTATAAATACGTTCACAGGACATTATTACCCCTAGGATGAAACAATGATTCTTGCTTCTTTTCTGGATGCCATCACGGATCCTGCAACCCTCTTGATGACACTGCTGATGTTCTTCGGAGTCATGCTGATCATCATCATCCTGCTGCAGAAGGGTCGCGGCGGTGGACTGGCAGGAGCCTTCGGTGGTGCAGGCGGCCAGAGCGCCCTGGGTACTAAAGCCGGCGATGTCTTCACTAAAATCACCATTGTGATGGCAGTCATCTGGGTAATTCTTTCCGGTGTGTCAGGGATCGTCACCCGCGCCAGCTCTAACAGCAAATACAAAGGTGGCGCCGCTGTGACCCCGGAAGATCCAGAAATGGTCAATAACGACAAGACCGAAAAAGACGCAGAAGCCGCTACCGCTGAGGAAGATGCCAAGTCGGAATTCAATACCAACATTCCGGAAGCACCAGCTAAACCTGATGCGGAACCAAAGCCTGCTGCTGATAAAGCTGCCAAGCCCGCTGAGGAAGCAACCAAGTCAGAACCCAAAACGGATTCTGCCAAGCCTGCTGAAACCAAACCGGCCCCCGAGAAGAAACCGGAAACACCTGCTGAAACAGGAAAGCCTGCCACAGAGCCTAAGTCGGAATAGTTCTTCAGTGATCTGAAACTGTTTCCTGTAACCTCATTGATTCCTGTATTTCAGAAAAGAGTGCGTTGTGCTGCTGGGCATGACTGGTTTTGGAAGTTCGACCGCCGAAAATGACCGCCTGTCGGTCCAGGCTGAAATACGAACTGTCAATAATCGATACCTGAAAATTTCGACCCGCTACCCCGACTTCTATGCCAAGCTGGGCAGCCAGATCGAAAAACTGTTACGCAGTGCCATTACGCGAGGCACTGTGAATCTGACGTTGCGAATCGATCACCTGAACCGTAAAAGCGTCTATCTGCTCGACGATCAGGTAGTCCAGCAGTACTGGGAGCAGCTCAAAAAGCTGACAGAGGAATGCCATCTTCCCCTGCCAGACAGTCTCGACAGACTACTCACTCTGCCTGGCGCCGTAATCGATAATGATTCACGTACACACACTCCCGAATCGGACTGGCCCCTGATCGAAGAGGCCATCAAAGGGGCTCTTATCGAACTGACCGAGTTTCGTCAGAAAGAAGGTGAATCTGCCCAGGCAGACCTGCAGTCCAGCAACAAGACGATCGGCGAACAACTGGAAACGGTCAAACAGAAAGCGCCTCAGGTCGTCACCAGCTATCGCGACCGCCTGCATCAGCGATTGACCGATTTACTCAAAGATCAGGAAGTCGAACTGGATCCGGACAGCATGATCCGGGAAGTAAGCCTGTTTGCCGACCGCTGTGATATCAACGAAGAGATCAGCCGACTCACCTGCCACCTGGAGCAATTTGACACCATTCTGAACAGTGATACCTCGCAAGGGAAAAAACTCGAGTTTCTGGTTCAGGAAATGTTTCGCGAAATCAATACGATCGGCTCCAAAGCCAATGATGTGGAAATTTCACACGCTGTGATCGAGATGAAACTGGCCGTTGAAAAAATCAGAGAAAACGTCCAGAACGTAGAATAAAACCGGTATACTATTCTTCAGACCTGAAACCTTCAGAACAATCTCCTGAATCCCGGAGCCAGCAGACGTGTCCGCATCCTCTGACAATCTTCATCCAGATACACCGATCGTGGTCCTTTCCGGCCCCACAGCCAGTGGCAAAACCACGATCGTGAACCGGTTGATGCAGGAGTCTCCAGTCAAACTGATCAAGGCAATCTCCGCCACGACCCGCCCCCGCCGCAAAGGGGAAGTTGACGGCGAAGACTACTATTTCCTGACTCAGGAAGAGTTCGAAGAACGTCAGAAAAATGACGAATTCCTCGAATGTGAGCAGGTACATGGGTTGGGATACTGGTACGGAACGTTAAAATCAGAGGTAGCTCGCGCCGAACAGGAAGGGGGCTGGCCTTTTCTGGAAATCGATGTTCAGGGCACACTGAAGCTTAAAGAGCAGTTTCCGCAGACGATCACACTCTTTGTCAGAACCTCCTCCGATGAAGAATACGAAAAACGCATCCGGAGTCGAGGCACCGAGTCGGAAGAAGTCATCGAAAAACGGCTGGAGACCATCCGCAAGGAACTCGAACTGGCCGAACACTATAATCATGTCATTATCAATGACGAACTGGATCGAGCCGTTGCTGAAATCGGCACCATCCTGAAACAACGGGAGCAAGAACTTAATGCTGGAAGAATTTAAAGAAGAAGAAATCGTCAACAAAGTCGGCGGTCGTTTCAAACTGTCTTCATTGATTCAAAAACGGATTGTAGCCCTCAATCGGGGTGCACGTCCCCTGGTGGAAATGCAGACCAAGAACCACATGGAAATCGTGGTTAAAGAAATCATGGAAGATAAAATCTACCTCGACCAGTCAGGCGAAGTCGCTATCAACGATGATGGCAGCCCACTCGAAGAACTCGAGTACGACGACGCTGGCCCGACTCTCGAAGATCTGGTCTAATTCTTAGACCAGAACGATTCCTGACAGGATTCTAATCATGCAGGGGCGGGAAATTCTTATTGGTGTCTCGGGAGGGATCGCCGCTTACAAAACGGCCGATCTCACCAGTAAACTGGTCCAGAAAGGGGCCGCCGTCAGTGTTGTCATGACACAGGCGGCCCAGAAGTTTATTGGTCCCACCACGTTTGAAGCACTCACAGGACGCCCTGTTTACCAGGGCAGCTTTACGCCTCAGGAGCATTTTCAGGGCGAGCACATCGGTCTGGCCCGACGGGCCGAACTGTTTGTAATCGCCCCTGCGACTGCCAATGTCATCGCACAAATTGCGCATGGTTTCGCCGACGATCTGCTCTCCACTTTGACCCTCACCTGCACTGCCCCCATTCTGCTGGCCCCCGCGATGAATGCCGATATGTGGGCCAAGCCTTCCGTACAACGGAATTTAGCCCAGCTCCGAGAAGACGGAATCCAGATTGTCGACCCCGGCGAAGGCTGGCTGAGTTGTGGGATCGTCGGCAAAGGACGCATGGCAGAGCCCGCGGATATCTTAAAACAGATAGAGGAAATACTCGGCTGAGTTTGGTCAGCCAGGCCAGGCTGCAGCTCCCTGAATACGAACCATCTCCATGCGAATTCTCATCACAGCAGGTCCTACTCGCGAATATCTGGACGACGTCCGCTATCTTTCGAATGCCAGCAGCGGACAGATGGGATACGAACTGGCCCGGGCTGCCTTGGAGGCAGGTCATGAAGTCGCCCTGGTTTCAGGACCGGTCACCATCCCCGCACCCGAAGGCTGTGAGCTGTATCAGGTCGAGACAACCGATGAGATGTACTCCCAGTGCGAACAACTCTTCAAAGACTGTGATGGTGTGATCGGCACCGCCGCGGTCTGCGACTATCGTATCAAAGCCCGCAAACCCGGAAAAATCGCCAAAACCGGAGAAGCAATCACGCTGGAACTGGTAGAAACCATTGATGTTCTTGCTGAACTGGGGACTCAAAAAGGAGATCGCTGGGTGATGGGCTTTGCCCTGGAATCACAGGACGCCCGATTCAACGCGGTCCGTAAACTCTACAGCAAGAAATGTGATGCGATCGTCCTGAACGGCGTGAGCGCAATCGGCTCTACAGACAACTTTGTGGAAGTCATCGATCAAAGCCAGGAGACCGTCGCCACCTATTCCGGCCCCAAAGCGAGGGTCGCCCGCGAACTTATCGCCTGGATCCAGGCACACATCGCGCGAGGCTGATTCTCGTCTCCCTAACCCCTTCTCAAACGCATAACCGGTAAAACTGTCACAACCGGTTCAGGGTGACTCCACCACTTCCGCTGACTGCACTAACCCGAACAGGCTGCAGTACGGATGATGAAAAGAATCGACTCTTTGTTGACTTTTTCCGACACGCCCCCGGTTCGTGTGCTAGGTTTGAGTAGTTAAGGAAATCAACTTATAGCAGAATCCAATATTTGTGTTTGGTACGTCTCAGTGATCCTCTCATTGAGACACTAGTCGTGAAAATGTTCCCGTCTGTTGATGTTCTTGGGTTTAATCGCAGACGGGAATCATTTTTTCTTCTCCTGAATTCTCCCCACTACAAAAAGAAACGACTGATAATTCTGGCGCTCACTTTGCGCGCCGTTGATTCCCTTTTGGAACACCCTACTGAAGTTTTCAACATAGAATTGCGGGTTGATCAGAATGATCGACGTTCAACGGTTCAAAACAGATCTGATAGCGCTGGGGTTACTGGCGGCAACAGTCTTTCTCGGACTGAGCCTGTTCAGTTACGATCCCGCTGATCCCCCTGCGCAACTGGTCTACCCTGTCCGTGAAGTTGCACAAAATCTATGTGGTGCCACGGGAGCACATATCGCCCATCTGCTCCGCTCTGGCTTCGGTCTTGGTGCCTGGGGAATCTTTCTGGCTCTGGTCGTCGTTGATATGCGAATGTTCTCCCGCCAGGAGACATCGGGAGTTATGGTCGAACTGTTCGGTCTGGCTCTGATTCTCGTTTCACTCTGTATTGGTAGCCAGATCCTGCTTGGAACAAATAACGCTACGCCTCTCATTGGCAGTGGTGGTTATATCGGCGCACTCGGCTATTCACTTCTGAATGCCAAATTCTCTCTCGCGGGTTCTTTAATCCTGCTCGCATCCATGTTCGCAGCCGGTCTGTTACTGACCGCCGACACACTTCCCGTTCGTATCCTGTTTGCCTGCCTGGCATTCCCTTTCAAAGCTTTCAGCCGCGAATCATCTGAAGTCGATGAAAACGCCGAAGTAGCTGAAGAAGAAGAGGAAGAATACGAAGAGGAAGAGGAAATCGTCGCAGAAGACGAAGAAGAGTATGAGGAAGAAGAGGAACCAGCACCAGCTCCTAAAGCTAAGAAACTGAAAAAGCGGAAGCCGATCAAAGTCAATCCACCTGCCGGCCTGCGACTGACCCGTCAGACGCAACCGATCGAGCAAAAAAAAAACAGCTCGTATGAGCTGCCCGGGTTAGATCTGCTGGAAGAAGCAGAGAACTTTCCTTTCGAACTGCTGGCTAAAAAAGCAGAAGAAGCAGCCGAGATTCTGGAAAATACCTTCGCTGACTTCGGACTCGATATCCAGGTCTCTGAAATCGATACCGGACCGGTACTCACTCTGTTCGAACTGGATCTGAAACCTGGTTTGCGAGTTGCCAAAGTCACCGCACTGGCCAACGATCTGGCTGTCGCCCTGCGTGTACCTTCCGTGCGGGTTGTGCCTTCAATTCCCGGTAAAAATACCGTTGGTGTGGAAGTTCCGAATGACAAACAGGTCATGGTGCGTCTGCGTGAACTTATTGAATCCTGTGCGGATGATGCAGACAAAAACCGGATTCCGCTCTTCATGGGTAAAGACGTCAGCGGTCGTCCACTTACCGCAGACCTCGCCAAGTTGCCTCACCTGCTGATTGCAGGACGAACCGGTACTGGTAAGAGTGTCTGCCTTAACACATTGATTCTCTCACTGCTGATGACACGGACTCCCAACGAAGTCAAAATGCTGATGATCGACCCCAAAATGGTGGAACTCAGCGGTTATAAACGGATTCCTCACCTGATGCATCCGGTCATCACTGATATGAAAAAAGCAGAAGCCGTTCTGGCCTGGGCCGTCGACAAAATGGAAGAGCGTTATGATCTGCTCGCCCGTTGTGGCTCCCGGAACATCGAAAGCTTCAACAAGCTCGGTAAGGCAAGAGTACTGGAACTGGCTGACATCGATCCCGATTCAGAAGAAGCCCAGCAGATGCCCGAAAAAATGCCGTCGATCGTGATTGTGGCAGATGAAATTGCCGACATGATGATGACTTCTGGCAAAGATGTGGAAGCACACATTATCCGTCTGGCTCAGAAATCGCGTGCGGTCGGAATTCACCTGGTTCTCGCCACACAGAAACCAACGGTTGACGTCATCACCGGTCTGATCAAATCCAACCTGCCTGCCCGCGTTTCATTCCAGGTAGCCAGCCGTGGTGACAGCCGCGTGGTTCTGGATGAAAACGGTGCCGATGCCCTGCTCGGAAACGGGGACATGCTCTATCTGGCTCCGGGAACCAGTAAACTGACCCGTGCTCAGGGAGCCTACGTCAGCGATGAAGAAATCGAACGCGTGATCGACTTCTTCAGCGATATGGAACCCGAATACAGCCCCGAACTGGCTCAGATCACCTCTGCCAACTCCAAGAAGAACGGTGGCGGCGATTCGGACCGCAAGGAAGACAGCCTCTACAACGAAGCAGTCGAAGTCGTCATCCGCGAAGGTCGTGGTTCGGTTTCTCTGCTGCAGCGGGCTCTGGGAGTCGGCTATGGTCGGGGTGCCCGCCTGATCGACTACATGGCAGAAGACGGAATCGTGGGTGAGTATAACGGCTCCCAGGCACGTGAAGTCCTGTACACAATCGATGAGTGGGAAGCCATGAAATCCAGTGATTTCGACGATGGCTACGGCGAAGAAGAATACGAAGAAGAATTCGTCTAAGCCCTGCCCTCTTCTGCAGCTGATCTGAAAACAGGACTGAAACCAGGATTTCGTTTGACTCCTGCTCTCCCGCTGCTTATGATCTTCGCAGAGAAACTGTAAATTCAGTACTGTTTACCCAATTGGAAGGTCTTTTTGTCCATGTTGTCTGTCTCCAAAATTGTCTGCATTAGCAGCATTATTATTATTTGTGAGATTACAGACTCCCTATGACTTGAGGATCATTACCAATTTAACAGATTTTCATAACCTCAGGTCACAACCTGAGGTTTTTTTATTGGATTCACGAGGAGGCATCAAGGACTGTCATACAATCGCCAGAAGAGAGTAACAGAACAGTAGTTCGAACTTTTTTCCGGTACGGTGACAGCTCCTCGCAACCGCGTGCCTCCCCGAGTGAGTCCAGCGACGTTTTTTCATTTCAACAGAAAGAAAGCCCCTACGATGGCCCGAATTCAGATGTACGATACCACTTTGCGGGATGGCAGCCAGGGAGAAGGCGTGAACTTCTCATTGGAGGATAAGCTGCAGATTACCGCAAAGCTCGACGAAATGGGCTTCGACTACATCGAAGGGGGCTACCCCCTCTCCAACCCCAAGGATACCGAATATTTCCAGCGGGTTGCGGAAATGGACCTCAAGCACGCCAAAGTGACGGCGTTCGGCATGACCCGCCGCAAGGAAATTGAAGCCAAAGACGATGTCGGCATGCAGGCCCTGCGCGACTCCCAGGCCCCCGTGGTTACCATCGTAGGCAAAACCTGGGACCTGCACGTTACCGAAGTGCTCCGGGTCTCTCTCGAAGAGAACCTGGCGATGATCTCTGACTCTGTGGGATTCATCAAATCCTGCGGACGGGAAGTCATGTATGACGCAGAGCATTTCTTCGATGGTTTTCGTGCCAATCCCGGATACGCCTTGAAAACAATCAAGGCAGCCGCAGATGCCGGCGCTGATGTGATCATCCCTTGTGACACCAATGGCGGCAGTCTACCGGAAGTCATCACCAAATATGTCGACCTTGTCCGCTCAGAAATCGATGTACCGCTGGGCATCCACTGTCATAACGACTGCGATCTGGCTGTTGCCAATTCACTGGCCGCCATCGAACACGGCGTTGTGCAGGTTCAGGGAACAATCAACGGCCTGGGCGAACGTTGTGGCAATGCGGATCTGATCAGCGTGATTGCCAACCTGGTAACCAAGAAAGAGGGCTACTCGGTTCTGCTGGATAACAACCTGCATAATCTGACCGAGCTGTCCCGCTATGTCTACGAGCTGGCCAATATGAACTTTCGCTCGAGCCAGCCTTTTGTCGGCAGCAGTGCTTTTGCCCACAAAGGTGGCATGCACGTACACGCCGTAAATCGGCTCGCCCGCAGCTATGAGCATATCGAGCCAGAGGTTGTCGGGAATGAGCGGAAGGTACTCGTCAGTGAGCTTTCAGGGCGTTCGAACATCGTGGCCAAGACCACCAAGTTCCAACTCGACAACGATCCGGAACTGCTCACCCGGATCCTGGAAAAAGTCCAGGACCTGGAAAACGAAGGGTATCAGTTTGAAGCAGCGGAAGCCTCGTTTGACCTGCTGGTCAAGAAGGTCGCCGGTACTTTTAAACCACACTTTGAAAAGGTCCACTACCGCGTAAACGTCGAATCAGACAACTCCCACGAACCGCTGACCGAAGCGACCATCAAGTTGACTGTCAACGATCAGCAGGAGCATGTGGTCGGCGAAGGCGATGGTCCCGTGAACGCACTGGATACCGCCTTGCGGAAGGCCCTCTGCCCCTTCTACCCTGCCCTGGAGAAAATGCATCTGGTCGACTACAAGGTCCGCGTCATCAACTCAGCTGAAGGAACTGCCGCCAGTGTGCGTGTGGTCATCGAGAGTCGAGACGATCAGCATGTCTGGAGCAGTATCGGCGTCAGTGAGAATGTAATCGAGGCGAGCTGGCTCGCGCTGGCTGACAGTTTCGAATACAAGCTCTACAAAGACGAAGGAACTTTTTTGGATTAGAACGCGGAATCCTCGACCGTCACCAATGCCAGTCAAGCCGTTTTTTGCTATACCAGACGGTGGAAACTGGCTTGGTGGACGTTGTGACCTGCTGTCTTCCATGCCGTCTCTCTTTTTCGCATCTATCCTTAATCATAAGCCCAACCGGATCCCATGACCGAATCGCTTGAGAAACATTACAATCCTGAGAGTGCACAACAGAAATGGTACCCCTTCTGGGAGGAAAAAGGCTATTTCCATGCCGAGCCCAACCCGGAAAAAGAGCAGCATACCATTATGATTCCCCTGCCGAACGTGACCGGGGCTCTGCACATGGGACACGCGCTCAACGGTACGCTACAGGACCTGATCACCCGCTGGCGGCGGATGCAGGGCTACGAGGCACTCTGGATGCCCGGAACCGACCATGCCGGCATCGCCACCCAGGCAGTGGTCGAACGCCGGATGAAGGAAGAGGAAAACCTGACCCGCCATGACATCGGCCGAGACGCTCTCATCGAACGGATCTGGAAATGGAAAGACCAGTACGAAAAGCGGATCCTGAATCAGCTGCGCAAACTGGGTGCCAGCTGCGACTGGGAACGCACCCGCTTCACACTGGATGAAATGTGTTCCAAAGCTGTCAGACGCACATTTCTGAAGCTCTTTTCGGATGGGCTGATTTATCGCGGCAAGCGGCTCGTGAACTGGGACCCTTTCCTGCAAACAGCAGTAGCAGATGACGAAGTCTTTTCCGAAGACATCGACGGGAAATTCTGGACCTTTCAATACCCGGTGGTAGACAGCGACGAACGGATTTCGTTCTCCACCACACGTCCTGAAACCATGCTGGGAGACACGGCGGTCTGCGTGCATCCCTCCGATGAACGATATACGCACCTGGTTGGAAAGAAAGTCCGCATCCCTCTGAACGGACGTGAAATCCCCATCATCGCCGATGCACTTCTGGCAGATAAAGATCTGGGGACCGGTGCCGTAAAAGTCACACCGGCTCACGACCCGAACGACTATGCCTGCGGTCTGCGGAACGATCTGGAACAGATCAACATCCTCAATCCTGACGGCACAATGAACGAAGCCGCCGGTGAATACGAGGGCCTGGATCGCTATGAGGTCCGTAAAAAAGTTGTTGAAGACATGGACCAGCAGGGCTTCTTCATTGAAGTTGAAGACCGTAAGATTCCAGTCAAGCACAGCGATCGTTCCAAGACTCCAATTGAACCGTACCTCTCCGATCAGTGGTTCGTAAAAATGGATACACTGGCCCAGTCCGCCATTGATGCAGTCGACGATGGACGCGTCCGCTTCTTCCCCAGTCGCTATTCCAAAACGTATCTCGACTGGCTGAAAGAAAAACGGGACTGGTGTATCAGTCGCCAGCTCTGGTGGGGACATCGCATCCCGATCTGGTACTGTGAAACATGCACGGAAGAAGAGCTGAACCAGGCCTTCGGCGATCGTTATGATGTCAGCTTCCGCCGGGATGATGAAGATACCTGCTGGCTGATCTGCTCTGAAACTGATCTGAATGGTGACGAACTGGGTGCTGCCCATCAGCTGACACAGGACGATGACGTACTGGATACCTGGTTCAGCAGTGCCCTCTGGCCACACGCAACCCTGGGCTGGCCCGAAAAAAATCCTGACCTCGATTACTTCTATCCGGGCAGCGTACTGGTTACCAGCCGCGATATCATCACGCTCTGGGTAGCACGCATGGTACTCACCGGCCTGTATAACATGGGCGATATCCCATTCAAGCACGTCTGCATCCATCCAAAAATTCTCGATGGTTTCGGACAGACCATGTCCAAATCCAAAGGTAACGGCGTGGATCCGATGGATCTCATCGACAAATACGGCGTCGATGCCGTTCGGTTTACAATCTCCTCTTTCGCCGGGGAAACACAGGACGTCCGTCTGCCCGTCGGTTATGAGGATCCGGAGACCGGCGAAGTGGTACCGCAAACTCTGGAACACCAGACCGCCATCCCCGCAGGTGGCGAGAAGCCGCGAATCAAGTTCCCCAAGAGTGGTAAGTCGTATCAGTATACGAGCCCCTGGTTTGATCCCGATCCGGGCGAAAAAGTGGCGCGTATTGTCAGTGAACGCTTTGAATACGGCCGCAACTTCTGTAACAAGCTCTGGAATGCCTGCCGGTTCGCGATGCTGAACCTGGAAGGCTATACGCCCGGAGTGGTCGATGAAGACGACCTGACGATGGAAGATCGCTGGATCCTGAGCCGACTGTCGACCGTGGCTGAAGAAGTGACGACCGTTCTGGGACGCTACCAGTTCGATGTCGCGACGCGCGCCATTCGGGATTTCACCTGGAACGAATTCTGTGACTGGTACCTGGAAATGATCAAACCGCGACTGCGGGATGAAACTCTCAAACCGGTCGCTCAACGCGTGCTGGTGGGTGTACTGGACAATCTGCTGCGACTCCTGCAGCCATTTGTGCCCTTCGTTACAGAAGAGCTCTGGCAGCGTCTGAATGAAATTGCTCCCGAGAGGGGACTGTTCACACCAGAACCGGCTGTCGAGAGCGTCATGATAGCTGCCTGGCCCGAACCACCACAGAGCTGGCAGGATTCTCAGCTGGAAAAACGGTTTGAGCGTCTGCAGGAAATGATCGTTGCGGTCCGCAATATTCGGGCAGTTTACAAAATTTCCCCGGCCACTCCTCTGAAACTCTTCCTGCGTTGTGAAGCCGGGATTGCAGATGACATGCAGAACGTAGCCAGCCAGTTCGATAACCTGGCGAAAACACTGCTGGAATCAGCAGGAGCCGACGTGCAGCGACCGGGCGGTTCAGCGACATTCTCCCTCAATGAGGTGGATGGTTTCATTGCCTTGAAAGGCATTATCGATCTGGATGCGGAACTCGCCCGACTGCAAGCCGAAGCAGAAAAACTGCAAAAGCACATTGAAGGCAGCGAAAAGAAACTGGCCAACAAGAACTTTGTCGATCGCGCCCCTGCCGATGTTGTGGAAGGGGTTAAAGAAACGCTGGCCGGACTGCAGAAACAGTTACAGAGTGTCCAGGACTCCATTAATCAACTGAGCGAGCAGTAAGCCTGTATTTCAGGAACAGATACGGGGAGATTCTGTTTCCCCGTTCATTCCTGTTGTATAATGGACAAACTGAAAACAGGTATTCGGCTCCTTAATTTCATTCTTATTATGGTTGCTGGTCCTCTCTGCTGACGCGGGGCTGACCTCAGGAGGTTCTCTTGCTAGTTGAAATGGAGTTATCTCGCATCATTATCAGCGAGATCGGTGACCAGCAGGTGATCTACCTGCGTGAAGTCGAGGGAGACCGGGTCTTTCCGATTCTGATCGGTATTTTTGAGGCGACAACCATCGAGCGTCGTGTCAATAATGAGTTCAAGCCCCAGCGACCTTTGACGCATGATCTGCTCAAGAACACCATCGAATCACTGGGCGGTACTCTGAAAGACATCGTGATCACACACCTGGAAGATCATACCTACTATGCGGTACTCCGCGTCGAACAGGATGGTGAGTTGATTGAAATCGACAGTCGCCCCAGTGATGCGATTGCTTTGTCGATTCATTTCGAGCCTCACCTGCCAATCTACGTTCACGAATCGGTGCTCGAACAGACCGCCAAATAACACCAAGCATCACAAACGAAACAGGGGCCCCTCTGAACTGATTCTGAGAGGCCCCTGCTCTATTTTCAGGTCTTGATAACGGGTCAACTTTGACCTTAGTTACATTCTGCTACCAGCGGACCGGCCAGTTCATCCAGAATGATCAGACGACCGGGTTGAGTTGTCATGTACGTCGAAGGAATCCAGCTGGTCGGTTCATGACGCAGAGTCATCCAGACGCTCATGCCCTGCCACTGCATCCCACGCGAGAAGATTCCGTCGCAACCACCGATGATCTTGTCGGCGTTGAGGAAGCAGCCCGGACCAATGGTATTGGCGTAAGCAGGAACCAGGGTCGTGCGGCTCTTGAAGCTGGTTACGGCATTCTGCTCAATGGTCAGCGGATGCAGTTTAGCACCAATCCGGTGTGTCTGTGCTTTCCATTCTTCCTCTGAATTGAACTCACCCGCAAAGTGAGGTTCCCAGAATGCAATATGACAGACGCGACCAATTCCGAAAATCACACCCAGTTTTGCGCCGGCGGCTTTAAGCTCACCAATTTTTTCCGCATAAGTGGGCAGGACATCTGGCGTAGCGAAGTGACGCTGGTTTTCCGGAACAGTCAGTTCGCCTAAAGGACCGTAGAAGGCTTCTTTCATGGCATACTGGAATGCACCCGGATTATCTGGCGGAAGTGTATTTCCTTCAGCATCGCTCCATTCATCCATGTTGAATCCGTAAACATGATCGCAGGAAACGCCCCATTCTTTGAGGAAGTAAACAGCCCAACGATACATGCCCATCGGTCCCACGGGCAGAATCAATGCCAGCTTTTCGCCTGCATCACGCGACTGTTTGATCGTCAGAGCAATCTCATGCCCCATGATTGTATCGAAATCAGTAACACTGCCACACATGACGGGCTCAAACTTCTCGTGCCACCATGGTTGACGATCTGTAATTGTAGTCGGATCGGCACTCATGCACTGATCAATTTTGGTCAGATCCCAGCCGGCTGGAAAATAGCCTTCCATCATCGAACCGGCAATCGTACTCATTAAATCCATAATATTCCCCTTCTCAAAGCATATTCACAGATTTGTGAAACTGTTTAAATTGTCAAATATCGCTAATTTCTTACGATTGTTGCATAATTCGGCAGCTGGCGTGGATTCTAACACAGAAACACCGGGAAAACAGGAACCAACGGTCCCTGATTTCATAAACAGAAGAATAATTAAACAAGGGACTTCTGTTCGACAAACATCTTGAATTCTCTGACCGATATAGTTCTAATAGGAAGGCAGAGTTGACTGCTTTTACAAGTAATCAATCCCGCCTGCAAACTACCTCCCAGACAATCTCGAGGGCCAAAACACTCCCATAGATTGTCTTTTAACGATAACCGTTAACCTGCCTGATAGCACAACAGAGTTCAAGCTCTGCTGTCATTAACAGGAACTGTTTCAGCATAGATCCGCTCTACGAGTAATCCTGTGCCTGAGGTCTGTTCCTGCTACGGTTCACACAACCGGAGATACATAACAGATGAAAGTTCTGATTGCGCCCGCCTGCACAGCGATTGCCATGGTTGTCGGATGGCTGGTCTATGACAAATCCGTCAAAGATGTCCAGGTCCCGACCAAAACCATCATCCCCGAACCGATTGCAGTTCAGGTCACCCGCTCTACTACCAAAACCCTCGAAAAACGGATTAACCTCGTCGGTAACCTGGAGGCAGGTTCCCAGGTAGAAGTCCGGACGCGCTATAGTGGCTACATCAAGTCGATGCCCTTTGACGTCGGCGACCGGATCATGGAAGGCGATGTCATTCTGGAGTTGAATGATTCAGAGAACCGGGAACTGGTATCGAAGGCAGAAGCTGCTCTCAGTGTCGCCAAGGCACAGTTAAAAGCACAAATTACTTCTCAGGAACTCGCCCAGAAGGCCTATGACCGACTGCTGGTACTGCAGAAGTCAGGCGTCAGTACCCGTCAGCAGATGGAAGAAGCACAGGCCAGCCTGGCAATTCAGGAAGCGCAAACGGAACTGGAACAGGCACGCGTCGATCAGGCAGGAGCCGATCTGGAACAAAGTCGCCTGCGTTTGCAGGAAAACAAAATCATTGCTCCCACCAGTGGATTTCTTGCTGAAAGGCTGGTCGATATTGGCGACCTGGCCAAACCGGATGTCGCACTGATGAAAATCGTCAATCTGGATCACGTGCGCACTGTCGTGCATATCGTGGAGAAAGACTACGAGGATGTGAAAATCGGTCAGCAGGCGGCCATCACCGTCGATACGTTTCCCGACCAGACTTTTTCAGGTCATGTTAAACGGAAAGCGCCTGTAATGGATCCGCAGACCAGAACCGCAGCCGTTCACATCGAAATTCCCAATGCAGATTTCTCCTTGAAGCCGGGAATGCATGCCCGCGTGCAGATTGTCTTTGAACATCGCCCGGAAACCAAAGTACTGCCGATCGCCTCACTGACCCGCCGCAAGGATGGCCCGGGTTCTGCAGTCTTTATCATTGGAGGAAATCCCCCGATGACCCATCGCCGCAACATTGAAGTCGGTATCAATGATGGAGAAATGGTGGAAATTCTTTCTGGTATCAATGCAGAAGACCTCGTGATCACTCTGGGAAACCGCCTGGTAGATGAAGGTCAAACGGTGACACCAGTCGAAGTCCCCATGGATCAGATTCTTCAGGCCCCCCCTGCCCTGCCCGAGAAAACGAACCTGTAAGCCTATTATCAGCCAGCATGTGAGAAGGACCTCCTGCTTTTAACTGATCTATCCGGAAAAGCATCGTTATGTCCCTGACTCGACTGGCAGTTCACCGACCGATCTCAACCCTGATGGCCTCTCTCGTGCTGGTCATGTTGGGGTGTGTTTCGCTGTCGCAGCTGGCGGTCGACCTGATGCCGGACATTCAAAACCCCAGCATCAGCGTAATTACCATCTATGAAGGTGCGGGGCCCAACGAAGCGGAAACACTGATTACTCGACCGATCGAACAGACCCTGAGCTCGGTTTCCGGAATTGAGAACATTCTCAGCAGCAGCATGGAGGGCAGCAGCACGGTTCGCCTGCAATTCCAGTGGGGCACCGATCTGACCCTGGCAATCAACGAAGTCCGCGACGCGTTGAATAAGCTCCGCAACTCACTGCCGGAAGGGGCAGAGGATCCTTACATCAGACATTTTGACGTCGCTGACCGACCAATTATCTACCTCGGCCTGAACAGCGAACTTGACCCCATTACCCTCTCACAACTGACCGAAAACCAGATCATTCCGCAGTTCGAGCAGCTGGAAGGTGTGGCTCGCCTGCGAATGCGGGGTGGCATTGAACGCGAGATCCAGATTGATCTGGATCGCAGCAAGCTCGAATCACTCAACATGGGTGTGAATGAAGTCGTCAACGCCCTGAAGCAGGAAAACATTAATCAACCAGCGGGAAACTACGAAGAAGGTAACCTGAATTTACTCATCCGCAGCCAGGGCGAATTCACCAGCCTGGAGCAGATCGAAAATACGGTTGTCCGCGAACAATCCGGAGCAACAGTGCATGTCCGGGATATCGCCAATGTCGTTGATGGCGAAAAGGAGCGAACCGAGCTCACCCGTATGAATGGCAAACCGGGGATCCTGCTCTACGTTTATAAACAATCTGGTGCCAATACAATCAGCGTCAGTGATCTGGTACAGAAACAGCTCGAACGCGTCAACAAATCGATGCCCGACGTTCAACTGAGCATACGGGTCGACAACTCGGAATACATCCGGCAGTCAATCGCTAACATCCAGCAGGCGGCCTTGTATGGAATGGGACTGGCCTTCATAGTCCTGATTCTCTTCCTGCGCAGTTTCCGCAGCATGCTGGTGATTGGGGTCTGTATGCCCCTCTCGGTTCTGGCCACCTTCATTCTGATCTACTTCCAGGGCTTCACACTGAATATTATTTCGTTCGGTGGTCTGGCTCTCGGAGTAGGCATGCTGGTCGATAATTCCATCGTGGTGCTGGAAAGCATTTTCCGCAAACGGGAAGACGGTCTGGATGCCAAAACCGCCGCCATCGAAGGTACCGAGGAAGTCTCGGGGGCGATTATCGCCAGCACTATGACCACACTGATCATCTTCCTGCCCTTGATCTTCATCCAGGGGACCACCGGGATTCTGTTGCATCAACTGGCATGGGTTGTCGGTTTCTCACTGATCTGCTCTCTGTTTGCCAGCCTGACTCTGACTCCTGTCATGAGCGCCTACTGGATTCCGGATCAGACCCCGAAAACCCATTCCCGCTGGACCCGCCCCTGGTTTGCACTGATAGACGGGTTCCACAATCTGAACCATCGCATGCTTCTCTTACTGGAGCGGATCTATGAGCGGATATTAAAATTCAGCCTGAAACATGTAGTTCTGATCGGCTTTCTACTGCTGCTCTGCTTTACAACCACACTCGGCCTGATCCCGCGGATTAAAACCGAGTTTCTTCCCAAAACGGATGAAGCAGCCATCAATGTCTATTCCTCAATGGCGGCAGGAATCCAGCTGAAAAAACTCGATCAACAGTCACGGATTCTCGAACAGGCAACCATTGAATCGGTCCCGGAAGCGCTTGCCATTGCATCCTTTATCGGTGATAGCGCTGATGACGCAGACCGCTGGAACCGTACCACGCTCCGCATTAAACTCTCTCCGAGAACGGAGCGAAAACGAGGGATCGAAGAAATCCGCAAAGCCCTCGACGATGCCATCGGTCCAATCCCCGGCATGAAAGTGCAGGTCAAAGCGCAAACCGAAATGATGGTCATGCGTATGATTGGCCGTAGAGGGGGTGGCGACCTGGTCGTACAGGTTGCCGGTCACAACATGCAACTGGCTCAACAGATTGTGGAGCAGGTTGTCGGCGTCATGAAGTCGACTCCCGGATTGATCAATGTCGAAGCAGAAATTTCAGATCAGCGTCCCGAATTGACTGCTTCGATTGACCGTGAAAAAGCAGGCCTGTTAAAAATCAGCGTGCAGGACATCGCCCAGACCCTGGAAACCACCATCCGCGGAACGGAAGCTACGCTCTACCGTGAAGAAGGGGACGAATTCCCCGTCATGGTTCGACTCCGCGAGGAAGACCGCAACCAGATCGGCGACGTCCAGCAGGTCGGCGTCACGACGGCTGACGGTCGTACAATTCCGCTCAAGAATCTTCTTAAATTTGAATCCGATGATGCACCAGTAGTGATTGAACGGCACAACCAGCAGCGGGTGTTGCGAATTTTTGCTGACGTCGAAGGACGGGACCTGGGCAGCATCGTCCCGGAACTGGAAGATAATCTGAACGCGATTCAGATCCCATCTGGTTTCTCAGTCAGTGTCGCCGGGGACTGGGAAGAACAACAGAAAAGCTTTGATGCCCTGCAACAGGGGTTTGTCCTGGCGATTATCCTGATGTACATGATCATGGCTTCGCAGTACGAATCGCTCCGTGATCCATTTTATATTCTGTTCGCTGTCCCACTGGGTATGATCGGTGTCATCTGGGTTTTTGTTTTCACAGAAACGACTCTGAATGTGCAATCCTTCATCGGCATCGTCGTTCTCTCGGGGATCGTCGTCAATAATGCGATCGTTCTGGTGGATTACATTAACCAGTTGAAACGCCGGCATCCTGAAAAACCGACATCTGAGCTGATTCTTCAGGCAGCGACACGCCGCTTCCGGCCGATTCTCATGACCACACTGACCACCGTGCTGGCCATGATCCCGATTTCACTGGGCTGGGGTGAGGGAGGCGAACTGCAGGCCCCGATGGCACGAGTCGTTGTCGGAGGCTTGCTCGCAGGCACTCTAATTACCCTGCTGGCCATTCCGCTGATTTACCAGTCCTGCACTCCGGACGCGAAACAAACTGCGCGGCCAGCCACCGAGCCTGTTGCTGAACCGAAACTGAGCGGTCAAACGGTAAAATCTGTCTGAGAAATGCGTTAGATCGCAGTCTGACATAGCATCATTTCTGCCTGACTGTCTATAATACGCCTCAATTGAACAGTCGGGCCGAGAGCGTCCGTTCTCAATCTGCTCTCAGCAACCAGATCAACATCTGCCTCATCTCCTGTGGATCGTCATTCTAATGAAGATGAATCAAAAAACATCACCACTCACTCAACCAATTCCTTATAAAATCCTGTTTCCCTGGCTGCATCTGTTTCGCACCTTCCGACTGGCGGTTGATTTCCAGAAGATCCTGCTCGCAGTCGCCGGCCTGCTGATGCTTTCGCTGGGAAACTACCTGTTCAATAAACTTCCATTCGCACCAGAGGCACCCGCGTCAACAGGTGTGATTGCGGTTCAACACACAATCCAGTTTCCGCCTCCTTCATCAGGCGTGGTATCCGAATCTCTGACCTCTGAGCGATTGAGTGGACTATCGACTACTCCCTCGGGAGAACTCTTATCTCCTGCGACTCTGCTGGAACCGATGGGATTCTTTACCAGACCGGTGCTGACGCTGTTTGAAACAGGCGCCAGTTGGAGTGCCCTGGCCTATGCGACGACGCAGCTCTTATGGGCCGTTATTATCTGGGCCGTTTTTGGAGGGGCAATTACCCGCATTGCAGCGATCCAGTTTGCCCAGGACGACCATATCGGCTGTCGGGCCGCGTTGGGATTTTCACTGAAACGAATTTTGTCACTGGTTAGCGCCCCCCTGCTCCCCTTCGCTGGAATGGGCTTTTTCTGGGTGCTTTGCCTGCTGATCGGCCTGTTTGGCAACATCCCCGGTGCCGGCGGAGTGATCGTAAGCCTCCTCTGGGGACTTGCCTTCCTGTTTGCCTTTGTGCTGACCCTCATCCTGCTGGTGACACTGGCGGGCTGGCCGCTGATGATGACTACCATCAGCGTGGAAGACAGCGATGGTTTCGATGGCCTGAGCCGGATCTTCAGCTACCTGTTTGGACGGATCTGGTATTTTCTCTGGCTGACAGTCGTTGTGCTTTGTTACGGGGCTGTCTGTCTGTTTTTTGCTGCAGTTCTGCTGCAGGTGATGTCGTACCTGGCTTTCTGGGGAGTCAGCTGGGGCATGGGCAGCGAACAGGCTCAAAACCTCTTTCAGCAGGATCAGCCGACTCTGGCTGCAACGATATCCATTGGCTGGGGCTCTATCCTGAATCTGCTGTTCTCAGGCTTCGTTATCAGCTTCTTCTGGTCTGCCAGTACCATCGTCTACTTCCTGCTCCGCAAGTGTGACGATGGAACGCCGCTGGATCACGTCTATGTGGCAGATGAAGACCAGGAAGAGACAGACGAGCTTCCACTGGCTGGCGTCGCGAAATCAGGCGAACCCATCATTGAACGTCCTGTGGAACCCGAAGAGTCTCCTACTGACGAAAACCAGACACCGTCAGAATAAGGATTCCTGAACAAAGCGTGACGCTGATTAAGCCAGCGGGCAAAATTGAGAGTACTTAAGGTCTGGCTGTTACCAGCGGAACAGACCAGTTCCCCAGGCCAGGCCGGCACCAAAACCGCTCAGGAGAATTGTATCTCCCCGGTTAATGCGGCCCGCATTGAAGGCTTCATCCAGAACAATGGGAATTGAACCGCCGGAGGTGTTACCATAGCGATCAAGGTTATTGTAGACCTTTTCACGGGGAATCCCCAGCTGATCGCAGGCGGAATCAATAATGCGGATGTTGGCCTGATGCATTAAAAACAGATCAACATCGTGCACGCTCATACCGGTTTTAGTCAGCATCAGATCGATGGAATCAGCAACAGTACGAACAGCCCATTTAAAGACGCTCCGGCCGTCCATATTCAGGAAATGCCGTCCTTCCTGAATGTCTTCCGCGGTAGCTGGATTACGGGTTCCCCCTGCAGGACGATCCAGCAGCGAACAGCCACTGCCATCTGATCCGGTCTGATAACAGGTCAAACCCTGATGCGGATCACCTTTGGCCAGGAGCACAGCTCCAGCACCATCACCGAACAGAGGAGCGACCCTGCGGTCTTCCGGATTGACAATCCGGCTGTTGCAGTCACCACCGATGACCAGAGCCAGTTTGCTGTTACCGGTCGCGACGTACTGAGCTGCAGTCACCAGTGCATACATGAATCCAGCACAGGCAGCCTGCAGATCAATGGCAGGTGCATCCAGTCCGAGACGGTCCTGCACCAGGCAGGCGACGGAGGGACACTGAAAATCAGGAGTAAACGTTCCCACGATCAACAGGTCGATGTCTTCCGGGTTCACGCGGGCAGCACGAATTGCCTTTTGTGCCGCTTCATAGCAGAGATCGCTGGTTGCAATTCCCTCAGGAGCATGTCGACGCTCCAGAATTCCCGTTCGCTGTTCAATCCATTCCGGGTCAAAACCATACCGTTTCTGCAGGTCCTGATTCGTTACCACATTGTCGGGTACGTAAGAACCACTGGAAACAATCTGGACCCCCAACAATGAATTAGTTCGTTGACTAATCACCTGGCGACCACGCTTGCTCTCTATTTTTTTATTCTCAGGTGCCAGACTTATCTGCTGGTCTAATAACCCGGACGCGTCTAGAACTGATTCCAGATCGTTTGAGTTTACCTGATTTTTTGTTTGAACTTTTAAAGACATCTTGTGCATGTTCCTGACATCCTTATTCAGTCTCTGTCAAACTCGCAACGCGGGCAGAGTTCGAACTCCATTCAACACGCGTCCTGTCGTGATGCAGCACAATTTCCATTTAGAACAGAATCTATTGAAAACCAGATTCTGAGACAAATGCAGATGCACTAACTGATTACCAAAACGCTTACGCCAAAGTAACCAATGAGTTGTCATGATTGGGTGCAAGCCAGGCAACAACTCCTGTCTCACTTCATAGTCAGCAACATAGCAGACCACAATCGCTGACCGTTGACCGCAAAGTATAGCGATTCATAAAATTGGAAACTAGCGAAATTTAGAAAAATCCAGCTAAGCTATAATATAGGCAAAATTCCGTGCCCTGAAAATAAATATAAACCCCTATTTTACCACATTTTGCTCTTATTTCTCTGGCCGGATGAACGTATCTGCTGGCCATGACAGCACCTGGGAAATTCGGCAGAAATCAGGCCACATCTTCACTGGCGGTACAACCGGTGATCTGATAGTGCAGCAGGCCCTCAAACTCCTCATCCAGATCCGAGGTACGTTTGACTTCAATGCTCACCCCGTACGCTCGCTTTTCCAGAACCCGGGTTCGCGTCCCTGTTGCGTTTTCCACCTCACAGCTGATCGATAATACGCCTTCCAGAGGAGGATTCAGGCTCACATGCACCACCTGCAACCGCTGATTTCTCGCAAAACGGACCTGCATCCCTCCCTCAACCGTTTCCCCACCTGCTTTATCAATTGAACGATTCATCCACTGGGAACAGTTTTCACCATCTAAACGCGTTTCAGAGAGGTCACCTGCACTCTCTCCCCGCTCCAGCAATGCTGCAAACAACGCTTCGTTATCCCCTGCAGATTCCATCACCGGGCTTTCCAGCAAAGCGACATCTGCATCAGGTGATTCTTCTTCTGGAAATGGAAGTAGATCAGACTCCTGCCAATGAACTGCTTCTCGATTGAGCCACTCCAGAACGCCGGCGAAAGCCATGAAATAGGTCAGCGAAAAGAAATATATGCCGGGCAACGACAGTCCCGCAGACGGGTGCACCGCCAGCATCCCGATCAACACAGGTAAGACCAGTGCCAGCGTGAGCAAGTGCTTGCGATCCTCAAGCTGAAGAATGAGGCGTTTCCGATGCAGACTGAATAACACCAGTGCAACGGAAGCGGATAGCAGGCCGCCTGTGACCAGCAAAGGCACAAAACTCGCTTCGATCTGCAACCAGCCAGTGATGCGCAGCACCACCAGCCCGACGGCAATCAGCAGATTTCCCCCGAGAAACAAAAAAGGGAAAAGCCACCTCTGTTGAGATGACTTCCCCCCTGTGGATCGTTCCCTGATCTGAGTAATACTCGGATTTGAAGTATTCATGACGAGCGTTCTCCATAAGGCTCGGCGTTGCTGATTTCAGAAAATCAATGATCCTCTGAATATCAGGAAATGGCAAATTGAGGCTCGGGAACTTCATTTCCCAGGCCAGCAGCGTCTCTCAGTTCAGCAGCTTTGTCGGTTGCTTCCCACGTAAAATCGGGATCGTTCCGACCAAAATGTCCGCCCCAGGTAGTCTTTCTGAAAATGGGACGACGCAGCTGCAGGTGTTCGATGATCCCCTGCGGATTCAGTGGGAACAGCTCACGAACCAGTTCAGAAATCTTCTCTTCCGGAATAACGGAAGTGCCCTTGGTGTCCACAAACACGCTGGTCGGCTCGACTACACCAATCGCATAGGAAAGCTGAACTTCACACTCTGTAGCCAGACCTGAGGCAACGATGTTCTTGGCAATGTAACGAGCCATGTATGCTGCGGAGCGGTCTACTTTGGTAGAGTCTTTGCCACTGAAAGCACCGCCGCCATGACGGCCCCAGCCACCGTAGGTATCGACAATAATCTTACGTCCAGTCAAACCAGCGTCACCGTGAGGTCCGCCGATCACAAACCGCCCGGTCGGATTGATATGATATTTGGTATCATCACTCAAAAAGTCGGCAGGAATGACATCCTTGATGACCTTCTCGATGATAAATTCACGAATCTCAGCCTGAGTAACATCATCAGTGTGCTGGGTTGAAACAACAACCGCGGAAACACCGACAGGCTTGCCGTCTTCGTATTCGACAGTGACCTGGCTTTTGCTGTCCGGCAGCAGCCAGTTCACTTCGCCGTTCTGACGGATTTCAGTCAGTTTATTCAGAATGCGGTGCGACAGAGCAATTGGTACCGGCATGTACTCTTCCGTCTGATTGCAGGCATAACCGAACATCAGCCCCTGGTCGCCAGCCCCTTCGGCGTCGACGCCCTGGGCAATATCTGCACTCTGCTGATGCAATTTCACCAGCACTTCGCAGGTATCTGCGTTGAAACCGATGTCTTCGCTGGTGTAACCGATGTCGCGAATGACATCGCGGGCAATTTTCTCGTAATCGACGTTGGCGTTGCTGGTGATTTCACCGGCAAGCAGAACGAAGTCTGTGGTACACAGAGTTTCACAAGCGACGCGTGAGTAAGGATCTTCAGCAAGCAGTGCATCCAGAATGCCATCGGAAACCTGGTCAGAGACTTTGTCAGGATGTCCCATACTGACAGATTCACTTGTGAACGAAAATTTAGCCATGCGTCACTCCACCCTTAAATTGCATTGTACCTGGTCAGGAAATGGATCAAGCTCTCTGAGGCTGATCTAAGCATCTCTCGAGCCACTGTAAAGAGATTTCATCCCACGTCAGCTGAGCGCGAGCGGCGGGCGCTGACGTATTTCTGAGACTGTGCATAATTGTAGAAATTTGCAGTGCACTCAACAAGCGTCTCTTCACTCTCGCTCCGTGATTTACGCAAGGTTTCTCAAAAGAGTACCCCGATTTTTCGATGCCAGAGAGAATGCCTGCAGCCTCTCAATCAAGCGGCCTTGCCGGTAGAGCGTGCCGCTTCATCCAGTGACCGCATTAACAGTTCTGCTGTCCGCAGTGTGGCCCCCCGCTGACTCAAGACGAACTCCTGCGCTCTGGCCCCCTGCTCCCGGGCAGCCTCAGGATTCCTGAACCAGTTCGAAAGCTGTCCTTCGAGTTCCGCCTGATTCCGAACCACCGTTGCCGCCTGATGCTGCAATAGAGCAGCAACGATATCCTTGAAATTCCAGGTATTGGGACCGAATAACAAGGCCGCACCGTACCCGGCAGGCTCAATCATATTCTGCCCTCCTCGCTTCGTCAGGCTACCTCCCACAAAAGCGAAATCGGCCAGCCCCCAACAGGCTTTTAACTCTCCCAGTGTATCCAGCAGACAGATCGGGGGTCTTTCCGAGGTCGAAAAGGGGATGAACCGGCCCTGCTCCTCGTCAGACTGCTGACTTCGACAAATCAAAGGCAACCCGTAACTTCTGACCAGTGCTGCCACTTCCTCAAAACGCTCCTGATGCCGTGGTACGAGGATCAGACGCAGATCTGGATACTGCCGACGAAGCTCAAGGTAAACATCCAGCGCAATTCTCTCCTCCGGATCCTGAGTACTGCCCGCGATCAGCACCATTTCTCTCTGCTTCAACTGAAAGGTATCTCGTAATTCCCGGGTCAGTTGATTACCTCGTTCCACTTCAATTCCGTCAAACTTGATGGACCCGGTCACCTGAATCCGCTCAGACGTTCCGGCCAGCCGCGAAAATCGCTCTGCGTAAGCTTCAGTCTGTACAGCCATGAGCTCCAGACGATTCAGTAGTGGACCGATCAGAGCTCGCAACCGCCAGTATCCGCGGAAACTCTTTTCACTCAAGCGACCATTGATGATGGATACAGGAATCCCCATCCGGTCTGCTGCCAGAACAAAGTTCGGCCAGAGTTCCATTTCGACCAGAATCACCGCCGAGGGACGGATCCGCTGCAGGGCTCGTTTTACGGACCAGGAGAAATCCAACGGGAAATAGCAGACCGTATGGCCGGGAAACTTTTCCTGGGCCACCGCATACCCAGTGTGGGTAGTCGTCGTGATCACGAATTCCAGTTCCGGATGTTGTTCACTCAGAATTGTCAGCAGCGGTGGAAGCTGCAGCACTTCGCCTACACTGACCGCGTGAAACCAGAAACAGGGACGATCCCCTTCACGTTCGGGCAGCTTACCGAGAAACTTCTGGCTCCAGCCTGAGCGATATTTCTTCAACACCAGAGCACGGTAGGCCAACACGGGAGAGACCGCGATCAGCAGCAGACCGTAAACCAGGTTCAACAGATACGAAACCAAACGCACGGGAGTCCATTCCCCTTACGAAATTAACAGGTTGAAAACCGGAGCCGATCAGGCTTGGCCGCAACACTTCTTATATTTTTTCCCACTCCCACAGGGGCAGGGATCATTTCGACCGACTTTCGGCTGATCGTTCACAATGGGCTCAATCGAACGCTGTTCCGGTTCGGGAGCATTATCCTGCTCGCCTGTCGGATCATCATATTCAAAATCGTCGGTCACCTCTTCATGTACCGTCGAAGTGACCTGCCACAAGGACCCAACGAAATCAGGGCTCTGCTTTTCCAGACGGAAAATCGCCGATGTGACCTGCTGCCCAATGCGGCCCCACATCGCGTCGAAAGCCTTCATCCCTTCGCGTCGATATTCGACCTTGGGATCTTTCTGAGCGTATCCCACCAGGCCAATTCCGGACCGCAGATGGTCCATGTAATACAGATGATCTTTCCAGGATGTATCCAGAACTTCCAGGATCAAAGAACGCTCAGCCTGGCTTAATTCAGGACGGTAACGTTTGTTGTACGCCTGGTACAGACGAGTCCGGACTTCATCCGTGGAGAGCGGCTCCAACTCTTCTGTGGTTACATCCAGTTCCAGCTCTTTTTGTGCCCAGGTGGCGAGTTCCTGAAGCGTGGATTCCTTATGTTCGGCTGGTGTTCCCATGACCTGAAGGTCTTCCGAATAGGCTTCGGAAAGATATTTCTCAATCCGGGAAGAAGCCTCTCCATTGACGAAGACCTTTTCGCTTTCAGCGGAGAGAATCTTCTGGATTTCGCTGACCTGCTTCCCCTTCAGTGCTTCCAGATCCAGATCGGAATGGAACCGGGAATTGGCCCATTTCACCAGTCCCACGCGGCTATTGGCTTCGTTACCGGGTTGCTGATTCCCCAGGAAGTTGTACATGCCCACGGTGACCGGGAAGGTCACTTCTTTTTCGTGGTAAAGCTCTTTCACTTTCTCCAGAATCTTCGTTTTCGATTCCGGAACACTCAGATTTTTAAACTCCTGGGGATCGACTTCCAGGCCGAACTGATAATTCAGGTACCCTGACAGGGAACGAATCCCCCAGTCTTCATCCAGGAAGTTTTCCAGCGGAGTAAAATCGATTCGTTCGATTGCCTTCAAGGCATGATCGTAGAGGAACTGATGCAGCCCGTCGCGACCGATTTTCTTCAGCTCACGATCGTTCAGATTCAGACCATAATGAGCATTCGCCCATTTGGTGAGCGCCTGCCAGTTCCAGTCATCTTCATATTCTTCCGGCAGATTTTCACTGATCTGTTCGGCGATCAGGTCATCAGCCTGTGAGGCAGCTTCGTCTTTGAGAAAGCTGACCAGTTGGTCAAAGGTCATATCCCTGACATCGGAGGCATCGACTTCGATATGGGCTTCCTGAGTTGACCAGGCTGCAATCGTATCCCAGCGATAACTGCTGTCGAGTAGCCGATCAGTTTCTTCATCAACCTGCCTCTGGATCATTTCAATAATCAGCTCACGGCAGTTACAGCCATCCAGAATCCGCTGACGATAGCCATAGACGTTCTTACGCTGTTCGTCCATCACTTCGTCGTATTCGAGCAGGTGTTTTCGCTGCTCAAAATGCCGTTCTTCTACCTTTTTCTGGGCGCCTTCAATTCGCTTGGAAACCATCCCGCTTTCAATGGCTTCCCCCTCTTCCATACCCAGACGTGCCAGAATGTTTTTCACCCATTCACCGGCAAACACACGCATCAGCTTGTCTTCCAGTGAGAGGAAGAACCGGCTGGAACCCGGGTCTCCCTGACGTCCGGAACGACCACGGAGCTGGAGATCGATACGTCGGGAATCATGTCGCTCAGAGCCGATCACATGCAATCCGCCCAGCTGCATCACTTCTTCACCTTCGACATCCATTCCTTCCCGTTTTTCGATTTCCTTTACCTTGGAGTCCCATTCTGCCTTGGGGATCTCAATTCGGGAGTCGTATTTCTGGCTCAGTTCTTCCCAGGCCAGATGCTCGGCACTTCCCCCCAGGATGATGTCAGTACCACGACCGGCCATGTTTGTGGCAATCGTCACGGCACCTTTTCGACCAGCCTGTGCAATGATTTCTGCTTCACGCTCATGATTCTTGGCGTTAAGCACATTGTGGGGAATACCGTATTTACTCAAACGATGGCTGACAATTTCAGACTGCTCAATAGAAACAGTACCGACCAGGATTGGTCGCCCGGTCGCATGGACCTCGCGAACTTCATCCGCGATCGCATTCCATTTTTCTTTTTCCGTCTGGTAGATCACATCCGGATGGTTAATTCTCTGCATCGGACGGTTCGTTGGGATCGTGACCACATCCAGCTTATAGATTTTCCAGAACTCTTCTGCTTCGGTCATCGCAGTACCGGTCATCCCGGCCAGCTTGTCGTACAGCTTGAAAAAATTCTGCAGGGTAATTGTGGCCAGAGTCTGTGACTCTTCCTTGATCTTAACCCCTTCTTTGGCTTCGACGGCCTGATGCAGACCATCGCCCCATTGACGACCAGGCATCAGACGCCCGGTATTATCGTCCACGATAATGACTTCGCCCTGCTGCACTACATAATTCACATCACGTTTGTAGAGATGATGTGCCTTGAGTGAATTGTCGATCAGGTGCGGCCACTCCATGTTACCTGCTGTATAGAAGCTTTCTACACCTGCCAGTTCCTCGGCATGTTTCACACCAGCGTCAGTCAGGTGACAGGTATGTTCTTTCTCTTTAACTTCAAAGTCTTCACCGACCTTCAGTTTCAACGCAACAGAATTTGCCCGTGAATACTTGGTAACATCATCCTGGGCGGGACCTGAAATAATCAGAGGCGTACGGGCTTCGTCGATCAGAATGTTATCGATTTCGTCCACGACAGCAAAATTGAGCGGTCCCTGCACCTGCAGCTCTTTGACCGGCTTCATGTTGTCGCGCAGATAATCGAAACCAAACTCATTATTCGTTCCGTAGGTGATGTCGCAGGCATAGTGCTTCTGCCGCTCTTCGGGTCCCATTCGCGACTGAATCGCACCAACGGTGAGTCCCAGGGCGATATGAATTGGTCCCATCCACTCCATATCACGGAGTGCCAGGTAATCGTTCACAGTGACGATATGCACTTTGCCCGAAAGTGCGTTGAGGAACGCAGGCAGGGAGGAGACCAGCGTCTTACCTTCCCCGGTGACCATTTCCGCAATCGTCCCTTTGTGCAGGAAATAACCACCAATCATCTGCACCGGATAGTGACGCATATTCAAATTCCGACGGGCCGATTCACGCACCGCAGCGAAGGCATAGGTCAGAATATCGTCCAGCGTTTCACCCGCAGCCAGCCTTGCTCTTAATCTGTCGGCGGTTTGTTTCAGTTCCTCATCGGTCAGTTTCATCAGCTCCGGTTCGAAGCTGTCAATTTCTGCCAGCATGGAACCGGGAGTGATTTCATCTTTGCCGTCTTTGTCACGCACGAAGCCCAGTTTGCGGATCTGTCGCTCGTTGGAAGAGCCAAACAATCCTGTCAGAAACCGCTCTAACCATGCCGTAACTGTTGTCAGCCACTCACCCAGTTTGTCAAGGAATTCCATTATGTAACCCGAACTCGAATTCTCTAAAATTTAGACGATTGCTGCTTCCGGGCAGTCAGAGCTCACTGTCATACTGGCAGGGAGCCCATTCTCACCCCGCCCGACGTAAATAGAGCGAGGTCTCCTACCGTCGACGGTCCAGAAGACATTTAATTTTTGTAAGTTCTTCTCTTTCCGAAGTTTATTTATTTTGAAAAATATGGTCAATGGCGGTCTCGCCTTCTGACCAGCGGTTTACTTCGAATAAAAGAAAGGATTCGTCATACAGAATTGCAACCAATGTGCCAAGTCTGGGGGATTTGTAATATCTACGTCTGGCTAAAATCAACGAATTTCGTATAGTTCACAGAGCAAGACCAAGTGCATAACAACACCTAACCCCCTGTGGAGACTGCACATGCAGAACAGTCCCGATGACGAAAAATACCAGGCTGGTCCGCCACCGCTGCCCCCAGCTCCCGATTTGGACATTATCGTCAGTACAGATACGCATCGGACTGAACGGATTCCTGCCGGTCAAAGTCGAACGCGCAAATGGCCGGTCCTGCACGCCACCAGTGTGCCCGCCGTAAATCTCGACACCTGGCGACTTGAGATTGGAGGCCTGGTCGACACGCCTCTCTCATACAGTTGGGAAGAATATCAACAGTTACCGCGCACCCGAGTCTTTGCGGACTTCCACTGTGTCACTCGCTGGTCCCGTCTGGGAAATCTCTGGGAGGGGGTTTCAGCGCGTGAGATCATGCAACGAGCAAGCGTACAACCGACGGCCCGCTATGTCATCGCCACCGGTTATGATGGCGACTGGACGACTAACCTTCCCCTGGCCGACTTCCAGTCTGAAGATGTACTGCTCTGTGACACGCACGATGGCACACCCCTCGATCCAGATCATGGAGGTCCACTGCGGCTGATCGTCCCCCTGCTCTACGCCTGGAAAAGTGCCAAGTGGCTCAAACGGATTGATTTCATCGCGGAAGATCAACCGGGCTACTGGGAGCAGTGCGGGTATCACAATCATGGTGATCCCTGGGTGGTCGATGAAAACAATCCTGACGGAGAACGTTTTCAGTCGAGAGACCATATTCCCCCGGGGTTTGAAGCGTAACTCAGAGGGCCCCTTTTAAACTCAAACACGCAGAGCTCCTGCCGTCTGCTGGACTAAAATCATTCTGATCCCCTTCGAGGAAAAAACCCGTGCTTCGAGCATAAACAGTAGATTGATCAAATGAATCTGAGCCCTGCCACCGAAAAACAGTACATCACAAACATTTCGAGACTCAGCCGCTTTACGGGCGGTTACTGTCTGTTTTTTGGCACAGTTCTCTTTGTAGTCAGCCTCGTAATGCACCCTACGATTCTGATTGGCGCGGTACTGCATCTCATCACGGGCCTGCTCTACTTCCTGCTGTCGAAAGGGATTCAACAGAGATCAGAACGGAGTATCGCCGCACTGACGCTTTTTTCTGTCGTCCTGACTGCAGCCAGTTTCACAGCCATTCTATATCTGGTCCTGGAGGACTGGAATATACCGGCACTGATTGGACTGACGATCTTCCTGATCATCAATCTGCAGCTCTTCATCGAACTGATCCTCTGGAAACGATTTCGCAGACGACTTTCCAGCAAACAGGAAAGTCAGTCACAAGAATCACCCCCAAATTAATCAGCATCATTGAAAGCTACATTTCCCAAGGCCTCAGAGTTGCACAGAGTGCAACTCGCGTTAATTCATCAGAGCTGAACTCCTGAAACCGATCCAGTTTCAAAAAGGACTGCCTGTCGATACTGGCCAAGGCGATAAAACAGTGCTTGATCATCCAGCCGGTATAATATCCTGGAACATGACTCTCGCGAGGATCCGCTTCCCGTTCACCATCACACATCTCACAACAATAAGTCTGATCACATTCGAGCAGGTCCTGATCATCCAGGCTGATGAATCCATCAGGCCATTCATAAACTTTCCAAGGCAGCGTAATGCGATGATACCCAGACACCGTGAATATTTCATACCTGACGGTGATCAACGAAGCCTTCTGAATTTCTGCGAAGACCTCTCGCTCCACATCTTGCTTTTTGGCTTGTTTATATATCTTAGAGAGGAATTCCGCATGCCGTGCTGAAACGGGGTTTTCCAATGTCGCAGCAACGATCGATAAATAATCTCGCTCACGTTCATCGTCTGGAATTATGCCCGACCATAGCTGGAAGTCATCCATTAACGCCGAATCTTGAAACAACTCTCCGGCAACCTGTAAGAAGGAAGCCGCTTTTCGGACAAACCGGATTTGTTCTTCATAGCAATTCAATAGAGGACTCTTTACCAGTACAGGTTTACCAATCCAGCAGAGTGCAAAACGGTTCCATTTGATCAGCGATAAGGGCTGATCTGAGAAGACACGAGTTTCCCCCAGAGGTTCAAACGACTATCATCAGTAAAACATATTCAAACGAAGCCCGTCTGGGACTTGAGTGCGTGCTTTCAAACTCACTCTAAACTCAATGATTACTCAGACGGAAGACATCGACTTTGAAGGAACATCCTGCATGCCCCCCTCATCTTACAACCCTCATTACCAGATCAGCTCTCTGCTAATCATGATGGCGAGCCTGTTGTTTGCTGATATCACACAGGCCGAGGAACTGAATGGTAACGCAGTCATCCGCCATAAAGCAGGTGATTCGGAGATCGTCATTACGACGACCAATCGGTTAGCCGGGGCCATTCATTCTCTGACATGGAATGGGAAAGAATTCATTGACAGTTTCGATCACGGCAGGCAATTGCAGTCTGCCGCCAGCTTTGACTGTGCCAGACCGGGAGAATTCTGGGCTGAGTGTTTTAATCCAACCGAAGCGGGCTCTCGCTCAGATGGTGCAGGTCCATCCTCTTCCAGCAGACTGCTTCGCATCCAGGCTCAGGGAAATCAACTCACAACAACGACTCAGATGGCGTACTGGCTGGCCCCCGGACAAAAGTCATCAGGCAGGCCCGCACTCAACAAACAAGTGCTTTCCAATCATCGTCTGACGAAACAGGTTCGCATCGGTTATCAGCACCTTGATCAGGTGCTCGACTACCGGGTGACATTTACCATCCCTGCAGGAGAGCAACATCATTACGCTCAGTTTGAAGCCCTTACCGGTTATATGCCTGCCGAGTTCGAGTCATTCTGGAAACTCGATCCAATAACGGGAATGCTCAACCCCCTGAACGATGGACCGGGTGAGCAGAGATTTCCCGTCATCCTGAGCACCAAAGATCAGCAATACGCCATGGGCGTCTTCTCTCCTGATCAGCCGGCTCCCGGCTTTGAACACGCCGGCTATGGTCGCTTTCGATTTGCCCCACAGAAAGTGGTGAAATGGAACTGTGTGTTTCGTGTCCGCAATCCACAGGGAGTGGCAGTAGGACCCTATTCGTATCAGGTCTTCGTTGCCGTAGGCACCCTGGAAGATGTGAGGCGAGATTTGATGGGGCTGATCAATTTGACCAGGTAAAAGGTGACTGAATAACTTTGAGTGAAGTTGTCCCAACACTGGAACGAAAAACATTCGAAATTATTTCGACTCTGATGTCGGAAGTGTACAATACGGTTGATACCGGTAATACTTGGGTCGATCATCCAGACGGACGTGGAGCCAGGCCACTCCTGCTCCTGCAGTACTTAACCAGACAGGTTGTTCACTGACTCGCTTCTGCATGACACTGCCGATCGTTTTCCAGAATTCCAGCACCTGTGCCTGGGGGGCTCGACGAACAAAATCCGCCAGATGACAGTAATCAAGCTCGGCAGAAGCTGGACAGGGAACAATCAGGATCGCATCGCGGCCCAGATTCGAAAAACTCACAACAGCTTCATGCGGAACGATTGAGAAATGCTCGGCAAACGCACCACGGTCCACTGGACGATCCAGCGTGGGGCTGTCAATGATCACAAACTCAAAAAGGCGACTTAGAGTTGAGGCTGTGACGGGAGGCGTCTCCCAGCGGAAAGCCGTAAAAGGTAGTGCTGCCAGCATCTCGGTGAACCAGAGTCTGAATTCCGTGTCTTCCTGCCACAACTCCAGTACGTCTGCAAAGCGAACGACCTGTGAATCTTCCACAACCTGGAAACGCAGCATCCCGGCCTCTGACAGCGACTTTTGTTGAAGCTTCCACATGATGTGCGGCGTTCTCCCTGACTGTGCATCCTGTCTGGAAATATGATTCGCGACCGGTATGATAGGCTTCGATCCAACTATCGCATTGTAAGAGAGTCAGTCTCAATCCGGTAAGTGTTTCCCGTGAATCTCGCTTTAGACGTATATTACCATCCGGACGATTCAGCCACAGTCGCAGGACTTCTGTTCGACGACTGGGAATCAGACCAGGTAGCCGAAACGCTCCTCAAATCGATCCCCGAGGTTGCGGAGTATGAACCCGGACAATTCTACAAACGCGAACTCCCCTGCCTGCTGGCTTTGATCGCAGACGTGAAACCCGAACTGGAAACCATCGTCATCGATGGTTACGTCACACTGGGAGCAGACCAGCGTCCTGGACTGGGCACCTGTCTCTATCAGGAACTGGGAGAAGAAATCCCCATCATTGGCGTTGCCAAATCCCGCTTTAATCAGACTCCCTCGGAGACGGAAATCCTGCGCGGCAACAGCCAGAATCCGCTGTTTGTCACCGCACTGGGAATTCCACTGACGGAAGCACGACACAAAATTCAGACCATGCACGGTCCGTATCGTATTCCCACTCTGTTAAAGCAGGTCGATCAACTCTGTCGAGTAGAAAAATAAGGGATTTAAACCTGTGGTGCCGCAGCCAGCACAGCTTCAGAAACTCCGGAAGAATACTTCATAAAGTTCTGATTGAATGCGTGCGCCAGTTTTTTCGCGGTCTCCTTGTAGGCACTCTGATCCGCCCAGGAGTTATGAGGCACGAGCATTTTAGAATCCACATCGGGGCATTTGGTCACGGTCGCGGTGCCGAAGATTGGATCGACTTCGGTCGGAGCGTGATTCAGTGTTCCGGAATGGATCGCGTCAATGATCGCACGCGTGTGCTGCAGACTGATTCGATTACCGACGCCATAGGCACCACCGTTCCAGCCGGTGTTGACCAGCCAGACGTTGGCATTGTACTTCCGGATTTTCTCCGCCAGCAGATCCGCATATTTACCGGGATGCCAGACCAGGAACGGCCCACCAAAGCAGGGAGAGAAGGTCGCCTCTGGTTCGTTGACTCCCATTTCGGTGCCAGCCACTTTCGCAGTATAACCACTGATAAAGTGGTACATCGCCTGCTCCGGGGTCAGTTTACTTACAGGAGGCAGTACGCCAAACGCATCACAGGTCAGGAAAATCACATCGGTAGGATGATCTGCCACACAGGGGATTTTCGCACTGGGCATATATTCGATCGGATACGCCCCGCGGGTATTTTGCGTAAAACTCGTATCATTGAAGTCCACGTGGTGATGCGCTTCGTCATAAACCACATTCTCCAGTACCGCCCCATAACGCAGTGCCTGGAAGATTTCCGGTTCATTCTCGCGAGACAGATAGATAGCCTTTGCATAACAGCCCCCCTCAATATTGAAGATGCCGTTATCGGTCCAGCAGTGTTCATCGTCTCCAATCAGATACCGCTTAGGATCAGCAGAAAGCGTTGTTTTCCCCGTTCCCGACAAACCGAAGAGCACCGAGGATCGCCCCGTCTGGCGATCGGCGGTCGCCGAGCAGTGCATTGAGAGAATCCCTCGCTTGGGCATCAGGTAGTTCATGACCGTGAAGATGCCTTTTTTCATTTCGCCGGCATACTCGGTCCCCAGAATGACGATCTCACCATCCTCAATACTTAAATCGACACTGGTTTTGGATGTCATCCCCGTTGTGAATCGATTCGCAGGGAATGTGCCTGCATTATAAATCACGTAGTCCGGCTTTCCGAAATCCTTCAACTGTTCTTCGGTCGGACGAATCAGCATGTTGTGCATGAATAATGCATGATACGGACGTGAGCAGATCACGCGGACCTTGATCTGGTATTCCGGATCCCAGCCTGCAAACGCATCGATTACGTAGAGATGCGGGCAGATGTTGAGATAGTCGGTTGCCCGTTCGCGGTTACAGTAGAAGGCATGCTGATCCAGGGGATAATTGACATCCCCCCACCAGATATCTTCCTGGGAATTCTTGTGTTTGACGACCCGTTTGTCTTTGGGGGAACGACCGGTCTTCTCACCTGAATAAGCAAGCAGCGCTCCCGTATCGGAAATTGAAGTTCCCGGCTCATAGCGTATGGCTTCTTCGTACAACATCGAAGGATCAGGGTTCCGCATGACCCAATCTACATTGATTCCATGCTCCGACAGATCAAACGACTCCATTTTCATCTCCATTTTGAGAACTCAAATCACAGCAAACACAGTCTGCCCATCCCCGCCAGTTCCAATCAGACAACCTAAGGAAGAGGCGCGTCGTAAGTTTAATATCATGCTGCGCTTTCACCAAGAGTGATTCTCACCTGCAGGTCCGGTTTTCTGAGAAGAAAAGGAGTTCGCAGTCTTATCGGGCAGCCAGACGCTGCAGTCCCGGTTCCATCCGCTGCATCGCGTCATCAAAACTGACCAGAGGTGCATATCCGAAATCAAGTCGGGCACGACTGATATCATAGTAATGAGAACTGCTCAGTTGAGAAGCGAGAAAGCGGGTCATCGGCGGCTCTCCTGGAAGGTGCAACGTACGGTACAAAAATTCCAATACGCTGCCGATCCGCCTGGCGGCCTTGACCGAAATCCGCTTTTCAACGGGCGGCAGTCCTGCCAAAGCCAACAGTTGATTGATCCAGGTCCACATCACCACCGGTTCTGGTTCATTGATGAAATAGGCCTGTCCACCAACGGGAGAATCGCAATACAGACGTGCGGCAGCCTGCAGATGGGCGGCTGCCGCGTTTTCGACATAACTCATTGAGATCAGGTTCTCGCCCGTTCCCACCTGCCTTAAGCGACCGGATTTCGCTCGCTGAATCAGTCGGGGAATCAGATGATTGTCACGCGGGCCCCAGATCAGATGCGGTCTCAAAGCAACGGTCGCCAGGCCACGCGTCCCATTGGCCGCCAGGACAGCCTGCTCAGCCAGCATCTTGGTGTGTGGATAATGACAGAGAAAGTTCTGGCTGTAGGGGAGTTTCTCACTGGCATTTTCATGCGCAGAGCCATCGTAGACCACACTTGGAGAACTCGTATAAATCAGACGCGTCACACCCTGTGACTGGCAGGCTTCCAAAACATTCAACGTGCCCTGAGTGTTAATGCCATAGAAATAATCCCACGGCCCCCAGATGCCGGAAACGGCTGCCGTGTGATAGACCGTCTCAATGCCCGTACAGGCTCGCTCTACTGCAGCAGCGTCGCGAATATCCCCCTGGATGGTTTCGACATTCAACTCCTTGAGGCGAGGATACTCTCCACGGCAAAAAACGCGGACCGTCTCCCCTGCTTCGACCAGTTGTTCGACGATGTAGAGCCCCAGGAAGCCGCCTCCCCCGGTCACGAGGACTTTCATGTAACCTGCCTTTCGGCCCAGGGAGCCAGCTTTTCACGAAAGATTTTCACATTATGCCTGATATCAACGGGTAACGATTTATGAAACAGGACCGTTTCAATTGACTGCGTGAGTGCATTCGCC
This sequence comes from Gimesia chilikensis, assembly GCF_007744075.1. NCBI lineage: Bacteria > Pseudomonadati > Planctomycetota > Planctomycetia > Planctomycetales > Planctomycetaceae > Gimesia > Gimesia chilikensis. The sequence goes on along the minus strand of NZ_CP036266.1, from coordinate 2,721,191 downwards.
TGCCCCAGCTCGAGCAGTTCCTCTGTCAGTTGTTTGCGCGCTGTCTGACTTTGCGGAAAGTCCCCCTGCTCCGGCTCTACGATAATCACCGGACGTTGCTGTGGTTTCCCACCGACGCCCACCAGAGCACTGCGGTAAATCCGCGGATGCTGATTGAAGATCGCCTCGCAACAGATGGTAAACATCGGGCCCTCGGCCGTTTCAACCATATGTGCTTTCCGGCCACAGAACCAGAGTTTTCCAAGTTCATCCCGGTAACCCACATCCCCCATGCGGTGCCAGAACTGTGCTCCATCTGGAATTTTAGCCAGACGCGTCGCTTCGGGGCGCAGGAAATATTCACGCGTGGCCATCGGCCCCTGTACGATGATTTCTCCGATCTCCCCAACTGAAAGTTCTTCCGCCTGCTCAATCGACTCGAGGGGTTCGTTATGAATCCGGATGATTTTCACCTGCACTCCGGGAAACGGAATTCCCACACAGGTCCCGGCTCCTGTCGCCGTCTGCTTTGAGGTCTCTTCGAGTACCTCACGTCCACAGATCGAAGCAACCGGCAGTGATTCTGTCGCTCCGTACGGAGTATTGATGTCTGCTTCCTCACAGCTTAACGTCTGACGCATCCGCTTAATCACATGAACGGGAACGGGGGCTCCAGCAGAGAGCACACGTTTTAGAGACGGCAGTTTAATGTCATGCTCTTCACAGTACCGGCCAATCCGATTCCACATCGCGGGAGAACCAAAGGCCTGTGTCACCCCCTGATCATTCATCTGACGGATAATTTTCTCCGGATCCACCAGGGCCGGCTTCGTCGGATCCATATCAGGCACAACGGTAGTCACTCCCATAGCCGAATTGAAGAGTGCAAACAGCGGAAAGCCCGGCAGATCGACTTCACCCGGCTGGATCTGGTAATAATCGCGCAACAGATCTACCTGAGACCAGAACATGCCATGCTCATAGGCGACCCCTTTAGGGGGACCTGTGCTCCCGCTGGTGAAGATGATCGCCGCCGGGTCGGTGCGGTCGCGTTGAATGATTTCAAACGGCGTCCATTCTTTGCCCAGTAACCAGTCATAGTCGATTCCTGAAGTCAGAACCGGCTTGCCGACCGTCACGTTCAGGCGGGCTTTGGGAAAGTCCCGTCGCTTGATCTTACGAAACAACTGTGCCAGCGGAATCGCAACAAAACCTTCGGGCTCCACTTCGGCCAGACAGCGAATAATATTTTTGCGGCCCATCCCCGGATCGATCAGAATGATCACCGCTCCTGCCTTGAACAGCGCAAAGGTGAGTGCGATGAATTCCAGGCTGGGGCGCACCATCAGGGCCATCCGGGTTCCCGGTTTCACTCCCAACTCAATCAGCCCCCGCGCCAGGCGATCACTTTCCTGGTCCAGTTGCTGAAAGGTCAGACTGCTGTAAGTGTATCGCCCCTGTCGGTCCTGACCCGCGGGAAAGACCACCGCTTTCTGGTGCGGCCAGGCTTGAGCAGACTGGCGAAGACGATCGGCGATATTAAATTGATCAGACATGACAGACAGGTACGCAGCTTCCGAAACAGGGAAAGTCCTTTACTGGCGAACCAGAATTTCTCCCTTCCCCAAGGTCAGAAAATCGCCGCAGTAGCGGCGATATTCACTGCTGAAACAGTTCTCCGGTACCGGAAAACCGGTTTGCGCCAACTTGCGCAGAAAAAACGAGAGCCATGTCGGCCGATAAAGGCATGAGTAGCGAAATGTGGGCAGCAGATCCGGTTCTCCCGCTTCTCCCAGCAGCCCGAGTGTCCCTCGCCGCATTCCGGCTCCGGCCAGTACCCCCATTTTGCCGAAAGTAAAAATTGAACCGGCAATCATATCAAACCCGGTCGCATCGCCGGCATTACCCCCGATGACAATCGTGCCACGACGCATCCGATGCCCGACTTCATTACCAACATGACCATTGACCATGATGGTGCCTCCCCGCATCCCGCGTTTACTGCCAGGATAGGCAGCCCCAAGAAGGTCGCCGGCATTCCCTTGAATGCTGAGCGCTCCTCCCTGCATCTCGGTTGCGGCACAATCGGCGACATCTCCTTCAACGAGAATTTCACCGCCTGTCATCTCCGCCCCCAGATGCATGCCGGCGCTGCCTTCCACACGGATGCGACCTCGTGAGAGACCGGCACCAATGTATTTCAGGCGCGCACAATCACCGGTAAAGACCAATAGATCCGGTTCCGCATCACTCTGCTGGACATCAAAGAATTCCCCCACGGTAGCCTGGCGATTGCCCAACAGAACCGGTAGCGCACAGATCTGGTTCAGTGACTGACCACTCACTGATTCATGACTCACCGAGTTTACTTCGAGAGAGACCGGGAGTGACTGTTTAAGCGTAAACGTGAGGGCCATTCGGGAAGTTCTATATCAGCTGTTGACGGTTTTCTGGCCCATGTTGGCCAGACCTTCGATGAAACGCCGTGCTGACAGATAATCGTTGGGAACCATGTCCCGGATCTGTCCCCGCAGCTGATTCTTCATGACCTGTGCTTCGTCATAAATCTCCTGCGAGATTTCGGAAGTGGCACCGGTCGAATCACGCAGTTTGAAGAGCTCCTGCATTTTATCGCGAGAATCTTTGTACTCTTCTCCCATCAACGCTTCAGGCCAGGCGATTTCCCCGGTCGCAGGATTCAACTGACTGGCACTCAGTGTCGTGTCAGTTTGCGTGAAGCCAGGCTCGTAATACACGGGAGTTCCGGTCTCGCGACGCTTCTCGTTCTCTGCTACCCGTTTCTGACGGGCGGCTTCCTGTTGCTCTTCCCGTTCTTTCTGTTCCGCGGCCCGTTGCTGGTTATAAGCCCGCTGTGCCTTTTGGACTGAGACGTAGGTATCAGCCAGTTTCTTCTGGTTGTCAATATACTTGCTCTGCGCGTCCTGGTAATTCACCAGCGCCTTGGTGTGATCCACCTGGGCCTGTCCTCGAGCACGGACCAGATCGGCCATTCCCTGATAACGGGAACCGAGCGCATCCACCGGAGAGCCCCAGTTGCCGGTGTAGTATCCGCCATACCAGGGACTGTAAATCGCCGGGCTGTAGCTGCCGGGCCAGTAGTAAACATTATTGTTTCTGTACCAGGGACCTGCCTTCAGGAAATGACCAGCAGAAAACAGTGTTATGATTCCCAGTAACAACATGCTCATTTTCAAAGTGACTGTTTTCATGTTCGACCTCAGAGCGGAATTTGAGTGTAGTTCACGTGACTGCCCGAAATCTGATTCGCAGCAGACGGCTTGTGTGATTTCCTGATGAATCCGAGTGGAAATACTTGATTTTTAAACTCGGATCATGATATCAATTATAGCATAATGTTCTCGAATCTTTTTCGCCAGTCTTTCATCTGAAGGTAAGATGAATTCTTTCTTATCCACAGACCACTGGTACTCGCAACGATCAGCTCCAGGAACCATGCTCATGCGTCAGTTACTTACTGCAGGACTCACTTTGGCGATCTGTCTGCTCGCGACTCCCCTACTTCTTTCAGCCAGCATGGACGTCAATAAACTGGTCCAGGAACTGAAAAGCAACAATGAGGACGCTCAGGCACTGGCAGCACACCAGTTGGGCGAATTGGGGCCGAGTGCGAAAGCTGCGGTACCAGCGCTGATTTCTGTCGTTAAAGAGGGTTCTGTAGCGGCCCGCAGTGAAGCCATCACCGCCCTGGGAAAAATCGGGCCTGATGCCTCAGCTGCCGTTCCTGAACTTGCCAAAGTTCTGCGTGGTTATTCTGTCATTCTTAAGTACAACGCTTTGCAGGCCCTCCGCCAGATTGGTCCCGGGGCCAAACCCGCTCTGAAGCAGATCATGCCTCTGCTGGAGAGTAACAATTCTTACTTGAAAATTTCCGCCGCCTGGGCTGCTGCGAAAATCGATCCTGAAAATCAGGAAACCTTGAAACAGGTCATCCCCATCTTGCTGGAAGGCTTGAATATTTCGATCAACGAGGTCCGCAATGATGCAGCACTGGCGCTGGCACAAATCGGTGCTCCCGCAGTGAAACCATTGCTGACAACACTTAAACACGAACACGAAGCGAACCACAATCAAGAATGCCAGCAGATCTGTGATGTACTGGCCCAGATGGGAGCCGGTGGCGAATCAGCAATTCCGACCCTGATCAAAATTCTGGAAAAAGTAGATGATCCCAACCTGGTCTGGCGAGCCGCACACGCTCTGGGAAATATCCGCTCGCAACCTGAGAAAGTTGTCCCCGCATTAACGACGGTCCTCACAAATAAATCTGAGATCGTGCGTGCGAATGCCGCTATCTCGCTGGGAGACTTTGGTCCTGAAGCCAAATCGGCTGTCCCTGCATTAACTAAACTGCTGTCAGATCCTGAACTCAATGTCAAACTGGACGCCGCCACTGCTCTGGGAGCCATTGGACCGGATGCAGCCTCTGCCGTCCCCGAACTGGCTTCTGCGATGCAGGCAGGTCCCGTCTCGCTGACACTTACGAGTGCCTCTGCTCTGGCAGCCATCGGTGATGCATCTGTCCCCGCATTGAACAAAATGCTGCAGGACGATTCTCCTTTGAAATTACTGGTAGTTCATGTATTGGGCGAAATCGGTACTGGTGCCGGGGCTTCCATTCCGGAACTGATCAAACTGTTAGATTCTACCGATCCTGAAGTAAAAATGTCCGCGATTACCAGTCTGGGAGAAATGGGACCTGCTGCGAAAAAGGCAGAACCTCAACTGCTGGAAATCCTCAAATCAGCCCAGGATCGCACCCGGAATGCCGCTGTCTTCGCCCTCTCCAAAATGGGCAGCAAAGCAGCCATCCCCGAGATCAAGAAACTCGCAGCTGAGTCATCTGATGACGAACGGTTACAGCTTGTCTGTGCCTGGGCGCTGGTCCGCAATAACCCCCATGACCCGGAAACGATTAAAACAGCACTCCCCGGTCTGACGAAAGCACTCACAGATGAGCGTCCCCTGGTCCGCCGAGAGGCCGCTAATGCGATTTCCCTGATGGGACCTGAAGCGAAATCTGCGATTCCTGCACTGACAGCGGCGCTGAAAGAAGAAGAGAATCCACGCGTCATCCAGGAACTGATCACAGCCCTGGCCGAAATTGGCCCCGCTGCCGCACCTGCGATCTCTGCAATTGCCCCCTATCTCAATTCGGGCAATGTCGATCTTCGTCTGGTCGCTACTTATGCGATGGCCCGTTTCGGAAAAGTAGCCAAAGCGGAAGTTCCTCAACTGGAGAAAACACTCAAATCCAGCAATAACAATATGGAGAATGCTGTCACCCTCTGGGCATTGACTAAAATTGATCCGACTCCCCAACGGGCTGAGAAAGCAGCTCCCGTGATGGCCAAAGTCGTAACCGATCATCCGAATCCGGATGCCCGTCTCGAAGCGGCAATCAGTCTGGGTGAATACGGGATCAAAACCCCGGAAATCAAACAGGCTCTGGAGGCCGCATCCAAGGATCAGGATCCACGCGTGAAAAAAGCAGCCGCAGCAGCTCTCAAAAAACTGAGCAGCTGATACTCACTACCTGTTGACATAAATCAACATCTCCGCCGATTTGTTGATTTATGACATCAGCAGGAAAGCTCCTGCTCTGGCAGCTGGATTCAAGCGATTTCGATATGCAACGAGAGACACTTTCTACAAAGAACCTCTCACTAAGGGTTTAGACGCAGACTACTCTTCAGTTTCAAAGTCTGCGCGAACTGATTATCCGTGATTGGGCCTTCGGCAGGTCACTGGCATGGATCTTGCGATTCTCTTACTACTGCAGAGTTAGAGAACCGGAAATCGAGACATCCTTTACCAGTATGGGAGCTGCCATGATCACCGTTGCTGAAATCAACGACATCGAACGCCTGGATCACTTTCGACTGGCGTGGCGCGATCTGCTTGGTAAAACCAGGGGAGCGACCTTCGCTCACTCTCCGGAATGGCTGGAACACTACTGGGCACACTTCGGAAAGGGGCTCAAATTACGTGTTCTGTTCGTCACACTGAGAAATAAAATCATCGGTATCGTGCCACTGGTAGTGAAACCGGTGGCAACACCGCTGGGCACTGTGCGAGTTCTGACCTATCCACTGGACAACTGGGGGACTTTCTATGGACAGATCGGTGGTAACTCGGCAGCGACAATGGTCTCAGCGATCAGACACATCCGCTCGACTCGACGTGACTGGGACCTGATCGACCTGCGGTATATTGACCAGGAGGGTCACGACCATCGGCGGACAGCCAATGCCTTAAAGTCGGTCGGTTACCAGGGCAGTTCGGCTCCCTGGCGTCGTTTGTCCCTGGTCAACACCAGTGATACCAGTTGGATCGAGTATCTGGCCAGTCGATCCCCTGAAGCCAGAGAACACATTCAACAGTCTGAAGAAATCACGGCGCGAGACGGACATGTTTCCTTTTACCGCTCACGGTTGAAAGATCCGCTGGCTCCCGGCTGGAATCCTCGCTGGGATCTCTGGTCTCAGTTCGAGCAGATGGATTTCCGACATGGGAATCAGACACTGATCGCTGGAGGCGCTCATACTCTCAAACAAAAGCTGGACTTCCTGCGGGATATCCATGGCCCTGCATCACGCTCCGGAATGGCCCGCATCGATGCCCTGTTCGTCAATCATCGTGTCGTCGCATTTGCCTACGGCCTGCAATACACTGCTGGTACCGATTACCTGGCCATCGGTCGTGCTCCTGATACCAATCCGGAAACGGTCACGACTCTCATCTCAAATATGATACAGCAGTCAATCCTGGATGGTGAACCTGGTGTGAACCTGAGCTTATTAAGCACGTCTGCAGCCAGCCTGTGGCAGAATAGCGTACGACACAGCTACCGCTGCTCACATTATCCGCTGACAGTTCCACGGTCACAGTTATTGAGGCTGAACCGCTGGATGCAACAGCCTGTAGCCAGCCCCAAAGCCAATGGCAGTCCAGCAATGGTCAGTGACAGTCAGGCCTCTCGGGAAATCGAGTCGAGTATCGAACTGGCTGCAATTGCGCCGGAGGACTGGCCCGAAGAGAACACTATGCAAGCGGAGCCTGATTCCAAGCGTCCTCCCTTTCGCATTGTCGGCTGATCAACGCGGAGTCAGGAAGTCTAAAGATCACTCCGGATTGGGGGCGAACTTGACAACCATCAGGGTACGGTCGTCACCATCATTCCCCCCTTCGAGGTGTTGCTGTAACTTGGACCAGATCCCGCGCATCACTTCGTCTGCGGTATCTTCAATGTGATTTTCCAGGACCTTCATGATACCATCAGAGCGGAACATTTTCCGTTCGCTGCTCATGGCTTCGCTGATACCATCGCTGAATCCGACAATGATGTCATTCTTGCAGATCGGAATGACCGAATAGTCGTAATCGTTTGATTCCGTGACTCCCAGCAGCATTCCGTGAGAGGTCAGAGTGGTGATCTTCCCTTTGTGAACCCAGAAAGGCGCAGGATGTCCCGCGTTGGTATAAGTAAACGTCCGGGCCCGGGTATCGATCACGCCATATAACATGCTCATGAACTGATGCGGCAGCGAAGTATGATACAGCGCCGTGTTAATGCGGCTGATGACATGCTGGGTATCTCTAGCCTGTTCAATGGGCCCTTCTGTCAATGTGCGTAAAGCTCCACGCACAGATGCCATGACCACCGCAGCCGGGATACTGTCTCCCGAAGCGTCTCCCAGCGCGAAACAGGTCACATGCGGAGAGAGTGGAATGAATTCACAGAGATCCCCCCCGACTTCGTGATGACTGATCGACTGGACTGCTGCCTGGAACTCGCGATCCCAGTCACGTTCCTGGGCCAGTTCGACAGGAAATGATTCTGAAATCACCTTCAACTCTTTCTTGAGTCGCAGCTGATTCTGACTTTCTTTGAGTAATACAGCCCGTTCCAGAATGGTACTGACCTGGGCACCAATTGATTTCAGAATATGGACATCGCGTTCATTGAGATGGCGGGCACGTCGATCGAAGGCCCATAGAGTTCCAAAGGGGCCCGTCTCGGACTGCACCGACACACAGACTCCCGTCAGACATCCCCCAGGCAACCATTTGGCCAGCTCCGGATTCTCATGGCGATTCACAATCAGGGCATCGTGTGCGAACGCTTCCAGATCAGGGGGTGATTCTTTCAGTTTCCGGCGATGAAAGGGAATCTCAAATGTATGCAGACAATACTGGACGCGGAGCGAGAGTTGATTCGATTCCGAATTCAACAGGAAAAAGCCCGCAGCCCGAAATCCCGTCAGTTGCAGAGCTGCTTCCAGCAGTTTCTGAAGTGCGTCCTGCAGTCCCTCCTGGCGGGTAACTGAGAGGCCGACATCCATCAGTGTAGTGACTTCGCGGTTCTTGAGCTCAAGCGAGGAGCCCATGGTTTCAATCTTGGAGATTAATCCGCCTACCAGCTCAGCCAGCTTGATTGCCGTCACAAACATGTGATCATTGGCAGTCTCATAAGGCAGCGTCAGGTAAAGGTATCCCAGGGTCCGCTTGCCGTCTTCAATCGATTCGTACCAGCAGTATTTCGCGTTCTGGCAGAGTTCCGCTTCCAGAGATTTGCGTTCACCCGGCTTGGCGGGCGTAAAATGCAACGGCCAGCCGGTGATCTCCGTAAACTGGTCACAGAGACCATGTATCCAATCCAGAGGTTGCGCGGTGAGTACCTGTTCCATTACACCTGATCCAAGACGACGAAACTGAGATGAGTCGTTCGAGCACAGAATGCTCCTTCGTCTTGTATCGGCCGCTATTCCCTCCGGGCCTTGACGCCTGTCTGACTGTAACGGTTACAGCGGTTAAGCACGCTGAATTCACTTCAGAATCAGGAAATCCCCACGTTCGATTGAACTTGAGTCGAGCAATTTCCTGTTAGCGGTAGCGTTCGATGATCGCACATCCGCAGGAGTCGCTCCAGACGTTAACCGAAGTACGACACATGTCCAGTACACGGTCGACAGCGATAATCACGCCCTGTGCTTCCAGTGGAAGCCCCACTGCCTGCAGCACAATCGCCATCATCACCAAACCGGCGTGGGGAATGCCGGCAGCACCAATACTTGCCAGTAACGCGGTAATCGCCACCAGGATTTGCTGCTGGACAGGTAACACTTCCCCCGAGTAAGCCTGTGCGATAAAGAGGACTGCAACCGCTTCATAGAGTGCCGTTCCATCCATATTAATCGTCGCCCCCAGAGGCAGCACAAACGAGCTGACCTCATTCGAGACTCCCGCATTCTCCTCAACACAGCTGATCGTCAGTGGCAGTGTTCCGTTTGAGGAGGCTGTCGAGAAGGCGGTCATCAACGCCGGGCCCATTGCCCGGGCAAATTCCAGGGGAGAACGCCGCGCTACAAATTTCAGCAGACAGGGCAAGATAACAGCCGCGTGTATCAATAGAGCCAAAAGTACTGCAACCATATACCAGCTGAGAGTCTTGAAGATTTCAATCCCCTGAGAAGATACGGCATAAATCATGAAAGCCAGCACACCAATCGGAGCCAGACTGATAATAAACATGGTCATCCGCATCATGACTTCAAATCCGGCCTGAAAAATATCAGTCAGCACTTTCGCATGTTTCCCCCCAACCAAGATGATGAAGATCCCGGACAGGATGCTGAATGAAATGATCGAAAGGAATTCCCCTTCCCCCAAAGAATGGATAATGTTGGTGGGAATCAGCCGATCGACCATATCGATAAAGATTGAACTGATCGACTCCTGCCCTGAAGACAACGAGCCACTGCCACCAGGCAATTCAGCGCCAATTCCGGGGCGTATCAGATTCACCACAAATATTCCGGTAAAAATTGCCAGCAGACTGGTGGAGAGATAATACAACAGCGTCTTGGAGAACATGGCACCAAAGCGAGTAGCATTCCCCAGGCTGGCAATTCCGGTGATCAGGGAAGTCACAATCAGGGGAATGGTTACCATCTTCAACAGACGCAAGAACAGATCGCCAACCCACTTGGAAATCGCCATCACCTTTTGACTGATTGTATTCCCGAAGAGTTCGAACTCCGTCTTCCACTGTGGATACTTCTCGACCAGTTTCTCTCCGTTTGCTGCAGAATAGGTGGTGACCGTAACTTTTTTATCGACGGTACGGGTATAAGTCAGATGAACTTCTCGTGCGGAGTCGACGATATGGATCATTCGACCTTCAACTTTAAATGTCTCGGACTTCTCCAGATCGCCTGCCACAAACTGTTTTTTTAGCTCGGGATAGCGTTTCAATAACGCTTCCTTGCTGGAGAACTCCAGAGTTTGCGGATCCTGTTCGGCTTGCTGCTGCACCACCTTATAGCCGCCATCCTGCGGATTGACAGTCAGTGTGAGACCGACCAGTGGTTCTTCCCCGGGATTGAATAGAAACCCCAATACGGTCCCAAGGATTAATGCGATCAGAATCTGATAATGCAGTGGCAGGCTCTTCATGAAACACCAACTTCCCTATTTCACGTTACAATGACTCACCAGACCACGTTCAGATTTTTAAGACCGCTCAGTCGCGCGATCAATACCAGACGGACCATGACCAGAGGCTCCGAAGGGATCCTCTGGCTGGTCCGGGAATACCTGATTCAGTGGTTTTCACCCCGTTTTTTTTGTCGGGTTTAGCTGCGAGCGCAATCGCAGTTGAACGGTAGCCAGGCTCCGTTTTCCTTGCTGCTGGCTACAGACTGCTCAATAAAGAACATTCCTTCCACTCCATCATAAACGTTGGGATAGATCGTATTTTTCGGTTCGAAGGATTCGCCCGTAATCCGACTGATCATGGCGTCAAAAGCGGAGCGATAGATGTTGGCAAATGCTTCGAAGAAAGCTTCCGGGTGTCCTGCCGGCAATCGGCAGGCAGCTGCTCCGCTTTCGTTCATGAACGGAGCATTGGGATCACGGGTGTAAATCGCGTGTGGCTGACCGTTACGACGGACGATCATCTGGTTAGGCTCTTCCTGTCTCCAGGACAGTGCGCCTTTGGTGCCGTCGATTTCAATGAACAGATCGTTCTCGCGACCATGCGAAATCTGGCTGGCGGTAACAGTTCCCAGAGCTCCGTTCTGGAACCGGATCACAGCATGACCGTAATCATCCAGCTGACGACCGGGGGCAAAAATCTTGAGGTTACAGGAGATCTCAGCCGGTAAAAGCCCGGTCATGTAGCGACCCAGGTTATAGGCATGAGTGGCGATATCACCAAAGGCCCCGGCAGCTCCGGATTTTGAGGGGTCGGTACGCCAGGCAGCCTGTTTCTGATCTTCTTCCTCCAGGCGTTTCCGCAACCAACCCTGAATGTAGTTCGAACGAACGGCCTGAATTTCGCCAAATTCTCCGTTCAGGATCATTTCGCGTGCCATTCGAACCAGCGGGTATCCGGTGTAATTATGGCTGACGGCAAAGACCACACCCGACTTTTCTACCAGGCCTTTCAGTTCTTCTGCCTGAGCCAGGTCAAAGGTCATTGGCTTATCGCAGATCACATTGAAACCCGCCTCCACAGCTGCCTTAGCGATGGGGAAATGTGTAAAGTTCGGGGTGGCAATACTGATGAAATCGATCCGCTGATCTTCGGGCAAAGCGGACTCTTTCTCAATCAGTTCTTCAATTGAGCCATAAGCCCGTTCGGGAGGAATGTCATAAGCAGGCGCCGATGCTTTCGCTTTCTCCGGATTGGAAGACAAGGCCCCCGCTACCAGCTCGGCCCGGTTATCGAGACAGGCAGCAATGGAATGCACACGGCCGATAAACGAACCCTGGCCCCCGCCAACAAGTGCCATTCGTAATTTACGATTGAGTTGACCGTTCATTGTTTCCATTGAAGCATTCCTCCCCTTGTTGATTCATTCCAGACCCGTGCAATAAGACGAGTTAGAGTTGAGCTGCGAAATGTTGAATCCCACCAGTCGAACTGACCAGCTACGTACAAAGCAGCATACTTTTGACGGTTCGGAATTACAACCAAAGTGATTTTCAGGGCGTATTTTCAAGCCAGACCCCGTAAATTCACATCCCGTTTCCATCTCAGCTTTCACAGCAATCATGTCTGGCAGAATGCGGGACTCTTGGATACAATTTCAGATAACTGTATTTAGTTCAGACCAGAACAGTCGGTACGCCGAATAGTCTGGTTCCTGTTTTTGCATTTAATGAGGGACTCGTGCGTCGGGCTGCACCGGAATCCCGAGTTCAAACACACATGGGGAGGCAATTGTGGTTAAGAAACAATACGGGGAACGTCGCTTTCTGTGGCTGACGGTTGGAGTTATCTGTGGCCTGTGCATGTCCTATTTCTGGCCGCATGAGCCAGCCATGGCCGTCGCGACTGACCGGGATGGGGATCGCTTCGCAATCACAACCGTCCCCACACGCAACGGTAACGCGGAAGGCGTTTTCGTCCTCGACTTCCTCACCGGACGTCTGCAGGGAGCAGTTTTGAACTCTCGCTCTGGAAAGTTCACTCATGCTTATTTCCGGAATCTGGCCGCTGACTTCAACGTCGATCCGACAGCAAAACCACATTACGTGATTGTTTCCGGTGATGTGAATTTACCCGCCCAGGGACGTGCCCAGTTCGCCGACGGCGGACTGTATGTTGCAGAAATGTCCTCCGGGATGGTGATCTGCTACGCCTTCTCGTTCGTGTTCAACAATGCCCCTTCTGCGCCGCAGCAGTTGCTGCCGATGGACCGGTTCCAGTTCCGTCAGGCACAGTAAGCTGAACAACGACGCAATCAGAATACAACGAGAGCCTTTCACCGGCTCTCGTTTTTTTATGCGCGTCACACGCTCAGAAGCTTGTCCGAACCTACTCTCGTTCGCAGACCAGAGCCCGAGATTTGCCATCCAGTCGGGCAATCACCAGAACACCTGCCCCTTTGCCTTTAAGTGACAACTTGCGGCGGAGTGCTTCGATGGGAACAGGAATCCTGCGGCATTTAATTTCCAGTTGGCCAAAGTCGGCTGAGCGAAAATACTTTTTCAGGTCACGATCCTGATTCGACAGTTCCGCCAGAATCCGGAAGCGTCTGAAAAAGGGAGAGTCTACCGGTTCGGAAGATGTGAGATATTCTTCTTCCGCATCAAGACGGTTCAAATCACATTCCGCCGCTGCCACATCCAGGAGGCCGGAGCGGACGACTGCCGGATCGGGATCATACAGATATCCCCCCGGTGGAGTGACGCTGCAAAACGCATCCATCGGATGACCGGCGATAGTAGCGACCTCACCTGATTTTGAAATCGCGGTAGCCCGAAATTCCGATTCTCCTGCCAGAGTGCCAAACCAGACGGTTGCTTCTTTACACTCCCCATTCAGGCTGATCAGTTCGGTCTCGCTCCCGGGAAATTTTCCGGCAAAATTACTGGCGGGGCTGAGCTTGATGGCCCCGCCGGCAAATTCCTGGATCAGCCCCAGCAATGTTTCGAGATCGGGTCGATAATCTTCAATGCGGATCACTTTCCCACCGGAGTGGGGTCTACGATCCGGATCAATATGCAGCAGTCCCTCCCGATCTTTCACCTCTTCCAGAGGCTGATTGACCACAGTCACGCGGTCCACCACCTCATAGACTTCACTGTTCCAGCGGGCAAACTGGCACAGAACCGGTTCCAGATCAACCCCCGTTACCCGGGCATGTTGCGCCAGGGCGACCAGATCCCCGCCCATTCCACAACAGAAATCATAGACAGAACCGGAAAACCGCGCTGCTTTGTAATTCGAAACCGCTTCGGGCGTGGCCTGTTCCAGGCTCTTTCTGTCGAACCACATCTGATCCGCGCGAGAGAACTTGGCCCGCCCGCGCATCCGCAGTTCTGCCAGCGTCAAAGCGGCACGCACAACATCTTCGGGATACTGTTCGCGCAGTTGTTTCTGTAACTGAAATTCGGTCCCAGAGTGGGAGGCGATCAGCTCAAAGATTTCCGGGGACTGCTGTAACTGCCTGAAACATTCAAGCTCAGAGTGGGACTCGCTGGACATGGAACTGGTTAACGACTTTCTGCCGCTGCTGAAGGTTGAAGCAAACTGGAAACAGCCTGTGTCAACCGGCGGGAGATCTGCTCCAGCCGGCCCGCGTCCAGATCACATTCGATATACCGCACGGAGTCCTGAACGACTGCCAGACCAATAGAAGCGGGTCTGGCCCCCAGTAGCTGTTCTACGGCCAGTGTATAGACTCCTAATTGGAATTCATACTCTAGGATCAGCTGTTCGGCACTCATTCGTGCCATTCGGGAACCGGTTTTATAGTCAAACAGCATCCAGTCCCCAGACTTGGTTTGAACGAGCGCATCAATGCTGCCTGTGACTGTCACCGCCTGATCGTTGTCCGCCTCAGCTCCGGGGGGCCAGTGCAACAGAAAATCGAGTTCGCGATAATGGACCCGCGTCTGTTTCAGAGTCTGACACAACTCCGAGGCATACCAGGCGGATATCTGGCGTTCTACCAGTGGTTGCAGTTTCTCCCGTACCTGCGGTGGTTGTTCTGCGAGGACGGCAGCGACGATCCGCGGTGCCTGTTCGGGCTTCTCTGGTTCCAGCCGTTCGATGACTGCGTGTGTGATTGTTCCCAGTTGCGTCGCCTCGTCCGCCGACAGCACCTCGTTTAACGGCACCTGGTCCACTTCCGGTTCCAGCAGGTGTTGCAGTTCGGCGTCAATCACTTCCAGTTGAGAAACACTCACATGCGACAGCGTCCCCGGTCGTGGAGCAATCACGCCATAAGATTCCGGAAATGGTTCGGGAGCCCCCTGCTCCAGCGCGGCGACGAACTGACTGGGTTTCAATTCTCGCTGTTTCTTCTCCGGTCGCGTGAGCGGCTGAGGCATCTCGTGATGAACACGAATCGCGGGAATCTGGTCGGGGGCAACATCGCCCAGCGTCAGTTTACCCAGATAGGGATCGATTGCGGGGGCGCCTGTGGTAAGATCAAAATGCCGGGCCAGCAGCTTCATCCAGGGTGATTCAATTTTGCGATCATACGGTAAGCCTGCAGACAGAATCAGATAATCTGCAGCCCGGGTTACAGCAACGTAGAGCAGACGCACGGTCTCTTCCTCGTCGGCCCGCTGTTCCAGTCCCCGGTGCATTTTAAAAGCAAAATTGTCCGGAGTCGTTCCCCGTTCGGCGGGCAGGTTGAGCAAGCCTCCCCATTCCGGATGCAGAAAGGGAGCGCTTCCTCCCGGTGCGGGTTTACGGTCCATGTCAGCCAGAATCACTACGGGGAATTCCAGACCTTTTGACTGGTGGATCGTCATCAGGCGGACGACGTCACTGGTTTCAGGTAATGTCGCCGCCAGTTCTTCTTTGCTCTCTTCCAGAATGGAATCACGAATTCGCTGCACGAAATCTTTCAGCGTAAACAGGCCGGTCCCTTCAAAATTACGAGCCAGCTCAATCAGCTTCCTCAGGTTAGCCAGCTTGCGGTCTCCCAGAAACTCGTTCATCAAAGCGGCATCATAGCCGGTTCGCTCCAGGGCCAGATTCAACAGTTCCACCAGTGAGAGACGATCTTTTTTTGCTCTCAGTTCCTGCAGCACGCTTTGGGCATAACGCACCTGGCGGTGCTGCTCAGGCCGGAGCTCTTCGGGCGGCTTGACCTGTATCGCACGAGTTAGACTGTCTGCGTGTCTTACAATTGTATACAGCGTATCATCAGACAGACTGAAGAAAGGAGAACGCAAAACGCCCAGGAGACTCAGTTCATCATCGGCGTTATCCAGGTACTGGCACAGATTACTCAGATCGTAGATTTCCTGCTGCGCGTAAAACGCGCGTCCGCCAACCAGGTAATAGTCCAGATCCTGCTGCTGAAATGCTTTCTCATACAGGGCCACATTCGACAGAGCCCGAAACAGAATACAGATATCCCCCGGCTCCACGCGTCTCAGTTCGCGCTGGCCCGTCTGACGGTTTTTGGCCCAGATCCGCGGAGTCTCGTCTTCCAGCAGCTGGCGTACCCGGGCTGCGATCCAGTCCGCTTCCGTCTCGCGGAGTGCCTCGGCCCCCTTGATCTCCGGATCGTCGGGAGCAGCGAACAGAAATTCGATTGCCGGCGTCGGAGAGTGCTGTTCCCCGTCAAAGGGAGTCAACGGCTCATAATACTGCTCCATTGCAGAGGCAAACAGGCAGTTGGTGAAATTTAAAATGGCTGGTTGACTGCGGAAATTGACGCTCAGCGGCAAACGTCCCTGCTCAGGAATCTCCTGACGCAGCTGATGAAAGACTTCGGGATCCGCGCGTCTGAAACGGTAAATCGACTGCTTCGCATCCCCCACCAGGAAGAGCTTACCTGTGAGCAGATCTTTTCCACATAAGGCACGCACGATTTCACTCTGAACGGGGTCTGTATCCTGAAACTCATCCACCATCAGGAACTCGATTCCCGCTGCCGCCCTCTGCTTTGCCTGTGGATCGCGCCGAAACAGATCACGGGTCTTTAGCAGCAGGTCGTCAAAGTCCAGCAGACCTTTTTCTGCTTTACTCTCCTGGTATCGACCGGCAACGAACTCTGCGACTCTTAAGACTCGCAGACTATATTCAGCCGCCTGTAAAAAGGCAGCCGGATCGGGTGAGAGAATTTCATAAACCTTCGTGAGCGATTTTCTGAGCTCGGTAAACCCGTCTTTAATCTGCTCATAGACTTCCAGGTCGTCCCAGTCTTTCTTCGTCCCTGCGCCCTGTACTTTGGCGTGTTCAATCAAAGTCCCCAGCAGAACCGCACGGTTGTGTTCTGCTCCTTCCAGTAATTCGGGAAGTCGCGATGTGAGGACCTGAAACCGGTCCCGCATCTTCTTATTCACGGGATCCTGGGCCGATATCAGTCTGAGCAAAAACCGGGTGCTTTCCGCATTCGCGATTTCCGCCAGTTGCATGGGAATATAAGAATCCACCCAGAATTTCCGCATACGGCCTGCCAGCTGTTCCTCTGACAGATCTGAAAACTGGTCGAATTCGATCCGAAACTGCTGAGGCACCAGGGAGATGAACAGTTCATAAGTTCGTTCCAAGCCATAGCGGTAAACCAGTTCCAGGCAGTCTTCGTCTTCCTCCTGTAACAGATCGTGTATCGCTTCGCGGACCACCTTTCGTAAGAAGGCGTCACTGGTTCCCTGTTCCAGAAGCCCGAAGTGGGGATCGAGACGGGCACTGACAGCATGAGTCCGCAGGATCGATGTGCAGAAAGAGTGAATCGTGCTGATCCGCGCAGAGTCCAGCCCCCTGATAACCGTCTGCCAGTGTCCGACTTCTTCCGGGGGACAACTGCGGAGTTGCTCCAGACAGGTTTCACGAACCCGATCCCGCATCTCACGGGCCGCCCGTTCGGTGAAGGTAATTGCGACGATATGGCTCAATCGATCGGGAGGACTGCCGGGCTCGATTAACTTGAGAAACCGCTGTGTCAGAACAAACGTCTTACCACAACCGGCTCCCGCAGAGAGCGCGATCGAGACATCACGCGGATAGATCGCTGCTGCCTGCTGCTCGGTGTAGGTGGGTTGTTGCGACATGATCTGTGTCAGGCTTCCTCTGTTGAATCGGACTCGTCATCGGGGCCCGGGACGTGAAGCAGGTCAATCTCCTTACCGAGACTCTCACGATAGCTTTCCACCTGCGATATCCGACAAACTGACTGAAACGCCGGATCCAGGTGCGCCACCCCGGGATCAACCTGCACAGGAAAGATCCCCTGCCGAATCAGGTCTGCCAGGTGTGGAACCAGTCCATCCAAGGTGGTTTCCAGAAGTTCCAGGTCTTCTCCAGACAGAGGGTCGATCTGCTTTCGACGGTAGGAATGCAGGGGCATCACGAATCCGGTCTCCTGGATCTTCCAGTATCCCAGGTGAAACGGTTCGGCATCTGCGTCGATCATTTCCAGCCGCCGGGCCGCGATGAGATACAAGGCCAGCTGCAGTTTTTTTCCGGAGCGAATCTCCTTCGCTGAGGGTACCGACCGCCCCGTTTTGTAATCGATGATGTTGAAGTATTTCTGTCCCTTGATACTGCCCACATCGATCCGGTCGATCTGACCACGTATGCGGGTTTCTCTCGCGCCTTCGCCGAGTGTCAGGTATTGGTACCGCCGTTGATTTGGATCGGGTTCTCCAGGTACCTCACCAAAGGGAACCTCCCTGCCGACCACGGCCGGAACACGATCCCAGAGTTCTACAAACAGTCGGGCATAGGACTCAGACTGCTCGGCAAAAAAGCTGCCCCAGTCTTCCAGGATCTGTTTCTCAATTCTGGTTAACACCTGCTGCAGTCGAGTTCCCACAAAATTCTCGGAGATCCGCTGCTCCAGCAGTTCATGGAATAGTTGCTCGACCTGCTCGGCCGAGTACAACTGGTCGCGCCCCCCCTGCTCCTGCAGCTGCTCAATCAGCCTGGTCAGAATGCTGTGCACATGGATCCCGCGTTCCAGGTAGTTGGTCCGCAGCTCGGGCGGCTCGGGGACTTCAATGCCCAGCACACTCTGGGCAAAGAACTGGTAAGGACAGGCCAGATACAGTTCAAGCTGGGTGGTGCTGAATTCATATTCCGTGGGGAAACGTGCATGAATGGCCCGTCGACTGGCGGGGGATGTCAGTATGCCTTCAAATTCCGTAAAGCCCGGTTGTTCAAAGCGTGCTACCGCCATTTCGGTGGCCGCGAGAATATTCCTGATCGTTGCCTGTAATTCCGGATCCTGGACTGCATTCAGAAAGACCCCCGGCCGGTTATGTTTCAGCTGATCAATGGCCAGTACTCTCAAGTCGCGACGGGAGAGAGTCTGCTCGGGACGTGGTAGCGGGTTGAGCTCCCCCGCCTGTTGTACCTGCAGAGTTAGAGGATCAAACAGATCAATCAGAGTGGTCAGATAGGGACTGGGAAACAGCGGCTGCCCCGTGGCGCTGATTGCCGGATAACTGAGAATCAGCTTCCGGGTGAACCGCGTCATTACCTCGTAGAAGAGCAGCATTTCTTCCTGCTGCTGGTTCGCATGCAGCTTGAGTGAAAGCCCCTGCTGGTTCAATTCACCTCGGTCTTTTTCACCGTACAGGCAGTCTTCGCGATGTCCCCGCGGGAAACTGGCTTCACTCAAGCCGCCTACCAGTAGATAGGGGATGTTTAAGTTTCTCAGCTGCGATGCATCGAGTACTTTAACCCGGCCCGTTTCCTCCGGCTGTAGAGAGATCGTCTGTTGTTCGAGCAGGTCCAGCAGCAGGCTGCGAAATCCGGACAGGTCCAGGGGCTGAGCTTCTTTCTGATGAAACTGTTCAATCCGTTCGACCTCAGCAACCGCATGAAACAGTAACTGCTGAAATCGTTCCCAGACCTGCTTGTCACGTTTTGCCAGTGGATCAAGTTCCGGATCCACGTCGGCCCAGGTTGCTGGCAGACCAAATTCATTGGCGATGGAAATCAGGATTTCGATCCAGGTGACAAACAGTTCCCGACCTTCCAGCCGCTGGGTTTCCCGGTGAAGTCGTTGCGCCAGCTTCAAAGCCGTATTCAATTCGCGGGCGGCAGCTTTACGCTCGGGACGGTCGGGAAAACGGGCACTGAGCTCCACCGCTTTGCGACTTTCATTTTCCAGAGCATGGATTAAATCCACTTTACCGGAGTCAATTTTGAGCTGCCTCAGCACGCGGGACAACGCACGAACTGCGGCTCCCCCCTGATACTCGGGCCATTGAGGAGCAAAGTAACTCGAATCCAGGACTGACATCAGGCTGTCAAACGACCAGTTTTCAATTTCGAGTTGCAGGAAGGCAAAGATGGTCCGCACGATGGGAAAACGGGAGAACGCCTGCTCCTGTCCTACAAAATAGGGAATCCCTGCCGCTTTCAGGGTTTCGTCGATCAGGTCACCATATTCCAGTGTGGAGCGGAATGCGAGCGTGATCTCTTCTGGTAACACTCCCTGCCTCAACAGCCCTTTGATTTCCCCGGCCAGCACCTCGAGTTCATTTCGCTGACCGGCGACCGCGAGCACTTTAAGTTGCCCCGTTTCCTGAAAAGGAACGATCTCTCGCGGATTCGCAAACAGTTGCTGACTGATCTGATTCCGGGCGTTTCCTGCTTCGGGCTGGTCAAAAGAGACGACACTGATCCGGCCTGGCAAACGTTCTTCCAGAATCCGACGGGCGGTCACCGATTTGGCGAACAGGTCGCCTCGCCGCGATTCCTGTTCCAGCGGAAGTGAAATACAGAGCTTTGCTGTGCGTGTCGCCAGCACTTCCAGAATTTCATACTGCGTGTGCGTGAAATCGGCAAAGCCGTCCAGGACAATCAGATCGAATTCGCCAAACGGGCCCCACATTCCGTCCTGTAAGGCGGTGCGTGCGGACCAGAAACGCCCTTCCGAATCGTATCGCCGCATTTCGTGTAATGCGACCTGGTATCGGTTGTAAATCTGGGCAAGTTCCCGGTCTTTCTGCTCGGAATCGGATCCGATACGGTCACAGGCTGTCGAGAATTCCTCCGGCCAGATTTCCTCCCGTTTCAGTTCTGAAATAAAACTCGAAATCAGATCCAGAAATCCGGATGAACCAGCGATCGAACTGAAATAATGAATCTGTCCAGCGGCGATCAGGTCATCCACGATGCTCCGCAACAGATACCTTTTGGAGATCTCGGGCAGCGTCTGTACCGGTTCGTCCAGCGACTTCAGTATGGTCTCGGCAAAAGCCTCAAACGTATAAACATTCGGAGCAAAACAGATGGGGAGTTGTGGTCCCGGCAGACGGTCAAGCACCTGCCGACGGGAACGTATTGTGGGGGAAAGCCAGAGCGTGGCTCCGGGACGCTGACGTTCCAGCCCTGCCTGCAGTGCACGCCGGTACTCATCCAGCAGATGGTCTGTTTTGCCGGAACCAGCGGTTCCTGTCAGGATTTGTACTTCGGGTTGCATCGGAGTTGCCTGGTGGAAACAAGCTTTCATTTCACAGAGATTTCCCCTGCAATGTATCCTGCTGAACTCCAGAATTCAATTTCAGTCGGTTTTCCCGTGGAATAAGGTTTTCGGGGCAATGTATCCAGAGCAAATCTTGCCACTGGTTTCCAGATCGCCTACACTAATAGAGAAGCAAATAAAGATCCGCCGCGTTACGACACCCGACAAAACACATTCCCCATTCCTGAAATCTTTATTTCTGCCCGGTTTGAGTTGTGTTCTGTAATTCTCATAAGGAATCGTCCATGCCAAAATTCCGCTTGATCAGTTTGTGCCTCTTACTTGCTCTGATGGTCTCGTCCCCTTTCCAGTCCCTCTCTTACGCAGATGAAAAAGAGAAGGAAAAGGACGAAGATTACTACCAGATGATGAAGCTGTTTGCAGACACTTACGAGCAGATTGAACGTAATTATGTGAAAGACATTGACCGCAGGGTGCTCCTCGAAGCGGCCATTCGAGGTATGGTTCAGGAACTGGATCAGTACTCCAGCTACATCAGCCCCGATGATCTCTCCCGCTTCAATCAGGTAGTCGAGCAGGAGTTCGGCGGGATCGGCATCCAGGTGCACATAGACGACCAGAACAACCGACTGACCGTGATGACTCCGCTGCCTGGCACCCCCGCTTACAAAGCCGGGATTCGGGCCGGCGACATCATCGATTCGATTGAAGGCAAGTCCACCAAGGGTTTCACACTTTCCCAGGCGATCAAAATTCTCAAAGGTCGCGAAGGGGAAAAGGTGAAGATGTCCGTAATTCATAAAGGCACCGACAAAGTAATTCCCGTGACAGTAGAACGGGAAATCATTCATGTCGCCACTGTCCTGGGGGATACCTACAAAGACGATGATGCCTGGGATTATATGTATGACAAGAAAGCCAAAATTGGTTACATCAGACTGACTCACTTCAGCCGTCATAGTGCAGAAGAACTGCGGTCTGCCATCGAAGATCTGCGCAAGCAGGGCATGAAAGGACTGATCCTCGACCTGCGTTTCAATCCGGGCGGTCTGCTTTCGCAGGCGACTGAAATCTCGGACATGTTCATCGAGTCCGGTAAAATTGTCAGCACGGAAGGCCGCAACAGCCGGAACCGAAAATGGGAAGCCACCTCTAAGGGAACTTTCAAAGACTTTCCAATGGCGATTCTGGTGAATCGCTATTCTGCCTCCGCCAGTGAAATCGTATCGGCCTGTCTGCAGGACCACAAACGTGCTGTGATCATTGGTGAGCGTACCTGGGGTAAAGGTAGCGTTCAGAACGTCATCGAACTTGAAGAAGGCGACAGTGCTCTGAAATTGACTACCGCCAGCTACCATCGTCCCAGTGGGAAAAACATTCACCGTTTCCCTGGAGCCAAAGATACCGATGTCTGGGGAGTGACTCCGGACGAAGGTTATCGCCTGCGACTGACCGATGATGAGCTCGAAGCGCTGGGCGAATACCGCCGCAAACGGGATATTCTGGATCACACTGCTAAACTGGATACCGAATTCAAAGACAAGCAGCTGGACCTGGCGATGGACTACATCAAGGAACAGCTGAGCGGTAAAAATAAACCAGCTGACAAGGATGCCGACAAAAAAGCTGAAAAGAAACCAGAAGCCAAAGAAGAGAAGCCGGCCAAAAAAGCAGCTGCCGCTCCCGGGCCCGCAGGAAATACACTGGTCATCCGGACCACCTGATCTCCTCTGACGGCATTCTGACAGAGTTACACTGACACAGCGGAAAGCGACTCGCGGAGCCCGTTATCTCCAACAGTCGCTTTCTTTTTTTCATAATCCGAGCCTCCATGAGCCCCACTGACGAATATCTTCTGGCAATCGAATCTTCATGCGATGAGACTGCAGCGGCTGTCATTACCCGCGACATGCGGATTCTCTCTAATGTCGTTTCCTCGCAAACCGATCTTCATGAAAAGTTTGGGGGCGTAGTACCGGAAATCGCCTCTCGAGCGCATCTGGAACGAATTCTTCCCGTGATCGATGATGCTCTGAAGCAGGCTGGCATCGAACTTCAGCAGTTAACCGCGATTGCCGTCGCGACCGAACCGGGGCTCGTCGGCTCGCTCCTGATTGGCCTGACCGCGGCCAAAACACTGGCTATGACACTCAATTTACCCCTGATTGCCGTGAATCATATTGAAGGGCATCTCTTTGCCTGTCAGATGCAGGAAGACCGCCCGCTGTTCCCAGCGATCGGCCTGGTAGTCAGCGGTGGGCACACCAATCTGTATCACTGCTCGGAAACATTCGAATTTGATCTGATTGGCGCCACGATCGACGATGCCGCTGGTGAAGCGTTCGATAAAGTAGCAAAAATTCTGGGGCTTTCTTACCCGGGCGGTCCGTCTATTCAGAACGCAGCCACACACGGTGATCCGCGCGCGTTCAAATTTCCCCGCACGTTTCTCAAAGACCCGGAACTGCGTTTCAGCTTCAGCGGTTTAAAAACGGCGGTGCTGTATGCGGCACAGGGAAATCCAGGAGCGAAACAGCAGCCACCACCACTGGATGATCAACGGATTGCCGATCTGGCTGCCAGCTTTCAGGAAACCGTGGTTGATGTGCTGGTCGGTAAATGTCGGCAGGCGATCGAACGCTACAACTATTCGACACTCTGTGTAGGAGGGGGGGTTGCTGCTAATCGCCTCCTGCGTGAGAGGCTGGCTGAGATGACAGAGCAGGCAGGAATCCACCTCAGCGTGGCTCCCCCCGATTTATGCACCGACAATGCTGCCATGGCTGCAATCGCCTGGCATCACCTCGATCAGGGACGCATTGCAGATCTTGACCTGGATGTCACCCCAGGGCTGGTTCGTTAAATCGTTCCGATAACACATTCAGGGCTGCAGAAAACTGAAAGTGAAAATATCGGTAACATTCGTGAACTGTGGCGAAACGGAAAGCCTGACATAGCGTCTGTCTGGTGAAACGACGGCAGCTCCCGTCAAGCTGATACCTTCGGGCACGACACGAATCACGGGCTGATAGGCAACTCCACCCACATTCTGCACTCCCGTTACCAGAGGGACCTGTCGTCCCGTCGAGATGCCTGCCTGGCGAGATACTCGAAAGCTCTGCAAGGATTCCCGGCTTCCATTGATTGCTGGTCGAGAGGAAATAAACCGCCCGGTGGCAGGCTGCAGGCTGCTGTTTTTCTGTGAATTCTGAGGCACTTCGGATTTCCGATTACGACGGCCCTTCTCCAAGTCGATGCGAATGATTCGATCTTCCCGGGTCAAGGGGACAATCATCGTTTGCACGACAGGATGGTCCGAGCCCTGATAGCGGGTCACCTTCAGCTTGGCCCGCTGACCGACAATATCGCCAGAGACATAACGCACGCGTACTACATAGGTTCCTGGAAATCCATGTGCACACAGATAGTCTTCGTGACAATTCTCCTGCTTGGGACCATAGCCATCATTCAGGAGCACGCCTCCACCTGCCGTCAATGGTGACTCAAATGAGCAGACTGTGCCCCGGGGCTCTTCTACAATCAGGTCCAGATCCCCATCGCCATTCCAGGTAAGTTCCAGCTTGAGGTCTCTCTCCAGGGCCTTTCTACGGGTCACCTGAACCCGTTCTGCCTCTGCCTTGCGACCGGCCTGCTTTAACGCCTGCTCCAGATTAGCCAGCGCGTTCAAGGCTTTTTCATGCCACTGCTCGTAATCCTTAATCCAGACATGTGTCAGGATTCCTGAGGCTGCCCAGAGAATGCCCTCTGGATCCTTGAGCTTTTCAGCCAGACGTAATCCCATGATGTAAGGCTCGGGGCGGTCTGGCTGTAAATTTGCGGCCTGCTGGTACAGCTTGAGTGCCTGCTGGTCGGCTTTGAAGCGAGTAAGATAGGCAGCGGAATAGACCATGCTGGGGACGTCAGCGGCAGAAAAATCGATACGGGAAAGCAGAACCCGTTCGATCTCAGGTTGCGGTCGCCCGACAATCTCCATCGTCAGTGCGAGGACATCGTACATCCAGGGTTGCGACTGATTATGAATCAATGCGGCATTGATGGCTGCGATCACATGCTCGTGTTTACCTGACTGATGCAGGTTGAAGATGAGGTCATTGACCAGTTCCGGCTTCGGTTTTCGCTTGGAAAAATAATCGTTCCAGAACTGCGCGGGGTTCTTAATATCCCCTGTGAGCGGTGACTTAAACTCCTTGCGCGAAGTTGATTCAGTACCAGTAAAAACGGAGCCCTTCCCTGAAGAAGGACTCCGTTTTGTTAACTTGGATTGACGGGGAGAATCAGGCGAGCCCGATTTCCCTGTTACTGCACCGTTACTGGTTTTTTTTTGAGTTGTTCGATGGTGCTGTTATTGAACTGAAAAGGCTTGTCCTGAACCTGGAACTGTGCCGGCTTGGACTTGGTTTCAGTCTCTCCCAGAATCCCATCCAGAATGGCTTTCATTTCTCCATCCTGAATCGGTTTAATTTCTGGTTTCTGAGCTGCAGCTTTTCCCTGGGGAGCAGCTTTCGCTTTGGCTTTCTGTGGAGGAGCGCTGTTCATCATCAGCATCTCAGGAGCAACATTGAAGAAGCCCTGACCACCACCGCCACCGCCGCCGAAGCCACCTTGACCGCCACCACCAAAGCCACCGCCACCGCCGAGGCCACCTTGACCACCACCCAGGCCGCCCTGCTGGCCACCAAAGCCACCCTGGCTGCTACCGACTGATGATTGCTGTGTCGAGACTGAGATTACCAGGTCAGCTACCGGATAAACCCGGGTGCTGTAGATCTCTTCAGCCTTGGCAGTTGTAGTGATTTTCATCACTTCGTCTTCGATCACATAAGTCAGACCGATGGGCTTCAGAATAATGTTCAAGGCACTCTTCAGTTTGATACCGCTCAGCGAAACGTTGACCGGTTCATCAACCGTCAGACCATCTTCACCCAGGTCATTTGAGTTGATCAGGATGGTGATGTTGTGCAGTTCCGAGAAGTAAGTCATCACTTCAGACAGTGGGATGTCCGGGAAGTTGGCTTCTGTTTCTTTTTGCAGTTCTTCAAAGATACGCTGTTCGGCAGGGCTGTTACGATGCAGATCGACTGCAGCCCATTTCTTACGACGCTCTGTCAGGCTGGTCCAGACCGGAGCGGACGGCCAGCGAATTGGGGGTTCATCCGGGAATGGAACGTGTGAAAGCTCAACCTGGTACAACGTTTCCAGGAAGCGGTCAGCTCGCAGCGAACGCATGCGGAAGACTTTATCCAGCTGTCCTGCAGCTTCTGAAGTAAACAGGGCTGCTGTTGCAGGACCGTTACCCGGTTCCATATTCACAGCAACGCGAGAGACAGCTTCAGCCTCTTCGTAGGCGTCACTATTACCATGCTTACCGTCCTGAATCAGTGAACGCACGCGGTCGATCAGCTGCTCCAGTTTTTCATCTTCCAGCAGAACCTGGTCGACCAGACGTTTCTGCTGTTCCAGCTGAGCAATCTGCTGCTGCTGGCGAATTCTGCGTGTTTCAGCAACTTCCATCTGGCTGCGGACATCGACCATCATGTTATTCAGGCGACGTTCCAGCTGCTGACGAAGATCAATATCAATATCAGAGGTTGATTTCAAGAAATTCAGTGATCGTTTCAGAACTCCCAGAGCACCATCAGGATTATCGGTGGAGATCTGACGGGCCTCTTCGATGGCATTGGAAACCTCGATTTTCATCTGGGCTCCCTTGATCTGACGAAGCTGCTCTACTTTGCTGATGGCGTCATCGATTGGCGGCTGAGGATCCGCTTTCTGAGTCGCAGGTGCAGGAGCGTTAGCGGCAGGCTGTTTTGTATCAGCCTGGGCCAGTTGATCGTTCTGGAATTTCTGAGAGAGCTTCAACAGGGAGTCAGCACGGGAGTTCCCGGGATCAAGCTGCTGCAGCATGTTACCAAGACGAGCAGCCTGCTCCATGTTTCCGCTGCGGATCGCCTGAGTCCCGGCGAATTCCAGTTGAGCCATGTGTTCTTCGTGTGAGGTACGGGCCAGATTCATCATCCGCTGGCCAGCGTAAGCAACTCCCAGTTCCTGACCTGACTGATAATTCACCCAGGGAACTGCGAGGAAACTGTTGACGGCCTGTGAAGCAGGCACGTTGAATTTCCAGATACCTTCGAGCTGACGATTGCTAAATTCAACAGTCAGCTTGCCATTCATCTCGCCTCGAGCCAGGTAGATGGTCTCACGATCTGAGCGGACAGGCAGAGCACGCGTTGTGTTGAGGTGCAGTTGTTTGTCAGAGACTCGAATTGATTCCGGATAGAATACTGGAGCCTGTACGGCCTGGGCCAGTTCTTTGCCGACGATGGTTGGCAGATCCTGTTTTCCTTCGGCCAGGTCGGTCAGGACAATACCGCCGGTGTAAACGGCCAGTGTGTCCAGCATCTGCAGGTCCTTACGGGGACCCACGCCGTAGCTGTGTACGGGAATGTGATTGCTAGCAAATTGTTGGGTGAGTTGTGCCATTTCCGGGAGAGAAATCAGACGGGCAGAACTCATGCCATCGCCAATGTAGACGATGGAGCGAGGCTGTGCTTTCTGCAGCCCCTGAAATGCAGTTTTAAGGGCCTGACCGAGGTTGGTTGCCCCCAGTGGAGCCCGGGTAGCCAATGATTCAACGGCCAGTTTCGCTTCGCGGCTCTGAGGACGCACAAATTCACTCACGAAGGGAGTACATTGCACATCCGCTGCATAAATGGCGACAGTCGCGTCGTTGGGAAGCTCGGTTAGAAAGGCTTTCAGTACATCCAGAGCTTGAACACGATGTTCCCCGACCTGACTGGCTGAGGTATCAAACAAAACCGCAATCTGCTCACCAGCATGACTGGCGGCCGGCAGACGATCAGCTTTGAATCGCAGGGCGTAATACTGTTCACCTGCAGTGTTTCGGTAACTGAGGATCTGGCCAATGTTTGAAATTTCCGGAACAGAGTTCTCGGCATACCCCTGCGGAGTACATAGCAGCATCGCAGCGGCTGCCCAAACAAACATTGTGATTCCAAATCTGGATCGCGACATGATTTCTCTCTCCCGAGTAACTTAGGTAAGAATGCTCGAACTTAAGCCAGGATTGACGATTGCCAATTTGCGCATTCTCCTCAACTGTGCATTCTATATACAGTCTCGGACACCATTGAAGGAAATTCCCCCGATTTTCTCTTAATTCTCCAAATTTGATGCGAGTTGAAAAGGCCTCATCGGCATTGACTGAAGTATCCGCGCAATTTGTAGTCCGATTATGGGGAAATTAAGGGTCACAGATCACTTAGCGAACCCGCCGATTTCGCCAACCAGTTGTTTTACAACGGGTTTCATCTACTCAATTGTTCAGACTTCAGCCGTAACCACAGCCCCTGCCATCTCATGCATCAGGGGGATTCTGCTCATCTCCTGCCTGGCAAATGGTCGATCTTTGAGAGAGACCTCGGTTCCTGTCACTCCACATTCCAGGTTACTGTCGCTGGAACACACTAAACATACTGACAGATCAGTATTATCGGGAGGCATCCCAGCGTCTCCCCGTTCAATCCATGAACTCCCGATTCCCCTTCAAAACCGCAGTCCTGCTGTGCCTTCTTGTATTGATACTGGGCTGGGGAGCCTTACGCAGTACGATCCGTACCTCCGGGGAAACGGACCTCAGTAAGAATGAAGCCAGGCAGGTCAAAGCCCGCAAACCCGTCATCGTAGATCAACTACCTGTCGACTGGGAACAGCCGGTCGAAATCGTGACGTTCCACAACCGTCCACGGTTTCCTCTCGCGATGCAGAAGGGCGACGACTACCTGCTCATTGTCAACAATCTCCAGTGGGATCCCGGCAAAGCAGAAAAAATCAGGCTGTCAGTCGTCAGGGATCCTGCACAGCAGACAGCTTCGGGCTGCTACTTCCAGAACGCTCCGATGTTCTACGAAAAACAGGCAGACCAGGTTCGCCCCGCAGACGCAGCACCTCTTTCCAGTGAAACGAACCGGGAAACCGAGACTCAGACCGACAAACCGGCCCCTGAGGATTCACGCTCTTTCTACCTGTTCGTAACAGATGGAGATCTTTCGGACAAAAAACAATATACCCGTGTGACAGGCAAGCTGATAAAGCACAGTCCGCGCGTAGCCGTCTACCTGGATGAGCAGCAGCAGCCAACAGAGCTGGCAGCCGGGCTGATCGATGAAGTCATCCATTTACTGGAAGAGCGGGTGCTGGACCATCTGGCGCAACACTGCGGTTCCCTGACCGATGTAGACGACAACGGCCGGTTCACGGTTTTGCTCTCCCCCTGGCTGGGAAAACTCCAGGGTGGCAAAACTTCGATCAATGGCTTCGTCCGCCCCAGCGATTTTCGAGAGAAGGTCGCTGCCCCATTCAGTAATCACTGTGACATGCTGTATCTCAATTCCGCTCTCAAACCAGGTCAGGAACTGTTCGACCTGCTCAGCCACGAAGTCACTCACGCTGTCGTCTCCAGTATTCGCATCAGGCAGGAACAGTACCTGGGGCACATGCTGCTGGATGAAGAGGACTGGCTGAATGAGGGTATTGCCCACATTATGGAGCCAGGATTTACCAACCGGGATTACCGCATCAGTGAATTCTATCGCCAGCCGGAAGCATACCCGCTGATTGTACCTGACTATTATCGGGCTCGCCTCTGGCGTAACCATGGCTGTCGTGGTGCAGTGAATCTGTTTCTCAACTGGTGTAATGAACTCGATCCCCAGCAGCGTTTCACCTGGGAATTCACGCATCATCCCCTGACCGGCGTCGACAAAATGGAAGACCTGACAGAGGTCCCGTTTGCGGAGCTCTTTCGTCAGTGGTCACTTTCACTGGCCAGCCAGTCACTGCAGAGTCGCTTCGCCTATGCGGGTCTGTCGGAACACGCGTCCCCTCTCCATTGTGGACGATTCCTGTTGGGAGGCCCTGCCTTACGCACCTGGGATCTCTCAGGCGACGATCAATACTCGTTGAAAATCTCATCCACCGCATCGGCGTTCATACATCTGAGAGCTGATCAGAAACGGGACGTCCCGACAACGATCAGAGTGCGCGGTTTTCCCGGAATGCAGCTGACCCTGGTCAGAATCCCCCGCAGCCTGCCACAGACATCATTGTCGACTGAACTCGTTACAACTTCTGATTCCGAGCAAAACGCGACAAATAGCGTTGAGATCAGGCTGCGTTGCCATCACCCGACACAGTCGGAAGTGGCACTGATTGGCGCAGAGTATGTTGGCCCTGGTCTCTCGCGGTCCGATCGGCGTCCACGACACTTCAATACAGAGGACCTGCCAGTAACCTTACCGAGCACAACTGCCAATCAGATTCAGATTTCCAGACAGGAAACTATCGGCACCGAATCAGACAATGTCTCTGAATATCGATTGAGAGTGCCGATAGCGACATTGAAACGGGACAATACCAGCCAAAGTCTACTGGTAAAAGCCGTGGTTCGAACGCAGGCAGGTCAGCAACTGGTCGTACAAACCGAAATCGATCTGCCTGCCTCTTCAGACTCGCGTCTGGCAGAAGTAAAAACGGCGCCCCGGCAGTGAGCTTCGTCTTTAGAAGCCGGTCGCGTCGTCCTGGGATTCCCCGGTGTACTTCAGACGGGTGGCGAACAGTTTTTTCAGTCGGGAAACGGGATACATCCGGACAATCTTGTTTTTGTAGGTGATTCTTCCCTGATCGTCACGTCCCAGGTGAGTTGCCACGTCCGGTTTCGCCAGACCTGCATACAGACCGGCAAAGGTTTCTGGATCAACGCCGTTTCCGGCTTCCAGATCTTCCAGGGCATTCACACCACCGCAAGAGGTCGCGAATGCGTTGAGACCTTTGGTCGCAGTCCGCATGAAGTTTTCCTGCTCCAATGCAGACTGTGCTTCTACCAGTTGTTTCACCCCCCGTTTGATTTTATCTTCGGTTTCCTCGGTGGGAGTTCCTGAGTTCTGCTGGGCATGCAGCGTTGGACTTTGGAAGCTCTGAGAAGCTCCCAGAACATAGCCTGCAGCAAGCAGCAGTAAACCCATCGCGATCTGGCTGAACCTGGACATCAGAGACTCCCCATAAAATCAATTTTTGTTATGATTCGTGTGCTGTTAAGCAGATTTTTAAGCTGTTTAAATAATCTGAAGTCTTCAATTTGTCAGATTGAACCTCAGGACGCAACAGCGGATGCACTTATTTACTAATAATTGACAGGCCCAGTCAATAAGAACCCTGAAAAATCAGAGTCTCTCCCCCGATACGACAAGGTCATGCAGAATGACACTCCCCGAATTCCAGAACAGTCTGTCCACTCTCGTGATGCAGTTTCAGGTATCGAATTACGATGCACGCCATCTGCTGCTCGACCGTTCTGACCAGATCCTGGAACTGGCAGAGCAGATTCCAGCAGGTCTCCCGGAACGACTTCTAACGGAATGGCAGTCGATTTGTGCCGAGGTCAAATCAGTCCAGCCCGAGTACAAAAGTCATCACAAAACATCGATTCTGTTCGACCGACAAGGCATGGGACAGCCCGGCGTACAAAAGGCCAAAACGCTGATCACACGCATCGTTGCCCTTACCAGAAGCGTCGAGCGTCTGGAATCGTGAACCGGCTCTCAGAGTACAATTCGACCTAAATAATGCGAGAGCAGCTCCTTGTGCTGGACGATCATAACCGGATCTCCAGTTTTGCAGGCCTGCTCCAGTTCCGCTGCAATGCGGGACAGTTCGTCGAATCCGTAACCGGCTCCCGAACCTTTCAACTGATGCGCCAAGACCTGGATTTCCTCCCGCTGATCGGTAATGCTGGCCTGATTGAGAACCTGCTGTTTCTCAGCGATGCCATCAATAAACATCTCAATCAGTTCCTGGAAATCATCATCATCACAAAACGCGGAGCGAACAGGGGCATTTTCTAAAGCGTCTAACATAGCTCTGTTCCATTGTAAGTAAGTTAGCAAATCTCTTCGGCCCTGATGGGCCTATTTCGCGCCCCATCTCAGGGGTCCGATGTCGCGAAATAACAACTCTCCTTAATTAATAGGTTGAACTTTGGTCCCTGCTGAAAAAATGCTCAATTTATCCAGTTTACATATGAAGTACGTCGCCCGACTGAATTAAATGTCGCGTTTGTATCGGTTTTGCCGATACCAGAATCAACAGGTTCTATAAAACAGGCTGGAATCGTGCTGGATTCCCAAACTGAGGCCCATCAGGAATGCGTTGTCCATGCGTTCACAACCCGGGGGGTCTGATATTGACTCAATCCGGCATCTTGACTTATACAGCTTTGGTCAAAGTTCCGACCATTGAGTCTGTTACAGCGATTTCGAGAACAAGTCCTGAGAGCAGCCCGGATTTACTCCCCTTCTCTAATTCCTGAGATTTAATTCACCAGTCATGCGATTGTTACAGCGCTATATACTTTTCGAGTTGCTGCGCGTTTTCACATTGATGATCACGGTCTTAACCGTTCTGCTGGTCTTTGTTGGTGCCTTCCAGCAAGCCACCAGCCAGGGACTGGGTGCGCTGCTGGTATTGAAGATCCTGCCCTTTATCGTTCCCAGTATGCTCCCCTTTACGATCCCTGCCACGCTCCTGCTGACAGTCTGCGTGGTTTACGGTCGCATCTCGGGTGACCAGGAAATCACGGCAGCCAAAGCGGCCGGCATCAATGTACTCTCATTGCTCTGGCCCTCCTTTATCCTGGGGGGATTTCTGAGCCTGAGTTCGCTGCTGCTCAGTGATCAGATCATTCCCTGGGCGGAAAAGAACATCGAAAATACAATCGCCACGGAACTCGAAACGATTTTTCTCGAAAAACTGCGTTCCCAGAACCAGATTCATGACCCCAACAGCGGCATTTCCATCACCGTTATGGGTGTCAGGGACAAAACGCTGCTCGTGCCCACGTTTCGTTATTCGCCCCCTGGTAAAAAACCGGTCCACCTGCAGGCGGAAGAAGCGACCCTGGAATTTGATCTCACTCACCAGCAGGTCATCCTCCACCTGGCAAAAGGACACATTGACTTTCCCGGGAAGCCCCGGTTCTACGTTGAGAAGGATTCATTCCCCTTCCCCCTGCCCAGTCAGACCTCGACGGCCAAGCCACGGCATATGAGTGTCCGTTCCATTAAATCAGAGCTGGGAGACATTGATAACAAAAAGAGTGACTTCGAATTTCAGCGCGATATCGAAGTCGGCATGCTGCTGGCACTCGGTGAATTCGAACGCTTTCAGTCTCCCGAAGTCAATGCGGA
Organism: Gimesia chilikensis; assembly: GCF_007744075.1. Taxonomy (NCBI): domain Bacteria; kingdom Pseudomonadati; phylum Planctomycetota; class Planctomycetia; order Planctomycetales; family Planctomycetaceae; genus Gimesia; species Gimesia chilikensis. Next base: position 2,687,971 of record NZ_CP036266.1, on the reverse strand, counting down.
CCTCCCCCAGAATCAACATGAGGAAAAACGCAAGAACAAATTGAAGACCGCTCTGTCCAGCCGCTTTGCTCTCAGCTGCAGCTGCTTCTTTTTCGTTCTGGTCGGCTGTCCTTTTTCGATCGCCCAGGCCCGCAGGCAGTTCCTCACGAGCTTCTTCCTGGTCTTTATGCCGATCCTGCTGTTCTACTATCCCATCGTTCTCTTGATGATGAACCTGTCGAAACTGGGCAAAATTGAACCGAGCTGGTCACTCTGGCTGGGCAACGCAGGTCTGTTGATCGTCGCGATTCACATGCTGCGAAAAGTGCTGCGGAACTAAGAAATCGTCCAGCAGCACTGATTTCGCATTCAGTTCAAAAGTCTGACTTACTTCTTTTCCCAGTTCGAGAAAAACGTCGTCAGCCGCTGGGTCTCACCGAAGATATACAAGGCAGCGGAAATATGTCCCGCGTCCAGCCAGACCAGTTCAGGCTGCTTCCCGATCGATTCCCAGAGCGCCACTGCTGTTGACGGAGGCAGAATCTCATCGTGTTTGGCAGCCACCATCAGCACGTCCCGGTCTTTCAGCAGGTGTCCGTAGGTATGTGGATCGACGGGTGACATGATTTTCACAAATGACTCAAACGTCCCCCCATGCTCCAGCCATTGCTTACGAAACAACCGGGCATGCGGATGCGGATTCTCCCAGATTCCCAGCGCCAGATTTCCTCCGCCAAGGTAAATCGCGACTTTGGAAAACCGCGGCTCCGCTTCTGAGGACAAGGCAGACATGATTCCTCCCAGGCTGATCCCGGTCACTCCCAGGCGGTCTGCATCGACTTCTTCCCGGCTGGCCAGCCAGGCTGCGGCGCGACGGATATCCAGCACGGCTTGAGTCATCCCTGCAGCGGTATGTTCCGGCACGAATGAAATCATGCGTCTGCCACTGAATTCGCCGGTCCCCCGACGCTGGGCATAGTAAGGCATCTTAATCGTCAGTGCTGCAATCCCCTGTCGGGCGAGCGCGTTAGCTGACATTTCTGACAGTTCAAAACCTCCGCCCAGAATATGCAGACAGACACACGCTGGAAAAGGCCCCTCTCCCTCTGGCTGATAGTAATGACCGTGGACGGTATTGTTTTCTTTCACTTCTGTCTTCACAGGTGAAGGAAAGCTGACATCATAAACTTTGACCGGACCACTCATCCGTTTGAACTGGCACTGGAAAGGAAACGTATGCGGATCGAGGTGAAACCGCTCGGGAACCCGATCTTCTTTACTGGTCGTTTCAAAGCGAACCTCCCCCTGCTCTGGAATGTCCACATACAGAGGTTCCATCGGTTTGGATTCAGCCTGCACAGCAGGTGACATCAGGGCCAGGCAGCCCAGAACAGCCCAGAGCATACTCCATGCTCGACGATGCAGTTTTAAGGTTTGTGGAATCGGCATTGTCAGTCTAACTTCCTGATTTATGACATGAAAATACGGGATAGATTCTCCTCCGTGAGAGTCTCGGGAGGCTGTGCCTATTCTACGCCAAAAGCACAGGAAACAGTAGACCGATTCTGCCTCAACCGAGGGCACTTGTCTCGGTCATTGGAAAACGTTTTTTTGTCTGGAGATCGAAAATCAAAGTTCAAGACCAGACTTGGAATATCACTAAATTATTTAATATCAGCGTTTTCGGGAAAGATAGTAAATTGACTCCCGCACCGCGGCTGATAATAATAAGAGTAGATCGGAAAGAAATTCTCAAAAAGAGTTCATCTTTCCGACAGGATTTGACGTAGTAATTACGTACTCCTGCTTACGGGGGCGATCGGATTCGACTGGTTCGCCGTATGTTAGGGTGGCGTGCCGTGGTTGATCAGTTGGCCACGTTAAAAGCTGATCACAACATAATTGCAAACAAGCAATTTTCAATGGCTGCTTAATTTAGCAACCCCGGCTTAGGAATCCCTGTCTGAGGAGTCCGAAGGCTGGTCACAAAATCAGACTGGCATCAGATCAATGTCCGCTCCGTCTGATGCGAGATTCGTGGTGGACTGGTTTCCGAAAGGCTTTGTTTGTCGTGCCCGAAGAAACGAGACTCAAACGATAAAATACGCACGTAGAGGCTTTAGCTGAGGGTTCACAGGACGCGGGTTCAATTCCCGCCGCCTCCACTTAATGGCTACTTACCAAAATTGGTAAGTAGCCATTTTCATTTACCTTACAAGAATCAACGCCTTAAACAAAACCGCTCAGCTTGGCGATATGTCTGATTTCGTGTCTGATTTTCGCCTTGCGATGTCTGATTTTCGGCAATATCATCCATCTTCAGACATCAGAATCCACTGTTTTTCAGGGCGGCTTCATGGCCAAGAAAAAAGAACTCTGCCGAGACAAAAAGGGCTTATTCGTACGAAACCTCGGCTGGAGAAAAACTCCCAGCGGATACTCCCAAAAGAAGTTCTATCTCGGACGGCAGGAACCTCAGGCCAGGATCGCCAGCCTCAAACTGGAGCAGCTCTGGGACGCTGTGTGCCGAAGATGGGAAGCAGCAACTCCACCAACTCCTCGGCTATCATCTAAACCAAACCCCCGGCACAAGATCACCACTGAAACGATCAGCACCCGCAACGGACCACTCACAGCACTTCACTCAATCGGCGTCGGTGAATTAGATTTTGAGAGGCCAGGGAAACCGGTATGGGACGAAGTTAGTCTGACTATTGCAGAAGCGATCCGGAATGGTGAAGCGACCGTTCGAGTGCCACTACCGCGTCAGCTCGGGCAATCTGGTCTAACCTCCCCTTCGATCGGACAATGGCTGGACCAGCTTAGGCGCGACGTTCCATTTATTCACATCGAATTACTGGATGAAGAGCTGCAGGGTGAAGCAGAAAATGAGATTAAAACAGAAGGTGACAAACTGATCAAACGAGGGCGCCGCATGCTTTTCCAAGGTGCCGGTGGGGAAACAATGCACCTCGCACTCGATGAATACATTAAAGCTCTTGAAAGTAAACATGTAAATCTCGACGGCACAGTAAAGACGCTACGAACTACGACCGGGAAAGAGCCCTCTACCCGTCAGATGTCGTCTCCTGGGTACAAGAAACCCAGCCCGACGCCTGGGAGGTCCTCACCAAAAACCACGGCGCAGCGGCAGAACAGACACTATTGAATCGTTTGCGCGACATACTCAATAAAAACGGGACTCTCTCCGTCCTGCGGCAGGGCTTTGACGTTCTGGGCGTCCGTCGCAAAATTCAGCTCGCCCAGTTCAAACCCGCTCTGGCCATGAACCCGGACATTATGCAGCGCTACGCCGCCAACCGGCTGCGCGTCGTCCGACAGGTCCGCTATTCGCTCTACAACGAAAACAGCATCGACCTGGTCCTCTTCCTGAACGGTCTCCCCGTCGCGACCGTCGAACTGAAAACCGACAACACCCAGAGCATCGAAGACGCCGTCGACCAGTACCGCCATGACCGTGATCCCGCCCCCAAAGGGCAAAACCCCGAACCGCTGCTCTCGTTCCCCTCGGGCGCCCTGGTTCACTTCGCGGTCAGCAGCAGTGAAGTCAGGATGACCACACACCTGAAAGGCACCGCGACTCATTTCCTGCCGTTCAATCTGGGCGACGACGGCGCCGCGGGAAATCCGGTCAACAAGGACGGCTATATGGTCTCCTATCTCTGGGAGCAGGTCTGGCAGCCGGAAAGCTGGCTCGAAATCCTCGGGCGGTATATGGTCGCCGAACGGAACGAGAAAAAAGACATCACCAAAATCATCTTCCCCCGTTACCATCAGCTCATCGCGACACGTAAACTGCAGGAGAAAATCCTCTCGGAAGGCCCCGGTCAGAAATACCTGATTCAGCATTCCGCCGGTTCGGGAAAAACGAATTCCATTGCCTGGTCGGCTCATTTTCTGGCCGACCTGCATAATGCGGACAATAAAAAGATCTTCGACACGGTTCTGGTAGTCTCCGACCGCAAAGTAATCGACAACCAGTTACAGGACGTAATCCACGGCTTCGAACGGACGGCAGGCGTTGTCGCCACTGTCAAAGGGGGCGGGGGGAGCAAGAGTTCCGAACTGGCGGAAGCCCTGTCCGGCGATAAAAAGATCGTCGTCTGCACAATCCAGACGTTTCCCTTCGCGCTGGAAGCAGTCCGCGAGCTGGCGGCCACCGAGGGGAAACAGTTCGCCGTCATTGCTGACGAGGCGCACAGCTCCCAGACGGGGGAAGCGGCTTCCAAACTGAAACAGTTGTTATCGGCGGAAGAGATGGAAGCCCTCTCCGAAGGGGGCGAGATCTCCAGTGAAGACATTCTCGCGGCGCAGATGGCATCTCGGGCCAGTGACAAGGGCATCACCTACGTTGCATTTACCGCCACTCCCAAAGCCAAGACGCTGGAACTGTTTGGACGCCGACCCAATCCCAGTCAGCCCGCTGGCCCCGACAATCTACCAAAACCGTTCCACGTCTATTCCATGCGGCAGGCGATTGAAGAGGGCTTCATCTTGGACGTCCTCAAGAATTACACGTCCTACAAGCTGGCATTTAAACTGGCAAACGAGGGGAAAGAGTTTGACGACAAGCAGGTCGAACGCGGCACCGCCATGAAAGGCCTGATGAACTGGGTCCGGCTGCATCCCTACAACATCTCACAGAAAGTTCAGATCGTCGTCGAACATTTCCGGGAGATGGTCGCGCCGTTGCTCGACGGCAAAGCCAAAGCAATGGTCGTCGTCAGTAGTCGCCTGGAGGCGGTCCGCTGGCAGCTGGCGATTGAAAAGTACATCAAGGAAAAAGGCTATCCGCTCAAAACCCTTGTTGCCTTTTCGGGGGAAGTCAACGACAAAGAGTCCGGCCCCGAACCTTTCAAGGAAACCAGCAAGGAACTCAACCCCGGCCTGAAGGGACGCGATATTCGCGAAGCCTTTAAGGGTGATGAATACCAGATCCTGCTGGTGGCCAATAAGTTCCAGACCGGCTTCGATCAGCCGCTGCTCTGCGGAATGTATATCGACAAGCGGCTGGACGGGATTCAGGCAGTCCAGACCCTCTCACGGCTGAACCGCTGCTACCCGGGCAAAGACGATACCTATGTGCTCGACTTCGTCAACGATCCCGAAGAGATTCTCGATTCCTTCAAAGTCTATTTCACGACGGCGGGTCTCTCCGATGTCACCGATCCATACCTGATCCTGGACCTGCGGAGCAAACTGGACGAAACCGGCTATTATGACGAGTTCGAAGTCGAACGGGTCGTGAAAGTCGAACTCAATCCCAAAGCGAAACAGAGCCAGCTGGAAACCGCGATCAAACCGGTTGCCCAGCGATTGCTGACCTGAGTCCAGTTCCCCCGTTCTTTCTCGACCTCTGCCCGTTGCAGAGCCAGGGTGGGATTATTCGACAGTGCGATCTGCTCCAGTTCGCCCAGGCTCATTGTCCGGCTGGCTGGTGTCAAAGCATTTTCCTCAGGATCTGTTTCTGGGACATCCGGTCCTCCAGCCGGTGGGACAGGCGGTGGTGGAATTTTTCCCTCAAAAGCTTCGTGATAGGATGTCAAAGTCAACTTTTCCCGCGATTCGCCGGGTATGGTTTCTGCAGGTTCTCTGGCGTCGACTTCAGAAGCTGAGATAGCGACTTGTGCGGCCTGAGACTCACTCTGCTCGTTGTCTGCCAACGGCCTCTCTGGCTGAATGGAACCTCGCTGGTTTGCAGCCATCTGCCCGCGATCTGAGGCACAGGAAGTTAAAAACAGAGCGGGAATCAGGATCAGTTGAAACATCCTGGCCGAATGCGATCCAAGGGTACTGAATTTCATTAACATTTTCGGCAATCCATGCATCTCAGTTCTCCTGAACCTGATATATACGTCCCTGCCCCGCTTTGTCGACGGTCAGAGTCAACTCGATTTCATATCCAGTGCTCGAGCCCTCTCGCGAACGGAGAGGACTCGAGCCTGGCGACCAAAGAACAAACTTTCATTAAGCCGTTTTCAACAGATCCTGTTCGGAACCTGCCTGGATACGACCTTCAGAAAGACGTAGGGTTCTGCGGGCACACTCCGCAGCGGATAAATCATGCGTCACCATGATGATCGTGCGCCCCTCCTCATTGAATTGACGCAGGAAAGCGAGAACCTGATCACGAGTCTCCGGATCAAGATTTCCTGTCGGTTCATCGGCGAGAATGATCGTAGGATCATTGGCCAGCATGCGTGCCAGCGCGACACGCTGCTGCTGTCCGATACTGAGTTCACTCGGCTTATGGTGCAGGCGATCCTGCAGCCCCACCTGAGCAAGCAATTCTTCCGCCCGCTCTTGCCGCTCTGTTTTGAACTTTTGCGACAACATCATCGGGACCTGAACATTTTCGATTGCCGTCAGATACGGGACCAGGTTGAATGTCTGGAAGACAAACCCGATCTTGTTCTGTCTGACTTCGGCACGCTTTTCAATCGGCAGATCATAAATTGACTCGTCGTCGAGCAGAATGCGTCCCTCAGAAGGAGCTGACATTGCCCCCAGCATGGAAAGCAGTGTTGTCTTACCACTCCCGCTGGGACCGATAATCGCAGCGAACTCGCCTTGTGCGATCTCGATATCGGTCGTGTCCAAGGCAATCACTTCGTCCTGTTTTTTGCGGTATACTTTTTTGACAGATTCCAACTTTAACATCTGGTTAGACCTCCTTGAAACAGAGACAGGGGTCGAGGCGGGATGCCTGACGCGCCGGGAAATAACTGGCGGCCAGTGTCACCAGTACCGCAACCGCAGCGGCAATGATTGCCAGACTGGGTACAGGAAATACCGAGACATCTGCAAATGCCGGTCCGAGGAAGACTGCTATCAGACTCCCCAGAACATATCCGCTGATCCCTCCGGCCAGACCGAGCAGTGCCGCCTTGGCCAGGAACAGTCGGGTCACAAATCGGGGTGTGGCCCCCAGGGCCATCAGGGTTCCGATCTCACGGCGGCGTTCCATGACATTCGCGAAGCTCGCGCTGGCCATGCTGACACCGCCGACGGCAACCAGAATCGCCAGGAACAGGTACGACAGATTGGTCATCATCCGGTTAATCGAGACCTGAGTTTCAACGACGTTGGCAATCGTAACCACCTTGGTGTCGGGCAACAGCGACTGCAACTCCCCTACCAGGCCGTTGGCAACATCTTCACAGCAGCCCATGACCTCAATGATATTCACAACCGGGCCCGCCCCTGACAACCGCTGCACGGTGTGCAGGTGCGCAAACACCCGGCTGTCATCGACCGTCCCCGTTGCAGGAAGCACGCTGAGCACGTCAAACGTTTCCCCCAGAAGCTGGAGCTGATCGCCTTCTTTCAGCCCCTGGCGGGCAGCAAAATCAGCGCCAAGCAGTACTTCCGATTGATTAAGATGCTGTAGCGCCCGGCGTTCTGCCAGAGATGCGGGAGCATCCAGATTTGCATCGGCCACGTTAATCTTGGCTTTACAGCCTTCATGTTTCTTAAAAAGCATCCCTCCCCCCGACCAGGCATTCATCTTCTGAATTTCGGATTGTGGCAGGATGCCTGTCAGAATCACGTTACGATCATCCAGCCTGGTGGGAACACAAAGTTTGGGCGTCATTGCCTCCACTCCGGTCAGTCCCGCCAGTGCCAGTTCAGCCACATGCTCTTCGGGGATAGTCTCCTTGTGCATGTCCGCTGCATAGTAGTCCTGCAGCGTGACTCCTTCGGGGAGAATCAGTACGTTCGCTCCCAGTTCGTCGAGTTTACCGGCGACCTCCTGCTCTGAGAAAATCGTGACGTTACGGATCGCGACCAGCGCCGTCACACTCAGAATGATCGCCAGCAGACTGGCAATCAGCGCCGTAGGGCGCTCTTTCATTTCTTTCCAGACAATTGTTCTCATTTTCATGAGAGACCTCCTTTTGAATGTGTGAATGTGATGCGCTGGTTTATTTACAGTGCTTGCAGCCTTCCACCCCACAGCTTTTACCTGCTTTTTTCAGTTCGGCAATCAGCTGCTGGCTGGATACACTGCTGTTATACTTTCCAACCATCACCCCGGGAGGTGCCATAAAAACAACGGCAGAGTTCTGTGAAGCGGGCACTCTCAGCTCGTTCAGAAAGTCGCGTTCGGCCGGTTCAGATTGTGAAACGTTGATCACTTCCACCGCGTTCTTGTAACAGGGAATTGATTTGAAATTCTGAACCCCCTTGGGGACGCCAGCCTGACCGGAGGGACTTACACACAACAGCACCATTCTCCGGCTCTGCAGATTCAGCATGCACTGTGATTTGGCGGGGGACACGAAAGCTTGCTGAATATAGTCAGCGTTAATCTGTTTCACATAGGAACCGGTGACCGCCCCATTGGGAGCAACTGCCAGCGTGAGCGGCATAGGGGCGCGTGAGACTCCATACTGTTCAATAATCTTGCGTTCCTGGGGATCGCCTGTGTTAACCGCCACAACGGACGCTGTGTTTTTGTCGGACAGATTCTGCTGCAGTGTGCTCCACATGCTTTTGGTGGTTGTATCCTGGTCTTTCCAGAACATGATAAACGTGTATTTATTCTGTTCCGCTGCGGAAGCACGTGATGCTTCCGCCTTGCTCAATGATGCCCCCCGGGGCGCATTTTGTGCCGAAGAGACGTTCGACAGGGAAACCAGCAGAGTGCCTGCGGCCAGCAGACGGATACCATTGTTTTTAAACAGTCCTACAAGAGTGTGAGTCTTCATATTATAAATTTCCTTACCTGTTTTTGATTATGAATACGATTTTGATCTGCAAAAGAGGTAATGGACTCGATCTGAAATGCGCGCAAAGACAGCGGAGTGCGGCTGAATCTAAACAGATACAGGCGCAGCAGGTATCATTTGAATCAGCATTGAATTCAAAGAGACGGCCAGGCGATAATAACGCCTTGGACAATCAGTGACCGTCACTGCCAGCAGGCAAGCGAGCCCGAGAGAAATTTATAAGCGCAGCGGGAGTATCACAGCGGCCTGTGAAGTATCATTTGCTACGTTATTCAGATGAGTTACGAAGTGGCAGGACTGATCCAGACTAACGACCAGCGTCACAGGAGGAGTGCAACTTTCGAGATGTACCGCTGGTCCTGTAAAGGCGAATACTTCGTCTGAAACATGACACGTGCAGGGACAATCATGTTCGTCATCCTGTGGTAACTGTTGCTGAACTCCCTGTTTTTGTTTCCACTGAGCACAACAGGGACAGCTTGAAGAAACCGCTTTGCAGTCGCCGGAGTCGTGTTGAGATGCTTCTCCGTGTGCGGTCAATCCATGCCCCCAGCAGACCGGGCAAGGTTGCAGCAGCAGAACGATCATGAACAAGCGAAGCAGTTTCATCACAACTCTAAACGTAAAAGGGATTTCCAGAATTCTACCGGGGCCGTACCTGTCACTCAGATTTCAAGGGGCACTGGATAGGATTCTAGTACCACTCGAAAAATCACGGCAAACACTTCTGACATCGACATGCAGAGTTCCGCCGCTTGATTCAATCTGGACAGTGATGATGATTCTGCTGATTAGCCTGAGTACTTTCAACAAAGATCTCGGGAACTGTGCAGTCAAGGCAGTCCCCCCAGTCTACCGCAGTAAAAATCAAGGGGCTGAATCCTAGATGATTTACTGCGATCTGCCAAGATCAGAAACTTTTGAGAAGTAGTGGTGCTCGTCGGGTAGAAAAGACTGTCGTCCATTATGTTTCGTAGTTCATTGAACTTTGAAAACAAATTCTGGTGAAATTACTGACGTGGGCGGGAGACGTCTGCCATGCAGGGTAGTTGTTTGTGACTTTAACGGAGCCTACGCGCATCTGGCACCGGGGCTCTGTATGGTTGGCAGGCATTATAATGAGCTATCAGACTTTTCCGACTCAAGATAGTTCGATGGCTGTGCGTCAAATTTTTCAGCACAATGAAGTGAGCAAAACACATATTCACTTCCATTCTGTTCGCGCCTTGCAGCCGCAGAGCCCGGTTCTAAGATCATTCCACAAACGATGTCTTTCTTGCCGTTTGCGATGGTGATTGGTGATGCAGCCTGGACTCCACGGCAAAATACAGAAGGACGGCGAAAATGTTCGTTTCGATACACTTCCAGTAATTCATTGACCAGTTGTTGCGGGTCATCATTATAGATAACGCGAGCGCTGGTGTCTTTGTGACACGTTTCCAGAATACTTTGAACCATGTCACTGATGCCACCAGTTCCGGTCAGCACACCGATTAACTTTCCTTCGTCATAGGCAATCGCTAATTCACCCAGTGTTCCGCTTCTGCCTCCAACAATTACGACGATATCACTACTGTGAATATTAACGACCTCACGTCCCATCAGACCGCTGCCGGTAAAGATCAGCACGTTGTGGGCGAGTGTTGGAGAACCATATTTATAAGCATGCTCATCAAGACTAAGGGCGGGAGAAATACCGATAACGGTCCCCCCCTGCTTAGAAGCTCCCTGTGCAGCAGCGAGAGGCAAACCAGGACACGCTCCCGTAATCATAACACAGCCTTCTGCAGCAATTTCTTCACCAAGTCGAGCCGCTCGATCCAGATAATGTGCTGGAATATCACTTCCGGCACCTCCCATAACGCCAATTTTAAGTGGCATGGGATCGTCACTCACAGACTTTATTGACTGTTTCTCGTTCATAGACCTTTCCGATGCTCCAATGACTTGCAGGGATACTACAGGTAGCCACTATAAAATCCACTGCTGCTTGCTGTCCCGTCACTGATACATTGGATGCACAACGCCTGCCTGATCTTCATGTAAGTTGAGAAAATATCGTAAGAATCTTTACCACACAGGGATCATCATTAATGCATGTTCTAGCCTTCATTCGGTTTGCAAAGACTGCTCTACCTGAAGTGATCTTACTGAAATGTTATGATAGTCATAGCGCACATACATAAATCAAGTCATTTTGTAAGTTTCGGGCCATAGAGATCTCTGCTTTGACTGCCACGTCTCATAATTTGCCAGTCCAGACCCCGGGAAACGGGCAATCTCAATTTGAAGTACCCGTTTCCCGGTTGACCGATCATTCGATCATTGCTCCATTCGCGTGGATCAACGAAAGTTCGAATGCTGGCGCGTCGATGCACCGCGTAAATACTTGTCCGGATTCCGTTTCACCGCTGCGACACATCCCTCACAGCAAACGAAGATCGACTGACCTCCGACGGTCACGCGAATTGGCTTGCCCATCGACCCCAGCGGCTCCTTAGTTACTGGACAGGTTCGTTGCCTCAACGCGGCGACCTGGTCAGTTGCAGAGAGTTGAGCAATCCCTTCCATGCCGGCCGGGATCGACGGAGCTTGCACAGCGTTGGGCAGCGCCGGTCGAAACTCTCCAGTGCCGAACGATGGGGTGGACTGGAACGCGGGTTGAAGGCTCCTGCTGTCGCTGTAAGGAGATCGCGAATCGAAGAAGGGATTCGTTGATGGTGGGGCCGTTTGGCGGGGAGATCTGTTTTGAGTCAGCGGGACAGAGTAGTTCCCACGGAAGCCAGAAGGTGCCGGGGCGTAGTAACCACTCGAATTCGGGTATCCGCAATTCCCATTTGAGCATCCGCCCGCGGTGGGATAGCCGTTAGGGTAGTTGGAATTGTTTGAGTAAATGCCATTGGTGCTGCAACCGCACCCCCGCGATGGATAGGTCGTGAATCCATCGTTAGCTGAAGCAGGGACGGCCGTGGCAACGAGTGCCGCTACGGATGCAATGGTCGTCAGAATTTTACAGGTCATTGTTCGCTCCCAGGTAATCGGAACAGATATAGAGAATACGTCCAGTCGTTCATCACGGAGCGTCAATGGACCGCGTTGCCAATATACGACGCACACCGCGTGCCAAACGTCATCTCAGCACCGCTTTTCTCTGCTTGAATATCCCGATCGTCCATAAATACACAGCTCACAGAGTGGTTTCTGTATCTGTGCCGGAACAACAGACCCCGCTGTTTTATTGTCGTCGAATCGACAACTTGTGACATCAATTCGATCTGCCAGGACTGTGATTGAAAAATCGACTATCGGTGGTCTGGTTGGCGCTTCTGACTTGGTTGCTTTCAGTTTACCGGAGACGGGTACTGTTCTGTACGGATGCTTGCAAAGGCATAATACGTATTGGACCTCGCCAGTCGGGCGGACACGTGGGCACGCCGACCTACGCTGATGGGTACTGATGGGCAAGCCGACAGATGGCACTCGGCGAAAAATGATCAGCCACCGAAATTCGATTCCGGGTTTTACCGAGTCAGTTCGGATGTCTGACCTCGCCTCCAACTCTGTGCCAGTTGGAATGCGAGTGTAGAAAATGGTCGCAAAAGAAAAGCATATTTAATGCTCATGCTGGTCCTCACCTTCTGAATGTTCATGGCTGCTCTCCGAGTGTGTTTCAGATGAAGCGCCGTGCCCGGCATCACCATGATGGTGCTCACTACGAACCTCCTGAGATAACAGTTCCGGTTCAACGCCGACAAAATACGACGATATGACAGAGCAGTGCGACATCTTCAGCCAATAGAAATACAGTTCGTCTGCCAAAGAAAAGATCGCTGCTCCGTGTCTCGCACCTCCGACCAGCTGTAAGTTCACAGGCCGGTTTCCTCACTCTTATCACAATTACGGAGCACGTCCTGTGCCATTCACACCTTTTGGAAATCCAGATTAATTCGAAAGTCACCACTCCCAGGCTTCCACTGGAAGCTCGTTTGCAGTAGCCCGACGCAACAAAGCGGTAGCAGTAGAGATGTACCGGTTGATGATTCCGTCTCTAAAGATACCGTCGCTGACTAAGCCACTGCAGTCGCTTTTGTATTCTGGCATTAGAGCTGCCTTGAAGCACTCTCAATCATATTGATCGTAAACGGAGAAGATTGAAGATACCCCGGAATATATTCGCCAGTATTCCGACCTGCAGAAACAGCCATGCCTGCAGTTAAGAGATGAGATTCCGGTCCAGGCTGATTAATATTTTACAATCAACCGGAGAGAAATCCGTTTACAGAACCGGAGTTAAATTGAGGCGAGAGGAATATTCGCTTCCGGTCCCGGGATCAGTCGTCATTGAGCATGTTCTGCATTGCGTCGGGCGGGGCGGGTTCGTAGTCTTCAATCGTGCCGAAGCGTTTGACGATCTCTTTGAAGATGGAGCCTTTGGGTACCTTTTCATCTGTCTCCATCACGCGCTGATACAGGTCATCTGGCAGGACACGTACCGAGGTCATGAGCCCCGCCATCGACATCATGGCATTAGCCCGCATCCCTTTGACCTCTCGGCGGGACCAGAGTTTTTTCATCATGGGTTTCGTCATGGTCATGCCCTGCATTTTCTGCGGGTAGCCGGGAATTTCGAATTTGGGGTCCTGGTGCATTTTGACGCGGGGGCGTGTGTCGAGGCTGGTGAGGTAGCGGTCGACTTTGGCATCTTCCCGCAGACGGGGGCCCACGTGCTGAACCATGTGGTTCATCATGTGATGTACCATGTGACAGTGGAACATCCAGTCGCCGGGATTGTTGGCGATGAATTCGAAGTCAGCCGCCTGAGCGACGCCGACGAGTTCAGTGTTGCGGGGAATCCAGGCGGATTTAGGGATGCGGGCGCCCTCGTGTCCGGTGATCCAGAAAGTGTGACCGTGCATATGTATCGGATGGTGCTGCACCGGACTGAAATCCAGCAGACGCACACGGACGCGTTCGCCGTGCTTGCAGACCAGGGGCGTGGCATAGGGGCCGCTCCGACCGTTAATGGTGTGCCAGTTCCAGTCCATGCTCCAACTGTTGGCGACCGTCTGCATGGGATCGATGCGGAAATTCTGAAAGATGACACCGAAATCGCGGTCGACCGGGGGGTCCCAGACTTTTTGGGGATGCACAATGAACCAGCCGACCATGCCGAACGCTTCCTGCATCGCCACATGCGAATGGTAGAAGAAGGTGCCTTCTTCATGCACGTCGAATTCGTATTTGAATGTTTTTCCCGGCTTGATGGGATTTTGCGTCATGGTATCCGCACCATCATACTGCACGGGCATTTCAAAACCGTGCCAGTGAACGGAGGTCTCTTCCGGCAATTCGTTATGCACGATGATCCGAATCCGATCCCCCTGGGTCACTTCAATCGTGGGACCGGGCATGGAGCCGTTGAAGCCGTAGACGTTCATCCAATGACCGGGCAGGAACTCCCGTGCCACAGGTTCGCAGACCAGGTGAAACTCCTTGGCACCATTTTTCATCTTCCAGGGGAGCTTATCCAGGTCGTTGGCGATGAAGGGGGCCGGGCCATCAGCCGGATTGCGAAAACCGGGAACCCGCTTGCCGATGTAATAGTCACTGTCGGGATCATGCCCGCGGCTGGGGCGATAGCGTGAGAAGCCGTCGTATTCGTCCCGGACTTCGTGTTGATCTGCCTGTTTCTTCGAAGCTTGATCCGACGGGGAATCGTATTGTTCTTTTGATAATGCTGCCGCAGCCGGGGTGCCGGCACTTAATGCAGCAAATGTGCCCACAGTTCCATTTTTCAGAAAGGCGCGCCGGGAGGATGAGTCTGACATACCAGGACTCCTGTTTAAAAATCAAAGCGGGTAAAAGGCGGTAAAGAGACGGCGCATCCGGTCAGCGAGGCTGAGCGACCGAATCGATATGACCGGGCGGTGTGGGGGACTCTGCGGCTTTTAAACCCCCGTGCAGGAGAAAACCATTGATCAGCGTCTCGTTGGTACGCCAGGCAATGAGATGGTGCACGAACTGCTCCCGCAGTTGATAATATTCCCGCTGGGTTTTCAGAACATCACCCCAGTTTTGTCGATCGTCCTTATAGGCACCCAACTGGTTCGCATAAGCGGCCTTCGCTTCAGGCAGGATGACCGACTGAAATTCTATCACATGCTGAAGCGCTGTCAAATATTTCTGGTAGTGCAGTGCCAGGTCCTGTCGCAGTCTGAGTCTGGTGCGCTGGATCTCTGCATTCTGACGGGCCAGGTCGGCCTCGGCCTGCTGAATCGTCCCCTGGTTGCGATCAAAGATCGGCACTTCCAGAAAAACCTGCACCGAGGCGACCGGCTCACGGGCTTCGTGGTTATAACCCGTGGCCGCTTTCACAAAGATATTGGGGATCGGTTCGACGCGTTCCCGTTCCAGGGTGACACAGTCGGCCTGCCACTTCGCGGTGGCAGCCAGCACTTCAGGACTGTCGCTATACAGGTTTTCGACTGCCTGGTTGAAGTCAATCATGGATTCCATATCCGCCTTAAGTTCACCCTTGAGAGGTTGCGGCTCCAGTTCCACTCCCACCAGGGAACTGAGCATGGCGAACTGGCTGCGATACATGTTTTCGGCATTCAGCAGAGAGAGCCGGGTGCGCTGCAGGGAGACATTGGAAAGATGAAGCTCAGCCTGAGTGGCCTGCCCCAGGTTGACCTGCTCGCGCGTCGTCAGTGCCGAGTCTTCGGCAGCTTTAAGCAGTTCGCGGCGAATGTCGACAATCTGACGATGCCCCAGCGTTTTCCAGAAATGAATGCGGACATCATTACAGACTCGCCACTGCTGGGCGACGGCCATCCATTCCGCCGTTTTTGCACGCTGCTGATATTTCCGTCGACTGATCTCCCGCTTGTTGGCGGTGACGATTTCCTGCTGAACGGCACCTCCCTGGAATTCCCCCGGCGTATCGGTGTCGGTTTCAGAATCCACGAAGATCTGCTCGGCGATATAATAGAAGGTCGGATTGGGATACAGTCCGGCTTCCAGGGCCTTGCCCAGGGTCCCCTGAATCTGTTGCTGCGCCTGAACCAGCGTGGGATTATTTTCCGTCGCCATCATCAGCAGCGCATCCAGGGTGAGATCCGTTTCCAGGGATTGTGGTGTCTCCTGTTTCATCAGGTCTTCCACACCGGCTGGTGACTTCGGAAAGGACGAGGGAGGAATAAACCGTCGCCCGACTTGATCCCGGGACGTCTCAGCGTTTCTGGGTTCTGCTGCGGGAGGGACTAAGGGGAACGCGTCCTGGGCTCTGAGCAGTTGCGGCACACAGCATCCGCCAAGTATCGTCAGTGATATCATAATCTTACGAGTATATGTATCTGCCATTCGAAGACTTCCGGCAAAATTCGACTGAGAAAGGTGTAGGCGTATTGCAGTCTGGAAGATCAGAACATAAGCCAGGGCCAAAGAGGTTATGTTTGCGGTTTGCGCAGGCGCTCCAGTAAAACCACAGCCGTATAGAGATTGATTCGTCTGTCTGTACAGATCTGCTTTATCCAGGGGCTGCACACACTCTGCTTAATCCGCAAAGGATGATTTTTTTCACCAGACAGTTTGCATAAACCGCGTATTTTACCTCCCGGTCTTTTTAAGTCTTCACCAGTGAATTCTTCCACTGCAGTTCAAAAAGAATGTGTACCAGAGTGGAACCAACGTCCACTCCACCAGCGAAGGACAATCACTCAAAGTGATTGCCGGGCAACCGGTTCTGTATCGGATTTTATCAGCTGAGATCGTGAAAATCAGTTCGATATAATAGATTTGCGTGCTGGCACACATATTGCTTTGTAAAGCGTCAGTACGGAAATCAGTTGAAGCCGAAAAGCCGAGCCTGATATCACACACGAGATACGAGACAATATCTTTTTCAGGAAAACTGCACAAACAGGTAACCACATGGAACATTCTGGCGAGCATGCATCCGAGTATAAAAAGGACAGTCTGACTTTGGCGGGTGCAGTTGCGATGGGCACGGGAGTGATGATTGGCGCTGGTATTTTTGCTCTGACCGGTCAAGTGGCTGAGCTGGCGAAACATTGGTTCCCACTAGCATTTCTGGCAGCAGCAATCGTGGCATCATTCAGCGCCTATTCCTATGTAAAAATGGCAAATGCTTATCCATCCGCAGGTGGAATTGCCATGTTCCTTGAGAAAGCTTACGGTAAAACAACGCTCACAGGCGCCTTTGCGTTGCTGATGTACTTTTCCATGATCATCAATGAGAGTCTGGTCGCTAAAACCTTCGGTACTTACACACTGCAACTCTTCAATGTCGGCGAATATAGCTGGTTGGTGGTCGCTCTCGGAGTCGGCTTGCTCGCATTTGCTTTTCTGGTGAATATCTTAAGCAACGAATACATACAAAAGTTATCATTTTTCACCGCATTTATCAAAATTGGTGGGATTGTCGTCTTTGCGATCGGGGGATTATGGGCTTCCGGCTTTTCTTTCGAAAGTTCTTCTTCAACTGATAAAACCGGCGCAGGCCCAGGCGAATTTCTAGGAGCAGTGGCGCTCGCCATTCTGGCCTACAAGGGATTTACTACGATTACAAATAGCGGCGGAGAGCTAAAAAATCCTCACAAAAATGTAGGACGAGCCATCATCATTTCGATAGCCCTCTGTCTGGTCCTATATATGCTTGTGACGTTGGCTGTGGGGGGAAGCCTGACGGTCGATGAAATTATCAAAGCGAAAGATTACTCTCTTGCAGAAGCCGCTCGGCCTGCATTCGGAGATTACGGCTTATGGTTTACCGTATTGTTTGCGATTATCGCCACTGTATCTGGTGTGATTGCCAGTGTGTTTGCGGTTTCACGTATGCTGGCAATGCTCACAGACATGAAATTAGTGCCACACTCACATTTTGGCATGCCTGGTAGCATCCAAAAGCACACATTGGTGTATACCGTTATTATGGCCATGCTATTAACGGTTTTCTTTGATTTAAGCCGTATCGCCTCGTTGGGAGCCATCTTCTATATCATCATGGATATCGCCATCCATTGGGGAGTATTTTATCACCTGCGCAAAGACGTAGAGGCCAATAGCCTCGTCTTAATCACGGCCATAATATTGGACGTCGTCGTTTTAGGGGCGTTTCTGGTTGTCAAAGCTCAGACAGACATGCTGGTGATTTACGTTTCCCTTGCCGGATTGAGCTTAATATTCCTCGGTGTCTGGCTTTTTCTTAAATTCAGTCAAACTGACAGTTAACGATGTCGAGTGGAACTCGAAAGCCCGACATATTTCATCATTCTTTTATGCTTGCTAGAACCTCCCCTTGACCCCGTACCATGGTACAGAGTCTATAATACTCGCAGGAGGTTGAAATATGAGTAAGTTGACAATCGGACGAGTCGCCCAGGCAGCAGGGGTTGGTGTAGAGACAGTGCGGTTTTATGAACGGAAGTGGTTGGTCAAACAGCCCGTCGCGTTGTCCTCATTCCGGGAATATCCGCCGGATGTGATTGACAGGATCAAGTTTATCAAACGTGCCCAGGAACTCGGGTTTACTCTCGCTGAAGTCGGACAGTTACTGCATCTCGCGGACAACCCGCATTCATCCAAGAGAGAGGTCAAGCAACTGGCTGGTCAGAAACTGGTTGAAATCCGTCAGAAAATTGATGATTTGCAACGCTTGGCGTCAACTCTTGAGACTCTGCATGAAAAGTGCAGTGGCCGAGGTGCTCTGTCTGACTGTCCGATCATCGAATCGATTACCTCCCCCGAACTATAAACCTGATACTTAAAATAGGGAGAATCAAAATATGACATTGGTGAAGCAGGAAGATCACCTTCAAGAGGTGACCGTATCGACAAATATGAAGTGCCAGTCCTGTTTGGGAAAATTACAACCTGTGCTGGATCAGACTGTTGAGATACAGGAGTGGGAAGCAGACCTTTCCAGTGGATTAAAAACTGTCACAGCTAAAATGCAGGGGGAAGATCCTGTCGAGAAACTTATCGCGGTTGTAGAGGGAGCCGGGTTTGAGGCGAAGCCTGTTTTAAAACAGGAGGATTTAAAGGCGACTCCCCGGCTGGAGCAGATTCAGCCTCCAGAGGAGAAACATCATTTCAAACTCAGTACCTATAAGCCGCTGCTGCTGGTTGTATTTTATGTATGTGGTGCAGCCGCGATCTTAACCTCAGCACAAGCATCGGGCTGGGTCTGGGGAAACTTCCTGCGTTTCTTTATGGGCTGTTTTTTCCTGGGATTTGCCTTCTTCAAGCTGCTTGATGTCAGCAAGTTCGCCGATGCCTTTGCGACCTATGATATTGTGGCAAAACGGTCGCGTCTGTACGCGTTACTCTATCCGTTTCTTGAATTTTCACTGGGGGTCGCATTTATTTTCGGCTGGTTTCCGATGCTGATAAACGCTGCCACGGTTGTTGTGATGGGGGTCGGCTTAATCGGTGTGCTGCAAGCCGTACGAAAACGTCAGGCAATTCAGTGTGCCTGTCTGGGGACAGTATTTAATCTGCCCATGTCTGCGGTCACGATCATCGAAAACAGCGTGATGATCCTGATGGCCCTGTTCATGCTGTGGTAGGACGGCAAGTTAAAAAATACTCTTTAAGAGACAGGATCTTCATACGATCCTGTTGTTTAACCTGTTCGAGGTGAGAAGTTGCTTCTGCGATTGAAGAGGAGTCATGTCGTCTTCAATCGCAGTCTTCTCCTTGCGGTAGTTTAGTGAGGATAATCTCTCGAGCTTTTAAGATTGAGCATTCTCCTCAAAACGGGGATCTTCGATTCCCCATTTCAACTTCCACTCCATAACACTGCAGTAAAGCACCGGTACGACCAGCATGGTCATGATTTCGATGAGCATGCCCCCGAAGCTGGGGATCGCCATGGGGACCATGATGTCAGAGCCCCGCCCCGTGGATGTCAGGACAGGAATGAGGGCCAGAATGGTTGTGGCCGTGGTCATTAAGCAGGGCCTGGCACGCCTTAAGCCTGCAGCCAGAGTGGCATCTCGCGCTTCCCTGGCAGAACCGATCCTGCGTTTACGAAAACTCTGGTCGAGGTAAGTGGTAATGACGACGCCATCATCAGTGGCAATCCCGAACAGAGCCAGGAATCCGACCCAGACGGCAACGCTCAGATTGATTTGATGCACCTGGAACAGAGAACGCATACTGGTATCGAACAGTTGAAAATCCAAAAACCAGGGTTGTCCATATAGCCAGAGCATGATGAAGCCCCCCGACCAGGCGATCAAAATCCCACTGAAGACCAGCGAGGTCGTGATGACCGAACTGAACTGGAAGTATAAGATCAGGAAAATCACGAACAGCGCCAAGGGCAGTACTATCATCAAAGTCTTCTGAGAGCGGATCTGATTCTCATAACTGCCGGCAAAGCTGTAACTCACACCTGGCGGGAGAACCAATTCTCCGGTTTGTATTTTTTGTTGCAGGAATCGCTGGCATTCTTCCACAACATCGACTTCGGCATTCCCCGGTTTCATGTCGAACAAGACATAGCCCAAAAGGAAAGTGTCTTCGCTTTTAATCACCTGTGGTCCACGGGTATAGCGTATTTCGGCGAGTTGCTCGAGTG
This sequence comes from Gimesia chilikensis, assembly GCF_007744075.1. Lineage (NCBI taxonomy): Bacteria > Pseudomonadati > Planctomycetota > Planctomycetia > Planctomycetales > Planctomycetaceae > Gimesia > Gimesia chilikensis. The sequence goes on along the minus strand of NZ_CP036266.1, from coordinate 2,667,634 downwards.
GGATCTGCGCGCCAGTGGGGGTGGGAACCAGAATACGGCCCAATGTTTCAATTTCATCCCGCAATTCACGGGCATAACGCACACGGACCGGGTAGCGTTCACGGCCTTCGACTGTCGTCGTAATCCTCCTTCCGCCTATAGCGACCTCAATCACATCCTGAACAGAGCGGATATGTAATCCATATCTCTTAATCGCATCGCGATCGATGTCGATCTCCAGATATGGTTTTCCGACAATACGATCAGCAATCACAGCAGACTCTTCTACTGAAGGAACCTGTTTGAGCAATCGTTCAATATCCAGAGCCACGCGTTCAATCGTTTGTAAATCGGGGCCTTTGATCTTGAGTCCCATTGGGGCACGCATACCACTTTGCAGCATGACAATCCGCGCGGCAATGGGTTGCAGTTTAGGAGCTGATGTTGCCCCAGGCAAACTGGCAGCGTCGGTGATTTCCTTCCAGATATCATTCGGTGACTTTATATGTTCTCGCCACTGACGATAAGGACGCCCATCAGAATCTTCGATCAGCTTTCCATTTTTATCTCGGACAAATTCATTTTTGACTGGATCATATCGATACTTGATACGATGCCCCTGTTGATCCGATTTATACTCAGTCTTGTATGTAATGATGGTTTCAATCATGGAAATCGGAGCGGGATCGAGAGGACTGTCTACTCGACCGACCTTCCCCACAACCGATTCCACTTCGGGGATAGAAATCAACAGTTTATCCTGGAGCTGCAGTACATCCATTGATTCGCCAATAGAGGCATGAGGCATCGTTGTTGGCATATACAGGAAAGAGCCTTCATCTAATGGTGGCATAAACTCTTTACCTAATCCCGGAAATGTCGCTGCCATACTTTTCCACGGAGCTGTATTACGAACTGGTTCAGGAACGAATCCGAACACACGGTCAAAGCCCAACCAAGCACAACCGCCCAGAAACAGGATCAGTGTTGGAATGGAAAGAAAGAGCAGTTTGTTTTTCAGACACCAGCGGAGCAGCGGTTCATATAAGACGCGCTGGAAGAATTGAAAGAAGGCCAACAGTCCACCAATTAACAGCGTCACGAACATCAGATTTTGACTAAAACCTTTATCTGGTCCCAGGGGGAGCCAGTGTTCGGTTAGAATCAAGCCGACCACCAGTACGGCCAGGTAGTTTGCGGCCAGGGGCCCAAATTGACGCAGGCGTTCGGGAATTCGGTGTTCCATTAAATTGTACACTCCCAGCCCCAGTACGATTGCTCCAACCCACCAGGGAAGTGAGAAACGTCCGATGAAACCAGTATTTTCCATAGGGAGCATATTCAGGATAGCCAGCAGAACAATCAGCATGCCAAGAATAACCAGGCTCCAGGGAAGAAAACGCTTGATTGAGGTTGAGTGAACTTTTCCTCTAAACAGAATATGGGCAGCGGGAGGAATAATCGTCAGTGCGACAATGACGGAGGAAATCAAGGCAAAGGTTTTCGTAAATGCGAGCGGCTTAAATAGCTTACCTTCAGCCCCAATCATGGTAAATACGGGCAGAAAGCTGATAACGGTAGTAGACACAGCAGTGAGGACAGCACTGGCGACTTCGCGGGTAGCATTGTAAATCACTTTCAGACGGTCAGCATCTGGACCAGCTTCATCCAGTTGTTTCAGGATATTTTCACAGAGGATGATCCCCATATCGACCATTGTACCTATGGCGATGGCGATGCCGGACAGGGCAACAATATTTGCATCGACCCCCAGTGTTTTCATGGCAATAAAGCACATGAGCACAGCCAGTGGTAACAGGGCACTGATTAAAACTGAACTCCGCAAATGCATCACACTGATCAGAATGACGATGATCGTGACCAGGATTTCCTCAGTGAGTGCGGTGTTCAGGGTCCCCAGCGTTTCATAAATTAACCCTGTGCGGTCATAAAACGGAACGACCGTAATCTGGCTGATGGTAGCCCACTCTGGCCACTCACTGCGTTCCAGGGACCTTAAATGCTGAACCCAGGCTTTATCATTCAATTGATCGTTTTGATAGGCATCAAAGTGATGCTGTCGGGCATACTCTGTAATCTTGTCAGGCGTTATCTTCTTGAAGTCAATTAAAACCTTGCTCGGGAGCCCCACAGATACTTCCGCAACTTTTTCTTTCACGTTTTTGATTGCTTCCAGCGGATTGTATCCATACCGAACGACGCAAACTCCCCCTACGGCTTCTGCACCCTCTTTGTCCAGCGCGCCACGTCTGAGAGCGGGCCCCAGTGAGACGGTAGCGACATCCTTGACAGTGATGGGTACGTTGTCGCTGACCTTCAGGACCGTCTTCTCAAGGTCGCCAATATTTTCGACAAATCCCAGACCGCGGATGACATATTCTGCCTTGTTTAATTCAATAGTACGCGCCCCCACGTCCACATTTGACATGCGTACGGCATTAAAAACCTGTTCCAGGCTCACCTTGTTTGCCCGCATTGCATCGGGGTCAACGTCGATCTGGTATTCCTGAACGAAACCACCGATCGAGGCAACTTCGCTGATCCCTTCCGCCGATGCCAGAGCGTAACGCACATACCAGTCCTGTGCCGTACGCAGTTCGCGCAGATCCCAGCCTCCAACGACATTGCCATCCGGATCATGGCCTTCGAGCGTATACCAAAAGATCTGTCCCAGGGCGGTGGCATCAGGCCCCAGTGTCGGTTGAACGCCCTCCGGGAGGGTATCCGGAGGCAAACTGTTCAGTTTTTCCAGCACGCGGGAGCGAGACCAGTAGAATTCCGCCTTCTCATTAAAAATCACGTAGATCGTTGAAAAACCAAACATCGAGTAACTGCGGATGGTTTTGACTTCGGGAATCCCGAGCAGTGCCACCGTGAGGGGATATCCAATCTGGTCTTCCACATCCTGGGGCGACCTGCCCATCCATTGACTGAAAACAATCTGCTGGTTCTCACCAATATCAGGGATGGCATCCACGGGGACAGGACTTCTCGGCAGTCCCCCCAGATCCCAGTCGAAGGGGGCAACCATCGCGCCCCAGCCAAGAATCGCGATGACCAGTAAGCTGACTACCAGCTTGTTGTTCAGACTGAACCAGATGACCTTTTCGAGAATCGATTTCGGTTCATCCTGGTTCAAGTTTACATTTTCGGATTCAGTCACCATCTGTTTTCCTGTCGAAACGGAGAGACCATGTTTGCCAACAATATTTACTGATGGTCATGTCCCTTGTGTTCGATTGGTTTTTCCTGAAGTTGCTCTCTAGCGATCGGGACCACTCGATCCGCACACTTTAGCATCGACGTCCCAAAATATGGATTTTTGACCTCAGTATCGCGCTGCAACCAGATCGCTCCCCGCCCCTGAAAGGCCATCGGACAATGCAGTTCATACAGGGGCGGCTGGCGGGCAAGATCAAAAGTCTTCACCAGAACCAGGATTTCCTGGGAAAGCAATGCGAAGGACTTGCGCAGCGACTTTAGGTCCTTTGCCAGCTTAAACTGATCGGCAATCCCGGCGAGATTGACAGCTTCCTGATTCCAGTATCTCAGAGCATCTCCCTGCAAAGCGGAACTCTGAATCGAACCGAGTATCTGCTTCAACTTCGAACCAGCCCCAAGTGCTTTCTGCTCCTGATCGGATGCCAGAAATTCTGAGAGGGTAAAATAAAAGTTCAGTAACGGCGCTAATTCAGTCTGAAATTCAGCAGGCACTTCAATGTCCTTAGCACCGTTTTCGTGGTTTGTATGATTCATTCCAAACTGGGCACGCACACGTTGTATATGCCGTTTCAGTTTGGCATAGACCTGATCTGCCTCTTCCAGCGATAGAACATCACCGCCTTCAACCGCGTCATTTGACAGTAGCATGGAAAATTCCCCCCACAGCATAGCGGCATGTCCCGTCAGTAGTTTGGTATCTGTCTGCTGCAGGGCCTGTCCCAGTTGCTCGAATGCCGCACGCACTTGAGTCAGTTCCGATTTTTCAATGGCCGCAGTAACGGCATCGGAGGCTTGAAGTACTCTGCTGAGTTGTTGCTGAAACTGGTGTGGCAGAGACATTTTCTTAGGCTGAGACTGTTTCTGTTCCATCTTTTTGTTTTCGGAACTACTGCCGCCGTGTTGATGTCCTCCTCCACCGCCGCCGCCTTCCGGTGTCATCATGGACGGTTTAGCAGAGATCTGCAGAGCACTATCCAACTGGAAATTGCCATTCGTGACGACAAGTTCGCCTTCTCTCAAACCATTCCTGACAATGTAATAATTTCCAGCACGCGGGCCCAGAACGATTTCCCGCCCTTCATAGGTCGGCTTGCTGGCTGTAGGAACTTCGACATAAACAATCGCTCTTGTCCCCGTAACCAGAGCTGCTGATACAGGAATCACCAATGGTTTGTCTTTTTTTTCCTCTGGTGTGATAACGTCACCCAGCGTCTCAGCGCGAACCAGTGGCATTCCACAGATATCACAGACCCCGGGATGATCCTTAATAATTTCCGGATGCATGGGACTGATCCATTTCCCCATCAGTTCTTCATCGAGGACACGGCCTCCCGTTGCCACCTGTGATTCCACCACGGCGCTGACAAACATTTCCGGTTTCAGCTTGCCATCTTTATTTGGCACATTCACTCTGACTTTGACCGTGCGTGTTGACTCATTCAGGACAGGATCAATGAAGGCAATCCGCCCCGTGAATGTCTCCCCCGGATAGGCTTCGGTTTTGAATATCACTTTTTGTCCATAATGCAGCCAGATCAGGTCAGATTCGTAGGCATCTAACTTGACCCAAACCAGATTGAGATCGGCTACAGTATAAATTCGATCCCCGGTGCGGACGCGGTCTCCCTCTTCCTTCAGCTTTTGAATGACGATCCCGCCGATCGGTGAGTAAATCGTGAGATGTTCTGAGGGAGTGCCCCGCTTTTCTATTTCCTGAATCTGCTCTGCAGTCAGTCCCAGCAGTCTGAGCTTTTCACGGGCAGATGCAACGAGATCGATCGGTTGCACCAGCCTGGTCGTTTTCGCAGGACCTTCTTTTTTGTATTTCAGTGCCTGAATCAACTCTTCCTGGGCAGCATACAACTCTTCACTGTAGATATAGACCAGATGTTCGCCTTTTTTAACCTCGACGCCGGTAAAATCGACGTACAGTCGATCCAGACGTCCTGAAACCCAGGCCGTGATATGTGCCAGCTTTGTTTCGTCGTACTCGACTTTCCCCACCATGCGAATCTTTGCTGTGACCTCACGCCGCTCTACAGGCGTGGTTTCAATTCGCAGCAGATTACGGGCAGTCTCACTGATCTGAATCGTACGCATTCCCTCCGGCGTCGGCCCCACAGGAACCAGTTCCATACCACAAATCGGGCATTTGCCAGGTGCGTTTCGGCGAATCTGGGGATGCATGGAGCAGGTCCAGATCTGCGGTGCTTTTGCATGCTCTGCATGAGCGGTTTCCTTCGGAGGTTGATCCGACTCCGAAGAGGGGGCCTTCATTGACCAGGCAATACTGAAGCCGATCAATATCAAAAAGGCCGTTTGCAAAACCCAGATTTTCCCGGCATTTCGTTTGTAGAAGTGACGTAACCGGTCAGATTGAAAAGGTGATTTCATTTTCGGCCTCTATCGGAAATCGTAACTTTCCTGAAAACTCAATTCGTGGCTGTCGGCTGATGTTTATTCGACCAGGTCACGAATCGATCCACTTCATCTAAATCTCTTACACCAATCAATGTGATGTAATGAGAACCCCGTTTCCAGCTGGCAGCAATCTGCTGATCGAATTCCACCAGACAACACTTTCTGTCCTTACAGGCAATACAAACATTGGGCCGATCTCCGAACCATTCGCTGGTCTCTTCCTTATCGTGCTCAAATATTGCCAGCGTGCTACCATCGTTTCTTTTACAAACGGCTTGCACGCAGGTACAACAGGGCATCTTAAACAGATGGGCGGATTCAAGTCTATAATCTGCAGGCAGCCCTTTGCTAATGAATGGCTTATAACCAGTTTTCTCTGGAATCTGCCCCTCCTGTAAGGGCTGATTTTGATACTTCGCCAGTAGGAATTGCTGGGCGGCACTGGGATCTTGGGTAAAAAGATCGAGATATTGTCCAAACTCAGCGGTAAACTGTTGATGGTTATGTTGATGCTCCTTAACTTCTCGCCCTGACTGAAAGAACCACCAGCCAGTACCGACGGCTAACAGAAATACTGCTGCTAAGGTCCCCCCCCCCCATTTGAAGAAATTGCGACGTCCAGTCGTGTGGTGATTGTCCTTTCCTGTTTGATCCGTGGTGGGCGAATCATGCAGATGTTGCTGAATTTGATTCCAGATCTGATCAGAGGGGGCTGGAGCATCGAGAGATTCCGTCAGTCGTGTCAGCTTTGCAAATACATCCAGTTCTGCTTTGCACTCGGCGCACGTTTCAATATGCGCCGCGACCGCGGATGACCGGGCTTCATCCAGTTCGCCATCATAATAAGCGGAAAGTAATTCCTGGACTTCGGGACAATTCATGTTATGGCTCCCACCCCAGATCAGTCAGGTGCTGTTTCAACTCCCGTCGAGCACGATTCATTCGCGAGCCAACAGTGCCTTCTGCGATCTTTTTCACCTCAGCAATTTCACGATATGTCAACTTTTCCACTTCATGCAGTATGAAAACGGAAAGCACCTCCGGCTCCAGTCGAGACAGAGCCTCTTCCAGGAGTTCTTTCATGTCTCTGCGATTCTGCTCTGGCTGGTTCTGACACATGGGTTCTTGTGTTAATGACAGGTGCGACCGGCGGCGAGTTTTCCGCAGGTACTGAAGAGCCTCATTAATCGCCAGTCGATAAAACCAGGTTTCAAACTTCGATTGGCCCGCATATTGATCGATCTTACGAAATGCCTGCAGAAATATCTGCTGAGTTAAATCAGCAGCATCCTGCAAGCCAACCATCCGAACCATCAGGTGATAAATCCGTGCATGGCACAACCCGTAAAGACGCTCTTGCGCATGACTCTCTCTTGCCTGGCACCCTTCGATGGTTTCAGCATCGACCAGAGCCTGCAAAGAAGCGTTTTGTCGTTTTGTTGCTCTTTTAGATGACACGGTTGTGGGATTTCTTCACAGAAACACAGAAATAATTCGCTTTTTTTCAGCAAAGCTACAGAATAGAGAATGTGATGGTAAAAATACAATAGGTGGAAAACGAGGTCATTGCAGCAGAATATCCAAAGTCATAATGGAACAAGCCCGCTAATGCAATCCCCTCAACCTGAGAGTTGATGCGAGACCTTTCGAACATCAGCAGTATGATAAAATTCTTGTTTTTCGTGAAGAATTCCAGGATTCAGGCATCTAAAGTGAGGAGAGTTTGTTGGATTTGCTCACTGCTTCCCGAAACAGGTGATTCATACAAAGCAATAATAACCGCTTCCTGTCGCTCTTTCAGGTCCGATCTGCATCACCCTGCTCCACATCACATGCGGGAATTTCATTATCGGGCAACTGCATTTGTACTTGAGAAAAACCGATCAGTCAGACTTCTGATGGAAAGGATTTCAAGATGACTCATTCAGATCGCCCGCTTGTCGCTTATTTTTCAATGGAAATCGCTCTGCATCCGAAGATGCCGACCTACAGTGGAGGCCTGGGAATCCTGGCTGGCGATACGCTCCGTGCAGCGGCTGATCTGGGCGTGGCGATGATCGGCGTCACACTGCTTCAGCGTCAGGGATACTTTGCTCAATCCCTGGATTCATCGGGCTGGCAGTATGAAAACCCTATGCCCTGGGAAATCGGTCAGTATTGCAGTGAACTGCCCGTTCAAGTCGACGTGGAAATCGAAAACCGGCCGATTCATGTGCGTGCATGGAAATATGAAATTCAGAGTTGTCGTGGAAACAGGCTCCCCGTCATCTTGCTGGACACCGACATCGCAGGAAATTCAGACTGGGATCGCAGGTTGACGGACCAGTTATACGGAGGCGATCAGCATTATCGACTTTGCCAGGAAATTATTTTAGGGCTCGGCGGTGTGCGAATACTCCGGGCGCTGGGACACCAGGATATCACACGTTTTCACATGAACGAGGGACATGCCGCACTGCTGGGACTGGAGTTGCTGGATGAGAGTGCCCAGGCAGCGGGACGCTCTCAGTTTAATTCGCAGGATGTGCAGAATGTCCGTCACAGCTGTAACTTCACCACGCATACCCCGGTACCCGCCGGCCACGACCGGTTCCCCCTGGATCTGGTACAGCACACACTCGCGCGATCTGATATTTTTGAGAATCATGAAGTGTTTTGCTGTGAAGGCGAATTGAATATGACATACCTTGCGCTGAATCTCAGCCATTATGTCAACGGTGTCGCCCGAAAGCATGGTGAAGTCTCTCGTAAGATGCTCGTCCCTCGAGATCAGTATCACCACTACGAGATCGACCATATCACGAATGGAGTCCATCTGGAAACCTGGGCTGCTCCCGCATTGGCCAGCCTGTTTGACCATTATCTTCCGGGGTGGCGGGAGGACAATTCCAGCCTGCGCAGTGCGTTGTCCATTCCCGGTGAGGATATCTGGAAGGCACATCAGGCGGCCAAACAAAAACTCATTGATCAGGTCAACGCCAGCTCAGGGACAGGCTTCGACATCAACACCTTCACACTTGGCTTTGCCCGTCGGGCCACCGCTTACAAGAGAGCCAATTTATTATTCCACGATCCGGCCCGGCTCAAAAATCTGGCCCGCCAGGTCCGAAATATCCAGGTTGTCTTTGCCGGGAAAGCCCACCCACACGACGAACAGGGCAAGCATCTGATTCAGGAGATTTTTCAGCAGAAGGATTCGATGCTACCTGAAGTGAAGGTCGTTTACCTGGAGAATTATGACTGGGAACTGGCGCGTCTCTTGACCTCAGGGGTTGATGTCTGGCTCAACACGCCACTCCCTCCCCTGGAAGCCTCGGGCACCAGTGGAATGAAAGCGGCTCTCAACGGTGTCCCCAGCTTGAGCGTTCTGGACGGCTGGTGGATCGAAGGTTGTGTGGAAGGAGTCACAGGCTGGGCGATTGATCATGTCGGGGAAAGTTATCACAACGACCAGGAACGACTCGCCCATGACGCAAACTGTCTGTATGAAACACTAGAGAACTCTGTCATTCCCCTGTTTTATCAGCAGAGAGATGCCTGGCTGAAAATCATGGCCCACGCCATTGCCCTGAATGCGTCTTATTTCAATACCCAGCGGATGGTGCAGCAGTACGTGCTCAAGGCCTATTACGACTGACAACGGTTTCGAGCCCGCTTTGAATATGAGTAGCCATCCTCTGGTGACCACGAGATGAGATAACCAGATCGAACAGCCCGCTTCAATTGCCCAAAGAACGAGTAGAGTAAAAGGATTAATAATGCCCCGAAACACCACACAGATTATCTGTCAGCACTGTGGGACTCTGGTTGATAGTGAGACACCTGCTGACCAGTTACAACAGGGACCGGAATGGGAACGATTCGAAGGTACCCCTGCTCCCCTGGGTGCCAGCTGGATCAACTCGGAACAGGCTTATAATTTTGCCATCGATGCCGTGAATGCGTCCAGGGTGACATTATTGCTCTTTCGGGAACAGGACTTTGAGGTTCCTGCCTGTTCCCTGAAACTCGATCCGCTCAAAAACAAATCCGGTTCCGTATGGCATTGCCGGGTACCACTCATGGAGGCCGACGATGCCGTTTATTATGCCTACAGAATCGATGGCCCCGCCGAGCCTGCAACCAGCAACTGGCATGTGTACGATCCCGATAAAATTCTGATCGATCCGTACGCACGCAGCATTTTCTTTCCCACAGACACGCCGGATCGAGATCAATCCGAAATCCCCCCTACCCCTCTGGGGCGCCTGGATATTTGCCGATGTCCGTTTGACTGGAAAGACGAAATTCGCATCTGTCATGGAACCGATTTGATCATCTACGAAATGCATGTGCGTGGATTCACACAGCATCCGAATTCAGGAGTCGACGATGACAAACGGGGCACCTTTGCCGGCGTCGTTGAAAAAATCCCCTATCTCAAAGAACTCGGAGTCACAGCGGTCGAATTGATGCCCGTCTTTCAATTTGATCCATTTGACGAAAACTACTGGGGCTACATGCCTCTGAATTTTTTCGCTCCCCATAATCAATATTCGACGAACCAGTCTTCGTGTGAGCAGCATAGCCAGTTTCGGGAGATGGTCCGCGAACTGCATCGTGCCGGGATTGAGGTAATTCTGGATGTGGTTTACAACCACACCGGAGAGGGAGACCATCGAGGCCCGACATACTGCTATCGAGGAATCGACAATGCAACCTATTATGTCGCGTCCGGCAATCCGAGTGCCCCCTATGCCAACTTCAGCGGCACAGGAAACACACTCAATACTTCTGCTCCGACTGTCCGCCGCCTCATTCTGGACAGCTTACGTTACTGGGCTAAAGAGATGCATGTTGACGGGTTTCGGTTCGACCTGGCTTCTGTCTTTTCTCGCGGCGGAGATGGAGCCGTGAATCTCAACCAGCCACCTTTATTCGATCAGATTGCCTCCGATCCGGACCTGGCCCATGTCCGCCTGATCGCAGAGCCGTGGGACGCCTCGGGCCTGTACCAGTTAGGCAAATCTTTTCCCGGTCGTACCTGGATGCAGTGGAACGGCCAGTTTCGGGACACGCTGCAACAGTTTGTCAGGGGAGATCGGGGGCTGATTTCCCAACTGATGACGCGTCTGTATGGCAGTAACGATCTATTTCCGGATGACACCTATCATGCATTTCGCCCGTTCCAGAGTATCAATTTCATTACATCACACGACGGATTCACGATGGTTGACCTCACGGCATATAACAGGAAGCACAATGCTGCCAATGGCTTAAACAATCAGGATGGCCCCCATGATTTCAGCTGGAACTGTGGCTGGGAAGGAAACGATCAAGTGCCGCAAGAGGTCACTGATTTACGCAAACGACAGGTAAAATACTTCTGCTGTCTGCTAATGCTGTCCAATGGCAGCCCTATGTTTCGTATGGGGGATGAGTTTATGCAGACCCAGGGAGGTAATAATAACCCTTTCAACCAGGACAACGAAACCAGCTGGCTCGACTGGGACCGGCTGAAGCAACATGAAGAAGTCTTCCGCTTTTTCAAAAAAATGATCGCGTTTCGCAAATCTCATGGAATGCTGGGGAGTTCGACTTTCTGGCGGGAGAAGATTCAGTGGTACGGGGCAGAACAACCGGAGGTCGATCTGTCCGCCGATTCTCAATGCCTGGCATACCACCTGCACGATCCTTCGCCAGAAACGCGCGATCTTTACGTGATGATCAATGGTTCGACAAGCCCCGTGCAGTTCTCAATCCATGCACAAGCAGAAGCAGATAAGACATGGATGCGGGTTGTCGATACTTCCCTGCCCAGTCCCATGGACCTGCTCTCACCTGACACTGAAATCCCACTGACTCAAACACTCTACCGAGTCAATCAGCGTAGCATTGTCGTCCTGGCACAATCGAGAGGGGGCACTAAAAAAACAGCTCTCCCGGAATAGATGCACGGCCCCCTAACCTGTCAGATCGATAGCAATCGCAATCTCTTCTTCACCAAAATTGAAATAGACCAGGGAAGAGCAACGTCTTCCCTGGTGACTCGCCTCTTGTTTCCTAGAATTTCAGCTCTCAAAGAGCGAAATAATGTTCGTTTATCGTGGCGGCAAGAATTACCAGTCTCGCATAGGATAATGCAACCAATTACTTTTGGGACTTGGTCTCCTTCTTACTTTTAGCCAGTTCCCTGATTTCGAGTTTACGCATCAATGCAGAATGCTCAGCAATCGCTTTTTCCAACTCTTTGGTGATATCACTGCAGCATTTCATCCCAGCAGTTCCATCAAAGGTCTCCATCTGGCAATGATCTTCCAGTGTTTTGTGTTGTGCTGCTGCATTCATCAGATGTTTTTGAATTTCCTTTAAGCTTGCCAGAACTTCTTTGTCTGCTTCATACTCTTTACGAATCGTAGCAAGTTCTTTTTTAGTAGCATCAATGTTGCGTCCTAGTTCCGTGGACCCTGATCTTACAAGTTCTGGATCAGGGGTTTGAGTATCACAGGTGTAGTAATAGAGGTCCTGAGAATAATCTCTGGCATGACTCATATTGCGCGATGCACGAAAAGTGCTCGACCCATAATGAGGCTTTCCCATATATTCACGTGATCTCTGCAGAGCAAACGCCGACAAACTGTCTGACAGCAATACCAGTGCAACGACGACTAAACATACTCCAACTGGTTTGACACGTACGGGTTTCATGATCTTCTCTCCCCAAAAAGTGAAAAACAGCAAATTGAACACTACTACTGAAATTAGATGCGTGAAGAGATTCAGTTCTTCAGGGTATACTTAAAAATTGCAGAATTTTATTCGACGATAGTCATATTGAAGATCTGGTGCCCTGGAATCATTGAAAGCGATCTGTAGAGCAGTTTTTCATCTTGTTTATTTAACAGGAACCTCAGTTCTGGGGCCGGAAGTGATTGCAAGGATTCGATTTCGGTTTCAAATTACACTGCTTTTCATCAGCAGCGAACTGTGAAGGATTGCCCCTTTCGAGGTTGATCGTACAACCTCTCTTGACCTGATCAGGGATTCTAAAGATACTTCCGCAGCCTTCCCCAATCCCTTTGGTTTCAGAGACTTGGAACACATCTTGAAGCGAAGACGATTTCCCGCGAGTTCGTCTCCAGATCAATTCGGTTTCTGTCCGATTAATACAGATAGAAACCTCTTCGCTGAGATTAAGACAGAAGGGGGAGAAAGATTTCAGTCATGTGGATGTCAAAAACAATCACAACTCGAATCATGGTTTGCCTGGCTGCCTTGACAGTTCCCCTGCAAGGTCTGCCTGCCGCCGCGTCCTGTTACTGCTGCCCAAGTCAGTCTCAAACTGACACTGAGTGCTGTTCTGAGCAGGGATCGTCGACAGACAGTCAGACGACTCGGTGCTGTTGCACAGGGGCCGCTGTCTGCCATTGCGGTGACGATGCTGAGCTCCCATCGATTTCGGCTCCGACTCTCGAATCACGGCCCGCTGACATTACCTGTTCCAGCGAAATTCAAGCTGTCGAATCTGGCACCTGCTCTTGTGGTACCGACTGTCATTGTGGTTCGCAGAACCAACCTGTCAGTCCTCTAGCTCCTGCTCCTGTCGAAAATAATCCTGCAGAAAAGCTGGTCGATTTTCCGGAAGTCGTTTTCGTAGTGACGATCGACAATCTGTCACAAACAGCAGGGAAAACGCACTTTAGTGCTGCACCACAGGCAGCGCTCGATCGCTGCGTATCTCTTTGTCGCTTCACGCTATAAAGCTGCTCAGACAGCATCTTTACGCGCTGCAGAGTCTGCTGATTTCCCGATATTATGACCGTGTTCAGATTTCTGATTCTGACCACATCCCTCAGGAAATCGACTCTCCTATTTCAGCAGACGATCAGCAGGTGAGAATCACCCTATCAGCGTGAACAGAATTCAGACTTGACTGTTGTAAGTCTGGGCCTTAGAACAAATGAGACTTTCCTTTTTGACCGGTGTAGCAATGTTTCAGACGTTAACACAATCTCTGATCGCTTGGATGCTCGTGGCAGCCACTCTCCTCGGGGGAGTTATGCCATCAGCACAGGCCTATCAACGTTGTTCAACTGAAGCTTGCTGCTGCTCACCCTTGATGGATGTAGAACAGGGCTGCTGCTCTGCAACCTCCCATCAACTGCGGTGTCGATGTTCGGTCGAACAGAAACTGCCTGTTATTCCGGATGAAAATCGCTCTTCTCAGGAACGCGAAGTATCCCGGCTGGCAGCCAATCAGGTGATCACCTATGTCGTCTGCACACAGCAATTGCAGTCAGGCACGGCGTTCGACACACCTCAATTCTCATTCCAGCCCACACTTCACCAGCAGGAAATCCTCTGTAGCTGGTTGATCTGATCTCACCTCCACTGTCTCAGTGCGCGCTGTTTTCCCTGTTTGATGGATGTTTTGAGACATCTCGGGTTTAATCCCCCGTTTCGTGTCTCATCTCCTGATTCATGTAAAACAGCCAGACCCTATTTTCCCTGAAAATAACCGTTGTCTGTCACGATTCCGTATGAGGCTGTTATGAATAATTCGAATCAAAGTGAGATCTGCGCCCGTGATGAGGCGGCTTCACAGAAAAAACAGCATGTCCGCCGCTGGTGGATTCGACTGCTGGTGCAGCCGTTCCTGTTTCTGCTATGCGGGGCTGTACTGATCGCCGGCCTGGGCGTGGCGCAGCGAATGGGCTTCATCACGGCTGGCGGGGGAGGTCACAGCCATGGATCGACCCTCAGCAAAGTTGTTAAATATATCTGCCCGATGATGTGCACTCCTCCGCAGACCGAACCGGGACGGTGTCCGGTCTGTGCCATGGAACTGGTGCCGGCCACCTCGGATGGGTCGAAATCAGACCCTAATGCGGTCCGCATCGATCCGGCGGCCCGCAGGATTGCCAACATTCAGACCGCCTCGGTCGAATCGATGCCCCTGAGCCACACGATCCAGGCCGTGGGCGAATTAAGCTATGACGAAGGGAACCTCAAGACACTGTCTGCATATGTGGACGGTCGCATCGAACGACTCTATGCCGATTTTACAGGAGTCGAAGTCAAACAGGGAGACCGACTGGCTTATCTTTACTCCCCCCTGCTTTATTCGAGTCAGGTCGAACTGCTGCTGGCCAAAAAAGCCTTAGAGAACAGTCGCTCTGCCACACTGAAACGGGTGATCCAGACCAACGAAAACCTCTATCAGAGCTCGAAACAGAGATTAGTCGAACTGGGTATGACGTTGCCCCAGATCGAAGAAATCGAAAAAACGGGCACTGCCAACAGCCGGATGCATTTATGTGCCCCTATCAGTGGTACGGTCATCAAAAAGCCTGCGGTGGAAGGTCAGTATGTCAAAGAGGGACAGGTGATCTATCAGCTGGCTGATCTTTCGCAGTTGTGGCTGATGCTCGAACTGTTCCCGGAAGATGCCGCTAGGATTCGGTATGGTCAGAAAGTCGAGGCGACCGTGCAGTCGCACCCCGACCAGACCTTCACCGGACGCGTGGCCTTCATCGATCCTCACGTCGATCCCGAGACACGTACGGTCGGCGTACGAATCGTCATGCCTAACCTGGAAGGAGCGCTGCGTGTGGGAGATTACGCCCGGGCAACCATCTCCGTTCCTGCGGGAAGTAAGGGAAAATCCGGTGGCGTCTACGATCCCGAACTGGCAGACTGCTGGATCTGCCCCCGGCATCCGCACGTCATCGCCAATGAACCGGATAAGTGCCCTGTCACCGGGCAGGCCCTGGTTCCCACCTCAAAGTATGGTTATGTCTCCCAGTCAATCGCGGAAAGTGAAGCACTCACGGTACCTCGCGATGCAGTCCTGATGGCCGGCCAGCACAGCGTGCTCTATGTCGAAACAGAGCCGGGACGCTTTGAAATACGTAATGTGGTTCTGGGACCGACTTGCGGCGACCAGATCGTGATCCTGAAAGGGGTCAAGCAGGGAGAGCAGGTCGCGACCCGGGGCAACTTCCTGATCGATTCACAGATGCAGCTGGCAGGCAATCCGTCGCTGATCGATCCGACTCGGGCAGAGCCCCTGCCGGACGAGAAAATGTCGAAAACGATTATGGCTGCTCTTTCGAAGCTCCCTCCCGCGGAGCGTAGCCGGGCAGAACAGCAACGGATCTGTCCTGTCACGATGATGTCTCTGGGATCGATGGGGGCTCCTGCCAAAGTCGACCTCAATGGAGAAATGGTTTTCATCTGCTGTGAAGGGTGTCGGGAAAGCCTGCTGGAACACCCGAAGCAGTACCTGGAAAAACTCAAAACGGCTGACAGTTCGGACCAACAGGATCAAGACTTGCCCGCCATGGAACTGCCGTCAATTGAATCTCCTCTGATGATCGAGCCGGACGACAGCCAGCCCCCGCTGGACGTGCCGCTGGAGATAGAGCCGGAACCGCTCCCACAGCAACCACAGGCCCCCAGACTGCCCCGGACGGCTACCAGAGCGAAACAGGAGGTCCGTCAATGATTCGCAGTATCCTCGATTTCTGTCTTCGTCAGCGACTCCTGATCGTCCTGCTGTCGGTCGGCCTGATCGGCTGGGGCTGGTACTCGGCACAGAAAGTTCCCATCGATGCCATTCCCAATGTGGGTGAAAACCAGGTTATTGTCCTCGCCGAATGGTCAGGGCGTTCTCCCAAGGATGTGGAAGACCAGATTACCTATCCGCTCTCGATCGCCCTGCAGGCGGTGCCAGGCTCCCGCAGTGTCCGCGGCAAAAGCATGTTTGGCTTCAGTTTCGTGCAGGTCACGTTTGACGATGACGTCGACTTCTACTGGGCCCGCTCCCGCGTGGTCGAACAGCTCACGACCGTTACAGGCTCGCTGCCGGAAGGCGTGGTCCCGACACTCGCCCCCGATGCCACTGCCCTGGGCCAGATCTATTACTATGTGCTCGAACCGCCGGCCGGCATGGACCTGGCGGAACTGCGCTCAAAGCAGGACTTCTTCATCAAGTACGCGCTGCAGTCCGTGGATGGTGTTGCCGAGGTCGCCTCGATCGGTGGCTACGTCAAACAGTACCAGGTCGAAGTCGACCCCGACGAGCTACGCTATCATAACATTCCGCTCAGCAAGGTGATCGACTCGGTGAAAGCCGCCAATATCGATGTCGGCGCCAAGACCGTCGAGACCAGCGGGATGGAGTTCATTGTCCGCGGCAAAGGTTTCATCGGAGCGGACAAGACGGAACAGGAAACCATCGAGCAGATCAACAATACGGTGATTACCACCAGCAAAGGGGTACCGATCCGCGTCAGCGATGTAGCCCAGGTCCAGACCGGTCCCGCTTTCCGTCGTGGTGCCCTTGATCTGAATGGACAGGAGGCGGTCGGGGGTGTGGTCGTGATGCGTTATGGCGAAAATCCCCGTAAAGTGATCGAACGCGTGCAGGCCAAAATCGCTTCGCTGGAATCGGAACTGGGTGGCATCAAAATCCAGGGCATCTATGATCGGAGCCTGCTGATTGACGAGACCGTCTCCACCCTCACCGAAGCCCTGATACAGGAAACCATCATCACCATCGCGGTCATGGTGCTGTTCCTGTTACACATCCGTGCCAGCATCATCATCGCCATCACCCTGCCCATGGCCGTGTTGATGTCGTTCATTGCCATGAAGACATTCGGCGTCGATGCCAACATCATGTCCCTGGCGGGCATCGCGATTGCCATCGGCACCATGGTCGACATGGGCATTATCATTCTGGAAAACATCTACGGCAGCCTTGCCGAATGGGAAGCCAGCGGGTCTCCGGGCGGCCCACAACAGCGTCTGACGGTCATTCGCGAATCGGCGGCCGAAGTGATCCCTGCCGTGATTACTGCCGTCAGCACAACAATTATCAGCTTTCTCCCGGTCTTTTTCCTGACCGGTCGGGATCACAGGCTGTTTACACCGCTGGCCTGGACCAAGTCCTTCGCCCTGATCTCCAGCCTGATTGTCGCCGTCGTCATCCTGCCGATGCTCTGCCGGATCTTTCTCCGCAGCACGCAGATCTCCCGCTGGGGGCAACTGGCCAGCGGCGCTGCAGTGGGTTGTCTCACGGCTGCCCTCTGCTGGTTTGTCTGGGGAGATTACATCGCCGAGGGATCGATGCTTACCCTGGCTGCAGCCACGCTCTTTGCTGCCGTCGCCGGTTTTCTTCTCGGCTGGTGGGTCACCAGTGAGAAGATCCGGTCCATGGAAGAAAATCCCGCCAGTCGTTTTGTGCGGTTTCTCTATGCAGGCCGACTGAAGCTGGCATTAAAGCACAAACTGCTGATGCTCTCCTTTCCTGCCCTGATTGTCGTACTGGGAGCGGGGGCCTGGGTTGGCTTGCCGACTGTTCTCAAGCCCGTCGAGAAAGTGGTTGAACTGCTCGGTGCGGATTTGAATCAGGTTCCCGGCTACGTGGATGCCAAGCACGTCTTCACCGGACTGAAATCGGACGACTGGATCGCCCTGGACGAAGGCAGCTGGTTCTATATGCCCAGTCTCTACCCGGCGGCCAGCTTCTCCCAGGCAATGGAGATCCTGCAGGCCCAGGATACGCTGATCAAAGGGATTCCGGAAGTCGAACACGTACTGGGAAAAATTGGCCGTGTGGAGTCCGCGCTCGACCCTGCTCCTGCGGCCATGGTCGAAACGTACGTGATGCTCAAACCCCGCGCCAAATGGCGGGAAGGAATGACCGCCCGCAAGATCTGGGACGAAATCAACCAGGTCGCCACGCTGCCGGGTGTCACCCCTGCTTCACCGCTGCAACCCATTGAAGGCCGCGTGGTGATGCTGCAGAGTGGAATTAAGGCCTCGATGGCGATCCGGGTCTACGGCGATGACCTGGAAGGCCTGTCAAAAGCCTCGCTGGCAGTGGCAGAACACCTCAAGCAGAACCGGTATGTGAATGCGGGCACCGTCAATCCTGATATCGTGATGGGCAAACCCTACTATGAATTCGAAGTCGACCGGGAAGAAGCCGCCCGCTACGGCATGACCACGATGATGGTCAACCAGATCGTCTCAGCCGGTCTGGGGGGCCTCGATGTTACCACGACCGTGGAGGGCCGCGAACGCTACCCCATCCAGGTCCGTTTCGAACGCAGCGTCCGCAAGGACCTCAAAGACCTGCGGAAAGTCTCCGTGGTCACTCACGGTGGAGACATTGTGCCCCTGAAGCGTCTGGCAGACGTGACTACCACCTGGGGTCCGGGGGCGATTAACAGTGAAGATGCCCGGCTTGTCGCCCATGTTGCATTTTCTCCGTCTGGCGCATCCGGAGACCTGGAGACCGTGGAACAGGTCATGTCCGATCTGCGAACAGCCCGGGAAGATGGCTCCCTGACCTTTCCCAGGGGCAATTTTGAACTGCAGGCCGTCGGGTCTTTCCAGAATCAGATCGAAGCCAACCAGCGGCTGATGTGGATCATTCCCACGGTGCTGCTGGTCAACCTGCTGATTATCTATCTCGGTTTCCAGGATTTCGCGATCTCGGCGATTGTCTTCTCCGGGATTCCCGTCGCGTTTGCCGGCGGGATGATCACGGTCGCCTGGATGGGCGTGGATATGAATACCGCGGTCTGGGTCGGATTTATCGCCCTGTTCGGCATCGCAGTCGACGATGGCGTGGTGATGGCCACCTACATCCAGCAGACGCTGAAACGCCAGTCGGTCAATAATATTACAGAGTTACGCGAAGCGATCTACACGGCCGGGCTGAAACGCATTCGCCCCTGTGTGATGACGACCCTGACCACGATCTTCGCCCTGCTGCCGGTACTGATGTCACACGGTCGTGGGGCCGACGTGGCCCGGGCCATGGCACTTCCGGTCCTGGGAGGCATGCTGGTCGAACCGTTTACCACCTTCATAGTCCCCGCCATCTATTGTGCCTATCTGGAATTCAAAATGAATGCGGGCCTGTCGAGTCAGGCTCTGCATCAGGAACTACCTCAATCTGGATCACAGAATTCAACATTCGATCCAGCCTTAAGCGGTCCCGCCTCCTGAGCGGGATCAGAACGACTTTTTTAGAAGGAGAAATATGATGAAATCGTTCAGAATGATTTTGGCTTTGTCACTGGTTGCCGTCACCGGATTAGGTGTGCAACAGTTTGTAGAAGCACAACAACCACAGACAGAAGGCAGCCAGCGTGATCAGTTACGCATCGCGGCCCAGAAGATCTGCCCCGTTTCAGGACAGAAACTCGGTGACCACGGGAAGCCGATTAAAGTCAAAGTGGGCAAAGAGTCAGTCTACCTCTGTTGCAAAGGTTGTTTGAACAGCAAGGTCAACCCGCAGCACTGGTCGACCATTCACGCCAACTATGCCAAAGCGCAAGGCAAGTGCCCGGTGATGAAAAAGCAGCTGCCGCAAAAACCGAAATGGACCATCGTCGATGGACGGATTGTCTATGTCTGCTGTCCCCCCTGCACCAAAAAGATCGCCGCTGATCCCGAGGCCTATCTGAGTAAAGTCGATGCACTGTACTCTGCCAACTTACGAAAGTAGCAGGGTACAAGCAGCAGACCGGGGAATCGTTTGAGCATTTTCCTGGTCGGCTCCTGAGTTGGAATGTCTGGGTGATCGCATGATGCGCTAACATACGACGCTCAGACATTCCATATCTTCTCTACAGTGTGATCAACCGGGACGTCAGCGATTGAAGAAAGTTCAAAGTCATGTCGGTCTTATTTGCCAGAATCGCCCGCTTCAAGAATCAACCCCGGACGATCAGATTTCAATTACTGCTTTCCGTGAATCTGACGCTGAGTATCGCTCTGGCAGGACTCCTGATATTGCAATATCACAGGGAAATCGAGCATGCGACAGCACAGATGAGGACAGGCTTGAATGATGAAGCGATCGCGATTCAGTCCGCAGTTTCCCATTTAATCCAGGATCATACGGATCATCAGAATCGCGACGTCCAGAGCTATATTAACAAAGTCTGTTCAGAAATGAGAAAATCGGCCTCACCCGGGCACCGGATCATCGTCAGCCTGAATGGGAAGTATATACAGACGGGTGGTACTACTCCAGATAGTAAGGCGATCCTGTCCGAGTTTGATTTTACAAATCCGGAATCGTTCAATCTGGCAGACTTCCAGCAACACCAGCTGGTCATTGGCTATAAGCCTGGAAAAGAAGCAAGCGTCTTTGTAATCGAAACATTAAAAAATGTACGTCGCGCGATCCGAACCAAAGTCCTGGTGCAGCTGGCTGTGCTCGGGGCATTAGGGCTGATCGCGGCTGGGATCGTCAATCTCGTGCTGCTGAAATTTGTGGGCAGACCGTTAAATCAACTCTTAAAGACCGTGGAAGATATCAGATCCGGCAATCTGGATACCGTGGCCCCGAGCTTTACCAGCAGTGAGATGAACTTACTGTC
Source organism: Gimesia chilikensis (assembly GCF_007744075.1). Classification (NCBI taxonomy): domain Bacteria; kingdom Pseudomonadati; phylum Planctomycetota; class Planctomycetia; order Planctomycetales; family Planctomycetaceae; genus Gimesia; species Gimesia chilikensis. The sequence continues at coordinate 2,646,605 of NZ_CP036266.1, read as the reverse complement.
CTCATCCATCAATTCCATGAGCGCGGCACTGAAAGAAAATGATCGCGACCGCCGCACCCAGATGGAGAAAGCGAGAAAGATTCAGCAATACCTGTTGCCCCACGGAGTTCAAATATCACAGCTTGAAACAGCGCATATCTTTGAACCGGCTGACAGTGTGGCCGGAGATTACTACGATTTCTTGCCCTTGTCGGATGGATCTTGGCTCATCTGCATTGCCGATGTGAGCGGACATGGTGTCCCCGCTGCCATGGGGGCTGCCATGTTGAAATCGCTCCTACTGGCTGCCTCCGAAAAGCCCCCTTTTGATCCAGTCACGATCATGACAGAAGTCAACCGTCAATTTACCGCTTCGATTCTGCCCGGTAATTTTGCGTCCATGTTTCTTGCACGCTGGGAGCCGGAATCACAGACCTTGACCTGGGTCAGTGCGGGACATCTCCCAGGCCTCCTGCAGAAAAAAACAGGAGCCCTGGAAGCATTAAAGAGCACAGGCCTGTTAATCGGCATTGACCTGAATGCCGAGTGGGAGCAGAAAACGACGATACTTTCACCAGAAGATCGAATTCTGCTCTTTAGCGATGGAGTCACAGAGTCGACCAACGCCGAGGGGACTTTATTTGGAGTAGACCGACTCACAGATTTATTTTCCCACAGGTCTGACAGCTCACTTCTGACAGAAATCATGCGTATCAACGAAACCATTGCGAAATGGCGTTCGAATGCTTCTCCGAATGATGATCTGACGCTCGTGGCATTAGAGTGTCAAACCGTTAAAGAACTGAATCAGTCTAAAGATCGGTCGTCGAGAGAGAACGAGGAGCTCAATGTTTTCACTCGGTAAGCAGAACATAAAGTTTACCTGACCCGAAATATCCTCACATGGGTGCCTGGGTACGGTAGATTTAGTTGTAATCACTGTTTCAGTCAAATCAATTCTACCGATGATAACCAGTGTGTATCGGTTCCGATCATATCAGGGGGGAGGCCAAGGATGGCCGTACGAAAGTCAGCTTATTTCTTAAGTATATTACTGTTATTGTCCGGCTGTAAAACTGCACAGCAGGTCCATGACCCCGGTTACGCACAAGTTTCCGAGTCCGTTCAACAGGCCGCATATACTCCTGCCCAGGCGACCGTCAATCCAGTTGCTGCCGACTTGCAGGGCGCGCATTCCGTAGAAGAGTACATTCAATATGCGTTGTCACAAAACCCCGATATCCAGGCAGCCCGGAAACTTGTAGAAGCCAACGCTCACCAGGTCCCTGTCGCTTCGAGCCTGCAGGACCCGACTCTGGGAATGACGTTTTATCCTGAACAGGTACAGACGGCTTCAGGCCCTCAGGAATATGCGTTAAATGTTTCTCAGAAATTCCCTGCACGAGGGAAACTGAATGCCCAGGGTGAACTCGCCGAATCACAAACCAATCAATCAAGAGCGCACCTGGCAGCCGTTGAACTGGACACGATTGCCAAAGTGAAACGGGCCTATTACGAGCTCTATTTTATTCAACAGACCATTGCTGTGACCGAGGCCGATAAACAGTTACTGGTTGAGATCCGTGACGTTGCAAACGTCCGCTACAAGACAGGAAAAGTCAGTCAGCAGGACCTGTTGCGGGCAGAGCTGGAAATCTCCAATGTCGAGAATGAATTAATTCGACTGCAACAAAGGCTCGAAAGCGGTCAGGCCAAGCTGGCTCGTCTGCTGCATGTTTCACCACAGACAAAATTACTGGCACTCGATCATATCGCCCCCGGATCTCTGCCTGACGACCTGAACTGGTTGCAGCAACAGGCGGTTGCTTCTCGTCCCGAATTGCATGCACAACTGGCAGCACTCGAAAAGGACAGGCAGGCACTCAATCTGGCACGCCTCGCCTACAAGCCGGATCTCACCCTGGGAGCCACCTGGATCGATGTAGGGTCGACTGGCGTCAGTCCTGTTGCCAACGGAAATGATTCATTTCTGATCACGGCAGGCATTAACCTGCCCATCTACAGAAAGAAACTGGATTCGGCAGTGCGCTCCGCTGAGGCAAAAGCAGTCTCGACGGCCCGATCCTATGATTCATTAAAAGATGCCACTCAAGAAGAAGTCGCAGACCTCTTCGCGCAAGCCAAAAGTCAGCAGGATCTGATGACCCTGTTCCGTGAAGACATTCTTCCCAAAGCACGCCAGACGTTAGAGGTCTCCAGCCAGGCCTACAATACCGGAGAAGTCGATTTTTTACAGCTGGTTGACAACTGGAGAGAACTGCTCCGATTCGAGGTGAGTTATCTGAGAATCGAAGCATCACTGGGACAATCACTGGCAGAGCTGGAACGCGTCGTTGGCGGGGTCAACCCGCAGGCATTGCAACCCATTCCCGCGGCGCCGGAAGCACTAGAAAATTTACCGCTGCCAGAAGAACCATAACAGACAGGACTGCAATCGAAGCGAAGCAGTTTCCAACGAAGGAGCTTAAAATGAACAACGCTCAAAAGTGGATGCGCTGGCCCGCAACGCTGGGAGCGATCGTGCTGTCAGGTTGTGCATCGACTTACCACAGTTATTCCGGCTGTGACGTTGACTGCCAGTACTGTGAACCACCTCCGCTGCCGTATACCAGCTACGACAATTGTGTTTGTCACTCCAGCCAGGTTTCAAGCTATCTGGAGCGCCTGCCGCATCAGCCTGAAGCAGCAGATCACGGGGACAGTAATGCAGAATCAGGAAAGTGAACAGGTCGTTCGCCATCCCTTTGGAAAGTTCACCTATTTACTTTGTTCTATCCTGACATTGCTGGTGGGAACCGCGTTCATGGGCAGCAGCAGAGTCTCTGTGATGCTCTTCTGCCTGTTGTTCTCGACCGTCCTGCTCACAGCAGTCGTCTCTGTCTGTCATCGCCACAAGACACTGGGGATTGGCCTTACGCTTGTCGTCCTGATGCTGATATTGAATGTCAGCAGTTTTCTTACCCGCAGCTATTCACTGACGGTTCTGCACAACAGTCTGGTGATCATTTTCCTGGCGTTTGTCTTTTACCATATTCTGAGTGCCGTATTTCACGACGACCGGGTCACACTGGATACCATTATCGGGACAGTCAGTCTCTACCTGCTGGCCGGACTCCTCTGGTCCTACCTCTACTCAACCATCTTACTGGTTGATCCAGCCGCCTTTCGTTATGACCTAGTTAATGCCGCATCCGAAGCAGTCACGTTACGAAACTCGGACCTGCAACCGTTGATTTACCTGTCGTTCGTCACCATGGCGACTCTGGGATATGGTGATATCGTTCCGGTATCCGGCCCCGCGCAAACAGCCTGTTACCTGCAGGCTGTCTTTGGTCAGTTTTATTTCGCCATCCTGGTTTCCAGGCTGGTGGCCATGTACATTTCAGCTGCGACCCACAAGAATCAACAGCATGCCCAAGGCAGTTAATCCAGTGCACGATGATTCAGCCTGAGGTGAAAGTCTAGGCCCTGCCCCCTTTGGCATTGTAATTTCTATCAGCAAGCCTCCCACCATTATGACTCCGAGTGTGCGACCATGCCACGCCTGCCGAATTTGGACTAGGCCGCTCATGTGGCAAGTGGTTAGATCGCCCTTTGACAGCCCTGCCCCTCTCACCGAGAAAAACGAGCGAATAAAGCCGATATACCGAGAGGCTGCGGGCACTTTCGTAGCCTCCACCAACTCTATCCAAGATCTTCACATGTATCCAAATACGGGTTAGAGGCAACTCACCTCCACTAAAGCCGCCCTATGCACATCTCCCTATGTCTGATGTGTCTGATTTCGTGTCTGATTTTTACGATTTTCAAGAAAATCCCAAAAACATTGATTTACACAAGCATCTAATAACATGACACTTAGAGCGACGCCGCAGCTCCCAAAACTCTTTCCCGCCGCCTCCATAAACAAAGAGCTGTTCCCTATGGGACAGCTCTTTGTTTTTTTAGGTCCCCCCAAGTCACAAACAGGCCATGACGAGGGTGTTGACGACTGGTATATCGTTCGAGCGGTCATTCCGTCATTCCAGCTTCTTTAAATCTATCGAGTTGTTCTTTCAAGGCTCGTGAACCATGGATTTGAAAGCAGTAAAATGCTGTGTGCAAAGCCGACTGGCGTGCGCTCTCTAACGAAGTAATCCCGGTATGGCCAACGGGGTAAGCAACCCACAACGCAACAAGGGCGGCATTCTCAATTGATTCCTCATATGCAGTTGGATCTTCATCAGACACGCTCGCCAATTCAATGTCTTCACATGCAGATTCCGCGTTATAATACGCGTCTTCAAGCTCTTGTGCGGAAATGTACTTATCCAAATAGGCTTCTGCAGCAACGATTGCATTTCTGCTTCGAGAATCAACCAATAGAGCATCGACTGACTTCGCATTTAATACTGCAAACTTTCGCAATGCGGTTTCATCTTCGAAATTCTCGATAAACGAATCCATCTTCATCTCGTCATCACAGTCAAGCCATTGATTCAGTTCGTCATTTTTCATTATGACAATCCAAGAATGATCCTCTCAAAATTTATTTGCCCTCATCGCCCCCGCGATACTCTCATGGCAACCTTCCCTTGTAATTTTCTCTTTGATCAGCGTTTCCATGCAACCCCTTTCCGATTTCCAGTGCAGTTCTGTCTCCGGAACGGAACAGATTGCACTTGATCGTCACTTTCCGAATCGTATTCTTGTGTAATTCTGCTTCGCGCGCGAGGCGGATGAAGTGTGCACCGGAACCTGGCCCACTTGTGACTCAGAAGCACCTGAATCGCCGTCGATTTTTCCAGTTTTTCACCGGAACAAAATGAACCGGCTCTCAATTTCTCGTACATATTCAAATCATTTCGGAGCAAACTCAGAGCAATTCACAGCAGACTCAACCCTCTTCACTGCACATTCGGAGCAGGTCAACACATCCATTCCACTTGACTCCCCCACGCCGATTCACAAAATTTAAAACCAACATGACCAACTTTAGAACGCCCAACCAGAAAAAAGTCCGCCTGCATGCAATTCGGGGCAAGCGCAGCCAGCTGGAAACTGACAGAGAAACAGACCAGGTCAGCGACGTCCCTGCCTCATACCACAAGGGGAACGTTGCCTGCGGTTCAGAGTCCTCCGATGTGATCTACCACTCAGTTCCAGCATCCAGACGCGTCATTGCCAGACGCGTCATTGTATGAAAAGGCAACGCAACGCAGTAGCTGAAAATCGTTCAGCGGAACAGGAACTGTTTCCAGAGACAGAGGGAGAAGCCTGGATTCACAATGGGTATACCGGGCACGAGCATTCGGATAAGACCTAAAGGGGGCAGCGACTCTTAATCACATTAAAGAGTTCTGCCCCAATCCTTCTCGGCACACTTAATGCTACCTGTAAAAAATCATCACGAATAGAGAGGTTTCGTGTATTTCGTGACGTTCGTGGTTTGTAAATTGGTCAATCTGCAGACTGGAAGGCGCGTTGACCGCTTGAGACATCTGTTATGCCACGAGCAAAGCGCGCCGAGATTGAAGAGCAGGACATCACCGGGCTGAAGTACTTCCGTCAGTTGGGAAAACTGCTGCAGAAACCTCATAAGATTCCTGCAGATGCTGGACAGCCTGACGTTTGCGAGAAGGGCTTAGAAGTTTCCCTCTGCAATATCCTTGAGCATCGCTTTATCGAGTTCCGCTTCGGCGAGCAGTTTCTTGAGTCGGCTGTTTTCCTGTTCCAGTTCCTTCAGCGGTTTGGCTTCTTCGGCCTTCATTCCACCATACTGAGTTCGCCAGCGATGAAAAGTCTGCTCACTGATTCCCAACTGCTGGCAAACTTCGCCAATCGTCTTCCCTGCATTCTGCATCGCCTCGGCATCTCGCAGCTTGCGAACAATCTGTTCCGGGGAATGGCGTTTACTACGTCGTTTCGTCATGATTGTCTCCTAATAAAACGTCTATTGGAAACTCTCACAACAAATGGATCAAGTTAGGGGGAGCATGCCACCAGAACTCTTTTCAATAGACCGGACTCGATGACCTCATCGACGGCTGCATTATAGTTCTCGCGACCGCCGTCCACAAACACGGTTGGCTTTCCCTCAGTCATGGCCTGCGATGCGTCCAGTAATAACCGGGCCGTAATCCCCGGTTCGAAGTGATCAAGCACACGCCAGGCAAGAATGCGCCGTGAGTAATTGTCGCTAACCGCCTGAAAAAGCTCTGCCAGCGTCATGGATGCCGTTTCATCCGCTTGGGAAGCGGAGGCGTCCGCATGCGACGCCGGGATAATCTCTTTTTTGTGTGATAAGGTTGTTTTTCACCAACAGTAAAAGCGTTGAAGCAAATGGCAAAGTAACCCTCTCTGCACTGATGCAATTGCCACTGATACAAACACCTTGCTTGACCGAGAGCATTGCATGAGCATTATCCAGGAAGAACCATCGGAAAAATGCTCTTGCCTCAAATCAAGATTAGGTCGTCGCTGAACGGGATTCGAGATAACGAAAAACGCTTCTGTATTGTCTTCTAGGACCGGCTTTTCCAAACCATTTTTCTAATACCTGCATTGCATCGCTAACACGGTTTAACAACACCATCGCAGCAACAACCCTAATTTTGTAAGAACGATCATTGATGACTCTTTCGTCACCATGATCGTATGCATCACAGATGGCATCAGGAGATATGTAGTAATCAAGAAAGGGAATTCCCCATTGTTGCAAAAAACACTGCATTTCCGAAATTACGCCAGGAACCGAATCTGGTTGATAAATAAACCATCGTGATCCAATCCCCTTTGGTGAAGTAAACTCAATAGGTTCTCGCAGTGTTGTGTCTGGCCCCCCACCCAACAACGTTTCATCGCCATCCACCATCTCTTTTGCAACTGAATTCACTGAGTCCATCGAGACCTCAAGCCACGGATAGATCGCCGCTGCCGCATTCGGACAATCTGATGGATGGATTTCTATCACGACTTCAATACGCTGGTCTGCTTTGGGTAATTTGCGTGAGTAGGTCAGTGCATTTTTTCGACGTGAAAAGCCATTCGAGGCCAATTGTTCATCTAGTTCATCGCCAAGCCATTGACTCACACACGCTTTTATTTCAGATTTCATTGAACTCATTGACGAATCTCCACTGCTCGACGCACCTGTATCCCTTTACTCTGGCCAACTCCAGGTACAGTGTTGGCACCACTGGCATTAAGAGTCGAATCAAACGTTCGTTGTGCCGGTGTTAGACGAGCCGATCCAGACTTGACTTCCAGGCCAATTACACGACCGCTCGGAGAGACTGCCGCTCCGTCGTAAACACGAAGTTGCCCAGAAGCATCTCGGACTGATACACGTCCTCGAATAACTTGCCATCCAGGTTTCGCTTCAACCGCATCCCAAACAGCGGACTCTGCCGCCGCACCAGAGCGTCCAACTCCTTGCGGACTTGCGAACTTGCCATCCGCTGTTCGCCAAACGTTGTTCCATCGCACTCCTCTTGGGGCATATAAATTGCGCCCACTCTTCGCACTCGCATTATGAACCAGCAAGCCAGCATCAGCGATTTGGTAAACATGCTCACCGGCGACTTCCAGGCCGTAGACCGTTTCCGGTCCGGCGCGGATTTCAATCGACGTCACGCGGGTCGAGGTTCCCAGCGCCGTTTTTAATTCTTCGCCGATTCGCAACTCCCCGGCAGGAATAAAAGCATCGCGGTCTCTGCTCCAGAAGGGATGCTTGGCCGTGGTGCCGATCGGCGTCTCTTCCCCTTCCACAAAAACGCTGATCACTTCATCCGAAACGTGCTGGAACGTGCCGGTGACGACCGAGCCCGGCCCCCGGCGGATCGGCGGACACTCTGTGATCGACAGCACTTCCGCATCCCCGGCGACATGCATCTCGGGAATTTCCAGTTGAATGACAGCGCCGGGCAGCGCGTCGTTCTGTCGAATCCAGCTTGTGGGACGCAGCAGTTGCCCCAGGACAAATTGACCCGGCTGCTGTTCCATCCGCACCGAGACCAGCCGCCAGGATACCGGATTCGGTTCCAACACCGGTTGAGTATCCCACCGATCCGGATTCCGCCCCAGCACCCGCATCCCGGGACGCATCTGCTGAATCGGCATCGTCTGCAATCGCTGCGGTGTCACCGAGGAATGAATTGCCGCCTGAGCAGAAGGCAGGACCGAAGCATCCACACCACCAGTCAGCCCCACCCCCACTTTCCAGAAACAGAAACTGGTGAAGAGCAGACAGCTGAAGATGGCCAGTTCTCGAACGAAGTCGGACATAAATCCGATCTACTTATTTGATCGAAAGAATTAAAAATGCTGAAAAAAGAATAGTAATTTATCTTGTCTAGATTCATCCCGGAGTGATCAGTTCAAAACATACTGCTCCTGCAACATTCGCTCCGATGAAAATAAAGGTTGCGATACTGTTTTCTAATTTACTCCGTTTTTCAAGCCCATCACCCGGTGCCTCTTCACAGTAACATAAAAAAAAAGTCCAAAAAGTACATTCAGGCCCAACAGAGCATAGTATCCAATTCTCACAAAATATATGACAGTAGTCAGATCCTCGAATCCAACTTTAAAAAGACACCCCAACATGGTGATAGCTATAGTCAGTCCAACAACCAACCCGTAGTCTCCAAATCGCTCATACTTATTCTCTGAGTCAATCATCATTTTCGCAAAGTCAATCATCATTCACTTCCAGGAAGTTGATAGCCTGCAGAGCCCCATGCAGTAATTCCTGCCAGAGACAACGCCCCCCAGTACCTTTAATGAGCTTCCAGTTCGATGATTTGATCGGTTCATTGAACAAGAATATTACTGTATCCTTTTATTTTAAAACCGCTAGTTCCGAGCGAGGTATGATACTGTCTTCCAAGACGTTTCCCAAAGTTTGCAGTACGAGGAGTTATTGGTTTTAAACCCCATTCAGATCGAATGATCGGTCCTGTCGTAAAATAAGTGTAATTATCGGAAAGTGGCTTCCATTTTCCAATACGTCTAAATCGCCTCAGAGATGCTTTAAAACCTTTTCTTTCAGCCACTCAACGGGCCTATACTTTGTGAGGTAAACAAGACCGGTAGAAATTGTAAAATCACTTTATTTAATCTCCAATTTATCAGTATACGAGAAGAGTTCAACTGATTCATCACATGACCCCGAATTATGCACCAGCAGGCCGGAATCGGTAACGCTGTAGACTTGTTCGTCGGCGACTTCCAGGTTAGAGACAGGCTCAGGTCCGGCACGGATTTCGATCGAGGTGATGCGGACTGTCGTCTAACTGAGTGCCGAATGCAGTCGTTCGCCATTTGTGGATTCGGACCAGACGGTACCACGTCGACGGAGAAGCGAAGACCTTGCCCATTCGCTCCGCCAGGCGTGCCAGCGTCCCGGTGGATACATGACGGTATTTTTCGGATGTGACCATTTCCTGAATCGTTCTCATTTCTGCGGCAGTGAGCTGATGTAGAGACGATCGAGGACACGACGGAGGTCATCCAGACCACATTCAACCCGCTTCCATTCTCGGTAACGGCCGTGTGACAGACCAATCACACGCAGCACTGTTTTCAGCGGGAAATGCGCTCGCAAATATTCGATGGCCTGCAGCACTCGGTGCTTTTGGACTTCTTGCGGAAGCCGAATTTGTGACAGTGCGAAGTGAGTCACTTTCATGAAAGTGGTGATCAGACACAGCAAAGCGATCAATCGAACGTGTTGCGACGATGCAGCGAGATCACTTCACACTGCAGTTCTCCCAGACTCATATCTACGATGTCGACGGTGATCACGTCGGACATGGTTTTCGTCAGCCAGCCTCGGGCCGTAGATCGAGGGACACCACGTTGAATTGCGACATCAATATTGCCGGTGGATCCAGCAAGTTCTTTCAAACGATGATCGTAGGTGTGTTGACTGCGTTTGCTGTTGGACATGCCCAGATTCTGATAATTCAAGGTGCCCGAGGGAAGAGATCTTCGTGATATCGCGGCATGAGAGTGTCGAGAACTCGCGCAAATTTGTAGGGAATCTCGTAACAGACAGAAATGCTGTTTTTTGCAGAAAAAGGCGTGCCAGCTCAATTAAACCAGAGGTGGCACGCCATTGTGGTGTGATTATTGGCGGTGAGACCCCGCCATGCGAGGTGTGGTTTCGCAGAAAGATCCTTTACTCTTTTTGTGGCTCCGATGCAGATTTTTCGTTCTGGGGATTACTGCTGGATAAAATATCGGACAGAAACAAAACCTGCTCCCCCGACTCGACAAACCATCCTTTGATGCCATCACCATATGAGGACGACAATATCACATCCTCTTTCGGAGAGAGTGCCAGCGCCGTAATAAAGGTCTGCGGATGGTATGCATAGGTCCGCACCTTTGCGCCGTCAAGATCCCACAGGTGAATCGCTTTCTTAGCCCCTCCCTCTCCAGTCAGGAACTGGTTCCCCTCCGGTAAAAACTGTAATGCCCCCCCTTCTACCGTACAACGCAACTCCCCCTCCCTTGAAAACAGCGAAGCACGATGATTACAGGAAGCCAGGATCCACTTTCCATCCGAAGATAAATCGAGGTCCTGAATCCCAAAAGTGGGAGGCACGTGACGATCCAGCTCCATTGTCTGCTGCACTTGAAACTCGCCTGCAGGTTCCGCTTGCGTCCAGACCTTAACTGCGGGCTTCACTTTCTTGCCAAACGACTCCCCACCGCACCCACCGGAAAGCAGGGTCTTGCCGTCTGGAGAGAATTTCAGTTTGGTAACACTGGCAACATGCTCTTTGAGAACCTGAACCGGCTGACTGGATTCTGTTTCCAGATCCCAGATCAGGAAGTTTCCATTCTTCAAGCCACTCACAAAATATCGCCCCGACGGATCAAAAACGCCCGACTCGACGAAATCGGTCTCTCCTTCCAGAATCCGGACGACTTCGCCTGATGCCGTGTCCCAGATGGATACGGGCGTCGGTTCAGCCAGCTCCTGCATGAGCTCCCCGGGCATGGTGGTCGCGGTGGTCGCCAGATACTTCAGGTCGGAACTGAAACCAAGGGCCCTGGTCCCGATCGGCCCCGGCGAACGATACAGCCTTCCTGTAACCGTTTTCGGATCGGAAAAATCCCAGATCAGCGCCCCGGTGCGTCCGTTGCAGACCCCCATCCGTCCGGTTTTCGCATGCAACTGAATCGTGTGAGGTTGCTGATGGGGATACAGGTCCGGGCCGGTCAACACCTGTCGTACCTGGGGAACCAGTTGACCGTCAAAGAGCTTGACGACTCCCTCCTTGTCGACTGTCACCATCCGATCCTGTTCCTTTGAGGTCAAAAGATACCGCACATCATGAGAATGCTGCTGGAGACTGGTCAGCTCCCGGCCACTTTTCCAGTCCCAGACCAGCAGTTCATTGCCTGCCATCGCAATCAGCTGCGCACGATCCTTGCCGAACGCTTTCGGAACCCAGAGAGGCTTATTACGACCGGCGTATTCTCGGACGATCTTTCCTTCCTTGAGATTCAGCAACCCGATCGTGTGGGTTTCGACCGTTTCCGGATAGGAATCCGGACTCCGGTTAGCCAGACTCCATTTCGTTCCGGAGACCAGCAGTTCCAATCCGTTTTCGGTAAATCCGATCGAATTGATGTTAGGCAGGAATGGCTGCCCCGTATAAATCAGCTTTTTCTGTTGCAAATCCCAGACATACAGAACATCCACCACATGCGGCAGTGCTCCGGGCGACCAGAACCCCGGATTGAATTTCTTATAGATGCCACCTCGCACAAAGGCCAGCTTACTATCATCCGCGGTAAAATGAACTTCCCTGACAAGCTGTAGAAAATCCCGCCAGTCGTATTTATCAACCATCGTTTCTTTAGCTCGAATGTTGATTTCAGCAATCCTGCTCTGCGTAGCGACTTCCCAGAGTTCCACCTGATCTGCCAGTGCCACTGCGATGTACTTGCCGGTATTCGAAACACGATGTGCTTTCACGGGCTTGTCAGCGGGCAGCTTCAGACTGGCAACTTCGGTAAATGATACGGTTTCAAAGATTTTGATTTCAGGCTGCTGATAGCAACTGATGAATTTCACATTATCTGAAATACTCTTCGCGAGTGTTGTCTCCGGGGCTACATCGGGAAACAGAGTATATTCCTTCAACATCTGACGAGTTTTCAGATCCCATGTCTGAACCCGACCGCCGTCCTGCGAAATCATCAACTGTGATCGATCGCTGAGATAACCAATCCCGCGGAGCTTTTCCATATCCACAGTCAGCAGATCGTTGTCCTGTTTGGGGTATTGACTGCGTTTCAGTTCCATTACATTCAGGGAGACTTCCTGCAGCGCCTCCAGCTTCATACGTTCTCCCAAAGCTGCAAACTGCTTTTGGGCGATCTCCTCGTGCCCCTGAATCCAGTTCATTCCAGCCAGCAATGTTTCGTAGTGGTCCTTCTGCTCCACACTCAAGTGGGATGCATATCCTTTGACCATTCTCTGCATCTGGGGCAGTACATCATCAGAGCCATAGACTTCACGACTGCGGGCTCCACCAGGCCCCCGCATAAATTCATGACCGGCAATCATGGCCTGCAACGCATCCTGAAAACCGAAAGGCACCTGCGTATCAAAGCGTTCGGAATTGAGACATTCCATTCCAAACTGGAGCACTGGCTGATAACGCTTCCAGTTCTCGTAGATTGCGGGGGAAGGAATCAGAGAACCGCGGTACAGCCGATACATGGGTCGATAATCGAACTGGGCTGCCACGGCACGATCAAACCAGTATCTCGGACTCGCCGGTGAGAGCCGATCAAATTCGCCCTCATCATCAAGCAGAATGTCCGCGTACAACATCTGTGGATTCTGCCGATACGACATGGGATACAGTTTCAACGGCGCCTCTGGAAGTTCGGGAGCCAACTGATACGCCTGCAGATATAACCGGTACGATTTACGCAGATGCCCCATGAACACGGATTTCACTTTTGCCCAGTCGGTCTGAATGAATTTGGTATAGGGGGGCCAGTACTCCCTGAGCGTACTCCCGTTCGTGCCCAGTTGATTGTAAAAAGATCCCAGAATCATGCTTTTGAGCCAGGGGTCAGCGTTCTCCTGGCTTTCCAGTGCGAGCATGAATGGCCCCAGAATCGGTTGATGCGCAGGAGCCGTGATGATTCCCATCTCTTCCAGATAAATCCGTCTTTCGAGACCAGATAGCTGCTTCTCCTTGATGGCTTTGAGAAAGTGGCGCGACATAGCCTCCCGTTTATCGGTCCCCTTCCCCACAAGCACCAGAGACTTCAGAATCTGAAAACTCACGATTTCCGAGTAACGGTCTGGGGTATACAGTTTATTCAGCTGTTGAGTCAGCGCGGTCATAACCCCATACATCTTCTGACTGGCAAGTGCTTCAATGACCAGGCTGATAACCAGAGGATCCCGACACCCCAGCTCAACGACCGCAGTCCCCTGCTCTGCCAGTTGCGCATCAGACTGGTCTGGATAAAACTTCGGTGAGCGGTGCTTTCGAAACCGCGCAATCGAGACCCAACGGGCAGCCTCTTTCAGAAATTCCCGCGCCGGCTCATCCCACCGCGGATCCTTTTCCCCGTGCTCCTCATACTCTGTTAAAAACAGGTTCTGATACCAGTCCGCCCGCTCCTGCTGAAACTGGTTCTCGGTATAGGTGACTTCGACCTCGTTCAGCGGCACGGGCTCGTAGTTCTTCTCCCAGGGAATCCCCGCAACCAGTTCCGGGTCGTATTTCATTTCGGCAACCGTGGTGGGTGGAAAGAGAAGTCGACCGCGATAATCGGTTCGCTCCTCCATCAACTGCCGCACGCGCTCCGCATCTTCGTCAATTTCTACGGGCGTTATCGGCTGAGATTTCAGTCTGTCCAGCTTGCTCTCAAAGGAGGCGTCAGTGAAATACTCCGCTGTTGTAGAGAACAGGCCATACTCACGAATGACTCCCACGGCCAGTAACAGCAGAAGTCCGCTGCCGATGATCCACCATTTGCGCGTTTTCTGTCTGCCAGTATTTTGTTTCATCATCATCACTCCCAGGTTCAGGGAAGCTTCCAGATATTGACGTTTCCATCCTGCATCGCGGCAATCAGATGCCTGGTATCACGACTCGCTAACAGCGACGTCGCAGGTGAAACACCATAACGATATTCTTTAACCACATTGAGCTCACGGGTATCCCATAACCGAACCGCACCACTCCGGTATGCGGCCGCCAACAGGTGTGAAGCGGGAACAAAGCAAAGATCCGTCACCAGGTCAGAATCGGTTTGCAGAACTCCCTGTTGCCCCTGATCTTCCTCAGAGATCAGATGAATCACCCCTCTCCGATCGGCAATGGCGAATAACTGTTCTTTCTCAGAGACAGCACAGGCGATCCCCTCATAAGCTGTCTGCAGAACATCTTTCGGCGATGTCTGATCGTAATTCCAGAGTTCCAGCCCGTGATCCCCCGTGAGCATCAGCCAACCGGCGCGATCCTTGAACTGACTTAATTGCAGTACGGGCACTTTGAGCTGGAGCGACGATTTGACCTGGTTCAGTTCCGGAACCCAGCTCTTGATCTGCCCGCTCAGACTGCCTGCGAGAATCAGTTTACCGTTCGGATCCCAGGCGACGGATGAAACCGGACCTTCGAAGCCTTCCAGTTTCTTCAAGTCGGTTGTTTTTTTGAGGAATCGCTGTATCCGATTGGTGTAATCCATTTTTCGTACCCCCACATAACTGGTTCTGGCACCTTCCTGTCCCGTTCCGTATGCGAGGTACTCTCCATTCGGAGAAAATGCCAGACTTGAGATCTGATTAGGTGTGTCCAGTTCAAAACTCGCCGGCGGATGATTCATGTTCCACACATAAATCATTCCATCTCCGCCACCTGCCAGCCAGATTCCATCGGGTGCAAGATCCAGCGCATGAATCGGTGTCCTGGCGTGAAACTGATACACTAAATCATCAGGAAGAGGGACCTCGGGCAGCAGGCAAAAATGCAGCGTCTTATTATCAGTCGCCACCACGCCCAAGGTCCCATTTTCTGCCAGCAGCAGTTTTGCTCGCCTGCTGGACGTGATCTGTAATTCCTGTGTCTCTACCAGATTCCCTGTCGAGGTCTCCCAGAGTTTCAGACTCCGGTTGGTCAGCGTTGCCGCACGGTTAACTTCGGGTGCAAAAGCGGCTGCCTGACTCCCGGGAGCAAAAGTACGCAGTTTTTCCGCAGTGAGTGCATTCCATACATCAATGCGCCCCGCCGCAAAGGCGAGCGCGATTCGTGCATCTGTCGAAAGCGCCAGCGTGGCAGGTGTTGCTTCGGTAGGAAACACCTTTTCCGGTCGCGACTCCAACGAGTTCCACAGTACCAGTGGGTCACCGATGGATAACTGATTTCCAATCAGCAGTCGACTCAGATTTCCATTTGCAGCCAGCGTCTGCGCACTGTTACGACCGACTTCGAAACGCCGGATCTCCGTACCGGAGCGGATGTCCCAGAAACGGACAGTTCGATCATCCCCCAGCGAAACCAGCGTCGATTCGTCCCCCGAAAACGCCATATCCAGGACCGGCTGCACGTGTCCTTCCAGTCGGCGGTATTCTTCCTTTCCACTTTTGTTCGTTTCAAACACGCGTATCGAGTGATCGCCGGCAGCAACAGCGGTCAGTGTTGCCTGCGGGGAAAGTGTCACCACCGTGATCCCGGCCGGCGTTCCTTCGAACCTGCTCTGTGTGACATTCTGCAGTCCCTTCCGATAATAATATTTCAATACAATATCGTTCTCGAGTGCAGCGACTATCGTGTAAGCGGATTGATCGATGTACCGGGAAACAGCAATATCCATCGCGCGCACCCTGGCCTGCAACGGAATGACAATCTCAGGACCGGAACCGACTGGCCAGCGCTGAAACCGGGAGCCGGTCTGCGAAGCCAGGGAAAGCTTGCCAGCAGGCTCCGATCTCCCGGAGACGGGAGTGTTGACATCAGCATTTCTCACGAGATAGATCAGCAACAGGCAACCTGCCACCAGCGTCAGCAGTACCGCAACCCTCCGTCTGCGGAGAGGACGACTCCCGCCCCTGCGGGTATCCGCGCTGTTCAACCGCGCCAGTAATACATCGCGTTCCGTTCGCACCTGTGCCAGTCGTGCATTCACCTGATGCAACTGCCGTTGTATCGTTTCTGACTGTTCCTCCTGCTCCGCGCAGGCGTTACGCAGTTCTTCCAGCAGGAAATCTTCTCCGCTTTCTGTGTCGGCAGTAATCTGTGACTTTGTGTTTATGTCCCGTTGCAACTGCTTGAGCAGTAGCTGAGCATCCCGATTCAGAGATGACAGGTGATCTCGATGCCGCTCCAGCTTCAATATCGCCCGGTCGATCTGCATCTGGGTGTTCTGCAACTGCTCCGCCCAGTGCGGAGACTTCGCCTCAAACCAGTCGAAAAAATGTTGCACAAGCCGTTCGCCAAGATGCGTTGGTCCACGATTCAGTACTTCCAGTTCATCGTCAAAATCACTGAAGTCGGGCGCGGAAATAATTGCCGTTGCTGCGGCAGCAGGCGAAGTTCTGGCCACAGGTCTGAAAAAATAATCGACATCGTTCTGGACGATCTGATCGGCGTGCGAAGGCAACAGCTCTCCCTGCTGAAAGGCCCTGATGTCCTCCAGTACGGCCCTCGCATCCGCATAGCGGTGGGCCGGATCCTTAGCCATCATTTTTGAAACAATCGCCGTGACAGCAGCAGGCACCGGCCCCGCCACTTCGGACAGCGGCACGGGCCTCTCATACACATGCTGAAAGATCATCCCAGTGGGACTGTCTGCGGTGAAAGGCAGCTTCCCGCTGAGACACTCATAAAGCACGACTCCCAGCGAATAAAGATCACTACGGGCATCCACGCCCCGACTACTGCCCTGCTCGGGAGAAATGTAATCCATTGTCCCCAGGACCGTTCCGGAAAGCGTCGGCCCGCTGTCATCATTCAGTGATTTGACGAGACCAAAATCCACCAGCAGGTAACGGTCCGTTTCCCGCTCGCGGAGAATGTTTCCCGGCTTGACGTCTCGATGAACCAGTCCAGCCCGATGCGCGGCTTCCAGACCCTGCAGAATCTGTTCGATGACATTCAACGCCGCCGCGACAGACAGACATCCGCACGACAGCTGTTCTGCCAGAGATTCTCCCTCGACGTATTCCATCGCAAAATAATGTTGCCCCAGATCCTCGCCTATGAAAAAGATCTGAACGATATGGGGATGAATGATTTTCGCCACGCTGGCGGCTTCGGAATAGAATCGCTGCACGAACGAATCATGCCGTCCCAGCTCCGGCGGCAGCACCTTGACGGCCACGGTGCGTTTCAGAGACTGATCGTAACCCTCGTAGACATCACCCATTCCCCCACTACCGAGCCGCCTGACAATTTGAAAATGACCAATTTGGTCAAATGGCAGTCGAGCGTGCAATTCAGGTGAATCCGCCACGGTGGTTATCGGCTCATTGTCCGGGCCGCTCGCATCAGCCAGGCGTTGCGTATCCGTTTGCAGAGCCTTTTGAATATTTCTCAGCAGATACAGCAGAGCATCAATCTCCTCACAGCGCTGATCGTCATCGAAACCCAGCGCGAGATCGATCAACGGGTGGAGTTCAGACGGAATCCGTTGCAGAACCCGGGGGCTTTGCAGATAATCCGCAACTCTGCAATCCCCAGCGATTCGACAGGCGAGTTCTCCCAGTGCAAAACTGTCAATCAGCCGGACGGGGAACTCTACCCCCGCCTCGTCCACGCGCTGCTGTGCCTCTTCGATATTGAGAGGTAATACCTGTAACTCCGCATGCTCTGCGACAGCATACCAGGTGGCATCAGCGGGGAACCTCACTCGCTCGGACGTCCCCTCTTTCGCGGGGGTTACCCGCCATTCACTCATCCCTTCAACCTGTACGATCCGGGATGCATCGATCGATCCACTCAAGCGGCCTGCCTGGTGACAGTCGCGGATCATTGTAGCTGCCGCCAGCAGAACATCCACGATCTCACTCAAATCCGACAGACGGGAAGCCGTTCGTCCGGCTGCCTCGTAAGGCTCATCGTGGTCCCGTTCGCGGTGGTCAGTCATGCTGTTCTGTCTTTCGATCGATGAATGAAGTCAGCTGCTGTAAGAGAACAGCCTTCGACTCGCGCTCGCGGCAACGGAGTTCTTCCGACTCTGTGGGAAGCTGTCGGAATACAGCCTCCAGATCGCCGTGCATTTTCAGATACTCCCCCAAAGTCTGCCACTCCCTCTCGACTTCCTGAGCGAAGTCATCCTCATACCCATACCTGCGAACATGCTCTTCAATACCGCTGCGCAACCGGTCGGTAAATTGCCCCCGCGTCCGTTTATAGTGGTTTTCGACATCCGTTACTTTCAGGTTCAGGCAGTCCGCGATTTCCGGATTTGATAATCCTTCCCGAACTCGACCGTAAAATACGCGGAATGCATTCACCCGCCCTCGCTTGAGAGAATCCTGCTGCAACTGCAGTAACGTTGATTGCAACAGTGACTCCGCCCAGGCTTCATAGAAACGATCTTCCGCAGGATCCCGTTGCCGCCTGGTAATCTCAGCAATCAGCACAGGCTTGAGTTCGTGCATGATTTTCTCACGCCCCGACTGAAGCCGCGCGCGATTGGAAATCAGGTTCCTGACCACCACACACAGCATGGTACTCAGTCGGGAACGCCGGTCTTCCAGCCAGCGTGAGAGCAGATCGGCCGTGAAGAGTGTTTTGAAAGTCTCAGCAGTAATATCCTCGGCATCCTGGGTTCTCAGGTTCCCGGAGCGAATCGCAAAGCGAACGACAGGCCCCCAGTAATCGTCAAGAAACGTATTCCATTCCGGCGCTTGACGATCGGTCGCGATACGTTGTATCAACGTCTGCCGGGTTTGGGGGAATCGATTCACGGACGCTGGGCCTTTTCCTTCCTGTACGAGCGAAGCACTCTTCATTCTCAGTATTGCTGGATTCATTTGTCAAGTTTTCATCCTGAGAAGAATCAGTCCTTCTTCTGCTTCAGTGCATTCAACTCCTCTTCGATCTCCAGTGAATGAACACCCTCAGCCAGAGAATCTTTGGCAAATGTATCCCGGGGATCCAGCATGGTCATATCAGCCATTGCGTTTAACTCATCCATTGCATCGGCTTCCGCTTCTGCTTCTTCGACTTTTTCTCGCAGCCGATCGAACTTGCGAAATGCATTTGCATTAAAGGCTTTAGTCTGCTGACAACTCAATGAAGTGCGCGACTGTTTCCGGATTTCTGCAGATCGCTTGCGCAGCAGTAAAGCAGACAACTCCCGCTTCGCTTCCGCCAGTTTGGCTTTCATCGCCGACAATTGAACCTTCAACGTTTCCCCAGCTTTTTTAACCGGCTCCAGTTGTTCTTTCAGGGCCTGACTGAGATTTTCATGTTCCTTTTTACGGGCCAGTGCTTTGCGAGCCAGTTGATCGTCTCCGTTCTGTACCGCCTGCATTGCACGTTGCTGCCAGTTATGAGCTTCCATTTCATTTTTGGTCAACTCCCGGATGAGTCGCTTCTCACCCGCCATCACACGTGCCGTATCCTGGGTAACGGTATCAATTGAATGTTCCATCTCCCGGATGGCCTGTTTCAACATGACTTCCGGATCTTCAAACTGATCGAGCATATCATGAATATTGGCCGCAATAATGTCGTTGATTCGTTCAAATATTCTCATGGGACATTCCTGATCTCTGTGTTCAGATTGCAGTAAAAAAACAGACGCGTGTTTCATTTATGTGATGTAATGAAACTTGCTGTTCGGTCAGAGAATATTTGACTTTTACTTTTTAAAATCCCTTGCCAGGCCAGCCCCTTCACCATAAGCACATAATTTGATTCGACTTACAGATATCAATCAGGATAATCACAGACTGCCTGCCCCCGTTGATTTTTACAAATTGTTGGGCGTCATTCCTTACCTGACGGATGCCCCCATCCACTGAGTAAAGACCATTCACTGTTCTTTCACCTACACAACTCCTCATATGCTCCCAGATAGACAGTCAGGCGGGCGTTTTCATACCTGCTGCTGAGCAGATTATGAGAGCAATGGGTTTGAGAGAGATATACTCACTCCATAAACATGTCCCGTTCATTGTCCGACTGTGTCCGACTGTGTCCGATTCAGCAAATCCCCAAAGCGATAGATCCGCCTCCACTCCGACGGCTGCTCACCAAAGTGGGCAGCCGTTTTCTTTGCCCTCACAATCCCGATGCTCCTCTCATGACAACTCTCCCTTTTAATTTTCTCTTTGATCAGCGACTGCAGGCAACCCCTTTCCGATTTCCAGTGCAGTTCTGTCTCTGGAACAGAACAAATTGCACTTGATCGACACTTTCCGAATCGTATTCTTGTGTAATTCTGCTTCGCGCGCGAGGCGGATGAAGTGTGCACTGGAACCTGGCCCACTTGTGACTCAGAAGCACCTGAATCGGCCTCGATTTTTCCAGTTTTTCACCGGAACAAAATGAACCGGCTCTCAATATCTCGTACATTTTCAAATCATTTCGCAGCAAACTCAGAGCAATTCACAGCAGACTCAACCCTCTTCACTGCACATTCGGAGCAGGTCAACACGCATCATTCACTTGACTCCCCCACGCCGTTTCACAAAATCATAAACTCAACACAGCGGAACACTGTCAGTCACCGCGACGAAATCAGGTTTCCGATCGATACTTGACAGGTGCGGGTTTAAGAGACGAACTGGATTGCACTATTTTATTGAGAGTACTGTGATTCTAAAGATGAATATTTCTGAGCTGTACAGGGACTATTGCCAGTTATAAAGGGAGTAGACGGCCTTCATTCTCGGTTAACGGGAAATCACAATCTTGAATCGGCGTCGTCTCCAGGGCCGTTTGATACAGCACTGCTGCGTTTCGCACCTGCAGCTACGGCAAGCAAACGCCATATAATTTATCGGGCGATAGACTCGGCGGTGGCGGCGATGTTAAACTGGCACTCGAAATGGGTCTGGAGCAGTTCCAGCTTCATATTGAATCCCCTGCAGAGGAAATCTTGGATTTATGCAACATAGATTGATCACGGCAATCACTTCATCGGTATTGCTCTTATTGATGAGCCCCGTCTGCCTTAACGCCGAAGAAATGGTTGTCAGGCCACTGCCGCAACCGGGACCGCTCGACAATCCGCTGAAAGGATGGTGCCCTTACACAGACGCGGGGACAATACGCCAACCGTACTCGATGGTCTTTCTGTACGTCCCGTGGAGTGAACTTGAACCAACCCCGGGGAACTATCGCTTCGATGCCTGGGAGAAATCATGGAATGTAGAGGCAGCCAGAGGCAAGCATATCATCTTTCGTGTTTACATCGACTACCCCTCGTTACCGTCAGGATTGCCAGGCTGGATCCGAGAAGCCGGAGTCAAGGAGACGCCGTACAAGGCACATGGCGGCGGACTCTCTCCAGACTATAACGATCCCAAAATGATCACAGCCATGGAGCGATTCATCAAGGCGCTTGGTAAACGGTACAACAAGCATCCACGCATCGGATTCATTCAACTAGGTCTGCTCGGATTTTGGGGAGAATGGCATACGTGGCCGCGTGAGGAACTCTACGCTACGGCCGCAACAGAAAGACGGATCATCGACGCCTACCGGAAGGCGTTTCCTGACAAGTCATTGATGGTTCGCTACGCCCGCGATTACGCCGGTCAGCAGTCGTGGATCGGATTTCACGACGACATGTTTCCCGAGGACACCGACAACGGCAAAGACTGGAGTTTCCTGTCGGGAGTCAGATCGTCCGGAAGAGTCAACAACTGGAAGCAGGCCGTCATTGGCGGCGAGATGGTCCCGAATAAAGCAAAACAATGGCTTGGCAGTCAATACAACACGACGCAGACCATGCTGGAGCGAGCCCATTTTTCGTGGGTTGGGCCATACTGCCCGGCATTGGAACGATCTGACAGTGAAGAATTCCTTGAACGCAGTCAGGCGCTCGTACGAAAGATGGGATACGAGTTCCAACTGACTGAATTAAGTCATACGAGAGTGGCCGAAGCCAACAGCGCCATCAAGATTTCGCTCAAAGGGCAAAATAACGGGGTCGCGCCCTTCTACTATCCCTGGTCGGTCGAGTTGGCTCTGCTTGATTCGTCAGGTGAGATCATCACGAGCAAAAAGACGAATTGGGACGTGAGAGATTGGCAACCGGGTCAGTTCTCGGAGTCGGCCCACGTCCCGTTCGACGTGCAGCCCGGTGAATATCGAATGGCGCTTGGTATCCGTGATCCGTGGCAGAACCGTCCTGCGATCAGATTTGCCAACGAGCTACCGGTGATCGATGGCTGGACCGTGCTCTCCAGGATCAAAATCACTAAATGATCGTGGCACACCGTTCCTTGTTACCGATCATCAAAAGCATCCCGATGACAGGGAGCATGATTCAGTCACATACAATCTGGACCGAACAATGCCAGCCTGCCCCGATTTCAATAACAGACAATCAACATACTGATGACAATTCCCATCGAGATGAAAGTCAGTCTGTATCTGTTTGTTGATGGACCGTTTTTGCTGTAATTCATATAAAACCTCGCCCGGATGACTTTTTAAAAATTGCCAATAACCTCTCCTCCCCCGCGTGTGGACAGGCCGCGCCAGAGGTCAAGATTGATATTTTCACTGACAAAGCGGACCGAACCATCCGCGAGACCGATATTCACGCCGCCAGAATGCAGGCTGCGCGCTGCGAACCAGCCTCGACTGTGTGCAAATGCATCGGGTAGATGTGCGTTGGGCCCCAAATAAGTGTTGAACAGCGTTGCGCTCGCCTGACCCCAGATCCAGGGAAACCCCCGATCTCCCCTCCAGCTTGTAGCAGACTGAATGTCCGATTCGCTGAACATAGGAGAGACTCCCCCCGGGGCAGTACCATTTCGAGATCGCCCTGAACTCAGATTGGCGGCGACACGATATGGTTTCTGCAGTCCCAATAAGGGAGTCGCAGACAGGTCACTGCCGGGACCACGCAGTGCTTCTGCCATAATCATCGTATTGGTTGTCCCATCGGTGATATCTGCAAAGCGTGTACTGCTGTCAAAGTAAAAGATACCATCTGTGGGAAATGCAGGATCGTAATACTCTTTCCCTCCACCTGAAATGCCGGTTCCGGTATTCCCGAAATAATTGGTTCCTGCCAACCCGGTTCCAAACGACATCGACCCGAACATGACTTCCGCTGTTTGTGGCGCACTGTCACTGGGACACATGAAAAAGGGAATCAGGATCTTAGAAGCAGGATTGTGAAATGCAGGCGGACTGCCGTTGAGCACGGGCAGGTTGAAATCCAGTTCGTTCTGTGCATTTGCCTGTTCCACAAACGGCAACAGACGGGCATACACCGAAAAAGCATCACTGCTGGCCATAGTGCTGCCTCCACCGTTACCACCGCTGGGCAGACGGGTATAGGCACTTTCATAATTATGCATTGCCAGCACCAGTTGTTTCAGGTTGTTTTTACATTGCGCACGCCGGGCCGCTTCACGCGCCTGTTGCACAGCGGGCAGTAGAAGCGCAATCAGAATCGCAATGATGGCAATCACCACCAGTAGTTCAATAAGTGTAAATCCTCGTACGGTTATGTTGCCGTAAGTAGGGGATTTTTTCATTTCCAGTTTTCCTTGCCACAGTTTATCTAGAGTTTGATCGGAGAGTTATTAATCACTTCAAAAGACAAAAAGAAACAACCGGTTTCAGTCTCGTCGCCTCTGCAATGCAGCATCACCAGAGGTATCGGCGACCTTGGTTGCTGATTCCCGTTTGAGTTCTGCCAGCCAGTGGAGAAGTGATTTGTTATCCACAAATGGCTGATGGCCACGATTTGCAAAGACCACTTCACCAGCCTGGTTGATGACGAACGTTCCATGCAATAAATCTTCGGCCTGCTCCTGAGAGGGGCGGGTGTAAACACCCCATGCTTCTGAAATTCGATAATCATGATCGGATAAGACGGGAAAGCTGAAACTCCCATATTTTGCAAACTTTTCTTGCGTGGACTCACTCGAATCAGCACTGATTGCAATCACCTCGGCCCCCATCTCATGGAAATACGCGAGGTCTTTTTCCAGAGCAAACAGTTGAGCAACACAGTGACTGCAGTAATAGCCATAGTAGAAAACTAAAATGACAGGTTTCTTGAGCCTGAAGGACTCCAGTGATACCGCTTGCCCTTCCACATCCGGTAAAGTGAAGTCGGCCCCCTGTCGATGCAGAAATGGATGTTGCTGTGTTTCCGCTTTCTCAAATTGAGAATCAGACAGAATCTCGTTCAATGACGCAGACAGCGTTTCCCTGTTTGTCACTTCCAGGTAAGCCTCTGCATCTTTTTTGATATCTCCTGTAGAGACAAGCCCATATTCAGCACAGAACAGCCGGCACTGCTCCAGCCAGTCCGGCTCTGTTGCCTCTGCCCGCTGCCTGGGTGTGGAATAGTGATAGACGATAATCAGGATATAGAACAAAGCCACGCAGCCCAGGAATCCCAGAAAGAGTTCTGTAGCAAGACTTCGTTTCACCTTGGTAGCTGGATTCTTCATTTTTTTCCCGGGGGAACTTTTTTTCTTTTTTGTCATTTCACAAGCGCCATTTGATTGGTTCGGATCTTCAGGAAAGTGTTTTTATTGACTTGGATATGGGTGCCAGCATGTTGTTACGATCTGGACGGTGGTACTTCAGTCCTGATTTGAACCTTCACTTCTACCAGGCCGACCTGATCATGAACTTGAGACTGCTGGCTTCCCAATTGATAATCCCACGATCATTCTATTGAGGCTAAATGCGGCGATTGAATACAGAACAGCTGACTGCCTGTCCTGAGTACCAGATAGTCCTTCACTAGCGCGACGCCATAAACAGTTGGTCGGGAAAACAGGGCCGCGGAACGGCGGCGGTCCTCTGATTCTTCTTCAGCGGAAGGTACCTGATTTACAGGAGGCGCATCGTCTGTCCACAGTCTGTTTTCTGCGACAACTTCAAACGTGGCTCCAGATTTGAGAACTGTGGTGATCCCGTCTTTACCAAAAAAGTAAACATCATCTCCCACCCCTACAGGAGTCGCCCAGCAGGATTGCTTCAGCCGTTCCGTATAAGCCACCTGTCCATTGTTAATGTCCAGGCAATATACCACTCCCACACGATTGACCCAGTACGCATAGCCACGATACATCATCGGCGATGCCCAGGAAGGAACGGGACCGGGGTTCGTCCAGCCATATTGGGGAATCCACTCCTCACCACTCTGCTTTACGACAAAGAGTCCATTGGACTTTTTCGCCAAATCGTTATTTTCCCCTGAGCGTCCAGGTGAGGCCCCCACCAGGAACGCCCCCTGCCCGACAGGTAGCGGAGTTGTCTTGTCATTCCCCCCCACTTTGTTAAAACTCCATAACAACTTTCCACTCTGAGGATCGTATCCATCCAGACTCCCCGCGGAACTACAGACCACCTGAACCGAATCGTCGAAGGGAACCAGCATGGGAGAACTCCAGCTGACCCGACTTTTGCGATTCGTTTTCCACAAGGTCTTACCGTCAGCTTTACTGATCGCAGTCAGACAGGAGGGGCCTTCATCATCGATCAGAATCATCAACCGGTCTTTTAACTGGACCGGGGAGGCTGCCAGACCAAATTTATTCTGAGGAGCGCCCAAACGTTCCTTCAATGAGACAGACCAGTTGTGTTGTCCGGTATGAGTCAGCGAAACGATATCACCGCTTTCAAAATACGCGTAAATTCCATCTGCATCAATCACAGGCGTTGGTGCAGCCCGACTGATGTAGACACTGTTTTTCTCGGGAAAAGTTGATGATTGAGAATGCTTCCAGAGCAGCTTACCTGTACGCAGTGAATAACACACCACGTGCAGGATCTCCTTATTTTCACCCTCAACAGATGTTACAAAAACCCGCTCTCCCCAGATGACGGGGCTGGACTGTCCATAACCGGGTATCGCAACCTGCCATGCCAGATTTTTATCGGGCGCCCATTCCGTGGGAATCGATGATGCTGAGATGCTGCTGGCCCCCACGCCCAGAAATCCTGGCCAGCGATCCTGGGCCGGGAGAGCAGAGGAAAACCACAATAACAACGTAAGTACAATATTAAGTCTCATAATTTGATTTCCTGTATCAATAAGTCAGGGGATGAATTGCGGGAGCGATCGTCCCCTGCACACGGGATGTCTGTCAAAATTCACCAATCACTTCGCCCCCGGAAACACTGCCCAGGGCCTGCCAGATTTCAATGCTGATGTTTTCACTCACAAAGCGCACAGCGCCATCCCCCAGCAGGGCATTCACCCCACCAGCGTGGCGACTGCGGGCACTTTTCGAAGAGGCATAGCGTGAATAGCAGTCATTGGTACGGGAATTGGGATTTCGGAAATGGTTGTACCCGGTATCATTAACTGAACCATCAGCCCATTTCTCTCCCCGTTGAAACGTCACTGTCGCCGAGTTATCAAGACACCAGGAATCTTCCACGGCCGTAGCAGACGCATTCCAGACAGAAGCCAGGTTCCATTCGGAGCCGCTATTAGCCACGCCCCGCGTCGAATCGGGAGCAGCACTTCCAATCAGGTGTTCGGAAACGAATACCGTGTTTGACAGTCCGTCTGTAACGTCTCGGGCCTTCGTTCGAGAATCGATGGCAAACGCTCCGTCAGTGTCCTCATAAGCACCGCCATCCTGTCCCGTACCCTGACAAAAGACATAATTCGTCGCTCCCCAGGTATTACTGACGCGTTCGTGAATATCCGAAGGACAGAGAAATACAGGAACCTTCGTACTCACAACACCAGACAGCGCAGGATTCGTCGTCACGGAAGGCGGGGGACCAGAACTGTAGAGATACAGGGGGGACTTCAGATCGAGCTGATTATAGATATTGGACTGATCCAGGTAGGGAGTCAGCATCGCCAATGGGGACCAGCGGTAAAAACTCTGATTGGAGGGATCAACGGGAGCTTCATCCTGATCGCGTTGCGAAGGGAAATACAGGAAAGCATCGTGATGGTTGTGTAATGCCAGTCCGAGTTGCTTGAGGTTGTTCTTGCATTGCGTACGTCTTGCCGCTTCCCGCGCTTGTTGGACTGCTGGCAACAGCAGGGCGATCAGGATTGCGATGATGGCAATGACCACGAGTAGTTCGATCAGTGTAAAGCCGCGACGAATCGTCTGCGGTTCTGAATTGGTATATTGAAAGCATTTTTTCATTAGATATATCCGGACGTAGAAAGAGCGTTCTGCTTCGTTCTGAGAACATCTGTTACATCAGAACAACCAGTTGAGAATGAATACCAAAGCGGGATGTCGAGTCTGATACGCGGAGGCAGTGCGGCCAGTGGTAGCACGCTCACAGCAGATCAAAACGAACTTTGTGGAGAGTAAGTCTATGCCCACCGTAAGCGCGCCAGCACAAGCCGCACGCTCTCTGCTACATAAAGCGAGGCGCAAAACGACTGTCTGTTACGAACCAGAAGGCAAGATTCGGACTCGACAGGAAACCAGGATCAGACGATGCGTGGGGGAGGTGTGGGGGGCTCAAGCGCCTTCTCTGGCGCTTTCACCGAGTAGAAAGGGTTCCAGATATCCGGAGCAAAGACCAGTACTTCTGCCTGTAAGCCAGGCATGATCGCCCAGGGAAGGCTGTTCCAGAAGGTCCCCTGCCCCTGACATTTCTGGGCATACAGACCAATCACGGGACCGTTGTCCGTGTTACTTGCAGCTGTTTTTTCAGATTGAGTTGTAACAGCTTTGGCCGAAGTACAGCAGCCAGGGTGATTTTCATTGAGCACCGGAAGATCCGCAACATGCTGCTTCTTCTCAGAGCAACAACTCCCTGAACTGCAGGCTGTTTCTCTGCATTCTTTCGCAGCAGCCTGAGCAACATAAGCGGGAGCCTCAACGCGGTTTGCCTTGGCCCAGGCGATTTTTTCACGATTCGTAAAGCAACAACAGGATTTCCAGCACTGTTTTGCAGATTGACAGCCACAAGGACGATTCTGGCAGGGGAAAGGAGTGGAAAGATCTTTTTCCACGGGAGAAGAAAGACTCAATGGGAGCGGCACCAGCGAAGACATGATCGAAATCAACACAAACAGGCCGATCCACCTGCGTGCGTGATGATATTTCGCTAAAAGGAGCCGAGTGAACATGAACGAACCCGTAGATACCGTAACACGGTACCAAATGCTAATAACTAATCTGCTCACTCTCCACGCGAATAAGATTAACAGCCTGTTTAAGCGAAAGCAAGCAACTAATATCCAGTTCTAAATATGAGAATTGTAGTGTGAAATTTCCTGCGAATCGGAAACGCTGAGCCTGATATTCAAGAAACCGGATTACTCCGTCTGCTGGGCAAAGACCAGGATTGAGAGTTGGTACAACTGATTCCTCATATAATTCCAGGCAGTCTGATGAGCGTTTTCGAACCTGCTGCTGAGCACATTATGACATGACGATAATAATGCGGTTCAGAGGTGTATACTCAGTCCGTAAACATGTCCGATACGTTGTCCGACTGTGTCCGATTCAGGAAATCCCCAAAGCGATCGTCCCGCCAGCCACATCAACTCTGTAAGTCTGGTTTAACAGTGCTCGTATCCGAGATACTAGGACTCTTAATCACATTAAAGAGTTCTGCCCCAATCCTGTTCGGCACACTTAATGCTACCTGTAAAAAATCACCACGAATAGAGAGGTTTCGTGTATTTCGTGACGTTCGTGGTTTGTAAATTGGTCAATCTGCAGACAGGAAGGCGCGTTGACCGCTTGAGACATCTGTTATGCCACGAGCAAAGCGCGCCGAGATTGAAGAGCAGGACATCATCGGGCTGAAGTACTTCCGTCAGTTGGGAAAACTGCTGCAGGAACTGCATGAGGTCGGCTGCGAACGTGACCGTGCTGGCAATCGCAGTCTGCACATGGATCAGTATTGCACCATGATCCTGCTCTATCTGTTCAATCCCATCGTGACGTCTCTCCGTGGTCTGCAGCAGGCCAGTGAACTCAAAAAGGTGCAGAAAAAACTGAAGTGCCCCCGCGTTTCTTTGGACTCACTCGCTGAATCGATCGCTGTGTTTGATTCCAAACGTCTGAAGCCGATCATCGCCGCCCTGGGGGGGTGTTTAGCCCTTTCACTCAAGTCCTTTCACTCGTGCCATGACAGTCTTGCTCAAGTCAAAGTCATTCATTTCACAGTTGTCGAAACTTGATCCTGCCAGCGAGCCTGATCGAATTGTGCAGTTTATGAGTTTGCAGTCAACAAAAGTCGAGTCGTAAAACGACGCTTTTCGTAGGTTAGTGTTCTCGAAAGTGCATCTCTCAAACCTGATGTGGCGTCCTCTGACGCCAGTCATATTCGCATCGGAGAAGTCGCAGTTGAGAAACTTCCCATAGAAGACCGAGTTGTTCAGACGTGCTTTGTGAAAAACGCAGTTGAGGAATTCCCGACCAAGATTACCATCGCAAACAAATTCAACAAACTTACAGTCGTCGCACGCCCCAACAAATTGACCATCTCCCAGTACGGCACTAGAAAAATCCACACGCCGAACGGTCATCTTATGGAACGAAGCGTCAATGCGGACGCCTCGAAAGTCGCAATGGCCCTCGTCGGTGACACTAAAAGGGCTGCGGCATTCATCGGAACTTAGCAGCAAAGCCCGAATGTCAAGTGGCTGATGCTCACTCCAACGATCATGAATCGATGCCATTATGCACTCCCAGGGTAGTGTTACGTTGATGATCCAAGGCGCATCCGCTTGATCACCGTATTTGAATATTTTGCCTGTGGATCCCTCCGTAGTCCAGTCAATGCTGCCGTAACGCCCACCAGGTGCCCTGATCTGAATGTCTGGTCGGAGCAAGTTGCCCTTTGAACTTGTGGCTTCCAGACGACTTCCTCGGTTGAAGGCAATTCGGAAACCCGCATCCTGAGCTTCGAGGATATAGAGGTTGTCGATCAAGAGGCGTTCAGCTTCTTGATGCAGTGCGTTACGACGGGCGGTAATCTCTCGGAAGCCGCCTGTGCCACGATAACGCTGATAGATGTGCGACCACCTTGTATTTGCTCAAGAGAAGCTGAGGTAGTAAAGGCTACAATTGATCTTCGTAACCTTCTTCAAGTTCCATTATGGTATCTTCCTCAGCGGAGATTGCTTCATGACGTGCTAAAGCATTTTCGATATACGACCGCTCAATCTGCTGACGTAGTGGTTCAGGTAGCTCTGGAAGCTTTGTTATCTGAAAGAGTTCATACTTGATCCCCTTCAATTCCAAAGTATCCATAATGGCAACGAATCGGGATGACACTTCATCATGATCAAGACCATAAAACTTGCCCTCAAACAACGGAGTGCCTTTTTCAACTGCGTGCATCAACTCGGAAAGCCCACGGTCTGCACTCACTGACCGCACTGCGGAAGCAACCTTGGTTTTTGCCGCACAGTCTGATGCAACAACTTGAAATACTGTCATTTAGAAATCCTCAGGAATATCCGGACGCAATGGTCGCCCAGGCGCCGACGTACTCCATCGTCCGCCGTACCAGCGAAGGGATCTTCGATATTTTTCGACATGGGAGACGAGAACTCGCGCCTGATTGTCAAGTATGTCATAATAGACAACACGGTGAGTCACTTAGTCTCGGCCACTCTGACCGATGACACGCAGCTTGATTGAGAATTTTTATCAGATCCGGGATGCCAGACGATGATCGCTAAGGTGCTGGCTCTTGCCACTTAATTACAGCTCCCTGATCCCACGCCTCACCGATCTGACGAACGACATCCTTGACAATTTCCCCCGGCCCCATACCGCCTCCGGGTCGCGCTGCGGGTGGCAATAACAGTTGTGCCTGTCCTACGATTTTTCCAGTTTTGAGGCTCACCAGAAAGACTTCACAGGGTAAATCTTCCGTCGGTCGACCATGTTCGTCATACATGCTCGGCTTCATCTCTCCGTTGCGACCGACGATCAGATACTCCAGCGCCAAAGTCTTTTGGAGCATTTTTTCCATATCGGATCCATCTCTCTTCATCGCGGAAGAAACCAGGGGATTATCATCGCCCGTCCAGGCTATCGTATGTTGAAAATCATCCCCATCGATGGAAAAACGCTGATGCCCGTAGTCTCCCGCCGTCAGGTCACTCGATCCAGTCACATCAGGCGTTTGATAAGTTTTCAAATAACTTAAAGAGATCATTGAGGTATTGGTTCGTTCCGCATCACCCACGATCAATGTCGGTTTGGGATCCAGCGTCAGATCGAGTTTCGTTTCTTCCACCGGAGGAAGCCCATCAATACGAGTGACGACAGCTGCCAGCGTCGAATGCAGCGGCTCAAACTGTGATTGATATTGCTCAATCACTTCCCCGTTCGTAGGTCCGAACTGAAAACCGTGCCGCACACCGAAGCGCACGAGTGCCAGTATCAGAAAACCGACAACCAATGCTAGAGGGGCATACTTTTTCATTCTGTCCTTTCAAAATCTGAATCACAGGAGACTTTGCAGAGAACCGGACTCAGTCAAAATCCGTGAGAGGTCCTATAATTGTCTGAGTGAATTGATCTTTCAAGCCGCTATCAATGAAGAGTTGATGCGAGCCGATACGTGTGACATCAAAAATCGCCCCGAGTACGCATTAACGGGTTGCGCGAAGTCTGACCGGCCCGCACGGACGCTATACGTTAGCTTATCGTTTCCCGGTGGCGATCTCTATCCTTTATTTACCAGCTTCCAGGACCGTTGCTTGAGCGCCTGGCGAACGTTGCTGCCTGACCGCACTCTCTGCTTTTCTCCCGTATTCGATTCACCACTTCGTCTCCTGCAAAGTGGCAGGTGAGGGAAGTTCTCCAGAAAACACATGCAATATTTTGAGGATGAAGTTCGCCCCGTGCCAGACATGCCTGTAAGTGACTTTCATATCTAGAGATACGACTTGTCACCAGGCGCAAAAATGGGGTGTTTTTGGAACGAATTCGGGGCATTTTTGCCGCGTAACGGGCTCAATTCATCAGGAAAATGAAAAAAAAGTCGTCTGCAGTGTCACAACTCAGAGGGGGGCTTGTAAGGGAATTGTCTCAACGAGAGCAACCACAAAACAACACAAACCTTTTTCTTCTGGAGCCTGACATGACCTTCAACATCAACACAAAATTGTTTCGTGAATTCTGCAACAAAACACTGGTAAAAAGCCTGCTCTGTGGAGCCCTTGCTTTCAACACGCTGGGCGGATCTGGTTTCGCTGTCGCAGCTGATCCGGTCTCTCGTGCTGCCGAGTATGAGGAGTGGGGACTTGATTATCCTGACAAGGGGACACAGCAGGGATCAGACGCACCAGCCACACGACCTGCTCCGCAAACTCCCACTGCTCAACCCCCTGCATCGAACCCATCAGCCCTGATGGGGGGCACGGTACCTCAGAACATCGCCGGCTCAATTGAGCAGGCTGTGGTTCACGTCATCGTGTTCTACGCTGATGGCAAACACATGGTGATGCCAGGGTGGATCGTCGATACGGAACGTCGGATTATCCTGACCTTCGCTCTGCTCAAAAATGCCACCAAGGTTCAAATTGCCTACCCCCAGGTACCTTCCCGTGACAAGGATTCGCTGGTCGGTTCTCCCGCTGTGATCCTGAAGTACGACGGCAAGATGGATGTGGCTTATCTGCAGGCGAAAACAATGCCTCAGGAACTCGTCCACCTGACAGCTTCAAACGCACCACAGGGTGGCATGCCTCACCGCACTGCCAGCCACAAACCAACTGCACCAGTGCCTCCTGTTCAGGGTGGTCACAATGGCGGGCAGCAAGGTGGCTTCAATGGTGGTCAGTCTCAGGGAAATGGTGGATACACACCTCCCCAGCAGCAGTCGAACCCGCTCGTCGGAAAATGGTATCTGCAGGATGTATTGAACGGGGTACAGATTCAGATCGCCGTCGCCTTCAGTGCTCAAGGAGAGTTTGCGATGGAAGTAATGGCTGTCGACTCCAACGGCCAACAGAAATATGACTCAGACAATGGAACTTACAGAATCAACGGCAATACTCTGACCGTGAACACCAGCGATGGTGTGGAACAGTCAAAGTTCTGGTTTGAAAATGGTGTCCTCTATGTGCAGATGGTTGCTGACGGAACCACCATGGCTTTCCAGAAAGCATCGTAAGGCTGGATGAAAGAGGTTGGTTGTGGAAAGCCCTCGTTCCTTGTGAACGGGGGCTTTTTTGTGTTCTGAAACATCCTCTGCTGAGCTGCCCCGGCTATGAAAACAACCACTTGCGACTTTCGCAGGTGGCTGTTTTTTTATCTGATCTCAACTTCTCAGAATCACTTGCCGGCGGGATTTTTTTCTGGCTGTCCCACGATAAAGAAACTTGCCCAGAAGAAGGGATGGGCGGCATCACTTTGCTCCCTTCGCTGCAAAATGAGTTTTTGCTGGGCCGCTTGCATGGATTTGACCTGATCGCCTGATTGAACGAATTTTTGATAAAACGAATCCATCAGTTCGCGCGTCTCTTTGTCCGGGACTTCGAACATGCTGGTCAACAGGCTATGCGCTCCAGCCACGATAAACGCGCGCTGCAATCCCCGCACCCCATTCCCCAATTCAGAATCTCCCAGACCGCTTTCGCAAGCACTCAGCACAACCAGTTCCGTATTGCGAAAATCCATCGATGAGATTTCCTGGGCGGTCAGCCAGCCGTCCTCAAGATTGACGCCTCGCTTCTCGCTGTTTGTTGCCAGCTGATTGGCTCCTGCGAGCACAAGCCCGGATCGCAACAGCGGATTGTCGACATATCGCAACCTTCCCAGGGCCGAACCGGACGATCTCTGAACCGACCGACTCTCGTTAAACGCTCCGGCATTTTCCAGTGGGAGATAAAAGCCATGAGTCGCGATGTGGACAATCCGGGGAGAGACCACCGTTTTAAAGACGTCTTCAGCTGCGTCCCCTCCGTAAAAGACCTGCACGGGAGCGTAAATGGAACCAGCCAGGTGAGTCTGAACAGACGCGGCTTCTTTCCGCGCTCCCGGTAAGGGCCTCCAGCGGAGTGATCTCAGTTCCGTCTGGCCGGCACCTCGCAATGCAAATTTCTGATGATCCGACAAATCAATGCCAAGTGTTTTCGCCTGCGAGATCCGCTGTTCGCGGGTCGCATCATAATCCGGGTCGGCCAGCACCAGAGTACCACGGCCGGGCGCTGCTTTCTCACGGAGCAGATCCCGCCCGGAAGAGACATAGCTGATGGCCAGGTCCTCAACCAGATAGTGACCATTCGCGCGGGTCAGCGCGGCAAACGGAATAAAATGCAGCTGTCCATCAGGGGCGATCACGAGGTGGTCGAGTTTTGACAGTTCTTCATCAAAAGGCTGCAGCAGGCTGCGATAGAGTTGGGAACTCAATTCCTGATATTGAGACTCCAATTCGTCTTCCGACATGAAACGGAGCGAACGGGGAACGCGTTCGATATGCCCCCGAAGTTTTTCAATCTGCTCGTTGATATCCCTGATTCGCCCCAGATCGACGAGACGGCAGGTCCGCTTTGCATCAGATGGCAGATAAAAAGCAAGTAGATGCGGGTCGTCCCCTGCGCGCGAAGCCGGGTCTTTCAGATCGATCAGGCCGCTGACAACAAACTCGATCAACGCACTGTCAGGAGCCAGTTTCCCGCGAATCTCTTCGACATCGACGCCCGTCAATTGCAGTTGCAGACCGGCCTCCCGGATTGCGAGGGCAACCTGTTCCTGCAGTTCCTGAATTCGGAGCACGGCTTTGGTCTGACGGTTCGGTACAAATTTCTCGCCGGCATTGGAAACCTGCTGCTTCTCGAACTCCTCTCCGGTCACGCTGGACTCTGCCAGCCAGATCCGCAGCTGCTGGATTTCCTGGAGTTTACTGGCGATGCCGGCATCGTGAATCAATGCGTTCTGAGCCGCATTCATCTGGCAGGCGATGTCCAATGCCAGTCCCTTGCGTCCCAGAATACGGGAAAACACTTCTGAAACGGAATCCTCGGGCAGCTGCCCCGAGAGTTGCAGAGTCACGAGCAGTGAATAGAGATTAAACCGGTTATTCAAGAGCTTGGTCAGAGCTGCTTCCGGTCTGAGCAGCAGATTTGTCATGAGAGAACGTTCATCGATTTCAAAACAGCGTGACAGATATTTCAGAGCGATTGCGGATTTCCCCAGGCGCGCCTTCACTTCCGCCAGATTGTAGAAAATCAGAAACTGGATTTCGTTCCCCGTTACAGTGCTCTCCAATCTGGAGCTGAAAGCCTGCTCCAGATACTGCTCTGCCTGTTCCAGTTTTCCCCGATTCAGGGCGACCGCCCCAAGATTATTCAAGAGCTCTGATATCTGTGGATGATTGGGATTTTCGAAGAACTTCCTGTAGATCTGGAGTGATTGCTGGAAGTATGTCTCAGCTTCCTCATACTTTTTCTGGTTAAAACTCAACATCCCTCGAAGTTCAAGTGCATTCGCATAGTCCTTCGAATCGGGATCCGTCATCTTCAGTTTCGCCACAAACTCATCGACAACTTCCTGCAGGAGCGCATGCGAGAGTGGAAACTGCAGAAGTTGCCAGCCAGCAGCCAGGATGAACTCCGTTTCTGCACGCGAATCAACGTCCAGGCCATTCACAATTTCCATGGATTCCAGCAACGGATAAATGGCCTGCATGTCATTTCCGAGAGCTGAATAAACGGAAGAAAGTGTCTTCAGGGCCTCGGCATTCTTCAGACTCATCTTACCGAACACGGCTGCATATCGTTGACAGGTGGATTGCGCCAGTTCCAGCGCTTCGGCATACTGTCCCTGATAAATATAATACTTCACCAGCCGATGATAGCTCTCTGCCAGGGCCGGAGCGTTCTCCCCCAGAATTTCCGTTTGAGTTTTGATCGCCTCGAACAACCATCGCTGCGCCTGTTGAACATCTCCTGCTGCCATTGCACCGAGTGCAGCCTCCGATTGGGCTTCCGCAGTCGCCGCATGTCGATCGCCCAGCAGTTCGGATCGAATCCGGACTGCCTCGCGATAAGAGTCCATCGCGCTGCTGATCCGTCCGGATTTTCTCTGGAGTTGGGCGAACTCCAGACAGGTGGTCGCGACAGCCCGGTGTTTGCGCCCCAGAATCTCAGTCTGAGTCGCCAGCACTTTTTCCAGCAACGAAAGCCGATCTGCCGTTGCTTCGCTGCCGGACTGATCCAGGGCCTTTGCCTCCCACTCCTCTGCCTCTTTCAATTTCAGACGAGCTTCGGGAGACAGGTCCGCATATTTTCGTGCCTCACGTAGTTCATTCTCCGCATCGGCCAGATGCCACGGTTCATTTTGATCCCATTCCCGGGCGTGATCCTGTATGACTTTCAGCACACGCAGGTAAGGCGCCGGATCCGAAAACTGACCGGTAATCCCCTTCACTTGCTGGAGAAATCCCAACCACTCCCGTCCCCTGTAAATTTGCGGACGTTCCAGCGTCGATTGGGGGGACTGATCGTTCTGCAACGTCGACTCTGGTTTCGGTGGGAAGGTACCCGTTGCGAGCACATTCCATAATTCCTCAAATAGCGCAACAGCTTTGTCTGGTTTTTCGTCTGCCTGCTCGAGCGAGATTTGTGCCAGTCGAATATTGCACCAGAGAGTCGAGATTTTCTCATCCTGCTGTAGAGACTGATCCAATTGGCCGAGCAGGTTGCGTGCCTGCTGGTACCGTTCCTGTTCCTGGTACATGGAGGTGAGGCCCAATACAGCATCGACCTGTAATCCCCGATCGTACAAACCGGGTGTTTCGACCATTTTCAGAAATCGCCGAAAGAAGTCTTCCGCGGACACGTATTGCTGTTGCCTGCGATAAAGTCCCGCGACGTTCTTCAATGTGATCAGTTGGGCGCGGCTTGGCGGACCTGAAAGTTCATCGAAAAAATTCACTGCTCGCAAATAGTTCTCAAGCGCCTCATCGGTCCGTCCCAGTGTTTCGTAGATCGTCGCAACCTGGTTACAGGTTTGGGCGACAAGACCTCGATCGACTTTCAGCAGCTGCCGCGCCAACTCTTCTGCAGTTTCACAATAAGGAATCGCTTCAATCAGCTGATCGTGATTGCGGTAGTAGAACAGAAGCTCGTTTAACGTGATAAGATAATCGATACCACTGGTGAGACGCTGTTCTTTCAAGACACCTTCGGCTTTGAGCAGCGCCACGATGGCGTCATCTCGGCGGAGTGTATTTCGAATCCGACCAACGATTCGCAGGGCACGAGCATATTCCGGGGTCTGGTGCCAGGAATTCTTCTCGTAAATCCCGGTAGCGGTCTCTGCCTGTTCCAATGTCTGTTCAGAAGCAGGCTCACTCCAGTCGGCAATTTCGATGAGAAGTTCTGCGTACGCCGGATGGTCATCTCCCAGCACCGCACGCATTGGCTTGAGAAGTGATCTGTAGAGCGCGAGTTTGGCATCGCGATCTGTCGTCTGTTTCGCGACCTGAAAATCAGCACGTACCGCTGACGGAGTATTCGCCCCGAACAACTTCTGAACCAGATCACGATACTCACGACTCAGTGCCAGCGCTGCAGTTTCGTCACCCGGGATTGTTTTCGTATCAATCTGTGATTTCAGAGCCAGGCAACGGTCCATGTCCTGTAATGAAGCTTGATTCATTGTTCGACACAGCCGCAAAACCTTCAGGTCCCACTCAACGTCACGTATCTGGTACTGGCTCTTTCCGGTATCGGATTCAATCTGTTTCAGTGTAGCAAGGCTGTTCTCAAGATAGCGCTCTGCAGTATCCCAGTTATGCTCTGGCAACGCCTGCTGACTGAGATATTGTTCGAGACTGATCAGGTTGTACTCCAGCAGTTGTGTCTGGGAATTGATCAGCCCGACGCGATTTCTCAAAAGACTGCAGGCTTTCTTCAGAACATGATGGGCTTCGTCAAACCGGCCGGTTCGTATCAGAAACAGACCGAAATTGTTAAGCGTGATTGCATAATCCGGCAGAAAATCCACTTTCGACTGCTCGTAGAATTTTACGGATTTGCGGAAGTGTTCGTCAGCAAGATCCGTAGCCCCACCATGCAATGCCTGATCCGCCCAGACTTTATGTAAGTACGCATGAACGGGATGCGGAGTCTTCGTGACCTGTGGTATCAGTTGATCGAGCCGCTGAATTTGTGTGATTGAGGAACTCGGGTCGTTCATGACAACCAACAGCTCCTGGCTTCTCAATAAAGCTTCGATCACGCTGAGATGACGATCTCCCAGCAGTTCCAGCAGCACGCCGGCCCGCAGAAGATTCGCTTCTAAAGCAGCACGATAGTCATTCTCCAGCAAACCATTTAAGAAGTCCCGTTCTGCATTCAGAAACTTCATGCGTTTTGTGAGCGGCAGGTCGGAGATTGCAACCAGGGTCTGTTGAAAACGAAGGGCGTCCTCAGTTTTCCAGGACTCGGTCTGATGTAAGCGATCAATAATTTCCGACGACTGCGTTGCGTACCGTAATGCGGCATCCACCTGGTTGTTTTCCAGTGAGTATTTGGCAAGATCGCGAAGTCGCCACGCCGTCTCGTCCGACTCGGAACCAAAGATTTTCTGTTCGAGTCTAAAGAGCTTTTCAGCCAGTGCGATCGCTTCCGTCAGGTTCCCTTCCAGCCAGACCGCTTCCATCTCCGTCAGCAGCTGACGCCTTTGCCTGGCTGTGCTGGTCTCAGAATGGATCGCAGGCCGTGGTGCCACAAGCGGCTGATCCGGTTGTTGTGCCTGTAGATGTTCGGTTGGCAGTCCCCATCTGGAACCAGCAAACCAGGCACAAAGCAAGAACAGGAGAGCAAGCCCCCCTCCCCCCATGGAAGCATATTTTTGGGGTGCAGGCACTATCTAGACTCCCAGTGACTGAATCTCTGGCAGGTGTCCCATCGTTCTGAAGACTCCGCAATCGTCAAACTGTGATAAGCCGAGCTGATAATTTCCGATTATCCCCCTGGCTTGAACAGAAGTCAAGTTGCCTGGTCCGACAGAATGTCGCACTACGATCCAGTCATTGTTTTCTGCGGAACATGCCTGGTAGAAAACGGCTGCTGAGAGAGCTCACAGGAATACTCCGGTTAAGCTGCTCATTACCGGGAGCTCCCCCATCCTGGAACGACAACCCGGAATCATTTCATTGATCGCCTTGGAAAGTTTACTCAGTCAGGAATGAATTCTGAGCCAAAAGAATTCCTGCTGTGCAATTGGACGATAGCATCTTGACGACAAAGAATAGCAATCGCATAATGAACGCAAGTATCAGCCCCTCGCTGTGTATGCAGTGGCTGCGTTCTCTGGGGTTTTGATACGCCTCCAGCACCCATCGAACCACAATTCTTATAAACGCAAGAACTAATATCAGGAGGTAAGTTCTCAAGCAGACACAGGTACGCAGACAATCCAGTCGAGATGGAATCTGTTTCCCCGTGTTTTGTTTTTTTTCATAACTTTTTTGCAAATCACCTGTCACAAGTCGAATGGTCCGCTGTATGGGACAGTGCACTGGTGCAGACTCGAAAGTTCATTTTCCAGTCTGGCACCTGCTGTTTTGCGAAATGTAAACTTCATTAACACGCAATACTGTTCCACAGCTGTAGAACATGAGCAACCCAACAGGAGATTACTATGAAAAAGATGAAAATTTCTGTTCTGTCTGCATGCATCGCCGGAAACCTGGTCTACTTTTCCCTGAACCAGGTTACTGCTCAGGAAATCACATTCCCGGATGCCCCTTCACGAATCAAAGATTCTGTTTCAGGTCTGAAAGTCTCCCAGGCTTCCACTGCCGGAACTCTTGCTAAAACGCAGGGAGCTCCTGCCTTTGCCCGTCAAGATTCCGCTGCTCAGATGGCAGCTGGATCCCTCAGCCGAAACACTTTCTCAGACAATCGCAACGCCGTTCTCAGCCAAAGCGGGTCGATCGGTCAACTCGGACGGACATCGTTGTCCGCGGCGTCTACACCCAAATCTGGTTCGTTGAATTTTTCTTTCGACACCACCAAAGCCGGGAATCAAGGTCAGATCAGTCTGCCTGCTTCCCAGTCGGCGAGAAACACTCCCGGTGTCGATAGCGAAGAAACTTCTTCGATTAATCTGAATCTCTTCTCACAGTCGCGTCTTGCGGACTAACGCAACGGGCAACTTTCAAGAAAAGGTAAGACAATGATTAATCTAAGAAAGACACTGTTCTATATGCTGTTCCTCGGCATGTTCATCGGCACGCTCCCCGAACGGTCGTTCGGGGAGATCACTGATAAGCACCGCGAAGTTGTGGATCGGGTGACCAAGCGATTACTGGCCGTCATGGAACAGCCAGAAGGCTGGAAAGTCTGGCCTCCCAAAGTTACTGTCATCGATCCTGGATTTGCCAATGCCTTCGCGGGGTTTCGAACCGAGGACGGCGTTGAGGTCCCGTTTATCGAAGTGACAGTCGATACCATCGAAAAGATTGCCAAATTTGATGAAGAAACGCTGGCATTCACGATCGGCCACGAACTGGGACACCTCTACTACCGTCACAGCCACAAGAAGATTGAGTTTTTTCAGAAGTTCGGGAACGATCTGCAGATGGTCCGACTCGCCACAGATCGCGAGAAGGAACTTGAAGCGGACCTGTTCGGGATGCAGCTGGCGTTCAAAGCCGGTTATACCCGTCGCGGACTTGTCAGCGATCTCAATGGCTGGCGTGGCAGCGGTCCACCGTACTGCCGTTTTGAAGGGTTAAAACTGAATCACCCCTCCTGGGAAGACCGTGCCGGATATCTGTTTGACGATGAGCGGACAAAAGCCATGTGGCAATCACTCAGTTCATTTCAGACCGGTGTGATGTTTCTGCAGAATCAACATTATCCACACGCAGAAATCTGTTTCCGAAACGTCACAGAGGACTTCCCGGAATGCTACGAGGCCTGGGCCAATCTTGGTTATGCATTATTGATGCAGTATTGCGATGGCCTGGACGAGAAAGACTTGCGCAACTTTGACGTGGGTCATCTTGTTGTCGGTGGTTTCTATCGACGTCCCGATTCACTGGAACCCGCCGTGCGTGGCGTAGATGAAAAATTGTGGTTTGAAGCGGTCGGTGCTTTCCGCGAAGCTTTACGGCTCAAGGAAAGGTTACAACTGAAAGACCCTTTTCTGATGGTCAAAGCCAACCTGGCAGTCGCTTACCTGATTCATCCCGGTGGAAAAGATGTTGGACAGGCGGAACGCTGGTTTGATGAAGTCTTTACAGCCCTCAAGGACGAACAGCTGGCGAAGACGCTCGATCCTCTGGTCCATGCTTCCATTTTGATCAACTCCGGATCGGCACGCGGTTTCAGTCCGGAACTGATGACTTCCACCTTACAGTTACTGGCCAAAGCCAAAACGGTGCGTGGCAACGGAGAAGCCGTTAAAGCGATGGAATCCGCTTTGCGTTTCAACCAGGCACGAACTCTCACCGCCAATACGGAAACAGAGAAACAAGAGACGGCTCTCAAGCTGTTCGAGGAATATTTGAACGGCATGACCGCTGCCAGTTCCTGGTGGCCGATCGCATACGACGATTACGTCGTTCTGGCAAAAGCCGCCGGGGTCAAGCCGAAAGCAAAGTCCGAGTTTCGTAAGCCCGGAATCAAGGACTGGCGTCCGGTGACGGCTGTCAAACTCGCCGATGGAAAAGTGATCGGTCTCAGCCAGAGCCTTAAACAGCTCATAGACGATCTGGGACCGGCTGATGTCGAAATCCCCGTCGTCGAAGGGACGAATCTGAAGTACTACAAGTACACAGACCTGGGCATTACCGTGCTGGCAACACGTGAAGTACTGGCTGTGATCCTCGACGGAAAAGCAGCCCCTGCCATCACAGTACGTCGCCCGGGACTCGGCGGAGAATCGATCAAGGTCTCCCTGGGCATGCCCAGTGCCGAAATCAAAAAACAATTTGGTGATGACTGGGATGTTGAACTCGCTCATTTGTTCGACGTCAAAGAGTATCACCAGTTGTATCGCGATCTCGGTCTGGCCGTACAGTACGATAACGGAGTCGTAAAGGAGCTTGTCGTGGCTGTCGTGCCCGTCAACGAATCGCGCTGAAGCAGCGCTTTGTTTCACGATGATTCTCAGTCAACTTACTGCTGAATTTCACTCAACCTGCTCAAGAATTTACAGATTGGAAACTAAAATGAACTTGCACGTAATGATTCGATCACTGCTGGCTTTTTCCCTGATGTTTGTTGTCATGGCCAACGGAGCAGCCTTCGCTCAAGAAAAAGATCAGGCGGCAGAGGAAGCACGGGAGAAGGCATTAGCAAAATTAAAAACGAACCTGGAGAAGATGTCAGATAATGTCTTTCTGCGTGAGCAGACTCTGGATAACGGAAAGAAATTCTACCAGCTGCTCTGGGAGATGGATGGAGAGACTTCCAAGATCACATTCGAACTGCGCGAATTGGGTCATTTCCATGGCGAACTGGTCTTCGGCATCCTGGCATACACGGTCGTCGCTGGGGTTGAGGAAGGTTCCCTGCCTCCCGCGGTCATTAAAGCGGTTGCCACGAAGAATGAACGAACCGGTCTGGGTTATTTCAGTATGCCCGAAAAGTTCGATATGGTATTCATGAACATGACCACGCCGTCAGACACACTGACCCCCGCTCAGCTCTGGATGATTTGTGGCTATATGCACCAGAACAGAATCGGATTCAAAAAAGAGATCGAAAATTTATTGAACGCTTCAGGGAATTAGTCCGCTTCCCGTTAACCCAACGGTGAATATTTCGCAAAGGTTTGGTCGTCTGATTGAACCTTTGCGAAATCCTTTTTTGGAGGAGGATAAAGCTGAATTCAGAAAATCGAGACGAGAGGGAATTACATGCTCAAACCACTTTCCTGGGCACAGTCGCAAATCAGCATCCCACCCCGCAGAGGATGGCCTCGACCGCACCACTACCTGAGATACCGGGCTTCCGCCTGATTTCAATTCTCGGTCAGGGAGGTATGGGTTGTGTCTATCTCGCACAACACCTGGACCTCGAAAGGCTTGTCGCGCTCAAGGTTGTTGCTGCGGCGGGCACAACTTCTCCGTCATTGTTGTCGCGTTTTCGAGAAGAATCGAGGGCGGTCGCAGC
This sequence comes from Gimesia chilikensis, assembly GCF_007744075.1. Taxonomy (NCBI): domain Bacteria; kingdom Pseudomonadati; phylum Planctomycetota; class Planctomycetia; order Planctomycetales; family Planctomycetaceae; genus Gimesia; species Gimesia chilikensis. The sequence goes on along the minus strand of NZ_CP036266.1, from coordinate 2,603,381 downwards.
AGTAACTCATCCTGGTGTCTGTCACATCTATGAAGCCGGAGAGTCAAAGGGGCTACCTTACCTGGCGATGGAGTACGTCGAAGGTGTGACGTTGTCCGAGGCATTAAGAGCCCAGTTGCCTTCCCCCACCGAGTCGGCAAAGTCGATTCTCGCGATCTCCGAAGCGATCGAAGCCTGCCATCAGGCCGGAATACTCCACCGCGATCTGAAACCCTCCAACGTCATGCAGGCAAAGGACGGGCACATCAAAGTCATGGACTTCGGTCTCGCCAAACGTCTGCACGCGGGTGACGAACACAAAACACAAACCGGCGAAATCATCGGCACGCCCAGCTACATGGCGCCAGAACAGGCCAGCGGTGTCGTCAAGCAGTTTTCACCTGCCACCGATGTCTATGCCATTGGCGCAATCCTCTACGAACTTCTGACCGGACGCCCCCCCTTTCAGACCCCCGACCTGATGCAGACCATCATGCTGGTCTTGACCGAGGAGCCAATCAGCCCGCGCAAACTGCAGCCACGGGTCCCCGTGGACCTGGAAACCATTTGCCTGAAATGTCTCGAAAAAAAACCGCAGAAGCGCTATCAGTCTGCTGCCGATCTCGCCGAAGATATTCGGCGGTTTCTCGAGCATCGTCCCGTTGAGGCACGTCGTACGCCCTTCTGGGAAAAAAGCTGGAAATGGGCGCGTCGTCATCCAGTCTACACCGTCCTGGCAACCGTTTCGGTCCTCACTCTGGTCGCGGCAGTACTCGGAGTATCATTTCACGTTGAACGGCTGGAGGTTGCCTTAAACCGCTCCGAACGACTGTTCCAGGGAAGCCAGGAACTCGGTCGCTGGCTGGTGAATGAACATATTCCTCAGATCGCACGCCTGCGTGGTGGCAGCACGCAGCAGGAAGAGCTGGTGTCGAAAACACTCGAGCATCTTCAACAGTTGGAACAGGACGTGGCTGCCGACCGGACGCTCGCCGAGTATATAGCGCAAGCCTACCTGAGAATCGCCGAAATTCAATCCGATCCATTCTTTGCCACCGATGTGCGGCTGCAGCAGGCTGTAGAAAGCTATCGTAACACACTGCAATTGTATGAAGACCTGGAGCAGCATGCAGGGGCCGATGCTGTCAGTCTCAGAAAACCACGAGCCGAAATATTAATTCGGCTGGCGCAATTAAATCAGCAACTTGGTGAGATCAGTGTCGCGCGGGAAGAAGTTCACAAGGCCTCTGAACTGCTGGCAGGAATTCCTCAACCCGATCGTAATACCCGGCTTCTGACTCTGAAAGCAGGCTGGTTGACCGTCCTGCTCGATCGAACACAGCTTTCCAGTCAGGCTTGCCTCGATCGTTGCCAGAAACTGATGACGCAATGCGGCGAACTCAAAAAATTCGGTGATGATCCTGCCCTCGCTGAACTACAGGCCCAACTTTCCCTGTTGATGGCAGATGTGGTTGAAACGTCGCAACCAGGAACCTTTGCAAACAGCATGCGTCTCGTCAGCGAACATCTCGAAGATGCGATTTCGTATTTCGATGAACCATCTCAACAGGACTTACACGTTGTCTGGCAGCAGGCCCAAACCCGATCCCGCCTGGCTCAGGTTCTCGACACCGAAAACCAGCAGAAAAAAGCTGATCAACTACTGGAACAGGCGATCGAACAACAGCAAAGCCTCGCCAATGAAATACCGGAAAGTCCTGTAATCACCCTGTCACTATTGAAGTTTCTGGAACAAAGGCTGGCTTTAGAGATTGCCGTCCCCGATCTGGATGCCGCCCTGCAAACGGCTCAGGTACACCAGCAGTTTTCAGAAAAGCTGTTCCTCTCCAACCCGAAAGAATTCCGGGAACAGTTCCAGCGTTCTCACGGACTGCTGGCTGACGTACAACGGCTTCGTTTTCGTTACGATGCGGCTGCTGACCATCTGCGCGAGGCCATCGAACTGGCTCGAAATGATGGTTCCCGACAACAACAGGCAATCCTGGCTGGTTTACTCAGAGCCTATGCCGAGTTGCTCGCCGAAGGCGATCGGCAGCATTCCACCGTTCCCGAACGGCTCAAATCCCTGCAACAGGCAGTGGCGTTTTTGAATGAAAGCCTTGAAATTTATGAGAAGCTGGAAACAGCAACCCAGAGCCCATCTGAGTCACCCTACTGGAAATCGGTCGCTTTGAAACATCAACTCGAAACGGAAATGGAACAACTGAAGCTGCGCACCCTGGAAAGAGGACGGACAACAATCCCGCCAGCAACGCTGGACGCTCCGAAACCCGTGCAGCAGAAACAGCGGTAACCTCAACCACAACACGAACGTGATATAGTCAACAATCAGCCCCCGGAATTTCGCGATGACAGATCTGGAACCTGAAGAATTTAAATCCCGTTTCGATGCACAGCCGACACGCTGGAGCGTCATCCAGAGGGCGCACGGTGAATCGCTCGCTGGCGGTGCCGAGGCAAGACAGTATCTGGTCATGCGGTACTCGCCGGCCATCCGACGCTACGTCCGCGCAATCACTCGTGACGAGCACCTGGCAGATGAGATTTCGCAGGATGTCATGGTCCGGTTGCTCCAGGGCGATTTTGCTGGCGCTGATCCACAGAAAGGACGCTTCCGGGATCTGCTCAAAGTAGCTGTTCGCAATATGGTGCGTAACCTGTGGTCCAAACAAAAAGTCCGCCGTACTGTCGATTACGATCTGGACCTGAATGCCGACGACTCGAACAATGAGACGGACGCCGCCTGGACCGAGAGTTGGAGAGATCAGGTCCTGAGCCTTGCCTGGTCGCAACTCGAGAACTATCAGCAGAATCATGCAGGTAGCGTCGCTTACAGTATCCTGAAATTGCGAACCGATGATCCGGATTGCTCTTCCGAAGAACTGGCCGAGCGGCTGAGCCAGGAAATCGGCAAACCGGTCCGCGCTGATCAGGCACGCCAGCAGTTACGACGGGCACGTGTCCGCTTTGCAGAGTTGCTTGTGGCGGAAGTCGCAGATGCGATTAACGTCACAACTCCGGAGCGACTTGAGGATGAACTGGCACAGTTACAGCTATTGGATCGAATCCGCGATGTACTGCCGGCAGACTGGTCTTCGAACTCCAACTGAGTTCAGAAAAAAAAGCATGCGACTGCCACAACTGCTGATGCATCGTCGTGACAATCGCACACCTGACTCTGGAAACACGACAATAATACTGGACACAGTCTAGGGAGCCGCCTGCAGCGGATGCCAGTTGCCTCCAAACTGATCCTGACTCGGATTGTAGAGCGGATCGTTTGTGATGATATATTCACCCAGCCCATTCGAAAATGCATAATCATAGTTCTGAGGAAGTTCCACATCATAACCGGTTGACGGGTCATGATACGTTTCGACTTCACGGATGGATTCGCTGAACTCACGTGCGACGTGATCGATAGACTCCTGCCGATATTCCCAGGATTCCTGCTGCGATTCTCGCATTTCTTCATACATTTGATTCATGATCTGCTGACGACGCACTGCCCCCTGCTGACGTATACGGGCCATATTTTTTTGGAACTGGTTGATTGCTTTGAGCCAGGCAGGATTCTGTCGCATCGAACGCATCGCAGTTGCATAAATCAGCTGATTTTCCTCCCATTCTGCTGCGGGTGCCTTGAAGAGGAACAGGTTCGAAGCCGTAAAGGACTGCATGCCGGTAGAAGGAAAGTCGGACCGGAATAACTGGACCACTGCCGACTCCAGGTATCGTACTCCATTTTGAGTGTACGCGATTTGTGCTTCAACAAAATCCAGAGTCACCCGGCATCCATTGGCTTCCAGTCTCCCCAAACCCAGTTTAATCAACTGCTGGCGAAGTGCATTGGCAAGATCGGGACGCGGTTTTACCGAAACGATAACAGCGCCCGGTCGGTAGTTTGGGATAATGTATTCCTGTACAACTCCCGTTGCATCAAGCGGTGACGCCAGACGTGAGGCATTGCCGGTCTGGAGCATCATCTGACGAATGCCAGGATCCGTAAACCAGATCCAGGAATAGGCAGGAAGCATATCAAAGCTGACTCGTCCATCAGGACTCATCGCGGAAAAACTCTCGAAATAGGCAGGCTGGTTTGGATCGTAGTGCGTGCTCCACTGAACTCCTCCGGCAACCTGCCAGTCAGCCGGCATGAGAAAAGATCGGGCGACAATTGGTTGTCCGAAGCCGTTCGCATCGTAGAGCTGTATGTGTTTCATGTGAATTTTCTGGCGATAAGGAGCCGCTGCTGCGGTGTGACAGTACGAATTCAGAATCGTCAGAGATCCCAGGAAGACAATTACAGAAAGTACTGGGATTCGGTTGCGGGAAAGAGATTTCATGGTCGTGTTCCTTAAAGAGTGAAATGTCAACGTCTTCCCATACCGGTCTGCAATCAGATTGTGACAAGACACGCACAGATTATTTGTAAAAAGTCTTTGCCTGAAATGGAAAAAAAACCCCCGTTCCTGAGGAACGAGGGCTTTTCCCGATCAACCTCCTTCAACACGTCTCATGCTGCCTGCTGGAAAGCGAATGTGGTTCCGTTGGCAACCAACTGGACATACAGGACACCATTCTCAAACCAGAACCTGGATTGCTCTGGTCCATCGCTGGTGTTCACGGTCAGCGTGTTTCCCTGAATGGTGTAGGAACCGTTGTCAGAATCATAATTCTGCTGACCGTAGGCATCGACTGACATCACTTCCATGGCAAACTGCCCCTGGGCACCGAATGCGACAGCGATCTGAATCTGTGTCCCATTCACGACATCCTGCAAATACCATTTTCCGACGAGCGGGTTTGCCTGCTGCTGAGGAGGCGTGTATCCACCGTTTCCATTTCCCTGCAGATGACCACCGTTGAACGATCCCTGCTGCCCGCCGTTAAATCCACCACCATTGAAGTGTCCCTGCTGACCACCGTTGTGACCACCCTGTGCAGGAGGCATTGGTGCCGTCGGTTTGTGACTGACAGTACGCTGAGGTTCAGGACGTGTCTGTGGTGCGTTCGAAGTGGTCAGGTGGGCGAGTCCCTGGGGCATGGTTTTGGCCTGCAGATAAGCCACATCCATCTTGGTGTCATACTGCAGGATCACAGCGGGAGAACCGATCATCGAATCCTTGTCATCAGAAGGCACCTGGGGGTAGGCAATATGTACCCGGGTGGCATCTTTCATCAGAGCGAACGTCAGGATAATGCGACGTTCCGTATCGACGATCCAGCCGGGCATCATGATGTGTTTGCCGTCAGCATAAAACACAATCACGTGAACCGCAGCCTGTTCAAAGGAGCCCGCGATATCCTGAGGGACAGTTCCCCCCATCAGCCCCGAAGGGTTTGATACAGGAGCTTGAGAAACCGGAGCCTGCGACACAGGGCGTTCAACCGGTTTTTCAGAATCCGCTGTGGTCCCCTTGGAGGGAGTCTTGCCGGGATAATCAAGTCCCCATTCTTTATACTCGGCAGCATCGTTAATCGGGTTCGCTGCGACAGCAAAAGTCGGCCCGGAAAGAACGTTGAAAGTAGCGATTCCGCAGATCAGACCTTTGAAGAGTACATTGTTGAAGAGTTGACGAAACAGGTTGGTGTGAAGGTTGAAAGTCATGTCAGGCTCCAGAAAAAAGTTGGTGTTGTTGAGGTTGCTCTCGTTGAGACAATTCCCTTACAGGCCTCCCTCCGAGTTGTGACACCCCTCCCGAGTTTTTTTCCATTTTCCTGATGTTTTGAGCCCGATCCGACGGAAAAACATCCCAAATTAATCCACGAAAGCTCGGTTATCCAGCCCCATCCCCAAACACCACAATTAACGTAACCAAATATAAATTATAAACTTACAAAACCTACACGTTGCAAATACTCTCTACCATCTGCTGGCGATCACGCCATTTCAGAGATTTTCGCACAAAATCTTGCGCAGGGAAAAAATCAGTCGTTTCTGATATGAATTACAGGGATCATCGCCATCTGAAAAGACCTTTCCATCCTGGGACAGCAATGCGGATTGAAGTTTCGGTTTGAATACAGAATCTCCCCAGCAACAGCGATCGTCCCGCCTCCACTTGACGACTGCTCACCAAAGTGGGCAGCCGTTTTCTTTTCCCACAGCCCCCGCGCTCCTCTTATGGCAACCTTCCCTTTCTAGACTCTCATAATAAGATCCACTCCTGCTTCCTGGGAGCAGAAACGATTGAAGAGGAAGAAGTGGAATCTTGCTTAATTTCAAGTGACGCCTGACAGCCAGGAACTTCTTTTTCTAATTTCTCGATGAACAGAAGTATTCTCAGTTCATCTCAGAAAAATGTTTCAAGATCTTCTAAACATATGACGAAATATTATTGACGTATTTTATTTCGTGCTTTATAATGCGTGTATTATAATTTCAATTTTTGCTTCAGAAGATACCACAAGGTCTGCTGTAATGGTTTGGCCCTGCTCTCCCCCTGATTCACAGACTGGGTTTCCAGAAAACAAGTGAACTCAACCGCTTGGATTAAGCAGTCTTCAAGTCCATTTTTTGATGAGGTGCTGCTCGGACAACGTTTAGAAAATCTTGCCTGCCAATAATCCTGCCAGATCATTTTTTGCAGTCGGATATCAATCAAAGCTACTGGAAAGAGTGCCACAATGTCACAAAAGAAATCTGAATCAAAATATTTTCCTTTGCCCACATTGCTGAATAGATACTCTCCTGCACAGGTACATCTGATAGAGCACGTTTCCGAAGCACTTCAAGTTGTCTCCCGAGTGATTTCATCAGGCACATCTATCAAAGATCAGGTAGCTGAAAATCCATATCATGGAATCTGTGAGCGATCATTCTTGAATGCTCGAAAGTATTTACGAATTTTTTCAGACTATGACACCCTGATGCCTCTGGAATTCTATGCCGAAGAGTTTCATTCCGGACGATTCGGAATTGAACAGATCCAGTCTGCAATCGAGGAACTGGAGCATTCTCTAGTCGGCACACATCATATTCCCTCCGCGAAGAAAATAGCCGAACGATTACAAAGCCTGGCCAACAACGTGGACAACCAGGACCGTGCTCCTGACCAATTGATAAAGCAACACAACAGACCGGTTCACACACTGTCTGAGCTGCTGGATCAACACACGAATTCCGACTGGTCAGAATTGATCTATGACGAAATCTCAAAGTATTGTGCAATGCATTATGATCAGGGAGAAGCAATCTGGCCGAGCCCCTGGCAGGAGCTGACTTTATATCAATCCTGGCGATCGGCAGCGGTCTATGATCGAAACCTCGAATTCCATGGACTGTCCGGTCTGCGTAGATACATTTCCCAGCTTCCTCATACGCCTGAGGTCTCGATAATCTCTTCATTGAAAAGCCTGAAAGTTCCACCAGTTCTCTGGGAAACGTACTTACTGTGTCAGGCGTTTTCAATTCACAACTGGTCTGCCTGGATAAAATGCCAGGCAATTGAATCAGGGATTGACGATCTCTCAGGGTTACTGGCGATAAGACTCGCGTACGATGCAGCACTTTCAAGAGCTCAGAAATTCGAGATTGACTGGAGTGAATATCCCAGCCAACACCCGATTTCATTTAAATCATCAACCTCTGCGCAAGATGATGAGATTCTGCGATATACGCTGTTACGCGCTTCAGAAATTGCTTTTCGCGATCAGCTGCTGCGTGGACTCACAGCTCAGACAGACAATACAAAAACCGTATCAGAGTCGACAGGTAAGTCATCAGCGATAGAATCAGATCGCACCGAGCGAATACCTGTGTCGAATTCTCCCACAATGATTGAGTTTTCGCCAGCAGCTGGTGAATGGTCAAAAGCAGGTCCGGAGTGTGAACTGGCAGGGAAACCGGCCTTCGTCATTGCCTCACAACAATACATCCGGGAAAATGATCTTGAAGCCCATAGCGTTCTGTGCAGTTATGACCACAATCACGATCCAGAAGGGATCGTGCTCGAGAATATCATGACAGCCCCGATGATTTTCGCTCACTGCAGGAACATGCAGTCTTACGCTTCCGCAGTCGATAATCATCAGTCTGGGAGCAGCATGAAAAGCTTACAGAACGTCCTGGTTGACATAGGAATTCTATCTGGTACGGACGGCGCGATAACAACAGACTCGCCTTGGCAATCGTTGCAGGCAGGATCAAGATTCGACCACAAACCAATACGGTTACATGTAGTAATTGCAGCTCCCAGATACCTGATCGAAAAAATTATTTCCAAACATCAAAATATTATGAATCTACTAAGCGGCAACTGGATGCATCTCGTCTCACTGGATGAGGAACAGGCATTTGAGTACTCCTCTGATGGGACTTGGAAAAAGATCGTGCTGCCCGAGAACTGAGCTTCTCCAGGCCTGGTGCGGACTTTCGCTCTTCGGTTTGTTTCATAATTCACCCTGTTTACGAGCCGGTCCTCTCACCTGTGAATAGACTGATGTTTCTTAAACGAAAAGCAGGTCCTCGCCTGCCGCGTATCTCCTTTCCTACGGAGGATCTGGCTTTATATTAACCCCGGAAGCACAGACATAATTACTGTCTCTGGGACTTGTCTGATTCTTTTAGCAGGAAAATTCTGAGAATCATCAATCGTACGAAAACATGTCCTATTCATTGTCCGACGATGCCCGATTCAGCAAGTCTCCAAAGCATCCAACCCGCCAGCTGGATCAAACCAAATGACACTTTTAAGGGGACTTACGAAGATCATTTTCAACTTAAAAGTCCAGCTCAGGAGAAACAACGCCCCCAACTTTGCCAACTTGCGATCTCCTTGATTTTTGAGGCTCTTAAGCGTTAAATAGGTCCAATTCGAGAAATAGAGCTTTCGTAAATGACTAGTTTCCAGGTGTTTACCACTCCCATTCTGGAAACGCTTCGCTTCCAGTTTTAACCGTTTGTTATTAAAGAGTTTGCTGGTTTTATGAACGCGGGATTAGATCCCCCGTCTCATACTTATTATGATAAGCAGCATTGCGACGGAAACTCTTTTTCGCATTATTATCACTCCAGAACTTTCTTTGGGACCAGCACGCTTCTCAAGATTTAACAAGGTGTATTAAACATGACTGCCTCGACGTCAATTCTCGCGGATAAACTGCACGAGTACCCCCAACAAGATGTCATCGACGGAACCAGCTCAGGATCGGATGCGATTCTCGATGACTGCATTAACAGTTCCGATGGGGTGTTGCAATTACTGCATCGTTACGCTGGCCGGACATTTTGTACGCCAGGGAAACGCCTGCGCCTGGATGCGGAATCGTACTACCCGGACTACATGAACGGTACGGGCCTCGATGAAATCTGGATGTGCTGCACCGTTCCCATCGTGACGGGAGTCATCGACACACGCACGAATAAGGCCCCTTTCCGCGAAGGGGAATCACACGTCCTCACTCCCAACGGACAAGTCATCTCGCTGCAGGATTTGATCCTCGCCAAGCCAGAAACAGTCATGGGTGAGAAGATCACGGCCTTCTCGAAATCCCTGTACGGCGACCCGACCTGGCCGATTGTATCCAAGAAGTTTGATAATCTGAATCCGATTCCGCATCATCTTCACTGGGCCAAGTGGGAAGTCTATGACATCAACTCTTACGACAACCCGGGAGTCTGTCCGTCCCATTACCACACCACAGCAATGGGACTGTACCCGTTCATCACGAAAGATCAGTTTCTGGCCTGCATGAAGAGTTTCGGCAAGGGTGATTATAACGGGGTTCGGCATCTGTCCCCGCACACGATGATGCATATTGATAACGGCTTCGTGATGCCCAACGGCGTGCTGCACTCGCCGACGGATCTCTGCACACACGAGCTGCACGTCACAATGGATGAACACTTCCTGGCTGAGGACCTGACGCTTGACGGACGTATTGGAGCAGCCGACGCGTTTTATGCCTGCCGGGAAGAAGACTATCCCAAGGATCGGCACGAAGACTGGGAATACCTGGTTGAAAAGTTCGACTTCGCAGCGAATCAGGATCCGGAATTCGTTCTCAAGAATTCACGACCGGCAATTACCGCCGAAGAATTCGCAGGCGACGGAGTCGACGCCAAGTGGATTGTGTATGGCGATTTCCTCGGCGATCAGAAGTGCTCCATCCTCCGCCTCATTCTTGAGCCTGGCGCCAAGACGAATTTCCGACCAGAGAGCCCCGCCCTGTTCCACACGAACGGCGGAAGCGGCCGTGTTGGAAAGCTCAAAGTGCGATATCACCAGGATATGAAGCTGGGTGAGCTCTATCCCGAGATTGGGTTCATCACTCAGGCCGCCCTTAATAACGGCGGTGTGGAAATCGAGAACACAGGCAACGAACCGCTTGTGTTGACCTTCGACTTCCCGCAGAACGCACACTCCAAAACGCCCGGTGCCAAGTAACAGCACTCGATGAGAGAATTCGCAATCGGGGCTGCCTCATGGTCATATTGACTGAGGCAGCCCGATCTCTCGCCCACACATCGCGTCACCAGTCTGCGCTGCTCAAGAGGAATCAGCTTACTTTCCTGCTATTCATTTCCACGTCTAAGTTGATACCATAGGTGCTTTAAATGAAACGCTCATATTAGAACCGAAATAAATAGCTAAAGAATATGATGACAAACCGAAGTGATCAAAGACTCAATTATCTTGTTGACCTGCTCGATCTTGTTGTTCGGGAACAGGTGGGAGAATCCCTTGCTAACGTGATGCAGAAGATCCGACGATTGGCGATTGAACGTCGATCCGGGCTTCCCGATGCTGAGAAACGCCTCGTTGCCACCCTGCAGGATCTCGAACCGTCTGAATTGCGTGATGTGATCCGCTGGCTCAGTCTCTTCTTTGATCTGGCAAACGCCGCAGAGGAACGCGTTCGTATTGAAATTCTCAATGAGCGCGATCGGAAATCTAGAAACCACGGCGACCCACGGAGCGAATCGATCGCTGCTGCCATCTCCGAATTGCACCAACAGGGACTTCCGGCTGCCGAAATGCAACGCTGGCTCGATCAGTTGAAGATTGAGCCCGTGTTCACCGCTCATCCTTCCGAGGCAAAACGACGAACGACGCGCCAGTTACTGCGGGGAATTCGGCAAGTTCTCCCCGATATCGAGGCCAGCGGCAAGACGGATCTGGAACAGGAGCTCGTGGCAGATTTGACAGTTCTGTGGCAAACAGACTTCATTCGTCCAGAACGTCCTCCGGTGATGAGTGAGGTCAGTCGGGGGTTGTACTTTGCCTCGACCCTCTGGGACGTTGTTCCACGTATTTACAGCGAACTGAAGCAGGCACTAGGCCAGACTTATCCCAACCACCATTTCGAAATCCCGCGGGTGTTGTCATTTGGAACCTGGATTGGTGGCGACCGAGATGGTCATCCCTTTGTGACCGCAGAAGTGACACGCGAAACATTTGCAAAGCTACGACGGGCCGCTATTGAAGGCCATTTGCGGATGTGTCGAAAACTGCGGAAGCAGATCGTGATGTCCGATCAACAGATCTCTTCCGAACCAATCCTGCGCGAGCGGATTACACGTTGTTGTGAGAACGCTCCCGAACTCAAGGATAAACTGGCCTCGATCTCAGAATTGGAAACACCCCGGCAGTTTATGAAGATGCTGGAGTTCAGATTGGAACGAACTCTCGATTCGCTTTCCCAGGATCAGCCTGCGGCCGGTAGCTATCAATCTGTTGAAGAATTCCGCGATGATCTGGATAAGTTACACGAGAGCGTTCAGAAAAATCGGGGAAGAAGAATTGCCGAGCAGTATTTGCAGCCCTGGATCGACCTGGCGCGTACCTTCGGACTTCACTTTGCCTGCCTTGACGTGCGACAAAATTCGGTTGTCCATCGCCGCTGCCTGGATGAGGTCGTCTCTTTGCAGACAGCGGACGAGCAGGTCGATGCTCTGGATTTTATCTCATCAGGCACACCCTGCAGCATAGATGTCTCTCAACTTAGCGACGAGTCCCGTGAAGTTTTTGAGACATTCACTTTATTGGCGGAAGCCTACGATCAGTGGGGCCCGGAATCGATTGGCGGTTACATCATCAGCATGACGCATTCCGCTCAGGACGTGATGACGGTCCTCTGGCTGTGGCGAACCGCCTGGCTCCAGCGACAAGGCGAGGGTCGCGCTGTTCCGGCTTTGCCGATCATTCCTCTGTTTGAAACGATTGACGATCTGCGGAATGCTGCGTCAATTCTCGAGGAACTTCTCACAGATGACATTTACCAGCAGTACCTCACAGAAACGGACCAGCGGGTTCAAATTGTAATGGTCGGATACTCCGACAGTACCAAGGATGGCGGGTATTTGACGGCTTGCTGGGAATTGCATCAGGCCCAGAAACAACTCGCGGAGACTGCAGAGAAGTATCATATCGGACTGACGGTTTTTCATGGACGCGGCGGAGCGCTGGGCCGAGGTGGCGGGCCTGCCGCACGAGCAATTCAATCTCTGCCCCACAAATCCGTGGCGGGGCGATTGCGGGTAACGGAACAGGGGGAAGTTCTTTCGGAACGATATGATGATCCCGTGATCGCGCATCGCCATCTCGAACAGGTTTTCAATGCCACACTGATGGTGAGTGCGGGCCCGCTGCAAGATCTGGATCCTGCGTGGGCAGGTACGATGGAGAAACTCTCCACGGCTTCTCTGCAGAAGTATCGGGAGTTGATCGAGCACCCCGGTTTCCTCCATTATTTTGATCGAGCGACACCCATCAGCGAAATTGAAACTTTGCCGATCGGATCCCGACCCTCCCGCAGAAAAGCGGCACGTCGGACTCTGGATGATCTTCGGGCGATTCCCTGGACGTTCGCCTGGACACAATCCCGTCATCTCTTACCGGCCTGGTATGGAATGGGAACCTCGATTCGAAAGTTTGTCGATCAGGATGGCTCGACCTGGGCGACGCTTCGCACGATGTATCGCCAATGGCCCATGTTCCGAGCATTGATCGACAATGCGGAACTCGCCCTGGCGAAAGCTGATATGCAGATCGCGCAAGAGTATGCTGTCCTGGCCCATGACGAGAATGCATCCGAACTCTGGGAAATGATCTCTACGGAGTTTGAATTGAGTCGCGGTTCAATTCTGATGATTAAGGATAATTCCGAATTACTGGCCGATGTTGACTGGTTGAAGAAGTCGGTACGTAGCCGTAACCCTTACGTTGACCCACTCAACCTCGCGCAGGTCATTCTGCTGGAACGAAAACGCTCTGCAGAAAATGAAGCAGCAGACAATGACGATCTGGTGCATCTGATTCGAATGTCGATTCAGGGCATTGCCGCCGGTTTGAGAACAACGGGTTAAGTTGCCCCACATAACCGGAACCGGAACTTAAGATACAAATCAGGATTCTAGACTCATTGCGGATGAGGCAGCATGCCCTGGAAGCGTCATTCAGCCGAACAGATCAAGCTTGATCGACGATAATCAGAGTTACCGATAATCCTCCCAGAGGTCGGAGTTTTCATAACTGTCACGAATGCGCCATTCGCGGAGGATGGCGAGCAGCTCTTTCTTCTTATCGGCATGTTCGGGCGCATCCCAGAGGTTGTCTACCTCCAGGGGGTCAGTTGTGAGATCAAACAACTGGCCCCACGGTTCGTCCAGAAAGTGAACCAGTTTCCAATCCTGCGTACGCACCATGGTCATAAACTTGCTGGTTGTCAGAATGCCATCTTTGGCCTGTTCGGCAAAAACGACGTCACGTAAACATGACGCCGCTTCAGCATCCGATTCCAGCAGCGGCAACAGGCTGCGTGCTGCCATTGGTTCCGGTATGGGGATATCAGCAAGCCCCATCAATGTGGGCCCCAGATCCATCTGCTGAACCAGACCGTCAATCGCCCGCGGTTCGCCAAAGCGACCTGGCGCCCAGATAATCATCGGCACACGGGTAATGACATCATACATGGTCCATTTCTGACTGTGTCCATGGTCTGTCAGGCAATCGCCATGATCGGAGCTGAAGATGACAATCGAGTTGTCGAGCAGTCCCTTCTCTTCCAGTGCAGTCATAATCTCCCCCACCTTGTCGTCAATCATCGTGACGTTCGCCAGATAATAGGCGCGCTGTCGGTGTAGCTGTTCTTCCGTGGGCTCAAGGAGATGCACGACTGAGTCATGATCCACCTCATGATTATGAATTCGCATCGCCTTCAATGGGTCCGGCTGGTGCACGAGATCACTTTCCAGAACGGGTGCGATGTTGAGATCTTTTTTCAGATAAGACTCGGTATACCGCGGAATCGGATCATAGGGAGGATGCGGTCCGGGAAAACCAATTTCCAGAAACAGCGGTTCGCTCACTGGGTAATTGCGAATCCAGTCGACCGCCATGTTCCCCACGAACATGTCAGGATGCATATCCTCATCCAGCAGCCAGTCAAACGCGCCCAGAGATTCTTTGTAATCAGGTAGCTGGCGGTAGAGTTCCCGTTGCTGTTTTACCAGACCGCGGGCTCGCAAGGCTTTATCCCACTCATCGTAAAAATAGCGACCTTCCAGGTAGCGATCTTTATTCTCCACAACGTACCGCTGATCGAAGCCCAGAGGAGTCGTGTAGGGCCAGCTGTGCATCTTACCGATATTGACCGTCTGATAACCTCCCTCCTGCAGGTTTTCGATCCAGCCATGCTTCCAGGTATCTGCATTTTTCAGAATCCCCGTCGTGTGTGGATAATGACCTGTAAAGAGCGATGCTCTCGCAGGAGCACAGGAAGCAGCGGTGATAAAACAGTTGTTAAATACAATTCCCTCGCGATGCAGACGATCTAGGTGGGGCGTTTCCATAAAATCATAGCCGGCAGCATGAATCGTATCGAAGCGCTGCTGATCGGTAATGATGAATATGATGTTTGGTCGTTGATCTGTCATTGAAATGCCCTGCGCGTCGGCTCTGGTATGATATCTGTAAGAAGTTGAGATCTTTGATTGTATCACAACGGTTTGGTTTATCTACCAGACACGAACAGACAGGCACAAGTACCGCAGCGGGATATGGCTAAGTTGAAACAGAAAATCGAGAGCCGTTTGTTGCCAGCACTCTGATTTCAACCCCCAGCTTAGTATTGAGAAGACCCACTAAATCAGGGGAGATCCACTCCGTAATAGACATCGTGGGGGGCGCCGAGTTAATATATAAGCGGCAAGTTATACATAGAACGCTCTCAGTCTTATTCTCATTGGTGAATCCCGGATCAGAGGCGACCTTGATATCACGATTTTCGTATAGCAGTGTTTTTGTGGCGATCTGGCTTTCGCCCCTGTTTAGCCAGGGAGCTGAGCCTGCGCCTGATCCACAGACTGATTCTTTCTCGACCATCATCCGTCCGGCCTTTCAGCAGTTCTGTGTGAAGTGTCACGGCAAGAATGGAAAGGTTGAAGGCGAGGTCAATCTGCTCAGCCTGCAAAATTCCGATCAACTGGTAAGCACTCCGGAAACGTTGCAGGATTTAATTGAGGCAGTCGACTCCGGATACATGCCACCTGAAAGTGAACAGCCTCTTTCTGAGAAGACGCGTACACAACTGGTAGCTAGTCTGAAAGCATACTTAAAGCAATCGATTGAATCAGCGGAGAACGTGCCGGGCACACCGATTCGACGCATGAACCGGTTTCAGTACAACAATGCCGTTCAGGATCTGTTCCAGCTGAAAGTGGAAGTCTTCTCACTCCCGGAACGGATGATGCGGGAGTACGACAATTACTTTCAGCCACAAACCGGAAAGATGCCTCAGCAGGTGCGGGTCGGCAGTCGTCCGCTGGGCAAGTCTCAGTTGATCGAAAAACGACTGGGCGGAGTAGCCGCCTTTCCACAGGATCTGCGGGCCGAGAACGGATTCGATAATCGAGCCGATCACCTTTCGCTTTCCCCTCTACTGCTGGAATCATTTCTGAGACTGAGCCGTTCCATTGTCTTCAGTGCCGACTTCAACGCCAAAACCTGTGGTATCTGGAAGCAGTTCTTCGCAGCTCCGGCAGAAGGGACAGCGGAAGAAACACAGGCGATCGTGGAAATTCGCTTAAGGAAATTTCTGACACGCGCTTTTCGACGTCCTGCCAGCGACAAACTTGTGGAGCGTTATACCTCTTATGTCATAAGTCAGATCCAACAGCAAAAGTCTTTTACGGAAAGCATGCAGGAAGCGGCAGCAGCGGTACTGGCTTCGCCCCAGTTTTTCTATCTGTATGATCAGCCAACCGACGGAGCCTCTCCAAATCAGACAGGCATTGATGATTTCAGCCTGGCTTCGCGTCTTTCGTTTTTCCTCTGGGGAAGTATTCCTGATCAGCCCCTGCTCGACCTGGCTGGGGCTGGAAAGCTTCATGAGCCTGATGTGCTAACCGGGCAGGTTGACCGCATGCTGCATGACGAACGCCTGAAGCGATTTTGCGACAGCTTTCCCACCCAATGGCTGCAACTGGAACGCATTATCTCTTCCACTCCTGATCGTCAGCGGTACCCACAGTTCTACTTTTCCAAGTACCGTGCCAGCATGCATATGATGCTGGAGCCATTACTCTTGTTTGAAACCTTACTGATTGAAGACCAGTCCGTCCTCAAGTTAATCGATTCCGATTTCAGTTATCGCAGTGATTTGCTGGAGGCCTGGTACCGCGATGGGACGCGCGGAAATCCTGGCTCACCGGTGACAGTGCAATTTCGACGTGTACCAGTAAAAGATCGGCGGCAGGGCGGAGTCATCACCAACGCTGCCGTCATGACGATGACATCGAATGCCACGCGAACTCAGCCGATTACGCGCGGTGCCTGGATTGCAGGCGTCATTCTGAATGATCCCCCCAAACCTCCCCCCGCTGATGTCCCCTTACTGGAAGACAAGCCAAAGTCGGGCGAAGAAAACCTGACATTGCGTGAGCGATTTGCTGCCCACAGAGAACATGCCAGCTGCGCAGGCTGTCACCAGCGGATTGATCCCTTAGGGTTTGCGTTAGAAAATTATGATGCAGCCGGCCTCTGGCGTAAAACATACCCCAACGGGCGAACGGTCGACGCCAGTGGCAAGTTGCTGAGCAAACATGAATTCGCAAATATCATCGAGTTCAAAGATGCTTTGCTGACGGAAAAGGACCGCTTTACTCGGGCATTTGCCGCCCATCTGCTTGCATTCGCCCTCGGACGCGAAATGGGAGCGGCAGATTCATTCGCTCTGGAAAAAATTGTGACGGAAACAGCAGCCGCAGATTACCGCTTCCAGTCTCTCATCAAAGAAATCGTATTGAGTCGCCCTTTCTTACAGGGTACAGTCAGGCAGGGAAACCAGGCTGTGTCATTGAATCAGCAAACTCATCCTGAAACGATCCCGTAACATGTTAGCGTAGAATGGCAGAATGATGATGAAAACCAGTCGGCGATCATTTCTCCGCGGAGCAGCAGGTGCGACACTGGCATTGCCCTGGCTGGAAAGTCTCGCGCACTCTGAAGTTCCTCCGCAACCCGCCCAACGCCTGGCGGTCTTCTATGTGCCCATTGGCGTGGTGCGTCGCGGTTTCTTTCCGGGCGAACAGAATGCGGCGATTCCCAAATTCACAAGCAGTCAGGAAGAGATTACCCGGGAAACCGGCCTGAAAGTGGGGGTGCGTCCTCTGCAAGAACTAACGCCCACGCAGCAACCACTCGAAAAAGTAAAGCAGAAAGTCACGCTCATCACCGGCATGGATCGCTTCTACAAGCATGGAAGCGATGTGCACGCCCAATGTGCCTCCTGTTTTTTAAGCAGCGCCACTGCCCATGCAGTCAAGTCGTCGGTATACCCCCTGGCGCGGACACTCGATCATATCATTGCGGACCACGTCGGGGAGAAGACTCCGTTCCGCACCCTGGAGCTGAGTTGCAACAGCCACCGGGACAACAAAGAGTCGATCTATTTTGACAATATCTCCTGGTATGGCACGGGGCATGTCGCGCCTTCGATGCGTGACCCACGGAAAGTCTACCGCCGCATGTTCGGCACACAGGAGAATCAGGCGTTTCGCGATATCACGGGACTGGTTCTCGAAGATGCACGCTCATTAAACAGACGACTCGGCCGTGCAGACCGTGAGAAATTTCAGGAGTTCTTCGATGGCATCAGGACGATCGAAGAACAGATGGACAAACTCGATCAGATCAAACATGAAATAGGCAAAGCTTCCGTCAAAGAACCAGATAACTCCCAGCTCCCCCGTGGCCAGTATATTCGTCTGATGGGAGACCTGATGGTCGCAGCCCTGCAGGTTGGTTTAACCAATGTGGCCACACTGATGATTGGCCCCGAACGCTGGGATACCCCCATGCGCTACGAATCGCTGTTCGACAAACCGATGAGCCATCATCAGATGTCGCATAATCAGAATAAGTTTATGAAAGAACTGCTGCAGGTGGATCGCTTTCATATGGAACAGTTTGTTTATCTCGTGCAGAAGTTGGATGCCATTCGTGAGTCGGATGGAACGTCATTGCTGGACAATACCATCTTCACGTATGGCTCTGGTCTGGGCGACGGTGCCACGCATCAATATACCGACCTGCCCATCGTCGTCGCCGGTTCCGGTGGAGGACGCTTAAAGACGGGACAGCATCTGCACTGCTCAGATGGCACTGCCCTGGCAAACCTCTGGCTCACCCACGCACATGTCATGGGCCTCAAGCTCGACCGCTTCGCCGACAGCACCGGCCCCGTCCAGCAATTATTGACCTGATGCAATCGCGTGCCTTTAAAATAAACGGGCTGAAATACGCCGGAACCATCAGCATCCAGCTCACTGCTCAATCCGGCAGCGACCTCCCCTGCCCCTCAAACGTTTTTGTATTGTGCGTGTGCCCCCTTCCCAATGACCAGCGCAGTTCTGTCTCCAGAACGGAACAAACTGCACTTGATCGTCACTTTCCGAATCGTATTCTTGTGTAATTCTGCTTCGCGCGCGAGGCGGATGATGCGTGCACCAAAACCTGTCTCACTTGTGACTCAGATTCACCTGAATCGCCGTCGATTTTTCCCGCTTTTCACCGGAACAGAATGAACCGGTTCCCGCTGTCTCGTACAATCTCAAATCATTTCGCAGCACATTCAGAGCAATTCACACCAGACTCCCCCCACTTCACTGCACACTCGGAGCCAGTCAACACACCCATTCCACTTGACGCCCCCACGCCGATTCACAAAATACCAGATCACCAGCCCCCATCGATGCAGAATCAAAGATCAGCACAGGACAGACTCTGCTTCAGAACCCGGCACCGCAATCAGGAAACCAGACACGTATTTTACCAGAGCGCAATGCAGCCCCGAAGATGAACATCGTTAACTGGAACCAGAACCGCTTTCCTGAGTCCGTGTCGGGGCATTGCAGGCATCCGAAGTGCGTTGTTTTTTCTCTGCCACAAAACCACTAGACTCCTTTTCTTCCCGGCGCAGGCCCCTATAATAACGGCCATGAACTTTTTCGATATCGCCGGCATCCTCGTGGCCCTCGCAGCGGCCTTCGCATTCATTAACCACAAACTGCTCAAGCTGCCCACAACGGTCGGCCTGATGCTGTTGGCGATGCTGCACGCAATCGCCCTGCTGCTGATCGATCGAATCGTGCCCGGAGCGACGGTGCTCACCGCGGCCGAAACGCTCATCGGCTCGATCGACTTCGACCAGACGCTGATGCAGGGCATGCTCGGCTACCTGCTCTTTGCCGGAGCGTTGCACGTCAACCTCAACGACCTCAAAGAACAAACCGCGGCCATCGCCCTGCTCGCGACCATCGGCGTCCTCGCCACGACGTTCATCGTCGGCGGGCTCACTTATCTCATCACCGGCTGGCTCGGCATCGAGGTCCGTTTCATCTACTGCCTGATCTTCGGCTCCATCGTCGCCCCCACCGACCCGATTGCGGTCCTGGGAATCTTCAAGAGCCTCGGTGCCCCCAAATCGCTGGAGACTAAGATCGCCGGCGAGTCACTGTTCAACGACGGCGTCGGCGTGGTGGTCTTTATCGCACTCCTGGGCATCGCCGGTTTGGGCGGGCATGGCGAGTCGCACGCAGACGGAAATCAGCAGGAGTCGAACCAGGTCGTTCAGCAGAGCGAACAGGAAGATCCACACGAGGAGCACGCAGACACAGAGGTCGCAGAGACGAACGCCAGCGACGTCGCGAAACTCTTCACCCTCGAAGCTGGCGGCGGCATTGCACTGGGCTTTGTACTGGGGCTGCTCGCATTCCTGCTGTTGCGATCCATCGATCACTACGCCACGGAGATTTTGATTTCGCTGGCGGTCGTGACAGGCGGATACGCGCTGGCGATGAAGCTGCACCTCTCCGGGCCGCTGGCAATGGTGGTCGCAGGGCTGATCCTGGGGAACCACGGCCGCACACTGGCGATGTCCGACAAAACCCGCCAGCACCTGGACACGTTCTGGGAGCTGGTCGACGAGCTGCTGAACGCGGTGCTGTTTGTACTGATCGGCCTGGAGGTCCTGGTACTGTCGTTCCAGGAGAAATATCTGCTGGCCGGAGCGCTGGCCATCCCCGCGGCACTGCTGGCGCGATTCCTCTCCGTGGGTACGGTGATCACCGCCCTGAAGAAGTTGGCCGGCCGACAGTTCACATCGCATGCGATCAAAGTCATGACCTGGGGCGGTCTCCGCGGCGGAATCAGTGTGGCCCTCGCCCTCTCACTCAAAGAAGAGATCCACGCCCAGCAATCGCAGTATGATACCGTCGGCGAACTCATCCTGACCATGACCTACGTCGTCGTCGCCTTTTCCATCCTCGTCGGCGGCCTGACCATCGGCCCCATGCTCAACCGCCTGGGCCTCGCAGGACAAAGCAAAACAGACGCCCATTAACGACAGATCGCCGGGAAAATAAGCGATTTAGCAACCGGAAACTGAGATAATAACAGTTGAGAAGTGAAACCTCTCAGAATCTCTGTACGAAGAAATCAATGTATGCGGAAAAGAAAGAGCTCAACGTATCATTACTGTTTCCAATCAGGCCTACAGGAGCATCGCCTGCGATTGATTCTGATCGAGATGGCACCGCATCAGAAGCGCACCCGCTATGGCGGCAAGAGCACGGGGCCGAACTGCGATGGCGTGTTACGGATCGCGACCAATCTGCTGGACGTTCCCGCGGAGATCATTGCATTGATGTATCGTTATCGCTGGACGATTGAAATCTTCTTCCGATTCTTCAAGCACATGCTGGGCTGTCGCCATCTGTTAAGCAGGTCGCAAAACGGTATCGAAATTCAGACTTACTGTGCGATCATTGCCAGCATGCTGATCAGTCTGTGGACCGGTCGCAAACCGACGTTGCGAACCTATGAAATGATCTGCTGGTATTTCACCGGCATGTGCGACGAAGAAGAACTGTTGTCGCATATTTCCCGATTGCAAAAACAGAAAGATTAAACGCGGGTCGCCAGTACGTCTCGTCTGCTTTACTTCACGCTGCGCCGATTTATCTGAGAACAAGTACTCGTAATACCACTCCGTAGATTTTACAATCACTCAAGACCCTGATCCAAAATCAGCCGCCGCAAGCAACCCCCGGGCCGAACAGGATTGGTCCTGACCACTTTATTTTATTCACATCCAACGTAGATACATTTGTTGGTGTATGAGTACGAGAGCAGGGTTATCCTACCTTCGTTGCTTTAGTGCTGCCACATTTGGGGCACTCAAGTATTATATCGCCATATTTCAGCTTAGAAGTGCTTGAAGATGCCATAATGCGTCTATCTCTATTATGATACCAAATCATATAGCCACCAATCAATATTGGTAACAAGGCATACAGCCAGACAGGGGCTTGAAATTTAAAAACCAAGAACAGAGATGTTGCAATGAGTATCGCGCCAAATTGAACTATATAAGGCTGACTATGAACCTTAGGGTGATAATCGTACTGACAATCATCACACATAAAAGTTTCATTTGTGAAATGCTGAAGTCGATCTGAAGTGATTTTAAAATGTGTTTTACTTACAGGATTATTTATTGTCATGATAAAACTTTCATGAGTAATCGATGTCCTAGAATTATTGTTTCATACCAGAGTGTTTTTGCGATAGAGTTTTAGAAATCATATGTGCCATTATATCCCGCCTGTATGATTGTACAAGTAAGCCTCAGCTTGGTCTGCTTTTCAAATTGCCCTGAAGACATCTTGTTACCCATTGACCAAGTAAATTTCACTAGTTGCAATACTTCCATTAGAAGAACCTAAAGGGGTCAGGACTCTTTAATGCAATTAAGAGTCCTGACCCCTTTATTCTTCTCGAAACATAGGCGTTTATTGGCTTTTCTCCCCGGACTGGCGATGCTGGGCCGTTTTATTCCCCAGAGGTCTACCATGAATTAATTTAAGCCATTGGTCCGTATGGGGAGCGATCCCGAGGGTTGCTGTATCAACACCACAGGAGAGAGTAGGCATGCGGCCTCCAGCTAAGTCTTCAGATGCTTGCCAAGGTGTGTCATAACTTCCGAGGTCCTCGCCATCAAAATAAACATGGTACTTGCCCGACCTCTCGCGAATCGTGAAGATTCCAATTTTAGTTTCGTAAAACCACATGGTTTGACCTCCGTAATTACAGAAGGAGCATAGAACGAATGGAAGATTTAACGCGATTAGATGCCAGGAGATCAGTGAAATCAACTCATAATTCTAACGACGCCACACAACCTCACAGAACCACCTGTATCGCGATGTAGCGAATAGACGGCCATTGATATACCAAAAATCGAAATAAACAGCGTGAAACGGGCAGCAGTGAGCCCTTTATTCCACCAATGAAAAATAGCGACAGGCTCTCTCACAATCGAATGTTTCAGAGGATCTAGCGAGTCTGAATTCGTTAAATTAAGTGAAGAAATACAAAACATCGGCTGGTATTCGCTCATCAGAGACTAGCCTGCTGGCAATTGACTTAGCAACCGCCAAAGACTCCGGAACTTCTCTCAACGCACACACGAAAGCCGAAATACTAAATCCCCCCTCTTTTGCAATTCCAGGTACACTAAGATGTCGTTTCACCAACTCTTCGCTCCACCCAGGCGCTCGATCGTTTAAATCAGGTAATCCTTTGCTAAGTGATTCATAAACTGGAGTTGGATCAATCCGCTCTATGGCATGCATCAGAACAGACATTTCATCATAATAATCATCATCATCTTCAAAACACGCCAGTAAAACATCTACACTTTCTGTTGTGCCTTCTGTTGCCAGGCTGTTGGCAAGAGTCATGAACTCTTGGGTATTGTCAGAGTAAAGCGTTTTAGAAAGTTCTTCTGAAGTTGTCATTTGGTGTGTACCTTGAAATAGATCAGGACGGAGACTCCTCCAATCACTAATTACATTCTTCAATACTCGCCTTATATCCGGGCCGTACACTCTATCATCAATGGAAGAATTAAAAGGGGGCAAGACTGCTAGTGATATCAAAGAGTCCCGCCCCGATATGCCTTTAATCACAATTGTCTCTATGCGGTTTCTACAAAATCGATTCCTGCGAATTCCAGCTTTCGGATTGCTTCTACTATTAATTCGCTGGCGAAAAATCGATAATAGCTCACCTTCACATTCTCGTTGGCGATTGATGAAGCGAAGAATGTGGAATCGGATGCTGGCAACCTCATTCCTTGAATAAAAGGCCCAATGATTCTTTCACCAAATCTACCGCAACTTGTGCACTGATTATGGTTTTCAAAGCCGGCCCTGGTTTCATCGGTTTCGACAAGTAACTCGGGCATAACAATCGAATGTTTCGAATCTGCAAGAGGGATAAACCTAAGTCCCCCAAATTTCAGTTTCATGATCTCGTCACAAAAACGTGCCGATACGCAGATCCAATCCTCAGACGTTGCAACAATATCGCTGTTTGTTTCCACTATAAAATGTGAGCTCAGGCCACGGGAAATAGCGATATTTTCGTCAATCTTTCCGCAACTTTGACACACCAGGTCACGATACTCTTCTCGAACCACAAGCACACCGTTCAGATCTTCCTCAAAAAACAGCCAGTTGTCTGATAGTTCGTCATCGGGTTCA
This sequence comes from Gimesia chilikensis, assembly GCF_007744075.1. NCBI lineage: Bacteria > Pseudomonadati > Planctomycetota > Planctomycetia > Planctomycetales > Planctomycetaceae > Gimesia > Gimesia chilikensis. Next base: position 2,579,329 of record NZ_CP036266.1, on the reverse strand, counting down.
ATCAAATAAAACATCTTAGCCTTCCTGCTTTTTTGGCTGCGTTCAACGCAATACAAAATGCTGAGTAAATACAGGTGTCAGAATCCTTCGTATTACGGTATACGCGGCTTAGTCGGTAATGTATCAATTGAAGGTTCCAGGTACATCTTACTGCCCTGCTCACCCACCCTCTTTAATAAACCTGTTCCAAACTTGAAGAATAAAGGGGGCAAAGCGGTTGGAAGGGAGGAGGTAGTCATTCAGACTTAGATGGAGGGAAGAATGCAACCAACTGACCGCCGGGCCAATCTCCTTGCCATCCACATGGCCAGCCTCCATTCCTGTATACTTCCAACATCTGCTCAAACAGGCCATTCGTACTGCCATAAACGGCTCTCCAATAACACACATTGAGGATGTCGGAGATTATCTCATTGGCGATCTCGTCGTAATCATAATCGAACCTGGCCTTTGATGCGACAACATCGAAGAACTCATCAAACAGGCGATGAATTTCTCCCTCGTCAGGTGCATTCATCGCTTCCGCCAATTCGGCCTCTCGGATGTCGCTCCATGAGAGTTTTGATGCCCCAAAGAACTGGCTGAAGGCCATCTCCTTAGCAGCCTCAAAATCGTCGATGGCAACTATGGTCGGGGGAACGTTGTCAGCAGCAGCCAGCAAGTCGTTGGAATCGAGGTACTCCAAAACCTCATGGACGAGATTGTCGTGTGGTCCATAATTCATAGTTGGCCATAAATCCTTTGCATCGCTTCCAATGTTGTTTCGTGGTTTCTAAACGCATTGAGAGGATTAAAAGGGGTCAGGACTCTTAATTACATTAAATAGTCCTGACCCCTTTATTCTTCCTTATTATCTAATCATCTAAAGAGACTGCTCACAATAATCACATCTGAGGTCGCTTGAATGTATATGCTTCGTTGACCTGAACTACCAATTTGAGAAATCGGTGAACCGATAAGGTTTATCAAATGTTGGAAGTTCATATCTGCGGGACCTAAAGGGGTCAGGACTCTTAATTGCATTAAAGAGTCCTGACCCCTTTATTCTTCCTGGGCCTCTAACATTCCAACTTGTACAAGGTTGGGGGCAAAGTCACTAACTTTCTATCTAATTCCGAATTTGGAGCAAGAGAAGATTGATAAAGCCTTAATTATAACCTTTCACTTAAGCCTTATAAATTCAACAGTTTTGCCGTCCTTATCAGTTAGTATCAAATGATCATTTTGCAAAGAATACGGAGTAATGACGACTTCTCCATCTATTTCCGTTTCAAATGTAGTATCTGTGATCTTATAGGTTCCAAATTGTCGAAACATTGATCCTTCAGGTAAACCCTGAACATCTCCCCCCTTGTCGCTTAAAATATATTCAAATTTTCCTGAACTGTTTATAATATAAGTGGTCCAGAGAGGGCCCCAATCGGTATGGAGTGCCGGTTTATTTGGACCTGGGAATTGCCAAGTGCCAACAATACTTGAAGTTTTTTTCTGAGGATTCAATTCTTTGGAGCAGCTAAAAGTTGGTAAAAATAAAGTAAGAGTTAAAAATATCGGAACACATTCTTGATTAAACATGACTGTCACCTAAACAAAAAAAGAATCCCTAAAAGAGCGGACAAAAAGGTTCAACTGCTTACTTTATTAAATTACATTAAATAGTCCTGACCCTTTTATTCTTCCTTGAATCAGGTAGACATCCCTCCCAACATTCATCTTCTTCTAGAAAATGGCGAAGATCCACATCACTGGCACGACATGCTGGATCAAGCTGTTCATTAAAAACAGTGCCAGGTAAATCCACAACATAAATAGTTTGATAACTCAATCTATTAATCCGCGTTCTCTGTTTTGCCCCTGTAGGGATTGCTGTTTTTACTACAGTCTAAGTGCCTTAAGAAAAACGTTTACTTCCCGTTAAAAGTTTTTTTAACGCGTTACAAATCAATTTAAGCTTCCTGGCTCGAATGGAACGGTCGCCTATCATAGTCGAGGAAGTCGATCGGCATTATTGTCTAAGACTGTTTAGGGTAAAAAGAGAATTACATGCTTTCGAAGACTTTCACCTCTCCATCTATATCGACTTCGAAAGTCATACAATTATTCAAGAATAAGTCAGCCTCCTCGAACACAAAAAACACCTTCCATCCAGTTTTTTTGCTCGTCGCCAACTGTGAAGACGATTGGACAAGAATGTCTTTTAGCTTTCGGCGATTGGGCCGTGTCATGAACTCGTTGACTGCTTTTGCAAGAATCTCAGTTTCAGTAAATGTTTTTTTCAATCAATTGCTCCAATCTAATGCAAATATCTCTCATTACGAATATACCGAAGAGCATGCTTCAATTCATCACGATTGAACTGTTGACGTTTTTGTATATTTGATTAAAGACAGATCTTTCCCGAGTAAATAAATGTCTCAGGAACCTTCGTTCTCCTTAATTCGCAGCTTGTCAGTAATGCATCAATTTGATGCTCCAGACACATCTTACTGCTCTGCTCTCCCACTGTCGTTAATGAACCTGTTCCATGCCTGCGTAAATCTCTTGTGATCAGGTGGACCATTGACGGCCGACACGACGAGCTGTCCAGCCTGGGTGCCATCCAGCAAGAATGACAACCATGAAAAGAATGCGCAGGCACGAAGAGCATTCCAGTGATCCCTTGTGCTGAAGCTGATCGCCACAGTGTCCTGAAATATTTCAATGGTAAGCATCGGAAGAATGACGTCATCAATTTGGATTGCCTCTACCGTGAAGCTGAACGGAGCAGCCTGACCTGATACGACTAACTCTGCAGCGTTCGCAACATCATCAAGCGGTATATTTCGTTTTTCAACATCATGCCAGAAGAACGGAGCCGGTGTTACCACCTGCGACTGTATTCGCATCTGGAGATAAACGGAGTTGATTTCTTTCGCTGAAAGATTCTGCAGTTCAAGCGTTGGCAATGACGCCTCACCATCGTTGAGAAAACAATACTGTATTTCGTTCCACAGCTCATCTGGTGTCATTGTCATTTCAGGTGTGTTTCATCTATTCTCTACAAAACCACTCAATAATCTGTCTACGCTGAATTGAGCAGCGTTGCCATCGGGACGTAATTAAAAGTCGCTTCCTCTCATTAACCATGCCTGTCGATCTGCTGATTCCGCATTCAGCCGACTGGATTGTCAACCAGGTAGGCATATAGTTCTGCGGGGTGAAGACCGCTCATCCCCGTTACGAGCCATCCGTCGAATACTTCTCTGTGAGATGGATAATACCTTTCCCCTTTCCATTCGCCTTTCGTATTTCTAGCAGCCGCACCAAACTGCTCGGCAAATAGCAGATGGTGAATAACGAGCGTCCAGTCTGATTCGTCATCACACTCAGAAAAGGAATCGCTTACATCCTGCGTGTATGCCGATGTCCCCATCAAAAGATCATGCAGATCCCTCGGACGATTTGCTGCCAGCCATTCGATGTCTGATTTTTGAATTGTTGCCATCATGATCTACGCTTTCCCTCTGTATGCTGCTTCAAATGGCTTGGGAAAAAAGCTTTCTGCACCTGTAATATCTCAATCAAGAGACCGGTAGAATTTAAGTGTCGTTACTTTTAAAGATGCTCAGTAACGTTCCCATCGATGTCGATATCAACCTTGGGAGCGAGACTGAAATTTATAATCAAGCGGTTTAAGTAAGTATATCGTTCTGGTTTCTCAATAATCCCCAGGAAGAAATCCCGTTGCTGCTCAATTGACCACACTTGCATCGCTTCGACCAATGCCCTCTCAACTGCTTCCTGATTTGCATCTACCAATACTGTTGCCGCTGGCTGTCCCAGGGGTGGCCCCTGCCGATTCATGACCTCAAGTTCGCTGCCAATGCAGTTCCACGCTACGCTCAACAGGGAAGGATCTTCCAGAGCCCTGAAGGCAAGTTCATACATGGCATGCGCCTTATCGAGCTGCCAGCCTGGGTGCGAGGCAATCTCAATGACCTGCTGCGTGTCAGTCTCTGAATACATTCGTTCTTCCAGGCGCATAACAAATCTCCCAGGTACGGTTGGAAATGTTCTGTCACTCTTAAGAGTGAAAAAAGAGCGGCCCCGTTGATTAGACAGGCCTTTCCTCACTATGGTTTTCTTTCGAAATTTGAAAGCTTTGAAAGTGCGAGTTGCTGTACCTCATGTCTGGTGTCATGCTGCGCAATGAATTCAAGCTTGTTTTTCGATTCTGCAGTCTCAATTTCCGATAGTGCCCAGACACACTTTATGGAAGACCTAAAGGGGTCAGGACTTTTTAATGCAATTAAGAGTCCTGACCCCTTTATTCCGCCCCAATGTCTCTTGAAACGAGTTAAAACTTGAAAGTACCATTCAGTCCAGCCTCCTTTTATGTCTAAGTGTTTGATTGGAGATTGTGATGAGTGGTGAAAATGAGCTGCCAAGTGAGGAAGAGTTACATAGGCTATCACAGGCTTCAGTTGCGGTGTATGCCTTGCGTTGTGCATTGAGGGTCCAGCCACTATTGACTTCACGACCAAATCCTATAACAGAACCTAATACAACGGAACCTTGGCTAATAGAATATATTACAGCATCATATAAAGAGTCCGTTGTCAAACTCAATACGGCATATAATAATCTTGTTCATGGCGGCTCTGGCCAGACTTACCGATTCACCGGCTTTGATGTCTTTGGTTTGGGCTTCATGGTCTTCCAGATCGCAGAGCGTAGTGCTGGGTTCAAAAAAGACACCAGCTTAGTCAGGGCTGCCATTTCAGTCTCTTCAGCTGGAATGGCCATTTCCAGAGCTCACACCATAGGCAAAGGCTCTGAAGTATTGGAATACAAACCTGATGATCTAGAGAAGATCAGACTCTCCACATATATAGCAGCAGATAAAGCCGCTCGATACGCTAAAGACTCCGCAAATGACAGCACCTTTATCAGCTCAGCTAGAGCTGATTACACTAGGCTTTTGGGATTGAACGAAGAAGTGATAGACGCATCAGAAACAGGCCCACTTGGAAACCTTTGGATTGGTTCACAACCTGATTGGTATATCAATACCAAGGATCTCTACGAGAAAACAATTACGGAATGGGAACAGGAAATTACATGAATAAGGGGATAATAAAGAGGCTGGACTCAATTCAGCGAATCCTACCCTTTGTTGCTTTTCTCAAAGGCTGCTCATCTCGCTTGATCAACCGTTTAAAATGGAAAATTAAAAGGGGTCAGGACTCTTAATTACATTATATAGGCCTGACCCCTTTATTCTTCCCGCAATTTATGGTTCCTGGAACCTTTTCTGTTCATATCCTTTTTGGCTGCATCCCGTCTGTTCATATCCTTTTTGGCTGCATCCCGAATGACGCAACACAAAGATATGGAAAAATGGCGTGATATCAAATTCGTATTCTATTTCGAGTTCTGTATTTTTCGCCAGCGTTATCCAGGCGAACCGAGGGTAGAAATGGAATAACCCCGGGCCAAATACCGCAGCGGCAGCAACGTTGCGAAGATGTTCGGCAATAATCAGCCGCCCTCCCGGGGTGGTGATTCGTGCTAACTCCCGAAAAAATGCTTCGCGCTGTGACGCATCGCGGATTTCGTGCACAACGAGAGTCACCACTGTCAATTCAGAAGAGTTGTCTGACAGCGGCAGTGCATCTGGTTTGGCGGCGAGAATCGGGGAATCGCCAGACTTCTGCTTTGCTCTGGCAATTGCCGGTTCGGTCATCAGGGATTCGTCAAACAGGTCCAGTTCGATGTATTCGGCGAGAGGAAATATTTTCGGGACTGGGAGAGTCGTTTCCTCGACGCAGATACTTAGTTGGACACATGATTGGGGCGGCAGTTCGACGCAACGAGTCAGCCAATCACCGGAAAGAAAATCAGGACGATCAAACATGATGTGAAATGCGACGAAAGACGCGATCGCATACCAGGTCGCAACCACAGCACCGAAGAGTCCCAGGTAAAGGATGAGCGGCGGCCCCAGCTGGGTCGTCCAGATGGTAAATCCAACAGCTGCCACCAGGCAGCAGGTGAGGTAAAGCGGCCAGTTGTATCGAGCGAGGGAAACAGCGCGGTCAAAACTCATTCTGGTATGCGATTCTGTAATTATGTGTCTTCGCTGGACAGGACATTCAAACTTGCTGCATCTTATTCTGCAGCTCCAATATTATTACATTGTCTACAGTGCACGAAGTATGCGAAATACTTTGTTCTCAGTAATGATTCACAGGTCGCATTTACGGTGCTATCCAAGTATTACTAATTAAAAAGAGTCGCTGCCCCTTTATGCCTTTATTAACTGAATGCAATGTGAGTTTTTATTTGAACTTGTCCTGAAACTGCAAAACCACTAAACTTTAGTATCCCATTCATAATGAATAATCTTCTGTCGAACCAGTACTTTTTTACGCAGCCACAGTTTTCTGACAGTGGACAATATTAGTAGCTTCAGGATGGATTCTAGAGGCATTCACAAATTGACTTCGCAAACCCAATCAGTCCAAATTAAGTTGCCGATTATTTTCATTTTCGGTTTCATCAGCATCATGCTCACTCCACTTTCAAAAAGTTGGAGCCAGCCGTGGAAGAACGGTCATTGTCGGGATCAGCCCATTCTGGGAAAAAAAGAGGCTTCGAATCGAACTTTGCCCGTTTCTGCGGGAATGGCCGCACCTACCCTGCCACGGAGAGTCAAATATGTGATGTATTCTCGGGCCAAGGTTCCCAGAGAAGATGATGCCTCCATAAAGTCAATTAATGATCTTCCGCTAGAGAAAAGAAAGCAGTTTGATCAGGCTTACCTAAATTGGCAATCGGTCCCGAAATATGAGCGTGAGTGGGAGTATAAGATTCTGGAAGAGAATCAACTTCTTAGAACAGCTGTCAAGAAACTCAATGGCGAATTGTCGACGAAAGAATCGCAGATCAAACAAGAGATAAGGAAGTTACCCTCAGGCTGGAACACAATTCTTCAGCCAAAGAATTCCCCAGAGAGACAGCGATGGGTGGTTGCGTTCCATCGAGCCAATCTGAGCAAGGTGTACCAGGAATTAGCAGAAGATAAGCTGTTTCGGCCGTTGCTTGCCTGGTGGGCCAAATTTGTATTCACCAATGAGAATCTGAAATCATTTGTATTTAAAGAAGACCTCAAAGGTTCGATTCTTGCGAATCAAAAAATCGATTCAACTCTCACAAACGAAGAATATTTAAAAGCACTATTGGCAATGTATGAACGGTACAGCAATCGCCATCAAGAAGAGTTGCATTCTGCTCAAAAAGACTTACAGGTCCCAGACGAGTTACCGAAGTTGCTCACGGATTTAGCCCGAATTGATGTGCAGCATCTGATTTGTTCCACTTACAAACGGCTGAGAGTTCAACCACCTGACCTGGGTACTACCAGATAAACAAAGGTTCCTGGCACGAATGGCACTGACTGTTGTGGTGTAATAGTTTGCGCTCATACGATTGCCCTCTTTTGTGTATCATGCTTTTCTCTGGGCGCATCGTCCGAGAGCTAATATCGTTCAACTGTTCTGCAGTGCCTGAAGGATCAGATTCCACTCAACTATCAGGACTGTGACTCTACTTACATGTGGCCGGGAATACGGTCTGTTCAAAAGCCAATTGTCTGGCGGATCGATTTCATTGATGGGGAGGTTTCGACGATGAGTCACCTGTTAGCCTGTGTGCTCGCAATTTCCTGTTGTCCACCCGATGCAAATGCGGGAAAAGCGGAAGTCGCTGGCTGGAGTACCGCCGTCTTATGGAACAGTGAGGTGGTTTCCGCCCGACTCTTATACAGGTCACCCACCTCGCTGGCAGACAAGAAGTGGCTGACCCTGGAATTGGAGAATCACACGCAGAAGACATTGCAGGTTGGGCAGATGCGGACCAATCTCAACCTGACTCTCCACGAGACTACCTCAACTGATGTTTTGATGATACGCGAATTAAGTGGTGTCTTCGGCTCAATCAAGAGACTGCCTCCGGGACGCCATCGCTTCAGCGGAGAGACACTCGAGTTTGCCTCTATCAATATGGGATTGCGTCCTGTCACTGAGCTGCGAGTCAAGATTCAGCCAAAGGTTGAAATCGAGATCGTGGGCGGAGACCGCTATCAGACTCCGAAGGACACTCCATCCTTTACGTTTGGTTTGCGTCACCCATCTGCGGCGGAGGTGACTGAGTTGATTCAAGAAATGAAACAATACCTCAAAGCTCCTGGTGATCTTGAAAAGAATCTGTCCAGGATGCACGCTTTATTCAATATGCCTAAGGTGCAAGACGGTCTGACACTCGGCGACTATCTGCCGGCGCTGAAGGATTCGCGTTACTCTCCCGTCCGCAGCCCGCTTGTCCAGAACATTTTCGCCAAATACGCTGACGCTCCAGAGGTACTAGCCTACTACCGCGAGGCATTCCAAACGGAGCCAGACATCGTCTATTGGGATGCCGCGAACTACAACATCTGGAATGAAGAGTTTCTTGAGCCACTCGTTCAAGGCTGCGAAAAGGGCAAGTGGGTCTATTTCGACGTGCTCAGTCGCCACACGTCTGAGTGGAGGAAAAGGGAGCCCTATGTCGTTCGCGTCTCGGCAGCATTGTTAAAGCACCATCCCATCCTCAATCGACAGGTGCAAACGATCCCTGACAAGGAATTGTCACACTGGGCCACGGCTGTCCTTGATGCGGGTGCAGTTGCCGATCCGAAGTTGGTCGAATTACTGAAAGCAGCGCTGGAAGATAAACGACAAGCGCGGATTAACTACGGCTCCGGAGGCTGGCATGAAGGTCGTGTTTGTGATCGCGCACTTTTGGCAATTCATAAAATTCTGGATGGCGATTCATGGGCAGCTCATCAGGCGGCGGGTGTCACAGGTTGGCGAACGGAAAAGGAGCGTTTAGAAGCGTATGACCGACTGATTAAAATTCTGAGAGAGCGCCTCAAATCCGTTCCGGACAAGAAGTGAATGAATTAATAAGGGTTCAGGAATCTGAATTACATTAAAGAGTCCTCCCCCCTTTATTCTTCCCTCGTTAAGATTATGGCCAGATTCTCAGAAAGCAAGTAGCCATAGCGACAGACGTAGTTGTGCTGCGTCAGTCAGTCGTTTGAAGACAGTGTGCTTCGGGATCGGTTTAACCCCTTAACCGTTAACTCAATGATATCAAAATCGTTCTGCACATGTACTCGTTGGACACAACCATCGTGAATCAACTCTTCGAGAACTCCTACCAAGCCCATTTCGATAAAAATGTACTCAGTCAATTTACCCTGATCCTCATTCATCATTCGAAGGACATCATCTTTTGTTAACGACATGAAACAACTCCGTATTGGGGGAGGAGTTAAAGAGGGGGCAGACCCTGATGGTACCTTTTTTATTGCCCTGTTTCCCGTTTTAATTATCCCCGTTGGGTGGTTTGACATCCCCTATTATTGCCACAATCTATTCGGGAGATTCAGCGATAACCAGAACACCTAGAAACTCCATCGCTCGACGAAAATTCTCCTCAATGCGCGTTCGATCTATGGGCCGAACTGCCTCTGCATTGTGCGACATGCTCAAGTCCTCAGGAGAATATAACAAGCAAGGCATTTCGCCATTCATTCCCATTTCAACTTCTATACTGAGAACCAGATCGCCTTCGCGATATTCAATACAGTGGCGATTTACCATTTGTACTTCGAAACCTTGGTCCGACTTGACTCCCTGCTTATTGAGCAACGTAAATTCACTCACTGACTTTACTTTCTCTAATTCCACCGGGAACAAGATAAATGGTCAGAGCTGGTTTCTGATTTTGGGTAGACCTCGATTATAACATAAACTCTTCCAGATACGTCAATTAAGACAACCTGACGAAGTGTGAACGAAGGAATTAAAAAGTTTCAGGACTCTTTGATTCTAAAGTCCTGTCCTCTTAATACCCCGTGAAAGATGAGCATGCTTCGGTGCCACATCTTGTCAGCTGCCGTTACTGTTTGGTTCGATGTTCCAGTCTTTGGGGAACTCAGTGTTGGGAAAAATCGTTCGGCATTCGGTCAACATCTCACCCCATTCCTCTCTCGTATACCGGTCGGATAGATGGAATAAGACGAGTTTGCCGAAACCGGAGCGGGCGGCCAGCTGGGAGACCACTGTGGTCGTTGTGTGAAAGTTGCGTTGTGCGAGATCGATGTCCTGATCCCGGTACTGCGCTTCGCAGACAACCGTAGTGCAATCGCCTAATACTTCCTGCAGTTGTTCGCTCGTTGCATCATCCAGCAGGAAATCAGTCAGGTATGCGATCGATTCGCCAGGCGATTCAATTAACAAATCGTTTCGTAGTGCCGCGAGATCAAATGTCCGGCCCTCGATTTCAATCGTCGGATTCGCAGTGTCACTCTTAAGGTCTTTCATCCATGAACCGGGACGCAGACCCATTGCAGCAACACGGTCGGTCTGGATGTTCCACTTCGGTTTTTCGCGAACCACATATCCCAGGCAGGGGCCGTTATGCTTCAAGTGGATCGCAGAGACCGAATAGTCGCTCGTATCCAGTAGCGGACTGCATTGTTCGGTCTTACCCTCGTTGTGACATTCAGAAAACGCTTCGGAAATCTCGTAGCGGAATCGTTCAATATCGGTCGGGTGCACGTCGTTTACAGACCATCTTCCAGATTGATTCGCGTGAAGATTCCACCAGAATCCTTGAAATCGATGGTGCAGAATGGCAGACGTACCTGCAGGGCCCCAAATCACGTTCGGCTTGACATCGCGATTGAAAGTACAACGGAAAAACGAATCGAAACCGCCAATGTGGTCCATGTGCAGGTGCGAAAAGAACAGATGATCGATCGCCTGGATCTCGGAAAATGGCAGGCTCGATAAGCATCCATCGCCACAGTCAAACAGTAATCGCGCGGTCGATTGTCCCGACTCGACGCGAACGAAAAGTGCATTATCGCGGCCTGGTTTTCCCAGCACCTGGAAGTGGAGAGTCATTTCTCTAAAGGCATCTAACTTGTGATGAACCTGCACGGACCCGTTCTGAGAGGGAATAAATCCGTGCAGAATTATTGATGATTCGTTTTGATATACTGCCCCGGCAGCTTCATATCACACAGAGATACTGAATATAATGTCAGCACATTGAGTATAATACTCAGTCAGTTTAGATTTACAATATGGAACCTGACTCTTCACTTTCTGCCTACAGACACGAGTAAAAAAGTCGTCAGGAACTTTTTGCTGGACCGAAGCAGCCATTTGTTTATAACAGTTGGTAATCAGCATCACCCTTTGACGGAAAGCGCATACCATGTATTGGCGAACTATATTTTTCACGCTGCTTGTCTGTTGTATCACTGGACCTGCCACTGAGACGCAGGCCGAGCCGGCGCAACTCCGGGCGGGCGCCTCTGCCGTTGATGTTTCACCACGCTTATTCCCTTTCAGCCTGCGTAGTGGCAAAGCCATGGATCAAAGTGCCATCCATGACCCGCTGCATGCCCGGGCGATCGTCCTGAATGATGGCAAGACCACTGTCGCGATTGTAGTACTCGATGCACTCGGCGCCCCCCCCGAGATGTTGAATGAAGCGAAACAGATCGCTTCAAATAAGACCGGGATTCCCGTCGAACGCATCCTGATTTCCTCGACGCATACGCACTCGGCGCCCCCTTCCAACCGGACGGAAGGCTCTCCCGGGGATGTCGCTTACCGCAAAGTTCTGATCAACGGACTCGCCCAGTCAATCAGTCAGGCGTACGAGAAACAGCAGGTCGCTGCGCTCGGCATGGCGTCGCATGATCTTCCTGAAGAGGTCTTCAATCGCCGCTGGTTCCTGAAGCCCGGCAAGATGCCTGCGAATCCGTTTGGGAAAATGGACATCGTCAAAATGAATCCGGGAACCAGCGCAGCTGTGCTGGACCGGCCGGCGGGCCCCGTCGATCCGGAACTGATGGTCCTGTCTATTCAGAATCAGAAGCGAAAACCGCTGGCAATGTTGGCCAACTATGCTCTGCATTATGTGGGAGGCATTCCCAAGAAGCATGCTTCAGCAGACTACTTCGGCGAGTTCGCCCGGCTGATGCCAGCGCGTCTGCGTGCGGATCAGAACTTCGTCGCCATGATGTCCAATGGCGCCTCGGGCGATATCAACAACATCCCCTTTCTCGTGAACCGCCCCCCGCGCGAGCCGTTCGAACAGGTCCGGATTGTCGCGAGTAAAGCCGCCGATACCGCCTATTTTGCTTACAAAAAAATTGAAAACCACGAACGCGATATCTCCATCGACATGCTTGAGAGAAAGGTCGACCTCAAATACCGTCGACCCACTGCAGAGGATGTAGCCGCTGCACGAAAAGTGCTCGCCTTGAAAGACAAGAACGACATCGCCAGGCTGCCTAACAAGGCCCAAAGCTACGCACGCAAAGTGGTCCAGGCGCAGGAACGGGAAGAAGACACCCTCACCGTCACCCTGCAGGCGATTCGTATTGGTGAGTATGCCATCGTCGGCATTCCGTTCGAGACACTGGTGGAGATCGGGCTGGAAATCAAGGATCGCAGCCCGTTCACACGCACCATGGTCATCGGCTTAGCCAACGGTCGGCACGGCTACCTGCCCTCTCCCGAACAGCATCGGCTCGGCGGCTATGAAACATGGCTCGGCACGAATGTCGTCCAGAAAGATGCCTCGGTAATCCTGACCAACAATCTGCTGGAGATGCTGGACGAACTCAATACGCGTAAATGACAAACAGTAACAGCAGCGAATTCACCTCGCCCGTTTGGATGCCCCCCAAAGCTGGTAGCCTCTCATGCAATTTCGCTCTCTGTTGAAATTGTCAGGGATCTTTGGCTGAAGCATTCAGCGCAAGCAGTCTGAAATCGGTAATCCTGCAAACTTGTTCTCAGGTAACTTCCAGGTTGAAAACTGGCTAAGGCCCTGTGCGGATTTCGCTCGCGGTATTGCAGACTGTCTTTCTTTGTGCCGACCCCAGTGGTTTGCATGGACTGCTGTTGTGACCTGCTACCGTAACAATTCTATAGCTGCCTGTCTCAGCCGATCAAAATTTAACAGTGCCCGCCGGTCGTATTCCGCTGTCCCCGCGTCGTCATCATTTTGCTTCCGGACCGATCCGGTCAAAGTGACATAGTGCTCAATAAATGCCCGCATCTGGCTGGCTGTCCAACCCTGCCGCTGCTGAACCAGGGTCAGATACTCGATGAGTTGCTCCGCTTCACGATAGGCTTTCAGACGAGCCGAATGGCGGATCACCGTTTTTCCCTCCGGGGTTTGATAAAAGATGAACAGCCCCAACTGGTCGGCCTTTCGCAACGCCTGCCCCGATTTATCGACCGTCTGCCAGGGAACCAGACCGGTCGCACCATATCTCCAGGCATCCACTGCCCAGGCCTGCAGCTGACGATTACTCTCGTGCACCGGATTGGAAGTACCATAAACCCAGACCCGCAATCCATCCCGCTGCATGCGGTCGGTGACCAGCCTGCGATAGTTCTGAAACGCTGATGCTGAAACTACCCACAGGTCTCCCCGCCCCTCAAGTTCTCCCCGGGTATACTCTGGTCGGGAAATATCGATCCGATAGTCAATCTGAATTTCGTCGGCGTTTCTCCGCCCGCGGTCCGTCAACTCTCCATAATACTGCAGGGCACGATAGTCCCAGAAAGCCGACGGCTCATCCAGAATCCACGGCGCTTTGGTCTTCTCGTTCAAAGACCCTTTGTTGTTAAAGTACACCTGAAAACCGGCCTCGGTCCAGCCCCGGGATTTCGCCAGTCGCGCAAAATCTTCCAGCACATTCACATACGTCTCAGCGTAGACCGGAGTGTCTTTGAAGGCACGATATGCATCAGGGTCCCCATTGAAATAAGCCCGGCAGTTCAGCGGCCAGCTTTCATGAAACGTCAGGTAGAACCCCGGAGCCGGAATCCGACCGCGGTGACCATCCTCAAAACACGATCCATCAAGATACGGACCAAACGCTTCGGCAAAGTCGTCCCAGTAAGCCTGCTTCGCCCCCGGCTCAATGGCGTCGTACCGTCGATTGTTCATTCGGCGACCGGAGCGGAGACGCATATCGAGGTTACTCTTCCGGGCGCCAGGGGCTGCGGTATGATGCGAATAATGCAGAATGTTCGCATGCACCCGATGGTCGTACGCCACCTGCTGCAGCGCGTAATAATCGTCAACATGGTCCGGGAGACCATAGCCGTTCATTTCACACAGGAACGACGCCTTCCGCGGAAGTCGGACAGGCAGCACGGTCAACTTGAGCGGAACTTCACGACCATCGGAAACCGCGAGTTTCCCGGTATAGTCCCCTGCTGTTGCCTCGAACGGAACGTAGCAGTCGACAAAGACTGCCTGATCCTGCTCTCGATCTAAAGGAATCGTTTTCGGCAGAGGTACCAGCGGATCTGGAATTTGACGCCCCTGGGTCGGGACATACTTTGCCTGGAACAGATCCACGCGCCATTCCGGTGGATCGAGCTGGCATCGGACGGAAACTTCTTTGTCACCACGCAGGAGTACCTGAAAGCCGACCACCTCACCGGCGGCGGCCGTCAGATGAATTCGCTGGCCATCGAACAGGGAATTATGTATCCGATAATCCGGGGGCAAGTCCCCCACAGCGCGACCATTCCGGTCATACTTGTCAGTAACTGGTATCACTGAGAGACCAGACACGGGAGCCCTGGCAGCAGGCAGCAGACGCACCTGGGGCAATCGGACTGGCGCAGCGCTGAAAAGTTTCCCCTTTACCTGAACTGGTTGCGACTGCTGTCCCGTGCGGTTGACGGTGATCACTTCTACTGAATGCAGTCCCGGCTTTGTCACATTATCAGGGAGATCGCGCAGCGGAATCGTCTGCCTCTCTCCGGGATGCACCAGGGGAATATTATGCCGCCCCAATGGATGCCCATCCACAAGAACATTGTAAGCAAAGCCGCGCTGCGGTGCCTTCAGCGTCAGTTGAGCAGACGCTCCGTCAACCGGAACCAGTTGCAATTCTGTGGCAGGCAGTGGTGCGTCGTCAGAATGGTCTTCGGTCTCAACCAGCAGGTACGGCTGTTTGCTGGACTGTTCACGCGAGAAGATCGTGGGGTTCCGTCCGTAATCCGTTTCGTGTTCATGCAGTGCCAGTCCGAAGGCAGCGCCTGTGGTCATGGCATGAATCAGATCGACAGGCACTTCGCAGTGGTACTGACCGTCACGCAGTTCAAACTCTGACTGCTGAACGAGGGTAAATGCATTTCCGCCCGAAACAGCAGGAAATCGTGCACCAGGATAGCCCCATCCGTTGATTCCCTCGATACCCGCAGTCAAACCCGTTGACGTCATCTCCTGCCAGGGGGCCGCGATCGTGGAGAGCGTGACTGCGGAAATCGTTTCTGCGGCGCGATAACAAACCAGTTCGGCCCGCGTGATTGTCTTTCCCTTTACAGCCGCCAGATCGAAGTTCAGTGCCACGATGTGCTGGTTCCCCTTAATTCGTATCCGACTACTCGAACCGGCATTGACCGACCACTCCCGATCAACCATGACAATCGAGTTATCCTGAATCACAGGCAGACGGACCGAATCAGCCCAGACACGCGCACTCCCTGCAAAGAGCAGAATCACGACACATGCAAATCGAAGCATAAGCAGTCTCATTTCAAACGACCTTTCTCGTATGCCTGGGAACATAGGCAATCATTGAAGACGATGTGGAATCAGCCGACGGTGTTTGCACGCGTGCGCAGGGCCTTGACCAGTTTTCGGATCAGGGCATCAGCCGCCTCATCGGCCGATTGCAGATCG
The DNA here is from genome assembly GCF_007744075.1 of Gimesia chilikensis. Classification (NCBI taxonomy): domain Bacteria; kingdom Pseudomonadati; phylum Planctomycetota; class Planctomycetia; order Planctomycetales; family Planctomycetaceae; genus Gimesia; species Gimesia chilikensis. The sequence goes on along the minus strand of NZ_CP036266.1, from coordinate 2,563,507 downwards.
GCTCCCTCGTTCAAAGCAGCGATCTGTTCATCGAGTTTCCCGGCCCATGCCTGGCACCGTTCGACCAGCCAGGTTCGATCGTCCTGGGATAACTGCGGATGCGGTGCCTTGATCAGTGTTTCACACCCCGCACGAAACTGTTTCAAGCGAGTTTCCAGAGCTGCTTTGGTCTCCGTCGGCTTGTTAAACCACTCTTCCGCGGAATCGGCCAGTTGATTGAGATATTCAGCCGCAGGCACATCCGCCGTCAATGCGCCTGGTCGATTCCAACCCCAGCCCTGGGGAGCAGCCGGCTCCTGATTCAAAAACAGAGCCACCAATACCAAAGCCGCTGAGACGAAACCAATGATTCCAATTTTTCGATAGGAAACAGTCTGGAACGCAGGCGCGGTTGTTACATTTTGCATCTCGGTCGCAGGCGGCTCAGCGATCTGCTGCTTCAGCCAGTCCTGCCCGCGAGAGACTTCCGTCTCATCCGTCAGCGCCGCAATCCGCTCCTGCCAGAAAGCCCCTCCCTCCAGAAAGAGTTGCTCCTGCAGTTCGAGCAGCAGCTCCGGATGGGTTAACAACTGCTGTATCTGAAGTGGTGACAGCACCTGACAGCCCTGCTCTAACACGGACTCCCGCTGATTCTGTAAAACGTCATCCAGGCTCGGCTGCGCCTCGTTCTCTGCTGCATACACGGCCGCTAATTGAGAAACAACCGACATCAGCTCCGGCTGAAGCAGTATGCCATCGAGCCAGGCTCGCAGTTCATCCGTTTCCTCAGGTAAATTGAAAGCGGTCAGCATCAGGCAGTCTCCTTCCGTGTCGACTGGACGCACTCTTCCAGGAACTGTTTGGCTCGATGGAAACGGGTTTGAACCGTTGTGTAGTCGATCTGCAACTGATCGCTGATTTCGCGATGACTCTGCCCTGACAGCCGCAATTGAACAATCTGCTGCCGGGAGTCATCCAGTTGACTCAGACAATCCTGCAACTGCTGTTTCTCTTCCTGATTGATGAAAGCCTGAGCGGCATCCTGCATTTCAGGCGCGTCCATTCCCTCAGAAAGTGAGGTCATCTTCTTTTTTCGAAATTCGTCCAGCAACAGATTCTTCGCAATCTGAAATAACCAGCCACGGAAATGGGATCCGTCAAAGTACTCCGGAATTTTCTGCCAGGCCCGTAACCAGGTCTCCTGGGCTATGTCCCCGGCGACGATATGCGAACTGCAGCGTACTTTCAGGAATCCCAGCAGAACTGAGGCATGACGATCATACAACAGATTAAACGCGGCTTCTGCTTCCTGTTTCTGCGCGAACGTCTCTCCCTGACCTTTGATCAGGTCCGCCAGTTTTTCATCTGATCGGGATTCGAGGTTTTCGCATGTGGACATTCCCCTACGATAGCCGGGAACGTTCTGGATCTCAAGCAGATTCCGCCCGCTTCCCTGGTAAAGGGATGTCTCTGGCAATGGGTACAGACATCCCCGGAACAGACGACAGTCTAGTAACACACGCGAACCCAGGTCGTCACGGGAACGCGGACGGTTTTGTAACAAACCTGCCTGACCCGGTACGGTCTGCCAAAGTGGTCGTACCGTGTGACAAAATGCGTAAAACGTCGCTTCTGAAACTGGTAGGTCACAACCGGCTTCATCACGCACCGCACCGGCGGTTGAGCGTAGGAACGGGCTTGGGCAACCTGCCCGGCTGAAAGCGGTACCAGGCCAGCGGTACAGAGTAAAGCGGTTTTGAGAAGTTTCATATTAAACATGACAATGGCTCCTGTTTACGTTGGTGGTTTTAAGTTTGTGAGCTGAATGGTCTTTGCGGGACTCAAACGAGATTGCTGTACTTTTCCAGCAGTCTTTCGTCGACATCGACTCCCTGATGGATGATGTTGTCGTCCCAGTTCACGGTGTTTTCCAGCATCTGAATTTCGGATGGGTTGCAGTCTGCATCCAGATGCAGATCACTGAGATCTTTCTGGATTCCCACTCCGCTGACGATCATGGACAGATCCAATACGAATGTGATGAGATTGGACATGGTTCTCCCTTTCAAAAATAAAATTGATTCAATTGTCTGCCAGACTCAGCATTGTTCCGGCTTTCAACAGGAGAACGGGCACGCGTCAGATTTCTTCCGCGATTTTCCTCAAAGAAACAAAATGATTCCCCAAACCCTGAAAAACAGGGGATATTTCGATGCATCACAGTCAACAGGCAGATGAAATAAAGTCCCTCACTCTAATGGTGCAGGTCCGCTGCCTCAGTTTTCGATCCAGTTGGAGAATGAGAGGAGGCAGAGCCCTCTGGCCGGCACTGAATGAATTCTTCTAAAAAATGGAAAGACCCGGGAAGATTTTGAACGGACAGTCGTTTACATTGATAACTACCCGTTTTGAACTGTCACAACCTGAGAATTCAAGAGAGGTGAGGCATGAGCCGCAGCCGGTCAAACCCGTGGAAATTACTGTCTCTAATTGCCATATCTTTGTCCTGTTTAACGATGACGGTCAGGGCACAGGAAGAAAACCTGTCAGCGGAAGTCAAACAGATTTTCCGCACACGCTGCCTGGAATGTCACGGAGACACGCGTCGGGAAGCAGACATCAATATTCTCGACCTGAGCACGTTTGTCGGTGCAGCAGGCTCCGTCGTGCCGGGCAATGTCGATGAATCCGTGCTCTACGATTACATCGCTTCCGATGATGAAGACTTCCGTATGCCGGAAGCACCGCGGCCGCCGCTCAGTGCGGGAGAAATTGAAATCGTCCGCAAATGGATCGAAGCCAAAGCCCCTGCTTTTCCTGAAGATGTTGCCGTCCCTGCTCAAGCGAGTCAGGATCCCGCGTTTGCCAATACCATCGGCACTGAATTTGTCTTAAAGCAGATCCTGAAATTCGTGGAAGCCACACCCCGCGCTGACCGTCCGTTTCTGCGTTTCTTCAGCAGCAACCACCTGTTGACCGCAGGTGCGACTGCAGAAGAACTGCGCGAACAGCAATTTGCATTGACCAAAGCGTTGAACCACTTGTCCTGGCAGCCCGACATCGTCAAACCGATTGCCGTCGATCCGGATACTAATACGATCTTCGCCGTTGATATTCGCAAACTGGGCTGGCATGAATCGGTCGTGACCCCCGTTTCACCTCACAAGCTGCCCGGCAACGCCAACGTCGACAAGTTCGATATGGTCCTGCTCGAATACCCGTATGGCATCGCCTATGAAAACGCAGAGACATTCGAACAACTTCGGGAGGTCTACCTCCAGCCGGCCGGCCTGATCAGACCGGTACCCTATGTCCGCATTGACTGGTTGATCAGCGTCGCCACCCAATCGCCACTCTATGAAGATCTTCTCGAACTGCCGCATGAATTGAGTCAGCTCGAACAGATGATCGGCGTCGACAGTGAAGCAAACCTGCAGAACTTTATTGCCAGCCGGGCGGGCATGACGCTCTCCGGTGTTTCGCGCAACAATCGCATTGTCGAACGGCACCCTTCTCGAGACGGTGCCTACTGGAAAAGCTTTGATTTCGAGACCAGCAAAGGTCTGCAGAACATGTTCGCCGACCCGCTCGATTTTCATTATGCTGGCGGCGAGATGATCTGGAATCTGCCCAACGGGCTGCAGGCCTATCTGGTCACCGACAACGCAGGCAACCGCATCCTGGAAGCCCCCACTACAATCGTCACCGACAAATTCTCGGAAGACAGAGTCGTCCGTAACGGACTGGCCTGCATGCGTTGTCACGACCGGGGAATGAAACGTTTTTCTGACAATATCCGCCCTGCATTTCAGGCACTGCCGAATAACACCGGCCTGAACACACGTGACATTCTACGCCTCTACATCCCCAAGCAGGAAATGGACCAGTTGCTCGATAAGGATGAAGCACGCTTCCAGTCCGCCATGCAGGCAGCTCTGGGAGGCAACGTGAAAAATGAACCCTTAACCGCCACCACCCGTAAATTCATCGATGCCCCACTAACGCTCACCCAGGCCGCCGGCGAACTGGGCCTCAAAGAACCGGGGCAGCTGAATGCGGTATTCAAGCTTCCCCAGTTCACACAACTGGGCCTGGCAGGCTTATCCACCGGCGGTGTAATCCGCCGCGATACCTGGGAGGACTATTACGACCGGGTCGTACGCCAGCTGGGTATCGGCACTCCCATCGCTGCCGTCGATGGTCTGACTCGTCCGGACCATTTAGCCGAAGGACTGGCGCGGAACCTGAAAGTGAGCACCAATCAGAAGAGCAATCTGTTTTCGCCCGGCGACGAGATGGTGATCACCATCAAAAATGAAACCGGCGTCGATCTGTTTATCGAACTGGTAGGCACCAGCGCCCGAGGTCGCAAAGTCGCTTTAACCAAACAGGTGCTGCCCTTAAAAAATGGCAGCGTATATCGTTTCCCGGAAACCGGTTCGATTAAAATTCAACCGCAACTGGGTACCGAATTCATTACCGTCTTTGCCAGCCCCCAACAATTCAGTCCCGGGGTTTTGCTGCGGGGGAAGAATGTCAACGATCGCTTCGTTCACGATTTCTACCGTTTTGATGACGACCAGCATCGGCTCATAAATAATCCCAGCCAGCTGATAAAGAAAACAATCAGTATCGAAACCAGGTAACGATTGAGTCTTCAGTGCTAAGCCTGCGGGTCCGTTGTTTTACATTAATCGTGTTCACAGTTTTCCCAGACATTTCTGTTTACACCAGGTTGAAGTCGGGTGATTGAATGAAATTGCTCTCGAGACTTATCTTCGGGCTATTAATTGGAACGATGCTGCTCCAGTCTGCCTCAGCCGAACAGCTGGTGGTGATTACAAAGCCCACCAGTCTCCGGGTAGAAAACCGGAGCATCGCTGCCCTGCAACCGGGACAGACAGTCTGGGCGTTCAAAACCGAGGGCAAATGGACCTGGGTCAAACATCCCGAGTTCAACGAAAAAGGCTGGATTCCCCTGGCCGATCATCAAACCCCGAAACAAACCGATCAGCAGAAACAACTCCTGAAAGAAGTAATTCAACTACTCAAGCAGATCGAGAACATCAAATCGACGACCTATTCCGCTGAAAGACATCAGGCCCAGCAGAAAGTCTGGCAGAACCTGCAGCAGGTCTACGGATCGAATCACCCCGACACCGCAGCAGCTTTGTCAAACTACGGGATTGAACTGGATAAAAAAGGCGAGTACCTCAAAAGCATCCGCATTCTGAAAGAGACATTACCCATACTGGAACGCTGGAAAGGCGAAGACCATCTGGATACGGTGCGCGCCCTGGAAATGCTCTCCGCGATTCAGTTCCGGGCCGCACAATACCGGGACGCACGAACGACTCTGGAACGGGTCAGCAAACTTCGCGAACGGAACTTCCCGGATGATATCGAAGGTAAGGCCACGGTACTGGCCAACCTGGGAGTCATGTATGAACGCCAGGGGGATATCACCCAGGCCCGCATTCTGATCGAACGATCGGTTCAACTGCGTACGAAAGCATTTGGTCCCTCACATAAAGAAACGCTCTCAGGAAAACGGCAACTGGCGGGGGTGTTGTATGTACTGGAAGATGTTTCCGGAGCCCGTAAACTGTATGAAGAAATCATCCTCACGAATCGCAAAGCGGGCCGTGGAGAAAGTGCCGACAACATCGAAGTTCAATATGAGTTGATGCTGCTGTTACAACAGAGCGGGGAATGGGAACAGGCCATCAAACTGAGCAAAGAACTCATGCCGCTGGTGCAGCGCAAGTTCAGCAAAGATCACCCGCTGTATATCAAAACCTCTTCCGCCATCGCCCTCCTGACCGGCGATGACCAGACTTCGATTCAACTCACCCGGGAAGCATTAGCCGCATCCCAACGCACCCAGGGCTTACATCACCCCCAGACGTTAATGCTTCAGTATCAGCTGGCCTCCCAGGAATACAGGAATGGCAACCGGGAAGTGGCGGCGCGCAGCTTGCGGGAACTTCTTAATATTTACCAGCAGCTGGGACAGACTGCAGACAGAAAGAATTCGGATGACCGCGAGCTGGCCCAGGTCCTGGGTATGCTGGCGGTGGTGGAAGCGCATTCCGGAAACTGGAATGAGGCTGCGGACGCGTTCGATCGTCAACGCCGCATTTCAAAACGCTTTACCGACAAAGTGCTGCCCGGCTTGAGCCAGAAGGAGCAGCTCCGTTTTCTCACCGGCTATGATGCCCACCAGTATCAACAGGCCCTGGGCATCATGTGGTCGCAGCGCGATAACGAGTACCTGATGGAAAAAAGCCTGGAAGCGATTCTCAACCGCAAAGCCCTGGTTCAGGAAACCCTCTCCAGCCACGAGCGTCTATTACGACAATTCAAAGGAGCCGCCCGCTCGGTTGCGGAAAACCTGTTTGCCATTCGACGCGAACTGGCATCCCTGGCATTAAAATCCGATCTCAACGAACAGCAGAAACAGGCTCGGCTGGATGCGCTGAATCGCCAGGAACAGACACTGATCCAGCAGCTGGGTCTTGCCGATGCGGAACTCAATCGAAGCGAATGGGTCACCCTGAAACAGATTCGGGCACAACTGCCCTCAGACTCCGTGCTGGTGGAATTTGTGCGCATCACTCCCTATACGATCAACGAAGATGGTGCTCAAGCTGAAAAACACCGCTACGCCGCCTGGATCATTCCCCCCACTGGAAAAGGTCGCATCCAAACTATTGACCTGGGCTCTGCCTCGGAGATCGAAGCCACTCTACGGACGGGACTGCAATCCATTCAGAAAGGGGCCGCTCAAACCCTGCAGACCGGCGAATCACAGGCGACCGCGGCGACTCAAAAACTGCTGCAGGGACTATGTCAGCAGACACTGAAACCTCTGCTCCCGCATTTAACCAACGTGCAGCAGGTCATTCTATCTCCAGACGCCTCGCTCTGGCTGGTTCCCTGGGCGGCACTCCCGCTAGAGAAAGATCGTTTCGCCGTCGAACAGTTTGAATTTCGCTTTGTTGTCTCCGGACGGGAACTGCTGGCAGATCGCCAAAGCCCTAGTTCAGGTGTGACGGCTCCCATCATCTTTGCCAATCCGGATTACAATCTGTTCGGACTCAGTCAGACCGAGCAGCCAGAGCCCGGCTTACAGCTGGGACCGGTCAATCTGCTGCCCGGCACGGCCCAGGAAGCCTTGAGAATTGCGCCCCCCATCAGCAAATACACGCGTCCCCCACGTCTGTTGACCGAAGCCCAGGCTACGGAGGCCGCTTTCAAATCGATCCGCAGCCCCGAAGTACTCGTCTTGAGCACGCATGGATTCTTCCTGCCCGATGAAGCTGCCGTCAGCCTGGAACAGAAAAAAGCACTCTACCATGCAGCCAGAATTTATAATGCTGCTAACAAATCCTACAAGGCCAAAGAGTATCAGAAAGCCCTGGTCCCCGCCCAATGGGCCTTTGAAATCTGTAACGAAATCCAGGGCTTAAATGGGATAGCCACTTTCAACTCAGCCCGACTTTCAGGCCGGATTCTGAGGGCCCTGAAACGTTATGAAGAAGCGCGCCCCTACTATGAATTTCAGCTGGATTACAGATTGTTGAATGACGGCTCAAGCACAAAAACCATGTACGCTTTCAAGAACCTGGCCAGCCTCTGCGGTTCCCTGAAAGATTACCAGGCGCAAACGAACGCTTATGAGCAGGCCTGGCGCATGGGAGCCCGGGTCCGGGGCCCCAATGAGAAAGCCGTGCATACCATCCGCTCTCTGTTAATCAGCGCTGCCGAAAAATCAGATGACTACGCCCTCGCCTGTGAAGCCCGGGAAGCTCAGATCAAATACTACAAAGAGAAATACGGACTGGAAAACATCAATACGATTGCTGCTGACCTGAAGATGGCCCGGCTACTGGAATCGAATCAACAGTTTACCGAAGCAGAGAAACGTTTTCGGGACAATCTGGCCCTGCGAATAAAAGTCTATGGGGCGGAATCCGAACGGACTGCCCTGGCCCATAGTCTGCTCGGTCAGTTTCTGGAACGCCGCGAACGCTATCAGGAAGCGGCCACCGAACTGCAACGTGCTGTTGAAATCAGGGAAAAAATCTCGCCGGAAAACAAAAAACTGATGTTCGGTTCCTATTATCGTCTCTACCAGGTATTCGATAAATTGAACGATCCCAAGCAGCGGGACCATTATCAGAAACAGATGGACGCCACCGGCCTGAAGCTCAAGAAGGCAGATAGCAGCAAAAAAGAATCTGCTTCGGCGAAGCCATCTACGCCAGAGAAAAAAGACACAACCGAACAGACAGAGCCCATCGATCCCGACCTGGCAGCCCTGCGGACAGCCGCCCTCAATCAGATGTCGCGGATGGTGCAGACCTATCCGACGAATCAAGAGGGAGCAGTCAACCCTCTGCTCCGTTGCGGCCTGATGCTGGCCGGGTGCAACAACCGGCCGGAAGCCCTCAGAAAACAGAAAGATGACGGCGTATTGACCGGTCTGGAAATCATCAGTACCGACCTGCGTGGAACGCGTCTGGTCGTACTCAGTGCCTGCGAAACCGGCGTTGGAGAAATCCGTTCGGGGGAAGGTGTTGCAGGACTCCGACAGGCCTTCCAACTGGCCGGTGCAGAATCCGTCGTCGCATCACTCTGGAGTATCCCCGATCAGGAAACAGCCCTGTTGATGGAAGAATACTTTTCCAATCTCGCCCAGGGAATGAAAAAATCGACCGCACTCCGGCAGGCGCAACTCAAACGCATCCAGGCCCGCCGCGATCGGAATGGAGCCGCTCATCCATTCTTCTGGGCCGCGTTTACACATACAGGTAAAAACGAAAGTCGTTGAACGTGAATCACGTCTGTCTGAACCACAACAAGAGTCAATCGCGGTCACATTTTCGATTGTAATCCACTCTAACTGTAATTTTAAACAACAGACTTAACCTCTGTCTCATAAAGTACTTTCTGGCACCGACTCAATCCAGGACCGGCTGTCTGAAGCTACAGACCACAGGCAGCGGACGCTGATTCCAGAAAATTCAGAAATGACGGGAAGATTTACGATTCTGAGTCGTTTACAGTGTAGAAAGTGAACGACTCACTCTCATTCTTCAATGAACGCATAGGGAACTAACTTAGCATGAAATACCAGGCCCGCATCATGAAAATGACATTCACACTCCTGATCGCGTTGATAACAACCATGGTCGTGCCGGGAATGAGCCAGGCCCAGACCATTCAACAGGGACTCCAGAAACAGATCCCCCAGGTCATCGACTATCTCAATCAGCGACAACTCAAAACCGTCGGAGTTCTGAAGTTCCGTGTCAAAAAGCCGGGCGAGAAAATCACCGCCAGTGCGGGTGCTCTGAATTCTCTACTCGCAGATCGCCTGGAAGTCGGATTGATCCTGGCAAATCCCTTTGATGAAGCTCGCCAGCTCAACATCATCAAGGATGCAAGCGCACAAGCCGCTGAACTCAAAGACGCTGATCATTTAACGGAAGCAGGGCGCCAGGCATTTTTTGGTCCTGAATTCAAACTGGCATGGGGCAAAGAGAAAAAGGCAGCCGATGCTTTTCTGACAGGCATCGTTTTGGTGCATGATGATAACCAGCGTGCTTCGGTCGGCATTCTCTGTTTTGATAAAGCAAACGGAAAATTAGAGCGGGCCTGCGAAGTCTTTGATGTCGACCTGGATGCTGAGTCAATCGGAGGCATCGGAGAAAGCTTCTTCCTGCGTGGCGCCTTTGACGGCGGTTCGACACAGCTGTCCTTCAACGACCAGCAGAAACAGAAACAACAGCAGATTCTGAACACAGCCGCCCGCGTGAAAAAGCAGCAGGACACATTCCCGTTAATGGACGCCGCGGCTCCCGTAAAACTTGAAATCTTTTATGACGGCCGGAAGGTGCCCGTCACAATGAAAGACGGTCAGGCGTTTGTCGCTGAACCGGAAGAGGGCCAGAAAGTCGAAATGGCACTGATTCGTAACAGCTCCGCCAAAGGGCGTCTGGGGATCGTGCTCAAAGTCAACGGCGAAAACACACTGTATCGTCAGGTCAAGCGGGACCTTGACTGCAACAAATGGATTCTCTCCCCCGATCACACACGGACCGTAGTCAAGGGGTATCAGATGAAAGATGACAATACGGCCGAGCAGTTTCAGGTTCTCTCGGAAGCAGAATCGGCCAGACGTGCCATGGACTACGGACGGCACACCGGCCAGATCCAGATGACCGTCTTTCAGGAACTCCAGCAAGCCAAACCCCAACCCACGATTTTAAATGAAGATGAACAGGACCTGGTTGCCATGCTGCGAGGAGTTCAGCCTGAAGAGCAACCGGCAAATCTGGGAGCCTTGAAGTCTCAGATTCGCCTGGCCGGAAAAAAACAACCGGAAACCCGCGGTGGGTTGATCGTGCAAGGCGCACAAACGGATAACAAAGTCAAAACAGTGAAGTTCCAGGCTGATCCCACGCCCGTCATGTCGGTTACGATCACCTATTATCGCCCCTGAATGAGATGCTGCGGAGTCATCTCACCGAGTTCGTCTCCTGAAAACACACTCTCAGAATGCGAGGTTATCATGCAAGCCACGAAAACAACCAGACTGATTCTTACAGGTTATTTGATCGGACTGCTGTGTGTTGTGCTGACTCGCCCTGCCCTGTCTGCGGAAGGGCCAATGCTGATCGTCGGCACGCCCCAGGCAGAAATCAAAGTCGATCGCAGTCAGGATGCGAAAGTTTTAAGAACAGTCAAACAGGGAAACCGGTTCTGGGCGTTTGCCACGACTGAAAACTGGTATGAGGTCAAGGATCCAAAATCCCAGCTGCACGGCTGGATCTCCCGCGACCAGGCCAGCCCCATTCAGTTAACCGCAGAGCAAATGCAGAAAATCAAGTCAGCACAAGAGACATACACCGCAGCCATGAAGCTGTATTCCAGCGGGGATCGCGAACAGGCAGTGCAACTCGGATTACAGGCTCTGGAACAGGTAAAAGCGGTCCACGGAAAATATCATCCCGATACCGCATCCGTCATGTCCTTTCCCGCAGTCGCCTACCACGAACTGCAGGACCTGGAAAAAGCCACTTCCTACACGGAAGAATGCCTGGAGATTCGTCGACAGGTCTTCGGGAATGCTCATCCTGAAACAGCGGCTTCACTCAATAACCTGGGATCGCTATACGTAACATTGAAACGCTATTCCAAGGCTGAGCCACTGCTCAAGGAAAGCCTCAACCTGGCCCGAACACAACTGGGGCCAAAGCACCAGGGAACCGTCTCCGCGATGATTAACCTGGGGTCCCTCTATGAAGCGATGGAAAAATACAAACAGGCAGAAACGCTTTATCAGCAGATCCTGTCTGTGATGACTCAGAATTATGGGAAAGATCATTATCGAACGTCAGTTGTGCATGACAAAATGGCGAAACTCTATCTGCAGATGCAGGCTTATCCCCAGGCAGAACAACATATGCAACAGTGTCACACTATTCGCCAAAAGTCCCTGGGAGAAACGCATCCCGAGACGGTCAAGGCCTTACATGAGCGCGGACGGATTTACGTGATGCAGGAAAAGTATGCGGCAGCAGAACCGATCTTCCTCAAGTGCCTGGAACTCGTCTCCAGCGAGACGGGAGAAAATCATCTGCAAACCACAATCCTGCGCGATAATCTGGTCATGATCTTTGATCATTTGGACAAGTATTCCGAGGCTGAGCAACTCATGCTGAAAAACCTGGAGATCCGTCGGGACTCTCTGGATGAACAGCATCCCGACCTGGTTTATTCGCTCAACAGCCTCGGGAACTATTACTATGCCAGGAAAGAATATTCCCAGGCACTGCCTTACTTTAAGGAAGCTCTGGAAATCACTCAAAAAACCAGGGGCGCAGAACATCCTGCTACTGCTGTCGCGCTCGGAAGACTGGGAAACCTGTATCGAATGCAGGGAAAGAAATCAGAGGCAGAACCACTGCTCTCTCAATCGCTGAAAATTAACCAGAAAGCACTGGGGGCCGATCATCGGGCAACCATTCAGGCGCAACAGAATCTCGCCGCGTTAAACGCAACGCCCGGAAACGAGCCACCAGCAGACTAAGAGATAAAAATCAGCCGCTCGTTCAAACAGGACTCACAAACATTGGTTGCCAATGAAACTCATCAGCCCGATATATCTCCTTAAAGAAAAGATCGAAGCGATGACACCTCTCTCCCCAAACTCAGTTTTACTGCGAATTCTCTGCCAGGCACTCCTGCTGACATTACCCGTTTCATTGCTGGCCCAGGAGAACAAGCCAACCATTCAGCAATATGTAGTGATTGATAATACCGCGGACGTCTACGAAGGAAAGCAGGTCGTCACCCGTCTGAAGCAGGGCAGCACCGTCTGGGGCTTCCAGGAGAATCAGGGCTGGCTGCTGATCAAAATTCCTGGTTCCTCGAAGCGGGGCTGGACACAGGGAACTCATTTGCAGGTGCGTCAACTGGATCCCCAACAGGCACAACAATGGAAACGACAGGCCGACGCTGCAGCCACCCAGGTGAGAAAGCTGGCGAGCAAGAAACAGTATCAGCCAGCCCTCAAAGCCGCCCGAGAGTCCGTTGAGGAGCATCGCCGCCTCTACGGCGACGAACATCCGCAGACGCTCAATGAACTCATCGCGGTCGGCTGGCTGACAGCCATGACGGGACAGACAGCCGAAGGACGTAAGCAGATTGAAACAGCAGTCGCCACCCAGGAAGCCCTCTTCGCTCCCAACAGCCCTGCTCTGGCGGGTGCCTATCATCTGGCAGCCCGCTTTGCCCTCGATATCGATCAAGACTATGCCTTAAACAACTATCAGCGACTGTTTGATCTTTACGACAAGATTTACCAGGTTGCCCCGGCCGAAAACATCAGGAAACATCGTGAAATCGTGACCTCCCTGATCCGGGCCGGCAAGTATCCTCTGGCGAAAAAGTATGCAGAGAAAACCTGGAAGCTGGTTGAAACGAATCAACTGACGCAGACCGAAACCGCCTTTCTGGTCATGTCAGATCAGGCGGCAATCGCGCAGCGTCTCAATCGCTCCGCTGAAGCGGCGCGCCTCTATCGAACAATTCTGGAATTACCCACGGATCAGATCAGCGGCCAGGCCCGAGGGCTGACGCATAATCTACTGGGACAGGTCCTGATCTCGCAGGACAAGCGACGGGAAGCCGCTAAAGAATGGGAGCAGGCCCTGCCTCTTTATGAACAACATTATGGAACCGATCATCTCGGCACAGCCAGCCTATTGCATGACGCCGGCTGGAATCAATTTCTGTTAGGAGAACCAACCCGGGGCAGAACTTTGCTGGAACGGGCACTGGCAATTCGTGCCGCACAACTCCCTGCAGACAATCTGCAAACCGCTCTCACACATTCCCAGCTTGGTTACCTCTGTTCTCAAGCGGGAGATCACGCCAGTGCGCTGGCTCACTTTCGCAAAGGCGTCGAGATCGCCGAAGCAGCGGGCGGAACCGATTCCCTTACGGTCGCGTCCTATTACAGTGCACTCGGATTTGGACTGGGCGCGATTGGCGATCCCAGCGCCTCCGATTATCTCGAACGGAGTGTGAAGCTCTATCAGAACAGTCCGCAGAAGTTTTCCATGGGAGCAGCAGATGCCTACCGCCGCTTAGGCGAAGACCTGCTTCACCGAGACAAGCTGACACAGGCGCTGCCTCATCTGCAACGCGCATTAAAAAGTTTTGAGCAGCAGAACCGTCCACTGTATGCCGCGATCACCCTCTCCACCATTGCCCGCGTTTACCTGAAACAGGGGCAACTTGATGCAGCCCTCGAAAACTGCGAACAGGCATTGAAGAAACGGATGCCCATTCAGGGACTCAGACACCAGCAGGTCTCACAATTACGCTTACTGATAGCACGGATCCACCAGCAACGAAACGAACTGGCACAAGCATTGTCCCTGGCGCAGGAAGTCAGTGAAATCGCCAGCCAGGACCTCGGCGCACATCCCCTGACCGTCCAGGCATTTTCCGATTTGGCGCAATATCAATATGTGTCCGGTCAGGTTGATGTGGCATTGGAATCCAGCGACAAGGCACGCCGATTATCGCGCCGCCATATCAGGGAGCAGCTGCCATTCCTGAGTGATACACATCAGTTAAGTTACCTGAACCGGAAGGACCGCCCGTCTCTGCACCAGTCCCTGGCCATGGCGTGGCAGCAACAGGCAGAGTCTGCATCCATAAAACAATCTGCAGAGTGGATGATCAACGGAAAAGCAACCTCCCATGAAGCACTGTCGTTACAACATCGCCTGCACCGAATCGCAGCCCAGACAGGACGCCTGGAGAAGCTCGATGCAGCGATTACAGGAATTCAGGCCGCATCTGCTGTCGGCAGTCAGGTTCCCCGAAATTCAGAAATCAATGATCGTATTACACGCCTCAAATCCGAATTGAACTTGAAAGCGGACCAGGCGCTGTCTGGCCAGGCCTGGGTAACACATCAGTCTGTGCAGCAGGTACTAAAACCGGAGACGGTCCTGATTGACTTCATCCGCCTGCAGATCCCCGCAGAGCTCAGCGATGATCAGAGCAAAGAATCCCGCTATGTGGCCTGGATCACCTCGGCCGGGGAGGAACCGGTGCAAATCATCGACATCGGCCCAGCGGGTCCTATTGATGCCCAGATCAATGCCGCTTCACAAGAACTGCAAAGCAGCGTTACTTTAATCGTCTCTCAGGGGGAAGCGAAAGCGACAGAAGCCTGCAACGCCGCACTCCAGCAGATCAGCCAGAAGCTCTGGTCCCCTCTGCCGGACAGTGTGAAACAGTCCCGAAATATCATCATCAGCCCCGATGCCTCACTCTGGCTCGTCCCCTGGGCAGCACTTTCCGTCCAGGGAGAACCGTTAATCAAATCACATCAGCTCCGCCTGGTGGTCAGTGGACGGGATCTGCTTCCATCAGACGAAACTGCCTCCGCAAATGCACCGCTGATTGTTGCAGACCCGGATTTTGAAACGAAAGTTTCAGCCCCTGATCAGTCCCCTGCTCCCCCCGCGATTGAGACGCGAGGGTCCGCAATTTTCAAGAACTTCAGCCCCGTACCACGTCTGAAGTTCGCTGCTGCAGAAGCCGCCAGTATCACACCTGCCATCAATCAACTTTGTGGACGCCCGCCTGTCGTCCTGACCGGAAAGCAGGCGACCGAACAGGCAGTAAAAAAAGCTTCCTCACCCGAAATCATGGTGCTGACCACGCATGGCATCTTCCTGCCCAGTGACAACAATGCCACAACAAGTGAGTTCACATTCGACTCCGAGCCTCGCACTGAGTTGAATAACCCGCTGCTCAGGTCAGGCCTGTTGTTCGCAGGCTTTAATGAATCCACTTCAGGTTCAGACGGTGTGTTGACCGGGGCGGAAATTCTGGAAACAGATCTGGAACACACCGACCTGGTAGTGATGAGTGCCTGTGATACAGCCCTGGGTGAGATCAACAACGGAGAAGGCGTTGCAGGACTCCGGCAGTCATTTCAGCTAGCCGGCGTCAACAGTGTTGTGGCCAGCCTCTGGAAAATCGAAGATCGCCAGACCGCCTTTTTAATGAAGGACTTCTTTGAACATCTGGCTGCGGGAAAAACCAAATCAGAAGCATTACGGCAGGCGCAACTCAACCGCATTGAATCACGACAGGAACGCAACGGAGCCGCCCACCCCTTCTTCTGGGCAGCTTTTACTCTGACTGGTAGTGACTGACAGTCCTGACTCACCAGGAAGCGTCGAAAAAAATCGTCAGCACACGAAATCTCGTCGCGATCAGAAATCAGCTAGTCTACGTTACAGTCCAAACCATTCAGGCTTAACCTGAGTCATGAACGCGAGAAACAGCGTGACAATCACTAAGACCATAAACAGATAAAATCCCAGCTGGCTGAGTTGTTGGCGTCTCTGTTCACGCCGCCTCCGCGCTTCGTTGAATTTGTTGATTTCCGCCATTTGTTCGGGAGACGGCATGACCGATTCCAACCATTCATCGAGATCAGAGATCAATTGCGTCGAGGGCCAGGGTGGCGTTTGCGTGCCTCCCCAGGTCAGATGCACCAGGGCATACCTCGCCCCTTCAACTTCAGTGTCCAGCTTGAGCAAGATATCATCAGTCCCACTGAAAGCCCCCAGCACATTGGCACTGATCCCGTAAATCGGATGCCCGGGCGACAGTTCGTGCTCAAGTTGCTTGAGAAGCCCCGCATTCCGATCTGGAGTCACCTGCTCAAATCCAATATCTGACAAGTCGGACTGTTGTGCGGTAACCCAGGCCTGCTCATTCTCAGTGTGACGTTCTGAATTCATCGTGCATCACCCTCGATTATGTTTTGATATGTCTCGCACGTTTTTTAAGAATGAATATTTCGTGAATTGTCATTGCCAGGCTCTGCCGAAGCGACCTCAGCTCGGCCCATTATTTACAGTGTACCAGACAGCAACTACAATGAATGAGTATAAAGTATGCTGTCTGAGGAGTTTTTGAATGAGTATCACAAAGGCACATTTTGTCCGTAGCGCGATCACTGTGATGGTGCTGGGCATCCAGTGGGTCAGTCCGAACACGAGTCACGCTGAGTCCAAAGAGGATAAATCGCTGGCTGCACACAAAGCGGACGCCAAAAAGTTTTTCGATAAACAGGTTAAGCCCTTCATCAAAAAATATTGCATCGACTGTCATCAGAACAGGCGCCCCACTGAAGCCGGCCTCAGCTTTGACCCGGCTCTGCAAAGTCCCGGCCATGCCGCTTTCAGTGAGAAGTGGAAAAAGTCCGCAGCCCGCGTGAAAGCACACGACATGCCCCCCGAAGGACTGGACCAGCCATCCGACAAAGAGCGTCAGATGTTTGCAGAATGGCTGCAGAAAGTGAAATATCTCAGCCCCAAAGATCCAGGTCCGTTTGTCATTCGGCGGCTCACCAAAACGGAATATGGCAACACGCTCCACGACCTGTTGGATGTCGATCCAGACATCGTCGCCAGCCTGCCGGACGAAGTCAGCGGCGAAGGATATCTCAATTCGCTCTCCCCGCTCCAGCTCGAACAGTACCTGACCATCTCTGAAAAAGTCCTGAATCAAGTCGTGGCACCGGAAGGGGAAGCCCCTACCGAAATACAAAAACAGCTCTTTGGAGAAACTCCCCGGTCCGGGTCAGACGAGCAGGCAGCCGTACGCAAGATCACGCAGTCACTGGCACGAAAAGCCTATCGCCGCCCGCCCACCTCTGCAGAAATCGATGTTCTGCTGAATGTGTTTGATCTGGCAAAACAGAACAAACTCAGCTACCAGGCCTCCTGCCGACTGATGCTCAAGGCGATTTTGGTGTCGCCCCAGTTTCTGTTTATCACACCGGCTAAAGAGGTGGAAACGAAAAAGGGCATCGTGCCCCTTGATGATTTTCAGCTCGCCTCGCGTCTGTCTTATCTGCTCTGGGCCACCATGCCTGACGCGGAGCTGATGACACTGGCCGAACAGGGAAAACTGCATGAACCGCCAGTCTTGAAATCTCAGGTCACGCGGATGCTGCTGGATCCGCGCTCGCGCGCCCTGTTTGATGGCTTTGGGGCGCAGTGGCTCAAGCTGGGAGAGATACACACGCGAACCTTTGATCCTGAGAAATTCCCGCAGATGACCGCCGACATGCGGACGGCCATGTACGACGAAGCCCGCCTGTTTTTCGAAAGCATCGTCCGCGAGAACCGCAGCGTTTCGAATTTCATCGACAGCGATTACACGTACCTCAACGGGAACCTGGCCACAATCTACGGCCTGGAAAAAACCGTCACCGGCCCCGAAATGCGAAAGGTCAAACTGACCAATGGTAATCGCGGTGGAATCCTGGGAATGCCCGGGGTCCTCGCAGCGACATCGTTCCCGAACCGCACCAGTCCCGTCAACAGAGGAGTCTGGGTCCTGGAACAGGTCCTCGGAGATCATGTCCCCGCCGCCCCACCCAATGTCCCCTCGCTGGAGAAACAGGACAAAAAACAGATTGCCAACCTGACGCTCCGCGAACGGACCGAACTGCACCGCTCCGAAGCGGTCTGCGCCAACTGCCATCGCCTGCTCGACCCGATCGGGTTCGGTCTGGAGAACTTCGACGCCATCGGCCGCTGGCGCGACAAAGACGAAAACGGCCAGGCCATCGATGCCTCCGGTGAACTTCCGGGCGGCAGGAATTTTTCCAACCCCCAGGAACTCAAAGCCATTATCGCCGACCACAGCGTAAAGTTTTCTCGCAATCTGGTCGAGCGTCTGTTAGCCTATGCATTATGTCGACGCCTGGAAGGGTATGACGAAATTGTGATCGATGAACTGATGCAGAAGATCGCGAAAGACGATTATCGCATGCAGACGCTGATCACCGAGGTCGTCACCAGTTACCCCTTCACGCATCGTCGCATTGAGTGACAGGCGGACCACACAGCACCCTCTTTGCATGACGGACTTGCAACCCGTCGTACAATTTAAGTTTTCCTCTGCAACCCACCCAAAGGCTTTCCCATGAGCAATTATAAAGCAATCGATCGTCGTACCTGTCTGAAAGGCCTCGGAGCCGCCCTGGCTCTACCTCTACTGGATGTCATGGGCTGGGCCGAAGCCAGCGAGAAAAAAGCGTTCAAGCCGCCGGTCCGCCTGGGATTCATGTATATGCCACATGGCGTAATTATGGATCAGTTCTGGCCCAAGGATCCCCAGACGTTTCTGAAATCACCGCCCCCTGCTCTGGAATCGCTGCGACCGGTGATCGACCAGTGTCTGCTGATGAAGGGCATCGCCGGCGTTTCCAACGGCCCTTATCGCGGGGCTCCCCACGCACTCGAACTTTCGACCTGGCTGACCGCAGCATTGCCCGATCCGGACAAGCGGGACGAAATCAGCATCTCGATCTCCGCCGATCAGATTGCCGCGAATTCCCTGGGTGCATTTACCGCCCTCCCGTCACTGGAACTGGCCACGATGCCGCAAACGTGGAAGGAAAACCAGGCGGGGCTGAACGAAGCCTACTACTCGCACTGCAGCTTCCGCTCGCCGACCCAGGCGGTTCCCGCCGAGACCAATCCCCGTAACGTGCTGAACCGTCTGTTCAACAAAAAGGAACAGGGGGACGGACTGTCGGCTAACGGGATGAGCAGTTTAGATCGCAGCATGCTGGACCTGGTGATCGGCGGCGCCCGCGATCTGCGTCGTACGCTGTCATCAACCGACCAGAAGAAACTGGATCAATACCTCGACAGCGTGCGTTCGGTAGAACGCCGGATCGCCGCCATCGAAATGCGCCAGAAAGAAGCGGCCCTCGAGAAAGCAGGAGTCCGTCCGAGCCGCAGTCACAAAACTGATTCGCCTCCCATCGAGATCGTGATTCCCGAAGGAGACAAACGCAGTGAGTACATGCAGGTGATGTGCGACCTCAACGTACTGGCCTTCCAGACCGACACGACCCGCGTCTGCACCTACATCGGTTCCACCCCGAATGGCGTCTCGTATCCCGAACTCGGTTTCAGAGACCAGCACCATTCGCAGACTCACCACAATGGCGAGAAGAAGAAGGTCGATAAAGTCGCCGCGATCACGAAATTCAACATCGACCAGTTTGCCTACATGGTCAACAAGATGCACAGCCTGAAAGAAGGGGACGGCACTCTGCTGGAGAACTGCATCATGATGTGGGGATCAGGGCTCGAAGACGGCGACCGGCACACCCGGGCTAACCTGCCTTTCATTCTCGCCGGAAGCGGCGGCGGTGCGATCAACACCGGACGCTTCCTGCCCGATGTCAAAGGCAACCAGGGCGACCTGCTGACAACGTTACTGACCTGTGCCGGCATCCCGCTGGACCGCCCCGTCGGCATCGCCACCAAACAGATCTCAGAGATCCCCGCCAGCTCCTGACATCTGAAAACACAAACGAGACAGCATGAATCGATCTGCTTAAACCAGGGGATCTCCACTGATGATGCCCCCTTGTTTAAATAGTCAGCTCAACCAGTCACCAGCTTCGTTTGGAACTCACCTTCATTGACCGTGGGACGTTCGGGGCGGCCGTTGTATTCGTACGTGAGTTTCATCCGGTCCAGGCCCAGCAGATGCAGAATCGTGGCGTGCAGATCATGAACATGCATCCGATCTTCAATCGCCCGCAGCCCCAGCTCATCAGTGGCCCCGATGGTTTGTCCCCCTTTGACCCCGCCGCCGGCCATCCACATGGTGAATCCCGTCGGGTTGTGATCGCGGCCATCTCCCTTTTCTGACATGGGGGTCCGTCCAAACTCGCCTCCCCACACCACGAGCGTCTCATCCAGTAATCCCCGTTGTTTCAAATCCCGGATCAGTCCGGCGACAGGCAGATCCATCGCCTTGCAGTGCTGGGTGTGATTTTTCTCGATCCCCGAATGAGCATCCCACTTGCTGCCTGCCCCATGATACAACTGCACGAAACGGACGCCCCGCTCCACCAGTCGGCGTGACATCAGGCAGAGCCGACCGAAGGACGATGTTTCCTGCTGATCCATCCCGTACAACTTGCGGGTGGCTGCGGTCTCCTGGCTCAGGTCGACTGCCTCGGGGGCTTCAGACTGCATCCGAAAAGCGAGTTCGTAACTGGCGATGCGTGCGTCGAGCTCTGTCTGCCGGGCGTGCTGCCGGGCATAGCCCTGATTCAAGGATTTCAAATACGACAGTTTTTCGCGTTGTCGGGCGTCTGTCACACCTTCCGGGTTATTCAGATTTGGAATCGGCTGCTTGCCTTCCTGTAAACGAATTCCCTGGTACACAGCGGGCATGAATCCGGTCCCCCAGTTTCGCGGACCATTCACAACGGAAGAACGGTTATCCTGCATGACCACGAACGAGGGGAGGTTCCTGTTTTCTGAACCGAGACCGTACGTCACCCAGCTTCCCAGCGAAGGGCGACCGCCGATCAGCGAACACGTATTCATCTGGCAGACGCTGGAGGAATGATTCAGTCCATCGGCCCAGCAGGAGCGAATCACGGCAATATCGTCGACGCAGTTCGCAATTTCGGGGAGCCAGTCAGAGACCCAGGTTCCCGCTTCGCCATGCTGTTTCCACTTTCGCTTCGAGATCAGCAATGGAGACCGTGATTCCCCGGCGGCGGTCAGAATCTGACCGAAGCTGTCGGGCAGAGTCTGTCCTGCCAGCTTGTTCAACAACGGCTTGGGATCGAACAGATCGATATGGCTCGGTCCCCCTTCCATGAACAGGAAGATGATGTTCTTCGCCGTCGGCTTGTGATGAGGAACAGGCCCTGTGACTGGCGCTGATCCCCCCGCAGCAGAGGAGCTCTCTGCCTGCGCCAGCAGACTGGCCAACGCTACGGAACCAAAGCCGAGTCCGCTGCGTTCCAGGAACTCGCGTCGGGTGCGGGGTATTTCAATATGTGGTGTAGAGAACATGGAGCGCCTCAATCAACGTATAAAAATTCATTGGAGTTCAACAGAATGTGGCACAGATCAGCAAACGCCGCACGACGGGGATCACTGGCTGCTGTCGGCCGGTCATCCCGCGTGATGTCATACTGATGGGACGAACTGTCCTCAAACATGCCCGGTACGGGATCGAACCTCCAGTACCCCAGCGTCTTCTCAGTGATAGATTCCTGCGTATACAACAGGGACGGCACATCCAGCGCCGCCGATGACAGGCGGACCTCATCAATCAGCCCGTCAAACAGGCTATTCTTATTCTGGACCATACGGCCGATGGCCAGCGCCAGACGATTGTCGTGCACCTCGACAGTCTGGTGCTGTTTCGTAATCTTCCCCAGCTGCTCATCGTCGTTCGAGAGGTCCTTCAGGAAGAAGTCAATCGAGCCGGCCCGTTCGCCCGTCACGTGAAAACTGACTGCGGCATAATAGGGCGTATTGAATTCAATATGCTGATCCGAAAAGACAATCTCGTCGCCGATCTTTCCGTTCTGCTTCTTACCATAAGTCCGAAAGACCAGCGTTTGCGGCTTGCGACGGGAACCGCGGCCCGTCACGCCAAACAGCCAGCCCGGTTCAGACACTTTGCCGCTCCACTTCGAAACGATCGTTCGCACTGCTCCGGAGTCATAGATCGACTTAATCTGGAAGTAGGCTTCAATGGTAAAATCATTCGGTGTCAACCGCCGGTTATCGGCGACGTAGAACGAAGAGGGTTTATC
Source organism: Gimesia chilikensis (assembly GCF_007744075.1). Taxonomy (NCBI): domain Bacteria; kingdom Pseudomonadati; phylum Planctomycetota; class Planctomycetia; order Planctomycetales; family Planctomycetaceae; genus Gimesia; species Gimesia chilikensis. The sequence goes on along the minus strand of NZ_CP036266.1, from coordinate 2,541,318 downwards.
GGCGTGAAACACCACCGACTGCCCGTTGCGGTAAGGCATCGTCGCGGTTTCGAATTGTTGCAGATCGACGGTCGGTTTCTGTTCCGACAGCAGCCTGGATTCACGATCGAGAAACTCCCGGGCCTGTGACAGTTCACCGGAAGTCACCGGTCGCCCGAAAGCGATTTGCCACGCGCGTCTCAGAGCCAACTCTTCCTGATCGGCTGAGGGAACTTTGGACGCTTCCTGCTCGGCTCGTTGTGCAAGTTGATCGGCGAATCGCAGCATCTGCTGGCTGTTGAACAGCTGCAGTGACTGCACGGGAGAGGTTGTTGTATCGCGGGCCGACACACTGGTGAAGAACCGGGGCATATCGAACACTTGCAGTAATGGATCACGGCTGTTGCGCATCATCCGCAAATAGATAGACCGCCGGGGGACGCTGGGAGTCACACCGGGGCCTCCCACCTTGAGATCCAGCTGACCGGTCACCGCCAGGATCGAATCGCGAATCTGTTCTGCATCCAGGCGGCGTGTCTCAGCACACCAGTATAATTTGTTGGCAGGATCGAGGGCGAACATCGACGCTTCCTGAGGATGCTGCGTCGACTGTCGATAAGTCGCTGAAGTGACGATCAGACGATGCAGACTCTTGAACCGCCAGTCCCCGTCCAGAAACCGCTGTGTCAGCCAGTCCAGTAATTCGGGATGCGAAGGCGGCCCCCCCAGTCGACCAAGATCGCTGCTGTGCGGCGCCAGCCCTTTGCCAAAATGATATTGCCAGATCCGATTGACGATCACCCGCGTCGACAACGGATTACTGTCCTGCGTGAGCCAGCGGGCCAACGCGGTCCTGCGACTGGTGCTCCCCGGCTGTGGCGAACCATAATAATCGTCCGCCGGTGTCTCGAGAATCGTCAGGAAACCGGGCTCGCATTTCGTCCGTTTCTTGGGGATCCTGGTCTGAGGCGCCTGTGCCCCGACATCTCGGACCTGCTGTGCCAGCGGCAGCGGTTCCGGCTTCAGTTGATCGAACTTCGCCAGCTTACGCCTTAATGCCAGAATCTTTTCTTTCGTTTCGCCCTTCAGCTGTTTGTCGAGATTCCGGTAGTTGTGCTCTACCTGTCTCCATGCCAGCTCGACCAGTTGCTGTTCCCGCGGAGATCGTTTCTCTTCCGGTTTGTGAATCATCGCCTGGATATCAGGCGGAAAGGAGATGATGACAGCCCGGGCCTTTTCCCGATACGGTTCTTCCAGTTCCGCGAGCTCCTCGCGAATCGCTTTAGTCGCCTGCTCCCAGGCTCTCAGTTCGCGGCGGTATTGTTCCAGTTGCTCCGGCGTCCCCACTTCCTGGGCGGTCTCAATCAGAATCGGTTCAAAGAACGCCCGTAACTGGAAATAGTCCTTCTGCAATACGGGATCAAACTTGTGATCGTGACAGCGGGCACATTGCATCCCCACGCCGAGGAAGACATCGCCGACCGTGTCCGTCAACTCGTTCAGCATGATATCCCACTGACCGGCGACATCGCGGCTGTTCCACTCATAAATTCCGTGCGTCAGAAAGCCGGTGGCGATCTGGGCGTCGACGTCACCGGGAAACAGTTCGTCTCCCGCCAGCTGTTCCTGCACGAACTGACTATAAGGCTTATCCTCATTCAGCGATCGGATCACATAATCGCGATAGCGCCAGGCATTCGAACGATAACCGTCGGCTCGATAGCCATCAGAATCTGCGTAGCGGACCACATCGAGCCAGTGCCGGGCCCAGCGTTCGCCGTAACGCGGACTGGCCAGCAGACGATCGACCAGCCGCTCGTAGGCATCAGGACGCTGATCCTGCACAAACTCCTGTACTTCCTGTGGCGTGGGAGGCAGGCCGTGCAGATCGAAATAGACCCGCCGGATTAACGATTCCCGGTCCGCCTCCGGTGCCGGCGTCAACCCTTTCTGCTTTTGACTGGCAAAGATAAACCGATCAATTTCGTTTTTGCTCCCGTCGCCAGTCGCGTCAGGGACTGTCACAGCCTGCAGAGGCTGAATCGCCCACCAGGCGCGGTCTTCTGCAGTAAACCGGGGGCCCTGCTCTTTGCGCAGCGGAACTGCATCGTCGGCCCCGGGCCAGGGTGCGCCCAGCGCAACCCATTTTTCGAGGATCTTGATCTGCTTCTCGGGCAGTTTTCCCGCGGGAGGCATCTCGTACGATTCATAACGCACCGCCTCAATCAGCAGACTTTTCTCCGGCTTACCTGGAACCATAGAAGTGCCCGACTCGCCTCCCAGCAGAATGTGGCCGCGTGTATCGAGTCTCAGGTCGCCCTTCTGCTCCTTCGCCCCATGACAGGACCAGCAATGTTCCGCCAGCAGCGGGCGGACTTCATTCTCGAAGAACTTCATCATTTCCGGCGAGATATCAGCGGCGTTCGCCGCAGACATCGTCAGCAGAGTCATGAAAAGCCAGCATACGGTTGTTGTGATTCGATGAAACATAATATTCCGAGATGAAAGCATTATTTAACGGGGGGGAAGTCCGACAATAACTACCGGGTCAATCCGGTCGGCATCGTCCTGGGCATCCTGCAGGAACAGTCCGGTAATCGATCCGCCCGGCGGAATCTGCATGTCATCCAGATCAATCCCGACGGCAAACAGCCGCGAGGGAACCTGATGCACCAGCTGCGAACGTGCCACGATTGGCAGCGGCGTTCCATCGTCGGCGAAATCGGGACTCAACTGAGTCAAACGGCAGCCGGTCATGATCTGTGCCTGCTCGGAATGACCGTCGATGTCATATTTCCGCACCGTCATCGGCCGGGCAGTCGGGTGATTGGTCTGCGGGTACAAATGAAACACATCCCCCTCCAGTGAGTGGGCGATCGACTGGGCATCGAAAATGATCATATCGGGACCAGGTCCATTCACCACCGGTTGCTCGAAAACCAGGTTCATGCCGGGAGTGCCGTTACGTCCCAGTTGAAATTCGCCCTGGTGTATTTCTTTCTCTCCGCCCGGGTTGATGAAACCCGAAGCAAACAACAGATTCATCGGGCCGAAACGGTTAAATTCCTCAGCGGGCGCTTCGGCGGGAACGACCCCGAACGCATGCGAGCCGGGCCGATAATGATTCACGACAGGTAGAATGAAATCGTCGACCTGATAAATCCGCTGCACTCCCGCCCGCTGCACGGAGACAGACGCCAGCGACTTCGCCCGTCCCTGTTCGTCGGGAATCGATTCATAAGCAATCAGGTGATCGGGGATGGCGTCAATATAATCTTGAGACGACTGATCACGGTCTCCGTCCATTAAATTCAGGTCGGTACCCACATAAGCGGTCTCCCCTTTAAGCAGACGCTTTTTGCGGGGATCGCTCAGCGAGGAGACTTCCGCCTCCCCATCCACGACGGACACATTCGAGGCACCGTCTTCGGCAACCGTCACGGAAAAACGCGTCCCCAGGTCAACCACATTGCTGGTCGGCGTGCTGACCTTAAAACCTTCCGCCCCTTCAGGTGCATAGACCGAGCATTGGCCGAGGTTCACCACCAGCTCCTCTTCCTGCGCCACCTGGAACAGAGCGGGTGCTTTGAGAATCACTTCCGCTCCCGAGGCAAAGCGGATTTTGACCATGCCATCCTGCAGCATATAGTTCTCAGCGAACCGCAGGCGACTGCCCGTCAGCGTGGGAAAACGTGTTCCCCGAAAGACCGCCCGGTGGCCTGCGATCAATGTTGCTTTTGAAAACGGTTCCTGCGGGGACTGCTCGTTCGTGGTCTGATTCGTTTCTTCCTGTACTGCCGGGTCTTTCTGTTGTGCTATCTGCCGCCGTTCATTACCCGTAGAAACAAAGAGGACAACCGCCACAACCAGGCAGGCCACAGCACAGACCGTCAGCATCCACACGCCCCAGGGGACCGATTTCTTTTCCTGCGGGTGACTGATGTGATAGTCGGGAACACTTTTGCTGATTTCGCCCAACTCCATCAGGGAAGCATCGAGGCACATCAGTTCCAGGTACTGTGTCTGACGTTCCGGCTGATCCAGCAGCAACGACTCCAGCTGCTCTGTCTCTGTCTGATCGAGTGGACCGTCGGCGAGCCGGTGTAACAGCCGCTGAAATTCCGCGTCGTCCCGTTGGTCTTTTTCAAGCATGTTCCACCTCCGACACACGCCGCTGCACACAGTCTCTTAACTGACCGCGGATGCGCCCCACCCGGTCATAGAGGGCGTTGATTTTCATTCCCATCTCCTCCGCCACCGACGTACATTTTCGTCGTTCCCAGTAAACCTGCTGCACGAGCCACAGATCTTTCTGACGCAGCGACTTCAAACACTTCTCCAGCGATGAGAGTTGCACATTGGGAGCACTGCTGCTCTGCATCCGCTCAAAGAGCTGGTTGAGCAACTGTTCGGAGAAATGGTGCCGATCACGGGACGAGACACGCAGGAAGTTTTTCACTTCATAAAACGCGATACCCATGGCCCAGGGCAGAAAATCGCATTCCATGTCATATTGATCGAACTTGTCCCACAGGATCATGCTGCAGCGCTGGTAGACATCTTCCGCATCCGTATGATCGGTCAGCAGCGAGTAGATAAACGCATACAACTGACGACGATGCGCCGTCAGCAATGTTGTGAACTGCAGTTCCTGTTTTTTCTGTTCCATGAAATATTTCAACCATCATTCGAGGCTAGCCAACTCGCGATGTTCCGGTTCTATAAGTAATCGTACACTCATTCTTTTTTTCAGGTCCCCTTTTGAAAAGAATCTGCAGATTTCTGATAAAGACCACAGGTCAGAAACGTCATAACCACAGAACCGATTCCCATATCCCCTTTAATATATAACACTTACAGACACACCTCACTCATCATCAGCGTTCATCTGGGAAGTAGATAAAACTCCCCTCCGCGCAGCATTAAACCTGTCTGCAGAAAGTACAGACAGGTTTAATCAATATCATGACGGACCTCACTTGCCCTGCTCTGCGGGTTCTGCTTTCGCATTGATTTTCGCAAATAGAGGTGCCACCCGCTCACGCTGCGTTTGCATAATCCGCTCTCTATCTTCCTGTAGCAGATAGCCGGCTTTCTCATAAACCTCGCATTGGGCGGCCAGCTGTTCGAGGTACGCTTCCAGTGTGCCATAACGTTCTTCGACTGACGGTCGCGGATCCCCCCGTTGTTCGCGTTCAGCCTTTGTCAACGGAAAAGGTATATACGAACCCGACAGACTGTAAAGCTGATTGGCGGCCGGACCGTTCTCGCTGCGCAAACGCCAGCTGGTATAAGTGGCCACCGGCACCGCGACCTCGGGAGCAGACAGACATCCCAGCTCATTCCCATCCGGTCCGGAACGGGGAACGAGTACTCTATAATCGCCGCGCGGCAGAGGGGGCTGGAAATCGACGATACGCTGTTTATGCCAACGGGGACCAAAATCCAGGTAAGCAGGTTGCTGAATAACTCCTGGATAACGAATGCCGGGAATCTGTGGAAACCCGGTGGCGTTCTGAGTCCAGTTGACGAGCGTCCCTTCACTGATCTTCGGATAGACGCTGGCCGGCGGTGCGGTTCCCTCTTTCGCCCAGTTGTCGAGTGAGAGCAGCAACGCACGCAGGAACGGTTTGTAATCCGCGGGATTAGGCGCCGTCTGACCATCCCCCTTATCGGTCGTGAATCGGCTCGGACCATGCTGCGTTCCTCCGATGATGTAGATCCGCACATTCTCAGGCAGAGCGACATCAGTAGTCCCCAGAGGATCGGTATGCGAAAGTGATCCGCTGCGATTCCAGTACTCTGAAGAAGACTGCGTATGCATCACCAGCGGGGCAGTACCACTGGCCTCGGCCCGGGTCAGAATTCCCTCAGTCAGCCCCGACAGCGGATCCTTCTGGGCAGCATAAGCAAAGGGGAAACGGTCCGGCGGATAATCATGATGATCGTGCTGTCCCGCATGCCGCGTGGGCTGAGCAAAACGATGATTGAACGATCCCATGCCGGATCCGGAAACGTGGGGAATGATCCCCTCGAAGACCTGGCGGCCCGCTTCGTCTTCATTGAAGCCCCAGTACATCATCTCGCGTAAAAAACGCCCGCTTTGTGAGACACCAAAGGAGTGCGCCCGCTTGATCACAGGCTGGCCTTCCACCAGTAACGGATTCCCCTCTCCCGTCCCCTGTTTCAAAGCCGAAACCAGATCGCGTACCGCAGTGAAGCCGGTTCCCATCACAACGGGATCTTGCGCCTCGTAAATCAGCTCGTAGATCTGCAGCTTCTTCAGTCCGGCGGGATACTCGAGTTCCACTTTCGGCAGCTGTGCGGGCGACTCACTGTCGACCTCCTTGACATGCAGTTTCCATTCCGAACGGGGAATCGGCACCCGCGGATGACTGGCCAGCAGACGATGCGTCAACGTCGCCTGCTCCAGTCCCTTGGCCGTCGGACGATAGGAACCATGGTTCGCCCAGTTGACGACCGTCCGCGTGGTATCTGAACTGGGAACGATTTCACAACGCACCTTACCAGTAATCGGCTGTTGAATCACCGGGGGAAAGAGCCTCAGACGACTGCTTCCCGGCAACAGTTCCCCGTCCCAGCCGCTCGAAACATAAGTGAAGCCCTCTCGCATCAGAAAACCGTCACCCGCCTGTTTCTGTGTTTGGGGATCGTTGCTCCCCGAAGCGAAGTTTAACATCCGCAAGGCAGTCAGGTTGCCCCGGTTATTGACATCGTACAACAGCGCCCCGTTGCCTTTGCTCAAATCTTTCGGCGCCAGGATGAGCAGATCCGCTGACAGCTCCACCCGGTCCGCTTTGTTACGCGGTGCCAGCTTCAGATCGACAACATTCTGATTCTGTGGCAACTCAGGATCGAGTGCATAATACACGCGGCCCTTAATCCGTTCGTACTCTCCGACAGACCCAAATTTCTGACCACCGGCAAACGGTTCGCGTGCAGTAATTTCAAAGCGCGTAAGCTCCGCAGCCAGCGGTCCCACAAGCAGCCAGGAGACGAATGTAACAGTGAAGACTTGCAGTAAACGATTCATGAATTTCCCAGTTGTGAAACACGTTGAAGACTCTTTTGACAAAAACAGGCGACCATGTAAGTCACAATCACTGTACCTCACACGGCTGCTTAAAAGTATATCGTGTGCACAGCCCCCCAGTCCACCGGAGGTAACTTCTGTAGAGACTGCCGACATACCTTCACTCCCATCTCGTTCACGAATTTTCTGCATGAACTCAAACCCCTTCTCGATATCCAGTGCAGTTCTGTCTCCAGAACTGAATAGAATGCCCTTGATCGGCACTTCCCGAATCCTATTCTTGTGTAATTGTGCTTCGCGCGCGAGGCGGACGATGCGTGCACCAGAACACGACGCACAAGTGACTCAGAAGCACCTGAATCGGCGTCGGTTTTTCCAGTTTTTCACCAGCACAAAATGAACCGGTTCCTGTTGTCTCGTACAAACTCAAATCATTTCGCAGCACATTCAGAGCATTTCGCAGCAGACTCACACCCACCTCACTGAACTTTCAGAAGACCTCGGCTCATACTTTCCGCTTGACGCCCCCGCGTCCTTCGACAAGATGGTCTGACAAAATGAACCACAAACCACTCCCCCGATCACTTTGTGAAACTGGAACTGACAAATCATACAGATCGGCACCAACCGGGAAAGCTGAATTTCCAGCTCCTCTCCCGATACTGGTTAGTTCCGGGATACTGCATGAAGACTCTATGAATAAAATGCTGCATCACTGGTGGATGATTTGCTCAACACCTGGTACTTCGGTACGTTATAAATAGTGCAATCGCTATTAGAATTCAGGAGGACAGCAGATCCTCCTGGCAGTTGGAATATCAAAGGTTTTTACGATGAGACACTCACTTTACTGCATGCTGGCAGTCTGTCTGATGACGCTGCTTTCCCCCCTGGCCTGGAGCTTCCCGGCAGAATCAGATCCGGGAGCAGCCGTTGACACTCTTCAACAGATCGTGGCACATCGCGGCGCCAGCAGTGACCGGCCCGAGAACACACTGTCTGCTTTGCAGCGGGCCATCGAATTGAAAGCGACAGCCGTCGAGATTGATGTGCGGACCAGTAAAGATGGCACGCTCTTCCTGCTCCACGATGCCAAACTCGATCGCACCACCGACGGCACCGGAGTGGCCACCGAATTGACCATGCCTCAGCTAAAACAGCTCGACGCCGGTTCTGCATTCAACAAAGCATACGCAGGCGAACGAATCCCCACCCTGGGCGAAGCCCTGCAGCTCTGTCGCGGAAAAATCAACGTACTGCTGGACCTCAAGGAACAGGGCACCGCTTATGCCGAAGCGGTTGCGAAAACGGTCCGCGAACAGGGCGATCCGCGGCAGACCATCGTTGGTGTCAGAAGCCTGGAACAGGCGCAGCTGTTTCGTAAACTGCTACCCCAGGCGCAGCAACTGGGCTTCATTCCAAATCCCGAATCCATCGATGCCTTCGCCCAGGCAGGCGTGGAATATATTCGCCTCTGGCCCCGCTGGCTCGACGATGAGTCACTCGTCCCCGCCATCAAACGTCAGGGAGTCAAACTGCACCTCAACGGCTCCACAGGCAAACCGGATGAAATCATCCCCCTGCTCAAGCACAAACCCGCTTCGCTGCTGGTCGATGACGTCGCCACGCTGCAAGCCACGTTAAAGCAACTCAAAGCCAGCCAGAAAGTCTCTGCGAAGCTGAACAATCTGATTGAGAAAACCGCAGGCTCGCCACTGGTCCCCGGAATCAGTGGCGTAGATGAGAACACATTTTTGAATCGCGATTACCAGATGCTCGCGTTACCACAGGAACTTGAAGGACAGCCTCGCTATCTGTTTGACGGTGGTAGCGGTCAGCGTGTCGAACTGCAGTTCAAAAAGCCAACCGTGGTCTTCGCGGCGTTCGAGTACAACAACACCGGTGCCTGGTCATTTTCCCAAGGACGCTCCCCCCGCGACCATGGCTGGCGAAAGCTCGCTAACGCCGCCTATCGGGGCACGAGTAATGGCACTGTGAAAGACAAACCTCACTTCGCTTCGATCTATTACTGTGAATTTCAGCCCGGCCAGAAACTCTCGGGACTGCCTCCCTGGTGGTTATGCCTGGCGATCACGGACGCGAACGCCGCCCGACAGATTCCCGGTTTTCAGGCAGGCAGCTCGGGGCCAATCACCGTGCCTTCCACTTACTCTTACGAGGCCGAAACCACCCGCGCCCGTCCGCTGCACGTACCCGAATTTCAAAACAAGCGTCAATGGGCCCAGTGGCAGGAGACGCAACGCCAGGCCTTCCAGGAACAGTTCGTCTATCCTTATCCGGGAAAGCTGACAATCAAACCAGTGGGGGCAGCCTTAGATCGAGGCACGTTCCGTCAACAGGAATTCGCAGTCGACCATGATGGCCAGCGGATCTTTCGCTTCTTCCGTCTCGCTCCTCCATCTCAGCCGGAAAAAAAGCTGCCGACCATCGTCTGTTTTATGGGGCATGGCAAAGTCAGCCAGATCCTCTCCGAGCCGAACAGCTATCAGCATGCCTGTGCGGCTCAGTTTGCCGAACAGGGATACCTTGTCTATGCGATGGAAAACGTCGGCATGGAACCGGGCAGCGACCGGCACCATGAACTGGATCACCTGTTACGCCTGGATGGCTATAGCTGGTACGGCCTGCTGTTTGCCCACCAGCAGATCCTGCTGCAGCACGTGTTTGCAGACCCGCAGGTGAATTCAGCCAAAGTCGGTGCGACCGGCGTCTCAACAGGAGGACTGCTCGCCCTCTCCGCCGCTGCCTTCGAACCGCGAATCGCAGCCACTTCCGTCCAGGGAATCTTCGGCAGCATGCGGGTCTCCTTCATCCGTGACCGTCAGCGACACTGTCACTGCGGCGCCATTCCCGGCCTGCTCCCCGCGTTCGACCTCCCCGAGATGGCCCTGCTGGTCGCCCCCCGTCCCCTGCATATCTCCAACGCGGTCTCCGACGGCTTCAGCCCCGCCGAAGCGAAACGCTGCATCAAGCTGATCACTCCCCTGTATCAACAGGTCGGAGGCAAAACCCCGGAATTCAGCGCGCCCCCCGGACATCACGAATTCGCATTTCAGGAAGCATTAAAGTTTTTCACAAACACCATCGGCAAGCCGGAGTAGAGGAATTACATATCAGAAAACCAGCAACTCCGTGTCTGCATTCAGTGAAGCAAAGAAGTCATCGGTCTCAGCATTCCAGTCCGGCAGATTCCGCTCACCGGGTGCCAGCGTCGATTCCATAACTCCCTCCTCCGCATGCTCATCCCCCAGCAGGTGCCCCAGTTCGTGATGAATGACCGTCCAGAGATCAATCAGCCCCGACGCTTCACTGTTAGGCGATGCAATCAATGACAGGGAACTGTTTGCCTGATATTCGCTGTGATCCCGGGGCGTGGCATCGATGAACCAGCCATGGCCCGCCGCATTGATGTCGAGATAAATCGTGTTTCCGACGACCTGCCCCAACGTCGTCCCTGCCAGATCGATCACTTCAATCTGCACCTCTTCCAGTTTCTGTTGTTCGGCGGACGACAGACGCGGACTCAACTCCTCAACGGCACTCTCCAGCATCACATCTGCCTCTGACTGAGTCAGTGCAGCCGCTGTCGAAACGGCAACCGGTTGACTCGTGGCCTGCAATTGTTGATTCCAGCCGTAAGGGTAATTGTCCGGATAATGAACCCGAGTTGGTCTCACTTTCTGCAGTTTGTTCTTTCCATAATTACCTGCAAACAGAACCAGGTCGCGGAAATTGACCCGACCATCCTGATTCAGATCCGCCAGCCAGGCATAATCGGAATCTGACTCATTCGGCACAGCCCCATACACACTGGCAAACCGCAGCAGGTCCTGGAAACTGATTTGACCATCGTCATTCAGGTCGTAGGGATTGGCCCAGATCTCCGTCTGGGCATTTTCGATGTTCAGAGGTTCGACGACTTGCCCGGTCCCCAGCCCCACCAGCGAGCTCGTAATTTCGAATGAGAGAGTCTCCGAACTGAGGCTGTGCCCCGCCAGATCCAGAGCCACTTCATCCTCCGCCAGCGCCTCAAATTTGATGCGGGCAAACAGCAGTTGTTTGTCGATCCCCAGATCAACCGTCTCGGTGACCGCCGCCAGCTGACTGATGACGCCATTCACATCATCAATTGTGCCAGACTGGTTCTGTGTGAATGCGGGACCAAAGTGGATTTCAGTCGCGGAGGTTGCAGCGGTCTGATACGCCAGTTCGAGGCCAACCAGGGCCAATCCCGCGCTGCTCAGATTTTCGGTCTGCACCCAGATCTCCACCCAGTACTCGGTCCATTCACCGATCCAGGACTCATTCGCAGGCAGGGCAGCCACTTCCCCGTTGGCATCCACTTCGGTTGGAGTCTCCACGACCCGTAACGTGAGCGATTCCTCCGTCGATTCTTCAATCGCGTTAATCGTGAAAATAAAGGAACGCTGGAAGGTGCCGTTGTCTTCGGGCGTCGACAGGTCATGATCCAGACCCCCATCTTCAACCTGCACGGTAATCTCAGCAGAACCGGTCCTGCCTGCAGGTGGCACCAGACGCAACCGCGGCCTGCCCGCCTCATCCAGCACAGTCAGTCCGGAATCGGGAATCACATCCGGATTATCAGACGTGGCCGACCAGATCACGGGCCCTTCGGTGACAGTTTCCAGTCCCGAAAGATCGATCGACTGTTCCGGGGCATGCTCTGAAACGACCACATCTTCGATCAGATCAAAGGTCGTCCCTCTAAAGCCATCAACCTGCGAACCGACCCAAATCGTGTCCTCTTCTTCGTAGGCCACCAGGAAACTCTGATTCACATCATCCCGCACGAGTTTAATTAAAAAACTGCCTCCCAATTCTGATGCCACACTGTTGCTTGACGTCAGAAAACCAGTTACCCCTGTGGTCCCGTTACCAAAGGTCACTCCCCCACCTTCATCGATGGAGCCATTGTCCCAGTCTTGACTGGTAACCAGGTAGCTTCCGTTGGGCAGTGCCGTCACTCCGGAAACCCCCGCCCGGTATTTTCCCACCTGGTCATCCTCATGCGCTCCCACCAGGCTGTTGGCAGAGTTGATCTCACCGCTGATCCCCGTCGTGCCATCGCCGAACGTCACTGCCCCGGCATCCACAATCGAACCATTGTCCCAGTATGTGCTCGCAACCACATAGTTTCCATTGGCAAGCGCCGTTACGGTGGGCACCGAGTAATACTGGTAACCTACCTGATCGTCGGTCGTGGAACCGACCAGGCTGTTGGTGGATGAGACCAGTCCAATGCTGCCGGTGGTCCCATTACCGAAGGTCACGGCTCCCGCATCAATGATCGCACCATTATCCCAGTCCGAACTGCTGACCACATAGTTTCCATTCGTCAGAGCCACGACGCCATCAGAGCCAATACGGTCCCCCGCTTGTATCCCCACCAAACTGTTAGCAGGTGAGATTACTCCCTTAACGCCAGTGGTTCCACTCCCCCAGGAGACCGCTCCCAGATTATAATACGAGGCATTCGACCATTGCGGACTGACGACCACATAATTCCCGTTCGCGAGCACGGTCACCCCCTCCAGGCCGACATAAGAATAATCTCTGGTGCCAACCAGACTGTTCTCCGCTGAAAGAATGCCCGTAATGCCAGTCGTCCCGTTTCCAAATGTCACGGCCCCCTTTTTGAATGACCAGTTGTAGCTGATAGCGACATAATTTCCATCAGGAAGCGCTGTGACACCACCCATGCCCACGTTATCCGCATTATGGGAGCCGACCAGGCTGTTAGTGGACGAGATTGCCCCGGTAATTCCAGTGGTGCCATTTCCAAACGTGACTGCACCGACGACGACATCAGAACTGTTACTCCAGGCAGGGCTGCTCACCACATAGTTCCCGTTGGTCAATGCCGTGACCCCGGCATATCCTACCAGGTCATCTTTCGTCGCCCCGACAAGACTGTTGTCGGCAGTGATCACACCACTGATGCCCGTTGTTCCATCAGCAAACGTCGCCGCTCCCGCATCCGCAATCGAGCCATTGTTCCAGCTCGGACTGCTGACGACATAGTTCCCGTTGGCCAGGGGCGTCACACCGTTCTTATTGAGTCCCTTTCGCCCCAGATGATCATCTTTCGTCATGCCAACGAGACTGTTCGTCGCGGAAATGACGCCGGAAACACCAGTCGTGCCACTGCCAAACGTCACCGCCCCCGCATCGACCACCGTACCGTTGTCCCAGGTGGGACTGGACACAACGTAATTGCCATTCGCAAGTTCTGTCACACTGGAGGTGAGGTAATACAAGGCGCCCACCTTGTCGCCGGCCGTCGTTCCCACCAGGCTGTTGGCCGAGGAAATCTCACCGGCCACTCCCGTGGTTCCATCACCGAATGTCACCGCCCCCGCATCAGTCACTGTTCCGTTATCCCAGGTCGGGCTGCAGAGCACATAGTTTCCATTAGCGAGCAACGTGATATTCACATCGCCGTAGATGAAGTCTCCCACAAAATCATCTGTGGAAGAACCGACCAGGCTGTTTGCGGATGAGACGATACCGACTGTTCCCGTCGTGCCATTCCCCCAGGTCAACGCGCCCGCATCTTCGCTGGAACCATTGTCCCAGAACGGACTGCCGACGAGGTAATTGCCGTTCGCCAGCAGTTTGATCCCCGTATCATTCCCGTAGTGAAATCCAATGCGATCATGCTCACTGGCGCCAATCAGACTGTTGGCCGCGGAGATCACTCCGGTCACACCCGTGGTTGCATCACCAAACGTGACCGCACCGACGTCGTTCAGGTCGCCGTTGTTCCAAAAGGGATTGGTGACTACATAATTGCCGTTCTCCAAAACCAGAACTCGTCCGCCTGCATTGCCATCACTCACCCAACTTCCCACCAGACTGTTCTCCGCCGAGACAACGCCACTCACACCGGTCACACCGTTCCCAAACGTGACCGCCCCCACTTCCCAGCCCAGGTTTCCACCGCTCCACTTCGGACTGCTGACCACGAAATTCCCGTTGGGCAATGCAGTCACGCCACCACTACCCACCTGTTCATAGGCCGTAGATCCCGTGAGCGTGCTGATCAAGTCCCCCGTCTGACCATCAAACAGATAGACGGCCCCTTTCCAGCCATCATAATTCGGATCTGTGACAACAATATTGCCCGTACTCAGCGTGACCACGGAGTCACCGAAGTCGGAATTATAATCGGGATTCGGGTTGGTCAATTCCGAAAAGGCAGCCGTGAGCAACGTGCGTTCTTCCAGCAGTTCAATCTGGCAGTTCGCCGGCTGCAAGCGTTGCTGCTGTACCCGGGCAGCAGACCGTCGTCGGGGTCTGGCAAACAGGCTCTGCTGCAGCCGTCGTGTCAAACGGCTCAAAGTTTCGAATCGCCTCTGGTTATTTTTCATGGTCGTATCCTCTCAATGAAATGGCTCACACCAGACTTGGCGATGAATGATTGCATGCAGTGCAATCGAATTCCGGAAAACTGCCGATTTCATCTTCAAAGACGCCGGTCTGAAACAGGAACGCATTGAACTGAGAATTGTGCGACGACTGGAAACCGCGTAAGCGGCTTAATATCAGCACCTTACACACAAGAACTGACCATAACCCGGGTTCCCTGTCGGGAACTCGAGCGAAGCGAGAAACGCCAGTTCACTTCGATGGTTTTCCTGGTCTAAAATCAGTCACAAAAGCTGAGAAACAGCCGGCTATCAAAAGACGTATTGATCCAGAATGCCTTTTTTTCAGGGATCTCTAACGATCCCCCTTGCATTCAAATACTGACCGACTATCCTCTGGGTAGTGAGACTGAATCTCACTCTCAACCAAAACAGAAATCATCCCTGTTGTGATTCCCTGCCAACATCTCAGCGATGCCAGCCCCACCGGAATTGCTTCCAGACAACCCCCGCGACTGAAACGGTCTGCCTGTGTGTTGTCGATTTAAGATCTACTCCGGAGATTCCCATGTCCTGTTCGCAATCCAACCGTGCGCGCCGCGGGTTCACTTTAATTGAGTTGCTGGTCGTAATCGCGATTATCGCAATCCTCATTGCACTGTTACTCCCTGCCGTTCAACAGGCGCGTGAAGCGGCCCGACGTACGCAATGTAAGAATAACCTCAAACAGATCGGGCTGGCGTTGCACAACTACGCAGGCACCCACCAGATCTTTCCGTTAGAGACTTACTACGGACAGCGCGCTGATGGATCCTTTCACTACAACAGCTGGATCCCACAGACATTGAGCTATTTCGATCAGGCATCTCTCGGAAACATCTACAACCACGATTACTCCTTCTGGGATACCGAAAACCAGGATGCGATCGAAACCAAACTTACACTCTTTGAATGCCCGTCTACTCCAGGTGGCACACAGATGACGCCGGAATTACGCATGCGTCTCTCCAGCGGCTGGACCATCGATGCCAACCGAGGCGCATTTACTTCGGACTACGCCGGTCAGCGGGGAATTCACAGTAACTCTCATCAGGTGTATGTGCCTGGTGCCGCCGCGGATTCCAATCTGGGGATCTTTGGTGGCGGGGGATCTGGGAAACGGTTTCGCGATATCGTCGATGGCACATCGAACACAATCATCGTGCATGAATCAGCGGGACGATCACAGTGGATTTACAAGGACCGCACATCGGGAACCTTCGTCACGAACAACCCCGAGTTTGGAGGCTGGTTTGATTACTGGGCAGGCCCCTGTGCCGGCTGGATGTATGGCTTTGAAGACGATGGCGTCACACGCTATGGGCCGAACTTCATCAACTCGACCAACAAGTGGGCCAATCCCCTCTCCTTCCATACTGGAGGCGTGCAGGTGGCACTCGCCGATGGGTCGGTCCGCTTCCTCAGCGAAAATATGAGCAATCTCACCTTTATCGCCCTCTGCACCTACGGAGGCGGAGAAGTTGTAGGCGAGTTTTAAACAACGCTTGACCTGGTTGAGTTGAGGAAGCCGGGGAACTGCCCGCGGGGTCCACTGTTGCTTATTCTCTTACCGTATTACTTGTCACCATGTTAGCTGGAGTGATTCCGTGAAATCGTCTGTTTTCAATGTCCCCTGCAGCATCGCGTTATTGAGCCTGTTGCTGTTCTCTGGTTGTGGAAATCAGGATCCGCGGCCTGATTTGCAGACGGTGGAGGGAATATTGACCATCAACGGAGAACCGGCAACAGGAGCCGTGATGGTGTTTTATCCTGCCGATGGCGAGGAATTTGATTCACGCGGCACCAGACCACGGGCCAAGGTGGATGAAAAAGGGCATTTTCAGCTCACCACCTATCAGCATGGCGACGGCGCCCCTGCAGGAGAGTATCAGGTGGGGATCCTCTGGTTCGATAATCCGAATTCCGATAAACCCTGGAACAAACTGGGGAAAAAATATTCGATCCCCCAGGATTCAGAGATCACCATTACCGTCGAAGAAGGAAATAACCAGTTGACACCGATCGAACTCGAAAATGTTCAATTGACGAAGCGACCGGTCCGCAAGCGTAAAACGCAGGACGCCGACCAACTGGATGAATAACACAACCTGCTCACAGCAGCCCAACATAGCCACAATTCGCAAATCGTTTTAAGAAGAGATTCCATGCATCATTTCCCATCAAATCTGCTCGTGCATTTCCTCGCTGGACTTGCCTGTCTGGTCACTGGAGCTTCGCCCCTGCTGGCACATGAAACGCATAACCATGCAGAAATGAAAGTCATTCACTCCGCTCAAAGCGGACCATGGTCCTCCCCTGAAACCTGGCAGGGAGGCAAAGTTCCTGGCGCTGGTGCCCAGGTCTTAATTCAGCGTGACCACAAGATCGTCTATGATGTGGATTCGAAAGACGTCATTCGTGGCATCCAGATTTCGGGAACACTCAAATTCGCATCTGATCGCAATACCCGACTCGAAGTCGGACTGATTCGGATCGAAGACCTCGATCACTACTGTGAAGAAGGCTTTGATTGTCAGATGGTCGTTGAGTCGGACGGAAAGAACGCGAAGAACGCATTTTCGTTCGCGCGTCCTGCCCCCACCCTTGAAGTGGGTCGGCCTGATTCCCCCATCCCCGCGAAACATACGGCCCTCATCCGCCTGCACTACATTGAGGGCATGAACAAAGAGACCTGCCCGGCCATCATTTGCTGCGGCGGACGCATGGATATTCATGGTGCTCCCCTGGAACGTACCTGGGTCAAGCTCCCTTATCAGACTGCCAAAGTCGGTGAAGCGCGGGTCGTGATGCCGTATCCCCTTCCCGGCTGGAAAGTCGGAGACCGCATCATTCTTTCGGGCACTACCAGACAGTTTGGCTACATTGGCACCCGGCACCGCAAATCTGGCGACGACAACAGCGTTGCGGATAATCCCACGACGGAAGAAAGAGTCATCACCAGAATGCGGCATTGGGGCGGCTTTGATTCGAAGTTGCAGATCGTCAGCTTCGATAAACCGCTGGAGTTTGATCACCTGGGAAGTGGTGAATACCGGGCCGAAGTGGCCAATCTTTCCCGTAACGTGATTGTCGAGTCAGCCGACCCGGAAGGGATTCGCGGACACACGATGTATCACGCTGATTCCAAGGGCAGCATCAGCTATGCCGAGTTTCGTCATCTGGGGAAGAAAGACACGCTCGGAAAATACCCTATCCACTATCACCTCGTCGGCGATTCCATGCGTGGCAGCAGTCTGACGGGGCTCTCGGTCTGGGACAGTCATAACCGCTGGATCACGGTCCACGGAACCCAGTACCTCGTGGTCAAGGATTGCGTCGGTTACAAAAGTGTCGGCCATGGATTTTTCCTGGAAGACGGAACCGAAGTTTATAATATCTTTGACCGTAATCTGGCGGTCCAGGCACTGGGCGGTAAACCGCTTCCCAAGCAGGTGCTGCCTTACGATTTAAACCTGGGATCCGGGTTCTGGTGGGCTAACAGCTTGAACACCTTCACCAGAAATGTCGCCGCCGAATGTGATGAAGACGGCTTTCGTTTTGAAGTAGTCGAACGGAAAGACTTCAACCCGACCCTGCCCATCCTGCAAAAAGATGGTTCCATGAAAGAAGTCGATATCCGCACTCTGCCCTTCGTTCGCTTCGATGGAAACGAAGCACACTGCCAGCGACTGTTTGCCATCAACCTCGGCGGTTTTGCCGGGGGAAGATTCAACAAGGAAGACAGTGATGTCGAAGGCATCGGCCCCGACTACCAGCATCCGTTCCTGTTGCGGAATACCAAAGTCTGGGATTCGCACTGGGCCTTCCACTGCGGGACTCCCTGTGTTCGCATTGAAGATTTCGAATTGCACGATTGTGCTTATGGATTATGGCGTTGTGTCATGCACCGACATGAGTACCGTCGTTTGAATTTTTCCGAAGTCAACACCACCGTCTTCTTCCCGCGTGCCGCCGGCGACTCCGACTATGCGTACTCCCTGAAAGACTACTTCGACCTGGAACCCATTGACGATTTGCCCCCCGTCACGGTCATCACTCACATTGAACCGCAGCAATCCGGGCAAGTCCTGGTTCGCGGCGTCACCTCAGATAATTATGACGTGAAACAGGTCAAGGTGAATGAGCAACCGGTGCGTCCCACAGCAGCCAACTTCCAGGAATGGGAAATCGTCCTGCCTGTTCCCGAGTCTGGCAACCTGCGCCTCGTCACCTCAGCCGAAGACATGAAGGGAAATCAGGAAATGCTGCCGCACCAGGTAAATTATTCCCAGCAGAGCAGTCTTACCAATCATCTGCTCAGCGAGAAGTAAAACAGTCAGCGACTGGCGCTGATTCTCGATCAGCGCCAGTCTGTGTCGATCAGGTTGTGTACTGGATTTTCTGCCCGTCTTCTTGACACGTGATCAGGGCAGTAGGTTCTTCGGAGCTCCAGGCATGGCTTTTATCTCTGCCACCCTGGTCTGGCCTGTGGTCGTATTTACGGTGTGCCTCTGACTGGAAGCGACGGATCGCAGTTAGTTTTTTACGGCCTTCATTATTTCTGACCGTAACGGAATCGCGCTGATCAGTCGCTTTCAATATCTCCAGCAGGACGGGGCCTGCCTTGGGTGTGAGACCTGATTTTCAAATGCGTCTCCGAATATCTCACTCCCATTCAGATGCCGGCTTCGAGTACCTCGCTGGCCCTGATGCCTACAACTCTCTCTGGCAATCTGTCAGGACTTGAAATTGAATATCCGATGGCCATCGTCACTACTAGCGGTCTGAATTAATCCTCTTACCCATACTTCATAGTTGGGTTGAAGCGGAGAGTCCCGTTCCAGCCGCTGCATCACAAAACTGAAGACCAGGCGGAATCATTTTCTCTTGTCACTCCCATCTCCTTATCTGCTGCGCCGTATCTGACGGGTATTAAAAGACATGAATCACCGCACCTGTTTTCTAAACTCGAATTAATTTGATTACCGGTTTTCAATCGCAGGCTGAAGTAATAATGTAACCAGCGAGCCGAGTCGAGACTCGCGATTGCCGGACGGTGATACAAGTACCTCTCAGACTGGGACTCAAACGGACTTTTTTCGTATCCCTCAGCGCTGCACGAACGGATGACTCTGTCCGGATTCTGACTGTTATCTTGGAAGGATAAAGAGAAAACGCATGAAATATTTAATCAGAGTCTCGAGATTTGTGCATGCCCGTTTTATCTGGCTGTTGCTCGGCTCTTACCTTGTCGCGGCTTTTTTCCCGACACTGGGACTTGCCATCCGTTCGGTCTCCTGGGGCACAATCAGCCTGCCCATGCTCATGCTCGGTTTTTTATTATTTAATGCGGGGCTGGGCGTCGACCTTTCCGCACTCAGAAAATTAAAAGGGGATCCACTCCCCCTGGCCTTGGGTTTATCGGCGAATCTGATCATCCCGATTTGCTATATCGCCCTGGTAATGCTCACAATGCAGTTGTGGCATAACCCCGATGAAGTTCAACATATCCTGGTGGGCCTGGCTTTAGTCGCTTCAATGCCAATTGCAGGATCATCCACTGCCTGGTCGCAGAACTCGAATGGCAATATGGCAATCAGCCTGGGGATGGTCCTCTGCTCAACGTTTCTCAGCCCGCTCGCAACTCCACTGGCCTTGCATGCAGTCGGGTTCATGACCACCGGCGACTATTCCGAAGACCTGCATGAGCTGGCGGGTTCGCAGACCGGCTGGTTTCTGCTGATTGCGGTCATCCTGCCTTCCGCCTTGGGAATTCTGTGTCGCCAGCTCATGGGGAAAGAGCGAGTTCAGGCCCGCAAAGCCAATTTGAAGCTCGTCAATTCATCAATTCTGCTTCTGCTCAACTACTCGAATGCCTCTGTTTCATTACCGCAGGCGATCGCCAGTCCCGATCTCGACTTTCTTGCAGTCACCCTGGTGATTACATCCTTCTTGTGCGTGACTGCGTTTTTCGCTGGCTGGGTGATTTCCCGTTTACAGCATACCAGTAAAGCTGATCAGATCGCTCTGATGTTTGGTCTGGGGATGAATAACAATGGCACAGGCCTGGTACTGGCCTCCATGGCGTTAGCCGATCACCCGGGCGTCCTACTGCCTATCATTTTTTACAACCTGGTACAGCACCTGATTGCCGGCCTGGTAGATCATTGGATGTTCTACCGCCCCGGTGACGATGATTCATCTGACTATCCCAAAACCGGAAAACTGTCAGACTACTTGCATAAACTTGTACCACGAAGATGTTGATCCGCATTTCTATGCCCGACAGGCTGATTCTGCGATAATACTTGCAGGAGAATACAATATGCCTGATCGCCACAAAGACCGTGGTCCCCCCACAAAGTCAACGGCTGCATTAAGGTGGAGCCCAGTGCGTGTTATACAACACTTTAAGCGTTTCGCTCATCGCCCCGCGTTGATCAGGTTGTGTGCTGCGTCAATCGGGAGACCATTTCAAACAGCTCTCTGGCATCGATGGGCTTGCTCAGGTAGTCATCGCAGCCCAGTTCCAGACAGCGTTTCATGTCCCCCTGCATCGCATCGGCAGTCAGTGCGACAATCGGCTTGCGATAGCCGATTTCACGCAGGCGGGCCGCCGTCTGATAACCATCCATCCGGGGCATCTGCATATCCAGCAGTATCAAATCTGCAGTAGATTCACGCTGCAACTGCTGCTTGATCAGTTCCACGGCCTGCAGACCATCTTCCGCAAATTCGGTCTCAGCACCGGCTCGTTGCAGCAGCAGTTTCGCCAGATGCCGCACATCGCGTTGATCATCGACGATCAGGATCCGGCAGTTTAACTGGTATGTATCCAGCATACTGACCGGCTCCGGTGTATCCGTTTTCAGCTGCGGTTGGATCAGTTTCACGTGATCGCCCGGAGGTAGCTGGATGGCGCAGGTGAACGTGCTCCCCTCTCCCGGTTGGCTCGTTACGGAAATGATTCCGTTCAGCATATGAGCCAGTCGCTGACTGATGGCCAGCCCCAGACCGGTTCCCCCATATTTTCGCGAAACGGAAATGTCCCCCTGGCTAAACATCTGAAACAGACGCGCCTGCTGTTTTACCGACATGCCGATACCGGTATCAATAACAGATATTGTCAGGGTCGCATCCTCCGCGCCACTCTGATAGTCAATCACAACGCGAACACTTCCCTGCTCAGTGAATTTGATTGCATTACTGATCAGATTCAGCAGGATCTGTCGCAGTCGCTTAGGGTCACTCTCCAACTGTTCCGGAAGGTCGCTGTTAAACTCAATGAATAACTCCAGGTTCTTTTCGCTGGCCCGAACCTGCATCATTGAACGCACATCCGATATCAAGCCCATGAGTGAGAATGGCTCCCGAAAGATTTCCAGTTTGCCAGCTTCGATTTTAGAGAGATCCAGAATGTCATTGATGATATCCAGCAGAAAATTGCCGTTGCGTTTGATGTTCTGTAGATAACTGGCTTTTTCCTGATCCTGTTCCATCCCGATCAACAGGTCTGTATACCCGAGAACCGACGTCATCGGCGTGCGGATTTCATGACTCATATTCGCGAGGAAAGCACTTTTGGCAATGCTGGCCTGCTTGGCCTGTTGTTCGCTTTTGCGCAGTGTTTCTTCAACTTCGCGTTCCTGGGTAAAGTCCCAGTTGAGGCCGAAGATCTGCATCACATTACCCTGCTGATCCCGGAAGATTTCCCCTACACCGGCCACCCAGCGAACCCGACCGTCAGGACGAATGATACGAAATGTCGTGTCGTAGTTTTTGACGCCCTGAATCGCATCTCCCCAGGCCTGCTTTAAACCGGGAAGATCTTCTTCGTGGACGCAGGAGAAAAACGTTTCCGGACAGGCTAAAGTGCTCCGCGGAACCCCCAGCAGTTCATAGAGTTCATTAGACCAGAAACTTTCCTCCGGTCGCCATTCCCAGGCAGCCAGGCCGCCTGCCTTGAGCGCCATCAGCAGCCGCTTTTCGTTGGACTCCAGTTCCTGCTGCATTTGTTTCTGACGGGAGATGTCAAAATTCATACCCACCCAGCGCAGCACCTCCCCCTCTGAATTAAGCTGGGGAACCGCACGCACCGAAGTCCAGGACCAGCCGCCGTCGCGATGACTCAGACGGTACTCACAAGACAGAGGTTCCCGCTCTTCAAAAGCGGTCTGCCATTGAGTGAGTGTCCGTTCCCGGTCATCAGGATGTATCGCATCTACCCAGCCTTTGCCTTTCCATTCCTCATAGGTCTGGCCGGTAAACTCGCGCCACGACGGGGAATCTTCTTCGGTTTTTGCATCCGGAGTCATCGTCCAGACCATGTGCGCCGAAGCTTCAACCAGTGCCTGGGCACGACCTTCCGTGTCTCGCAGGGTTGCCTCCTGCTGACGTCGTTGACTGATGTCTCTCAGGCAGATCGTAAAAAAATGTTTTGATTTTTCGAGCTGTGTCACACTGATTGCCAGCTCCGCCGGAAACTCCGTTCCCGTTTTATGCAGGAAAGACAGTTCCAGGTGACGACCGACCAGTTCGGATTTCCCCGTCTCCAGAAACCTTTGCATCTCTTCTCGATATCGCGGCCGAAACTCCTCAGGCAATATCAGGTCGCACAGGGACTGGCCAAGCGCCTCCTCTTCTGTATAGCCAAACGTTCGCTCTGCAGCAGGATTGAAATCCTGAATACGCCCTTCGGCATCCATCGTCATGATGCAATCGATGGCCGACAACAATACGGCATTTTTCTGCGCGATTTCATCGTACAGCTGATTCTGTATCCGGCAGCGGCTGATAAACGATCCGATCTCATGACCGATCGAATTAAACATGTTCAGCAGCAGGGGATCGGGCTGCAGTTGCTCTGTCGTATAAAACTCCATCATGCCCAGACAGGTCCGGTCTGAGACCACGGGGATGGCAATTCCGCTGGACAGGCCGCTCTTGCGGGCAATTTCATTCCGGTTAAACCATACCAGATTATGAATGTCCTCACACCATTCCGGCTGCAGACTCTCCCAGGTACGACCGGGTAATCCCTCTCCGCGGGCGAACTGAATCGTCTGGTTGCTGTTCAGAAATTTGCGGAATTTTTTAGTGTTGGTCACTACGCTGGTTTCCAGGCAGAGCCGCTCCTGCTCGGAATCTGTCAGCCAGAGCAACCCCACACTGGCCTGCAGGCATTTGCGGATGGTTTCCAGAATCGAGGTATCGATTTTTTTTAAGGAATCCGCATCAGACAGCAGTTGCGTAATTGCATGTTCGGTTTCCAGGCGGATTTCTGCCAGCTTGAATTCCGTCACATCCATGAAGGTGACGATCATCCCATCAAACACCCCTTCACTTTCATAGGGGAGCACGCGACGCAGCAGCCATTTCCCGCTTTTCAGCTGCAGTTCGTCCTCAAAAGGCAGGCTTTTTCGATCAATACTTTCTATGGAAGGAAGTTTGGGCATGCGTTTGGCGAGGTGCGTGAGATCCGTCAGTGGTCGTCCGAGATCCGATTGATTCAGGTTGTAGATTTCGATTGCTGAAGGCGTAAAGCTCTTGATCTGCAGTTCACGGTCCAGAAAGATGGTCGCGATGCGGGTGCCGTTCATCAGGTTTTCCAGATCCGCCTGGGCGCGGCCCAACGCATCCATGCTGACCTGGATTTCTTCTTTGGACGTTTCCAGTTCCTCATTGGCAGACTGGAGTTCCTCGTTGATTGACAACAGCTCTTCATTCGATGATTTCAACTCTTCATTCGAACCTTCCAGTTCCTGAATGCTGTTTTCCAGCTCGGTTTGTGTTCGCTCCAGTTCCGATTCCAGTTGTTCGATCACCGACTCTGCATCGATCGTCCCCGCATTCGACTCCTCCGGAAGAGAAGCCTGCTGTATAATTGATCCGAGATCTTCAAATGCCACCAGAAACAGAGCCGATTCCTGGCTGACTTCCGACAGTGGATGCACCACCAGCCGTGCCCGCCGCAGTTCTTCCCCCATTTTAAAAGTCAACGTGTCAACGAGCACTTTCTCGCGCGTTTTGCTGGCTTGCGATAACGCCGAACGCAGTCCGCTCCGCAAACCGGAACGCGTCATTTTAATCAGGTTGTTATGAAAACTTCCTTCCGGAAATTCCAGAAACTGTTCAATGCCCGCGGATGTCGTCAGGAGATTCGCATCTTCATTCACCACCGCATACCGGGGAGAATATTCGGCCAGAATGATCTGCTGAGCGATACCGGGCAACTCCGTCAGGGGTACTTCCCGGTTATCAATTTCAACCGCAGGATTCCGGTTGCGATGCGGCGTATATTTTAAAGCGGAGGCACGAACCGGAACGGACTTGCGCTGGGAGATGCAATTTTTCTTATCCAGCGGACGGAACATTTCCGAGTGCATTTCCAGATTCTCGGAAGGTCCGAGGAACAGGTAACCATTCTGCCTGAGAGCGAAATGAAACACAGAGACCAGCTTCTGCTGCAGATGGGTATCCAGGTAAATCAGCAGATTACGACAGGAAATCAAATCCAGTTGTGAGAAGGGAGGATCACTGATGAGATTATGCGTAGAGAACACACATAAATCGCGGATTTCCTTCTTCACGCGGTATTGTTTCCCTTTTTTGCTGAAAAAACGTGTCAGCCGCTCCGGGGAGACATGCGCTTCAATCGATGTCGAATACACGGCCTCCCGCGCAATCTGCAAAGCCCGTTCATCGATATCAGTCGCGAAGACATGCATCTCTACATCCAGCGCAGTTCGTTCACGTGCTTCATACAGCAGGATTGCCAGCGAGTACGCTTCCTCTCCCGTGGCACAACCGGAAACCCAGACGCGAATCGGCGTATCAGCGTCCCGGTTTTCAAACAGCCGGGGGAGATAGTCCCGGGCCAGCACAGCAAATGTTTCCGGATCCCGAAAAAAGGAAGTAACGCTGATCAGCAATTCACGAAACAGTGACTGTACTTCATCTCGATTCTCCTCGAGATGTGCAAGATACTGACTGACATCATGCAGCCGCGAGATCTGAATCCGACGTACGATCCGCCGAATCAGGGTTCCCGTTTTATAATGATGGAAATCGTGATCCGTCTCCTGCAGCAACAGGTTACAGACTTCTGGCAGATGTGCTTCCACCTGTGTCTGCAAGTTTGATTCTCCCTGCTGAGGCGCGCGGTCCAGTTTCAGACTGGAGAGACAAGCCTTCAATTCTGCAGGCATTTGTTCCGGTTGCAGCACATAGTCGGCCTTCCCCGCAGTGATCGCAGCGGCAGGCATTTCAGTATGCCGGGCAGAATCCGGATCCTGTACCATTGTCAGGCCGCCGGCCTCCTGGATCGCATGCAGCCCCTCGGTTCCATCGTTGTCCGTTCCCGAGAACAGGATGCCCACGGAATTTTGCTGCAGCTGTGCCGCCAGTGACTGAAACGAAGGCGTAATTACCGGCGTCCCCTGACCTGTCTGTGGCACCGCCCTGACAGAAAACTCAGTTTCAGCGTTGAATGCGAAACTGGAGTGTGGGGGGACAATAAAAACATGATCCGGCTGTAGAGGCGTATCCTGCTCAATCAGTGAGACAGGTAGTGGACTGAGCTTATGCATCGTTTCCAGCAGTGTATCAGCCCCTTCCGGGAGCATATGCTGAATAAGCACAATCGCATAACCGGGGTTTGAGTTGATTGTGGAAAAGAAGCTGCGCAGGGCATCCTGCCCTCCGGCGGAAGCACCGATGCCCACTACGATCAGAGGAGCGTTATCTTGCACGTGTTTTTGATCCATAAATTCCGGCTTACAGGCCCGTAACAAACAGCAGTTGTTTCATACATTGCACAGGAATTCATCGATTCATGTTTGAATGCTCAAAGCGGTTTTATCAGGTTATTGCAGGTACTCCGGAGAGACAGGCGTAAATAAGGTAGATTGAAATAGTGGAATCAGTTTCGCTTTGAAGATCTCCACTAATGCATACTCTACATCTGTCAGCACAAGGATTCAAGAACTTAGCAGGTGCTTCACCAGCAGTGCGACACACTGACTTACCTCGGGACGTTTTTATCCGGTTCTATAGAGCCCGGTCATCGGCTGCCCGACTATTTATGCTGCGCTTTAACCGGGATGGAAATGATCAAGCCTGCGAAGCGATCTTTGGTATTCTTTTTTCCAAACCCGAGATGACAGGTCAGACAGCCATGATTCATTAATGAAATGGCACCAGCCCGCTGGTAGACGCCGTTCTCGATTCGCTCATAGGCCCCTTTCCCGGCTGCGATCTCCCGGGCCGCCTGTTTTTCGAATTCCGTTTCCGGCTCATGATCGACACTCATGGCGTTGGCATTCACGGCAATCCACCGGGCTTTGATGTTTTCATCCGCTGCCAGGTCCGCAAACATCCGTTCCATCACACGCGCCGGCACCGGCGCTGTCGCACTGTTGAAATAACTCCGATGCATCGCATCCAGCGTGGCCGAGTAAAAGCGGTGCGCCAGTCGGGCGCGCTCACGCGCCTCGGGAAGTGACAGTTGAGAAGCCGCTTCCTCTGAGTCGTCTTGCTTTCCTTCCGTCGGAGAAGTAGTTTGTTTTGCCTTCTCCTCCGCGGGAGGCTGGGCCAACGTAACCACGGCCAGGGGACAGGCACTCAACATCACAATAACCAGACAGTTTCGTATCGCTCTCATCGTTCTCTGCCTCCTGGTAAGTCACTGCACATGAAGTGCGTCTCAGCGAAAATCTCAAACTACATCGAACATTCGGAATTACTTGTCTTGAGTGGGTATAAAAAAAGACCCGCCCAATAAGTTAAGCGCCAGTCATTGGGCGGGCCCGTTACTCCGGGACTATGCGAAAAACCGAAGCAACTAACCGTGAAGGCTGACGTGAATCTAAATTAACCTTGTTTACAAATCAAGTTTGGTGCCCTGAATCTCGAGGGATTCACGGGGATTGTCCAAGTCCATTACATAGCAATCAGCATGCTTCGACCGGCTCATTTCTCTTTCTCCGCTGCTTTGAGGGGCATCGAGATGACCAGCCCGGCTACCCGCGCCTCGTTACTTTTTCGCATCGGCAGATGACATTTCAGGCACTGTGAAGCCAGCCGGATGCTTCCCGTAAACTGATACTCTTTGTCGGTGACCTGCTCAAACTCGTCCTTCCCCGCCGAGAGCACTTTAACCGCCTGTTTCTCAAATTCCGTCCGCGGTTCATTGTCGACATTCATCGCCCGGGCGTTCACAGCCAGCCAGCGTACCTTGATGCCCTGGCTCCGCTTCAGTTCCTTAAACACATCTTCCAGCGAATGCGAGGGAATTACCCGGCTCTCCTCTTCCTCGAAGAAGTCCCGATGGATCACCTGCAGCGCACCATGCACGGTTTCATGTAAAATGCGTGCCCGGACCCGGGCCTCAACGGCGGTTGTCGGATATTGCATCTGTCTCGGCGGATCCGCTTTCTGCTGAGATTCTTCCGCAGGCACCTCTTCCAGCAGCAGGAACAGACTGGAAAGAATCACCAACAGAATACCCGCTTGCAGCATAAATTTCAGACTCAATCGTTTTCGCCTGCCTGTCTGCATCGTTTAATCCCATCTCATAAATGGAGTACTCATCGTAGGGAAAACAGATTCGACCTAAGTCACCTGTTTCAGTTGTCTGCGGGAAGGCGCCACATCTGCCAGGGTCACACTGTTGAGATACTCCCGTTGCAGCCGTTCCGCTTCCGCCAGCACGCCCTTCAATTTACAGAAAGGCTGGATCACACAGACCCCCTCGGTCCCCACACACTCCAGCAGATGCAGGTTCCCTTCAAAGCGTTCGATGACTTCCCCCAGTCGAATCTCGTCCAAAGGCACCGCCAGTTCGATCCCACCTCCCAGGCCCCGCACGCTACGGATGTATCCAAAGCGGGATAACTGGTTGACGACCTTCGCCACATGATTGGCTGAAATGTCAAACAGGGCCGCGACCTCTGCTACGGTCGCTCGATCATCGCGTGAAGCGAGATACATCAGCGTTCGCAACGCATAATCGGTCTGGATGGTAAGCTGCATGATTCAACCTCTGACTTAAACATGTATAAGTGATGCATCTTTTGCCAAATATAGACCCCGGGGTCCCCTTTGTCAATCAAAACCAGCAGCGGGAAGATTTTCGTGTTCACCTGACAAAAAACCGATTTTGCTGTTCTGGCCCACTATTTGCTTCTCTCATGTAATTGAGATTTGTTGTTTTCGATCCACGAATGTCCCTGATGAAGGAGGGCTGAACATGCTGATGAAATCAAATCATGAAACCCGTTCCCGCCAGAAAATCAGGCGACACACACAGGGTTCGTTTGAGAGGCTGAGTGCTTCACGGATTACACCTTACGTGGAAACTCCCGCGACGCGAATGTCACACAGCGTGGAAGAAACAGACTCGTATCGGGCAGAGTCTTTCATGGTCATCCGGCTGATCCTGATCCTGGTACTGTTGGGAATCACACCCTTAGTCCTGTTCCTGCTGTCCTTACAGCTGTACCCGGATTTGCTGCATATTGATATCACACCTTAAGCTGTGATCTGCATTGGGAAAGGGCTGTCAACTCGACGGGGAGCGCCCGTCAAACGCGGTTGACAGCCCTTACCATTTCAGGCTGTTTGTGAATTCAACGTAAAAACAGCCTGGGCATTCAGGAAGGGACCCGCGCCCGTTCCGGCTGGAAAACAATCTCTTTAATCTGCATGCGGCTGGCGTTTCCACTCACCACGTCCCCTGTTTTACAGCCTAATATAGCAGTTCCAATCGGCGTCAGAATCGACAGCCTTCCACTGGCGATATTAGCCTGGTCCGGGTAGACGAGCACATAGGTCTCATCTTCATTGATATCCAGATCGACGAGGGTGACCTTGGAATTCATCGTCACCACATCGGGGCTGATCTCTTCAGGATCGACAATCACCGCAGCCTCCAGTTCACTCCGTAAACCGGTCAGGTACGGCTTGTTTCCAATTGCCTGGGTGTACTCGCTGTTTAACAGTCGCGAGAGTTTATAATAATCGTTCCTGGTGATTACGATCTGTTTCTGTTTAAAATTCATCTTCCTTTTCCTGACTTCAAATCAATCAGTCGATACTCGTATTCCATCGATAATTCGCGTCATCCAGTCGCGTGGACTGTAGATCTCTTAGAGCAAGTTTCAGGCCAGTACCTGACAGCGGCAATCGGTTACGTACAGGCGGCGCCAATTCGACATCGATTGATCTATACACTGCCCGATTTACCAGTGTCGGCAGTTCCGAAAAACGGGACAGAGAGGTGTGAACGGAGACTGACAGGTGTCGCCCCGTGTTGACAGTCTCAGAAAGAGACTCACGCCGCCCGAAATTTTTACGAGCGAAAATCAGCCGCAGAAATATTGTGCTTGTTCAGCAGTTTATGCAGCCCCTGACGCGAGAGACCGGCCTGCTGCGCTGCCTGGGAGATATTCCCCTCATGCTTTTCCAGTAAAGCAGTCAGGTACTGATACTCGGCGTTTTCAATGGCCTCATCACGCGAGCCCTCGGCCACGCCACTGGAATCGTGCTGGAGATTCGCCGGCGGATTGAGTAGTGATTCAGGAAGCTCGGTCTTTTCAATCGTCTCCCCACGCGTCAACGCGACGGCACGTTCGATCACATTCTTCAACTCCCGAATATTTCCCGGCCAGGAGTATTCCCGCAGAGACTCCAGGGTCTCCGGGGCGAACTGCAACTCGCGACCACTTTTCTTCAGGGTCAGTTTCAGAAAATGTTCGGCCAGTAAAACGACGTCATCTCCTCGATCACGCAGGGGAGGCAGTTCGATATGAATCACTCCCAGCCGATAATACAGATCGCCGCGAAAACGACCGGCACTCACTTCCGATTCCAGCTTCCGATTGGTGGCACAGACGAATCGCGTATCGATCTGCACAGCCTGACTTTTTCCTACAGGCGTAAAACGGGATTCCTGAATCGCCCGTAACAGCTTGGACTGCGACGCAGCCGGCAACTCACCGATTTCATCAAAGAATGCGGTTCCCTTGTCGGCCAGTTTCAGCAGCCCTTCCTGGTCGTTCACCGCGCCGGTAAAGGCCCCTTTCACATGACCAAACAGCACCGATTCGAACAGGGATTCCGGAATCGCCGTGCAATCAATGATCTGAAAGTTTTCCTTACTGCGCAGACTGTGCTCGTGAATCGTCTGCGCGACCACCTCTTTTCCGGTCCCACTCTCTCCGGTAATCAACACATTGACATCGGTCTCGGCGATGCGATCGACAATATCCAGAATTTCCATCAGCGGAGCGCTCGCCCCGACGATATTCGGAAACCGTTTCGCTAATTCACTCTGTTCGCGGGCGGTGATACTCTCGCTCCGCTGGAAAACACGACTCGGAATGGCCAGCGCCCTTCGGACGCTCGCCAGCAGATCTTCATATTTCACCGGCTTCAACAGGTAATCGGTGATTCCCAGGCGGATACTTTCAATCGCAGAGGGCATGGAAGGCACGCCGGTCACAACGATCAGTGGAATGTGCGGCCAGTTACTGCGTCCCTGGTGCAGCAGTTCCAGCTTGAGATTGCCCGGCATATTCAGGTCTGACAGAATGAGATCGAAGGGCTCCGCTTCCAGTTTTTCAATCGCGGCCCCCGCATGGGAAACACAAACGCAGTCAAACCCGGCTTTGCGCAGCAACTGCCCGGTCGTTTTCAGATACAGCGGTTCGTCGTCTGCAATCAGGATTCGCGGGGGCTGCTTTTCACTCATGAATGTCTTCTCTTCGTCTGTTGCACTTCAGGATCAGATCAATGGAACTCAGACAGCTACGCTTTACGTTAACGATTCCCGGGAGGATCTGCTACCGGGAAGTTCGCCGTAAAGACAGCCCCCTCTCCCGGCTGACTGGCCACTTCGATAGTGCCTCCCATCGCCTCGATCAGACTTCGTGACACCGACAGCCCCAGGCCCATCCCCTGCTTGGAATCTCCAACTTTAGTCGTAAAGAAAGGATCGAAGATCTGCGGCAGATCGGTCGGCTGAATCCCCTCCCCCTGATCGATCACCGCCACACTGACGGTAGCATCACCGGCCCCCACTTCTAAACGGACAGCACTCCCTTTCGGGGATGCCTGGATCGCATTCTGCACCAGGTTCAACAGGATCTGCTTGACTTCCCCTTCAGGCAGCGTCACCTGGATCTCTTCCTGATCCGATTCGCAATCGATCGTGACACCAGCTTTCGCAGCCGCGGGTTGCGAGAGACAGACAACGTCCTCAATCGCACGCGATAATGAAAAGGTCGTCGCATCATGAGAACTGGGGCGATACAGCTGATACATCTGATGGGTAATCGAACTGATCCGTTCAATTTCACTGTCGATCAGTTCCAGCAGTTCGTAATGTTCGTTATCGGGAGCGATATCAGCTTTGAACAGCGCGAACGCGTTGCGGATACCCGCCAGGGGATTGTTGACTTCGTGTGCCACGCCAGCGGCCAGCTGACCCAGCGCCGCCAGCTTTTCCATTTTCCGACGATGAATTTCCAGCTGCGTAATCCGGGCAGTCCGCTCCTGCACAAGCTGCTCCAGATGTGCTGCATGCAGCCGTAACTGCTCTTTCAACTCGTGTCGTTCCGTGATATCGCGAATGCTGGTACGGAAACCGAGGTGCGTTCCCGAATCGTTATAGATCGGCTGCCAGGAAACAGCCGTCCACAGACTGCGTCCGTCGCGGTGCGCGGTGCGGAATTCGATATCATTTCCGATATCTCCCTGTTGCGCCGCGGTCAGAATCTCTGTGATGCGTGAACGGTCTTCTTCCGCGACCAGCGGCAGCGGGTAGTCCGGCATCACCAGACATTCCTCGGGCGTGTAGCCGGTCATACGTTCAACGGTCGCATTGACCCACAGCAGACGCCCGTCCGGGGCATGCCAGCTTTCCCAGTCATAGGTGTAATTGGCAATCGCTCGAAAACAATCTGCACTGAATTCGCCGGACATGAAGCCTCGCCGCCTGTTCTGATGGATGTCTATCTCGGGTGAAGTACAAAATCCCCGACAGGGAATGTTCTTCAAAGCTCATTCCATTTTAACCGGCGGCGGGCAATTGAATAGAGACGATTCGGTCAGTTTCTACGTCAGTGCCTGCAACAGGATCGCGAGCAGAATCACCAGGAAGAGGATCACCTGCCCTAATACATCCTCCCGATCCGCCTGTGCAGGCAACCGTGGAGGAGTGAATGGAACCAGCCGAGGAGTCTGTTTGTTTAATAAATTGCGCATTGCGGTGCCCTTTCGTAATGGAAACCATGAGGCACCTCGAGGTGTTTACCGGACTAGAGGAAGCAAACAGCATGCCAGTTGGTCTACAGTGAGTGCGGTCCCTGATGAACTCATCACTTAGGACTGATGCGATTCACGAAAGGGTCTGAAAAGTGTCATCCGGGCGCGACGCTGTCACCTGCAGTTCACATCCGGTCTCCCTTGAAACGCTTCTCCGACAAGACGGTATTCCTGTTCGCCCGGTTTGGCATGCGCTTTGCCTTTCTTCTCCTGCGGCAGATCAATTTTTAAGGAGGATCACCATGGTGTGCCGTCTGGATGAGCGAGAGACAGGCTTGTACTGGGGCCTGATTCTAACCTGCGGCGCACCATGGTCTGTTTTGCATTCCGGCTGCAACCATCAACGTGGGGTGACACTGTCAACGGCAGTTGACAGTCCGCTCCTCACTCAAGCGAACGGGAATGACATGTCAAACAATGGATTGGCGACGGATTCCATCACACTGACGAAATCAGGACTGGATGAACTGCTGAAAGACACACAATTTCTGCAGCTCACCTGCCAACAGGATCTGGAACGGATCTCGATCACGGGACACCTCAAAACGTATTACGCGTTGCAGCTTTTATTAACGGCAATCAGTCTGCAGCACTCCAGTCCGGATGCTACCGCGATTGCTCTGCATGTCACTGTTGGTGCAGCACAGACTCAATTCGAGACACACTTTTCTAAACGGGAACATCACCATGATCAGCAACTCTCGTCAGGTCACTGTTAATGCTGCTTTTCTCAAAGAGATCAAAGAGGACAACCTCAGGCTTTACAATCTCATGGAAAATCTGCGTACTTTCTGGCTGGTCCCCGATCCGTTAACACTCAAACCGGAATGGTTCAGCGTGCTCGTCAATGAGCTGAGAGACCAGCTGGCGATGCACTTCGCTTTGGAAGCCACCTTCGGCTATTTCGATCATGCAGACCAGGTTGACGCCCTCACTGCTGCTGAGTCACAGCGGCTGAGGGATCAGCATGAAGATTTATACCTGGAAATCGCATCGATCGCCGAGCAGGTTGAAGAGGCGTTATACCCGGAATGGAATCAAACCACTTACGCGGCACAGATCGAACGTTTTGATCAGTTCTATCAGAAGTTTCAGCAACACGAATCGGCAGAATTCGATCTGATCATGTCAGCTTCCTACGAAAATTTTAAGCGGATGTATCATTCAGGCGTTTCCAGTAAAGCAGACTCGGCGCGCTGGTGAGAAAACTCCTGATCCGCTGCACCACTGAGAATCACTTCAATCGTTGAAACCGTTGTTCTCTTTCCCAAAGGATTTCCAATGAGAAACTATGATTTTGAATGTGTCGCCACACAGATCAACTGTGGTCCCGGAACCAGAGAGTACATCGAACGCGAATGGGACAAGGCCGTCAATCGCGTCGAAAACTGGATCAAAACGGTCCGCATCTGCATTACAGATATCAACGGCCCCAAAGGAGGCATCAATCAGCGGTGCCGCATTGTCATGCAGACCCGACTCGGCGCGCCGATTGTCGTGCAGGAAACCCGCGAACGACTCTCATCGGCCATCAATGTTGCCATCAGGCGTTCCGTGCATACTTTAAAACGGAAAATTTCTAAAAAACGTGATCTGAAAAAACAACCTGTGCACATTGAGACACAACAGGACGCAGAAGGATTGAGTTAAATCAAAGTTATCCGTCTCACAGATTGAAATCCGGAAAGTGAATGGGCTATGATAGAACATTCACTTCTCTGGATTTTATTTTCTTATGTTATATCGTTAGTGGGCCAGTGGAGATTGAGCTCAAATCATGTCTGATAAGTTTGAAATTTTCGAGGTAGAAGTCATTGCCCCGAATCTGATTGTGATTCCCCAGGGATCGGCCCTGCAGTTCCTGTATAACAACATCCAGATTGAATCCAATAAAATCCTGACCCTGCTGAACGCGCCCGAAATCTCCAATGTGATCATCGATCTCAATCGGGTGGAATATCTGGATTCGATCATCATCAGCTGTCTTACCCGTCTCCTGCAACAGGCGAAACAGTCCGGCGGTGAGGCTGTTTTCTGTAACGCCTGCGATAACATGCAGTACATTCTCCAGAGTATCAAACTGGGAACGCTTTGGCCGCTGTTCGACACCCGGGAAGAAGCCATTCTGAGCCTCAGCTCGAATTAAGCCTTTTCTGGCCTGCTGAAGAAATGTTTCAACGCCCGAAACGGGGCTGCCAGATTATCGTAAAGGGAAACGCGCTCATTGTTGCGCTGGAACAGCATTAAAGAGATATCATCCGCAGCATTAATCCGCTCCTGGTTCGGATCCAGCCGCTGAAGCAGTTCCGGAATCAGACGCTCGGGCTGGCTGCAGTCGAGCTGTGAGAGCAGTCGCAGCAGCCCCGCTTCGCCCAGCAGGCTCCCATCCGCCTGTTTGAACTCCAGCAATCCGTCTGTGAAACAGAGCATCAGATCTTCACGCCCCAGTTTGCAGGACTGATTTGAATAATTTTGTTCGACCGTGATCCCCAGGGGGAAGTTTCGCTCGACTTCGGAAGCCCCCTGTACGCTGCCAAACGGAATCCAGGTTTTATTCTGCGCCTGGTAGATTAAAGGACTCGGATGACCGGCGTTGCAGATCGTGAGTGTTCGGGTGGGAGCGAAGAAGGTTCCAATCACTGCGGTCGCGAATGCGCCCGTTCGCGATTCGGATTCAAAATCATCATTAATGGCTTCAACCAGGGAAGCCTGATTGATCCGGTTGATGTGGCGCCGCATCAGATTCCGCAGCACATTGGCCCGGGCCGCAACCACTTCTCCATGACCACTCACATCGGCCAGCAGCAGACGGGTGATCCTGCCGGAAGAACAGGATGAAACATAATACACGTCCCCACCCGATTGGGACGCAGCATGCGGCTGACTGTAGACCCAGAGATCGAGCCCCGTGGTCGTCAGTTTACGATCCACGCTCTGATTTCCGCCCCAGACTTCCATACACTGCATCCGCCCCGCTTGGGCAACCGCCATCACTGTCGACCTTTACATTTGAGGGAAAGACGTCTTTTCGGTGAATACACGTTTCGCTATGCATTTATAGAACCGCACAACGGTCTGACTACTGTTCAAATCTGAGTTCAGCAGAACTCCGCTTAGTCAACTTTTGGATTGCGGAGGTTCCTGAACGTCCTCTGCAAGAGCCTTTTCAATTTCGGTTGTAGCGAGCAGGTCAGCTTTCGGACGATAGATCCGCGTCAGCACATACGCCACGGCGCCAATCGCGAATGTAATCGCGGTTCCCAGCAGCTGCCAGGGATTGAAACTGACCATTATCCCCGCAGCGATGAGGGTACAGAGAATAAACACCAGGGGAATCAGATTCGAATAATGCGAGAACGGCTTCGTACGCACACCGGACAGAAACAGGCAGCATACCGAACCGGCGGCAGAGATCGACAGGGTCAGTCCCAGATAGGACAGCAGCCCCTGCAGACTGGAGATTAATACCAAAAGCACAGCCAGTGCGACCTGCAATAGAATCGCCCGCCCCGGGTTGCCCCCCTGCATCCGGATAAATCCAGGCAACAGGCCATCGTCCGCCATCTTGGCGTAAACCCGGGGTGCGGTCATGATCATACTGAAGACCGAGGTCAACAGGCAGGTAACGATGGTCCAGCGCACGAAACTCGCGAAAGCAGCTCCCCCGATGAATTCCGCCGCAATGGTCGCCACATCCGCCTGACCTTTAATCGCCTCGGGCGGCGGTGCATACACGAAAACCGCGTTCAACAATAGATAGAGCACCATCACAATCCCGGTGCCGGCGACCATCGCCCGGGGAATCGTGCGATTCGCTGCTTCAACTTCATCTGCCACATAAACCGCGGCATTGAAGCCCGAATAACTCAAAGAAATCCAGACCAGAGATCCCGCAAACGCGCTGACCAGCGCCCAGCCGGTCAAGTCGACAGTCGGTGCTGAGACGCCCGACATGGTCTCACTGGAGAACTGAGCTGCAGCAAACAACAGAATGGCAGACAGCAGCACCAGTTTGAGCACCACGACCGAATTCTGTACCAACGCCCCCAGTCGTGGATTCCGGCCATGAAACAGACCGGCCAGTATAATCGAACAGACCGCCAGCGTCCCCGCCGGCATCCATCCGGGACGCATGTCTTCCGGCAGGACATACGCTTCCAGCGCGGTCGCAGCAAAGGCGATCGCACCGGAAAAGCCTGCAATCAACGACACCCAGCCCGCAATGAACCCCAGTAACGGATGCGCGGCTCGTGACAGGAACAGATATTCGCCCCCCGATTCCGGCATGGCTTTAATCAGCTGTCCATAACTGAAAGCACCCGTAATCGCAATCAATCCCCCCGCTACCCAGGCGAGAACCACCAGTCCGGGTGACCCCAGATCCATGAGCGAGAAACCGGAGGTCGTAAAGACCCCGGCTCCAATCATATTCGCAATGACCAGAAAGGTCAGTGTCCAGAAACCGTATCTCTTCGTCATCGACTCGCAGGGCTCCCCGGGAAATAAATCAGGGTTTCAGCAGAAGCAGTACTTCGTGTCACTTCTGGTTTGTCATGCGAAATTCTACACGCCCCGGGAGCAGATAATAACTGATGAATCGAAAATAGATCGAAAAACCAGCCAGATAAAGAATGTCTACTGAAGACAAAGCAGGCGGTCACGCTTCTGTCTCAGATCAGCAGTTCAATCCCATTCCCGTAAACGTTACTGAATTCGACTTCCCCGTTGTGAATGCGAACTCCCCGCGCCACGTCTTCCGCCAGCAGGTTGGCCCCATCGAAGTCAGCATAGTCGAGTAACGGTAGCAACTGCGCTGCAGCCGAGATACCGACCGTCGATTCAATCATACAACCGACCATCGTTTTCATTCCCAGTGCGCGAGCCTGCTGCAACATCCGACTCGCAGGCGTCAATCCGCCGCATTTGCACAGTTTGACATTGATCCCGTGAAACAGACCTTCGCAGCGGGCCACATCCTCTTCGGTCCGACAGCTCTCATCGGCAATCACGGGCAGTGCACTCTGTTCAAAGACTTCGCGCTGCGCTGCAGGCGATGCATCGGCCGGCAACGGCTGTTCGATGAATTCCACTCCCAGTTCCCGGAGTGCACGCGAATTCGTAATCGTCTGCTCCACGGTCCACGCACAGTTCGCGTCGACCCGAATCGTCGCTTCCGTCACTGCCCGCAGTGCCTGCACAATCTCCAGATCGTGGGGCGTGCCCAGCTTGATCTTGTAGACAGGCCAGTCGGGCTGATCACGATATTTGCGAATCATTTCCTCAATCGAATCAATGCCCAGGGTATAACTTGACCGGGTCTCAGCAGCGGTGTTTAACCCCAGGATCTCAGTCGTGCGGATTCCCTGCGTCTTGCCGTACAGATCGTAGGCAGCCCCATCAATGGCAGAGAGCGCAAACCGATCTGTGGGAATGACAGCCTGGCAAACCTTATACAGCTCTCGCGGATGCATCAACGGCTGCTCT
Organism: Gimesia chilikensis; assembly: GCF_007744075.1. Lineage (NCBI taxonomy): Bacteria > Pseudomonadati > Planctomycetota > Planctomycetia > Planctomycetales > Planctomycetaceae > Gimesia > Gimesia chilikensis. The sequence goes on along the minus strand of NZ_CP036266.1, from coordinate 2,503,029 downwards.
GCAATCGCATCGCGAACCAGGTTGAGCGCCGCTTCCAGCGATTCGTAGGTGTGACCATAATAATTGTTGCAGGTGACTTCGCCAAATCCGCTCACACCGTCCTGCGTCAGAATCACTATCAGACACTGCTGATGGTGCAGCGTGCCGCGGGCGATCGTGAAGGGATCTTTCAAAGGCAGGCTGACTCGTCGCCATTCCAGTTTCACGCGAACAGCCTCCCTCTCAGATTCAAAACGGCATCAACCAGGAGATCCGGTCCATCGCGGTAGACATCGCAGACCGGTAAACCCAGTCGTTCCTGCACCTGCTCTTTCTCGATGTCCGCTTCTGCTTCAGAGAGATTGCGACCGTTCATGGCAACGCCGATCACTTCCGCGGGAGACCGTTCCGAAGCGAGCTGCTCGTAAAGTTCCCGATAGCGTTCCAGAGACTTGAGCGGCACATGCGGCATTGCCTTCACATGAGGACGGGCTGCTTCGTAACAGAGAATCAACCCCTGCGGCGCACAGCCATGCAACAGCCCCAAAGTCACCGCCGAAAAGGCCGGATGTACGATACTCCCCTGCCCTTCGATGAGGAGAATTTCATGCTGTTCATGCTGAAGTACCAGCTCTTCCACGGCTCCGTTGACAAAGTCAGAAACGACACAGTCGACGGGAACGCCGTTCCCCTTGATCATGATCCCCGTCTGTCCCGTCGCCAGGAACTTCGCATCCCGTTGACGCTGCTGCAGGCCCCGTTCGAGTTCGAGCATCGTCACCATTTTGCCCACGCTGCAATCCTGACCAACTGCGTGAATCCGCAAACAGCCGCTGCGAAACTCAGCACAGCGGGCCGTCTGGCGATGCTGGTTCCGGCGGACGTCAATCAGCCGACTGCCACTCCGCTGCGCCACCTGGCAGAAATCTTCGTTCTCAACCAGAAACTCATGCAGGCCGGAAACGATATCCAGTCCGCGGTCCACACCAGCCCCGATCACCCGGCTCAACGATTCCGGCATCTGACCACCCGGAGGAGAAATACCGATAAATAGTGCATCGGGAGAATCCACCTCCGACAGCGAACCAACGACCGGAGTGCTGCCCCCAACGCCATACAGGTGCTGTGTGGTTTTCCCCTGGTGCGCCGGATCGATCACAGCCAGACAGTGTTCGCCCCGGTAGCGGAGCAGGCTGATGGCGGTCTTCGAATTCGACAGCGGTGCATCATCGCCAACCGCGATCGCAATCCGGCGGTACTCATTGATGATGTCCAGTCCAGGCACCGACGTTTTTTCCACGGCAGGTACAACGGTATTCATAGCGTAATCCCCAAAAGAGGTAAGTTAATAGTGAAACGTGCAGGACTTTAATGCCTGAAACGTGGTAGCACTCAGGGAGCAGATGGTTTCCGCAGCGCCCGTCCCGCGAGGGCACCGGTCGGCGTGCCTCCATAGACCGCGGCTACTCCATTCACGAAGACGTAGCGCATGCCTTCCGCGTACTGATGTGGATTTTCAAACGTCGCCGTATCGATGATGGTTTTCGGATCGAAGACAACAATATCCGCCGCCTGTCCCGGTTTGAGAAATCCTCGATCGGTCAATCCCAGGATCTCAGCCGGCAGCCCCGTGGCACTGCGAATTGCCTGGTTCAAAGGCAGCACCTGTTCGCGAATCGCATAATGACCGATCTTGCGGGGAAAGGCACCATAATTTCGCGGATGCGGACGTGTGGCATCAGGGATCATCACTCCGCCATCCGAAGCGGTCGCCACCCACGGATGCTGCATCGCCATGCGGACTTCCTCTTCATTCATGGCGAAGTTCACAATCTGCGCTCCCCCGTTACGGATAATCTCTTCGGTAATCTGTAGCGGCGTTTTCGCTTCCTGTTTCGCAATCTCGCGCAAGTGCCGACCCACCCATTCCGGTCGCGGACCATACTGGGCAATCACGATCTGCTTACCGTCTTCTTTGATGCTCAGACTCTGGGCGACCGCAGTCCGGATCTTCTCACCAACATCTGCCGTATCCAGCCGCTTGACCAGTTCTTCTCTCCCGCCGGACATCGACCAGGGGGGAAAGACCGTTGCAGCCAGCGAGGTACTTGCAGCGATATACGGATATTGATCGGCGGTCACCCGCTGACCTGTTTTGCGGGCCTGTTTGATCATATCGATCGCCAGACGCAGGTTACCCCAGTTCGGAGTCCCCTTGACTTTCATATGGGAAACGTGCACCGGAACTTCTGCCTCACGGCCAATGCGAATCGCTTCCTGATAGGAACCGAGCAGGCCGTCTTCCTCACCGCGAATGTGGCTGGCATAAATACCACCCGCTTTACCAATCACGCGTGCGAGGGCAATCAGTTCTTCCGTGTCCGCGTAAGTGCTGGGAGTATAAATCAGGCCGGTCGACATCCCCCAGGCCCCTTCCTGCATCGCCCGGGCTGCCCGCTGCTGCATCTCCTGCAGTTCCGCTTTGGTCGCTTTGCGATTGACCTTGCCAATCACCTGCGAGCGCAGGTCTCCTTGCGGCAACAGATGCGCCACGTTGGTTCCCGCGCCCGCCAGATCGACCTTGTCATAGAATTCCTTGACTTCGATGGGCCCCATCCCGCAGTTACCGGTCACCGATGTCGTACAGCCCTGCATCAGGTAGTTCACCGCGCCCCGAGCCTTGGGATTGACGATGCCCCGATCGCTGTGAGTATGCAGGTCGATGAATCCCGGACAGACAATCAGTCCGCTCGCATCGATACGGGTCTCGCTGGCGGGCCCTTTACCGGGCCCGACGGAAACGATTTTCCCATCCCGTACTGCCACGTGTCCCTGTTTAATCACCTGACCGGTTCCGTCGTGCAGCGTGCCGTTTTCGATTACGTAATCCACCCGCTCCGCAGCAACACCGAGTGACGGTAACAACAGCGCCAGCAGCAACAGGCTACGCAGAACGATCGCAGGTCTCAAAGTCACGGGATTACCTCTTCAGTCATTACGAACAGTGGGTGCGCTTCAGCAAACGTTGATTCATGCTCACCACTTTACCGCCAGACGCTTGTCAAACAATCCGAGAATGCGCAAACTGATATCGAATTTGCGCACACCCGTTTTTTACCTGTTTGAGCCCCATCCATGCCTCGCCGCCCCCGATCACCGGCTTTGAAGATCCCCGATAACAGACAGATCGCGCTGTTGATCGACCCGGATGACACCTGGGGCCGCAGCGTGATTCAGGGTATCGCATCAGTGGTGCGGAACGTCTTACCCTGGAGCCTGTGGATTGCGCCCCGCGATCGACAATGGCGGTTACGCGTTCCCCGCAACTGGCAGGGGGACGGCATCATCGCCGCGATTCGTGATGAAAAAACAGCCGAGCATGTCCGCGGCCTCCAGCTCCCCACGGTGAATGTTTCCTACTGGGAACAGGATGATCCGGACTGGTACCGCGTCCGCACCGATGACGCCCGCCGGGCCGAGATGGCATTCTCGCATTTTCGCGAGCGAGGCTTCCGCCATTTCGCCTATTATGGCCCGCCCAGTCAGCGGTATTCCCCCTCACGGGGCGAACGCTTTCTGAAGGTGGTCGAAGCCGCTGGACTGGACTGTGATATGTTCCACAGCAGGTCCTTCTCCCGCGATAAAACCTCCATTCAGGAACGCACGCTGCACTGGTTACAACAGGCCCCCCGACCACTGGCGGTCATGGCGGCAGACCCACACGCTGGTGTGTTGTTAACTGAAGTCTGTAATGCTGTCGGCTTTCGGGTGCCTGAAGAAATCGCGATTCTGGTCGCGGATACAGATGAATTGCTCTGTAATATCTCCGCACCGCCGCTTTCCAGTATCGTCCTCGCCAGTGAGCAGATCGGCATTAACAGCGTTCGCATTCTCGAAGCGCTGCTGGCGGGTAAGCGGGTCAAATCAAAGTCGCTGGCCCTGCCCCCGCTGCACGTGATCGAACGGCAGTCTACCGAAATGCTGGCCATCGACGACCCACTGTTCGTCGATGCCCTGCGCTTCATCCGCGAACACGCACATACCGGAATTCAGGTCAGCGACGTCCTGCAGGCGGTTCCGCTTTCGCGTCGTTCTCTGGAGCAACGCTTTCGCCAATTGTTGAACTGCAGTCCCGCAGACGAAATCCGCCGGATAAAAATGGAGCGGGTGAAACAGTTGCTGATCTCGACCGACAAAACGGTCGCCCAGATCGCAGGTTCTTCAGGGTTCTGCAGCCCGGGACAACTCTGTTTTGTTTTCAAAAAGCAGATCGGCACAACCCCACTCGAATTTCGCAGAAGCCAGCGATCAGAGAACTGACACGCTTCAGGGGTAAGTTTGCACCAGTGTGAAATTCTTGTCTTCGCGAATTTCGTAGAGCAATTCTCCGCTGGCCGCGTATTGCCGGCAACTGACACAATGCCCGTGAACGCATTCCATCTCTTCGACCAGGTTCCCGTCTCGGTCACGTCGAATACATGTGCCGTGGAGTTTACCGGTAGAATCATAACAGGCTTGAAACACTTCACCCGACTCGGGGTTCACCGCCGTCGTCATCGGATGACGTTCAAACGCGGGAGGCAAAGTCAATGAAATCACCGCCAGTAGCACAATACACAGGAAGTCGCACCGCATATCATTTCCTTCATAAAGCCGGCCCCTGTCATGGTCGATCGCGCTACTTCCACAACAGGCTCTATTTCTGGTCCCACCTGTCACGTCATCAGGCTTAAGCAGGGTGAGTAAAGGACCCTCTGAGATTCTTAGAAAAACTTCGAATCTCAGAGGGCAGGCACCCAACGCCTTAACGAAACATCGAGACGGTATGCGGCAAGAGCGACGCTCCTGCCGTTATAAGAACGGGTTTAATGACGGAGTTTCCACCTGCAATCAGGAGCACAGAAACATTGCTTTGCGCAAACTCTATCTTTTCTGCTTGCATCAGTATTAACACATGGGTACAAAGGCTTATGAGAAATGAATTTAAAAGTACACCAGCATTACTACTGATAACGTTCTCCATTCAGACCTGCCGTTGTTTATCCCTCGTAATCAGAAATCACAACAGCTGGTGCTCACTGAATTAGGTTTCACGAGCAGGCTGATCTGTGACAAAAAAATTCATTCTTCATCATATTTTTCCTGAAAGTGTTTCCTTCAACAGATTTACATTCTCGCCATGAATCTGGAATCCATCTCGACCACTCTCATTTATCATGCCTCACAGGGAGATCCGGATTCCCGTAACAGGTTGATGAAGCTCTCGGAATGGGTTCTGTTCCGCATTGCCAGCCGCGTTCTGGATAACAGACAGGATGTAGAAGATGCGGTTCAGGAGACACTGACCGTCGTCGTCAAGGTGATGGCCGAGCAGGACCTCCGGTTGGAACACGGTCGGCACAGCTTCATTCGCTTGCTGAAAAGCTGTCTGCGGAATGTCGCTGCGAATCAGATTCGCAAAAAACAGGTCGTCCCCATCGGTGGCTCTGATAACCTCAACCAGATCCATAATCTGATCGATGACAACATCGAAACCATTGAGGAGAAACGGGATATCGCAGAAGGGCTGATTCAGCTGGCCGGGCTGTCCGAAAATGAAAAACAGGTGCTGAGCCTGTATTTTCTTGCAGGGAAGCTCCCCCGGGAAATCGCCGAGGAGACAGGCCTCGCCTCAGCAAATGTCCGTCAGATCCAGTCCCGGGCACTCCGCAAAATTCGTGATTTTCTGGGGGAATCCTGAAAATCAGAACTTTCCAGCTGATTTCATGTCACAACTTCCCGGTTTTTAACACAGTTACTTAAGGAAGACATTGTTGACTGTTGTTAAAACTTTACTGAGGACCCGGACTGGTGGTTAACTCCAATCCCTCCGAATGCCCCAATCTGGCGACGCTTTCAGACTATAACCTGGGAAAACTCGATTTCAGCGAGATTGATTCCCTTTCCCGGCATTTCAGCAGCTGCAGTGCCTGCCGCGCACACCTCGAACAGTTGGATGAGGAAACCGATGACCTGATCAACAGCCTCAAGGTCCCCCCGCTGTCTATTGGACACATCTCGCTGGAACACGAAATCGGCGCGGGTGGCATGGGACGCGTTTTCAAAGGCTATGACACCCGCCTGATTCGCCCGGTCGCCGTAAAAATCATTAACTCGGAAAAGCAGAAAAACTGGAAGAACCTCTCAGAGCGATTTGAGCGGGAAGTCAAACTGCTCGCACGTGTCGAATCCCCCTATGTAGTCAAGGCACTGTTTGCAGGAGAAGAAAATGGCTTCACCTATTTCGTACAGGAATACGTGGATGGCCAGAATCTGACGCAGCGGATGCAGGAACTCGGGTCCTCAATTCCCTCACGGGCCTGTGCCAGTCTGATCTTTCAGGTCGCTTCGGGACTGACTGCCGTTCATCAGTTGGGTATTGTCCATCGCGACATTCACCCCGGAAATATCCTGGTGAATACAAAAGGTTACGTCCAGATCGCAGATTTCGGCCTGGCCTTTCAACCTGAACTCAATCTGCCTGACGACGAACTGACCTCACTCAGACAGGGCTTCGGACAAATCCATTACGTTGCGCCTGAACAATGGAATGCCGCCCGCAACGCCACAGACAAATCGGACATCTATTCTCTGGGCTGTGTCTGGTTTTTTCTGCTGACAGGCCATCCCCTGAACCGCGATCACAAAACTCTGGAGATTATCAATCAACCCAGCCAGTTTCAGCAGGTCAATCGTGTCGATCGAAAACTGCTGAAGTCGATGCTGGAGCGCGATCCGCAACTCAGACCCTCCGCCCGGGAAGTCACCGCCGCCCTGCATCACCGCCTGGGCAATGTAGAGTCACTGGAATACATACTGCATCAAAAGTCTCTCAAACGTGAGAAAGGCTGGAAATGGTATGGAGCATTTTTCTCACTGGCCATGCTGATTCTGTTGGGCTTTCTGCTCCTGCTGCCTGCCCCGGCCACAGAAGAAGTTGCCGACAACCAGGCTCCCGCTGTACCTGTCGTGCCTGAACCTCGTCAGACTGAGTTCGTGCTCCGCTTCGACGGAGTCGACGACTTTATCGAAACCCCCTTTATCTATGACAGTGGCGAACCGATTACCTTCGAGGCCTGGCTGACTCCGGACTGTGAAGAACGCCCGCGGAATATGGAAATCGTTTCCAATGCGGAGACGGCCGGATTCCTGCTGCGTCTGAGAGACGGAACCATGCCTGAGTTCCTGTTTCACGACGGCATTTATTACGCCCCGCATAAGTATTCGCATCAGATCGGTTGTGGTAAAAAGGTCCACCTGGCTGCCGTTTATGACGGTATCAGTATCGGCATGTATGTGAATGGCAAGAAACAGGGATTGAACTACCCGGTCCGTCGCCGACATCGCCATTCCCCCATTCCCATCCATCTGGGTGCCAACCCCGATCCCGCGCTGATCGGCCGTCCTGTGGCTGAGAAAAAAGCCTGCTTCGCCGGAGTGTTGCATCAGTGCCGGTTCTCCCAGGGAGCCATCTACCTGGACGATTTCTCCCCGGAAAAAGAACTGACGTCCAACGACTCAACACTTTTGCTGTATCACATGCAAGCCAATACCGGGAATGTCGTTCCCGATCTGAGTGGCAATGGTCGCGATGGTAAGATCGTGGGCGCCACCTGGGAAGAATTTGATCCTGCTAAAAGTCCCGAAAAAAACAACGAATTCAAATGGCCGGTCGAAAAGCCCGACCCCGTGCTGGTCAATGATTCGCCCGAGCGAATCCGCGAACTGCAACAGGCCTGGGCCGATCATCTTCAGTTGACGCCGCAAGTGAATATTCCCCTGGGCAACGGCGCGTCGATCGATCTCGAACTGATTCCCCCCGGGGAATTCATGATGGGCACGCTGGATGAAACGCTGAAAAACACCGCAGCTTCGACCCAACAGCAGGAACTCAAATACAAAGTGCTGACGGCAGATTTACCGCAACGCCTGGCACGCATCACCGTCCCCTTCTATATCAGCCGTACCGAAATCACCCGGAAGCAGTTCCGACAGTTTGTCGATCGCGCCCGCTACCGGACCGACGCCGAACGCGACGGGCGGGGAGGCACCGACTTCAAAGCAGCCGGGGCTGATCCGCAGATCACCTGGGCCAGTGATCTCAAGGGCGCCCTGGGGGATGACCATCCGGTCGCCAACCTCAGCTGGTACGATGCACGTAACTTCTGCAGCTGGCTGACCCGACAGAATCCCGCCTTCAATTTTGATCTCCCAGCTGAGTCACAATGGGAATACGCCTGTCGTGCGGGCACCACCACACCGTGGTACCCGGCTGATTCAGAACAGCTTGCCCTTTATGCCTGGACCGGCACGACACAGCCCCAGCCCTGTGGTCGACTGCAGCCGAATGCCTTCGGTTTGTACGACATGCACGGCAACGTCGCCGAGTGGTGCCGCGACTATTTCTCAAATGAAGAAAGCTTCTCTAACCCGGTCAATAATCCCTCGGGCCCCCACACCGGAACCCACCGCATGCTGCGGGGCGGATCGGCAATTCAGTCAGCCGAGTCCTGTCGCGCTGCTTACCGCGAAGGTCGCCTGCCGGTCACTCGTGACGCGTTGACCGGCTTCCGGATCTGCGCCACCCCCAATCTGTCTACGCAGGGACTGGAAAGTCTCGATCGATTCTCCCTGCACTTCAACGGCGTTGATGACTCGGTCGAAGCCGTCTATGACTATCGCCGTCCCACTGATCCCCTGACGATCGAATGCTGGGCTGATATCTCTGCAGAAAGTATGAACGACCAGTTCTCCTCGGCCGTCATCTTTGACCTGCATTCGCATCTCCGTGCCATGTACTGCGTACTCAGAAATCATCGCGTGCACGTCTACTACCACGAAGGTGCCTGGACCTGGCACGCTTTCTCAGCGGAGATCCCTCCCGGCCAGCACCATATCGCCGGTGTCTTTGATGGCACTTCACTCAACGTCTTTGTGGACGGACAGGTGCCGGAGAAAGTGCGGAAAGAGCAGTCTCCCCAGGAAGCGCGCTATCTCCGTTCGCTGCTGCGCATCGGTACCGGCTCTGTGATTGAAGATGCACAGCACCGCGGATTTCAGGGCAATATCTCCCAGCTGCGCATCAGTGAAGAAACGATTTACGACTCCGCCTTTGAACCGCCACCGCTGCTCACCCAGCATGCATCGACCGTCACCCTGTACCGCTTTGAACAGGGCAGCGGCAACCTGCTCCATGATTTAAGTGGCATGCACAATCACGGCAGAATCATGGGGGCCGACTGGTCAACCGCGCCTCAAGTGGACCCGCAGCTGACCGGTCGTGGCATCCAGTTCGATGGCACCGGCTGGCTCGAATCGAAGCTTCCCGACCAGTTTAACGGCGCATTGACCATCGAAGCCTGGCTCTCTCCGGAACCCAGCAGGAAACTGACACATCAGAGTGTATTTCAATGGGGCTCACTCAGTCTGAAATACCATGTGAACCAGGGAGAATACTGGACCTGGTCGCTGCTGGATCCGCGGTCCCAGGAAATTCCGGTCTCGTCGACCTCCAGTCGCGATGTTGCCACCAGTCGCCCCGTGCATGTGGCCTGTCAGTGGGACGGTTCGAACTGGCGACTCTTCATCAATGGTCTCCCCTGTAATACACAGAAAATGCGGAGCATCAAATATCAACGGGTCAGGAACATCGTCAAAGACTGTTTGTCGAAACCACTATGGATCGGCGGCACACCGACGGAAGAAACCGGCACTTCCCGTGGCTTCGAAGGCCGCCTGCATGCTCTGCGCGTTTCCAATACGGAACGCTACAGCAATCCCTTCACACCAGCCGACCAGTTCCCCCTCGACGATCAGACACTTCTGCTGTATCGCTTCGATCAGGAAACGGGAAAAACCATCCCCGATGCCAGCCCGCACCACGCGGATGGCAAATTGAATGGGGCCACTCGGATCAAGAACTAGGTAGACCGACTACCCGCGTTGGTCCTGGAAGCGTCGTAAGAAATCCTCATAACCTTCCGGTCCCAGATGCCTCTTCAAATTGATCGGATTCCAGTCCAGTTCCATCCGCGTTGTGCTCTGATGCTCGTTGGGAATATACTCCGCACCGCAGACTTCACAACGATATGTGTCTTTCGGATACGCGGTCTGCCAGCGTTTCACAGGCGTACTGGCCCGACAGCGCGGGCAATGTGGAAACACAGTATAGAAGCCGAAATCTACGTGCCCCCGCGGCATCAAAATCACGTGTAATGGAATCTCGCTCGTGAGTGACCGGTTCAGCGCTTCCAGAAAATGTGCATGCCCCTGCAATACTTGAGAATCGTCAACACTTGCAGCTGTACTCAGAATTTCACGAAGCAGTTCCATCTGATGCGGTTTCATCGGAGACTCAATCCAGAATGAGTACCACAGCGGATCAGTCTCCTGAAAAGCAGCCTTGAGACTTGTTTCTATTTGATGTTCTTGAACGATCCTCCTTAATAACGCTTCCAGCTCTTGAGAATCAGGATCGACGTCGAATGTCCCATGACAGCCCGCGACCTTTGTCCCCTGACCTGCTGACGCATTCGCTACACATGCTTCACAGGTAGACTGCACTTTCGTAAGGTCCCCATAATCGCCTGCCAGATCCTTCACCAGGAAACCACCTGAAGGAGTCTGGCGTTTAATGCCCGGCCCATCCCGGTTGAATTCCAGATCCCAGGATGTGACGCAGATCCCATCCAGGATCCTTTGCTCGCGCAGCGCCCGGTCCAATGTTTCAAGATGAAACAACTGCGTCGATGTCTCCTGGGGAAGATACCAGTTCTCTCCCTTTCGAAAGGGACACGTCTGCTCCAAAGACCATTTCACAACCTGTCGCGTATCTGCCATGAATCTCTCTCCTTTGACATGTGATCAGGCACTGATTATCAAAATACTGACACCATTTGCACAGACTCAAGCCCGCTTCCATTTCCAGTCCTGAAACACGCCTGTTTCAATATTTAAGATTATTTAATTTTTCTGTCTAAATTTGATTAACTATTGCACACCTCTCAATGTACACTGACCATGTGTTACAACGCGATCATCTACATAACTCCCTGCTTGAACAGATCTGAATGACTCAGACTGTGTTTGAAGACTTATGACAATCGAATGGTTTTGCATACGGGACGCGGAAGAACAGGGCCCCTACACGTTTCGGGAACTGGTCGACATGATCCGCGAGGAAAAACTCACTCCGGACACCCAGGTCCGTCCACATTATCTGGACGACTGGCAGCGGGCAGACTCTGTCGTGGGTCTGTACTACATGGCACGCAAAGATCCGGAACCCGATCCGGTCGCCACTGAAACAGACTCTGAAGTCTCCGCTGAACTTGCCGACGCCGAGGATCTGGATACATTTCTGGCGGGACCGGATGAATCCGAAGCCGATCTCCAGGCGGACCAGCCTGGCTGGTTGCGACGGCTGCTCTCGTTAAGAAACAGTAAGATTCCACCCGTCCCCGTCAATACGGACTACGCAGGCAGACGGTCTACAGCTGAGACAGCGAGCGTTGACAGCGACGCCGAAACAGATCAGATCGATTCGACGGATTCCCCCCTCGACGAAACCGACGAAGAAGCAGACACCGGTGCCTACTCGGACGAAACCTGGTCGACGACGGTCCGGGCTGCAGTCGAACGAGTCGATGCCCGTGCGCCGAAGCAAGAGGAAGAAGAGGCACCCCGACAGATCGTCCCCGCGGTCTCCCTCTCATTTCTTTCCAGCCCCAGATTCAAGCTGGCCCTGTTTGTCGTCGCAGTCATCCTCTGTTTGAGTGCAGGGACCGTCGGCATGGTCAGCTGGCTCGGTAAGGGACAATTCTACTTCCCCTTTGTCGGCCCGGTCTCTCCCCTGCTGTTTGCCGCTTATACTGCAGGCGGTTTACTGACGATCGCCGTACTGTCGCCGTTGCTGCTGATTACCTCGACGTCCTTCCTCAGGTGGGCCTTCAAAGTCGGCACCGCTCTGGCCGCGTCCGGCATCGTCGCCTATTACCTGCTCAACTGGAACAAGCAACAGAGCCTGGTTTTCCCCTCTCAAAAAGATGCGGAAGCCAAACTCATCTTTCCCCTGATCGGAGAGTGCTCTGCCTTCTCTTACTGGATGTATTTTGCGGACGCCGTCATTATTGTCGCCGTCCTGACTTATATCGCTGCCTGGCTGCTGGAGTCGCGTGCTGATGAACTATAAACGAATGCAATCAAAGTCGGTCGCCCCCACGACTGCCGGATATACAATCGTCGAACTGCTGGTCGCTACCGCGGTCATCAGTCTGCTGATCGGACTGACCCTGCCGGCAATCCAGACCGCCCGTAACTCGGCCCGGCAGGCACAATGCCTCAACCGCATGCGAAACCTGGGTATCGCCCTGCTGCAGAATACCGATACCGCCCAGCGGTTCCCCGCCTGTGGCTACTTCGGGGACGGTACTCCCGCTACCTTCGGTCAATATCGCAGCTGGATTGTCGATATCCTCCCCTATCTGGACCAGGCAAACATCTATAACCAGTGGGACTTCGATCTGTCCTGCAAAGATCCAGTCAACATTCCCCTGGCGGGACAACATATCGCCGTCCTGACCTGCCCCTCCGATCATAGTGTGATCCCGGGGAAAGGAAATCTCTCCTACGTCCTGAACGGCGGAATTGGATTCACCGCCCAGATTGGAAGCGTGCATAACTGTCCCGTCGATGCCCGTGGCAGACGGCTCGACCTGAACGGTAACGGCATCATCTGCCATTCTTCGACCCAAGATGACGGAGCCCCCTCCGACCGTGACCTGTTCTTTTACATGGGTCTGTTTTACAACGAAACCTGGAAAGGAGAGGTCCGCGCCGATCGTCATTACACCATGGCGGGCATCACCGACGGTGCTTCGAATACGCTGATGATCTCCGAAAATATTCGGACCGGCTACGATCCCAAAGCCTGGACGGCCAACTGGTCGTCCCCCAGCCCCTTCCTGACCAGCTTCTACATCGGCGACCCCTGTGTCAATGGTCGCTGCACTGAAGGCAATGTGGATTACAACCTCGCGAACTCCGGCTCCTCCGCTATCAATGCCGGGCTTGAACAGCCTGAAGGCAGAGCCCCTTTTCCTAATTCGCTGCACACCGGCGGCGTGAATGCGGGCTACTGCGACGGACATTTTTCCTTCCTCTCGGAAAAAATTGACGGCAAAGTCTATGCCGCCCTGGCCAGCCCCCAGGGACAGTCCTTAGCGGGTACTCTGCTCGAGCAGTAACAACCAGAGGATGCTTCCCGTCATGATCAGCTTCGCCCCCCCGGCAGCCAAGATGAAAAAAGGTGAGTGAGTGACTTTATTACTAAAACCACAGAGCACCCGGCCAGCAAACGACGCGGCCCCGTATCGCTTGAACCGCCGTCGGTTTCTGCCTGTTCTGTTACTGATCCTGACCAGCGTTTCTCCCCAGGCTCACGCTGCAACACCAGAGGAACGGTATGAAAAAATCGATTCCAGCGGCGACGGTTACTTAACCCGGGACGAATTCACAGCCGGGATGCCCCAACTGAAACCGGAACAGGCCGCGCAGGCATTCACCGTCAGTGACTTCGATCGTAATGAGCTACTCTCGCTGGAAGAATTCCAGACCGTGACCGGCGTCACGCCACCAGGCGAACGGGCTGCGGTTCCCGATCCCGTGGCCCCGTTCGTGGCTGAAGCAAAACGCAAATGGGCCGCGATTCAGCAAGCCGCCGATGCCGACGGGGATGGACAACTCTCAAAGAAAGAATGGCCAACCGGGGAACTCAAACAACAACTCCCGCCCCTGGCCGCGCTTAAATTCGCGATCTGGGACAAAGACCAGAATGGGCAGGTCACTTCCAGTGAAGCGGACCTGCTGCTCGATATTGCCTACGGTATGAAGCACACCGACGGCTCCCAGCTGCGGGCCGAGAACGGCTGGGTCATCTACCGTTCTTACCTGACCCGTACCGACAAAAACAACGACAGCCGGATCTCCAAAGAAGAATACATCCCCTCTATTCGCTGGCCGGAAGAAAAAGTGCTGGCACTGTTCAAGGAACTGGATGCCGATCAGAGCGACTATCTCTCAATTCCCGAACTGACAAAATCGACCACATCCTACATCGATGAAGTCGCCTTCTTCCTCAGAAGTGACACCGACCTGGATGGTTTTTTAAGCCGGGAAGAACTCTTGAAGATCGGCTTGAACAGTGCTTCCGCGGCACGGTTGAATCATGCGTTCCCTGCCTTCGATGTCGACGGTGACGGCAAGTTCTCGATGAGTGAATTCCGTCTGGCCCCCATCGGCTGCTTTTATGTCACCCTGCGAATGTATACTCAGAAAGATCTGGACCACGATGCCCGGCTTTCCTGGGAGGAGTTCTACACGGAACCCGCGCCGCAGCTCATTGGCCTGGTCTGGGAACTCTTTCAGCGTTTCGACCGGAACCAGAGCGGCATGCTCGAACTGAATGAATATGAGTTTGCCATCGATACTTCCAAGATTAAACCCGAATTCGCGTTCTCCGCGTATGATAAAAACGGCGATGACCAGTTGACCTGGGAGGAACACCTGCCACTGGTGACCGGTCTGAAACCCGAACTGGCAAAACGGAATTTCCACGTCGTCGACTTTGACGGCAACGGCACGCTTTCACTCGCAGAGTATCAGGCTCTCCCCAGCCTGTTTCCCGGGCGGGATCGTGGCAGCGTTCCCGATCCGTTCGCAGAGCTTGCCCAGGCTGCTCACCAGACCTGGCGTTCGATTCAATCCAAGGCTGACGTGAATAGCGATGGCCGATTGTCTCCCACTGAATGGCCACGTGCCGCATTGAAAGAACAGCTCCCGCCACTGGCAGAAGTCAAATTTCAGAATTGGGATACGAATCGAAATGGAACCGTCTCTCCCGAGGAAGCCGCACTGATGATCGACGTGGCCTACGGGATCAGGCACGTGGATGGCTTCCCGCTCCGCGCTGCCAACGGCCTGGTGCTCTATCGTTTTTACATCGAAAGGACCGACAAAAACGGCGACCATCGCCTCTCCAAAGCAGAGTACCTGCCCTCCGTCAGACTGCCCGCCGAAAAGGTCCTGCAGAACTTTCAGAACATGGATGCCAACCACGATGAGCTCCTGACATACCAGGAACTCTCGACGGCTTCCTCGACGAATATTGATGAATTCAACCTGTTCCTCGCCCGTGATAAGGATCTGGACGGGTTCCTGAGTCGCGACGAACTGGGCACTCACAATTCCAACAACTCCACTAAAAACCGGCTGCCCCAGGGAATGGTGGCGTTCGATGACGACAAAGACGACAAGCTTTCGCTCCGGGAGTTCCGCCTGGCACCGATTGGCGCCAGCTACATCACCTTGCGGGTATTTGATCGTAAAGATCAGAACAATGATGCGCAACTCTCCTGGGACGAGTTCTATGCCGAACCGTCGCCCCAGCTGATTGGCATCGCCTGGGAACTGTTCCGACGCTACGACCGCGATCAGAGTGGAATCCTGAGCCTGGATGAGTTCGAGTTTCAGGTCGACTATTCCAAAATGAATCCCCAGGCCGCCTTCACCCTGAATGACGTGGACCGGGACAGCCACCTTTCAGAAACCGAGTATCTCGCTAAAATTGCGAAGTCCGCACAACCGGCTGCCCGCCGGGATTTCCACCTGGTTGACTTTAATCACGACGGTAAGCTCTCCCAAGATGAATACCGTGCCCTGCCCGATCTGCTGCCCGTAGAAGAAAGAGGTCCCGTTCCGGATCCCGTCGCCGACCTGGCTGCCGCAGCCCGGAAAACCTGGCAGAAAATCTTCAAAGCCGCTGATTCCAGCGCCGATGGTCAGCTCACCTATTGGGAATGGCCCGACTCGGAACTCGAACAGCAACTGCCGCCCCTTTCCCGGGTGGAATTCAAACACTGGGATGCCAACCAGGATGGCAGGGTCTCCCGTAAAGAAGCGGATCGTCTGATTCAAATTGCCTACGGCATGCAACACACGTCTGCTGCTCCACTCCGCACCCCCAATGGTTGTGTGATGTACCACTCCTATATCACCTCCGCAGACAAAGACGGCGATCAACGTCTCTCGGTCAACGAGTATATTCGTTCCATCCGTAAACCGGTGCAGGAAGTTTTCACGATGTTCCGGGAGCTGGACACAAACCAGGACCAGCAGCTGACTTACCGGGAGCTGGCAAAATCCCCCCTCGCCAACATTGATGAACTGAAATTCTTCCAGCGTCACGATACGAATCTGGACGGACTGCTGGATGTAAAAGAACTTGCGAAGGTTAACTCCAACGGTGCGACCCCGGGACGGATCCCCCAGGGGATGGCGGCGTTTGACTCTGACGGCGACGGACACTTCTCGCTGGCAGAGTTTCGCTTCTCACCGATGGGCTGCTGCTACGTCACCATGCGCGTCTATGGTCGAGAGGATGCCGATCACGACGGACAGCTTTCCTGGGAAGAATTCTACGACGAACCATCGCCCCTGCTGATCGGTCTGGCCTGGGAACAGTTCCAACGGTTCGATCGCAATCAGAGTGGCTTTCTGGATCTGGACGAAATTGAATTCCGTTACGATCCGACACAGATTCCTGCTGACAAGTATTTCACGGTCATCGACGCTGATCAGAACAAAACAATCAGCTTCGAAGAAATCTTCTCAGAAGACAAACCTGACACCAGTAACGTCGTGAAATCACGCGATTATGAAATCCGCTTCACGCAAGCCAAGCAGCACTTTGCTCAGAGCGATCTGAATCGGGATCAAGAGCTCAGCAGGGAGGAATACGCTCAATTTCACCAGGCCGAGCACCTGGCCGCCCAACAACTTCGCGACGCCAAAGGGTTCGCCAGACCGGACCGCATCGAATGGCTGTTACCGGCCGTCATCTCTGTGAACGGGGTCCTGGTACTGGGAATATTACTCTTTCTCGTCCGACGCAAATTCAGCAGACGCTAAAGCGGCGCAGTTCCGCCAGTCTTTTGCGACAGAGTACATCAATCCCCTCCCAAAGAAAAAACCTCTCATTACAGATCAGTCTGCATGAGAGGTTTGAGAATTGAATCAGCTGGCTGCTTACTTGGATTCTAATTTGAAATCCAGGGTATTACTCTCATCCTTGACGTCAGCCGTCAGCGTTGTTTTGGTATTGTACTTTTCGGGAATCGGATCTTTTTCGGTTTTCTTTTTCTTGACGACACGACGTTGTGTCACATCTCCATCCTCGGGGGGAGGAGTATCAATATTCACCGTATCATCCAGCGAAGCATTGGCCAGATCCGCTTCGGCGCTGCTTGCCGAGTCCTGTCCCTCAGTCGCCTTGCCGGTCGAAATTCGCACTTTGTGAGGGCCGACAATCGCTCCTTTGGCATCACCCACATAGACCAGTTCGTAATAGCCTTTCGCATCGGTTTTACCCGAAGAGGGATTCCCTTTCTCGGGTGAAAAGATAACGATGGCATTTTCCAGCGGCTGACCATCCATTGTGACCACTCCCGAAACCGGAGCCAGGTCAACATCGATTCCTGATCCAGAGCACCCGTAGGCACAGGCAGCCAGAGCAAACAGACTAAGGCATGTCTTGATTCGTACGTTGCAGATCATGTGATTCCCCCCTTGGTATCCATCCATCTCATCGCGAGACTCAGAACATTTCGTAAAACAGAATTCCCGGTTTCACCAGCCTTGATGAAACCGGGAGGCAAATTCAGCCTGGAGTCGACTTAGTATTCTCCAAGCACGTTCTTATCGTTGATACCAGCCAGGTATACCAGGGTGTTCCCATCGGTATTCTCGCTGATAAATTTGATCCGTCCGTCACCGAACAGAAAATGACAGCCGCCAGTATGCGAACTGCCCAGCGACCATTCATACTTGGTTCCGGTCGACTGGTTGATTCCGTTGATCAGGTAGATCGTGGACGGGGTCGGAGTCGCAGTCGCCCCCTGCCAGGTGCGGACCAGAGCCGTATGGTAAGGCCAGTTGGCGTAATTGTGCCCATTATTGGTGTTCGAGGCACCGATCCACAGACCACCGGCCGGAACCCCTTCTGTGGTTCGCTCACCAACCATGATCACGTTACTGGTACCATCGGTGAAATCGCGAATGCGGTTAATGTTATGGTTGTTGAATGCACCTGCATAACAGCGGCCCTGCCCATTCGCTGGATTGATATCACATGGCGAGTAAATCCCCGGATAATTTGACTTGCCCCAGCTACCGATATTAGTGTTCAAGCCTTCCATCGGGTCAGTCGGACAGTTAAATACCGGGATGACGGTTTTGATCAGCGGTTCCTGCGGTGGCGTTCCCGTGTAGTTGGCCCGCCAGGGAGTATTCATGTTGATCTGGTTGTAGATCGTGGCCTGATCCATGAATGGCAGCAGCATGACCGTCCAGGCGAGATAGCTGTCGGTGGTCACATCATCGGCAGCAGTCCGGCGCGTTTCCACATGCATCTGTGGGAAACAACGATGGGTTTCATGATAGTTGTGGAGTGCCAGACCGATCTGCTTCAGATTGTTTTTGCAGGTACTTCGTCGGGCTGCTTCACGGGCCTGTTGCACTGCCGGTAATAAGAGGGCAATCAGAATGGCGATGATGGCAATCACCACCAGAAGTTCGATCAGGGTAAAACCCCGTTTGACTGTTACACGTCTCATAGTAACCTCCGCATGAAAAAAGATAAGAGAAGGGAGAACATCTCATCTCGTACTTTTATTGTCTCCCGGAATTACATAGACCGGAAGTGGGAGGTTCCACAGCAAAGCAAGCGTGTTGAGACAGTGTATAAAGCGTTCAGATTCGTAAGGCAGAACCTGAGATTTTAATGATGCTGGGTTTTGTAAGCGCTTAATAAAAGTACAAGATCTATATTGTTGAAAACAACAATTGCCAGAGAAGGCAAACTTTTCACAGATAACTAGAGAGGCGAAAGCCTGATAGAATTTATAAGGTATATCACTTTGAAGAAGTGATGAAGCGAATTTGAAACATACCTCTATTATTTAAATTTAAGCTCTGCACAGTTTAAATGTCAATAACATATCTACTTAAGATTTTAGAATTGATCCGAATTTTTTGACCAATGAAAAACTGATTCTTGTATCCAGATTTTCTTCACAATTAACCCTGTTTATAAAGCAAGCATTTAGTAAACAACACTCCCAAATGCCTGTCATCAGATTCGAATTTGAGGCATCCGAAATCTTGCCTCCGGGCGGCATTGATTATCTCGTTGTGGTCTCGCCTTCCAGTCGAATCAGAACTTCATTACGGCGGAAGGGACCGGGAGTCCACGGTGGATCGTAGCCCGCGTATTCCACTTCATTCTGGCAGACAAGCCCCTCACCGCTGGCCCAGTCGCGCAACTTTGCTTCGGCGTTTTTAACGGTCTCCTGATTCAGACGACCGCTGAATCGGATCACCGCAAAACGTCCCCCTTTACGTTCCTGAATCTGTACTGCCTCACTTACAGGCTGCGGAACTGTCTGGCTGTCATATTTCTGCGGAAGGACAAATGCCATCTGACCAGCCACCTTGTCGTGCTCAGGCTCCATGAATACGGGAGTGGTCATCGCGACTTTCTGCGACTCCTGATTTGCACCGTCGATATAACGAAACAGACGCATGAAGCTGCCATCTTTTCCCTGCGCATCAAATTCACTACTGGTCATCGCCAGTTTCAGATCAGGATATTCTCTAACTTCGAAGTCACCTTCTGATTTGACAACATCATAGGCGGCTGACTCATAAGCAGAACGCGACGTGATTCTCCAGCCAAATGCGAATAGAACCACCACGACAAGAGCCATAATTAAATAGAGCATTTTTCTTCGTTTCATTTCCATCCCACTCCTGGTCTACAAACAGACTGATCAGGAATCAATTCAGGCATATTAGTCTGATTATCTATTTTTAGCGCTGCATACCGTTTTGACCACTGCCTAATCCTGCCCGAAACGGGATTTGTGGACAAATCAGCACCCAACCTAAGTTTTATCTGCAAGTCGTAAGCGAATTTTTTTTGATTTTTGAGATGGTCGAATCCTGGGACGCAACTATGAAGTAGTAACAGCGATCAAATTGCGCTAAAATCCCCCCTCACTTCTGCGCTGGCCTGCTCACAGCCATAATTTCCATTCTAATCTCATGTTGACTACCCGCCACTTTCTATTTTTCTTAACAGGTTTATGCTGTTTCACAATCAGCTTGCGCGCAGAGCCCGCGCAGTTCGAGCCAGAAGCTCCTGCTGCCGAGCCTGGTCTCGCTTTTCTGCTCCCCACCGATCAGTTTCTGCGACAGGAGTTAGACGAACCAGACGACAGCGATCCCCTGCTTCCTCCGCCGCTCGAAGATTCGTTCTCGCAGGTTGAGCCGACACCGAACCCCGACACAGAATCATTGCCGGACCTGAAAACTTTGCTGCGTCCCCGCTTTGATATCTCCGCGGAGTGGGAGCCGGAAGCTGACGGCGTGGAAATGATTTCTTCTGATCTTAACTTAAAACTGCCTCTCTACCCGGTGTTTGGTCCGCCGCCCCCATTCCTGACCGCCGGCTATTCCTTTACCCGCATCAACGCACCGGTCCAACTCGACCTGCCCCGTGACCTGCATCAGTTTTCGCTGGGTGTGTCCTGGATGCGTCCGCTGAATGAACGCTGGCTCGTCCGCACGATGTTGAGTGGCGTCTTCGCAACCGACTTTTACAATACAGGCAGCATGGCCTGGCAGTTCCGCGGCGGCATGTTTGCCATCTATCGCCCCAACGAAGAGTGGGATCTCGCCTTCGGTGCCCTGGCGACAGGTCAGGAAGACATTCCCGTCCTGCCGGTGATTGGTGCCACCTGGCGTCCCTCTTCCTCCGTCAAAGTCAACCTGATGCTTCCCAATCCGCGGATCTCGTATCTGATTTCTGAATCCGAAACGCGGCAGCAGTGGGCCTATGTCGGCGGGGGCATGTCCGGCGGAAACTGGGCCTACAATCTCCGCGATGGTTCACCCGAACGACTGAATTATCGCGAATGGCGGCTGGTCGTGGGTTGGGAATCAATGCCTCCCCGTACGCCCGGACGTTTTCAATCTCCGGGGGCCAGTTATCTGATCGAGGCGGGTTATGTCTTCGGTCGTAAGTTCGAACGGGAACACCAGGCAGCCGACATCAAGATCGACAATTCTCTGCTTCTGCACTCAGGCATCCGATTTTAAAACGGTTCTCCAATAATTTTCAGGTTCTCCGATTCCAGTCTGGAGATTGCACACAACAAAATATAAAATAAGTTAAGAAACTCGCCCTGAGACCAGCCTCATCTGCACTGTGGAGACCTCCCATGCAATGGCCTACCCTCGTCGTGTCCTGCTGCGTCAGCCTGTGTGTCTCATTCCCGCTTCGCGCGGAAACGCCCCCCGTCCCCGTTGACTACACACAGCAGATCAAACCCCTGCTCCAGGCGCACTGCTTCGCCTGTCATGGGGTGTTGAAACAGGAATCAGCCTTACGCCTTGATGCGGGGAAATTCATTCTCAAGGGAGGCGAAATCGGTAAGGCCGTTGTCCCGGGGAATTCCGCGGAGAGCCTGCTCTTTCAGGTGATCGGCGAAGATCCGGATTTCGCCATGCCGCCCGAAGGACAGGGACGCAAACTGACTCCTGAAGAAGTCGCCTTGATTCGCACCTGGATCGATCAGGGAGCACAATTTCCAGTCAACGATTCTCCCGAACCAGCGCCTACCGAACACTGGGCCTTTCAACCAGTCAAACGTCCTGAAGTACCCAAGACCAATACTCCCTCGCAAAATCCCATCGATGCTTTTCTGCTGGACCGTCAGTTAGAGGGTGGACTGACTCCACAACCCCAGGCGGACAAAGCGACCCGGCTCCGTCGACTCTACCTGGATCTGATCGGGCTGCCTCCCCGTCCGACGGAACTGTCTGCCTTCCTGAACGACACTCGCCCCGATGCCTGGCAACGCGTAATTGACGATCTGCTCAGCCGCCCGCAATACGGCGAACGCTGGGGACGTCACTGGATGGACGTCTGGCGTTACAGCGACTGGTACGGCAGACGGGGCGCGAAAGACATGACCAACAGCTATTCCCTGACCTGGCGGTGGCGCGACTGGATCATTCGCTCGCTCAACGAAGACAAAGCCTACGATGTGATGGTCCGTCAGATGCTGGCAGCAGACGAACTGGCCCCCAACGACCGGGAGAATCTCGTCGCCACCGGATTCATCGTCCGGAATTTTTACCGCTGGAACTATCACACCTGGCTCAAAGACAACGTCGAGCATACGGCCAAAGCGTTTCTGGGACTGACCATGAACTGCTGCGAATGTCACGACCATAAGTATGATCCGATAAGCCAGGAAGAATACTTCGCCTTCCGTTCCCTGTTTGAACCGATTGACCTGAGACACGATCGAGTCCCCGGTGAAGCCGATCCGGGACCCTTTCCCGATTATAAACTGAGTGTGCGAAACGGACCGGTTCGCACCGGCATGGTCCGTATTTACGATCGACATCCCGATGCCCTCGCCCGGTTTTATACCGGTGGCCTGGAACAGAACATCGTCAAAGACAAGCCCCCCATTGAAGCCGGGACGATTCAGTTTCTGGGCGGTGATGAAATTCAGATCCAACCGGTCGAGCTGCCGGCAACCGCCTGGTACCCCGGACTCAAACCGTTTGTGATCGAGGAAGAAACACAGACAAGAACGGCGGCTGTAGAGCAGGCACAGCAGAAATGGGACGCGGAGTCCCCCAGCCTCGAACAACAGCTTAAAGAACATGAGCAGATCCAGACCAGACTGCTGACAGAATACAGAGCCTGGCAGGAGTCTCAGCGAACCACAGACACTCCGTCCAGCCAGCAGACGCTGCAATTGACTGGTGGAGAGGGTCGCCGCGCACTCGCCCGGGAACTGACAGGCTGGAACGAACTGCCCGAGCAACTGGAAATTAACTTTCAGTTGCGACTCCACGCCGACAAGATGGTGAATTTTCAACTCTCGAACGATCTGGCCGCCGGACGAACTAATTTGTATGTCGCCTTCGAGGCGGGGAACATTCTGACTTATGCCCCCGGCACCACAAATGTGACCACCATCGGCTCATTCACGACTGAGGCAAAACCACTCGATCTGCAAGTGGACCTCAAGCTGCAGCCTGCAAAAGACATCGCCCTGCTGACAGTCACCCGCAGTCAGGATCAATCGATCATCATCAAAGAGACGCCGATTGCCCTCAATGGCTGGAATCCGGCCCACAGTGTTAACCGCGGGCTCTTTCTCGATGCCCACGCCGGCAGCCGTGCGGAATTCGATCACATCGTCTTCCTTGAGCCGGGAGGCCGGGAACTCAACCGGTTTGATTTTGAATTCCCAGACTACTCCGAGGGCGCAGATGTCACGAGCGCGACCGACTGGATCCTCACGCGGTTCAGTACGGGAAATGCGACTTCGAAAATCACGCTCCAGAAACCGCTGTCCCCCGAGGAACAACAGTGGCAGCAGAAAATCAGCGCCGCCCGCCAGCAGTTGTCTCTGGTTCAGCTAAAGCGGGATACGCTGCAAGCAGATTTAGAAGCGGCCCGGGCTGAGCTCGCGCAGTACCAGGCGCGCGTCGACGCTGCCCGCGCCCGTCACATTGATGAGTCACCGGAGGCCGATTCCCTGGCGCGTGCTGCCTGTCAGGCGGAATGGAAGGCGAAACGCAGTGCTGCTCAGCAGCAGGTCGCAGCTGCTGCATTGAAACTGCACACCGCTCAGATGCTCCCCGAGACAGAGAAAACACGCAGCAAACAGATTCAGGATGCGCAACAACAGCTCACACAGGCCCGGACCGCGCTGGCAGCTGCGGAAAAGCCGCGAGACTCACAGTCGATGGACTTCGCTCCCCTGAGTCGAATCTTCCCCCAACAGAGTTCCGGGAGGAGAGCCGCCCTCGCACAGTGGATCACGAGCCCCGATAATCCGCTCACAGCGCGGGTCGCCGTCAATCACATCTGGATGCGGCACTTCGGACAGCCACTGGTCGATTCGGTCTACAACTTTGGACGCAGTGGCGCCCAACCCACGCATCCACAGCTCATTGACTGGCTCGCCGCGGAACTCATGGCGCATGACTGGAAAATGAAACACATTCATCGCCTGATTCTAAGTAGCGACGCTTACCAGCGAAGCTCGAAGGGAGTCGCAGCCGGACACCCAAATCTGACCGCGGATCGCGACAATCGACTGCTCTGGAAATTCCCTCTGCGTAGAATGGAAGCGGAAGTCGTTCGCGACAGCCTGTTTTATCTCGCAGATGACCTGGATACGACGATGTTCGGACAGGAGATCGAACAGGACCAGGGACTCACCACGAACCGCCGCAGTCTTTACTATTCCTATCACGGCGAAGCAAAAATGGAATTTCTGGCTTTGTTTGACGGTCCCAGTTCCACCGACTGTTACCGCAGACAGACCACGGTCCGCCCCCAACAGGCACTCGCGTTAACCAACAGCCAGCTGGCACTCAAACAGGGCCGTCGAATTGCATCGCGTCTCTGGTCAGAGAAGACACAACTTACCGGAAAAAGCCCGTCCGAACAGGAACTCGATTTCATCCGGAATACATTTGAACTGATTCTCGCCCGCGCCCCCAACCAGCGTGAGCAGTCCGCTGCACTCCGCTTCCTGGAGCAACAACAGACCCTGTTCCAGAAAGTTCCTCAAGCGACTGACCAGAAACCAGCAGAACAGAAGAAACCCTTTGAACAACCCGCAACCGATCCAGCAGCCCGTGCCCGGGAAAGCCTGGTGCAGGCACTGTTCAACCATAATGATTTTGTAACCATCCGTTAAAACCGCGTCTGCAAACCCTACAGGCAGGACGTAACCATGCAATCAGACCTGACAAACATGCAGCCCCCCTGCGGCCAGATCCAGCGCAGAACGTTCCTATCCGACCTCGGTTATGGAGCGACAGGCATGGCTTTAAGTATGCTGCTGAACCGGGAAGGCTCAGGGCAGGCCGCCAGTACAAGTTCAGGAGCCGCCACCCAGGGCCCGCATTTCACACCGCGGGCCAAGTCGGTGATCTGGATTTTTCTCTCCGGTGGTTACAGCCAGATGGAGACCTTCGACCCGAAACCGGAATTGAATAAATACGGCGGCAAGACCTACGCCGACACCGTTTATCCCGACCCGTTTCAGGATCCGCGTTACCAGGAGCGGGCCCGGTCGGTGGTGCAGGTCAAACGGGAACATGACAAAATCATGCCGATGCAGGTTGGCTTTCGCAAACAGGGGGAGTCCGGAATCGAGATCACCGACTGGTGGCCCCATCTGGCAACCTGTGTCGATGACATCTCGTTTGTCCGTTCGATGTATACGACCGATAATGACCATGCCGCCGAGTTCCAGATTCATCACGGGCGTCACAAGCTGGATCAGAAACAACCGGTCATCGGGTCGTGGCTGAGTTACGGTCTGGGCAGCCTGAATCAGAATCTGCCGGAATATGTCTTCCTGGGTTCCTACACCGACACCCGCGTCAAAGAAAACTTCAGCCCCGACTACCTGGGTCCCAAATACATGGGCGTGGAATTCTCGCTCGACCCGAACAATCCGCTCCCCTTTGGTGCCCGTCCCCAGACGGTGCTCGAAAAAGAACAGGCCAATCAATACGCGCTGATCAATGAACTCAATCGCATTTCGTCAGTCGAGTACCCGCATGACGAGAAACTCCGGGCCCGGATCAATTCCTACGAACTCGCGTTCCGCATGCAGCGCTCCGTTCCCGAGGCGCTCAATCTCGACACGGAGACAAAAGAAACACAGCGTCTGTACGGCATCGATGAGAACGAAACCTCGAGCTACGGTAAACGCCTGCTGGCCGCGCGTCGGCTGGCGGAACGGGGCGTCCGGTTTACCCAGGTCTATTTGAGCGGCTATGGCGAATGGGACTCGCATCAGAAACTCAAAGAGAATCACACCCGATCCTGTAAACGCGTCGATAAACCGGTCGCAGGTCTGCTCAAAGACCTCAAACGCCGCGGAATGCTGGATGATACCGTTGTCGTCTTCTGCACCGAGTTCGGCCGGACCCCTGCGGTGGAAACCCGGGGAAGTACAAAAATGCCCAGCGGCCGCGATCATCATCCTCACGGTTTCACCATCTGGTTTGCCGGTGCGGGCGTCAAGCGGGGCTACGTGCATGGGGCAACCGATGAACTCGGCTTCCACGCCGTCGAATCGCCGCACTATGTCACCGACATTCATGCCACCCTGTATCACCTGCTCGGTCTCGACCCCACGCGGCTCGACATTCCCGGCAGAAAACGTCTGGAAATCGATCGCGGGAAGCCAATCCTGGATATCCTCAGTTGATCAGTAACCACCGGGTCCATAAGGACGATTGCCCCCTGGCAAACAGGGTTCCAGTAAAGTTTCTAAATATCTCACCGGGGGAATGCTAAAACGAAAGCAGTTCGGTCTCGTCTTCCAGCAAACCAAAGAACTGATCGGTCTCTGCATAAGACTCAGTTAATTTTCGCACACCCGGATCCAGTGTCTCTGCCATCAGCCCCTCGTCGGTATGCTCAGCCCCCAGCAGGTGGCCCAGCTCGTGACGAATCACCGTCCAGAGATCAATCAGTCCTGCAACTTCACTGCCCGGTAATGCGATTAATGATAACTGACTGTCGTAGGTATACTCGCTGTGATCCAGGGGTGTCGTATCGACAAACCAGCCATAACCGGCGGCATTCACGTCGATATAAATCGTATCGCCGACCACCCGTCCCAGCGTACTCCCTTCCAGATCGACTACTTCCACTTTGACGTTCGCCAGCTTCTGCTGCTCTGCACTTGAAACAGTCGGGCTGACTTCCAGGACAGCGGTCTGCAACATCGTATCCGCCTGCGACTGAGTCAATGCAGTAGCCTCTGGAGTGGTCTGGGGCGCGATCGCAACCTCTAAATTCTGATTCCAGGCATCCGGATAATTAGTCGGGTAGATAATATTTGCCTGTGAAAGCTTGGTCTTGTTGTAATTCGAGGCCAGAAAGATCAGGTCCTTGAAATCCACCCGCTGATTCTGATTGATGTCACTGAACCAGGCGTAATCCGAACTGGATTCTGCGGGCACACTGTTATACACACTCGCAAACAGCAGTAGATCTCGAAAACTGATTCGGTCATCATCATTCAGATCGTAGGGATTCGCCCAGATAGAGGCACCGGGGGAATCGATGATCGGCGTCTGGCTGATGCGCCCACTTCCCAGTGTGATCTGTGGCGACTGTATCTGCAGTCCCAGGTCATACGGCCCGATACTTTGTCCCTCCAGATCCAACAGCACCTGATCATCGGCCAGTGAATCGAAGCGAATCCGGGCAAATAACAACTGCCCGTCGATACCCAGATCGATCGTATCTACAGTCGCTGAGAGACTGGTAACCTGACCGGTCAGATCATCGATCGTTCCGGTCTGATTTTGAGAAAACGCAGTACCGTATCCAATGTCCGTCGCGGTGGTAAAATCGGTCTGATAATTCAGATCAAGCGTGACCGTAGCGATCCCCAGGCTGGCAACATCAATGGTATTCACCCAGAATTCCACCCAGTAGGTATTCCACTCACTGATTCCAGCCTGGTGATCGGGGAGTTTCTCGATTTCTCCCTGACCACCGACCGAGGTCGGCGTTTCGACCACCCGCATCGAGAGCGTTTCAAATTCCTGTACGACGACATCAAAGGTCCGCGTGATCGTGGCATTGTCTTCCGTCGTCAGCAGATTATTGTCCAGGCCCCCATCTTCGACGGTGACAGTGATCGTCGTCGTTCCAGTCTGGTCAGTGATTGGCGTAAAGACCAGACTGCCGGTGGCATCGTCAGAGGTGTAATTCACCACGGGATCTGCAATTAACCCCGGCAGACTGCTCTGCGCTGTCACGCGTATCGGCTGAGTCTCGCCTCCTCCCGCAGAAATGCCACTCAGGTTCACTGTCTGCTCAGACGCATTTTTGAGCAGTAACAGATCAGACAGAGAATCCAGTTCCGGATCGTCATTCAGAGAGTTGACCGTCACATCGAACGTGAGGTAAATCGTGCGGTTATCGCCGGTCGTCTCTGTGGAATAATCGGTGCCTCCATCAGAAATGATGAGCGTGATCGTAGCAACTCCACTCTGATTCGCGATCGGCGTGAATACGAGATTTGCCGTCGTGTCTGCCGCAGCATAGTTCACCTGCGGGTCTGGGATCAGCGAAGGTTGACTGCTCTGCGCGATCACCGTTAACGGCTGAGAATTTCCCCCCGCGGTCGTAATCTGAGACAGATCGATGGTCTGCTCCAGCGCGTCTTCATCAAGCACCAGATCGAGTAATTCGGGAAGCTGCACAAACAGTTCACCATAATTGTCGATCATGATCGGTCCCTGGGTTGCGTGGGCAGTGATACTGTTGACTTCGGTATCCAGGTCCAGAGTCCCTGCACCGCCGATGCCGATTGCGGCCTGCAAAATCAACGTTTCACTTTCAACCAGGGGACCTTCACCGGGGAGATTATCGCGAATGGCTCCCGCTGTTGAAGTCAGTTGCACGGTTCCGGAGGTTTGCAGGTTCGCAAGGAGCAGATTATTGACCGACTGCACGTCGATCAGACCTGTTCCACTGCTCTCGATCCGCGTCCCCTCGACCAAAGTGATACTCCCGGCCGAATCAATGTCGATACCGGAGGCTCCCGTATTGGAAATGCTGGCCGAGTTCTGCAGCAGAAAATCTCCCCCGGTATTTTCCAGTTGCAGTAAACCTCCCGCAGCAGTCACCGATTCGTAGACTGTCATGTTGTCAGTCGAAGTAATGCGGGTCGTTCCGTTCGTCGTTACGCCCTCGATCCCACCAGAGAAACCAAGAAACAGCATACCGGTATTCTCCAGAGAGAGTCCTCCACCGGAATTCGCCTGCAGGCCCACGATACTCGATTCCAGCGCATCCCCTGCACCAATCCCGCCAGAGGCAATCAGTGTCACCAGGTATCCATTCAGGTTTTCCGCAGCACCGTTGGCATCGATAATCGAACCGCCACTTGCTGTCAGTTGAATCTGGTTCGGCGTGGTAATCGACCCCAGATACAGATTCGACTCTGCAAACAGCTCAACACTATCAACACCTGAACTGAGACTGCCTCCGGCTGCAAAAGTCAGATCGCCGGCGGAATCGACAATCACGCCTCCCGTTGTGGTAAAGGCGCCATTAAAGCTGACGATTCCCGAGAGCGTCAGATCACCGGCTCCCAGATCCAGATTGCCGACATTGACCGCATCATCACTGCCCGGAGTCACAAACAGATCAGCACTGAAGCTGCTGTCCAGACCATTCAGATTGACGGTATCCGCCCCGGTCCCACCAGCGGCCTGGGTCAGAATCGCCAGTGCATCCGTGGGATTGAGGAACGTGACCGATTCACCCAAAGTGGAATCGATCAATGAATAACTGTCGCCTGCCACACCGTCATCAGACAACGTAATCGTCTCATCCGCTCCGGTAAAGCTGAAGCTGCGGTTTTGCGTTTCAATCGTATCCAGAATCGGTTCCAGACCGGTATAGGTGATTGTCTGCGTGGCGCTGCCGTTATAGAGAATGCTGCCGGAATTCTCATCGACGAAGCGATGCTCAACCGTCGCTGCGGCCCCGCCCAGAATTTCCAGTGCATCGCCGCTGGTCTCTCCCCTGGATCCGCCGTCAAACAGAATTCCCTCAGCTGGAACAAACAGACCGCCATCCGGGTTTTGAATACTCAGGATGTCATCTCCTTCTCCCCCCGCAAAGACCAGTTGTGTCAAAGAGGTGAAACTGACAACAGAGCCGCCGTTGAATTGAAAAGTTCCGCTGTCAAGTTCCGTCGCCAGGATCGACAGTTCATCGTCGCCCTCGGTTCCCTCAACCCAGAGCACCCCCTGCAAATTAACCTCTTCGATCTCGGAATAATCAATCGTTTCCAGTCCGCCTGTAAACGAAATAGTCCCACTGTCAGTGCCACCGGGAGTCACTTCGGGAACGGCTCCCGGTGATGAGTAATAATAGAGCGAATCAGCAGGGGAAGTTGGTGCAGCAGGGCTCTCTCCGTTGACGGTAATCTCCGTCTCAGAACTGGCAGAGAGATGGAATGTATCTGCGAATACACTCCCGGTCAGTTGAGCGCCATTCACCGCTGAGAGCTGACCGAACAGTGCCAGCTCGCCCCCCTGAAAGTCCGTGGTAATGACACTTAAATTCAACGCGATCGATGAGTTCCCAGCTACGAGCTGTGCGCCGGACTCAATGAGAATATCATCTGCGGAATTAAATGTGATTGTCCCGTTAGCTACTTCGATTTTTACACCAGACCGGACGGTCAGGTCCTCCGCCAGGCTGCCCGGATCGCCGTCCACGCTTGCCAGCAATATCCCTATCCCGGCAGACATCGACTCGTGGATATCGATGCCCCCCTCACTCTCGATATCGATAATGTTGGTGTGAGAACGAATCCCTTTCCAGGCGGTCTGAACAGCTGCGGAACCGAGAATCAGATCCCCCGTATTCCTGACTCTGACGACTCCTTTGGCCACCGCGACTAACTGATCGACGTCGGTTGTCATATTGAGGATCGATCCCTGTTCGGCAGTCAGTTCCAGCAGACCTGCGGTGATCGTGTTCTCCGTAGAATTCTGCAGGCTCAGATGACCATTGCCCGCGATCAAGTTCACATCACCGGTGGTCGTCAGCTGGCCCGATGACCATGAGGTTGAGGATTCGAGATGAATCTTCCCCGACCCCGCGTCGATACTGCTGTCAGAGGTGGTGAAGCTCAAAAT
This sequence comes from Gimesia chilikensis, assembly GCF_007744075.1. Taxonomy (NCBI): domain Bacteria; kingdom Pseudomonadati; phylum Planctomycetota; class Planctomycetia; order Planctomycetales; family Planctomycetaceae; genus Gimesia; species Gimesia chilikensis. The sequence continues at coordinate 2,472,165 of NZ_CP036266.1, read as the reverse complement.
ACTGGAAACGACTTCGACATCCCCATTCAGAATAATGGCGCCAGTGATTCGCGTCGTATCAGCCAGGCTGAGCAGATTTCCCTGGTCCAGATCCAGACCAGCCCCGAGGTAAACCGTTTCTGCCCCGACCCCCTGCCCCAGGTTCAGATCGGCGTTGAAATTCTCTCCCAGAGAATCGATCGTAATCTCGGAAGTAACTCCGCTGTTCCAGTTGCCGCTATTGACCGTCAGACTCAAGGCTGGATTCAGGAAGGTCCCCAGTTGACTGACATCTGACTCATAGGTCAGCTCGTCGACTCCCGCTTCACTGAGGGTGCTGACACCACTGAAACTTAGCGAGAGTCGATCGACGCTCACTGTCGAATCCACAGGCTGTTCCAGTCCGGCGTATTGGATCGCGGGTCGGGTGGCAGCATTAAAGAACACACGTCCCTGACTTTCATCCAGAAAATGATGCGTTTCCGCGACCGCAATGCCGCCTGAAATTTCCAGGTGGTCGCCACTGGTCTCTCCTCCGTCACCGCCGTCAAAGTAGATTCCATCCTCAGGTGCAAAGACGCCGCCTGCGGGATTGTTAATGATCAGCTGATCGTCCCCTTCGAATCCGTAGAACTCCAGGGATGAGATACTGAAAAAGTTGACGACAGGACCAGCGTTCAACTGGTAAGAACCAGAGTTATTATCGCTGGCAGTAATGGTCAGCACATCGTCGCCTGAAGTCCCCTTAATCATCAGATGCGCGGGGTCAGGCACACTGAATCCCGCTTCCAGGTTTTCGATACCTGTGACAAAGATACTCTGATATCCGCCTGCATAATCCAGCCGCGCATTCTCACTGTCGTAATCAATATACGCACCGTCGGTCGGTTCATTATAAAAGAGTGTGTCACCGGGAGTCGCCGGCGATAATCCATTGACGGTAATTTCGGACTCGAGACTGGGAGTGATGTAAAAAACATCCGAATTGACGCCGCCATAAACCGAGGTGCCGTCTGCGGAATGAGTCTGTCCCCACAGTTCGACGGCAATATTCGCATTGTCCGCGACCATGTTCTTAGCTTCCAGTCCCACGCCCCCGGTCAGCGCGATCAGCTGGGCTCCTTCTTCCACCAGAATATCATCGTCTGCAACGAGGCTTACACCAAACGAGCTGTCCTCCGATTTCACAATCACGCCAGCCCGAATGGTGATATCCCCGCCGGCGTAGAGACTGAGTGAGGTCCCCGTCTGAATCGATTCCCGGACATCCAGTGAACCCGTTGTATTGACATAAATGGTACTGTCCCTGGCGTAAATCCCGGTCAGGTCACCCGCATCCCCGATCACGAGGTCCCCTGTGTTTTGAACCTGCACAAAGCCGACCGTGGCAACCTCGAGATAACCCACCTGAGTCTCCATTGAATTCGTCGAAGATCCACTCAGGATCACTGCCCGTGCAGCCGTAATGTTATTACTGGAGCCATTGTTATCGATTATGGAAGCGCTGGCATCGATCCAGACATCTCCTGTGGTAATGATCTCACCCAGGTTGAGACCAGTCGACTCAAAGTAAATATTTCCACCGCCGGTATTCAGCGGTGTTGTGCTATCCGTAAAAATCGAAGCGGCTTCGACATGCACGTTTCCGGTGGTCGTGACATTCTCACCAAAAGTAGCTCGATTGACGTGCAGCTCCAGATCACCACTGCCCAGGTCAAGCGAGTTTCCGAATTCAACCCAGTCATCGCCGCGTGTTTCGGTAATGATCAGGTCGGCAGTCCCATCCTGTCCCACGGAATTGATGTTGACATAATCCAACCCGGCACCACTGTTCAGATTCAGGGTTGTGGAAGGAATCTGCAAGACCTTCAGTTCCGGACCGGAACCGGAGATTACCTGAAATCCACCACTTAGGTCCGCGTTAAAATCAATCGTCTGGGTGTCATTGTCATAATTCAGATCAAGGTGGGCCGTCGCCACATCCCAGATCATCCGATCCTGGTGAGAATAGAAGAGAAAATCCAGGTCGAATTCATTCAAACGCACCCAGCCTGATTGGGATCCTCCCATCCAGGAAGATAGGGAGTCTGCAGACCCACTCAGGATAATCGTATCATCCCCCGATCCATCGTCGCCGTCGTAGTCGATTCTGAGCCCGGCTGCAGCCAGGGACGTATCCAGGGTGACCTGTTCGTTTCCCGCTCCCCCTGTCAGATAAACGGTGCTGCCTGTCAGCATCGATAACGACACGGCAATCGTCTGCGCATCGATCTGTGTTCCACCAACCGGCGCTGTGATCAGATTATCGACCACACTCACGATCAGCTGCCCCCCACTGATCGTCATCGACAGGTTCGAATCGGAGACCGTCTGATGGTCAATCAGCAAATCGCCGTTCACGATCTGGGTGATAAAGTCAATCACGGGAGGAAAACCAAACACATAGGCGCTACCGGTATCGGTTGCACCGTGGTTGTGCAGCGGTGCACCACTGACAATCGTCTCTCCATCAATGGCGATCGCGGAACCATAGCCACTGCCGGTTTCAGTATCGGCAGCAATCAGTGACTCCTCTACAGCCGTACTCCAGCCCAGCGAACCTTCAAACAGATATGCCGCCCCGGTGCTCCCATTGCTCAGAGGATCTCCCACGACCAGGCTCATACCCGCGATGGAGACAGCCGATCCGAAACCACCTGAGTCTGTCGAATTGGGATATTCGCTGGCTCGCAGTTTCTCGACGATATTCCAGCTTTGTGAACCGTCCAGAATCGACACCGACCCGCCATACGTATCGCCGGCGGCACCGACCGCGGCATAGCGATCATCGATATCAACGGCGCTGCCCAGGTCGGAACCGGTGGTTCCCGACAGTTTCTTGATTTCTCCCCAGGTATCATCCGCAACACCCGCGCCATTTGAACTGCGTTCGAACAGATAAGCGGCCCCCTTGCCTTGATCCTGCACCGCCCCGGCGATGATGATCGATTCATCCTGACTGATCGCCACGGCAGAACCCAGCCAGGCATCAGCAGAGGCATCACCGGCTTTCAGTTGATCGACTGAAACCGTCGTCCAATCGTCGTCAGTCGTGAAGACATAGACGGCTCCTGATGACGCAGCAGCCCCATACGAATCCAGTTGTGCCCCCACTACAGCAGTATTGCCTTTGAGGTCCACAGCCAGTCCAAAGTCTTCCGCCGCATCGTTCGCCAATACTACAGGACGCGAGAGGGTCGCCAGCGCGTCCCAGGTATCATCACTCAGATTTGAGGCAGTCCCCTGTTCATTTCGTCTGAAAAGATATGCCGATCCGAAGGTATCTCCCTCGTCTGCTCCGATCGCACCGATCAGCAGTGTATCACCATCAATGGCGACCGACGTTCCGAACAGATCCTGATCTGTATTATCTGCACGAGGTGAAACGAGTGTCGAATGATAATCCCAGCTGTCATCGGTTTGATCATCAGGCGTGCCTGAATCATTGCGGGTATACAGTGTGACGGCTCCCGCATTATCAATTCCCGCCGGATCTGCATTGGGGATGCCTACCACCAGCCAGTCCCCGGAAACAGCAACCGCAGAACCTGACTGATCCGTATCGAATGGAGCGAGTGCAGCATCAGGCAGAAGTTCCCCCTGAAACAGGCTGGTCAAGAGAGTTCGGTCTTCCAGTAGCTCAATGCACTGGATCTGCCGGGCAGAAGAATCAGTCACTGTCTGACGTAAGTTCCGGCGCTGACGGCGGCGAACTGACGGGCGATTAGATGAACGCGCTGAAATCGCCTGCAGCCAGTGGGTCAGAAACATCTCATTCACTCCGCTCTGCAATGTATCGAGGACAGCCCCGTAGATTCCCTGATGGGATTTTCCCTGTATTATTGATGTGCCAGGTCGCGAACCTGATGGGCCCTGTCTCTCCATGCAGATAGAATATCTGACATTGGATTCACTTAGCTAACATACATGATTTACAAGTCATAAAACAATGACAAAAACAGACGAACGGACGATTAAAACAGATCCGTTACCTTGCAGCAGTGTTTTACGGCACGATCTAGACTGATAAATTCGTATAAATCAGCACAGCTCCTTCCAAAACAAAAATAGCCCCCGGAAACCTTGGGTTTCCGGGGGCCTGTCGGGACTGTTTGTAACTGGACTGGTTTAATTAGTCCAGCAGCGGGTTGTCTCCGCCGGCGATGCCGCTGAAGAAGTCGTCGAGTTCGTCTGCACTCGGCAGGCGACGTTCGGAGACGTCCAGCGACTCGCTCATCAGGGTACCGTCTGAGTCCAGGTCTTCCAGACCTAGTGTGTGACCCAGCTCGTGCATTACGACTGTCAGCAGATCCATCTGACCGAAGGCGTCGCTGCCGGAACCGGCCAGCAGGCTGCCGTCCAGCAGTGTGAACTCGCTGCTGTCCAGCGGCGTCCCATCGACGAACCAGCCGTAACCGGCGGCGTTGACGTCGATCAGAACCGTTGTACCCGAAGCACCACCGAGCATTGCATCGGGCAGGTCGGTCAGTACGAAGTTCACCGAACCCAGCAGTTCCAGCTGAGCGTCGCTCAGCCCTGCTGTTTCCCAGTAACTCAGGGCCGCATCCACAACCGAGTCCAGGTCAGACTGGGTGATCGACGGAGCCGCAGTGCTGCTCACACCGGCGGCCGCCATCAGCGGTCCTACCCGCTGGATGCGGATCGCATCAGCGTTGATCGCACCATTGGCCGGACCGTTGTCGCTCAGGGTCACGGTGATCGAACCACCGGGAGCCACCACAACCGCGGCCGTCAGGATTTCCCAGTTGAAGCCGTCGGCGGCAAAGTCATTCGGTGCGACTTGCTGGTCGACCACCACGGGGCCCACGCCGGCAACATTGTACTCGGCGTTCGTGGCCCGTAACGGGTCATTCAGCCAGGTCGCGGAGACGGTGTAGGTTCCGGCGGTCAGGTTCGTGAAGTCCCAGGTCGCCGTTCCGCTCTGACCCAGGTTCAGTCTCTGAGCATCACTTTCGAAGTAGCGGGCATCGTAGTACAGCGTGTTCCAGCTGCCGGTGCTGCTGTAACCCACGTCACCATTGTCGATCAGCACCACGTCCGTCATTTCGGCGGTGATGTTGAACGTGAACGGGTTCTCATCGCTGTCGTTCGTGGCGATTTCGACCAGACCAGCAACCACACCGGCGGCTCCGGTGCTGTTGAACGAGATCTCGAAGGTCGTCGACTGACCGGCGAACAGAGTCGTCGTCCCCAGCGGAGACGAGACCGTATACTCACCCGATCCTGGCAGAGTGATGGCTCCCAGGTTCAGCGTGTTGGTCCCCGTATTGGTAATCGTGAAGGTCTGCGACAGGGTTTCGCCGAAGAAGGCGGTGCCCAGATCGATGCCGCTCACGCCACTGGTCAGGGCCGTGGCCCCGGCGGCAACATCGATTTCCGGAGCCGTCGATCCGGGAGTCAGCAGTTCCAGCCGCATCGCGTCGGCAGCCAGGTTGCCGTTTGCACCATCGTCCGAGATGGTCACCGTCAGCGTGTTGCCGGCAGCCACCTGGAAGTTACCCAGTTCCTGCCAGATCGAGCCGTCAGCACTGAAGCCCTGCGGGTAGAACCGCTGGTCCAGAGTGACCGTGATCGGTCCCCCTTCGATGCCCGCGATCGTGATCTGGGCATTGGACGCGTATCCGCTGTGGTTCAGCCAGTGCGTAGCCACCTGGTAAGTACCGGCGCCCAGATTATCGAACGTCCAGGTCGCCGTGTTGACACCCGGCAGATCGCCGCCCAGCAGTACATCCTGGTCCCGCTGGAAGTATTGCGTGTCATCACCAAAGGTACGCACTTCACGGTTCCAGGCAGCACCACTGGTGCTGTAACCGGAGTCACCGTTGTCGATGATCATCGAGTCCGCAGCCGAACCGCTGACCGTGAAGTTGAAGGGATTCTCGACTGCCAGGTCACCGCCGAAGCTCACCATCCCGCTGAAGCTGCCGCCCACGCTGGCGTCCATCTGCAGGGTGAAGGTCGTCGAAGCACCGGGGGCCAGGTTTGTATTCCCGAACCCGGAGACCAGGCTGAACCCGGTCGGAACGTTGATGCCGCCCAGGGCCATGTTCCGTTCGCCGAAGTTCGTTACGGTGAAGGTCTTGACCACGGGAGCACCGGTGATCGTGTCTTCGAAGTCCACGGCACCGCTGTCTTCCACGGTTCCGCCGTCCACTTCGACCTTGATCACCGGATCAACCACCCGGATGATCCGGATTTCATCGGCGTAGACAATACCGTCCGCATCGTCGCTCAGCATCACGGTCAGCGTGTTGCCGTCGATGACGACTGGATCGCCAATGTATTCCCACCAGGTGCCGTCATCCAGGAAGTCGTCCGAACTGGTCTGATGACTGACCCGGAACGTGTCGACCGGGGTCGCATCCGAGAAGATCGTGTA